>NZ_LT578417.1:1200000-2400000 GCF_900088535.1 Cyanobium sp. NIES-981 | reverse complement strand
CGTCCGGAAGAGGGTTCCCTGGTGTACCAGATCCCCGGCTGGGCCATGCTCGATGAGCTGCGCGCGGCAGGGTTCAGCGATGTGATGCTCCATCACGTCACCAGCTGGAAGCACGGTGTGCTCGGTTCCGATCTGCCGGGCGTTCTGGTGCTGGAAGCGATCCGCTAGGTGGTGCAGGAGAGCGGGAGGCTCACGGCCACGGCCGACTGGCGGGCTCTCTTTGCCCACTGGAGTGCCTGCATCGCCGCCGGGCAGCCGCAACAGCTCGGCTGCCTCGACCAGGCCAGTCTCGAACGACTGCTGGGGGCCACCGGTCAGGTGGGCGCGGGCCTCCGCGGCGCCCAGGCGGCGATGCGCTTCGACCCGCTCGGCAGTTTCCTGGTGGCCTACTACCTGATGGCCGTGCGGGGGGTGGAAGCCCTCTCCCCGCCGCCGTGGGTGGTGCCGCCTGGGGCGACGGAGCCGCCCCAGGTGAGCCTGGTGCTGCCGGTGCACAACCAGTGGACGCTGACGCTCAACTGCCTGCGCAGCCTGCTGCTGGCCCGCACCGCCATCCGTTGTGAGGTTCTGCTGGCGGATGATGCCTCCACCGATGCGACGCCCCAGATCGCGGCCGGCAACCCCTGGCTGCAGGCGGCTGGAACCAGCAGCAATCTCGGCTTTCTGGACAACTGCAACCAGGCCGCCGCCCTCGCCAGGGGGGAGGTGCTCGTGTTCCTCAACAACGACACCCTGGTGGGCGATCACTGGCTCGACTGCCTCTGGAGCACGCTGGCGGCGTGCCCGGGCACCGGGGTGGTGGGAAGCCAGGTCTACGCGGCGGATGGTCCGGTGCTGGAGAGCGGCGGCATCTGCTGGGCCGACGGCGAGGTGTGGAACCACGGCCGCGGCTTCGGTCCGGAGCGCCAGTTCCTGCTCAACCACCGCCGCAAGGTGGACTACGTGAGCGGCTGCGCCCTGGCGATCCGCCGGGACCTCTGGAGCCGGCTGGGGGGCTTCGACCCGGTCTACCGTCCGGCCTATGCCGAGGACACGGACCTGTGCCTGCGCGCCCGGCAGGCCGGTATGGCGGTGATGGTGCAGCCCTGGTCCCGCATCGTTCATCTGGAGGGCCTGAGCCACTCCCGCAGCCTGGAGGAAGGTCTCAAGCGCCACCAGGTGCGGAACCTGCAGACGTTCCGCCAGCGCTGGCAGGGGGTGCTGCGGGCGGAGCAGCTGCTGGACACGCGCCAGTGGCTGCTGGCGAGCGACCGGGGCCTGCGGCGCGGGCCAGTGGTGCTGGTGCTGGCCTCCTGCCTGGCGGAGGCGGCGCTGGAGCGGGCCGTGCAGGGCTTTCAGGCCCTGGACTTCAAGGTGGTGGTGCTGCCGGAAGTGGAGCCGGACCAGCCGGGGAGCCGCCGGCGCCTGGAGGAAGCCGGTGTGCTGTGTCTGCCGGCGCGGCCGGCCGGGCTGGAGGGGCCGCTGCATGAGCTGCTGCACGGGCTGGAGGAGTCGTTGCGCCGCGTGGATGTGCTGCTGCTCTGCTCCGCCTCGGATCTCCGCCTGGGGCTAAGCCGGCTGGCCCTGCTGCAGGGCCACTGTCCGGAGGCGCTGGCGCTCGGCCCTGAGCCTGGGGGCAGCGGTGCGGCCGGCGATCGTCCGCCCCTGGTGGTGCTGGGGGAGCGGCCTCTGCTGGAGCTGCTGCGGCAGCACCGGCCCCAGCTTCTGGAGCCCCGCTCCCTGCGGCCGGCCCTTTCCCCCGTGCAGGGGCTGGAGCTGAAGGGGCTGCGCCTGCTGGCCGGCAGTCAGGGGGTCCATGCCGACCGCTGGATCGATCGCGACAACCTGCTGGTGCTGGAACTCGCCCCTGAGGCCCCGCCCTTCCCTGTGCTGCAGCTCCCTGCGCTGCAGCTGGAGGTGTATCTGCCGGAGCAGAGTGCGGTGGAGGGCGAGCCCGCCCTGGAGTGCCGGATCGAGGTTCCCCCGGGCCCGGCCCAAGTCACCAGTCTGCCGATGGCGCCGGGGCTCAACCGCGTCGATTTGGCCCTGCCTGACGGCCTGGGTCCAGCATCCTTGCTGCTGTTGCGCCTGCGGGGCCAGTACCGCCTGGTGTCCGCCGCCGCCGCCGAGGATCAGCGGCCGCTGTTGGCGGTGCTCACCCGGATGGCCCTGCAGGAGGGGGGGCGAGGCTGGCATCCGGCGCCGGGGGAGACGCCGCGTCCGATTGAACAGCCTTGCCTGGCCCTGCAGCTGGTCGGCAGGATCGTGCCACTCGGTTCCGATGATGCGCACCGGCCATTGGAGGTTCAGGCTCACCCGCTGGGACAGGTGCGACTCCCGCAGCAACCGCAGCCCTGGCGGCGGCGGAGCCTTGAGATCGGCCAGCCCCTGCCGGTAGTAGCGGGCGAAGCAGAGGGTGAGCATGCCGGGGCCGCTCAGGAACCAGGAATTCGATCCCTGCTCGCCCAGCACCAGAAAACAGGCGAGGTCCAGCATGGCCTCGACCAGCGGCTGTCCCGGCATCGCGGCCATGAAGTCCGTGCCGAGGAAGCCGGTGCTCTGCTGGTAGAGCACGCCATCGATGCCGGCACCGAGCCAGGGGTCGAGGGAGTGGCGGCAGCGGGTGTTGAGGCTGGCCACCACCCCCCCCTCCAGGTGGAGCCAGGCCAGGCGGAGCAGATCGGCCCGCAGCAGGGGGCTGGCGGCCTTGGCGTAGGCCTGACGCACGCGCTCCGGTGCGCGCTCGTTGATGAACTGGCTTGCTTCCTCATCCCGCCAGATCCGGTGTTCGTAGCCAGGGTTGGCCTGGGTCCAGCTGGAGGCGGCCACTGCCACCGAATCGGGCAGCTCCTCGCCCTGCCAGAACTGCAGCACCCGCCGGGGGATCAGCGGGGCGGTGCCCCCGGATCCCGCAGGGGGGCCTGCCCAGGGTTCGAGGTGGCCGGCCTGCCGTGCTGCCAGCAGCAGGGAGAAGGCGGCCGCATTCGACTCACTCTCTTCCGCGAGCAGCTGGGAGAGAGCATGGAGCCGGTGGGGTGGGGGCTGTCCGGTCTGCTGGCGCAGAGCCAGGCCCACCGCCCGGTTGGTGTTGAACTCCTCGTAGATGCCGCGATGGAGGCCCGCCCGGGAGGAGAGCTGCAAGGCCCGGTTGCCGCTCGACTGCTTGGCCTTGCGCAGCCGCAGGTAGAGGGAGCTCGCCTCCTGGAGCTGGAGCAGGCACACCTGGAGCAGGCAGGCCTGCTCGGCCGGAGCCAGGGGCAGGGGGTCCTCGCTGAGCAGGGGCTCGAGCAGCTGCAGAGCGTCCTGGTGGCGGTACTGGCTCTGCAGCCAGTCGGCCCGAAGCAGCAGGGATTCCCGTTCCTGGCGGGGCCCCACCGGGTGGAGCGCCTCGAGGGCGGCTTCCGCCTTGGCGTCTCCAAGCCGGATCAGCAGGCCGGCCACCTGGAGCCTGGCCTCGAAGCCGAGCTCCGCGTCTGCGGCGAGCCCCTGGGCGATGGCCAGGGCGGTTTCGTATTCACCGCGGCGGTGCAGCAGGTACACCTGCAGCAGGCGCAGCCACCGCTGCGCCGGCGCTTCGGGGTCGCTGATCAGCCGTTCGGCCTCGTGCAGGAGTTCCAGCCCCTGGTCGAGGGCGCCCACCTCGGCTTGCAGGAAACCGAGGGCGATGGCATGGTCGGGGCAGGTGGGGTCGAGGGCCACGGCCTCCTGCAGAGCGGCCAGACTTCCATGCAGGTCGCCCTGCTCCCTGAGGATCTCGCCCCGATTCTTGAGCACGTGGGCACGAAGTGGCCCCTTCACCTGGGCGGGGTTGAGTGCGGCCAGCGCCTCTGAGTCCCTGCCCAGCTGGCGGAGCAGGTGGGCATGGCGGAGCAGGGTCCACTCCGGCGCCTCCGGCAGCTGCCGCAGCCGGGTGGAGTGCGCCAGGGCAGCGCTAAGGTCCTGGACATCCAGCGCCTCCTGCAGCTTCTGCTCCAGCTTCTCAACCTCACCGGAGGTCTGGAGCAGGGTGAGGGCGGTGCGGGCCCCCAGGTGATCGGGTGCCAGGACCAGCACCTCGCGGTAGAGCGCGGCGGCTGACTGGTGATCACCCTGTTGCCGGGCGCAGGCTGCTCGGGTGAGCAGTAGCGTCAGCTTCGTGGGGGCGTCGGGCACCACCACGCTCTCCATCAAGCTCGCGGCTTCCTCGGCGCGCTGCTGCCGCAGCAGCAGTGCAGCCAGGCACAGCCGCCATTCGGGTCCTACATCCGGCTGCAGTACTAACTGCCGCCAACCGGCCTCTGCCTCGGTGATTCTGCCGCTGAGTTGGATCCGCACCACGTCCCCAAGCTGGGGGAGGTGGGGTTGCGACGGAGCATTCATCCGAGGGAGACTAGCAATGTTGGCTCAAGTGGGGCCCAAGACGGTTTGACCGGTTGCTCGAACTGTCACCTGCCACTAATTAAGATGAATAATTCGGGTGAATTTCATACCGTGACGCTCGGCGAAGCTGGTCGGCCTGACCTGGAATCCACAAGGTCTGGCCCCAGCGGGGTAGGCATGGTTCGAGATTCCTCGTGACGCCTCAACGTCTATACGAGCCCACCCAGCAGCCCACATGATACAACCCTGTTGAAACTTGTCTAGCTCGGGACAGATTACCTTTAGACCTCGTGATGCAGATGTCCAGTTTCAGTTCCATCAACTGTCGTACGCTTTCTACCGTGCAGGAAAAGCGGCGCTGCATGCATGCGCAGGTTCAGGAGCTGAAACAGACCTGGTTGGAGAGGCTCGCCTTCGGGCCTACCCGCCGCGACGATGCCCTCATCCAGCTCTGGCTTGGGGTTTTCCCCGTGAGCCTGAACCAGCTACCCCTGGAGCGTGCGGTGTTGCTCCAGGGTCAGATCGATGCCATCCGCCGTCACCTCTCGGGAACTTACCGCGATCTGCTAGGTGCCATGCTGGCTGATCCTGCCCTGCAGATCTCCCTCAGCGGCCACCTCAACAACCGAACCAACCCGAACGAAAACCTCGCCCGCGAGCTGCTTGAGCTATTCAGCCTTGGAGAAGGCCACTATACGGAAAACGATGTGATCGAAACAGCTCGGGCCCTTACGGGCTATCGCCTCGTTCAGCACCGTTCACTGGTGCTCGATCCCCGCCGCCACGACTTCGGGACCAAGACGATCCTAGGCCGTACATCGGGCTTTGATTTGTCAGAATTGGTGCAATGGCTCTGCCAACAGCCCGCGACGGCACGTCATATCACTCGCAGGCTGTGGCTAGAGATTGTGGGGCCTCTGCCTTCCCCCGCCCGGCTTGAAGAGATTGCGGCCGGCTGGCGCCAAAACCATCTCTCCTTGCCATGGCTGATCAGTGTCTTGGAGAGAACCCCCGAGGCCAGGGATGGGCGCCGCCAAGCAACCCGCCTTGATTCACCGATTGCCATGGTGAGCCGCAGCCTGGCCCTGCTTGGCAGCCGCCATCCCGATGCGCTCCGCATCAGCATCCATCATCTGCGGCTGATGGGGCAGCCACTGTTCGCGCCGCCTTCGGTGAAAGGATGGCCCACGAATGAAGAGTGGCTGAATCTTCGCTGGCTTACAGCTCGGCGGCGCGGTCTGATGGCACTCCTTGCTGATCCTGAGGTGTGGGCCTCTCGCGAGCTGCCAGACTCGCTACCGCCTGGCCTCACTGCCATCCCTCCCCTCACAATTGGCTTGCCGGCCCCTGCTACACGCGAAAACATCGCCAGGCTATGGAGGGATCCCGTCTGGCAACTCTGCTGAGGCTGCAACGATGAAACGACGCGACTTCCTGCTTACAGCGGGACTGGCGACCATCACCCCTCTGATGTTGCCCTTGTTGTGCCGGAGCCATGAGGAGGCGTCCGACAAGCCCGAACGGATTGTGGTGCTTCTGGAGCTCAAGGGGGGGAATGATGGGCTCAACACCGTGATTCCATACCGTGATCCCGCCTACCAACGGGCTCGTCCCAGGCTGGCGATTCGCGAGGGTCCATTGCTTGGTGAAGACCTGATGCTGCATCCCGCCCTGGCGTCGCTGATGCCGGTCTTGAAGGCCAGCCGCATGGCCTTTGTCCTCGGGGTCGGTTGGCCCCAGCCCAATCGCAGCCATTTCAAGGCGATGGATCAGTGGGCCACAGGATCTGCTTCTGGAGAGGGACCCGGGTGGTTTGCCGCCGCTCTGGCCCGAAAGCGGAGGTCCAGGACTCTGGTGGCCCTGGGGCCTTCGGGTTCACCGGCCTTGGAGGGCAGCGATGGTCTGAGTGTTCAGATGCAACCGGTTTGGCAGCATAACCCCCATGCTGGCAAAACCCGTCTCCCTGCTGTTGACCCTGAACTTGCCGGCGACAATGCCATGCTACGCAGCATGTTGGAGCTTGAGGCCAGCGGCCAGGCTGAGGTACTAAGGTTATTGGATTCCTTGGGCGATTTACCCCAGGGATTGACCATTCCCCGTGGAAGCTTGGGGGCGCAAGTTGCCATGGCCTTGCGGCTCATCGGCGCTCCCAGCCCGCCGGCGGTGATTGGTCTGGAGCACTCAGGCTTCGATACCCATTCCCAGCAGATCCCCCGTCATAATCAGCTCCTGATAGAGCTGGCCGACGCCTTGGTTTGCTTTGATGCGGGCCTAAGGCGCATGAACCACAGGCCTAAGGTTGCCTTGTTGGCTATCAGTGAGTTTGGACGTCGATTGAATCAGAATGCATCGGGTGGCACGGATCATGGCAGTGCATCGGTGGCATTGTTAATGGGTGATCATCTCCCTGGTCGAATTGTTGGTCGCTATCCATCTCTTGGCGACCTTGATGCTCGTGGTGATTTAATTCCGCATGTAAAGCCAACAGATCTTTATGAATCTGCCATGACGTCTTGGGAGCGCCTTGGAGGCCTCATGGTGCTTTAGAAACACTTAATCAGACATGGTGGACATGTTCAAGTGAAAGCTTGCGAGGATGCCTTGTTCCGTAACCAAGAACTATAGTTCGGCGTTTGGGTGGCCTAAGCCGAGAGGCGCCGCCTTTTCTCAGAACAACTGGATTCGCAGCTCCAAGAGGTACAGGGGTTGAACTCAGCTCAGTGGCCAATGGGACCAAGCCAACATCCACCATGGATCAAAAGCAGTGTCAGTATCCGTGGATACAGGAATTGATTTGCGGAAGGGGGTTCTTGGGCCCGCAGCCAGGCCAGTGTTGGCTTGTATGATTGAACCAATTTCAGAGGCACTTGATGAAAGCCGTCATCCTTGCTGGTGGGCTCGGCACCCGCTTGGCAGAAGAGACACATCTGAAGCCAAAACCGATGGTGGAGGTAGGCGGTAAGCCCATCCTCTGGCATATTTTGAAGACGTACAGTCACTTCGGCATCCAAGAGTTTGTTATTTGCTGTGGCTACAAAGGTTATGTCATCAAGGAGTATTTTGCCAACTACTTCTTGCACACAAGTGATGTAACTTTCCATATGGATCTCAATCATATGGAGATTCACCGTAAAAATGCCGAGCCTTGGAAGATTACCTTGGTGGATACAGGCGATACAACATTAACGGGCGGGCGCCTGGCTAGGGTGCGGGAATATTTGGATGGCACTTTCTGCTTCACTTACGGTGATGGCGTTGCCGATGTAAACATTCATGCCCTGATTGAGCATCACCATCGGCAATCGAGGCTTGCAACCCTCACTGCGGTGCAGCCACCTGGCCGTTATGGCGCCTTGGGAATTGACGATTCGCTTGTCCATAATTTTCAGGAAAAGCCTGATGGTGATGGATCCTGGATCAACGGGGGCTACTTTGTACTGGAGCCATCGGTGATTGATCTTATCGATGGGGATCACACAGTCTGGGAGCAAGCACCACTGATGACTCTTGCGGAGCGTGGAGAACTAGCTTGTTATAAGCATCAGGGATTCTGGCAACCTATGGACACACTTCGTGACCGCCAAAAGCTAGAGGAACTTTGGTCTACTGGACGAGCTCCCTGGAAAGTGTGGTCATGATTGATGTTGATTTTTGGAAGGACCGTCGCGTTCTTCTCACGGGACATACGGGTTTCAAAGGGAGCTGGCTGGCACTTTGGCTAACTCAGCTGGGAGCCAAAGTCACTGGCATTGGTTTACCAACGGACACGGATCCACATCTTTTTGATCAGCTTGCTCTTGTTTCTCGTCTCAAGGGTCACCATCTCCAAGACATCAGAGATTTGGCGCCTCTGCAGAAAATCGTTCAAGAGTGCCAGCCTGAGGTCGTGCTTCACTTGGCGGCACAGCCTTTGGTACGTCGAAGTTATCGAGATCCACTGGGAACTTGGGCAACGAATGTCCAGGGAAGTCTCCATATCCTAGAGGCATTGCGTCCTTTAGAGCATCCCTGTGCCGTGGTCATGATCACCACTGACAAGGTCTATGAAAATCGTGAATGGGACTTCGGCTACCGCGAAAATGATCGCCTTGGAGGGCATGATCCCTATAGCGCCAGCAAAGCTGCTGCAGAAATAGCAATAGCCAGTTGGCGGGATAGTTTTTGTGGCCAGGCTTCCCACCAGACACCTTGGCTAGCCATTGCATCAGCCCGCGCAGGAAATGTTATTGGTGGCGGAGACTGGGCAGAGGACCGCATAGTACCTGATGCCATTCGCTCCCTGGCAGCCCATCAAGCGATTCCAGTTCGGAGACCCGAAGCTACTAGACCCTGGCAACACGTACTTGAACCATTGAGTGGCTATCTTCTATTGGCCCAACGCTTGGCAATGGCCCATCAGGCTGATGGTGTCAACCCATACACAACATGCTTTAACTTCGGTCCGAGCCTTGAGGCCAATCAGCCTGTGCGAGAGTTGGTTCAGGAAGCGTTAAAGCACTGGCCTGGGGAGTGGGTTGACCTTTCAGATGCTAATGCTCCTCATGAGGCCGGCCGCCTCCACCTTCAGATCGACAAAGCCCACCACCAGCTTGGTTGGAAACCGCGTTGGCCTTTCAGCACCACGGTCCAGCGCACGGTGAGATGGTATCACCATGTCCATAATAGCCCTGAACAGGCAATCGATTGCTGCATCGCAGACATAGTAGACTACACGCAAGCATTTTCCTGATTCCCAAAATCAAATGAGTGACCTCCAATCCCTTAAACAGGAAATCCTTCGCCTCACCCGTGAGTACTCGAAGCAAGTCCATGCTTCTTTCCGTCCTGGTGATGACCCTGACCGTAAGCCCTGGCAACAAGGAGACCCCATCCCTTATGCCGGTAGGGTTTTCACTGAAGAAGAGGTGGCTGCAGCCGTTGGAACCACGCTGGACTTCTGGCTTACGCTTGGGACGGAAGGTATGGCGATGGAGAAAGAGTTAGCGGCATTTCTTGGCGTTCGCCACAGTTTACTGGTGAACTCAGGATCATCTGCAAATCTTATAGCCATTTCCGCACTGACTAGTTATAAGCTGCCTGCCTCCAAAAGAATCTTTCCTGGTGATGAAGTTATAACTGTAGCAGCTGGATTTCCTACTACAGTCTCACCAATTATTCAGGTTGGAGCCGTCCCAGTCTTTATCGACGCCAATCCAATTACCGGTAATGCTTGCTGTGATCAGTTAGAAGCTGCCTACGCCCCAGGCAAGACCAAAGCTGTCATGATGGCGCATGCCCTCGGCAATCCTTTTGATGTAGCTGCAACGCTGGCATTCTGTCGCAAATATGATCTTTGGTTGGTTGAAGACAACTGTGATGCCCTTGGATGTAGCTATTCGATGCCCCGCGATCTCGCTGAATCTTTAGGCTTTAGCGATAACAGCCCTGGCTTAGATGACGGTCCGGATCGAGTGATCCGTTGGACAGGTACGTGGGGAGACATCAGCACCCAGAGCTTCTATCCTCCTCATCACCTCACAATGGGGGAAGGCGGGGCTGTAAATATTGTCAATGATCAGAAACTTAGAGTTGTTGCTGAGAGTTTCCGGGACTGGGGACGCGATTGCTGGTGCCCAAGTGGTGTTGACAACACCTGCAACAAGAGATTTGATTGGCAGCTTGGAGACCTACCAAAAGGTTACGACCACAAATATACCTACAGCCATCTTGGCTTCAATCTCAAGCCGCTGGATACTCAAGCTGCTATTGGAAGAGTTCAAATGAAGCGCCTTCCCAATTTTATCGAAGCTAGAAAGCATAATTGGCAAACACTCCGAGAGGGTCTTCATTCTCTATCGGATGTACTTGATTTCGCTTTGCCTACTCATGCTACGGAGTGGCATGAAGATGGGAGTTTTAGCTGGGATTCGAGTGGCTGTAGAACAACATGCTCATGGTTTGGTTTCAAAATCGCTGTGCGTCCTACGGCACCATTTAGTCGCACTGATCTAGCACGTGAACTTGATCAGCATCACGTTGGAAACCGCATGCTCTTCGGGGGTAACTTATTGCGACAGCCTGCATTTGTACAACTGAAGAAGGACAACCCCCAAGCCTATCGCGTTGTTAGTGATTTGCAAGGAGCAGATGACATCATGAACGAAATTCTTTTTCTTGGAACATACCCAGGTCTTACTGCCGCTATGCTCAAAGCGAAAATATCAGTAATTCGGGGTTTTTGTGCCTCCCCCAACCATGAACTAGCAGCCCCACAGGCTTGTTAGTTTATGAGAATCTATGTGACCGGTGCTACCGGCTTTCTTGGGTCATGGGTTGTTGCCAAGGCATTAGCTGAGGGTTTTGATGTCATTGCTCCTCGCCGTAGCGATCATGCATCTCTCTGTATACCTTCAAGTCTGCAACCACTTTGGATTAATAAGGATCTCGAAGGGTTGTCATCTTCTGACTTACAAGGAGTTGATGCAGTCATCCATATGGCTTCAGCTGGTGTCAGTCCCAAGAAGGCAACTCCGAGAGAGCTGGCACACGTTAATGTTGAGCTGACATTACATCTTGCATCTCAAGCGTGTGAAGCTGGCGTGAGGTCTTTTGTAGTTGCAGGCACTTGTTATGAGTACGGTCTATCTTCAAATCACTATGAGTTCATCCCAGTTGATGCCTGTCTCCGACCTGTCAATGTGTACGGAGCCAGCAAAGCTGCAGCTTTCCATATGCTATATAGCCTTGCCCTAAGAGACGCACTCCCACTTGTCTACTGCAGAATCTTCACTGCCTTTGGCGAAGGTCAGTCAATCTTAAATTTTTGGCCTTCTCTGCGTGCTGCCGCTTTAACCGGAAGAGACTTCGAGATGTCCTCTGGAATGCAAATCCGAGACTTTCTTCCTGTAGAAAGAGTTGCTGAACAGCTGCTCTCAGCCTGTAATCGTGTAGACGCTTCTAACCAGCCAAAAGTGATTAATATCGGTTCTGGTGTACCCAAGACACTTAAGCAATTCGCCGAGGAACAGTGGCAGAGCTTTAATGCCCCTGGGAAGCTTATTTTTGGTGCCAAGCCTTCAAGGCCAGATGACTTACCTCGTATTGTAGCGGACATGACCGGGCCTTCCAACGGATGACCAGCCCCTTAGCCCTTACTGGTTCGCAATGATTGCTCCAGCCGTTGTTCATGAAAGCGTGATGTGAAGTCCCACACAGCCTTAGCCCGGTCCTTGGCCTGGGATTCAGCTCACCATCTTTTTGCTGTAGAGTTACGCCTTGTAGCCATTTGAGCACTAAGTAAGGATGCGTGTTCTGATTACCGGGGGCTGTGGTTTTCTTGGTACTAACCTTGCCTGTCATTTTCTCAAGAATGGTGCAGAGGTAATCGTCGCAGATGCTTTATTCCGCAATGGGTCTCAGCTGAATCTTGCCTGGCTGCAAGAACAATATGACTCAAAACAGCTTACATTTCACCAAATTGATATCGCTGATCACGAAGCAGTCTATTCGCTGTTCAGACGCTATTCTCCAATAAACTATGTCTGTCACGTGGGCGGGCAGGTGGCTATGACTACATCACTTACAAACCCACGTCGTGACCTCCAAACGAATGTTCTAGGAACCTTCAATGTGCTTGAGGCTTGCAGAGAGTTATCGCCTGAGGCTTTGGTCGCTTACAGCAGTACGAACAAGGTTTATGGCGACTTGGAGTGGCTACGTTATGAAGAAGGGCCTCGACGTTTTAACCTCCCCGACTTTCCCCATGGCTTGGATGAGAAGCTTCCTCTAGATTTCTCTACGCCCTATGGTTGCTCGAAAGGAGCTGCTGACCAGTATGTGCGAGACTGGTTTCGTGTTTATGGCCTCAAGACTGTAGTCTTCCGCCACTCCACAATTTATGGAGGACGTCAGTTCGCCTCGTTTGATCAAGGATGGATCGGGTGGTTCTGTCTTAAAGCTTTGGAGCAGCAGCAAGTTCTAGCCACTGGTCAAGATGTTGAACCGTTCACAATTGCTGGAACAGGCAGGCAAGTGCGCGACGTATTGCATGCATCAGATCTCATTGCATTGTATCAGGCTGCCTATGACAATCGCGATAGCGTCGCTGGTGAAGTCTTTAATATAGGTGGTGGCTTGGAAAACTCTCTAAGTCTTCTTGAGTTGTTTGATTTGCTATGTGACTTTCTTGATCTTCCATCTCTTTGTTTTACGCATACACCTCGCCGGTCAAGTGATCAAGACTTCTTTGTTGCTGATATTGGCCGCGCTAAAAACCTCCTTTCATGGCATCCGCGTACGAGCGCAAAAGATGGGGTTAAGGCCATGCTCGATTGGACTAAAGACTTGCTTTGATCAGCCAATGAGACTTGATTGTCTATGCGCAGTTAGATCGGTTAATTTCTTTGTCCTTCGCCTCATGCCGATTTTGCGCAAGGCCTATTCGGTCCCTTCCTCGCAAACTACCTTGTAAGGCGCTGTCTGAGGTGGTTTGGTTTTCTGGACAGCCTCCCATCGTTAACCTTTGAGGCGGGGCGCCGCCCCTGAAAGGCGCTCCCACCGGAGGACCAAGCGCCGCACCCACAGCCCCGAGTACAGGGCCAGGGTCGCCATGGAGGCGATCAGTGGCCGCAAGACGATCCAGGCCGATCGCTGCCGACCACGCCATCCATCCGATCCAGGGGAGCCAGTGGAAGCGACAGCTTCTCGACGGTGCCAGCGAGCTGTTCACCAGGGGTAAGAAGGACAAGGACAAGGAGGAGGTGCAGGCCAAGGAGGCAGAGCTCTTCCAGCAGATCAATCGGCTGCAGGTGGAGCTGGAGTGGCTCATAACAAGTCTCAGCTGCTCTGATGCCCGTGAACTGCGCAAGCTGGTCGATCACGACCATCCCGAGCTCAGTGTCAGCCGTTATTGTGCGCTGCTGGGCCTGCCCAGGTCCACGCTGTACTACCGGCCGACACCTGAGCTGGAATCGACCCTGCGGATCATGGCCAGGATCGACGCCCTCTATCTGGAGGATCCCTGCAGCGGCAGCAGCCGGATGGTGGACTACCTGGCCAGAGATGGGATCCCGATCAGCCGTGATCGGATGTGAAGCCTCATGCGCCGCAAAGGGTTACGAGCGATCTACCAGAAGCCACGCACCACGGTTCCTGGGGGTCCATCCGAGCGCTTTCCATGCTTGGTGGATGCCAGCACGGTCACAGCGGAGGATCAGGTCTGGGCCACCGACATCACTTCCATCCCGCTGCAGAGGGGGTTCCTTCTACCTGGTGGCAGTCATGGATCTCTACTCCAGGCACGTTCTGGCCTGGAAACCTTCCAACAGCCTTGACACGGAGTTCTGTTTGGATGCCCTGGAAATGGCCCTGCGATGTGGCCGTAAGCCAGAGGTCTTCCACTCCGATCAAGGGTGTCAGTTCACCTCAGCCGACTTCGTGGCCAGGCTGCAGGCTGCGGAGATCAAGATCAGCTAGTCGGGCCGAAAGCGCTGCTACGACAACATTCTGGTGGAGAGACTGCGGAGGAAAACCCAGTATGAGGAGGTGTACCTGCACGCCTACAGCGATGGATTGGAAGCTGAGATCAGCTCGGCCCGATTTCGTGGACAGCTCTCAGGGGCCTGCCGGTGTGAGTGTACGTATAGTGATGTACTGCTGCTCGTAGTCGATCGGGCTGAGGGAACTGATCGTTGAGTGCCGCCGCTCGCGGTTGTACTAACCCTCGATCCAGAAGGCCAGATCGCGCTGCAGCTGCTGGGGTGAGATCAACGCTTCCCGATGGTCATCGAGATCGAGCTCCAGTTTCAGGGTGGAGAAAAAGCTCTCCACCACCGCGTTGTCCCAGCAGCAGCCCTTGGCGGACATGCTCCAGACGATTTTGTGCTCCTTCAGCAGGTCGCGATAGTCGGTGGCCCGGTACTGGCTGCCCCGATCCGTGTGCAGCAGCAGCTGCTCCGGCTGGACCTGCCGGTGGCCGAGGGATCGGCTGAGGGCCTCGATCACCAGGGTGGCATCCATCTGCTGATCCAGCATCCAGCCCGCCACGCGGCGGCTGAACAGATCGATCCAGACCGCCAGGTACCGTCAGCCCGCTGTGGTGCGGATGTAGGTGATCTCACCCGCCCAGCAGCGGTTGGGAGCCGGGGGCTGGAAGTCCTGCTGACGTGACCCCCTTTATCGGTCCAGGGCTTATGAGAGTGGGTGGTCATGGTCATGCTGCAGCTCCTTGTTGAGCTGCCTCCAGGGGCGTACGCCCCTGGAGGGCCGAATGCGGCCTGAGTGAGTTGTACTCCCATCGCCAGCGATCGGCCAGGATCTGAGCCTCCGGGGCTGTGGTGAACAACTCGGTGTTGAGGAACTCATCCCGGAACCGGCCGTTGAACGACTCGGCAAAACCGTTCTCCCACGGGGATCCTGGCTCGATGTAGGCCGTGCTGGTGGCGCTGCTGGCCTCGCACCAGTCCCGTAGAGCCTGGGCAATGAACTCAGGGCCGTTGTCCGATCGGATGAACGCTGGCGCCGGGTAGAGGCTGGTGAGTTCCTCCAGCACAGTCACCACGTCTTTGGCCTTGCACCGCCTGCCCACCCGGATCGCCAGGCAGAGGCGGCTGTGCTCGTCGATCACGTTCAGGAACTTGAGTCTGCGGCCATCGGCGGTGGCATCGAACTGGAAATCCATGGCCCACACCTGGTGGGGATGCTGGGCCCGGTGACGCCTCACCGAGCCGTCGGCGGGCCGTGCCCGCTTCCGCTTCCTGGGAGTGGGCCGCTGCAGCCCCTCCTCCCGCCAGAGCCGTTGCACCCGCTTGTGGTTCACGGTCCAGCCCTCCCGACGCAGCAGGCGGTAGGCCATGCGGCGGCCCCAGCGGATGTGCTCAGCTGCAATCTCCCTCAGGCGGTGCCGAAGCTTGGTCTCCTCCAGGTCGACGACCTTCCCGCAATGGCGCTGGGTGCTGCGGTGCTGCCCCACAACACGGCAGGCCTGGCGCTCTGATGCCCGGTAACGCTCCTGCAGGACCGTGACGGCCCTGCGACGGCGTTCCGGGCTCAGAAGTTTCCCTCCGCAAGGTCCTTGAGCATCGCCTTCTCCAACTCGGCTTCTGCCAACAACTTCTTGAGCCGGGCGTTCTCCTTCTCCAGCTGCGTCAGCCGGCGGGCCTCCTCGGCCTGCATGCCGCCGTACTGCTGCCGCCAGCGGTGATACGTCGGCTGCGTCACCTCGATGACGCGGCAGACATCGGCGACGGTCTTGCCCTGGGCAATCAGCTGGTCGGCGGTCTTGAGCTTGCGGATGATCTGCTCCGCTGTGTGCCTGGTGCGTTTCATGGTGAAGTCCCCGGCCCAGTCTGGCCGGCTGAGGACTCTCATTCACCCTGGACCAATTCCCGGGGTCCACGTCACTGCTGCAGCAGGTTCTCCACCACCCCAGTGGCACCTTTTGAGCCCCTGGAGCCGGCACGGAAGGGCTTGCGGGTCCTGGCCTTGAGCTAAGCCCGTTGTACGAGACGGGCGACACGGTGGCGACCGACCCAGTGGCCGGCAGCACGCAGCTTGTGGTGGATCCGCGGGGATCCGTAGAAGCCCCGGTGCTCACCGAAAACCGTCTCGATCACGGCGGTGAGCCGGGCGTTCTCGGACGCCCGCTTCCCCGGCGGCGCCTGCTGCTGCCGCCAGGCGAAGTACCCACTGCGGGCCACCCCCAGCTGCCGGCACAGCCACGCGACCGAGAGTTGATCAGCGAGCTGTGTCCGGCGACAATCTGGTTGAGGGGTCGCGCCGATCTGGTTGACCGCTTCTGAGGGGGTCTGCTGAATCCGGTTGCCATGCGCAGGGCACCGGGCCATGCCTGCTCCCCTCACCGCTCAACAGATTGCGCTGTACATGTCCAAACGACGAGCCGGCAGCCGCCAGGAGGTGGCTGCCGCAGCGGCGGGCATCTCGGTGAGCAGTGCCCACCGCATTGATGCAGGCCGCCTCCAACCCAAAGCCGCCAAGCCCCGCACCAGGCGCCGACCCGATCCATTGGCGGAGGTCTGGGAACCACTCTTACTGCCGCTGCTGGAGCGCCATCCAGCGCTCACGCCCACCACCCTGCTGGAGCACCTGCAGGAGCAAAAGCCTGATCAGGACTGGAGTTCGGTGAAACGCACCCTGCAGCGGCGGGTACAGCAGTGGAAGGCACTGCATGGCCCGGCGCCGGAGGTGATTGACGTGGACCCCGGGAATTGGTCCAGGGTGAATGAGAGTCCTCAGCCGGCCAGACTGGGCCGGGGACTTCACCATGAAACGCACCAGGCACACAGCGGAGCAGATCATCCGCAAGCTCAAGACCGCCGACCAGCTGATTGCCCAGGGCAAGACCGTCGCCGATGTCTGCCGCGTCATCGAGGTGACGCAGCCGACGTATCACCGCTGGCGGCAGCAGTACGGCGGCATGCAGGCCGAGGAGGCCCGCCGGCTGACGCAGCTGGAGAAGGAGAACGCCCGGCTCAAGAAGTTGTTGGCAGAAGCCGAGTTGGAGAAGGCGATGCTCAAGGACCTTGCGGAGGGAAACTTCTGAGCCCGGAACGCCGTCGCAGGGCCGTCACGGTCCTGCAGGAGCGTTACCGGGCATCAGAGCGCCAGGCCTGCCGTGTTGTGGGGCAGCACCGCAGCACCCAGCGCCATTGCGGGAAGGTCGTCGACCTGGAGGAGACCAAGCTTCGGCACCGCCTGAGGGAGATTGCAGCTGAGCACATCCGCTGGGGCCGCCGCATGGCCTACCGCCTGCTGCGTCGGGAGGGCTGGACCGTGAACCACAAGCGGGTGCAACGGCTCTGGCGGGAGGAGGGGCTGCAGCGGCCCACTCCCAGGAAGCGGAAGCGGGCACGGCCCGCCGACGGCTCGGTGAGGCGTCACCGGGCCCAGCATCCCCACCAGGTGTGGGCCATGGATTTCCAGTTCGATGCCACCGCCGATGGCCGCAGACTCAAGTTCCTGAACGTGATCGACGAGCACAGCCGCCTCTGCCTGGCGATCCGGGTGGGCAGGCGGTGCAAGGCCAAAGACGTGGTGACTGTGCTGGAGGAACTCACCAGCCTCTACCCGGCGCCAGCGTTCATCCGATCGGACAACGGCCCTGAGTTCATTGCCCAGGCTCTACGGGACTGGTGCGAGGCCAGCAGCGCCACCAGCACGGCCTACATCGAGCCAGGATCCCCGTGGGAGAACGGTTTTGCCGAGTCGTTCAACGGCCGGTTCCGGGATGAGTTCCTCAACACCGAGTTGTTCACCACAGCCCCGGAGGCTCAGATCCTGGCCGATCGCTGGCGATGGGAGTACAACTCACTCAGGCCGCATTCGGCCCTCCAGGGGCGTACGCCCCTGGAGGCAGCTCAACAAGGAGCTGCAGCATGACCATGACCACCCACTCTCATAAGGACTGGACCGATAAAGGGGGTCACGTCAGTGATGTTCCCGCTGGCCTACCAGCCCGGCGAGATCGGCTTCTGCGACTTCACCCGGGTGAAACGGGTGGCGATCACCCTGCGCGGACAACCGTTCCCCCACCTTCTCTTTCACTACCGCCTGGCCTGGAGCGGCTGGGCCTACGGGCAGATCGTCCACGGCGGAGAGAGTTTCGTGGCCCTCTCCGAGGGTCTGCAGAACGCCCTGGCCGCCTGCGGTGGGGTGCCCAGAGAGCTGCGCACCGATCGGCTCTCGGCCGCCAGCCGCAACCGGGATGGCAGCTACGCCCTCGACATCACCCCCCGCTACCAGGCCCTGTGTGCCCACTACGGCCTGTCCCCCAGCCGCAACAACCGGGGTGTGGCCCACGAGAACGGCATCGTCGAGGGACCCAACGGCCATGTGAAACGGCGGCTGGAGCAGAAGCTGATCCTGCGCGGCAGCTGTGATTTCGAGGAGCCGGCCGAATACGGCGAGCTTCTCGCTGAGGTGTTCAGCGCCCTCAACGCCCCCCGGCAACGGCGCTACGAGCAGGAGCTGGAGCATCTGGCCCCTCTGCCGGCGTTCCGCTTTGCCGACTACGAGCGGCTCACGGTGCGGGTGCGGAGCACCAGCACGATCGAGGTGAGGCAGGTGATCTACTCGGTGCCGCCCACCCTGATCGGCCGTCAGGTCACGGTGCGGCTGCACCACGACCGGCTGGTGGTGTTCCTGGGCAGCGGCTGGGTCTGCCAGCTCCCGCGCGCCTATGGCGCCGCAGGTGAGAAGCGGGCCTGGTGCATCGATCTGGAGCACCTGATCGATGGCCTGCGGGCCAAGCCCCGGGCCCTGCTCCATTGCCGCTACCAGCGCCACCTGTTCCCGGATCAGCGCTGGTGGGAGTTCTGGCAGCAGTTGCTGGCCGGCGGTGAGCGTGACGGTGCGGCCCGGCTGATGGCGGAGGCCCTGTATGTGGCGGTGCGGGTGGCCTCGTTTGAGTTGGTGCTCGCCTTCCTGGAGCAGGCCCAGCGCCGCCAGTCCCTGTCCCTCTCGGCTCTGCAGCAGCGCTTTCGCGTGCCGCCCCGCTGCCCGAGCCTCCCCGATCCCGTCATTCCCCAACACCTGCTGGCCTCCTATGACCACCTCGTCCCCGCTGCCGCGCTCACAGGCGGTGGAAGCGGCCCTGCCGCTGCTGCTCAAACAACTCAAGCTGGCGCGGTTTCGCAGCCACTGGCAGCCGCTGGCCGAGCAGGCTGAGGCCCAGGGCTGGAGCCCGGGCCAGTTCCTCTACGCCCTCTGCGAGCAGGAGCTGGAACAGCGGCAGACCGCCCGTCAGCAGCGGCTGCTGCGCGGTGCCCATCTCCCCTGGCAGAAGGGCCTCGACGGCTTTGACCACCAGCACCTCGATCCCCGCCAGTGGCAGGAGCTCCAGAGCCTGGCGCGGCAGACCACCTGGCTGCTGCAGGCGGAAAACCTGCTGCTGTTCGGTCCCAGCGGGGTGGGCAAGACCCACCTGGCCATTGCCATCACGATGGCGATGGTGGCGCAGGACCAGGTCTGCCGCTTCTTCCCCGCCACCACGCTGGTGCAGCTGCTGCAGAAGGCCAAGGCGGCCTACGACCTGCCGGCGATGCTGCAGAAGCTCGATCGCTACGCCCTGCTGGTGATCGACGACATCTCCTACGTGCGGCGCAGCGAGCTGGAGACCTCGGTGCTGTTCGAGCTGATCTGCCACCGCTACGAGCGCAAATCACTGCTGGTGACCAGCAACCAGCCCTTCCGCGAGTGGGACGACATCTTCCCCAGCGGCTCCATGACCGTGGCAGCGGTGGACCGGCTGGTGCACCACTGCCACATCATCGGCATCAAGGGCGAGAGCTACCGGCAGAAGGCAGCTGCTGCAAGGGTTTCCAGCGATTCCAGCGACCCGCCAACGTAATTGACGCGGGCGTCAGCACCGGCACGATCACCGGCATCAGCGGCCCAGACGTCCAAGACCAGGGCGGCGACGCGACAACTGGCCCACCTGTCGAGGCAATCTCCCCGCGCAACCAACCAGATTGACGCGCCGCGACATGCCTGGTCACGATCCAGTCCTCATCGGCAGTTCAGGCCTGCAGCAGGGGCAAAACCGGTGCCGCTCACCGGTCAACCTGATTGACGCCACCCTTCAACCTGATTGACACGGGACAGAGCTGATTGATCAGGCGAAACCTCTCGGCGGCAGCTGCCCTTACT
Source organism: Cyanobium sp. NIES-981 (assembly GCF_900088535.1). NCBI lineage: Bacteria > Bacillati > Cyanobacteriota > Cyanophyceae > Synechococcales > Prochlorococcaceae > Cyanobium > Cyanobium sp. NIES-981. The sequence goes on along the minus strand of NZ_LT578417.1, from coordinate 2,380,020 downwards.
GCTGCGCGCAAGCCCTGCGGGCTACGCAAAGTGCGCTGCCGCCAGCCTGAAAAATCCTTCTCCCTCCTGAGTCCACGGTTCTCCTTGCGGAGAGCCGGTTGAGCTCGGCGCGTTCCTCGCTGGTGAGCGAGTCCTGGTCACGGGGGCTGGCCTGGCCACGGTCGACGCGGGCCTGGTGCATCAAGCGGGCCAGGCTGCTGGAAGGAAGGCCGAGCCGCTGGGCGACGGCATTGCAGGAGAGGCCCTCCTGCAGGCAGAGGTCCACGGCCTCCGCCTTCTGCTGCGCCGTAAACCGGCGCCGGGTTCTGGTGGGGTTGCTCATCGATGAACAGTCTGGTGGTCATGGCGTGACCCCTATCGACTTGTCCTTGAAATCGGGGGAACCTCACTGGGAGGCAAAAATTCCCCATGAGGTCTACCTTGAAATCGAACCCTATTCCTCCCGCCCAGGGTTCACGATGTCAAGTGTTGGAACTGCCCAGTAAAAGGTACCCACCTTATCGTGTCACCAGGGAATCCTTGATCAATGAACTGAGCGCAGTATAGCGATCATGCAGTAACTACTTAACTGACGAAATCTTCTCGCCCGCACCCCGTGACTCCTTATTCAGGAGACATCACCTAAGGAGAACAATCGACTGTTGAGCTGAGTCCATAGTATGATTTCCAACAGGCACCAGTTCTGGCACCTCTCAGCCTGGTTGTGGGATAAGGGGGCTGATCGGGTTCCCTCGTGCCTGGCAAAAGCGCATCCACCTGCGTCTGAGCGTTAATTTGCTCCCGCCTGGTGATCTGCCTAATTGCGGTATGCTGTAGTCACCGAAACCGAGCGACTTGTCCGCTGTGAACCCGAACTACATCCCAATCATCCCTGATCACTCTTACGATCGGCAAAGTCCTCTCACCTGTATCTTCTCCGTGCACCATCCTATGCTAGTGGCATAGGATGGTGCAACCTGAGTACTGTTATGGACTTTTCACACTGTGAGTCAGCCAAGCAAAAACTAGATGCATTCTCTTCTCTTATTGAAAGCAAGAGTTATTCTTCCTTGTCTGCGGGTCAATGCGAAGAATACCTGGCAGAACTTACACAGCTATCGCAAGATTCGAGTTGCTTGATCAAGCCTAATATCGCTTTGCTTCTTGCCGCAAAGTTGTTCGCTGCCGAAAGGAAAGACAAGGCATCAAGTTGTCTTGAAAAGCTCCTGTCCTGCGTTCAGCCTGTGAATAGTGCACTGACCCAAGAATATCCTGAGTCGCAAACAATTAGTCTTAGACTCCATTATATTGCTGCGGGTAGACTAGAGTCTTTATCAATTCTGGAGATTGTTAATGAGCTTCAGTGGGCGCACCCGCATTCTCTGGCATCTCAACAGCTTTACGAGGTGTTTGGCCTGTTGTCATATCTAAGTGCGGGTCGACTCTTTGGAGACCTGCTCTACCGCAACTCAGAAACGTGCTTGAATATCCCTGATCTTGGTTGTTCTTGGTACGCCAATAGGACTCCTGAGAATCACAGTGAGCGACGCAATATTAATGACTTGGCGAATATCTATACCAGTCTATTTACGGCCAACCTCTCAACTGAGATGTCTCTTGCGGTTTCAAAAGATCTTGACATCTCAAGGCTCCTCCCGCTGGGTACAGTTCTTGTTGGTGGAACACATCCAACTATTGCTATCCCATTTTCCAACGGCGAGCACTTGCTCGTTCCAGTCTATGGGGGTTATTACAGTAGTCTTCAGGCAATCGTAATAACTAGGCTAGGGAGTGAAGAAGTTTCTGTCATTGTTTCTACGCAATGGAAAATGCCCCCGCTTCTTATTCCTGTGCTGGAGAATGCAATCTGTCATATTCTATCCAAATGGCCAAAGGTCGCGACTGCCCCTCTTGAGCACGCTTTTCTGATCGGTAGCCGAAGCAGCTTTGGGCATACAATAATCAACGAGATAGCACACCTAGCTGTCCTAGAGGAGCTCGCTAATCATGGTAGGGCAGTCAACCTGTTGCTTGGGGAGTGGGACTTTCTCTCTACTCTTGAAATCATGCACCTTAGTGGAATTCCACTGAAGTCATTCTGCAATCGTACCTATCATCTGTCTAGTTATAGGCATGATGCAACTCCCCTTTATATGCTTCCTGGGCTTATCGCGATTCCCCTTGTCTCTCGCCTTCCCCCAGCTGCATCCCTCGACCTGCTGCGAAGGTGTGCGGTAAGCCCACGGCGCAAGGAACCAACCACGGCTATCTATCTACAGCTCGATAATCGCAAAGGGAGAAGAAAGTGTCTTAATACTCCAAATGTTGTAGAGACTGTCTTTGAGTCTGCAGCAAAGAAAGGAATTCGTACGGTTGTAATTGATGGGGGCACTTCGATTCCTCACTATTCCCAGGGAGAAGCTGGTGTTGTTACGACGTATAAAAACTCTAGTCTTGATAGCGCGATGTCAAGCATTATTGACAGTTGTGCATCTGCGTTCGATGTTTCCGTGGACATCATTAGTGGTTTGTCAGTCCCTTCAAAGCTTAAAATTGCAAGTCAATATTCTATAGCATTGAGTGTTGTTCCTTACGGTTCGGGATCTATGACTCCAATTTACCTGCTCAATACCGAGGTAGTCATCTATGGATCTGAGGCTTTTTTTGGGGTGCGAGGTGTTAGAGGTCGTGACATTGAAAGATGGCATGTGACCAGGTATTGTCATCCCTACAGGGAGTTTGTCGAGAAATATATTCAAACATCTCACTTCTCCCCCGCCGGCTACTATGTTGACTTGGCGCATCTGCAGGCAACTGTTCACGACATCTAACAAGGCTGCTGCTCAATTTGCTGGACCTGGCATCCTCGCCTTTGTCAGCCAGTGGGATGTCTCTACGCGAGCTCCTCCCCTATCCACCGAAACTTTCATAATCATGCATTTGCCCTGAATCTGTAATTGCTGATGAGAAGGTTGCTGAAGATAATGAACGGCCCGAGGTGAACTGCTCCCCATGTCTTATCATGCTCTAGTGATCGATTCTGAATGACGGCGTCTAGGGTTGTAGTCCCCCTTGATCAATAAGGCCAGATCACGCTGCACCAGCTATGGTCAGATCTGGACATTGATGTCGTCATCATGATAACGGTTGAGTTTAATGTCGGAGAATTAGTTCTCCACTGCGGCATTGTTCCTGTAGGAGCGGTGACTATCCGATAATTTCTCGGGGGCGTCCCTACGAGTTGTGGTCATCCTGACGCCTGTGACCTCATCGGAGAGTGGTAATCATGCAGCCGAAGCGAGTGTCGCTCTTTGCTGACTTGTGGACGAGCCGCCGAGGTTGTCGGGCTTGGCTACCGAGAGTTCAGAGCAGTCACGGCGGCGATTAAGGAGCCCAACCTTCTGCTGCCCCAGCAGCAGAGCTTCCACTAGGAGCGTGTCGCGCATAGATCGGCCGGCACCCTCTCCACAACCGCCCCTGAATCTGCCCAGACCCCAGTGACCGCAACGGGTCTGGGCGGGAGAATGGGGCATGGTCAAACCCAAGTCCTTCCGTCCCTGGAATCCCGAGCGGATGCTGCTGCTGCCACCGTCCCCGGTGGAGTGGCTGCCGGAGAACCACCTGGTGTTCTTCCTGCTGGATCTGGCGGCTGGGCTGGATCTCGAGGCGATTCATGCCCCCTACCGGCGGAAGGATCTGCGGGGGGAGAAGGCCTACGACCCCAGCATGTAGACGAAATCTTCCGCGCAGCGGTTGGTGGTGCTGCTCCTGTAGGCCTACTGCGTCGGAGTTCCCAGTTCCAGGAAGATCGAGAAGGCCTGCTGGCAGGACGCTGCATTCCGGGTGCTCACTGGCAACCAGCAGCCGGACCACAGCCGGATCAGCGATTTCCGCCGCCGCCACCTCCATGCCCTGGCTGGGCTGTTTGTTCAGGTGCTGCGGCTCTGCCAGAAGTCGGGACTGGTGAGCCTGTGTTCGGCGACGATTAGGAGTTCGCTGAAAAACCCGCCCACCCCTGCGAAAATGGAGTATCCGCCTCAGGCTTGATGCGTGGTCAGCAGGAGCGCACAGGCTCACTGTTCTCCTACGTCTCGATCGAGGAGCGGATTCCGGCCGGCCATCCGCTGCGGCGGATTCGCAAGCTGGCGGATCAGGCTCTCGATCGCCTCAATCCCACCTTCTGCCATCTCTATGCCTCAGAAGGCAGGCCATCGATACCGCCTGAGCAATTGCTGCTGGCCTCACTGCTGCAGGCGTTCTACGGGATCCGTTCGGAGCGCCTGCTGCTGGAGCAGCTCGACTACAACCTGCTGTTCCGCTGGTTTGTGGGCTTGAGTCCTGACGATCCGATCTGGCATCCGACCACGTTCACCAAGAATCGTGAGCGGCTGCTCAACGAGCAGTTGATGGGCCGGTTCCTGGAGAAGCTGATGGCGGCACCGGAGGTGAAACCGCTGCTCAGCAATGAACACTTCTCCGTCGATGGCACCCTGCTCCAAGCCTGGGCCTCACATGCCTCCCTGGAGCGAATCGACGGAGAGGATGACCCGCCGCCTCCGCCATCAGGCCCTGGCGAGGGATTCGGGGCGGCCAAGGATGGCAGGAAGCGGGCCAAGGGCGACTTCCGCGGGGTGCGTCTCAGCAACAAGACCCATCGCTCCGGCACGGATCCCGACGCTCTTCTGGCCCGCAAGTCGAATGTTCACCCGGCCCTGCCCAGCTACCGGGGGCATGTGCTCATGGACAACCGCCATGCCCTGGTGGTGGATTGCCGGGTGACCCAGGCTGACGGCTACGGCGAACGGGATGCGGCCAAGGAGATGGCCGCCGATCTCCCCGGGCACCACCAGAAAACCATCGGTGCTGACAAGAACTACGACACCCATGGATTCGTCGCAGAGATGCGACGGATCGGCGTTACCCCGCATGTCGCCCAGAACGCAGGACGCTCCGGCGGCTCCGCCATCGATGGCCGCACCACTCGCCATGAGGGCTATGCCAAGTCGATCCATGCACGCCGCGGCATCGAGAAGGTTTTCGGCTGGATCAAGCAGTTCGGCGGCCTGCGCCAGTTCAAGCTGCGCGGCCAGGCCAATGTCAGTGCCATGTTCGGACTGCATGTGATCGCCTACAACCTGATCCGCCTGAGCAACCTGCTCAGGCCTGTGGAGGCGATGGCATGAACAGGCCGTTCTCCAGAGATGGGAGCCTGCGAGGAGATTCAGCGTCGAGCGAGGTACCAATCCCGAGGATCAGGGACTCACAGCGAGCCTGAGTCATTCCAATAATCGCCTCGCCATGACCAGCTGGCTGGGTCACGGAGGGGGAGAACTCGCCTCGCGACGAGATTTTTTCTGCAAACTCTTAGATGTGTAGTCCCACCACGTTGTTCAGCTGACGATTGGGTGTGAGGTCGCCAGGGTCGGGGTGTCACCGCCCATCCCAAGACCTCACACCCCATGCATAGCCACCCCAATGCCCGACTGACGCCGATCAGTCGGGAACGCCTGATTCGTCGGCACCTCAATGAGGGCGTGCCGCTCAAGGCCCTTGCGGCACAAGCCGGGATCAGCCTGCGCAGCGCCTACAAGTGGCTGGCGCGTTTCCGTGATGGCGGCGTAACGGCACTGGCGGATCGACGGAGTGTTCGCCGCACCCAGCGGCGGACGCTCGATCCGCAGCAACTGCAGCAGGCTGTGGATCTACGGCACCAGCGCTGCACTCTCCGGCGCATCGCCAGGGCCGTCAAGGCGCCCCTCTCGACCGTCGGACGTGTGATGAATGCCCTGGGGCTGGGACGGCTCAGAAATCTTGAACCCAAGGTTCCAGTTCGCCGCTACCAGTGGGAGCGGCCTGGCGACATGATCCATGTCGACACCAAACTGACGTGGACCCCGGGAATTGGTCCAGGGTGAATGAGAGTCCTCAGCCGGCCAGACTGGGCCGGGGACTTCACCATGAAACGCACCAGGCACACAGCGGAGCAGATCATCCGCAAGCTCAAGACCGCCGACCAGCTGATTGCCCAGGGCAAGACCGTCGCCGATGTCTGCCGCGTCATCGAGGTGACACAGCCGACGTATCACCGCTGGAAGCAGCAGTACGGCGGGATGCAGGCCGAGGAGGCCCGCCGGCTGACGCAGCTGGAGAAGGAGAACGCCCGGCTCAAGAAGTTGTTGGCAGAAGCCGAGTTGGAGAAGGCGATGCTCAAGGACCTTGCGGAGGGAAACTTCTGAGCCCGGAACGCCGTCGCAGGGCCGTCACGGTCCTGCAGGAGCGTTACCGGGCATCAGAGCGCCAGGCCTGCCGTGTTGTGGGGCAGCACCGCAGCACCCAGCGCCATTGCGGGAAGGTCGTCGACCTGGAGGAGACCAAGCTTCGGCACCGCCTGAGGGAGATTGCAGCTGAGCACATCCGCTGGGGCCGCCGCATGGCCTACCGCCTGCTGCGTCGGGAGGGCTGGACCGTGAACCACAAGCGGGTGCAACGGCTCTGGCGGGAGGAGGGGCTGCAGCGGCCCACTCCCAGGAAGCGGAAGCGGGCACGGCCCGCCGACGGCTCGGTGAGGCGTCACCGGGCCCAGCATCCCCACCAGGTGTGGGCCATGGATTTCCAGTTCGATGCCACCGCCGATGGCCGCAGACTCAAGTTCCTGAACGTGATCGACGAGCACAGCCGCCTCTGCCTGGCGATCCGGGTGGGCAGGCGGTGCAAGGCCAAAGACGTGGTGACTGTGCTGGAGGAACTCACCAGCCTCTACCCGGCGCCAGCGTTCATCCGATCGGACAACGGCCCTGAGTTCATTGCCCAGGCTCTACGGGACTGGTGTGAGACCAATACCACCACCAGCACGGCCTACATCGAGCCAGGATCCCCGTGGGAGAACGGTTTTGCCGAGTCGTTCAACGGCCGGTTCCGGGATGAGTTCCTCAACACCGAGTTGTTCACCACAGCCCCGGAGGCTCAGATCCTGGCCGATCGCTGGCGATGGGAGTACAACACGCTCAGGCCACACTCGGCCCTCCAAGGGCGTACGCCCATGGAGGCAGCTCAACAAGGAGCTGCAGCATGACCATGACCACCCACTCTCATAAGCCCTGGACCGATAAAGGGGGTCACGTCAAAACAGCTGGCCAGGTTTGAGCGGGTCGGTCACCGGATCACCGGTGACCGTCGTCAAGGCTCTTCCCGAGGCGCCGGCTACGAGAAGGTGCACGTCGCCATCGACGACGCCACCCGCCTGGCGTATGTGGAGGTGCTGGCCGACGAGCAGAGGGCAACGACTGTTGGATTCCTGGCCCGTGCAGTCGGTTGGTTCTCGGAGCAGGGGATCACCTGCCGGAGGATCCTGTCGGATAACGGCTCCGCCTACCGCTCAGGGGATTGGCGAAAAGCCTGCCGGGCATTGGATCTGAAACCCATCCGCACCAAGCCCTATACGCCGCAAACCAACGGCAAGGCCGAGCGGTTTATCAAAACGATCCTGGCGGAATGGGCCTACGTGATCGCCTACCAGACATCAGAGGAACGCAACCGCTGGCTACGTCGCTATCTGGCCATCTATAACGGCAACAGGTGCCACATGGCTCTCGGTGGCCTCACGCCTCAGCAGTCCCTCCAGCGATTGCTGATCGCTGAATGACCTGGTGAGAAAACACAATTAGATAGGCGGGACCGCGCAACTACATTGGCGGGTCTCAGGTTGCGACAACAGGGCTCTGGTCACGGTCAGGAGCCCCGCGATGCCCGCCCCTCTGTCGTTGTGACGTGGACCCCGGGAATTGGTCCAGGGTGAATGAGAGTCCTCAGCCGGCCAGACTGGGCCGGGGACTTCACCATGAAACGCACCAGGCACACAGCGGAGCAGATCATCCGCAAGCTCAAGACCGCCGACCAGCTGATTGCCCAGGGCAAGACCGTCGCCGATGTCTGCCGCGTCATCGAGGTGACACAGCCGACGTATCACCGCTGGAAGCAGCAGTACGGCGGGATGCAGGCCGAGGAGGCCCGCCGGCTGACGCAGCTGGAGAAGGAGAACGCCCGGCTCAAGAAGTTGTTGGCAGAAGCCGAGTTGGAGAAGGCGATGCTCAAGGACCTTGCGGAGGGAAACTTCTGAGCCCGGAACGCCGTCGCAGGGCCGTCACGGTCCTGCAGGAGCGTTACCGGGCATCAGAGCGCCAGGCCTGCCGTGTTGTGGGGCAGCACCGCAGCACCCAGCGCCATTGCGGGAAGGTCGTCGACCTGGAGGAGACCAAGCTTCGGCACCGCCTGAGGGAGATTGCAGCTGAGCACATCCGCTGGGGCCGCCGCATGGCCTACCGCCTGCTGCGTCGGGAGGGCTGGACCGTGAACCACAAGCGGGTGCAACGGCTCTGGCGGGAGGAGGGGCTGCAGCGGCCCACTCCCAGGAAGCGGAAGCGGGCACGGCCCGCCGACGGCTCGGTGAGGCGTCACCGGGCCCAGCATCCCCACCAGGTGTGGGCCATGGATTTCCAGTTCGATGCCACCGCCGATGGCCGCAGACTCAAGTTCCTGAACGTGATCGACGAGCACAGCCGCCTCTGCCTGGCGATCCGGGTGGGCAGGCGGTGCAAGGCCAAAGACGTGGTGACTGTGCTGGAGGAACTCACCAGCCTCTACCCGGCGCCAGCGTTCATCCGATCGGACAACGGCCCTGAGTTCATTGCCCAGGCTCTACGGGACTGGTGTGAGACCAATACCACCACCAGCACGGCCTACATCGAGCCAGGATCCCCGTGGGAGAACGGTTTTGCCGAGTCGTTCAACGGCCGGTTCCGGGATGAGTTCCTCAACACCGAGTTGTTCACCACAGCCCCGGAGGCTCAGATCCTGGCCGATCGCTGGCGATGGGAGTACAACACGCTCAGGCCACACTCGGCCCTCCAAGGGCGTACGCCCATGGAGGCAGCTCAACAAGGAGCTGCAGCATGACCATGACCACCCACTCTCATAAGCCCTGGACCGATAAAGGGGGTCACGTCAGTTGCGGATCAAGGAGCGGTACATGGCCAAACGGGCCAGCGGCCTCAGCCAGCAGATGGCGGCCGATGCGGTGGGCATCTCGCTGTGTCAGGCGACATCGAAAACTGGACCAGAGGCGACACGAAAACTGGGCCATCCCGGAGCCGCCAGCGCGCCATCCACTGAGCAGCTGACCGCCCCCACCGGCAAGGGGCTGGCGGGATTGCCTGGCGCCCATACAGCAGGCCTGATGGCTGGGCTGGAGGGCGTGATGCAAACGCCGGAGGAGGTGGCGGTGATGGGCCAGCTGCTGGAGAGGGGCTGGAGTCAGCGCCGCATCGCCAGGGAACTCGGCATCTCACGCCACACGGTGAGTCGTTACCTGGCGTTGGGCACTTGGCAGCCGTACGACAGCAGCAATCGCGCCAGCCAGCTCGACGGGCACCAGGCCTGGCTGCAGCAGCAGTTTGAACAGCACCACGGCAACGCCGAGGTGGTACGGCAGGAGCTGCTCAAGCAGAAGGGCATCGAGGTAAGCCTGCGCACGGTGGAGCGGGCGGTGCAGGTCTGGCGGGAGGCGCTGCGCCAGAGCCGTCAGGCCACGGTTCGGTACGAGACCCGGCCAGGCCAGTAACTGCAGGCCGACTTTGGCGAGCTGTGGGTGCTGATCGGCGGAGTGCGTACCAAGGTGCACCTCTGCGTGCTGACCCTGGGCTACTCGCGGCGGCAGGTGGTGCGGGTGTTCCGGCAGCAGCGGCAGCGCCACTGGTTGCAGGCACTGGAGGAGGCGTTCCGGATCTGGGATGGGGTGCCCGAGCAGGTGCTGGTCGATAACGCCAAAGCCCTGGTCACGATCCACAACCCCAGCACAGGGGAGCTGGTGATCAATCCGGTGTTTGCCGCCTTTGCCCGGCACTGGGGGTTCACGCCCAAGGCCTGCTGGCCGCACCGGCCACAAACCAAAGGCAAGGACGAGCGTGGGGTGGGCTACGTGAAACGCAGTGGGCTGGCCGGCCACCGCTTTGACACCTGGGGCCAGATGGAGGGCCATCTGGACTGGTGGAACCGGGAGATCGCCGATCTGCGCATCCACGGCACCACCGGTGAGAAACCGCTGGAGCGCTTTCAAAGGTCCGAGGCCGGGGCGTTGCTGCCGCTGAACGGCAAGCCGTCGTACCTGGCGGAGCAGGAGTTCAGCCGCCGTGTCGCCAAGGACTGCTGCGTGCAGGTGGAGGGCAACTGGTACAGCGTGCCGGCGGCGCTGGTGCGCCAGAACGTGACGGTGCAGATCCGCGACCAGCAGGTGCTGATTCGCCAGGGGGGCCGGATCGTGGCGCGCCATTCCCGTCAGGCTGCCAACCAACGCTCCCGCCAGGTGATCGCCGGCCACTGGGCAGGGCTGGTGCCGCAGCGGGCCATCGATGCTGCTCGGGCAGACAACAGCGCCATCGCTGATGTGGTGGAGCTGGCTGCGGTGCGGCGTTCCTCACTGGCCAGGCCGCTCAGTGACTACGCGGCCGTGGTGGCGGAGGTGGGCTGATGGCGCGCAGTAAACAACTTGCTACAGCGACCGCGACGACGGCGAGCGGCTGTCCCGCCGCGGAGGCAGGCGACATCGCCAAGCTGGTGGAGGATCTCGACGGGATGCTCAGCCGCCTGCGGCTCGGTGCCATCCGCGAGCAGCTCGATGGACTGCTGGAGGAAGCGGCCCGGCGGCAGCTGAATCTGCGCGAGGCCCTGGCCTGGCTCTGCGCGGCCGAGGTGGCGAGCAAGGAGCAGCGGCGGCTGTCGATGGCGATGACCATTGCCCACTTCCCCTTTGTGCGCACGCTGGAGGGGTTCGAGTTCGAGGCCCAGCCCTCGATCGATCCAGCCAAGATCCGCGATCTGGCCACCTGCCGCTGGGTGGCCAATGGCGACAACGTGGTGCTGCTGGGCCCGCCGGGTGTGGGCAAGACCCACCTGGAGGTGGCCCTGGGCCGTGAGGCGGTGAGCCGGGGCTACACGGTGCAGTTCACTACGGCGATGGAGCTGCTCGGCTCACTGGTCAAAGGCCAGCAGCAGGGGAGCCTGGAGGTGCGGCTGGCGCAGTACAGCAAGCCGAAACTGCTGATCGTCGACGAACTGGGCTACCTGCCGCTCGAACCCCAGGCGGGGCACCTGTTCTTCCAGCTGATCTCCAGGCGCTATGAGCAGGGCAGCGTGCTGATCAGCTCCAACCGCCCCGTTGAGGAGTGGGACGAAGTGTTCGGCGACCAGTTGGTGGCGGCCGCGATCCTCGATCGGCTGCTGCATCACAGCCATATGGTGACGATCCGTGGCGACAGCTACCGGCTCAGGGAGAAGCGCCGCTCAGGCCTGTTCCGCCCGCAGACGGGCGGAACGTCCCCGCCGGTGGCTGCCAAGGAGGACTGAGATACCGGCAACCGACAGACCCCGCCTCAAGCAACGACAGACAACCATCAAGCCAACGCAGGACCCATGAGCAAGCCCAGGCAACGACAGCAGAACAGCCCAAAACCTCCGGCCCTTACGAGTTTGCAGAAAAAATCTCGTCGCGAGGCGAGTTCTCCCCCTCCGTGACCCAGCCAGCTGGTCATGGCGAGGCGATTATTGGAATGACTCAGGCTCGCTGTGAGTCCCTGATCCTCGGGATTGGTACCTCGCTCGACGCTGAATCTCCTCGCAGGCTCCCATCTCTGGAGAACGGCCTGTTCATGCCATCGCCTCCACAGGCCTGAGCAGGTTGCTCAGGCGGATCAGGTTGTAGGCGATCACATGCAGTCCGAACATGGCACTGACATTGGCCTGGCCGCGCAGCTTGAACTGGCGCAGGCCGCCGAACTGCTTGATCCAGCCGAAAACCTTCTCGATGCCGCGGCGTGCATGGATCGACTTGGCATAGCCCTCATGGCGAGTGGTGCGGCCATCGATGGCGGAGCCGCCGGAGCGTCCTGCGTTCTGGGCGACATGCGGGGTAACGCCGATCCGTCGCATCTCTGCGACGAATCCATGGGTGTCGTAGTTCTTGTCAGCACCGATGGTTTTCTGGTGGTGCCCGGGGAGATCGGCGGCCATCTCCTTGGCCGCATCCCGTTCGCCGTAGCCGTCAGCCTGGGTCACCCGGCAATCCACCACCAGGGCATGGCGGTTGTCCATGAGCACATGCCCCCGGTAGCTGGGCAGGGCCGGGTGAACATTCGACTTGCGGGCCAGAAGAGCGTCGGGATCCGTGCCGGAGCGATGGGTCTTGTTGCTGAGACGCACCCCGCGGAAGTCGCCCTTGGCCCGCTTCCTGCCATCCTTGGCCGCCCCGAATCCCTCGCCAGGGCCTGATGGCGGAGGCGGCGGGTCATCCTCTCCGTCGATTCGCTCCAGGGAGGCATGTGAGGCCCAGGCTTGGAGCAGGGTGCCATCGACGGAGAAGTGTTCATTGCTGAGCAGCGGTTTCACCTCCGGTGCCGCCATCAGCTTCTCCAGGAACCGGCCCATCAACTGCTCGTTGAGCAGCCGCTCACGATTCTTGGTGAACGTGGTCGGATGCCAGATCGGATCGTCAGGACTCAAGCCCACAAACCAGCGGAACAGCAGGTTGTAGTCGAGCTGCTCCAGCAGCAGGCGCTCCGAACGGATCCCGTAGAACGCCTGCAGCAGTGAGGCCAGCAGCAATTGCTCAGGCGGTATCGATGGCCTGCCTTCTGAGGCATAGAGATGGCAGAAGGTGGGATTGAGGCGATCGAGAGCCTGATCCGCCAGCTTGCGAATCCGCCGCAGCGGATGGCCGGCCGGAATCCGCTCCTCGATCGAGACGTAGGAGAACAGTGAGCCTGTGCGCTCCTGCTGACCACGCATCAAGCCTGAGGCGGATACTCCATTTTCGCAGGGGTGGGCGGGTTTTTCAGCGAACTCTTACCGGGCCGGAGGTGGCTCACTTTTCAATGTCGCCAGTGGCTCGGTTTTCAATGTCGCTTGACACAAAACCCACCTGGCAAGCGGGATCTGCCGCAGCCTGGTGGCCCTGGACCGCTCAGCCCGCTTCTTCTCGGGGACCGCTCTGGTGCAGCACCTGCAGCAGGCCAAGGCGGACTATGCCCTGGCCAAGGCGCTCACCCGGCTCGATCGCTATGCCCTGCTGGTGATCGACGACATCGGCTATGTCCGCAAGGACGAGTCCGAAACCTCGGTGCTGTTTGAACTGGTGATGCACCGCTACGAGCGCCGGTCCCTGCTGGTGACCAGCAACCAGCCGTTCAGGGAGTGGGAGACCGTCTTCTCCACCAGCGCCATGACGGTGGCGGCGGTGGACCGGCTGGTGGATCACAGCACCATCGTGCAACTCAACGGCGAGAGCTACCGCCGCAAACGGGCCCGGCGTTCAGCGTCCTGACCAGGCGTCAATTACCCGTCAACGGCCGGCAGCCCCCAGGCGAAAGCCGCTGGTGATGGGCTCCGCGCTGCCGGCGGACTGTGGTGTCCGCCGGCTCCTGCGCTCCGCAGCAGCGGCAGAGCGCAGGGAGAGCCGCCGAGGAAGGTGGCCCAGATTTCACGTCGCCCGGGGGGCGAGGACCCGCCAACGTAATTGACGCGAGCCGCCTACGTAGTTGACACCGGGCAGAGCCTGGGACGTGTGGCCCTGGATGGCACCAAGATCCGGGCCAATGCCAGCAGGCACAAGGCCATGAGCCACGAGCGGATGCTCAAGTCAGAGCGGCAGCTGGAGACCGAGATGCGTGCCCTGCTGCGCAAGGTCGAGCTGATCGACGCCCAGGAGGACGGCCAGTTCGGCAAGGGCAAACGGGGCGATGAGTTGCCGGAGGAACTGCAGCGGCGCCGCAGCCGGCTGGAGTGGATCCGCAGGCCAAGGCGGAGCTGGAGGCCGAGGCCGCTGCGGCCAAGGCTCGTCAACGGGACGAACAGGCGGAGGTAGCCGAGCAGGAGGTCGCAGATGCCGAGGCCAGCGGGGATGCCAAGGCCGGCACGCGCGCAGCCCGGCGGGCCCGTGGTGCTCGCAAGCGCGCCGATGCCGCTCAGAATCTGGCGATCGAGAAGGCAGAAGCTGCGGGCCTGGACCTTGGCTCCGTTGCCACTGCTGCTGAGACCGATCCGTTGGCGATGCCAACCCGGACGCTCCCGAACGATGCTGCCGGCAACCCAAAGCCCAGTGCCCAGCGCAACTTCACCGATCCAGACAGCCACATCCTCAGGGGCTCCGGCGGCTGGATCCAGGGCTACAACGCCCAGGCCGCGGTGGATGGGGATCACCAGGTGATCGTGGCGATCGGGGTGAGCAACCAGCCCAGCGATGCGGTGCACCTGCTGCCGGTGCTGGAGCGGATCCAGGCCAATACCGGCCAACTGCCGGAGGCCTTGATCGCTGACGCCGGGTACTGCAGCACCGCCAACCTGGAGGCCTGCGAGGACAGGGGACTGGCGGTCTACATCTCCACCAGCCGGCAGAAGCACGGCCACAGGCCAAGGCCATCCCGGGGTCCTGCGCCCCGGGGGCTGGATGCCCGCGGGCGTATGGATCGCAAACTGCGTTCGGTGGCCGGCCAGGCGAGCTACGCCCTGCGCAAGACGATCGTGGAGCCGTTTTTCGGTCAGATCAAGGGCGGCCGAGGCCTGGATCGGTTCCGGTTACGGGCTCTGGAAAAGGTGAACGGGGAATGGGCCCTGATGGCCACTACCCACATCCTGCTCAAGCTGTTCCGGGCCTTGCTGGCCACGGCTTGAGGGGCCTTGCTCCTTTCGCCAGTGCTGGCATCAGGCATCCCTGAATCTCGGGGGGCTTCTGCACAGCGATGTGGCCTGGGCGCAACGTGCGACACGCTCCTAGTTGCTGAGCATGATGCAGCGGCCATCCACGTTGGCTGGCTTCTTGCCCTGGTTTGGAGAGCCACCACCCTCGCCAGGGCCTGAAGGCGGTGGCGGCAGATTGTCCGGCCCATCGATCCGCTCCAGTGAGGCACGGGAGGTCCAGGTTTGCATGAACGAGGCCAGCAGCAGTTGCTCCAGCGGCACGGCGGTTCGGGCTGTCGGGTTTCTGCGGCGTACACCCTGGAGGTCAACCCAGGAGAAGGTGGGACTGAGCCGATCGAGGGCCTGATCGGCCAGCTTGAGGATCCGCTCAGCGGATGAGTGGCCGGGATCCGCTCCTCGATCGACACGTAGGAGAACAGGGAACCGCTGCGCTCCCTCTGACCCCGGGTCTCAAGCGGGCAGTTGGTCCATTTTTTACAGAGATCGCTGAAGGTCTTAGCGAGCTCTTAAGCTAACATTCAGTTGTCGTTGCTCTCTTTGGTGCTATCGCAGTCAACGGTCTTGCCTGAAATGCGTTGGCCACTCAGGTATCACACTCCACAGGAGGTCTTTATTTTAGGCTCTTAAGATAGTAAAAGATCTGGATTCAGATTTCGACAGTTCACCACAAGAGACAATGCCTGATCTTATTATTCATGCAGGGACCCCTAAAACTGGAAGCACGGCAATCCAGCATTATCTTCATGCCAACCAGCACATCCTTTCACAAGCTGGGATACTGTATCCTAAGCTATCAATAAATCTACCTAGGAAAGGAGAATTCACACAAGCTATAGGCAGGGCGCTTCGTGAGCCCTCGCCCTCTCATGCGCCTCATCTACTAGCGCTTCTATCCCGGCTGAAGCATGAAGTTGACGAAAGTGGCGCCAGTACCGTCATCCTAAGCGACGAGCTTCTTTTCTCCATGAGACGCCCATTTGCAAGTCTCCTTTTTTCCTCTCTTCAGCCCTACTTCAATCGCATTAAGGTTGTTTTATATATAAGACCCCAGCTCGAGCTTTGGACTTCATTGTATGCACAAGAATGCAAGTTCTTGGGTGTTATGCGTTCACATCGCGTATGGGGAGAGGGGTGTTTTCCCTTGGGCAATGCTCATAAGAATGGATTTTTTTACACATCAGTCTTGGATTCATGTTCGGAGCTTATCGGCCCTGAGAATGTTATAGCTCGAGTGTACGACCCCTCAGGTTTTCCTGGGGGCAACATCATTCTGGATTTCATGCGCCTCTTGGGCCTTGAGAATCCAACGCTGCCTTCTCCTCCTTCTGGTTACAGAAACAAAAGTTGGGGATGGAAGGCCGTAGAGTTCTCGAAGTATATAGCTTTCAGCTATTGGGAGCGCTTGAGGAAAGACCCTCCCTTTAAGCGGTCTATGTTTAATGCTCTGATTAGTACGGTCAATTCGACCTGCCTCGCTAGTAAGTCTGATTGGCTAGGTAAGGCACCAGTTTATTTAGACGAACAAGAACAGGAAAACCTATATCTTTATTACGAGCGGGACAATATGGTTTTAAAAGAAAGATATCTGCCAGAGTTTAATGTGACGCGAAGTGCTGAGCCCGTGCATTGGATCTCTACTTCTACTTATGATATCCCACCCGAAGAGTTCAATGCCTGTCTAAACACCTTTGTTGACAACCTGCCGCCTTCACTGCGCCAAGAGCTCTTTTAGGGTACATCTGGATGTACATCTGGATGTCCTACACCGATCCACGTGAGACTACCCTTTGATTGCACGTTAGGTCCGGGCTGATTGGTCGCAGGCAGCTCGGGCCCCTCGGATTTCGAGCTGACAATGTGTGACTTATCACCAGGTTAGTCATGCCTGCGGCCGAGCGAGCCTATGGGGGGGTGAGGCCCACCCCCTGAACCCTATGGTGCTTGCGGCCGTTGTAGATCCGCAGGTAGGCTGGCAATAGCCCAATGCGAGTCGCTGAATTGCTATAAAGCATTACCTTAACCTACTTCTCCAGCAACCTCTTCTCCAGCAACCTCTTCTCCAGCAACGTCTTGATGCAGCGCTCCGCCTTGCCGTTGCCCCGAGGGGTGTAGGTCCTTGTCTTCTCCGCCTTCAACCCTATAGCCTGACACGCGCTTCGCCAGTTGCGTCACTTGTAGGCAGACCCGTTGTCGCTGAGAACCCGCTGGCACTTGATCCTCTGGTTGTTGAATCAGGCCACGGCCCTGATCAGGAAGCCTACCGTGGTCGGGCCTTTCTCGATTGATTAGATTTACGATAGCTAGGCAGTGTCATCTTTCCTGGCAGAGGAGCGGTATCGACAGCCTGTACCTGAACCCGCCGGACAAGGCGATGGTGCTCTTTGTCGACGAGAAGACGCAGAGCCAGGCCTTGGAACGCACCCAGCCGCTGCTGCCGATGGGCCTGGGCTACGTCGAGGGTGTGACACACGACTACATCCGCGACGGCACCACCACTCTGTTCGCCGCCCTGGACGTGGCCACCGGCGAGGTGCTCACCCAGTGCAGGCCGGGTCACCGGAACCAGGAGTTCCTGGGCTTCCTCCCCCAGATCGAGACGTCCGTCCCGGAAGATCTGGACGTCGATCTGGTGGTGAACAACTCCTGCACCCACAAGCACGCCAATGTCCGGGTCTGGTTGGCGCAGCGGCCACGGTTTCATGTCCACTACACGCCCACCTACTCCTCCTGGCTCAACCAGGTGGAGCGCTGTTTTTTGAGGTGGACCCTGGAAACCGGTCCGGGGTGAATGAGAGTCCTCAGCCGTCCAGACTGGGCCGTGGACTCGACCATAAAACGCACAAGGCACGCAGCGGAGCAGATCATCCGCAAACTCAAGACTGCCGAGCAGCTGATCGCCCAGGGCAAGACCGTTGCCGACGTCTGCCGCGTGATCGAGGTGACGCAGCCGACGTATCACCGCTGGTGGCAGCAGTACGGGGGATGCAGGCCGAGGAGGCCAGGCGGCTGCCCCAGCTGGAGAAGGAGTGAGGTGGTCTGGTTTTTCTGGACAGCCCCCATCGTTAACCTTTGAGGCGGGGCGCCCCCCCTGAAAGGGGCTCCCACCAATGAGCAAGAGACGCACCCACAGCCCCGAGTTCAAGGCCAAGGTCGCCATGGAGGCGATCCGTGGCCGCAAGACGTCCAGGAGATCGCTGCCGACCACGCCATCCACCCGATCCAGGTCAGTCAGTGGAAGAAGCAGCTGCTGGAGGGCGCCAGCGATCTGTTCACCAGGGGCAAGAAGACCAAGGACAAGGAGGAGGGGCAGGCCAAGGAGGCGGAACTGTTCCAGCAGATCGGCCGTCTGCAGATGGAGCTGGAGTGGCTCAAAACAAAGTCTCAGTTGCTCTGATGCCCGTGAACTGCGCAAGCAGGTCGATCACGACCATCCTGAGATCAGCGTCACCCGGCAATGTGTGCTGCTGAGCCTGCCCGGGTCCACACTTTACTACCAGCCGATACCGATCCGGGAATCGACGCTGCGGATCATGGCCAGGATCAATGCCCATTACCTGGAAGACCCCTGCAGCGGGAGCCGCCGGATGGTGGGCTACCTGGCCAGAGATGGGATCCCGATCAGCCGTGACCGGGTGCGAAACCTCATGCGCCGCATGCGGTTACGGGCGATCTACCAGAAACCTCGCACCACGGTTCCTGGTGACCCATCTGAGCGTTTCCCCTGCTTGGTGGATGTCAGCACCATCACAGCGGTGGGTCAGGTGTGGGCCACCGACATCACCTCCATCCCCCTTCAGAAAGGCTTCCTCTACCTGGTGGCGATCATGGATCTCTTCTCCAGGTGACGTGGACCCCGGAAACCGGTCCAGGGTGAATGAGAGTCATCAGCCGGCCAGACTGGGCCGGGGACTCCAGCATGAAACGCACCAGGCACACAGCGGAGCAGATCATCCGCAAGCTCAAGACCGCCGAACAGCTGATCGCCCAGGGCAAGACCGTCGCCGATGTCTGCCGCGTCATCGAGGTGACACAGCCGACCTATCACCGCTGGAAGCAGCAGTACGGCGGGATGCAGGCCGAGGAGGCCCGCCGGCTGACGCAGCTGGAGAAGGAGAACGCCCGGCTCTAGCCGAAGGCTTCTCCGCAGGAGTAGAAGCTGTTGGCAGAAGCCGAGCTGGAAAAGGCGATGCTCAAGGATCTCGCCGAGGGAAACTTCTGAGCCCGGAACGCCGTCGCAGAGCCGTCGCGGTTCTGCGTGAGCGTTACCGGGCCTCTGAACGCCTGGCCTGCCGTGTTGTGGGGCAGCACCGGAGCACCCAACGAAATCCCGGCAAGGTTGTCGGCATTGAAGAGGCCAAGCTCCGCCATCGCCTCCGCGAAATCGCAGCGGAGCACATCCGCTGGGGCCGCCGGATGGCCTACCGGCTGCTCAGGCGGGAGGGCTGGACCATCAATCACAAGCGCGTGCAACGACTCTGGCGGGAGGAAGGCCTGCAGCGGCCGACACCCAGAAAGCGAAAGCGGGCACGGCCCGCTGACGGCTCGGTGCGGCGTCACCGGGCTGAGCATCCCCACCAGGTGTGGGCCATGGACTTCCAGTTCGATGCCACAGCTGATGGCCGCAGACTCAAGTTCCTGAACGTGATCGACGTGACGTGGACCCCGGGAATTGGTCCAGGGTGAATGAGAGTCCTCAGCCGGCCAGACTGGGCCGGGGACTTCACCATGAAACGCACCAGGCACACAGCGGAGCAGATCATCCGCAAGCTCAAGACCGCCGACCAGCTGATTGCCCAGGGCAAGACCGTCGCCGATGTCTGCCGCGTCATCGAGGTGACGCAGCCGACGTATCACCGCTGGCGGCAGCAGTACGGCGGCATGCAGGCCGAGGAGGCCCGCCGGCTGACGCAGCTGGAGAAGGAGAACGCCCGGCTCAAGAAGTTGTTGGCAGAAGCCGAGTTGGAGAAGGCGATGCTCAAGGACCTTGCGGAGGGAAACTTCTGAGCCCGGAACGCCGTCGCAGGGCCGTCACGGTCCTGCAGGAGCGTTACCGGGCATCAGAGCGCCAGGCCTGCCGTGTTGTGGGGCAGCACCGCAGCACCCAGCGCCATTGCGGGAAGGTCGTCGACCTGGAGGAGACCAAGCTTCGGCACCGCCTGAGGGAGATTGCAGCTGAGCACATCCGCTGGGGCCGCCGCATGGCCTACCGCCTGCTGCGTCGGGAGGGCTGGACCGTGAACCACAAGCGGGTGCAACGGCTCTGGCGGGAGGAGGGGCTGCAGCGGCCCACTCCCAGGAAGCGGAAGCGGGCACGGCCCGCCGACGGCTCGGTGAGGCGTCACCGGGCCCAGCATCCCCACCAGGTGTGGGCCATGGATTTCCAGTTCGATGCCACCGCCGATGGCCGCAGACTCAAGTTCCTGAACGTGATCGACGAGCACAGCCGCCTCTGCCTGGCGATCCGGGTGGGCAGGCGGTGCAAGGCCAAAGACGTGGTGACTGTGCTGGAGGAACTCACCAGCCTCTACCCGGCGCCAGCGTTCATCCGATCGGACAACGGCCCGGAGTTCATTGCGCAGGCCCTACGGGACTGGTGCGAGGCCAGCAGCGCCACCAGCACGGCCTACATCGAGCCAGGATCCCCGTGGGAGAACGGTTTTGCCGAGTCGTTCAACGGCCGGTTCCGGGATGAGTTCCTCAACACCGAGTTGTTCACCACAGCCCCGGAGGCTCAGATCCTGGCCGATCGCTGGCGATGGGAGTACAACACGCTCAGGCCGCATTCGGCCCTCCAAGGGCGTACGCCCATGGAGGCAGCTCAACAAGGAGCTGCAGCATGACCATGACCACCCACTCTCATAAGCCCTGGACCGATAAAGGGGGTCACGTCACTTGGGGCCTGACCAGGCCCTGAGGGTCGCGACGTGCAGGCGTGGTGAGGCGGGCGAAGGAGCCGCCTCAGCAGCCCAGGGACGACAGCAAAAACCCCGGCTGCGCCCATGGGCACAACCGGGGTTGGGTTGGATCAAGGCAGGAGCTAGTCCTGCTTGGCTCAGAACTTATGGTCGCGCAGGGCTTCCACGGGATAGAGATAGGTGATGATCGAGAAGTCCTTGTAGTACTTGGCCTCGATCTCACGGGTGATCTTGTCGGCCAGATCGCGGGTGCCTGTAAGCACCTCGATCTTCACGTTGGAAAGCGTGTGAGACACGCTTGGATCTCCCGTGGAGCGCACATTGCGGCTGCCTTCACCACCGGCTGCATTCACGGTGTAACCGGTGGCACCTGCCGCCTTGATGAGTTTGATGAGTTTCTTGGAAAGGATCTCCTCCCCAACGATCACCAATTTCCAAACCTGTTGACTCATGACTGTGGTCTCCGATTGGTTGTTGTAGTGTAGTTTTAACCACCAGCCATCATCTCGGCAATCCCGATGAAGAGCGGGATGCAGAGCGCGATCGCCACTGGGGTTCCGATGGCGGTGGAAGCGCCGATGTAGGCGGAAGGATTGGCGCTTGGGATGCCGGCACGCAGGGTGGGGGGCCCGGAGATGTCAGAGCTGGAAGCTGCGATTACCGCCAACACCACACAGCCGCCAAGGCTGAAGCCCGTGATTTGGCGGATCACAAGGCCAAGACCAAAGGCGATGAAGCCGTGCAGGAAGGGCGCGATGAAGGCATACACCGCATACCACTGGGCCACTTTGCGCAGCTCATTCATCCGCTGCGCGGCCTCCATGCCCATGATGATCATCATCACGGAAAGGAATCCACGGAACAGCGGGTTGAAGAACGTGTCGTAGACCGGCTCCGGCTTGGTGAAAATACCCAGGGCCAAGCCCAGCAGAAGGGCGGTGACAGCCGAGCTCTGCAGACTCTCCTTCACAATCGGCCAGATCTCCACATTCCCCGAGCTCTTGTCGCCATGGTTGCTGAGATAGACACTCGCCACCACAATGGCTGTGACCAGGGCCGGGATGTCCATGAACGGGTAGAGGGCTGCTGTCCAGGCCTCGTACTTCACACCGGCGGAATCGAGCTGGGGCAGAACGGCTGCCAGGGTGGAGCCACTCACGGCGCCGAAGAGGCCTCCTGTGGCCACGGCATCTGCCACCTTGATTCCAGGTAGCTTCGCCAGGGTGTACCGGGCGATCAACACGATGATGATTCCCAGGAAAATGGCCGCCAGGGCAGGGAGGAAGATCTCGGCAAGATTGGACTTACGAATGGCAAGACCACCAGTAAGACCAATCTTCAGGAGCAGGAAAAAGGTGATGAATCTGTAGATCGAATCCGGAATCGCCAGTTGGCTGCCGAAAGAGGCAACCACGATGCCACCGATCAGGAAGCCGAGCGTTGGAGACTGGAGCTGCTTGATAAAAAGCTCTAAGAATTCGGACACTTGGTTTTCGTGGTGTGCTTGCAGTTATCAGGGTTAAGCTGGAATCCGACCACTCACAAGGGAGGGGAACGGGCCAGCAGGATAGGGATCAACATCACCAGTTCGGAGGGAGTTCGATAAGAAGATTGACAATGGGTGGCTCAGCTGTATTCCCAGAGCTCTGATGCAGAAACCCGCAGCAACAGCGCTCCACCCTCCTGCCCCGCGATCACGCCGGACTGGCGAAACTGGGTGAGGGCCTTGGTCACCGTGACCCTCGTCATGCCGGCAATGTCCGCCAGTTGCTGATGGGTCAGGGTCTTCTCCCCGAAGCGCAGCACCACTCCCTGGCTGGTCATGGTGCCGAAGCGGGTGCCGAACCAATCGAGCAGCTGCAGCAGGCGGGATTCCGCCGGACGCACCCGGCTGAGCAACAGCAGGATGGCGGCCTGGCGCAACTGTTCCTCCAGAAATTCCCGTTCCATGGCACTCGTGGGCTCCTCCTCCTCCACCACCACGGCGGAGAGGGAGCGCAGCTCCAGTCCGGTGAGGCCAATCAACGCCGGCATCACCAGCTCACCGGGGCCCCACACCCCCAGGGTGAGAGGGTCGGCCCCGGGGCACCAGCGGGCCAGCCACACATAGCCCTGCTCAACCCGCCAGCAGAGGTTGCTGGGCAGCGTCTCGCCGGCCCGGAGGCTCAGGCGAAGACAACGACGTGACATGGAGACAGCCATGGCAAAGAAAAGAGGGAGAACTGCTGCTGAAAACCGGAAAAGATGTACACAAAAAGCAACAAACAGCCTTCAGGGAAAGCCGTGCCAGGGGCCGTTCACATCGCCCCGGGAAAACCAGACGCGAGCCCTGAAGCCCGCCGGAGACATCGAAGAAATCCCGCCTGAAATTGAGTCCGCAAACCTTAAGGCTTGCTTGAGCGATTGTGTCGCTCCTCACCTCCAGGATTCCAGATTGGAACCATAAGGCGATGTGATCATCCTCCTGATCCTGTGGCTCTGGGCACAGGGCAGGGTGGCGCTGTGGCCTTCAACCCAGGCTCCATCACGCCAGAATCCACACTCCTGGAGATTCCAACCGCCTGGGGCTCGCCTTCAGGCGGTTTTTACTGGCTTTGATTTGCCGCTCGGCTGCAACAACTCCCCGCCGGACACCGATCAGGGATTGCACCAGGGGCAATGCATCGGATCGGCCACGGTCCTGCCATCCCGGCGGGGCCGCAGTTCGGTGTGGGAGCAGGTGGCACAGCCCCAGCGCTCCCGGGCGACCAGCGCCGTGCTGGTGCCACAGCAACGGCATGGCAAGCCGGGGATCGCCTCCAGCCGCCCCCAACCGGGTGTGGCACAGGCCGGGCACAACCGGCGCAGCCGGCGCACCAGCTGAAAGCCCAGGCTCCTGATGCTGGCCATGCGGGTGGGATTGCAGTGGGCCCGCATGTCGGTTTCCAGCCTCACCCTTCCATCGGCGGACAGGGCGGCGCAGCGGGCGATGGCGGCCTCCAGGGCTGGCTCGGTGCGGATGGCCTTGATGCACAGGCCGCTCGGGTTCCCCGGCTGGCCGGGCGCATGGGGCCGGGCAATCAGCGCATGGCTGGGGAACTGCACCTGATGTAGCCAGCGGAGGACCTCCGGACCCTGGAGGTCGGATGGCGCCACGACGCGGCTGGCGAAGGTGGTGCGCAGCTCCAGGCGCTGTTCCACCAGCGTGAGCTGGCGCTCCCGGTCCAGGAACACCAGCACTTCCTGGCCCACGGGCAGCAGGGGCACCACGGGGTGGGGGCCGAAGCTGCCCTCGCTGGCGAGCCCGAGCGGCAGCCCGGTGGCCGCAAGGCCGAGCTCCGCCTTGCGGCGACAGGTGGTGATCGGGTCGTCCGCTCGCTCGATCTCACCGCTGAAGGTGCCGAGCTGGTCGGTGTCGCAGCCACACACCTGCAGCTGGGCGCCGAGGCCATGAAAAAAGGGCCTGGCCAGCACCTTCTCCTTGCCGTGGAGCGTGGTGAGGCAGACCCTTCGTCCGGCGTAGGGAGCAGCCGGTGCCATCGCCCGATCAGGAGGGCTGTGGGGCGGCGACGGACTTGGAGCCGATCACCAGCCGCAGCAGGATTGGCGCCAGGAAGGTGGTGCCGATCACCATCAGCAGGATCGCGGCTTCCAGGGCCGGCGTGAGGATGCCGGCCTGGGTGCCGAGCCCCAGGAAGATCAGACCCACCTCGCCGCGGGGCATCATGCCGAGCCCCACCACCAGCCGGTTGGTGGGGTCCTTGCTGGTGTAGGTCCAGCCCGCCGCCACCTTGCCGACGATCGCCACGGTGAGCAGGAACATGGCCACGATCAGGCCCTCCCGGTTGGCGGGATCGAAGGGGTTGAGCACCGACAGATCCATGCCCGTGCCGATCAGCACGAAGAACACGGTGGCGAACAGCGCCACCAGCGGCTTCACGGCCGTGTCGATGTCATGGGTGTGCTTCGAGCCACTGAGGATCAATCCGGCGGCAAAGGCGCCGAGGGCCGCCTCCAGACCGATCGCCTGGGCCGCGAAGCAGCAGAGGGTGAGCACCACGAAGCTGGCCACGGCCACATCACCCGGGGCCTTGAGCCGATCCACCACCCAGTCGAACACGGGCGCGGCGGTGCGGCTGAGGAACAGGGCCGCCGCCACGAACACCAGGGCGGCGGCGCAGAGCTTGAGGATCGGGCCGACGGTGAAGGCACCGCCCCCGGCCAGGGCCACCACCACCGCCAGGATGACGATGCCCAGGATGTCGTCGAGCACGGCCGCGCCGATCACGATCTGCCCCTCCTTGCGCTTGAGCCACTGGAGCTCGCCGAACACACTCGCCGTGATGCCGATGGAGGTGGCCGTCATGGCCGCGCCGGCGAACACCGCCGGGATCAGGGGCACATGAAAAAGGTAGTAGAGGCCGGCGGTGCCGAGGGCGAACGGCAGCACCACCCCGGTCACGGCCACCGTGGTGGCCTGCACGCCCACCGCCACCAGCTCGTCGAGTTCACTCTCGAGGCCGGTGAGGAAGAGGAGCGCGAACAGGCCGAGCTGGGACACGGCCTGCAGGCTCGGGAAGGTTTCCCGGTACACCTCCTCCACCGTGTCGGCGGGCACGTCGGCCAGGGAGCCCACCAGGCCCAGCACCGCCTCGCTGAGATGGGCCTGGGCATCGGGGGGCAGCACCAGATGAAGGCCGGAGGCGCCGATCAGCACCCCGGCCACCAGCTCACCGAGGATGGTGGGCAGCTGCAGGCGCACCATCAGCTCAGCGATGGTGCGGGCCGCGACGAAGATCACCAGGAAGCGCCCCACGCCGATGAGGGTTTCGACCACTTCCAGCTGGTGACTGCCGATTTCCATCAGCACGGTGGGCAAGGGATCCATCAAGGCCTGGAGAGGAGCGAGCTGTTTTAGGAGGAAAAAGCCAGGTTCTGCCGCATTTGCAGCTCCAGATCGAATGGAGAAGGTGATCAGTGCGATCAGCACAAGTGATCAGTTGGCGAATTCCATGGAGCTGATCACTCTCCCGCTGGACCGTCCGACCGCTGATCCCGCAGCCCACGCTGCTGCAGTTCCGCCTGGAACTGGCGGGCCAGCAAGGCTTCGGGGCGGTGTGCCGAGATCTGGGCAGACACAGCAAGCACACGCATCGCCAACCAGAACGAAGCGAAAACAAGAATTAACGCCACGGCCAGCAAGACGGAATCGGCTCGGAAAGCCTTAATGCACAGACGGCAAGTCTGGCGTGGGTGGATCCCGGAGTCCGGCGATCCACCCACGCTTCGGAGCAGAAACCACAGCCCCCCATTGCGCCCTAGGGTTTCGCCCACCACACCTTGGTGTAGCGATGGCAACGGTCACGGTGCCGCCCGGGGGGCGTCCTGCCTTCCGGGTGCTGAATCACTTCAGCACCAGCAACGTCAGGGGTGACCTCTTTGGAGGGGTCACCGCGGCCGTGATCGCCCTGCCCATGGCCCTGGCCTTCGGGGTGGCCTCCGGCGCCGGTGCCACCGCGGGCCTGTGGGGCGCCGTGCTGGTGGGCCTGTTCGCCGCCCTGTTCGGCGGCACCCCCACCCTGATCTCCGAGCCCACGGGCCCGATGACGGTGGTGATGACCGCCGTGATCGCCACCCTCACCGCCAAGGATCCAGAGAACGGACTGGCCATGGCCTTCACCGTGGTGATGCTGGCCGGGGTGTTCCAGATCCTGTTCGGCATGCTGCGGCTGGGCCGGTATGTCACCCAGATGCCCTACACGGTGATCTCCGGCTTCATGAGCGGCATCGGCATCATTCTGATGGTGCTGCAGCTCGGGCCGTTCCTCGGCCAGGCCATCCCCAGGGGGGGCGTGATGGGCACCCTCACCAACCTCCCCAGCCTCCTCGCGGGAGCCCGCCCTGCGGAGGTGACACTGGCCGTGGTGACCCTGGCGATCCTCTGGTTCACACCGGCCCGGATCCGCAAGCTGGCGCCACCCCAGCTGATCGCCCTGATCGCCGGCACCATCCTCTCGCTCACCCTGCTGAGCGGCGCCGACGCCTCCGCCGAGGTGGAGGGCATCCGCCGCATCGGCGCGATCGCCTCCGGTCTGCCCAGGCTGCAGGTGCCCACCTTCGAGGCCTCCCAGCTGCAGCTGATGCTGGTGAACGGGGCCGTGCTGGGCATGCTCGGCTGCATCGACGCCCTGCTCACCGCCGTGATCGCCGACAGCATCACCCGCACCGAGCACGACTCCAACAAGGAACTGATCGGCCAGGGCCTCGGCAACCTCGTTTCCGGCCTGTTCGGGGGCATCGCCGGGGCCGGCGCCACCATGGGCACCGTGGTGAACATCCAGGCGGGGGGCCGCAGCGCCCTCTCCGGTCTCAGCCGCGCCCTGATCCTGATGCTGGTGATCCTGGTGGGCGGCCGCCTCGCCGCCCAGATCCCCCAGGCCGTGCTCGCCGGCATCGCCCTCAAGGTGGGCTTCGACATCGTCGACTGGAGCTTCCTCAAGCGCGCCCATCGCATCTCGATCACCGGCGCGCTGATCATGTACCTGGTGATCGCCCTCACCGTGCTGGTGGACCTGATCGCCGCGGTGGGCATCGGCGTATTCATCGCCAACATCGTCACGATCGACAAGATGAGCGCCCTGCAGAGCCGGGCCGTCAAGTCGATCTCCACCGGTGACGGCGATCTGCTGCTCGAGCCCGAGGAGAAGAGCCTGCTGGATCAGGGCCAGGGCCAGGTGCTGCTGTTCCAGCTCACCGGCGCCATGATCTTCGGCGTGGCCAAGGCGATCGGCCGCGAGCACAACGCCATCGGCGACTGCCGCGCCGTGGTGTTCGACCTCACCGAGGTGTCCCACCTGGGCGTCACCGCCGCCCTGGCGGTGGAGAACGCGGTGGAGGAGGCGATCGAGAAGGGCCGCCAGGTGTTCGTGGTCGGCGCCAGCGGCACCACCCGGGAGCGGCTGGAGAAGCTCGGACTCTTCGCCAAACTGCCGCAGGAGCACGTGTGTGTCAGCCGCTCCGAGGCCCTGCAGCAGGCGGTGACCGCCATCGCCTGACCGCCCGCGCGCCGCTGCGGTGCGGCGTCAGTCTCCCCAGCGGCGCAGCAGGTTGGTGTAGCTGCGGTTGATCAGGGCGAACACCTCCGCCGGCAGAGCGGCGTCCTGCCCCCCTGCCGCCTGGCTGTCGCCCTGGCCGGCGAAGAGGGCGCGACGGGCGGTGTCGAGCTCGAAGAGCAGCTCCCTCTGGTCGGCGTGACGCACGCGGCTCTGGATCCAGCCCACCGCCACCAGCCGCTCACCGCTGCGCACCGGCTCCACGCGGTGCAGCAGGGTGCTCGGATAGAAAATCGCGTCACCGGCGCTCAGCCGCACCGGCTCCTCCCCGGCGGGCGTCTCCAGCATCAGGGCCCCGCCGGCGTAGCTGCCGGGCTCGGAGAGAAACAGGGTGAACGAGAGGTCACTGCGGCCCTCCTTCATGTAGGCGTTGTCCACATGCCGGCCATACCCCTCGCCCACACCGCAGCGGCTGAACAGCAGGCCATGCACCCGCACCGGCAGGGCAGCGGCGGCCACGAGCGGATGGGCCAGCAGTGCTTCCCGCACCTGCTGCGCCAGCTCGGCATGCAGCGGCGAATCCTGGGCCAGCTGGCGGTTGTGCTTCACGGTGCGGGCGTGCCAGCCCGCGGTGTCGGCTCCGGACCGCCAGCACGCTGCCTCGGCCAGCAGAGCCCCCCGCATGGCCTCCACGCGCTCGGGGGAGAGCAGGGATTCGACGGCGAAACGCATGGGACGTGATCAAAGGCACGCGCAGGGGTGACCTCACGGCCGGGTGCCGGGAGGTGTCGACAGCATGATCGGATCAGTTCCGGTCCACGCCATGCCACGCTCAAGCCTTGCCCTGTTCCTCGCCACCGCCGGCCTGGTGGCGGGCACCCTGGGCTGCGGCCAGGCCCCCGAACCGAAGGACGGCGGCGAGGCCGGCGAGGACGGCACCGAGATGACGAGCCCGTCGGGGTCTGCCGCGCCGCAGACTTCCACGCCGCAGACTTCCACGCCGAAGCCGGAGAACGCAGGAGAGGGCGGCGAGGCTGGGGAGGCTGGCGAGGGCTGAACCGAGGCCCGGATCAGGCCCCCTCCGGCGCCCACCCCCGCTGGCGATGGAGGCCGTCGGTCCATCCGTGGCATCGGCGGGTGAGGTGCTCGCCGTGGGCGATCAGGCCGGCATGGAGCTGGCAGGTGAGCAGCGGAATGGCGTCCTCGGCCGCCTGATGGCGGAAGAAGTGACAGGTGAGGCACACCTGACGGCTGCGGCTGGGTGCCAGCAGGGGCTGCTCCAGGTAGGGCCAGGCCTGAACGGCGCAGGGGCAGGCCTCAACGGCAGATTCGCTCGACGCCGCGACCGGGTGGCTGGGCAGGGAGAGCGGCGGGAAAGCGGACATCGGCCCTTGCGCAATACAGATGTACTATCGCAGCGGGAGCTGGCCATGTCAAAGCCCCCGGGCAGGGCCCAGGGGCTGGGGTTCAGGAGCGAGGCTCAGAAGCAGAAGGGAAGGAACTGCGTGCGGCAGGCGGTGTAGCCGTCCACGAGGGGGCCGAGGCCGATCTGGTGGGCGATGCCGGCTCCGGTGAGGCCTTCGGTGATGATGCCGATCACGATGCCGAGCATGGCGGCGCGGCCGTTGAAGCGCTCAGCGCGCTGCAGCTGCTCCAGGTGGATCTGCTCGGTGGCGCGGTCCTGGAACCACTTCTCGTTGGCGGGAGTGTTGGTCATGGGAAGAAAGCTGTAGAGGTGGATGGGACGAAAGCTGTGGACGAAGGCAGGGCCAGCTGGCGTCCGGCCAGCCGGCGGCCTGTCAGCTGGCGGGGTCGGGCCGGAGCAGGGAGCCTGCGATCCAGGCCGCGAACAGCACGACGGCGAGGGTGGCGGTCATCGGGAATCAGGAGAGAGGTCGCTGGGGCGGGACAGCACGAAGGCCACCATTGCCGTGAGCACCAGCGCGATGGCAATCAGCCCGGCGATGGCTGTGGTGTAGTCGCTGGTCATGGCGCTCAACCCAGGCCGATCTGGGAGAGGATGCCCTGACCGGTGAGCAGCTCGGTGGCCAGGCCGATCACGAAGCCGAGCATGGCCAGGCGGCCATTCCAGGTTTCGGCGAAGGCGCTGAAGCCGAAGCGGGTGGTGGAGTCGGTCATAGCGACGGGGTGTAGTTGCGTTTTGTTACGAAGACTGTAACAGACTGCAACGGGATCTTGACGGAATTGCCTGAATCGGCCGCGGCCCAAGGGATCACAGGGGCTCCCTCCCTGCCGCCTCGGCCCCTGCTCGAGGCCCTGGCCGGCCGCGAGGGCATGGGCGCAGGCCAGCGCCGGCTGGTGCTGCTCTGGGGCCAGCTCGGCGATTTCGACAGCCTGGAGTACGCCCAGGCCCTGGCGGGAGCCCGCAGCCGGCTCGAGCGGGCCGGGATCCAGGTGCTCGCCTTCGGCATCGGCAACGAGGCGGGCCGGCAGCGCTTCTGCGCCTTCACCGGCTTGCCGCTGGCCTGGCTGCAGGCCGTGCCGGACGCGACGCTGCATCAGGCGCTGGAGCTCTACCCGGGGCTGCAGCTGCCGATCGGCCCCTGGGGCAACCTGCTGCTGATGTGCGCCGGGCTCGGTTCCCCGGGCACGCTGCGGGAAGTGCTGCGCGGCTACACGGGCGACCGCCGGGCTCCCCAGCTGATCGACGAGGAGACGGTGATCCAGGCCCCGCCCCTGCCCCCGCTGCGGGGTTCCCTGTTCGCCAAGGCCGGCGGCCGGGGCTTCCAGCGGCCCTTCGAGCTGGCCACGCTGCGCCTGCGCAACATGGGCGAGGTGCTCGGGCACTGGCGCACCTATGTGCCGCACGACGCCTTCCTCACCCAGCGGGGCGGCACCTTCCTGCTGGACGGGGACAACACGCTGCTCTACGTGCACCGCGACCGGGGAATCCTGGGCTTCGCCGAGGCGATGGCCCAACCGCTGCGGTTCCTGGAGCCCTACCTCGGCGCCTGAACCCGGTGCCCCCCGGGGCCCAGCCATGAAGGCCGGTCACGGCGCCTTGACTCTCCAGCTGCTGGAGACTGCAGGCTTGAAGGTGATGGCCCCCTCGCCTCGCCGCCGATGGCTTCGCCTCCCCTCCAGCACGTGCGGCTCTACCGCATGGACCTGCCCGGTCACGCCTGCCCGTGGGGGCTGAAGGCGGTGAAGCTGCTGGAGGAGCATCACATCCCCTTCGAGGATCACCCGCTCCGCAGTGAGGAGGAGGTGGCCGCCTTCAAGGCGGCCCATGGGGTGGCCACCACGCCCCAGGTGTTCGCGGAGCAGGAGCGCATCGGCGGCTACAGCGTGCTGGCGACGCGGCTGGGCACCCGGCCGGAAGCCGATGGCGTGTCCTATGTGCCGGTGATCGCCGTGTTCGCCACCGCGGCGCTGATGGCTCTGGCGCTGGCAGGCGGCTTCAACGGCTTCATGGGCATCGCCATCTGCCTGCTGGCGATGCTGAAGCTGATGGATGTGCAGGCCTTCGCCGCCAGCTTCCGCAAGTACGACCTGCCCAGTCGGCGCTGGAGGGCCTGGGCAGAGCTCTACCCCGGGGTGGAGCTGCTGGTGGGCCTCGGCATCCTGGTGCAGCCGCAGCTCCCCGTGGCGGCCCGGCTGGTCGGCGCCACGGCCCTGCTGCTCGGGGGCATGGGCATGGTGTCGGTGGGCAAGGCCGTGTTCCTCGACCGGCTGGCCCTGAACTGCGCCTTCGTGGGGGGCAACACCCGCACGCCGCTCGGGGTGGTGAGCTTCGCCGAGAACCTGATCATGGGCCTGATGGGCGGCGCGATGGTCCTCCGGGCATGGTGAGCCTGAGCCCGGGGACACCGGAGCACCGGGATGCCGGCCCTTGACTCTCCTCGGGATGAGGACCCTAGGGTTGAAGGTGAGGCGGCACCGGCAGTGCTGCTGCCAATCGCGCCCCGGCCACGGCGGGGTGTGACCGACCCAGCAGCTCGGGGCCTGATTCCATGCCTGGACACCCCTTCGGCCGACGCTCCTTCCTCACCCTGGCTGCCGGGGCCACGGCCGCTGCCACAGGGGCCGTGCTGCTGGGGCGCTCCGGTGATCCTCGCCGCTCACAGCCTCTCTTTGCGGCCACCAGCTCCCGCCTGAATTCCCGAGGCGGCCTGCTCGAGCTCGACCTGACCGCCGAGGAGACGGCGGTTTCCATCCCCGGTGGGCCAGAGCGGGCACTCACCTACAACGGCCTGCTGCCCGGGCCGCTGCTGGAACTGCAGCCCGGGGATGCCGTGCGCCTCCGGCTGCACAACCGGCTCGATCAGCCCACCAACCTGCACTACCACGGGCTTCACATCCCGCCCGGCGGTCAGGCCGACAACGTCTTTCTCAGCGTCGCTCCCGGCGCCAGCCAGACCTACGACTTCCAGCTGCCGGCCAACCATCCGGCGGGCACCTTCTACTACCACCCCCACCGCCACGGCACGGTGGCCGATCAGGTGTTCGGTGGCCTGGGCGGCGTGCTGATCGTGCGCGGCGCTCTCGATCGCATTCCCGAGGTGGGGGCGGCCCAGGAGCAGGTGCTGTTCCTCAAGGATCTCCCCGTCGGCTGGGAGAACGCCGCGATGGGCAGGGGGATGGGCCGGGGGAGGATGCTGGGACGGGAGGGTTCGGCCCTCACCGTGAACGGGCAGGTGAATCCTGACCTCACGGTTCCCGCCGGCGCTCTGCTGCGGCTGCGGATCGTGAACGGCTCCAATGCCCGCTTCTGGCGCCTGGCGCTGGAGGACCATCCCTTCCATCTGATCGCCACGGATGGCGGCGCTCTGGAGGCCCCCGTGGCCCTGAGGGAGCTGCTGCTCGCGCCCGGCGAGCGGGCCGAGGTGCTGGTGCAGGCCAGCCGGGCCGGTGGCCGCTACCGGCTGCTCAACCTGCCGTACGCCCGCGCTGCCGGCGGAAGGATGGGCGGAAGGAGGGGTGGCATGGGGATGGGCCCGCGCGGTGGCATGGGCATGGGGCCTGGACGCGGTGCGGAGTTCGGTGCGGGATTCGGTGCGGGCTCAGGCCTCCAGCCGCAGGCTGAGATCGCGATCGCCACGCTCACCTACGCAGGAGCCGTTGCTCCCCAGCCCCTGCCCGAGCGGCTGCTGCCGGTGGAGCCCCTGCCGCCGCCTGTGCGCAGCCGCCGCTTCGAGCTGAATCACGGCATGGCTCCCGGCATGGGAATGGTGTTCCTGATCAACGGCCGCCCCTATGCGCCGCACCGCACCGACACCCGGGTGCGCCTGGGTGACACCGAGGACTGGGACCTGGTGAACACCGGCGTGATGGATCACCCCTTCCATGTGCACATCAATCCGTTCCAGGTGATCAGCCGGAATGGCCGCCCCGAGCCCTACCGCGCCTGGATGGACGTGGTGCTGGTTCGCTCCGGCGAAACGGTGCGGATCCGCACCCGCTTCACCGACTTCCCTGGCCGCACGGTGTACCACTGCCACATCCTCGACCATGAGGAACTGGGCATGATGGGCAATCTGGAGATCACGACCTGAGCTGCGTCTGCCATGGCGGAGGCTTGGCCTGCACAAGCCGGCGAACGACTGGTTTGATCCCCGCTTCAGCCTCTGAGGGGCGCCATCACGCGCAGAACAATGCCATTATCGAAGCTTCCGGAGGGGCTGAACTCTGCTGTGGCAGTCCCGCACCAATCCGGAGTCTGCCAGCGATGCGCGATGCCGGGTTCGAACCAGCGACATCCTGCTTGTAAGGCGGGGCGTCGGGGCCAAGATTAACTGCAGTAACTGGCCCCGAAGTCGCTTGCAGAGCGACTCGCGTGAATTCCGCGTGAACTAATCGCCCCTGCAGGCGCTTTCGGTAGCATGCAGGCGTCTGAGGTGTTCACCCTGAGATGGCTGCCGAATCTGATCTGTGTGTGGAAGATTTGGCTCAGGAGCTCCACCTCACTGATCGCTATATTCGGGAACTTGCCAGAGCCGCTATTAGCAGATCTGGCAAGGTTGGATTAACACTATTGGAGGATCCGACCACCGGCAAGCCAATCAAGGGCGAAGACGGCTTAGCGTTCTCTGTGGTGTCCAGCCCCCCTTCCAGGCGGGGCCGGCCGTCCAAGAAGCGTGGTGAAAGCACTTGGGCCTTCCGCCGGGTGAGGCTTGATAGCGTCACATTGGCGCAGCGGTACCTGCTCCCTGGAAGCCCTCAAGGAAGAAATCAAAAAAGTATCAAGGCCATTGCAGCGGCCGCGGGCATCACCCCAGGTGGACCTGTACGAGGGCTCAGCGATGCCTCACCGGGAGAGCCGACGCATGTAATAGCAGCCGATGACCCTGGGCCCGTCCTGGGGATGCTCCTCCTACCTGAAGGCATGCCAGTGGAGTGGCGGCCCTCCAAAGGCGACCATGTGGAGGTATTGGTGCGGGGGACGTTACTCGTGCCAACTGCCGGGCCGATCGGGATGGGACCTGGTTTCGACCGGATCCTGTGGGACCTAGAGACTCAATGCTGGTGGGGGGAACCACAGGAGGAGCGGCGGTTGCTGGAGATGTTCGGCAGCTGGGGACTGGATCACGAGAGTGATGGCAGGAAGCCTGCAGCAGTGCTTCTCTCCGGTGTCCAAGGTCTACGGCTGGACTGGGTGCATGGCGATCCCAGGGACTGAGCGGTCCTTACAAGCATCGAGCCGACCTTCAGGGGGCACGACAGTGGGAACACCGGCCTGCGCCGTTGCAGCAACAGCGCCAACATGGAAACCATGCCGGCCCAATATCTACTGTTGACGTAGCTCCCCGGTATTGGTCCAGGTGCATGAGAGTAGGGGCTTATACAGCAGCAACTTGAGCCGACGAACGACTGCGACCATCCTCCCTGGAGCGAGCTGGACCGATAAAGGAGATCACGTCAGAATGTGGATTAGGATGGCAGATATAGGCACACGTTCTACCCACAGTATCCGTCATCCTCATCAGGCGACCCGTGCTTAACTACAGTTTCCACTGCCGCTACCCCAGTCTAACCAGTGGGAGTGGGGGAGTTTATAAAAGGGATTCAGAAGATTGTTCAGCCCCAGCAATACGAAAGAGAAGGAGCCAACTTTCTGACGACAATCTGGTTGAGGGCCGCTTTGCATCAATGAATTGTTGCCGAATCTGATTGACATCTGACATCCTGAGAGATATCGGCCACGCTCAGGCGATGGGGAAGCCCCATCCAACGGTAGACATCAGCCCTGTCGGCTTCGCTGTAACGACGCATCGGTCTGCTCCATCAAGCCGCCTGGTGGTTGAAGTAGTCGAGATGGAGAGGCGTCAACTTTCCTGTCAGAGGGGGACGCAGCAGCAAGATATGAGCGACTGCTGGGGGCTGAAGACGGGAATCAGCAAATTCAGCGAGAGAAGGCTCCGCGACCCGCCTGAGGGCGCATCCGCTGACGAGACTGAGCCTGGCGGAACGGATCTTGGTGGCCAGGACCCAACCAAAGATCGATCATCTAGCCTAAGGCAGTTTTTTCAGTTCCATGATGGACAACTTGGAAGCCTATCTTGAGAGAATCGCCAGCTCACTGGAGGCTATTCAGGCGCAGAACCAGGATATCGTGATGAGCCTGGAGCAGATAAAAACGGAGCTGAACTGGGTCGACCCGCTTTCGGCCATGTGGAATCTTAAGTCAGAGATTGAGGATATCAAGTCCAGTCTTGATTCAGACTTGTCGGCTATTCTTGTTAGCCTTCAGGAAGTTCAGGAAAACACATTCCCTCAGTAATGCCAACCCTCGAAGTGGCGCAATGCATCGTCGGCAAGTGCTCATATCAGCCTATCTGCTGCATTCGTGCGCGGGTGGGCCAGCAACTACCCGCCCGTCTGGCTCGTCCCTTTGAAGACCTCAGCATTGCCGCATCTGAGAGGATGAGGCAAGCGGTAGGCTGCTTGGGCACCTTGATTCCTGATGCATTTCAGGCAAGGCCAGGTTGTTACCTTTAGCCCAATGGACCCTTCTACTTCCATATAGCATCTTCAGAAAGAAGCCCGATTTCCATTCAGGTCACGAGACCGCTCTTTCTGCAACGAGCAATAACATCGGCAAGTCGAGCAACGATGCGTGCCCCTCGGCGCTTAAAGCCCAATTCGGGCAAGATGGAAGCAATAATTTCATCATCACTGCGCAGGATTCCATCTGACTGCAACCATAGGATGAGCGCTTCTAGCTCCTGATCGCTATAGTCATTAATGGTGGACTTCAGGCTAACCTTAGGCCGCTCGTCCCTGGCGGGAGCATCCTGCTGTGGGACCACCAAGAAGGGCCTCCTGAGAAAAGCCACATCCACTGCAGCGCAATGGATGTGAGCAGTTTTCTCGGCTAAAATGTACGAGATTGGGCTCGTTTGCGCCCAAAAGCCGCCCAGAGTTTTCCACATGTACCGACGTGAGCATCGTGATCAGCTCTCGTTCGAGGACTTCTTCCTGCCGTTTGGAGGAAAGCTCTCTGGTGACAATCGCTGGATCAAGCTGGCTGAGCTGATCCCATGGGATGAGCTGGAAGGTGACTATGCAGCTCAGTTCTGCAAGGGCTTTGGCGCCCCGGCAAAGCCATTTCGCATGGCACTGGGCGCCCTGATCATCAAGGCCCGCATGGGGCTGACTGATGAAGAACTGGTTGAGCAAATCAAAGAGAACCCCTATCTCCAGTTCTTCATCGGCCTGGAGGCATTTCAGTACTCGGCTCCGTTTGACCCATCAATGATGGTGTACTTCCGGAAGCGGCTGCCAGATTCGGTCGTGAATGACTGCAATGAACGAATCGTGCGTCACGGTCTGAACGTGATCCGTTCGTCTGCAGTTGATGAGCACGACAGCAGCGATGGAGGCGGAGCCGGGAGCGCAGCTGATCAGAAGATTGAATCCAAAACGCCACGGCCAAATCAGGGGTCACTGCTGATTGATGCGACATGCGTTCCGGCAGATATTCGGCATCCAACGGATCTCTCGCTGCTCAATGAAGGCCGAGAGCTCACCGAGACTCTGATCGATGCCATGTATTCGCAGGTCAGAGAGTCCTTTGGTCACAAACCACGAACGCATCGGAAGCAGGCCAGGCAGCAGTTCCTCGCCGTGGCCAAGAAAAAACGCCCTCGGTTTCTCAAGATCCGCAAAGCGATCAAGCAACAGCTTGGGCATCTCAAGCGCAACCTTGCCAACATTGACGCCCTGACAGCCTGTGGCGCAAGCCTTCTGGCGGCTGGGCGGCATGCCTATCAGAAGCTGTTGGTTGTCAGTGAGCTGGTCCGCCAGCAGAACATTCTCTATCGCTCAGACACCAGAAGTATTCCCGCTCGCATCGTCAGCCTCTGTCAAGCGCACATCAGGCCAATTGTTCGCGGCAAGGCGAGGTGCAATGTTGAGTTCGGCGCCAAGATCTCACTTTCTGTCACCGATGAAGGATTTGCTTTCCTGGATCGGCTGAGCTTTGACCCCTACAACGAAGGGGAAGATCTGAAAGTTCAGGCCCAAGCCTATCGTCGTCGATACGGCTGCTATCCGGAGGTGATCTGCGCTGATCAGATCTACCGCACAAGATCAAATCGGGCATTCTGCCAGCGTCACGGCATTCGGCTGAGTGGGCCTCGTCTTGGTCGCCCGAAGAATGATCCGGAGTTGGTGGCAGCCGAGAGGCGGCAGTTCGTTGATGATCAAAGGCGGCGCAATGCTGTTGAAGGCAAGATCGGTCAAGGCAAGCGTCGCTATGGATTGGGATTGATCCGAGAGAAACTGCCGGCAACACAGGGTTCATCCATCGCGATGAATGTCCTGGTCATGAACCTCCAGAAGCTCCTGGAGCTTCTTTGTCTCTATTTTGTGCTCTGCTGGCAACTCTTGGTCTCCGCCGCACGGGCTCTGAGCTCCAGCAGCAGAGAGCTGAGTTGTCAGCTCAGCGGGGCCTGAGGATCACTCAGAGGTCGCCCGGGCAGGCTCATTGTGGTGCGCATTGCCCGCGGCTCACTTTCTCAGGAGGCCCCAAGAAGCCCTCAGCGCTTGGAAGTGGTGGCGTGGAAGTTGGGACTGCCGAGTCTTCCGACGTTGACGTGACTGGTGTCGACACGCCCGAACTCAGGGCAGCAAGAGCCCGGTGATAGGCCTCTACCGCGAGCTCGATCTCTTTCTCCCGGTTGTGGAGCCACTCCGTGGACCAAATGCGGTGGAACCGCCAGCCGAGGCGCTCCAGATGCTCCTGGCGGATGCGATCACGGTCACGAGCAGTATCACTAGCGTGATAGGCCGCACCATCAGCCTCGATCGCCAAGACAAAACACCCAGGCTCATCGGGATGCTGTACGGCGAAATCGAGCCGGTAGCCACTCACACCGTACTGGGGAACAAGCATCAGACCCTGAGCTCTCAGGGCATCGTGGATGTCTTGTTCAAAGGGATTCATTGGCTCGCGTTCAAGCCTCAGGTCTCCAAGGTCATCTCCGCCGCTGCGGGCGAAACCAAGTAGTCGATGAAGGCCTTGCTGCCGATTCTCGTTAGCCGGTTAGTGTCATACAGGTCGGGGTTGATTGTTGTGACAACCTCCACCGAGCGTCGAGCTCGCGTGATGGCGACATTCAACCTGCGCAGGCCTTGGAGATTCTCATCATTGTTGATGGGGCCAAAGGCATAGCTGGGTTTTCCGGTTGTCGTGAGTCCGTAGCCGGTAGCGATGATCACCACATCCCGTTCATCACCCTGGATCGTCTCCAGGTTGCGGATGCGGAACTTCTCCTCAGGCCGATCCTTTGGATGCAGGGCAATCTCGCCAATTTCATCCAGACGGGCCTCGAAGGCCTTCTGAATGCGAGTGGCATGCTTAAGACCAAAGGCAATCACCGCCAGGCTTTGTTCTGGGCGTTCTCTGAGGTGATCGACGGCGAGCTCAACCGTGCGCAAGACTTCGGCATTGGGCGAGGCACCGCTCACATCAGCCTGACTGCCCTGCACCAGATGGAAGCGAAACGGTTCCTGGGAAGCAGCCCCAGGGAGGGTGATCAGTTTGCGGTCGTAAAGGTCGGGGTGAGCGTTGGAGAAGGCAATCAACCGCTCGTCCTCCGAGCGGTAGTGCCACTGCAGCGTGCGTGTGCCTGTGAGCCTGGGCAGTGAAGCCTTCATGGCCTCAAGCAAAGACTCTGCCTCCTTGACGGCATCGACCTCGTATTCGGAGACGTCATCCCGCTCAGCGGGGTCATCATCCTCTTCTTCGGCACGGGTGGAGAAGAAGGAGGTGCTGGTAGGAGAGAGCTGCTTGGAATCGCCGGCTACCACCACCTGCTTGCCACGCAGGATGGCGGTGACGGCTTCATGGGGAACGATCTGACTGGCTTCATCGAAGACCACTACATCAAAGTGCTGCCGATCGGCCGGCAGTTCTGGGAGACCACCAGGGGGCTCATCGCCCAGCAGGGTTTCAGGGCCGTGAGCAGGTCTGGCGCAGCTTCGAACAGCCGCCTTGCACTGAGCCGGCCTTTCCGGCGGCGCTTCAGTGCCTCTCCCCGAATCAGACGCTCCTGCTTCTGCCCTTCCGGCTGCAGACGAATGGCATGGGCTCGCTCCGCAACCAGCCGCCTGATCTTGAGGGGCTTGGCTGCAATGACCTTGCGGTCGGTCTCGCGAAAGCGCCTGACGAGCGAGTCAAGATTGCGGCGCGTCGCTTCGGTGAGGCGTGGGTCCAGCAGGGAGATCTTCTCCTCAACTTGAAGAGCCCAGCCGCGTCGTGCGGATCTGGCGAGCTTTTCGCTCGACATCCCCTGACTGAGCCGATCGGCTACCTGTTGAAGGAGCCCCTCCCGGCTTGCACCAGCAGCTTCCAGTTCATTGAGGCGCTGGGCGATGGCTGGGGCCTTGATCAGCAGCCTTCGGCTGTCCTGGGTGGCCTCCAGCAGCGCCAGCAACGAGTTGATTGAGGCAGCTTCGGGAATGGACACCACACCCCGGGCGCTCAGCCACTGCAGATGGGCCGTGATGGCATCAATGGCCTTCATCAAGGCGCCACTTCCGGGGATCTCACCAATGCGCACCATCGGCGCCTCAAGCTGGCGGATCAGCTCCAAGGCCCGCTCCACCTGGAAGAGATCGCCGTTGCGACTGAGGTTCCGGGCCTGGTCAATGGCCGACTTGCGCTCCCTGTTGAACAGGCCGCCAAGGAGACCCGCCTTGTATCCCTTGGCGAGTTGGTCGGCCAGGTTGCTGCGCTCTGCAGGCGGCAGTGAGAGCAGGCGGTAAACATCCACAGCGGCGGCGCAGGGTCCGAGAAGCTCGCCGAGTTGACTGGTGATCGTGGAGGCGGCAGAGAGAGTGAGTGCTTCGCGATTGCGGAGTCGCGGGGAGGCGTGCTCCAGCCAGTCGTTCAGCTGACGAACGGATGGCTTCAGAGCATCGGCTCGGTCCAGGAGTTCCTGAACTATCTGAGCGTCGGCGAGGGCGCCGGAGCGGACAGCTACGCAGAAGATCCAGCTGGGTTTGAGGACCTGGGCACTGGGAAGCGTGCCGAGGTTGTTGATCAGCTGGGAGATGCGGAGGATGCCGGCCCGATCGATCCCCTGCAGCTCTGACTGGGTCAGGCGCAAGGGCTCTGGATCCAATGTGCCGCTGCTGAGCAGCATGGTGGCGACTTCGTGGTAGGAGCAACGCCAAGGCTCCCGGGTGGCGTGCAGAGCCTCACTGTGTGCCAGCAACCGTTCGCGAACGACGTCGAGCGATTGGTGGGCAGGCTCCAAATCAACATCAGGGACCTGCGCGAGTGCCTCCAAAGCCTGGGCGAAAGGCTGGGCCGGGCGGGCGCGCAGAACACTGGAGTCGTGCAGGTCCAGCAGGAGCTCCCCCAGCCCTGCCTTGTCGATGCGCTTCTTGACCGCATCGATGGCGGCACGTTTCTCGGCGACGAACAGAACGCTTTTGCCGCGAGCCATGAAGGCGCCGATGAGATTGGCGATCGTCTGGCTCTTCCCGGTGCCTGGAGGCCCCTCGATCACCAGATTCTGACCCTCCAGTGCCGTGTTGATCGCCCAGTGCTGGGAAGCATCGGCATCGAGAATCAGAAATTCCTCACGGCTGGGCGTGTGGTTCGGCGCCGTTCGGGGGCAGCTCGCTGTGAGCTTCTGCAGGGAAGCCGTGGCGTTCTGGTCGCCGGCGAGGGAGGCGATCACCTTGTGGTTGGAGAGGGCATCGGTGGCTCGTCGGAGGTCCTCCACCATCGGCAGCTTCTGGTAGGTGAGGTTCTTGATGAACAGGCCTGATGTGAAGTGAAGCCCGAGCTCCGCCGGCGCTGCTGCTGAAAGCAGCTCCTGAACTGCTTCCGGGGAGGTATCGAGGGCCTCATCGAGGGCCTCGTCAGACACCTTCAACCCTGCGACCCCTCGCAGGTATTGCAGCAGCACGGGATTGATCTCACTGGCCTCGGTGTCTAGAGCGATCTCCCAGCGATCCAGATTCGAGCCTGCACCGCGAACCTTCACATCCATGAGGAGAAACGGTGCCTGAGGGCGAGTGATCTTTTCTGCGGACCACTCGGCGAAACCCGAGATGAAGGTGAGGGTTTCGACTCCGAGCTGCTCCGCATTGTCTTCCGCGATGGTGAGCACCCTGCGGATGAGAGAACGATTTCCCTTCTCCACCAGGTCGAAGAGATCCCTTACCAGACACCACTGGCCCCGCTGCAGACGAGCGGCTGCCTCTGGGGAAAGGGTGAGGGTGCTGGTTTTGGTCTGGCGGAAGCTGATCAGGTCGTTGCGGCCGGAGAGATCGACCAACTGATCCGCCCATGCCTGGAACTGTTCGACAAGACTCATCTGGCGCTCAATACAACCCCGGCTTATCCACCTTCAGCGCCGCTGAGTTCTCCAGCACGATCCGTGCCGTGGCCTCGGCGATGCCGTTGGGTACCCGAGCCTGCACCTCCAACGACATCTCGATCTCTGCACCCGGCAGTGCCTGCAGGTGCGACATCACCTCATCGAGGAACTGCCCCATCTGAAGACCGGCCTTCACCGGGTCGAGCTTGAGCGAAGCGGTGTAGGTGGTGGGCAGGGAAGGTTTCAGTGGTGGTGGTGGCGGCGGAGGGGCAACCCCCATGCCTGGAGACACGCTCACACCGCCAACAGGGGCCGTTGAAGGTGGTGTGTCTGGGGTATAGCCAATGGCGGCAGCAGCGCCGGCCTCAGCAGCAGCCTTCGTCTCCGCTTGGATCTGCACCTGCGCCACCTCATCCTTGACGAGGAGGGTGTTGAGGCTCGCAGGCCGGCTGCTGGAAGCCGACTGGTGGCGCAGGCCCGAGTACCGGCCACTGGCCTCATCGAATCCATCAGCAAGGTGGAAGGTGGCCTCGCCTGTGAGAGCAGCACCGGCGCTCACCAGGGCATCGAGGATCACATGGTCACCGCTGATCCGAGGCAGGTAGAGGTACTTGCGGCACCAGTCCACCAGCTCGCGGGCGCTCACGGAGTCGCGGTCCTTCCAGAGGAAGCGGTCGAGGTCCTGGCGGATGCGGCGGGCTCCCAGGGAGGAGAAGAGCAGGTCTTCCTGCTCGCACTTCTGGCTGGCGCGCTCGCCCAGGCTGCCCTTGCCGCCGCTGAGGCGGCGTTCATCCCAGGACGCACCGCCGGGGCCGGGTTCGCTCTGGAACGGCACCAGCAGGTGACACCAGGTTTCGGGAATGCGCAGGCTGATGGCGTGGGTGGCGTCCTCGATCTTGCTGATGGCCTGGTTGCGCTGCGCCACGGTGATGTTCATCTCCTCGGCGTGGTCGGCGATGCGCTGCCAGGCGCGGCGGTCGGCCAGTGCCTGGTAGAGGTCTTCGATCGCCTTCTCATCCGGGGCCAGGAACACCAGGGTGTTCTGGAACAGTCGTGGGGCATTGCCCCGGCTCTGCAGACAGCTCGCGGCCCAATGCCTTGCCTCACTGAAGTCCACGCCCCGGGTGTGGGTGGCCTGGGGCGGGAGCAACACCAGCCGGGTGGCGGGCTCGTCGGGAACCTCGCCCGAATCGGCGGGGGTGGAATGGAGCCCGGAGAAGGAGCCGCGCCGGCCAGCCTCCTTGGCCAGCAGCTGGTTCAGCTCGGCGTTCAGCTCGTCCCGCTTGCGCAGATAGCTCTCGCGGTACTCCTCGGCGGTGCGATTGAGGTTGGGGCGGGTATCGATCCAGTAGCGGTCGCCGTCCTGCTGGATGAAGCGGCCGCGATCCGCCAGGCGGCGCAGCGCGTCGCCGAACACGTGGATCGGCTCGCCGGGCATGGCGCAGGCCAGCTTGACGCGCTGATCACCGATGCCCTTGCGCTCAGTTTCGGCGTCGGGGGCGGTGCCGATGTAGAGGCTGCGGGCCACGCGCTTGCAGGCGCTGACGCGGCCGAAGTTGGGGTTGTCGCTGTCGAGCCGCGCCGGGGTGGACTCCGGGCCATCCACGTCGACCGAGAGGATCGGCTCCCACTGGTTGTCGAGGTAGCGCATCAGCTCGTTCTTCACCTCGATGTCGTCCATCGGCACCGAGCTGGGCATGATCAGCAGGTCTTTGCTGTTGCCGTTCCAGAGGCCTTCGATCGTCTTGGCCAGCAGTCGCAGCACGCCACGGGTGCGCTGGAAGCGATCAAGGGTGCTCCAGTCGTCGTAGAGACGGCGGAACAGCTCGGGATGGATCGGGTAGGCGGCGGTGAGCAGGTCGCGGTATTCGGCCTCGCGGGTTTCGGCGGGGAACTCAGCGCGCTGGCTGGCGTACATGTCAGTGAAGGCGCGCACCACCGCATCGCGGGAGGCGCCACCCTCGCGGGTGGTGATCGTCTCGAACAACCGCCGCCGCACGATCTCGAAGCCCTCGTTGCCAGTGGCGGGGCGCCACTCGTAGGCCACCCGGTTCACCACATTGCGCAGGCCATCGAGGGCCTTCTCGCCATCGCTGCCACCGATCTCGTTGGTGCTCTGGGGCACGGAGATCAGCAGCAGCATGTTGGGCACCTGTTTGGCGGCCTCAGTGAGCGCCTGGGCGAAGGACACCTGGGAGTCGTAGGTGCCGGCAGGCAGGTCGACACTGCGGACCAGCTGACGGGCGTAGGCCACCCACTCATCCACCAGCACCAGGCAGGGGGCGTAGGCGCGGAACAGCGCGGCGATGTCCTGGGCACCGGGTGCCACGCGCTGCTTGTCGCTGCTGGCGATCAGCTCATACCCCTCCGATCCACCGAGCTGGTAGGCCATCTCGCCCCAGAGGGTGTTCACCACCGTGCCGTCGGGCTTGCGGCTGGGTTCGGCGGGGCTGAAGGCGGTGCCTACCAGTACCGCCCGCGCGGCCTTGGGGACGCTGTGGATACCGACCTCCGAGCAGACCTCATCAAGGCCCGGGAGGTTGGCGAGGGGGGTGCCGGAGCAGAGGTGGTAGAGCGCCAGCATCGAGTGGGTCTTGCCGCCGCCGAAGTTGGTCTGCAGCTCGATCACCGGATCACCGCCCTGGCCGTTGAGGCGCTGCAGGGCGATGCGAAGCAGCTCCTTCATGCCGGAGGTGATGAAGGTGCGGCGGTAGAACTCCACCGGGTCGGTGTACTCCCGGCTGCCGCGTCCACGGCGCACCTGGTCGAGGTCGGCGGCGAACTCGGCCTGCTGGTACTTGCCGCTGATCACATCGGGGTGGGGGGTGATCACCTCCCGCCAGGGCACCAGGCCAGGGGCAACCTGGTTCTGGGTGGTGCTCTGGTAGCGGATCCGGTTGCGGGCACGGTCGGCATACACCTGCTGCTGCAGCTCCTCACGCATGGTGCGCAGGGTTTCGGCAGGTTCAGGAGCAGCGATCGAGGTGAGCAGCCGCGCAGCCGTATCGAGGGTGCGGTCGGTGTCGTCGGAGGAGAAGGCTTCCTGGTGTGCCCAGCGGTTGCGCGCCACCAGCAGTTCGCTCACGTAGGAGCGATCCGAGGAGCTGAGCTGCTGCTTGAACACCCCGGCCCAGTGGTCCATGAACAGCTTGAGCAGCACCGACACGTCCTGGAGACTGCTGTTGGAGGACAGGTTGTTCTGCCAGCCCGAGCCGATGCTCTTGTCCAGCTCCCGTTTCATGTATGGGAACAGGCCATCGCGGAGCAGCTCCAGGGCCTTGCTGATGCGGTCGCGGTTGGAGAGGGCCATGGCGAGATCAGATCAGGGAGGCCTGAACAGCGGTTTCGATGCCCTGGGCGGCTGCCAACCGCTCCAGCTCGGGCCAGGCGATCACCAGGCCGTTGTAGGCGCGGGCTTCTTCTGCCTGCTTGGTTTTCTCGCAGTGGTTATAGAGGCGGTA
Organism: Cyanobium sp. NIES-981; assembly: GCF_900088535.1. NCBI lineage: Bacteria > Bacillati > Cyanobacteriota > Cyanophyceae > Synechococcales > Prochlorococcaceae > Cyanobium > Cyanobium sp. NIES-981. Next base: position 2,335,093 of record NZ_LT578417.1, on the reverse strand, counting down.
GGCCAGAGCGCGGCAGTTGTCGGCCAGCTCGCCATGGCCAGGCAAGGCGCGCAACTGGGCAAGGAGTTCGGCGGCATTGGCTTCTCCTCCTTCTTCCAGCCTGCGGATAAGGTGCTGGGTGGCCTCCCAGACGCAGAGGCGCTCATCGCGGGATGGATCCCAGTCGACATCGAGCTGTTCCCGGCGCAACAGCCAGGCCTTGCCGGCAACGGCACGGAGAATTCCAGATTGGGCTACGCCAGCCACGGAGACGTTGCGGGCCTTGGCCAGGCCCTCCGCATCCCCAAAGTCGCGTTCCGTGTAGCCGAAGCTCTCGAAGAAGGTGAGGGCGAAACGGCTGTCAGCATCCAGATCGCCCTCCTGCTGGGAGAGGTAGTCGTCGAGGGCGGCATTGATCTCGATCAGGGCCTCTCGCACGCTCATGGGGCTGTCGTCAGGATTGAGCACAGCCTTGGCGCTGCTGTAGATGGCCATGCCGGGGCCTATCGCCGCCTGAGCAAGATCGACGGGGGCGATGTTGGCGCGTTCCAGCTCCTTCAGGGCCCTGGGAAGTTCCTGGCGGAGTTGGCGACGGAATTCGTTGCGCGAGAGAGTGAGCGCCGAGTCCAACCGGCGATGGCAGACGAGCACAACGCTGGTGGCGAGGGCGTTGGAATCCATCCCTCGCATGCGGTTGGCCAGCTCCGTTCGTATCGGCCAGGTGCCATCTAGTGCAAACCCCGCATTGATCACCGCTGCCAGGAAGGTCTCCCATCCTGTGCTCGCGGTACCGGCAGCAGTCTTCATCTCAGATTGCTTGAAGGCGTAGTAGATCGTGACAGGAAATGCCGGATGTGACTGCTCGGCGATGCGTTGCATCGCCTGCGTCATGCCACAGAGAAAGAAATCTTCGGCGTTATCCTTGCCGCCATGGCGATAGGCCGTGGCCACCAGCTCCTCAGCCTTGGGGACAGTCAAAGTCGCGAATAGATCAGGAAAGACAGCCCTTAGTGAACGGCGCAGCCAAACATAGAAGAAATCAGAGAGGTCCGCATAGCCAATGTTGTCATAGTAAGGAGGATCTGTTGAGACAATCCTAAAATTACTCAGATCTTGAGATTGGGCGTCGAACTGTGCGGCAGTTCCTTGGCTGGGTTTTTCAAACAACTTGTCCAGGACTTCGCAGAGTGAATGGGCTGTCCCGTAGATGTCGCCGCCAGCACCTCCAATGGGATTGGTCTCAACATAGTCCCATGTCATGGGTAGACATTGCCTCTGAAAAGTATGCCCCATCCGGTCCATGCGGTGCTCCCATGTACACAGAGTTGTGTTCCTGTCTAGGGCCTTGCTTACTGAGAAGCTCAAGTACATCACCACCGAGTCTCGATACGCTGCAGCCCCAACTCCTCCATTAAACAAAGGGGTTTCGTCATTTGAATAACCCGCAGAAGACGCATCCTCCCAAACCCTTGCTTGCGTCTCTTGCACTATGTCGGAGAAGGTGGCAAGGGCCACTAGCTGGCGATCAGTAAAGAGATCGCTCCATCGGGTCATGCCGTAGTTGCCGACTCGGAAGCCAAGGGCTTGCTGGAAGAACTCGACATCGGGCTTCCAGAAAGGTTGAGCATTTTTGGCGATGTCCTCTTGCTCATGTGATGGATTGAGATAAACACGCTCTCGGATGCCCTCAGCCACAATCGCCATTAACCGAGCACCCATGCGACCTGCTTGTGCCTCGGATTTGATGTGGCTTGGTTCAATCGCGTTCCCTGACATTAGGCAGCGGAAGCTACCACCGGATCCACATAGGCCTCTTTACCCGCTTTGGTAGAGAGCATGAAGGTGGAGGCCAGAGGCACGTCCACGTTCGAAAACGCAGGGTTCGGGCTCTTCACCGTCCTCGACCAGATCCACGCGATCACGGTGAGTTTCTGGCCCACGTAGGGCCTCCTGAGAAAGTGAGCCGCGGGCAATGCGCACCACAATGAGCCTGCCCGGGCGACCTCTGAGTGATCCTCAGGCCCCGCTGAGCTGACAACTCAGCTCTCTGCTGCTGGAGCTCAGAGCCCGTGCGGCGGAGACCAAGAGTTGCCAGCAGAGCACAAAATAGAGACAAAGAAGCTCCAGGAGCTTCTGGAGGTTCATGACCAGGACATTCATCGCGATGGATGAACCCTGTGTTGCCGGCAGTTTCTCTCGGATCAATCCCAATCCATAGCGACGCTTGCCTTGACCGATCTTGCCTTCAACAGCATTGCGCCGCCTTTGATCATCAACGAACTGCCGCCTCTCGGCTGCCACCAACTCCGGATCATTCTTCGGGCGACCAAGACGAGGCCCACTCAGCCGAATGCCGTGACGCTGGCAGAATGCCCGATTTGATCTTGTGCGGTAGATCTGATCAGCGCAGATCACCTCCGGATAGCAGCCGTATCGACGACGATAGGCTTGGGCCTGAACTTTCAGATCTTCCCCTTCGTTGTAGGGGTCAAAGCTCAGCCGATCCAGGAAAGCAAATCCTTCATCGGTGACAGAAAGTGAGATCTTGGCGCCGAACTCAACATTGCACCTCGCCTTGCCGCGAACAATTGGCCTGATGTGCGCTTGACAGAGGCTGACGATGCGAGCGGGAATACTTCTGGTGTCTGAGCGATAGAGAATGTTCTGCTGGCGGACCAGCTCACTGACAACCAACAGCTTCTGATAGGCATGCCGCCCAGCCGCCAGAAGGCTTGCGCCACAGGCTGTCAGGGCGTCAATGTTGGCAAGGTTGCGCTTGAGATGCCCAAGCTGTTGCTTGATCGCTTTGCGGATCTTGAGAAACCGAGGGCGTTTTTTCTTGGCCACGGCGAGGAACTGCTGCCTGGCCTGCTTCCGATGCGTTCGTGGTTTGTGACCAAAGGACTCTCTGACCTGCGAATACATGGCATCGATCAGAGTCTCGGTGAGCTCTCGGCCTTCATTGAGCAGCGAGAGATCCGTTGGATGCCGAATATCTGCCGGAACGCATGTCGCATCAATCAGCAGTGACCCCTGATTTGGCCGTGGCGTTTTGGATTCAATCTTCTGATCAGCTGCGCTCCCGGCTCCGCCTCCATCGCTGCTGTCGTGCTCATCAACTGCAGACGAACGGATCACGTTCAGACCGTGACGCACGATTCGTTCATTGCAGTCATTCACGACCGAATCTGGCAGCCGCTTCCGGAAGTACACCATCATTGATGGGTCAAACGGAGCCGAGTACTGAAATGCCTCCAGGCCGATGAAGAACTGGAGATAGGGGTTCTCTTTGATTTGCTCAACCAGTTCTTCATCAGTCAGCCCCATGCGGGCCTTGATGATCAGGGCGCCCAGTGCCATGCGAAATGGCTTTGCCGGGGCGCCAAAGCCCTTGCAGAACTGAGCTGCATAGTCACCTTCCAGCTCATCCCATGGGATCAGCTCAGCCAGCTTGATCCAGCGATTGTCACCAGAGAGCTTTCCTCCAAACGGCAGGAAGAAGTCCTCGAACGAGAGCTGATCACGATGCTCACGTCGGTACATGTGGAAAACTCTGGGCGGCTTTTGGGCGCAAACGAGCCCAATCTCGTACATTTTAGCCGAGAAAACTGCTCACATCCATTGCGCTGCAGTGGATGTGGCTTTTCTCAGGAGGCCCCACGTAGGGATTCAGGTCGGGCCTGTCCTTCGCCATCTCGGCGGTCACCTCCACCTTCGGGTAGAGGTGGCCGATGCGTTTCTCCGCTTCGTCGCGCATCCACTGGCCGTAGTAGCGCACGTCTTCCGCTAGCCCCTGGGCGCCTTTCCAGGTCTGCACATCCAGCTTGCGCCGGCTGTCCGGATTCACCGGCGGCATGCCCGCGAACTTCGGGGGTATTTCGATCATCGCCTTGTTGATCAGCACCGCTACCGGGTTCAGGTCGCTGGCGTAGGCCTCCAGCCCAAGCCGCTGCGCCTCAAGCGGCAGCGCCCCACCACCGGCGAAGGGATCATGGAAGCCTGGCAACTTCTCTGGGTTGAACAGCTCGGCTGCTTCTGGATGGTCAGCGTTGTCGTCACAGCAGCGGCGCCAACTGCGGCGGATCTCCTCTCGCGCTCGGTTCAGCACCTGCTCGTTGGTGGTGTTCTCCCACAGCACCAGCTCACTGATCAGGGCGAACAGCCGCAGCCGCTCCTTCTCCTGCTCCTCCTCCGTGGGGAACTCCTCCGGCACTGCCGAGGGGTCATCTACCGTCTGGCAGAAGATCACCGCCCGCGCCGCCGCCAGCGGCCGCCGCGCCCACCACAGGTGCAACGTGCTCGGGTGCCCATGGCGGATGCTCTTCTCCCGCGCCGATGCTGCATTGATCGCCTCCAGTGGGATGGCAACCTCGATCAGCTTCTTGCGGCGTTTGACGGGGTGGGTGGTCATGGGATCAGGCAGGGCGGTTCAGACGCTGCAGCCGCAGCTCACTCACCGAGGCAATCGCCTCGAAGTCGGCATCGAAGCTCACCAGCACGGCGTTGTGGTGCAGAGCCACGCCGGCCACCAGCAGATCAAGGCTGAGCACCGTGCGGCCGATCTGGCGGCAGGCCTGACCCAGGGCGATCGCACGCTGCCAGAGGTCTGCCGGGGTGGGGAGCGTAGGCAGGGTGGCGAACTGGGCCTCCAACCGGCGAGCCTCCTCCGGCCGGGCCGAGCGCAACACCTCGAAGAGCACCGGTTCAGCCAGGTGGGCTTCAGGGTCGAGAACGAAGGGCGCGATGAACTGCTTCAGCGCAGCCGGGCTGCGGGCACGGGTGAAGTCGACCCAGAGGCTGGTGTCGAGCAGCAGGGTCATGAGGCGATCTCCTGATCCCGCTGGCGCTCGCGTTCCTGGTCGGCCTCGAAGCTCTCCAGCTCCACGCCCCATTCGCCACTGATGAACCGCTGGGCGATCTGGGCGCGGCGCCGCTGCTGCAGTGCCTCCTCCATCAGGCGGCGGATCGCAGGGCCCTTCTTGCGCTCGCCGGTGAGGACGAGGATTTCGGCCATCTCACTTTCTGAGAGTTCCACGGTCACTTTCATGGTTTTTGCCGCCTCGCGTCAGACTCTGGCTTCACAATGGCACCGGCCGTCAATGGGGTGCCCTCCCCACCGCCAGCAGCGGCGCCAGGCTCTTGGTGATCTGGGTGTCGCCGAAACCGGGCACGCCCCAGTCGATGCCGCTCACATACACCGGTGCTGACGGCTGCTTGCCCTCCACGGTCACCAGGGCCAGGCGGAACCGCTCAGGCGAGTTGCGGCCGGTGTTCACCTCGTTGATCGTGAGCGTCACCGAGTCGGCCCCGGCCACGCGCCCCTTCACCTCGATGAAGAACAGGTTGCCGGCCGCATCGATGGATTCGATGTCGTAGCCCAGGCCCCGCTGCTCGCTCACATCCCTGGGCATACGTCCTAGGGCCTTCTCGGCCTCGAAGACCGCCCGCATCGCCAGCAGCTCCACCCGCCTGCGGGCTTCCGCATCCACCCCGCTCGGGTCTGCTTGTCCGGCGGCCTGCCGCAGCAAGCCGGCCGGGATCACCAGAGTGCCGGCCTTGAGGATGGGAGACCTGGGGCTGATCTGAGCCTCCAGATCGAGCTGGGCCATCCGCTTCTCCAGACGCACCACCAGCAGCTCCGCCCGCTCCTTGGCCACCTGGGCCGGCAGGCGTACGTCCTTGCCGGCCGCCTCCTTGAGCTTGAGGTCCTGGTAGCGGTAGCTCCAGTGGTTGATCTCCTTCTGCATCCGCGCCTTGATCTCCTCGCGGGCCTTGGCGATGCGGGTCAGCCGCTCGGTCTTCACCTCCTCCAGGTGGGCGGGCACCAGGGAGGGCATGGCATGGGTGAGCACCACCTTGTCCCAGTCCTGCGCCAGCCAGTCCTCCTGGAGCATGCCGCCGATCCGCTGTCGTTCCTCCTGGCTCAGCGGCCGGTAGTCGAGATAGGGGGCCGAGCCGGCCTCGCTCACCGTGCCGCTGCGATCGATCTCCAGGAACTGCAGGCGGTTGGAGATCAGCTGCTGCTGGCCATGGCGGTTCTTGCGGCCGTCCTGAAGCCCGTGCTCCAGGGCGAACAGGATGCGGGGCTCGGTCCCGGCATCCCCCTCATCCACGAGCACAGCGCCCTGGCTGAGCACATGGCCATGGCGTTCGAGGGTGAGGGAGATGCAGGCCTCCAGCAAGGGGTGGCCCGGGCTCACCAGCTCCGCCCGGGGGCTCTCGGCCACATGTTCCTTCTCGAAGCAGATGCGCTCGTAGCGCGGCTGCACCGGCACCCCCACGCCGATCTCCTGGTTGCGATCGATCAGTAGCGGCGGCACGTAGGTGATCTCGTAGCGCCCCTTCTCTCGGGGGTTCACCTTGCCCCCCAGCCGGCGGAAAGCTTCCAGGAAGAAGTCATGCACGTAATGGGGGTGGATGCGGCGGGCCATGGCGCGCTCCATCTGCTGGCGCAATAGCTCCACCCGGGCGGTGTCCATGCCCTGGTGCACCAGCGCCCGCTGAGCCAGCAGGTCTTCCAGGTGCTTGCGGTCCACCACCCCCTCGATCTGCAGCTCCAGCTGCTGCTTCACCTGGGGGTCTTCGTTGTAGCGGACCGCATCCATCAGCAGATCCCGCAACGAGCGGCCGTGGAACAGCTGGCCCAGCACGTCGAACACCTTGTCGCCCAGGGCCTCGCGGGCGGCCTCCAGCTTGTGCAGGAGCTTGATGTACACGTCACCCTCGCGGGTGTCCTTGGCCAGCAGGTTCCAGAGATGGCAGACGTCCTTCTGGCCGATCCGGTGGATCCGCCCGAAGCGCTGTTCCAGCCGGTTGGGGTTCCAGGGCAGGTCGTAGTTCACCATCAGGTGCGCCCGCTGCAGGTTCACGCCCTCCCCGGCGGCGTCGTTGGCCACGAGCACCACCACCTCCGGATCGTTCATGAAGGCGTGGACGATCTTGCGCCGCTGATCCCGGGGCACACCGCCATGGATCTCCACCACCGCCTCGGGCCGACCCAGGCGGTTGCGGATCTTGGCCGCCAGATCGGTGAGGGTGTCCTTGAACTCGGTGAACAGCACCAGCTTGCGGCGGCTGCCGTTGGGCTGCTTCATCAACGGGTCGTCCAGGATCCGATCGAGCTGCTGCCACTTGGCATCAGTGCCCTTGGCCATCACCGTGCGGCTGAGCTGCTCCAGCTGCTTGAGGGTCTGGATCTCCAGCTCCAGCTCGGCCAGGGTCTGAGCGGAGGTGGCGTTGTCGGCGAAGGCGTTCTCGGTGGCCTCCACCTCCTCGGCGGTGTCCTCCTCGTACAGCTCATCGAGCACCTCCTCATCGAGGCTGGAGGAAGGCTGGAACTGGTTGTCCAGCTTCAGGCGGGCTTCGGCGGCCTGACCCTGCAGCAGTAGCCGCTCCTCCTTGAGGCGCTTCTCCAGCCGCTCGCGCCGGCGCTCGATCGAGCGATGGATGGCGAAGGGGGAGCTGGCCAGCCGCCGCTGCAGGGTCATCAGCGCAAAACCCACGTTCACACGCCGCTTGCCGCCGCCTTCCTGCTCGGCGTTGCGGTCGGCGCGGTTCATCTCCTCGCGCACGTACTCGGTGACCTTCTCGTAGAGCACCTTCTCCGGATCGGAGAGTTCGTACTCGGCGGTGTAGCTCCGGCGTTCGGGGAAGAGCTTGGTGCCGGAGAAGGTGTAGAGGTCTTCCTTCACCAGCCGGCGCATCAGATCGGTGGGATCGGCTCGGTGGATGGCGTCGTTGGCCGAGCCCGCGAAGCGGTCCTCATCGAGGAGCGCCATGAACAGCTGGAAGTCCTCCTCGTTGCCGTTGTGGGGCGTGGCCGTCATCAACAGCAGGTTGCGGGCATGGTTCCCCACCCGCTTGCCCATCTGGTAGCGCTTGGTGCGCTTCACTTCGCTGCCGAAGTAGTGGGCACTCATGCGGTGCGACTCGTCGCACACCACCAGATCCCACTCCGGCGCCTGCTCCAGCCGGCTCTGCAGCTCCTCGTCGCGGGAGAGCATGTCCATGCGGGCGATCAGCAGCGGCCGCTGCTCAAATGGGTTGCCCAGGCCGGTGGCGTTGATCAGATCCCGCGTCAGCAGCTCGAAGCTCAGCTCGAACTTCTCCTTCAGCTCGTCCTGCCACTGCTCGGTGAGCGAGCCCGGCGCCACGATCAGGCAGCGCTCCAGCTCGCCCCGGATTAGCAGCTCCTTGATCAGCAGGCCGGCCATGATCGTCTTGCCGGCACCGGGGTCATCGGCCAGCAGGAAGCGCATCGGCTGGCGGGGCAGCATGTGCTCGTACACCGCGCTGATCTGGTGCGGCAGCGGGTCGATCGTGCTGCTGCTCACTGCCACGTAGGGATCGAACAGCCAGGCCAGCCGGATCCGCTCGGCCTCCGCCACCAGCCGAAACAGATCTCCATCCCCCTCGAAGCTCCACTTGCGGCCGCCGGCCACCAGCTCCAACTCGGCTTCGCTGGAGCGGAACACAATGGTGTCGCCAATGCCACCGTCCTGCCGGCGGAAGACCACCTGGCAGGCCGCATCGCCCATCATCTGAGCGCTGACGATGCGGACGGCTTCCTTGCCCAGGAGACCGAGCACCTGGGCGTCGGGTTTGAGGTCCTCCAGGCGTGTGGGCATTGGTGTGGCCACATGGTCCTCACTGCACCGAATCATGGCCATGCCGTCGAGGCCCGTCAGACAAACGGATAAAAACTAAAGGCCGAAGCTCAACGGAAGTGAGAACTTTGGCATTATTGGGTGGAGTTAGTATAAGTGAATACTGTATAGACAGGAACTATGCAGCGCACGCACCTCTGTCATCACTGGAGCAATAGGATGGGAGATCAAGCTAGCAGGCTAACCACACTGTCCCAAGCTGCCACAATGTAGGCTAGCGTCTCGGTCATCATTCACTGGCAACAAGAGCAGCTATAGCCACAGACAAAGCCTCGACCCTCGACGAGGGTCAGTGGCTATCAGCCTCTATGTAGCAACCAACACACACTCTGAGGGAATCAAGCGCATTGAAGTAATGGACCTCAAGCAATCCTCAATCAATGACCTAGCTGCGCTGCTCAAAGGACTCAAGCAAAACTATGGCTGGGCCACACTCCGCGGAATGCCTGTCCAGGACTTCAGAGTACTGCTTGACAGAGCTGCGAGAACGGAAAGCGAGCGCAATGCCATAAGGGAATTCGATGAATGGATTGGGCATGGCCTCCTCGAAGTCCTTTCTTCTCGTTCTTCGCAGCGCATCAAAGCCATTACGGACTTCACAGCCTCCCTAGATCAACCGAAAGATGAGGTTATTGCATCAATTGAAAAGTTAGACCGAGCCATTGCCCTTACCAGAGCAGATCGAAGACTACAGCGTGCGGGCAACACGTCCAGTGTGCTCAGCAAGACTCAACACCATCCAGCATCGAGACTAATCTTAGTCGCTGGCATTGCAATATTGATCATGGCTGGCGGGTTTGCGGTCACTGTTCAGATTGAGCAATACAGGCGCGAGCTGGCAAGTCAGAAAAAAGCCAGTGCCAGCCAGAAGAATGAACTGGAAAACTTGAAGCGTGAGCTGGAAAAACAAAAGAAGACAGAAGCCGAAAAAGAACAGGTGGAGCGCCTGGCTCCAAGCAACCCAGCGCCACTTCCAAGGCCAAAATTACCGGAGGCGCCTCCGGCCCAAACGGCCCAGCCTTGGCCCGTATGCGAGCTTTTCAGCAGGGAAAGCCCAGCTCAGTCTCGGGAAGTCTGGTGGCCAGTGGTTGGACCAACAGATTCTCTTGATGCGGTACGCCGATTTTGTCGGCAAGATGCGTTTAGAAATAGAGATGGGAATGTGCAGGTAGCTAGCTTTCGCGATCGCGAGATGGCCGCGGCCTTTGCGGACCAACTGAATAGCAGCCGTCAGCACCCATACACCTTCTATGTCGGCGACCCAACAATCTATGACTGAAATCCATGGCAACTAACCCCTCCATCGCAGCTTCAAACCATGATCTGCTTCAGCTTCCAGCGAGACGCTGGCTGCCATCGATGAGTTTCGCATCAATCCTGATCGGGATTAGCCTCTCACTTGCAGTCTGCCTCGGGCTCTTCCCCTTGCGCAGTACCCCACTAGGCGCATTCTTCCTCGGTCGTGGGATAACACAGCCCATCACACTAGCAATCGCCATCTCGGTTGCAAACTTCTGCTTAATGCGTCTTTCAATCAGCACCCGTGAACGCAAGCTTCTTGGGCGAGACTGGATCCCGCATGGAATGGTAAACGTCCGGCCTGACGACGAAGCAATCCAAGTGATTCTTCGTGTAATTTCCACTCCGAAGACATTAATTGGGAATCGCCTCGGGCGAGTGCTTGTTTGCTTTCGAGACTCTGGCTCACGTGCCATTGCCAGAGAGCTTCATGAGGATGATGTAGCACTAACGCAGGCCGAGATTGAAGAAGGATTTTTGGTCACGCGCACAATGATCTGGGTCCTTCCAATGCTTGGATTTCTGGGCACCGTGCTTGGAATCTCGGTATCTATAGGCGGCTTTTCCGGACTGCTAACAAACGTAACAGATATTGCAAAAGTTAAGGCTGGGCTTACTCAGGTAACAGGCGGACTCTCGACTGCATTCGACACGACATTGCTGGGCATTGTCTGCGCAATTGCATGCATGGTACTGATGAGCCTTGCAGAAAAGTCCGAATTTCGTCTTGCCGCAGGACTAGAGAGCAGCATCACCGACACCCTACTACCTCGACTTGGCCAGTATGAGAAGAAAGCGACTTAGACCCAAGATCAGCGTTGACCTATTTGGATTTCTTGACATCCTGAGTGTTGTCATTGTGATTGTTTTACTAGTCATTTCCGTCCTTGCCATTTCGATCGGCGTCAGTCGTTCCACGGACACCACCAAGAAGGACAGCAGTGAAATTCTTGGACCAGAGACTTCCCCAAATACAAAAGCCGATTCTGCACTTGTGGAAATTACCAGAGAAGATGGAACCAACATCACGACTGATACGGCATTCCTGCTTTGCAAGAATCGCCGCCTTGAACGGTTTGACCCAAGAACAGCCCAAAGCGTTGAAACCTGGAATCTTGAAGTCCACAATGCAGTTCGGATCGCACAAGACCTACAATCACCAAATATTTTCCTGGCGGTAGCAGGTTCTTGCTTCCCGAACCTTGACGAGCTAGTCGAAGCTTTCAGGTCAAGCGGATTCAATCTGGGATACGAGCCAGTACCAGAAGATGCACAAGTGCCATGGCAGTGACCCGCAGAGGCCGGAGGCATGCCACTTTGAGCCTCAGTTTTGATAGCTTGATCGACGTGTTCATGAATGTTCTTGGAGTACTCATGATCACTGCAGTTGTGTTGGCCTTGGCCGCACAGGACGAGAACACTTCTCGGAGAAAGCAAGAGAAGCCCTCGACGCCACCGCCAGCAACCCAAACCAAGCCTAAAGTGGCGCCTGCACGGCTTTCCCTGCCACAAGCCCAAGAGGTGGACACGCGCCCTATATACCTTTTCATCAATGCCGAGGGTATCCGAGCATTCTCCGGGGATGATATGGCTACCACAGGTCAATACTTCGCGATCACTGATCTTGGCATGCAGACGCTATTGCAGCCTGTTGCGGGGCAGGTCATGACTGCAGGAAAGTTGCGCAGGTGGCTTCGCCAAAACGATCCCTCCTTGAGGCATGTCATTGCAGCTATCACTCCTGAAGGCTCTGGCTTTTACCTTGAAGCCCGGCGCATTGCTTCTGAAGAAGGCTTTCGTTCTGGGTGGGTAGCCCATGAAGGTAACTCCGTCGTGCTTGGGCCAGGGGGACGGTCAGAATCGCTAGTTCAATAAGAGTATTGCCCACAGCTGCGTTGATCATGAGAACAACCAAACGCGAGAGTTCCGTGCTGCTCTTTCAGCTAGTACCCACACGCTCCTCACCTCCAGGCAGCACGGAAGTGAACCTTTTAGGGTTCGTCATGTCGAGTATGGAACATCCGCTGACGTCCCCTGGCAGACCATCTAAACGGTATTCCGCTGGATGCCTCATGGTTGATCGACGCACTCCTGGATGTATCGGCAGCAGGCTTCCGCATCCTCGGCGGTCTGCACCTTTCCGGACAGTGAGCAGAAGAAGTCACGCCACAGCGGCGGCACTCCCAGCAGCACCAGCAGCCGGCCAGCCTTGATCGCGTGGGCCGCCTCCGATGCCGTGCCGGCACCACCGGCGCCGCAAATCACCACCACATCGGCGCTGAGCACGTTGATCAGGTTGCGCGCCTGGCCCATGCCGGTGAACAGGGCCACGTCCAGCTCGGCGGTGTGCTGCCGTTCGCTCCCCAGTCCGGCACCAGGAAGCACGCCGATCACCAGGTGCCCCTCCACGCGGCTGGCACCGCGGCAGGCCGCGGCCATCACGCCCTCCGGGCGCCCGCCGCAGAGCAGGGCTCAGCCCCGCTTTGTGACGGCCGCGCCCAGCTCCTCGGCCATCTGGATACAGGCCTCCGACGCCCCCTCGCCAGCGCCCATCACGCCCACAACCGGCCGGCGGGGGCTCATCCCACCTCCGGTGCCCAGCCCTTCTGACGAACCAGATCCTCAGTCCAGCCCTGGCAGCGGTGGGTGAGGTGCTCGCCATGGGGGATCAGGCCCTGGTGCAGCTGGCAGGTGAGCAGGGGGATGCAGCTCACCCCGGAGTGGTGCCTGAACCAGTGGCAGCTGATGCAGACCTGGCGGCCGCGGCTGCGCATCAGAACGGACGGATCGAGATAGGGCCTCCTGAGAAAAGCCACATCCACTGCAGCGCAATGGATGTGAGCAGTTTTCTCGGCTAAAATGTACGAGATTGGGCTCGTTTGCGCCCAAAAGCCGCCCAGAGTTTTCCACATGTACCGACGTGAGCATCGTGATCAGCTCTCGTTCGAGGACTTCTTCCTGCCGTTTGGAGGAAAGCTCTCTGGTGACAATCGCTGGATCAAGCTGGCTGAGCTGATCCCATGGGATGAGCTGGAAGGTGACTATGCAGCTCAGTTCTGCAAGGGCTTTGGCGCCCCGGCAAAGCCATTTCGCATGGCACTGGGCGCCCTGATCATCAAGGCCCGCATGGGGCTGACTGATGAAGAACTGGTTGAGCAAATCAAAGAGAACCCCTATCTCCAGTTCTTCATCGGCCTGGAGGCATTTCAGTACTCGGCTCCGTTTGACCCATCAATGATGGTGTACTTCCGGAAGCGGCTGCCAGATTCGGTCGTGAATGACTGCAATGAACGAATCGTGCGTCACGGTCTGAACGTGATCCGTTCGTCTGCAGTTGATGAGCACGACAGCAGCGATGGAGGCGGAGCCGGGAGCGCAGCTGATCAGAAGATTGAATCCAAAACGCCACGGCCAAATCAGGGGTCACTGCTGATTGATGCGACATGCGTTCCGGCAGATATTCGGCATCCAACGGATCTCTCGCTGCTCAATGAAGGCCGAGAGCTCACCGAGACTCTGATCGATGCCATGTATTCGCAGGTCAGAGAGTCCTTTGGTCACAAACCACGAACGCATCGGAAGCAGGCCAGGCAGCAGTTCCTCGCCGTGGCCAAGAAAAAACGCCCTCGGTTTCTCAAGATCCGCAAAGCGATCAAGCAACAGCTTGGGCATCTCAAGCGCAACCTTGCCAACATTGACGCCCTGACAGCCTGTGGCGCAAGCCTTCTGGCGGCTGGGCGGCATGCCTATCAGAAGCTGTTGGTTGTCAGTGAGCTGGTCCGCCAGCAGAACATTCTCTATCGCTCAGACACCAGAAGTATTCCCGCTCGCATCGTCAGCCTCTGTCAAGCGCACATCAGGCCAATTGTTCGCGGCAAGGCGAGGTGCAATGTTGAGTTCGGCGCCAAGATCTCACTTTCTGTCACCGATGAAGGATTTGCTTTCCTGGATCGGCTGAGCTTTGACCCCTACAACGAAGGGGAAGATCTGAAAGTTCAGGCCCAAGCCTATCGTCGTCGATACGGCTGCTATCCGGAGGTGATCTGCGCTGATCAGATCTACCGCACAAGATCAAATCGGGCATTCTGCCAGCGTCACGGCATTCGGCTGAGTGGGCCTCGTCTTGGTCGCCCGAAGAATGATCCGGAGTTGGTGGCAGCCGAGAGGCGGCAGTTCGTTGATGATCAAAGGCGGCGCAATGCTGTTGAAGGCAAGATCGGTCAAGGCAAGCGTCGCTATGGATTGGGATTGATCCGAGAGAAACTGCCGGCAACACAGGGTTCATCCATCGCGATGAATGTCCTGGTCATGAACCTCCAGAAGCTCCTGGAGCTTCTTTGTCTCTATTTTGTGCTCTGCTGGCAACTCTTGGTCTCCGCCGCACGGGCTCTGAGCTCCAGCAGCAGAGAGCTGAGTTGTCAGCTCAGCGGGGCCTGAGGATCACTCAGAGGTCGCCCGGGCAGGCTCATTGTGGTGCGCATTGCCCGCGGCTCACTTTCTCAGGAGGCCCGAGATAGGGCCACGCCTCGATGGCGGCAGGGGCCGTAGCGGCGGCCTCGCCAGGGGAGCGGCGGCGGGGAGGACCCATGGGCCAGTCACGCATTCGTACGTCTGTACTAACGGCAGGTGGTGGGTTCTGTCTGCTCCCTGGCGGTGGTCACCCGGTCCACGGCTCGCACTCTCAGCGCAGCGGCACGAAGATCCTGTTGCCGTTGGCCGGGTTGGTGAACACGGCGTTGCCCTGGATCAGCACCCGCCGCTGCCACAACCCGCCAAGCGAGTCGCGCAGAGTGGAGATCGGAAAGCCTTCCTCCACCAAGCGGTAGGTCATCGCCTGGCCGTCCTCCCAGACGATCCGCACGCTGCCATCACTGCCGTGGCTGTCGCGGCAGCCGATCGGCTGGTCGTTGAAGGCGCAGTCCTTCCAGCCCTCCGCCAACGCATCCGAGATGGCCACGCCGGCGATCAGCGCCAGCGCCAGGCCCGTGATGGCTCCGGCCATCGTCTGGCGTTGCCGCGGCCTGCTGCGGGCCGGACCTGGGCCTTGGCGGCAGCGGCCTGCGGGATCCCTACGTTCCGGCCAACGCATGACTCAGATGTTGGATCGTTCGATGGTGGATAGGGAAGCCCTGGATAGGCAAATGCTGAATAGGCAAGTGCCGGATAGCCAGGTGTTGGATAGTCAGACATTGGCCCCTATTCCATCCATTCTAGAGCGGATCCATCGCAGATCTCTCTCGCCATGGTCACGTCCCCCAGCGGTCTTTCCCTGCTCTGCAGCCCATGACAGCCGTGGGAGCATGAACCTCCAGGCGCTGGTCCGGGGGGTGTCCCTCACTCCCGGAGGCACCGATGAAGCCCCTGTTCCGTTATTTCGCCAAGGAGGATCCCTGGCGGGATGATCTCGATGGCCACCACGGCCGTCCTTACATCCTGGCCCGCCTCGGCGATGGCCCCGGCAGCGAGGCCCGCTGGAACCAGCAGCGCGGCTGCTGGGAACCGTTCCCTGACCTCATCGAACGCCTGATCGGCGGCGACTGGTGGGGAGAGATCCCCGAGACGCGGGCCCGGCTCTATTTCGCGGCCGAGGCCTTTGAGGGCGGCGCGATTCAGCCGCCGCAGGAGGAGCCCCATGGCCAGCCTTGAGCCCCGCACCGTGTTCCACCAACCACCACCCGAGGAACCCATGACAGCCCAGCCTCAAGCGCCGTTCCACAGCGAGCGCTACACCCAGGCCCTCACCCTGGCGGCCCACCTGCACCGCCACCAGTGCCGCAAGGGCAAGACAGTGCCCTACATCGCCCACCTGATCGCCGTCAGTGCCCTGGTCTGGGAAGACGCCGGCACAGAAGACCAGGCCATCGCCGCCCTGCTGCATGACGCCATCGAGGACGCCGGCCAGAGCGAGGAGTCAATCGCCCGCCTGTTCGGCGCCGAGGTGGGGGCCAGCGTGCAGGCCTGCACCGATACGGCAGGGCCGGCGCTGCATGACGAGCGCAAGGAGCCCTGGATCGATCGCAAGACGCGCTACATCGAGCAGCTGCCCCACAAGCCGGCCGCGGCCCTGCTGGTCACAGCAGCCGACAAGGCCCACAACGCCCGCGACTGCGTGCTCGATGCCGCAGCCGATCCCGAGGCCTGGAACCGCTTCCGCGCCGGGCTGGCAGGCACGGCCTGGTACTTCCACAGCCTGCACCAGCAGCTGGCGCAGCTGCTGCCCCAGAGCCGCTCGGTGGCGATGCTGGGTGAGGCGGTGACCACGATCCTGGAGAGCACGGAGCTGCAGGCGCTGGTGCCGGCAGGACAGACGGCCCGGCAGTGGGTGGAGGGCTATCTGGAGAGGCCGGACAGCCATCCGGCGGATTGAGCTCACCAGGTGAGTGGTGAGTGGGATGGAGGAGGGGCGGTGGTTGCTGCCCCGATCAGCGCGGCACTGGCATGGGGTGGGGCCACGGCTCCCAGTGCTCGCCGCCTCCGTCGCATAGCTCCTCCAGCACCCCACGCTCCCAGGTGTAGATCGGGTCTTCAAAGGCGAGCTGCAGCAGCGTTCTGGGGCTGGGGAACGAGTAGGGCACCAGCATCGGGTCCCAGAGCGCATAGTCCTCATAGTGCTCAAGCACCAGATCGGCCGCGGCCTGCATTCCCGTGCGCTGCAGCACCGTCAGAAGTGACGGTGTCACAGCCTTTGCCGCCTCTTGCAGCAGTGCCACGGCCCCGCAGACCTGCTCCAGCTCCTGGTCGCTGTCCTCCACAGGAAAGAAGTCCAACGGCTGTCTTTTCGTCAACTGGCTGATGTTGTGGTCCGGGGTGATCCACGAGAATCCGGCCGAGTGGTCCAGCTTCATGCGTAGAAACCAGATCTCACCATCGCGCAGCACCGGCCGCCCGGCGGGGTGCTGCTGGCTGCAGTCCACTGCCAGCCAGGGGATGGGCGGCATCTGATCCGGGCGGCTCTGGACCCAGCGCACCAGCTTCCTCTGGGCTACCACCAGGGGCGGCTCATGAATCGGATGCTTCTGGCGGTGGATCTGCTGGGCCTCCTGTTTCAGGGCGGCCAGCATGCGGTGGAAGCTATGGCTCATGAGTGAGGGCGGTAACGATCTGATCCATCACCTCAGCCGGCAGCTGCTCAGCCAGCTGCTGCAGCACCGTCCTGGCTCCCCAGGCACTGGCGGCGGCATCGAGGTTGGGGGGAACATCGAGGCCCAGCAGCCTGGACTCGCGCTCCTGGATCTGAATCCAGCGGCCGATCGCCGCAACTTCCCCCCGGCTCACCGCGGCGGTGAGCTGTTCCCTCAGCCAGCGCAACTCCAGCAGGTGCTGGGCACGGATGGCCGCGGCCTGATGGCGGATCTCCTGCTGGAGCTCTTGAAGGTGGCGCTGCAGCACCCGCTGCACGGTCGCCACACCGCAGCCCACTGCATCGGCGATGGTGCTGTGGGTGTGACCGGCGGCCCGCAGCCGCAGGATGTGGGCATCACGCTGGGCACGGGGCAGGCGCGTGCGGTGCTGGATCGGGCTCTGCAGCAGGGCCACCCCATCAAGCCAAGGGTCAATCAATTCTGCCGAGGCAGGTTGAAGGATCCCCCGCCCTGGGGCCTACCTATCGACGGACCACCATCCGGGTTAATCCTCCATAGCTTCAGCGATCGGCCAGCACCGTCACCATCACCGAGCGCGACTAGTGGGGGCTGACGTGGGCCTTGGAGCGACTTTCAGGGCCCACGTCAATCAGAAACCCAGGCTCCCGCCTGAGGGGCCGATGGCAGGCGCGTGGGGGTTGACGATCTATAGGAGCATCACTGCTGCATCAGGTAAGTGCGCAGAATGGTGGCCAGCGGATAGGACGGGCAGCCGCCTTTGCTGCTGGTCTTGGAGTAGTAGGGCTCGATCAGAGCGATGAGCACTTTCCAAGGCACTACCGCGTCCATCTCAGAGTGAAAACGATCACGAGTAGTCCGCTTGTTGGCAGTGGATTGCTCAAAGTCACCAAACCCGAGCCGCTTGCCACCTTATGACCCCGCCATGACTTGCGATCACAAGGTCATTGCCCCGCAGTCGAGTTGGCTTTTCCTGAGTCTCCCGAACTTAGGCTCTATATTAAGTGATGGTGACTGGCAATGTACCCCCTAAGCTGCAGTCAGACCCGCTAGCGGTGATCTTGATGCTGTCCTGACCCTTGTAACCCCCGGTTAGCGTGAGCGTCGCACTGCTGGTCGTCGCGTTCGTGGGGCTGCCCGCCAGTGCTGCTTGGGCCTTGCCCGTAGACGTCGCGCTGTAATTGGCTGGCACAACCGCCGTCCATGACCCCCCCACCCAACTCTTGCGCTCCAGCGTCACGATCACAGTGGCAGTGGCGTACTGTGCGACCACTACTGGAGTGCTAGGCGTCACAGTCAGACGACAGTAGTGCTTAAAGATGAGCCAAAGACCAATCCCCACCCCAACGACCACTACTGCGATAACAAGTACCCCAGTTCCTCCTGCTGCACCTGCGGCTGCGGCCGCCTCTCCCATAGCTGGAATTGCGTCTGCCATTTAACCTATTAATTGAAGCCAATGACTTAGCGAGTGCTTCTTAATCCGTTATACAGCTGCGTCTGAGGGGTGGCCTGGCAACGCTGAATGGCCTGGTGGCATACCCCTTCACGCGGCCCCGTTAAGCAGGCCGTGGGCCCCAGTGCGGATCGTCCCCGTCATCAAAGACGTCAGCGCCGCTGCCGTCTGGGCACCCTTACCGAAGCAATCAGCGATTTTCCTAAGGGTATGTCTTCCTCACGGGAAGTAGTCCCGGCAGATCTGTTGCCCTGACAGGCGTTTGGCAATTTCCCGGCAATTTCCCAAGGGGACTGCTCGGGAGATTCCGATTGCCAGCGGGAACTGCTCGGGAAATCATCAGATCCCAATCTCTGACTGAGTTCTCTGCTATTTTCCTCCTTTTAGAGAGACACCCCCTTAAGGGAAATCCCCTGAATGACTTTTGGCGCCAGACAGTAGCGACCCCTGGTAGGTCTCACGACCAGCCTGCTGCGGCAAAGGTTGCCCAGCGTGTTGTCTGCCGTCTTGGCGCTGTAGCCGCTGCGGAAACAGGCTTCGATCAGCTCCTGCCTGGTCAGGCTGCTGGCACCTCCCTCTAGGGCATTCCTGAGCAGCCTCCAGATCAGCGTGCTGCAATCCCCGACCACTGGAGTACCACCATCAGCGGTAAGCTGAACCCTGCCGGTGTCCTGGCCCAGTTCGTACTGAAACCGTCGCTCGGCTCCCATACGGCACTTCCGCACCGACCACTGCCGTAATTGATTTCCGCTGCATTCACCGTCGTGCTGCTCCACCTTCTCGATGGACTGCACGGAAGACGGCACCTCACGCCATGCCTTCGCCCCGGCATGCATCCCTTTGCCAGTGCCGTCGTGGTTCAGCCAGATGACACTGCAATACTGACAGATCACCTCCTGAAAGAAGGTCAGCAGCGCCGTGACCTGGGAGTTACTTGTGTATTCCAGATCGGCTTTAGTCGTGACCACCTTACAGCTGTCGATCAGCACTAGTTCAATGCCTTGATCCTGCACCGCCTTGAGCAGTGCGAGGCAGCCTGCAATGGACGCATCCCACGGCTTGCGGCTTTGCACCTTGCTATGGCCCCAGACCGTGAAGCGGCTATCCCTCAGTGCTGGGTGGCTGCCATAGTCGGAGCGCTCCAGCACCTCCATCAGAGGCGCTTGGCCGGAGTCGCTGCTGATGAACAGAACCTTGCCAGGGGATGCTGGTGTTGAGCGATCGAGCAGGCCAGTCCCGTCGATCACGGCAAACGCCAACGCAATGGCTGCAGTCGTCTTCCCTGCTCCTGCTTCCCCGTAGAGCAGGACTTGATCATTGGCTGGGATGAAGCCGTCCAGCAGCCAGCGCATCGGCTCCGCGTCGGCAATCTCCACAGCGCCATAGGTAGGTCGATCGGCGCCGCTCTCTTGAGCAGTCAGCAGTTGCAGCAACTCGGCATTGATCTGGCCATCGTTGCGGCGGAATCGACCGATGATCTCAGCCCGAAGCTCCATCTCGGTATCCAGATCCTCGCGGCGGATTGCTATTAGAGCATCGTTGAGCAGCGCCCGGTACGAAGGTTTAGCCTGCTTGAGGGTCGCATCATCGATGATCTCTCTAATGCTGGGCAGGGCAGGTAGTGCTGCAGCCGTAGGGCGATTCATCGCCATCCCTCCTGCATGCCGAGCTCATCGCGCTGGAAGCGGCGTAGATCGGCCTGCTGGTAGCTAAGCGCGCGAACCCAGTGCCGCACCGTTGGTAGCAGCCTTGCCAAAGACGGCTCTATGCATCGAGCCCGCTGGAGATGGCGGATCAGATCCTGAGCACTTCTGTATGTGGCCGCGACCATCTCCATTTCATCTGACGTGGACCCCGGGAATTGGTCCAGGGTGAATGAGAGTCCTCAGCCGGCCAGACTGGGCCGGGGACTTCACCATGAAACGCACCAGGCACACAGCGGAGCAGATCATCCGCAAGCTCAAGACCGCCGACCAGCTGATTGCCCAGGGCAAGACCGTCGCCGATGTCTGCCGCGTCATCGAGGTGACGCAGCCGACGTATCACCGCTGGCGGCAGCAGTACGGCGGCATGCAGGCCGAGGAGGCCCGCCGGCTGACGCAGCTGGAGAAGGAGAACGCCCGGCTCAAGAAGTTGTTGGCAGAAGCCGAGTTGGAGAAGGCGATGCTCAAGGACCTTGCGGAGGGAAACTTCTGAGCCCGGAACGCCGTCGCAGGGCCGTCACGGTCCTGCAGGAGCGTTACCGGGCATCAGAGCGCCAGGCCTGCCGTGTTGTGGGGCAGCACCGCAGCACCCAGCGCCATTGCGGGAAGGTCGTCGACCTGGAGGAGACCAAGCTTCGGCACCGCCTGAGGGAGATTGCAGCTGAGCACATCCGCTGGGGCCGCCGCATGGCCTACCGCCTGCTGCGTCGGGAGGGCTGGACCGTGAACCACAAGCGGGTGCAACGGCTCTGGCGGGAGGAGGGGCTGCAGCGGCCCACTCCCAGGAAGCGGAAGCGGGCACGGCCCGCCGACGGCTCGGTGAGGCGTCACCGGGCCCAGCATCCCCACCAGGTGTGGGCCATGGATTTCCAGTTCGATGCCACCGCCGATGGCCGCAGACTCAAGTTCCTGAACGTGATCGACGAGCACAGCCGCCTCTGCCTGGCGATCCGGGTGGGCAGGCGGTGCAAGGCCAAAGACGTGGTGACTGTGCTGGAGGAACTCACCAGCCTCTACCCGGCGCCAGCGTTCATCCGATCGGACAACGGCCCGGAGTTCATTGCGCAGGCCCTACGGGACTGGTGCGAGGCCAGCAGCGCCACCAGCACGGCCTACATCGCGCCGGGATCCCCATGGGAGAACGGATTCGCAGAATCCTTCAACGGCCGCTTCCGCGATGAATTCCTCAACACCGAGTTGTTCACCACAGCCCCGGAGGCTCAGATCCTGGCCGATCGCTGGCGATGGGAGTACAACACGCTCAGGCCGCATTCGGCCCTCCAAGGGCGTACGCCCATGGAGGCAGCTCAACAAGGAGCTGCAGCATGACCATGACCACCCACTCTCATAAGCCCTGGACCGATAAAGGGGGTCACGTCACATCGGGTTGGCACAGCTCCCAGGCAGGCAAGCGCAGTGAAGCATGCTCCCGTGGACGCAGTTCACGGTAGAAATATCTGCACAGCCGAACGATCAGATCTTCTTCCGTGACGGCCTGGAGTTTGTTCCGAGTGAACTGTGGCCGCTGCCGTGGAGTATGCGGGCGATAGACGTGGCTGCACCCGCTGTGCCCTGCTTCAACCGCCGCCAGATACCATTGCAGCCCATCCACCATCAAGGTCTGGCCAGGTTGTAGATGATTCGCCGCTGCACCGGAATGGCAGCTGATCCAGTCATAGGACCAACGGCAATCTGAGTCTTTTATCCTGCCGCAGATCGGGCAGGGCGACTTACGCGAGGAAGTGTAAAGCTGTTGCCGAGCCAGCCTTCTACCAGATTGGGGAAGTAACATGGCTAAGTGCCTTGAAGTTGACAGCTGGAAGGGAGGTGTCCTGGCCTTCCTTCCCTTTCAGTGGAGATCCAGTCCCGTACAGTCTCTAACGAGTCCGATCAGTTCCGGAGGTATTTCGACAAGCTCTAGGCAGGAATCACCACCATGAAGGCGATCTCATTAGGCCATTTATTAGGGATTCGGATCCCGACGCTGTTGACTACTTCTTGCTAGGGCGGGGAAGTGATTTCGAGCGACGTGCGAGGGTTTCTTCCACCTTGTCGAGATCCCACCTCAGGCAGGCACGCTGTTCGCCCCGGCCGATATTGATGAAGTGAATTGCGGGCCTCAGCACATCCGACGCGCGCAGACGGATCAGAGTATTTTTCGACAGCCGAAGCGCTGCAGCCACCTCTGCGGTGGTGGTCATAAAAGCCATGTTGATCACTGGAAGCAAGTGAAGATCAGCAGGGCCTTCCCGGCCCCTTGAGGAGTTATAGCAGCCTTAATTGTCCTGGCGATGAGGAAGAAAAGGAGGTCTTGATTTCCTTTTCTGGCATACGAAAAGGAAGTGGCTATTTCCTTTTTGGGGCCATAGGGCCTTCGCCTACTACCCGCTACGGCCAGCCACCAGCTGCTGCACCTTCCGCTGCAAAATCGGTCCATCCAGTCGCCGCCCATAAGTGGCCAGATGTACCTGCGGCGAGTGGCCCATCAACTCGGCGCTCTCGCGGACGTGGAGCCCCAGGTCGAGCCCCAGGCGCAGCGCGAAAGCGTGCCTCAATCCGTAGCTGGTGAGGTCGCTGGGCATCTGCAGGCGGCGCAGCTGCTGTGTCATGTGGGCGCCGGGGCCGGTTGCCCGCTGGCTCCACTCAGGCAACCCGTGAGCGCGCCAGCGCTGCAAGAGGCGGTAGCAATCCGGTGGCCAGTCGGCCGGTGGAACGGCCGGTACCTGCCGCGGCCGTGTCGCACCTTTGCTGGACTGCTTCGAGCGGGTGACCACAGCAATGGGCACGCCACGCGGCCCGCTCTTCACATCCAGTCCAATCAGTTCCTGGGGACGGAGCCCAAAAACCGCCAGGACGTCCCAGGCGAGAAGATCGGAAGCACCCAGCTTGGCGCTCCTCTCAATCCGCTCACGCAGTGCCTGGATCTCCTGATCGCTGAAGGCCCTGACCCCCTCGGGATCGGCCGCGGCCTTGCCGTTGCCGCGCAGCTGTGCCACCTCATCGTGCCAGGGCCAGCCTGCTTCCTTCCAGAGGCTCCGTGCACGATCGTGTGCCATCTGTCGGGAGCGGGTGTTCGCATCCCATTGCCGCAGGTAGTCCTCAAGCAGGACCATGTCGTCCCTGCAGTGGTGCTCAGCGGCAGTTGCCACCAGCCGGGAGAGGAACGGCGCCCATGTGCGTTCCCACGTGCGGGCAGTCATTCGCTCGCCTACGAGGCGGGTGCGGAGCTGTGGGATCAGCCGTTCAAGGTGCTCAGGATGCAAATGGCGAGGGTCTTCGGCAGGCGGTGGGGCTGCCTGGTCGGGCCATTGCCAGCTTCCCGCCATCACGCTGTCAAACATCGCGCAGGCCTCGCTCAGGGCCGCGGCGGCGGTAGCCGGTCCGGGTGGCGCGGAGAGGCTGTAAGCCCTTCGCTTATGAGCCTGGTCCGGTGACTCACCAGGCCTGAGGGGCAGCTCGGCGGAGACCACCCGCAGACGGTCGCGGTTCAGCTCCACGTACCAACCAGGCCGTCCCAGCCGGTGCGCCTTGAAGGCCTGGCTCAGGCTCCGGAGCCATGGGGGTGATGCCATGCGTCTGCACGCCCGCGTGAAATCCGCGTGAAATCCTGGCATTTCAGGGGGAAATTAGGCCGTTTCTGGCACCCTTGTGGCGCCGTGAGAGCCCATCAAAACCCTTGTCGCAACCCAAAAGAGCCCAGTCGTAGACTGTGTTCTCTGGAGATGCGCGATGCCGGGTTCGAACCAGCGACATCCTGCTTGTAAGGCAGGCGCTCTACCGCTGAGCTAATCGCGCGTGGGCCCGACGCTACCGCAACCGACCCGCCTGGCCGGGGTGCCCACGGGGCGGCCTGGCCGGCGGCGCAGGCGCTCGCCCCCCAGCCGGCTTCTGCGCCTGCGCTGGCGCGGCGAGGCCCTGGCGCTGCGGCTGCTGCTGGCCCTGCTGCGGGGCCGCTCCCACACCACCATGCGGCGCGGCATCCGCCTGGCCTGCCGCCTCGCGGCGCCGGCCCTGGCCCAGCGGCTCAGCACGGCAGGCGCCAACCTCGAGCGGGTGTACGGCGACCAGCTCAGCCCGGCCCAGCGGCGCCAGCTGGCCGGCGAGTCGCTGCAGAGCTTCTTTCTCTCCTGCCTGGAATCGATCATCCAGCCGGTGGATCCGCAACGCATCACGGCCGAAGGGGAGGGCCTGGCGGCCCTGATGGCCATGCACCGGCGCGGTGAGGCCGTGATCGTGGGCTCCCTGCACCTGGGCTGCTGGGATCTGGGCCTGCGCTGGCTGAGCGAGCGGCTGCCCCACCTGGCCGTGATCTACCGCCCGGCCCACAACCCCCACGCCGACGCCCTGCTGAATGCGGCCCGCAGCGCCAACAGCCACTGCCGCTGGATCTCCCAGTTCGATGCCCGCGGCATCCTGCAGAGCCTGCGCGACGGCTGCGGCCTGGTGGTGATGACCGACCTCTACAGCCACCGCACCGCGCTCATGGTCGATTTTCTCGGGCTGCGCACCCGCTTCGCCACCGGGCCGGTGGCTCTCTCCCAGAAGACGGGCGCGCCCCTGTTTCCGGTGGCCCACGTGCGCGGCGACGACGGCCGCTTCCGGCTGATCTGCGGCGCCCCCCTGCAGCCGGGCCACGGACCGGAAGCCCTGGCGGCCCAGGCCGCGGCGCTGGCCCGCTGGCACGAGCCCTGGATCCAGGCCTACGCCGAGCAGTACTACTGGATCAACCGCCGCTGGCGGCCCGGCGACGGCAGCGGCGAGCGGCTGCGGCCGATCGCCCCGCCGGCCCCACGGGCCCTGGCGGCCGGCGGGGAGTGGCGGCGGCGGCCCTGATGGCCAGCGGCCGCCGCCACGACCGGGCCACCCTGCTGCTGGCCCTGCCCTTCGCCCTGTTCTGGGCGCCGGGCCTGGGGCCGGCCGGCGTGGCCGTCGCGGGCGTCAGCTTCCTCGCCGGCGGCCTGCTGCTCTCCCCCGACCTCGACACCCTCTCCAACCCCGCCCGCCGCTGGGGGCCCCTGCGGCTGCTCTGGTGGCCCTACCGCAAGGTCTTGTCGCACCGCTCGCTGCTCTCCCACAGCCCGCTGCTGGGCACAGCCGGGCGGCTAGGCTACCTGGCCCTGCTGGCCCTGGTGCTGACGGTGCTGCTGGCCCCGTTGGGCGGGCCGGCTCCGGCGGCGCTGCTGGGCGGGCTGGCCCAGCTCTGGAGCGAGCGGCGTGCCCTGGTGATCACGGCCCTGGTGGGGCTGGAAGCCAGCAGCTGGCTGCACCTGATCCAGGATGGCGATCCCCTGCCCCGACTGCCGCGGCTGCTGCGCCGCCGTGCCTCGCGCCGATCCGGGCGCCGGCACCGGAGCCGCTGAGGCCGAGCCAGCGAGGCTGAGGCGCCGGCCGTCCGGCGTCGCCGACCCCCCATCCCATGGCCGATGCCCGCTGATCCACCAGGCACCCCCCGCACCGCTGCCACCCTCGACGCCCTGGCCGAGCTGATCGCCGTGGTGGAGCGGCTGCGCGACCCCGAGGGCGGCTGCCCCTGGGACCTGGAACAGACCCACGCCTCCCTGGTGCCCTACGTGCTGGAGGAGGCCCACGAGGTGGCCGATGCCATCCGCCACGGCGACGACCGCCACCTCGCCGAGGAGCTGGGCGACCTGCTGCTGCAGGTGGTGCTGCACGCCCGCATCGCAGCCGAGGAGGGCCGCTTCGATCTGGAGACCATCGCCCGCGGCATCAGCGCCAAACTGGTGCGGCGCCATCCCCACGTGTTCGCCCCGCCCGGCCAGACCGCGCCGCTGGCCGACAGCGCGGCGGTGAAGGCCAGCTGGGAGGCGATCAAGGCCGAGGAGCGCCGCCAGGCCGCCGCCTCCAGCTCCAGTGAGGCAGCCTCCATGAGCCCCCTCAGCGACCGGCTGGCGGGCAAGGTGCGCGGCCAGCCCGCCCTCGCGGGCGCCATGACGATTTCCAGGAAGGCGGCCGCGGCCGGCTTCGAGTGGGACGACCTCGGCGGCGTGTGGAGGAAGGTGCACGAGGAGCTCGATGAGCTCAAGGAGGCCGTGGCCAGCGGCGATCGGGTCCATGCCCAGGAGGAACTGGGCGACGTGCTGTTCACCCTGGTGAACGTGGCGCGCTGGTGCGGCCTGGATCCGGAGGCGGGCCTGGCCGGCACCAACCGCCGCTTCCTCGATCGCTTCTCCCGCGTGGAGGCGGCCCTCGGCGGCGATCTCGGTGGCCGCAGCCTGCGGGACCTGGAGGGCCTGTGGCAGGCCGCCAAGGCCGCGATCCGGGCGGAAGCGACCCCTTCGCCAGGCAGCGCCGCTGCCGAGGGTTCGCCCTAGTCCTCCCCGGCCCTGTCGCGGGAGGCCCGCCGCGCCTTGGTGGCACTGCGCCGTTTCTTGGCCGTGAGCCGCCGTTCCACCGCCCCGCGGCCGGGGCGGGTGGGGCGCCGCGGCGGAGGCGGCGGCTGCAGCGCCTCCTGCAGCAGGGCCACCAGGCGGCGCTGGGCCGCCACCCGGTTGCGCCACTGGGAGCGGTGTTCACTGGCCGCCACCACCACGGATCCCTCCACCAGCCTGGGCTCCAGCCGCCGCAGGGCGCGGGCGTGCAGGCCCGGAGGGAACGCCTGGGAGGCCGCCAGATCGAACACCAGCTCCACCCGCGAGTCGGTGGTGTTCACGTTCTGCCCGCCCGGGCCGGAGGAGCGGGAGAAGCGCCAGCGCAGCTCCGCCGCCGGGATCACCACGGCCGGCGACACGCGCAGATCCCCGCTGGACAGCTCGCCGGCCATGGCCTGAGCCTGCCATGGGCGCGGCGGGGCGTGAACCAGGGCTGTGCAAGCGTACGCAGAGCGCTCCCGGGCACCCGCTCCACCATGGCTCCCTCCTCAGGCCGGCCCACTGAAGGCTGGATCGACGAGATTCACGACGGCGTCCGCTATGGCCTGGCCGGTCGGGTGATCGCCGAAACCCAGTCGCCGTTCCAGCGCGTCACGATCATCGAGAGCGAGCGCTACGGCAAAGGCCTGCTGCTCGACGGCTGCTGGATGACGGCCGAACGGCAGGAGCGCCACTACCACGAACCCCTGGTGCATCCGGCCCTCTGCGGGGCCGAGCGCATCGAGCGGGTGCTGGTGATCGGCGGCGGCGATGGGGGCACCGCCCGCGAGTGCCTGCGCCACGGCGGCGTGCGGCACCTCGACCTGGTGGAGATCGACGGCCAGGTGGTGGCCTGGAGCCAGCAGCACCTGCCCGCGATCGGGGAGGGGTGCTGGAGCGATCCCCGCTTCCACCTCACCGTGGGCGATGGCATCGCCTGGGCGGCCCAGGCTGCGGAGGCCAGCTACGACGTGGTGATCGTGGACGGCTCCGATCCGGCCGGCCCGGCCGAGGGCCTGTTCAACCGCGCCTTCTTCGCGCACTGCCGCCGCATCCTGCGGCCCGGCGGTGTGTTCGCCACCCAGAGCGAATCGCCGGAGGCCTTCCGCCAGGTGCACCTCGACACCGTGAAGCTGCTGCGGGAGGTGTTCGGCCACGCCGACCCGCTGTACGGCTGGGTGCCGATGTATCCGAGCGGCTGGTGGAGCTGGACCTTCGCCGCCACCGGCGGCCGCCGTTACCTGGAGCCGGATCCCGCCCGCGCCGCGGCCGTCGTCGGTGGCTGTGAGATCTGGAGCCCCCGCTGGCAGCGGGGTGCCTTCGAGGCGGTGCCGGTGGCGATCGAGCGGGCCCTCGCGCACTGACACTGGCCGTCATGCAGCACGCTTCCCCCTTCGACACCGACGGCACCATCTACATGGCCAGCCGCCGCGACCCGGCCGGCTGCCGCGTGGGCCTGTTCGGGGTGCCCTACGACGGCACCACCTCCTTCCGGCCCGGCACCCGCTTCGGGCCGGCGGCGATCCGGGAGGTGAGCAGCGGCCTGGAAACCTATTGCCCCCAGCTCGACCTGGATCTGGAGGATCTGGCCTTCGCCGATCTGGGCGCGGTGGCCATCCCCTTCGGCGCCCCCGAGCCGGTGGTGGCGGCGGTGCGGCAGGCCACCGAGACGGTGCTGGCCCTCGGGCTCAAACCCCTGATGCTCGGCGGCGAGCACTCGATCAGCTCCGGCGCCGTGGCGGCCGTGGCCGCCCGCCACCCCGATCTGGTGCTGGTGCAGCTCGATGCCCACGCCGACCTGCGCCACGAATGGCTGGGCGCCCACCACAGCCACGCCTGCGCCATGCGCCGCTGTCTGGAGGTGCTGCCCAGCCAGCGGCTGCTGCAGATCGCCATCCGCAGCGGCACCCGGGAGGAATTCTCCGAGCTGCGCCGCAGCGGCCGGCTGGTGGCGATTGAGCGCATGGCCGAGGCGCTGCGGCCCCTGCGCGGCCAGCCGCTCTACCTCACCGTGGACCTCGACTGGTTCGATCCGGCCGTGATGGCCGGCACCGGCACGCCGGAGCCGGGGGGCTTCCTCTGGCGCGATTTCGCCGCACTGATGGAGGAGCTGCGCCACCACCAGCTCGTGGCCGCCGATGTGGTGGAACTGGCGCCGCAGCTCGACCCCAGTGGCGTCAGCAGCGTGCTGGCCGCCAAGGTGGTGCGCAGCCTGCTGCTGTTGCTCGGGGGCTCTCAGTAGCAGCAGGTGCCGCTGGTGCGCTGCTCCCGCAGCCGCTCATGCTGCTGACCGATCAGCTGCACCGCCAGGGTGGGGTGGTTGTGGAGCAGGTTGAGAAAGCGCAGGCGATCCAGGCGCAGCACCTCCACCGGCGTGCGGGCCAGGGCGTCGCTGCGGTGGAGGCCGTCACCCCACACGATGTCCTGGTAGCTGAACATCTCCCCCGGGCGGTAGCAGAGCTTCTCCTGCGACGGCCCCAGCACTTCCACGATGCCGCGCCGCAACCCATAGATCGAATCCGCCGGAGCCCCCGCGTGGAACACCCTGGCGCCGGTGGGAAGAATCACCACCTCGCAGTCCCCATGGGCCGCCATCAGATCGATCGGGGTGGTCGGAGCGACAGATCCAGCAGCCGTGCTCAGCAACGGTTCACCTCCCGGGAGTACCCATTGTCTTCCCCTGATACCACCCTGACTGTCGTGGCGACAGTGTCAGACACAGCAATGTCAGACGCCGTGTCTGGAGCAGCAGGGCCAGGGCAGCAGTGTTCAGCCGCCACGCCCCGGTTCAGAACTGGGGCAGCAGGGCTTCCAGTGTGAGCTGGCGGCTGGCGCCGGCGTGGCCATCCTCAACCCCCTGGCGCGGATGCAAGGGCAGGCGCGGGGCTCCACCACCACTACGGCTCTCGGGGTGGCCGCCCTGCTCAGAACCGGAGCAGGGCAGGCGGGGGGAGCGGGCCGTCCAGTGGTGGCACCACAGCTCGGCGGAGAGTTCCGGATGGATCGCCAGCCGGCGCAGATGGCACCAGCCCGACTCGCCGCCCTGGGGCATCGCACAGTGGCGGCAACTGCGGCAGCTGGGTCGGTATCCCATCCAGGCAACTTCCGGGGCGCCCAAACTAGTGAGCCTGCGCCGCCGCGTCTGGCGAAGAAACCGAATCTCCCGATTGTCTTCGGAGGTCTGCAGAGGATCTGTGCAGACCCCGCGACGGCCGCCATAACCTCAGGCACCCGCTCCGACGCCTGTGGATCTGCAGCGCACACCCCTCCATGCGGCCATCCAGGCGGCGGGTGCCCGCCTCGTGCCGTTCGCCGGCTGGGAGATGCCCGTGCAGTTCGCGGGCCTGGTGGCCGAACACCAGGCGGTGCGCCAGCGCTGCGGCGTGTTCGACATCTCCCACATGGGGGTGCTCAGCCTGCGCGGCGATGGCGCCAAGGATGCCCTGCAGGGGCTGGTGCCCACTGACCTGTTCCGGATCGGCCCCGGCGAGGCCTGCTACACCGTGCTGCTCAACGAGGAGGGCGGCATCCGCGACGATCTGATCGTCTACGACCGGGGCCGCCGGGCCGATGCCGGCGGAGAGATCAGCGAGGAGCTGGTGCTGGTGATCAACGCCGCCTGCGCCGACAGCGACACGGCCTGGATCCGCAGCCAGCTCGAACCCCTGGGCATCAGCATCGCCGACCGCAAGGGCGACGGCGTGCTGCTGGCCCTGCAGGGCCCGCAAGCCCAGAGCCGGCTGGAGACCCTCAGCGGCACCAGCTTGGAGGGCCTGCCCCGCTTCGGCCACCGGGAGCTGGAGCTGGCCGGCTGCACCGCCTTCGTGGGGCGCACGGGCTACACCGGCGAGGACGGCTTCGAGCTGCTGCTGCCCCGCGCCGCCGGCATC
Organism: Cyanobium sp. NIES-981; assembly: GCF_900088535.1. Taxonomy (NCBI): domain Bacteria; kingdom Bacillati; phylum Cyanobacteriota; class Cyanophyceae; order Synechococcales; family Prochlorococcaceae; genus Cyanobium; species Cyanobium sp. NIES-981. The sequence goes on along the minus strand of NZ_LT578417.1, from coordinate 2,304,632 downwards.
GCCCTCTGGCAGCAGCTGGTGGAGGAGGGCGTCACCCCCTGCGGCCTCGGCGCCCGCGACACCCTGCGCCTGGAGGCCGCCATGCACCTCTACGGCCAGGAGATGGATGCCCGCACCACCCCCCTGGAGGCGGGCCTGGGCTGGCTGGTGCACCTGGAGATGCCCAAGCCCTTCGTGGGGCGGGAGGTGCTGGAACGGCAGAGCGCCGAGGGGGTACGTCGCCGGCTGGTGGGCCTGAAGCTTCAGGGCCGCGCCATCGCCCGCCACGGCTATCCCGTGCTGCGGAACGGGGAGACCGTGGGGGAGGTGACCAGCGGCACCTGGTCGCCCACCCTCGGCGAAGCGATCGCCCTGGCCTATGTGCCCGTCGAGGCCGCCCGCCTCGGCACCGAACTGGCCGTGGAGATCCGCGGCAGGGCCGAGCCGGCGCTGGTGGTGAAGCGGCCCTTCTACCGGCGTTAGGCGCCGCTGCCGATGCGGGCGCTCAACCGGGCCAGCAGGGCGGCGGAGCGCTCGGGGTGGCCCTTCACCTGGAGTTCGCCCGAGGCCGGCCAGAAGTTGATCATTTCACCGTCCTCCAGCCGGAACACGTCAAACACGCCTTCGTGGCTCCAGTGGCCCTGGAGCTCGAGGGCGGCCACGTGGGCCTTGAGCGCATCCAGCGAACCGGGAAAGTGCATGACGCAGCAACGCAGCAGGCCCCCTGCATGCTGGCCCATCCGGGCGGCGCCGGCTGCGCCCGGCCGCGGCCAGCCCCTCCGAGTGGGAAAATCGCCGATTGCTCAGGGATCTCGGCATGCGCAGCCACGGGTGCGGCGACCTGCTCCAGAACGCCACCGGCCAGAAGGTGCGGCTCTGCGGCTGGGTGGACCGGCGCCGCGACCACGGCGGCGTGATCTTCATCGACCTGCGCGATCGCAGCGGCACGGTGCAGATCACCGTGGACCCCGACCTCGGCGCTGAGGCCTTCGCCGTGGCCGAACACCTGCGCAACGAAACGGTGATCCAGGTGGAGGGCAAGGTGCGGCAGCGCCCCCCCGAATCCATCAACGAGAAACTCGCCACCGGCACCGTGGAAGTGCTGGCCAGCGCCATCACCGTGCTGAACAGCGTCAAGGCCAACCTGCCCTTCCCCGTGTCGGTGCACGACGAGGAGAACACCCGCGAGGAGCTGCGGCTGCGCCACCGCTACCTCGACCTGCGCCGTGAGCGCATGAACGGCAACCTGCGGCTGCGGGCCCGCACGATCCAGGCCGCCCGCCGCTTCCTCGAAGAGCAGGGCTTCATCGAGGTGGAAACACCCGTGCTCACCCGCTCCACCCCCGAGGGGGCCCGCGACTACCTGGTGCCGAGCCGGGTGTGCGGCGGTGAGTGGTTCGCCCTGCCCCAGTCGCCCCAGCTGTTCAAGCAGCTGCTGATGGTGGGCGGCATCGAGCGCTACTACCAGGTGGCCCGCTGCTTCCGCGACGAGGACCTCCGGGCCGACCGCCAGCCGGAGTTCACCCAGCTGGACATGGAGATGAGCTTCATGGATCAGGAGCAGATCCTCGAGCTCAACGAGGCCCTGATCGCCCACATCTGGCACACCGTGAAGGGCGTGGAGCTGCCCCGCCCCTTCCCCCGCCTCACCTGGCATGAGGCCATGGAGCGCTACGGCACCGACCGGCCCGACACCCGCTACGGCATGGAGCTGGTGAACGTGAGCGACCTGGTGGCGGACATGGGCTTCAAGGTTTTTTCAGGCGCCGTGGCCGCCGGCGGTGCGGTGAAGTGCATCGCCGTGCCCGGCGGCAATGACGCCGTTTCGAACGTGCGCATCAAGCCGGGCGGTGACGTGTTCAGCGAAGCCCAGAAGGCCGGCGCCGGCGGCCTGGCCTTCATCCGCGTGCGCGAGAACGGCGAGATCGACACCATCGGCGCCATCAAGGACAACCTCACAGGCGAGAAGAGGGCCGAACTGCTGCAGCGCACCGGCGCCGGGCCCGGCACCCTGATCCTGTTCGGCGCCGGCGACACCGCCACGGTGAACAAGGCCCTCGACCGGGTGCGCCAGTACCTGGCCCGTGAGCTGGGCCTGGTGCAGCCCGACAGCGCGAACGACCGCTGGAACTTCCTCTGGGTGGTGGATTTCCCGATGTTCGAGTTCAACGCCGGCGAGAACCGCCTCGAGGCCCTGCACCATCCCTTCTGCGCCCCCAACGCCGAGGATCTGGGCAGCGATCCGGCCGCCTGGGCCGAAACCCTGCCCACCGCCCGCGCCCAGGCCTACGACCTGGTGCTCAATGGCCTGGAGCTGGGCGGCGGTTCGCTGCGCATCCACGATTCGGCCCTGCAGCGCCAGGTGCTGCAGACCATCGGCCTGCCCCTGGAGGAGGCCGAGGCCCAGTTCGGCTTCCTGATGGAAGCCCTTGACATGGGCGCGCCGCCCCATGGCGGCCTGGCCTTCGGCGTGGACCGGATCGTGATGCTGCTGGCGGGCGAGGAGTCGATCCGCGACACGATCGCCTTCCCGAAAACCCAGCAGGCCCGCTGCCTGATGACCCAGGCCCCCGCCGGAGTGGCCCCGCAGCAGCTGGAGGAGCTGCATGTGGCCAGCACCTGGGTGGAGGAGGTCTGATCCGCAGGGCCCTTCCCAAGGGCCGCTGGCGGTTCGGCGGCCCGGTTGCGCCGAAAACCGAAGCAAAGCGGCCGAATCAGGGGCCTTCCCCACCCTGGTGACAACGGTGGGGACAGTCCGGTTCCAGGTCTTGACCCACGCTCCGCCCACCAGGGCCGCCACCACCGGCCAGGCCAGCTCCACCAGCGATCCGGTTCGGCTGTATCTGCAGGAGATCGGCCGGGTGGACCTGCTGCGGCAGGAGGAGGAGATCCTGCTGGCCCGCCTGGTGCAGGAGCGGGAGAACCTGCTGCGGCAGCGCGGCGATGGCGAGCTGCTGGCCTGGGCCGAGCGCTGCGGCCTCCAGCCTCCCGACCTGCGCCAGGCCCTGCACCGGGGCCGCCGTGCCAAGGAACGGATGCTGCAGGCCAACCTGCGGCTGGTGGTGGCCGTGGCCAAGAAATACCAGCGCCGGGGGCTCGACCTGCTCGATCTGATTCAGGAAGGCACCCTGGGCCTGGAGCGGGCGGTGGAGCGCTACGACCCGCGCCGGGGCTTCCGCTTCAGCACCTACGCCTACTGGTGGATCCGGCAGGGCATCACCCGGGCCCTGGCCAGCCAGAGCCGCACCATCCGCCTGCCGGTGCACGTGACCGAAACCCTCAACCGCATCCGCACCTGCCAGGGCGAGCTGACGCGCCAGCTCGGCCACCAACCCACCCTGGCGGAACTGGCCAGGGCCGTGGGGCTGGACGAAACCCGGCTGCGCAGCACCCTCACCCACCTCCCGCGGCCCGTGTCGCTGGAGGGAAAGGTGGGCGCCCATGCCGACACCCCGCTGGTGGAGCTGCTGGAGGACGACCACGCCACCCCGGAGCAGACCCTCACGCGCCAGCAGCTGCATGCCGACCTGGAGGCGCTGCTGGGGGAGCTGACCCAGCGCGAGGCCACCGTGATCCGGCAGCGCTTCGGGCTGGATGACGACACCCCCCGCACCCTGGCCGAGATCGGCGAACAGCTGCAGCTGTCGCGGGAGCGGGTGCGGCAGATCGAGTCGCGGGCCCTGCTGAAGCTGCGTCAGCCCCAGAACCGTTGCCGCGTGCGCGACTACCTCGACAGCCTGGACCGCCCCTGAGCGGCGGCGTCCCCTGGTGAGCTAAAACGGACTCAGTACGCCTTAGCAACCATGACCATCTCCGCCCCCCCGATCGACATCGGCATTCCCGAGGCCCAGCGCCAGCAGATCGCCGAGGGGCTGGGCCGGGTGCTGGCCGACAGCACCGTGCTCTACGCCAAGACCCATGGCTTCCACTGGAACGTCACCGGCCCGATGTTCAACACGCTCCATCTGATGTTCATGGAGCAGTACACCGAGCTCTGGACCGCCCTCGATGAGATCGCCGAGCGCATCCGCGCCCTCGGCTGCCCCGCCCCCTTCGGCGGCAGCACCTACAGCGGCCTCTCCTCCATCCCCGAAACCCAAGGCATCCCCGCCGCCCTGGCGATGGTGCGCGAGCTGGTGCAGGGCCATGAGGCCGTGGCCCGCACCATCCGCGGTGTGATCGCCGTGGCCGAGGACGCCAACGACCAGCCCACCGCCGACCTGCTCACCCAGCGGCTGCAGATCCACGAGAAAACCGCCTGGATGCTGCGCAGCCTGCTGGAGGGCTGAGCATCCCCGGTACAGGGCGAACGGATCGCCCTCGGTAGATTGAAGGGTCAGCCAGGTACCCCATGCCCTCGACCGCCGCCCCCGCCGGACACGGCACGAAGTTCGTGTTCGTGACCGGCGGGGTGGTGTCGAGCATCGGCAAGGGCATCGTGGCGGCCAGCCTGGGGCGGCTGCTCAAGAGCCGCGGCTACAGCGTGTCGATCCTCAAGCTCGACCCCTACCTCAATGTGGATCCGGGCACGATGAGCCCGTTCCAGCACGGGGAGGTGTTCGTCACCGAGGACGGCGCCGAGACCGACCTCGACCTCGGCCACTACGAGCGCTTCACCGACACCGCCATGTCACGCCTCAACAGCGTGACCACCGGATCGATCTACCAGGCGGTGATCAACAAGGAGCGCCGCGGCGACTACAACGGCGGCACCGTGCAGGTGATCCCCCACATCACCGGCGAGATCCGTGAGCGCATCCACCGGGTGGCCGCCAACTCCGGCGCCGATGTGGTGATCGGCGAGATCGGCGGCACCGTGGGCGACATCGAGTCGCTGCCCTTCCTGGAGGCGATCCGCGAATTCCGGGGCGATGTGGGCCGCCAGGACCTGGCCTACGTGCATGTGACGCTGCTGCCCTACATCGGCACCTCCGGCGAACTGAAGACCAAGCCCACCCAGCACTCGGTGAAGGAGCTGCGCTCGATCGGCATCCAGCCCGACGTGCTCGTGTGCCGCAGCGACCGGGAGATCACCGAGGACCTCAAGGGCAAGATCGGCGGCTTCTGCGGCGTGCCGCAGCGGGCCGTGATCCAGGCCCTCGATGCCGACAGCATCTACGCCGTGCCCCTGGCCATGGAGCAGGAGGGCCTCTGCCGCGAGGTGCTCAGCGTGCTCAACCTCCCGGATCACGACAGCGACATGGCCCGCTGGCAGGAGCTGGTGACCAAGCTGCGCCATCCCGGCCCGGCGGTGAAGGTGGCCCTGGTGGGCAAGTACGTGCAGCTCAACGATGCCTACCTCTCGGTGGTGGAGGCCCTGCGCCATGCCTGCCTGGATCGCGACGCCTCCCTCGACCTGCACTGGATCTGCGCCGAACAGATCGAGACCCTCGGCGCCGATGTGCTGCTGCACGGCATGGATGCCGTGGTGGTGCCGGGCGGCTTCGGCAACCGGGGGGTGGACGGCAAGGTGGAAGCGATCCGCTGGGCGCGGGAGCAGCGGGTGCCGTTCCTGGGCCTCTGCCTGGGCATGCAGTGCGCCGTGATCGAGTGGGCCCGCAACCTCGCCGGCCTCGCCGGCGCCACCAGCGCCGAACTCGACGCCGCCACCCCGCACCCGGTGATCCACCTGCTGCCGGAGCAGCAGGACGTGGTGGACCTGGGCGGCACCATGCGCCTGGGGGTCTATCCCTGCCGCCTCACGCCGGGCACCCTCGGCCAGCGCCTCTACGGCGAGCAGGTGGTGTACGAGCGCCACCGCCACCGCTACGAGTTCAACAACGCCTACCGCCACCTCTTCCTCGAGTCGGGCTACCGGATCAGCGGCTCCTCCCCCGATGGCCGGCTGGTGGAGCTGATCGAACTCGAGAACCACCCGTTCTTCACCGCCTGCCAGTACCACCCCGAATTTCTCTCCCGGCCCGGCAAACCCCACCCCCTGTTCCGCGGCCTGGTGGAGGCGGCCCAGCAGCGGCGGGGGCTGCAGGCCGAAGCGCCGGTGCCGCAGGAAGCCCCTGCCCCCCTGGCCCACTGAGCGCTACTGGGGCGCTACTGGGGCGCTACTCAGCGCTAATGAGCGAGTTCAGCGCAAGCGAGTTCAGAGACGCTTCAGGGAATCGGCCTTGTCCTTGAACTCGCCCAGCAGCAGCTGCAGGTAGGTGACCTGCCGCAGCTTGATGTTGGCCGTGAGCGACATCCCCACCTGCAGGGGCAGAGCCTGGCCGGATTTGAGCCGGAGCTCCTGGGTGCTGAGCTTCACCACCGCCGGGAAGCGGTAGGCCGGCTTCTGATCCTCCGGTGGCAGGGCGTCGGAGCCGATCGACGCCAGCGTGCCTTCGATCACGCCGAAGTCGGAGGAGGGGAAGGAATCGATGCTGATGTCCACGGGCTTGCCCACCCGCACGAAACCGATGTCGGCGCTGTCGATCTCCACCTTGGCCTCCAGATCGTTGAGGGGCACGATCTTCATCACCGGCTCGCTGCCCTGGGCCACGAAGCCCGGTCCGGTGGGCTTGAGGTCGAACACCACCCCATCCACCGGGGAGCGCACGTCCTGGTAGCGGATGTTCACCTTCGACTCGGTGAGCCGGCTGCGCAGGTCCGCCAGCTCACCGCGCAGCTCCGCCACGGCCTGCTGCAGCAGAGCCTGCTGCCGCAGCCGGTCCACCTGGGTCTTCTGCAGCTCTCCCTCCACCTCCCGCACCTGGTTGCGCTGCTGCAGGTAGTCGAGTTCCGGCACGGCACCCACCCCCTGCAGCGACTCCAGCCGGGCCAGCACCTGCTGCTGCAGCTCGAGGTTGCGGGTCAGCACCTGCTGCTCGGTGTCGTTGAGGTTGAGATAGCGGTCCAGCTCCAGCTGCTTGAGGGAAAGCTGGCGCTCCTTCGCCTGGATCGTCTCCCGCAGGCTGTCCCGGCGATCCACGGTGGTCTCGTTGTCGAGCCGCAGCAGCACCTGCCCCTTGCTCACCCGCTCGCCCTCCTTCACCAGCATGGTGTCGAGCACCCCACCCACCGGCATCTGGACGGTCTTGACGTCGCCGATCGGCTGCAGCTTGCCGGGGGCGATCACCACCTCGTCGGTCTTGGCCAGGGCCAGCCAGGCCAGGGCGAAGCCCGTGGTGCCGATCAGGGTCCAGGTGATGGCCCGCGCCAGGAAGCGCGACTGCTGCAGCACCATGCCTTCATGGCCGCTCTTCACCCGCTGCTCGATCGCCGTCTGGGTGGCGCGCACCAGGGAGGAAGGCCGGGGGGCCAGCGCTCCCCGGGAACGCTTGACGGGCGGGGAGGACGGGGGTTGGTCAGCCATCAGGCCGCCTCCTGCTGCCTGTAGAGAGCGTAGTAACGCTCCCGCTGCTGCACCAGCTGGTCGTGGGTTCCCTTCTCCACCACCACCCCGTCCTGGAGCATCACGATCAGGTCGGCACGCCGGATCGTGGAGAGCCGGTGGGTGATGAAGAACACCGTGCAGTGGCGCAGATTCTCCAGCAGGTTGTCGCAGACCCGCCGCTCCGTGTCGTAGTCCAGGGCGCTGGTGGCCTCATCGAGCACCAGCAGCTTGGGCCGGGAGAGCAGGGTGCGGGCCAGGGCCAGCCGCTGGCGCTGGCCGCCGGAGAGGCCGGAGCCCCGCTCGCCCACGTTGGCGCTGTAGCCGCCCGGCAGCTCCATGATGAAGTCGTGGGCGCAGGCCAGGCGGGCCGCCTCCACGATCGCGTCGCTGGTGGCGTCGGGGTCGGTGAGGGCGATGTTTTCCGCCACCGTGCCGCTGAACAGCAGGGGCTCCTGGGGCACGATGCCGATCTGACGGCGCAGGGAATACAGCTCCACCTTGTCGATGTCGAACTGATCGATCAGGATTTTTCCTGCGTTCGGTTTGTACAGCCGGGTGAGCAGCTTCATCAGTGTGCTCTTGCCGCTGCCGCTCTGACCCACCACCCCCACGAAGGTGCCGGCGGGAATCGCGAGATCCACGTGGCGCAGCACCGGAGGCGTGTCGGGCTCGAAGCTGAAGCTGACATCACGGAACTCCACATCACCGCTGATCGGAGGCAGGGGAATCTTCTGCTTGTCCTTCTCATCCGACTCCTCAGGCGTGTCCACCACATCAGCCAGCCGCTCAAACGACACCTTCAGCTCCTGGATGTTCTGCCAGATCGAAGACAGGCGCAGCAGGGGCTGGGTGACATAGCCGGAGATGATGCGGAAGGCGATCAGCTGGCCCAGGCTCATCTCCCCCTTGAGCACCAGGCTCGCGCCCACCCACAGCACCAGCAGCTGCGACAGCTTCTGCAGCACCTGGGAGGTCTCCACCAGCGCCGTGCCGGTGATGGTCTTCTCGAAGCTGCGGGCGATGTAACGGGAGTAGAGGTCCTGCCACTTCCAGCGGCTGATCATCTCCACGTTCTGGGCCTTCACGGTCTGGATGCCCGTGAGCACCTCCACCAGGTGGCTCTGGGTGCGGGCGTTCTCGTGGGCGGCCTCCCGGTACTGGCGCCGGAACAGCGGGGCTCCCAGCACGGTGAGGCCGATCTGGATCGGGAGCACGCACAGGGCGATCAGGGACAGCAGCCAGCTGTAGAACACCATCACCACGATGTAGATCACCGAAAAGAGGGTGTCGAGCAGGGTGGTGAGGGCCTGGCCGGTGAGGAATTCCCGGATGTTCTCCAGTTCCGCCACCCGCGTTCCCAGTTCCCCCACCGGACGGCGGTCGAAATAACTCAGCGGCAGGCGCAGCAGGTGATCGATCACCTCGGCACCGAGGCGCAGATCGATGCGGTTGGTGGTTTCGGTGAACAGGAAGGTGCGCAGGGCTCCGATCAATCCCTCCAGCAGGGTCACCACCACCAGGGCGATGCCCAGCACCTGCAGGGTGTCGAGGCTGCGCTGGGCGATCACCTTGTCGATGATCACCTGGATGAGCAGGGGATTGGCCAGGCTGAACAGCTGCACCACGAACGAGGCCACCAGCACCTGCAGCAGCAGGCCGCGGTAGCGCTTGAGCGAAGGCCAGAACCAGCTGAAACTGAAGCGCTGATCCGGCGTGGCGCTGCTGCGCTCCATCAGCAGCAGCTCGATGCCGTTGGGGAACTCCTGCTCGATCTGCCGCGGCGAGAGCTCCACCCAGCCGTCCCGCGGTGAGGCCAGCACCAGGCCCTTGGCATCGGCGGCGCGCACCAGGGCGAAGCCGCCTCTCCAGGGCACGAGCGACGGAACCTGCAGCCGGGTGCCCTGGGCGGCCGGGATCCGGTAGCCGCTCACGTGCAGCCCCATCATCGCGGCGATGTTGCCGCAGAGCTGCAGGTCGGGGGTCTGGCCGCGCCGCAGCACATCCCGCAGGATCTTCTCGATCGAGTCGCGCCGGAAGGGGAGCTTGAGCTCCATGGCCAGCATCTGGAAGCAGGCCAGCGTTTCCTCCAGCGGCCCGCTTCCCCGCAGCAGCCGCAGCTCGGGGCGTGGCTCCTGGCCGAAATCCAGCCGGCTCGCCAGGGGGCCCGGCCCGGCCGCCCGCGGCGCCAGGGCCGACGCCTCCACCGCCTCCACCGGCTCGAGCTCGATGGCCTCCGGGCCCGCGCGGGAAGGGCCTGCCTCATCCAGCTGGGCCAGCACGGCCTCCGGCAGGGCCAGCAGGCGGGGAGGCAGCGGCGGGCGGACCCGTGGCAGACCCTGGGCTGGATCCAGGCGGGCCCCGATGGGGTGCTCCAGCAGGTTCTGGCTGGCGGCGAAGAGGATCTGGTCCCTGGGCAGGCTCTGGAGAGCTCCGGGCTCGGGCGGCACGAGGGTGGCCCGGCCGGCGACATCGGCCCGCAGGGCCAGCAACGACGGGCCGCCGCGGGGATAGCGCTCCAACAGCCCCGCCAGCAGGTCCAGCAGCTCAGCCTCGAACAGCTCCGCGCCGCACCAGGCCGCGAAGCCCGGCTCCTGCTCCAGCAGCGCGAGCACCAGCTCATCGGGCAGCTCCAGCGCCTCCCCCGCCGAGGCCGCGCTCACCTCCTCACAGGCCGCGGCCCGCAGCAGGGAAGCCAGCCCCACGAAGCTGCCGGCCCCCAGCCGGGCGCCGGTGCGCAGCGTGCCCTGATCCCGCACCAGCAGCCGGGCCGAGCCGGAGAGCAGCAGCAGGATCCGCGAGGGGATCAGCTCGCCATGGCAGAGGGGTTCCGCCAGGGCGAACGGCCGGCGCGCAACGCGCCGCTCGAGCTGCTGCAGGCCCCGCGGCGAGAGGGCGGCGAAGGCGGGGTGGTCGCGCAGCTGGGCAAGGTCGAAGCTGGTGGTCATCGGCTCCCTTCCGCCGTCCCGGGGCGCATGCGGGCGAGGCAGGCATCCACCTCCTCCTCGAGCCACTCGTCCAGCAACTCCTGGATCATGGCGTCGGCCACCTCGTCGTTGAAGCTGGCAGGGATCAGGGTCTCCAGCCGCACCAGCAGCCACCACTCGCCGATGGGAAAGGGCTCGAGCACCACGCCCGGATGGGCTGTGCGCAGCCGTTGCACCAGTTCCGGATGGGCCTGGGTGAGCGGCACCGGCCCCACGATGCCGCGGGTGGCCTGCTCGGGTCCCTCCGCATGGGCCACGGCGAGAGCATCGAAACTCGCCTCCCCTTCGCTGATCTGCAGGTACAGCTCCCGGGCCAGGTGGGGCTGGGTGGTGCGCAGCAGGCTGTAGACCACCTGGTCGAGGTCGGCCTTCTTGGCCAGGAAGCGGGATTCGGCCTTGGCCGCGAAGTGCTCCACGCAGTACTTCCACACCCTCACGGGGAACTGGGCCTGGTAGTCCACGTCCGCCTGGCTCATCATCAGCCCCTGCCGGAGCCGCTGCAGATCCTCCTCGCTCTCGATGCCGTTGTCCTCGCGGAACTGCGCCCAGGCCGCCTCCCGCTCCTCGCCATCGAGCGCGATCCCCTCGAGGGCCTCCTCCAGCCTCACCTGGCGGATGAAGGGACGCAGCAGGCCGTAACGGGCAAGCTTCTGCAGATCCGGAGACGTGATCAAACCTGTGACTCCACCCCGGGGGGAACGCCGGTGGGGCGTGGATCGGCCTCACCTGCAGCCATCCTGCCAAGGGCCGGCTGGCTTGGCTCTGCGTGCGGGCCAGGCCCGGCGGAGGCCTGCCTAGGGTTGAGGGGTGGATTTCGGTCAAAGGTTTGGTGGTGTCCTCACCCCCGGCCGCCCTGCCCGTGGTGGAAACCTTCCACTCCCTCCAGGGCGAAGGGCTGCATGCAGGGCGGAGCGCCTGCTTCATCCGGCTGGCCGGCTGCGGCGTGGGCTGCCCCTGGTGTGACACCAAGCACTCCTGGCCCGAGGCCGGCCATTCCAGGCGCCCTGTGGCGGCCCTGGCCGACACGGTGCGGCGCGCGGCGGCGGCGGGGGCGGCCTTCGTGGTGGTGACGGGCGGCGAACCGCTCCACCACGACCTCACCGACCTGTGCGAGGGGATCGCGCCGGTGGGGCTCCCCCTGCACCTGGAAACCAGCGGCGTGGATCGGCTCAGCGGCCGCTTCGACTGGATCACCCTCTCGCCCAAGCCCCATCGCCCTCCCCTCCCCTCCCTGCTGGCCGCCTGCCAGGAGCTCAAGGTGGTGGTGCACGGGGAGGCCGACCTGCACTTCGCGGTGGCCATGGCCCAGCAGGCCCGTGCCGCGGGGAACCACCCGGCGCTGCTGCTGCAGCCGGGCTGGGACAGCGCCGAGGGGCAGCGGCTGGCCCTCGACTTCGTGCGCGGCCATCCCGCCTGGCGCCTGAGCCTGCAGAACCACAAGTGGCTGGCGATCCGCTGAGCCATGGCCAGCCCCTCCCCCACGGCGATCGCGCTGCTCTCCGGCGGCCTCGACTCCGCCACGGCCGCCGCCCTGGCGATCGAGGCGGGCCACCGGGTGATCGGCCTCTCCTTCGACTACGGCCAGCGCCACCGCCGCGAACTGCTGGCGGCCAGCGCCATCGCCGGGGCGCTGAACCTGGCGGAGCACCACACCGTCGCGGTGAACCTGGCCGCCTGGGGCGGGTCAGCCCTCACCGATCCCGCCCTGCCGGTGCCCCAGGAGGGAACCGCCGCGGGGGTGATTCCCAGCACCTACGTGCCGGGCCGCAACACCGTGTTCATCGCCCTGGGGCTGAGCCTGGCCGAGGCCCGCGGCGCCGGCCGGCTGGTGCTGGGGGTGAATGCCGTGGACTACTCCGGCTACCCCGACTGCCGGCCCGACTATCTGGAGGCCTTCCAGACCCTGGCCGACCTGGCCAGCAAGGCCGGCCGCGAGGGGCACGGGGTGCGCCTCTGGGCGCCGCTGGTGCAGTGGAGCAAGACCCGGATCGTGCGTGAGGCCCTGCGGCTGGGCGTGCCGATCGCCAGCACCTGGAGCTGCTACAGCGGCGGCGATCGGCCCTGCGGGGTGTGCGACAGCTGCCGCATCCGCGATGCGGCCCTGATCGAGGCGGGGCGGGCTGATCTGGTGGGCCGATGAGGGCTTCGAGGAGGGCTTGGGAGCCCGAACCGCCGGGCCAGCCCCTGCTGGAGGCGCCGCCACAGCCGCCGCTGCGCCGGCCGCTTCCCTGGCGCCCTCCGGAGCAGGTGGTGGAGATTCTGGTGGGTGCCCTCGGTGCCGAGGGCCTGGTCTGGCTCGACAGCCAGGGAGCCGCCGATTCTCCCCTCGCCGGCCAGAGCTTCCTGGCGGTGGCTCCGGCCGAGCAGCGCTGCTGCCATGGGCTGCCGGGCGATCCAGGCGCCCGCGATCCCTTCGCCCTGCTGGCGGAGCTGGCGCGTCAGGCGAGGGCCGAGGGGGACACCTGGCTCGGTTGGCTCAGCTACGAGGCGGGAGCCTGGGTGGAACCGGCCGGGCATTGGCGACGCCCGGACATGGCCGTGCTCTGGGCCGTGCGCGCCGACCCCCTGGTGGTGATCGACCGCCACCGGATGCGGCTGGAACTTCAGGGGCGGAACCCCGCCACCCTCGCCCGCTTCAGCGCCCTGCTGGACGCACCGGCGGCCGGCCCTGCACCCACCCGGCCTGACCGCCTGGCGGCGCCGCGGGACGGCTGGCGGTGGCACACCGACCGTCAGCAGTTCGCCGACCAGGTGCGCCGGGTGCAGGCCTGGATCGTGCGCGGCGATCTCTTCCAGGCCAACCTCACGGCCTGCTGCGAACAGGTGCTGCCTGAGGTTCCCGGCGCCGAAGCCCTGGTGGACCTCTACCTGCGGTTGCGCCGCCACTGTCCGGCGCCGTTCGGTGGTCTGGCGATCGGCCGCATCGAGGGCGGCAACCCCCTGGAGGGGGGCTCCGGCCTGCAGGCCGTGCTGTCCACCTCCCCGGAGCGGTTTCTGCAGCTCAAGCCGTCGGGCCAGGTGCAGACCCGGCCGATCAAGGGCACCCGGCCCCGCCACGGCAATCCCGAGGCCGACGCGGATGCCGCGGCCGAGCTGATCACCAGTGCCAAGGACCGCGCCGAGAACGTGATGATCGTGGACCTGCTGCGCAACGACCTGGGCCGGGTCTGCAGGCCCGGCTCGATCGGAGTTCCCCAGCTGGTGGGGCTGGAGAGCTACCCCCAGGTCCACCACCTCACCTCGGTGGTGGAGGGAGAGCTGGCGGCGGGGCAGGACGTGGTGGCGCTGCTGAAGGCCTGCTGGCCCGGCGGCTCGATCACCGGCGCCCCCAAGGTGCGGGCCTGCGCCCGCCTCAACGCCCTGGAGCCCGTGCCGCGGGGGCCCTACTGCGGCGCCCTGTTCCGGCTGGGACCGGACGGCAGCCTGGACAGCAACATCCTGATCCGCTCGCTGCTGGTGCGGGGAGCCCGGCTGCGCGCCCACGCCGGCTGCGGCATCGTGGTCGACTCGGATCCGGACGACGAAGCCGAGGAAATGGGCTGGAAACTGGATCCTCTGCTCGACGCCCTGGCATGAGCAGCGCCAGAGCCATCGCCTGGATCGCGCATCCCCAGGAGGCTGAGCGCTGGGGAGCACCGGCCGAGCTGGGGGTGCCGCTGCACGACCGGGGCCTCCTGCTCGCCGATGGGCTGTTCGAGACGCTGTGGGTGGAGGCCGGCCGGGCCCAGCTGCTGCGGCAGCACCTGGAGCGCTGGCACCGGGGCGCCGCCCTGCTGGGGATGGAGGCTCCACCCACCCAGGCGCAGCTGGAGCCCACCATCGCCACCGCCATCGGCCGCAGCGGCGGGGTGAACGGGGCCCTGCGCCTGAACTGGAGTCGGGGCGACGCCGGGCCTGGGGCCAGCCGCGGTCTGGCGATCCCGGCCGGGTGCCGGCACCGCTGCTGGCTGGTGCTCACCCCTGCTGAGGCGTGCTTCACCCCGGTGCGAACGATCGTGAGCCCCACCGAACGTCGCTGCAGCACCAGCCTGCTGAGCCGCTGCAAGACCTTCGCCTACGGCAGCGCCATCCAGGCGCGCCGCCAGGCGGAGGCCGCCGGCGCCGACGATGCCCTGCTGGCCAGCAGCGGCGGGGGCCTCAGCTGCGGCACCGCAGCGAATCTGCTGGTGCGCCGCGGCGGCCGGTGGCTGACGCCACCCCTCTCCAGTGGCTGTCTGCCCGGCGTGATGCGGGGCCAGGCCCTCGCTCTGGGGATGGCCGAGGAAGCTCCCCTGGGCGTCGAGGATCTGCTCGCGAGCCGGGGCGCTGTGCTGCTGAACAGCCTGGGTTGCCGGCCGATCGCCCAGCTTGAGGGCCAGCGCCTGCCACCGGTGGAGGGTGCCGAAAGGTTCTGGAGGGCCCTGCTGGAGGGTTGAACCTCGGGCCTGGGGTCTCAGACGCTCAGGAAGCGGTCCACCACGTCCTTGCTCAGCTCGGCCGTGGGGCCACTGGCCACCACCCCACCCTTCTGCATCGCGTAGTACCAGTCGGCCTGGCGCACGAAGTGCAGGTGCTGCTCCACCAACAGCACACTCACGCCGGTGGTGGCGATGATCCGGCGCACGGCCCGCTCGATGTCGAGCACCACCGACGGCTGGATGCCCTCGGTGGGCTCATCCAGCAGCAGCAGCTTCGGTTTGCCGAGGAGGGCCCGGGCAATGGCGAGCTGCTGCTGCTGCCCACCGGAGAGGTCGCCCCCCTGGCGGTTGAGGAACTTCTCGAGCACGGGAAACAGCTCGAACACCACCGGGTCGATGTGGCGGTTGCGGCCCAGGCCGCCCGGCAGCGCTTCGAGGCCCAGCAGCAGGTTCTCACGCACCGTGAGGCGCGGAATGATCTCCCGCCCCTGGGGCACGTAGGCGATACCGCCGCGGGCTCGTCCGTGGGGCGGCAGGGCGGAGAGGTCGCGCCCCTCCAGGGTCACGTGCCCGCTGCGCTGGCGCAGCAGGCCCACCACCGTCTTGAGCAGGGTGGTCTTGCCGACGCCGTTGCGGCCGATCAGGCACACCATCTGGCCCGGGCGCACGCTCAGATCCACGTTTCTGAGGATGTGGCTCTCGCCGTAATACACATTGAGGCCCTGGACCTCAAGCACCGTGTCGGCCACGGGATCGGGGGGGTCCTGCAGGGGGCTGGTGACGGTCATCGGCTTGGAAGTCAGTTGAATTCACCCTCGGTTTCGCTGCCGAGATACACCTCGATCACCCGCGGATCGCTCTGCACCTGATCCATGGGGCCCTCACACAGCACGTGACCTTCATGGAGCACCGTGACCGGCGCCTGCAGATCGCGGATGAACTCCATGTCGTGCTCGATCACCAGCACGGTGTGATCCCCGGAGAGCTGCTTGAGCAGATCAGCCGTGAGTTTGGTCTCCTCGTCGGTGAGGCCAGCCACGGGCTCGTCCACCAGCAGCAGCTGCGGATCCTGTGCCACCAGCATGGCGATCTCCAGCCACTGCTTCTGGCCGTGGGAGAGGCCCCCGGCCCGCTGGTTGGCATGGGGCTCGAGCCCCACCACGCCCAGAAGGTGCTGCACCCGGTCCCTGGCGGTGGAATCCAGCCGGCCGAAGAGCAGATCAAAGGGAGACGACCGCCGGCTGACGGCCAGCTCCAGGTTGCGCCGCGGCGTGAGGTTCTGATACACGCGCGGGGTCTGGAATTTGCGGCCGATACCCAGCCTGGCGATCTTGTGTTCGCTGATGCCCAGCAACGACTGACCACGGAAGTGAACCTCCCCCTTGGTGGGTTTCACCTTGCCGGTGATCACATCCAGGAAGGTGGTCTTGCCGGCGCCGTTCGGACCGATCACGGCGCGCAGTTCACCGGGTGCGAGGGCGAGGTTGAGATCGCTGAGGGCCCAGAAGCCATCGAAGCTCACACTCACCCCACGCAGTTCCAGCAGCGGTGACACAGTCATGACCCACCTCCCTGAAGGTCGTGCTTTTCAGCCTGCACAGCCGGATCGAGATCGAGGCTGGGGTAGGTGGGTGCCAGCGGCGGCCAGCCCACCATGGCCTGGAGATGGCGCGGACCACCCTGACGCCACCAGCCCACCAGCCCATCGGGCAAGGCGGTGACCACCAGAAGGAAGAGGCCGCCCTGGATGAACAGCCAGGTTTCCGGCAGCTGCTCGCTCACCAGGCTCTTGGCGTAGTTGATCAGCACGGCGCCGAGCACGGCGCCGATCAGGGTGCCCCGTCCGCCGACGGCAACCCAGATCACCATCTCGATCGAGAACGGCACGGCCATGAACTGGGGCGAGATGATGCCGGACTGCACGGTGTAGAGGGCACCGCTCACCCCGGCCAGGGCGCCGGCGATGGCGAAGACCACCGTCTTGTAGGCCGTGGGGTTGTAGCCGGTGAAGCGCAGGCGTGGTTCGTCGTCACGAATGGCGATCAGCGCATCGCCGAAGCGGCCGCGGGTGAGCCAGCGGCACAGCACCCAGGAGGCCACCACCAGCAGCAGGGTGAGCCAGAACAGCCAGCGCTGCATGCCGTCACTGCCCACCAGCTGGCCGAAGATGCGCGCCGTGTCGGTCTTGAGGCCGTTGGTGCCATTGATCAGCTTCTGCTGGCCGTTGAAGAAGTTGAAGAACACCAGCAGGGAGGCCTGGGTGAGGATCGAGAAGTAGACCCCCTTGATGCGGTTGCGGAACACCAGATAGCCCAGCACCCCCGCCACGAGGGCCGGCAACACCCAGATGCAGAGGAAGGTGAACAGGGGTGAGCCGAACGGCTTCCAGAAGGCCGGCAGTTCCTGAACGCCATAGAGGCCGAAGAACTCGGGCAGCTGGCCGGGCTGCAGGCTCTTGAGCTGGAGGTACATGCCGATGGCATAGCCCCCGAGGGCGAAGAAGATGCCCTGACCCAGGCTGAGCAGGCCGGTGAAGCCCCAGATCAGGTCGATGCCCAGGGCCACGATGCCGAGGGAGAGAAAGCGGCCGAGGAGGTTGAGCCGAAAGGGCGGCAGCACGGCCGGAAGGATGAGGCCGGCCGCGATGATCAGCAGCCAGGGCAACCATTGACGCAGGCGTGGCATGGATCAGGCCTCCACCATGCGTCCCTTCTGCGGGAACAGGCCAGCGGGCCTGAACTGCAGGAACACCACGATCACGGCGAACACGAGCACTTTCGCCATCGAGGTGGTGGCGAAGAAGGTGACCAGGGCGTTGAGCCCCTCCGGCATGGCGGGCCACACCAGCAGCAGCGAGCCCGAACCGATCACATAGCTGAGCACGCCGATGCCCAGAGCGGCCACAACAGTGCCCAGCAGCTTGCCCACCCCGCCGAGCACCACCACCATGAAACAGTCCACGATGTAGTTGCCGCCGAGATTCGGCCCCACCGAGCCCAGCAGGGTCACAGCCACGCCCGCTACGCCCGCCAGACCGGAGCCCACCAGGAAGGTGAGCGCATCCACCGTTTCGGTGGGGATGCCCAGGCAGTCGCTCATCGGCCGGTTCTGGGTCACGGCACGGATGCGGATCCCCCAGACGCTCTTCTGGAGAAACCAGGTGACCGCCACCAGCGAGACGATCGTGAGGGCGATGATGAACAAGCGGGCCACCGGCATGGTGAGCGCCCCGACCTGCAGGGAGCCGCGCAGCCACACGGGTGCCGTCACGTCGATGTTGCGGGCACTGAACCAGGGCTGATCGAGCACCCTCACGCCGCCGAGAACGCTGGCGAGAACCACACCGGCAAGCGCCGCCACGATCCAGCTGCCCACACCCAGCAGGGGGGTCCAGCGCTGCTGCCACCAGGTGCGGGGGGTGAACTTCGGCACCAGCAGACCCACCACCACCGCCACCACCAGGCCGATGGCGAAGGCGCTGCTCACCGAGCGCACGAACTGCTGCAGGATCAGGCTCACCCCCCAGGTGGCGAGCAGGGTCTCCAGCGGTCGGCCGTAGAGACGGCGGATCACCGTCTTCTCCAGCAGCAATCCGGCCAGACCGCTCACCAGGAAGGCGGCGGGGATCGCCAGGATGATGTAGAGCGGGAAGAGGGCTTCCAGCGGGCCGTTCTTGAAGAGGTTCTGCACCACGAAGGTGGTGTAGGCCCCGAGCATCATCAGCTCGCCGTGGGCCATGTTGATCACACCCATCAGGCCGAACACCACGGCCAGGCCGAGGGCGGCCAGCACGAGCACCGATCCGATGGCGAGGCCGTTGAAGAGGGTTTCGTTGAAGAGATCCATAGGCCCTCGCAGGGGCGCCCAGGGGAACAGAGAACAGCGCAGAGGCCCCGGTTGCCCTGATGCGGCCATCCTTCAGGGAGAGCCGAATTCAGGAACAGGATGTCAGCGACACAGGAAGCGACCCATGAAAGGAAGGGGGAGGTGGCTCCCCCTTCCGGCGCCGAGGCAACCCCTCCCCCTGGGCGGGGGGTGGGTCATCGACGCCTGGCGGCTCACATCTTGAACTTGCCGGGATCGGGCACGTCCGTGCGGGTCCAGTCGCAGGTGAAGCCCTTGGTTTCGGGCACAAACTGGTTCCAGGCGATGGGCTTGATCACGCCCTTGTCCTCGACGATCTTGAACATGCCGTCCTTCTGCACCTCACCGATCAGCACGCGCTTCTCGACGTGGTGATTGGGCTGCACGGTGACGGTGCCCTGGGGAGCGTCGAAGCTGACACCGATCAGGGCTTCACGCACCTTGTTGTCGTCGACGCTGTTGGCCTTCTCGGCAGCAGCGGCCCACAGGTACACCATCATGTAGGCAGATTCCGCCGGGTCATTGGTGACGCGGTTATCGCCGTACTTCTTCTTGAAGTTCTCGGTGAACTCCTTGGAAGCGGGAGTGTCGAGCGACTGGAAGAAGTTCCAGGCCGCGAAGGTGCCCTCGAGATACTCAGGACCGATGGCCGCCACTTCCTCCTCGGCGATCGAGAAGCTCATGATCGAGTAGCCGTTGGCTGGCGTGATCCCAGCGGCCTTCATCTGCTTGAAGAAGGCCACGTTGCTGTCGCCGTTCAGGGTGTTGACAATCACGCCGCCGTTGGGGAGGGCCTGCTTGATCTTGGCAATGATCGGGGCGACTTCCGTGTTGCCCAGAGGCAGGTAGTCCTCACCCACCACGGTGCCGCCCATGGCCTTGAGCTGCTCCTTCATGATGGTGTTGGCCGTACGTGGATACACGTAGTCGGAGCCCACCAGGAAGAAGTCCTTGCCCTTGTTCTTGAGCAGCCAGTCAACAGCGGGCTCAGCCTGCTGGTTGGGGGCAGCACCGCTGTAGAAGATGTTCTTGGAGCACTCCTGGCCTTCGTACTGAATCGGATAGAAGAGGAAGTGATCCTTGGCCTCGAAGACAGGCAGCATGGCCTTGCGGCTGGCGGAGGTCCAACCGCCGAACACCACGGCCACCTGATCCTGATCGATCAGTTTCTTGGCCTTCTCGGCGAAGGTGGGCCAATCCGAGGCTCCGTCTTCCTCGACAGGAACGATCTTGAGCTTCTTGCCATCGATCGTGATGCCGCCCTTGGCATTGATCTCATCGATCGCCATCAACTCGGCTTCGGCCACCGTGTTCTCGGAGATGGCCATGGTGCCCGAGCGGGAATGAAGGATCCCGACCTTCACTTCACCGTCGAAATCCCCGGAGGCCTGTTCGCCTCCTCCGCAGGCCACAAGGGTGAGGGAGGTGGCCAGGGCCGTGGCACCGCTGAACAGGCGCAGCGACGTCTTGCCCATGGCTTTGCCCATGAAGGAAGGGGTCATAGAAGCTCCTACGGAAGAACCGCCGAATGGTCCGCTGCGATTCAGCGGCATAGCGGACCGTATCCAGCGGGCAACCGATGGAATGTAGCCAAGGCCACACTTTGCCGGGCTGGTCAGTGGCACCTGACCCATCCCCTTGCATGGGGAGACCCCTGGCAGCAGCCCCAGCGCAACGTTCTGAAGCGGGTGCCCCGAACCCGCCAAGCCATGCCCGCTGATCTTCAACGAATTGTGTTAGTTCGTGACGACTGGCAGTTGACGCAGCAGAAACGCCTCCACCGCCTCCAACCCCTCGCCACTGCGCAGATTGGTGAAGCACCAGGGCCGCCCCGGCCGCATCCGCTCGGTATCGCGCTCCATCACCTCCAGGCTGGCCCCCACCATCGCGGCCAGGTCGATCTTGTTGATCACCAGCAGATCGGAGCGGGTGATGCCGGGGCCGCCCTTGCGGGGGATCTTGTCACCGGCGGCCACATCGATCACATAGATGCAGAGATCCACCAGTTCAGGGCTGAAACTGGCGGCCAGGTTGTCGCCGCCGCTCTCCACCAGCACCAGATCGAGATCGGGGAAGGCCTCCTCCAGCTCCCGCACGGCGGCCCGGTTGATCGAGCAGTCTTCCCGGATGGCGGTGTGGGGACACCCTCCCGTTTCCACGCCCCGGATGCGCTCCGGCTCCAGCGCCCCGGCCCGGGTGAGGAACTGGGCATCCTCCTGGGTGTAGATGTCGTTGGTGACCACGGCCAGCTGCAGCTGCTGGCGCAGGCGGCGGCAGAGGGCCTCCACCAGGGCCGTCTTGCCGGAGCCCACCGGGCCGGCGACACCCACACGCAGCTTGCTCATGGCCCCGTTCAGCTCCTGAACAACCGGGAGTAGAGCTCAGCATGGCGCAGCTGGGCGATGCCGGCGCCCACCCCCCCGTTCCAGAGCTGGCGCGGATCGGCCGCCGCCAGCTCCACCGCCCGCTCCTGTATCAGCGGCGCCAGGGCCAGCTGCAGCCGCTGGGCCTCGGTGGAGCCCAGGGGCACCAGGCGCACCGCCGCACTCAGCTGGTTGGCCACCCAGCCATAGAGGTAGGCCTCCACCACATCGGCTGCAGGGAGATCCAGGGCCCGGCCTGCCAGGGCGAAGGCCGCCGGCCAGGCCAGGTCGAGCCTGGGCATGGAAAATCCCAGGTCGGCCAGCAGCCGCAGCAGCGAGCCGCCCATCTGGCGCTGCTGGGCCCGAACCTCGTGGGCCTCCCGCAGGGCCAGCAGCCAGCGGTCCCGGTCCTGCAGCTCCTGCGGCGAAGCCTCCATCAACGCGGGCAGCCAGGCCGCCTCGATGGCCAGCACGCCCCGGTGGAGCTCGTCCTGCAGCCAGCGGGCCACGGCAGGGCCATCCTCCAGGCGGCCGGCCTGCACCAGGGCCTCCAGTCCCTCGGCATAGCTGAACGCGCCCACCGGCAGCGCCGGGCTGACCAGCTGGAACAGGCGGAGCCGCTCAATGCCCATGGGTGTGGGTGTGGGTGTGGGTGTGGTCGATGGCCGGGGCATAGGCCCCCGCCTCCGGCAGGAAGGGGGCGACCACCTCGGTCACGGTCAGGCCCCGGTGTTCGAGCAGATGGGCCAGCACCGGATCCGCCAGCAACCGCAGTTCCCCGGTCTTGATCTCCATCGCCACATGGCGGTTGCCGAGGTGGTAGGCCGCCTGCAACAGGCCGAGTTCGGAAGCCGCGGTGACCCGCAGCAGCGGCTCGGGGGCGGCCTCGATCCGCACCAGCGGCTCGGCGCTGGCTCCCCCGAGCAGTTCGCCCGGCCGCAGCGGCTCACCCCGGGGGAGCTGCAGCAGCAGCGGGCAACCACAGACGCTCTGGCGCAGGCCCCGCAGCCGGCTGCGCTCCTCGGCGCTGAGGGCCAGCTTCAGGGTCGCCTCTCCCCCGGCCCGCTCCCCCAGCCTGCGGGTGAGGAGCAGGGGGCCGGAGGCTGGCGCAGCGGGCGCGGCGGCGGGGATCATGGCCGGAGCACGCGGACGGGACGATCACCAGCATCACAGGGAATCCCCCGTGGCATGGCAAGGCCCGGCTGTTGTTCCGCCGCCGCGGGCAGGACCCGCGGGCGGACACGGTTCACCAGGGGGAAACGAGCGCACCGCTCAAACTGCAACGCGCCTTTCCCCACGCCGATGGCCGCTGTGAGCTGCCGCTGCTGCACACCGCCGGGGGCCTGGTGGGCGGCGATCGGCTGAGCATCACGGCCGGCCTCGCCCCCGGCAGCCGGGCTCTGCTCACCAGCGTGGCCGCCCAGAAGATCTATGGCTCCGTTGGCCGCTGCCGGGAGGCCCCCGCGGGCCGCTGGGCCCGTCAGGATCTGCACTTCAGCCTCGAGGAGGGGGCCGACCTGGAGTGGCTGCCCCAGGAGCTCGTGCTCTACGCCGATGGGCTGTTCGAGCAGCACTGCCGGGTGAACCTGGCCGCGGGAGCCTCCTTTCTGGGGGGCGAGGTGGTGCGCCTGGGCCGCACGGCGGCCGGGGAGACGCTCGGATCGGGCCGCTGGCGCTCGGCCCTCGAGATCCGGCGGCAGCGGAACGGGGCGAGCGAGTGGGTGCTGGTGGACCGCACGGAACTGGCGGGGGGCTGTCTGGAGGGGGAGCACGGCCTGGCGGGAGCGCCGGTGTATGGCTCGCTGGTGTGGGCGGCGCCGGACACCCTGGCCACCACGACGCTGACGAGCCTGCTCGAGGGCTGCCGCCGGGACCGGGCCGGCCTGAGCGGTGAGATGGCCTGCGGCGCGCTGGAGCCGGGCCTGGTGGCCCGCTACCGGGGCCACTCCAGCCAGGCGGCCCGCTACTGGTTCACCCGGATCTGGGCCCGGGTCCGCCAGGTCCGGAACCTGGCGGACCCGGACCTGCCCAGGGTGTGGCCCTTCCAGGAGCGGCCGCTGGGCTGAGTGGCCTCACCTGGACGCTGCTTCTGCCGGCGCAGAAGCCTCCAGCAGCCCGAGCCGGCCAGCCAGCCAGCGGGTGGTGGTGGCCTGGGTGAGAATCGTGACCAGGATGGCCAGGAAGGTCACCGAGGAGATCAGCCGAGCCTGGGGGGCGCCGACCCCGAGCATCAGACCCGCCAGCGCCCCCGGAATGACACCGGTCTCCCGGGTCCAACAGATGAACAGCAGCTCTTCGATCGACCAGCGGGCGCGGCGATCCGGCAGAGCACACACGAACACCGTGATCGGTCGGGCCACCAGCATCAACACCACCACCACCCCGATTCCGCCGAGGAAGTACTGGTTGATCAGGGCGAAGTCAACCTGACTGCCGAGCAGAAAGAAGATGAACATCCGCATGATCAACGAAGTCGTTTCGACAAAATCGTCCATCCGCTCCTGCTCACCCTCCTTCATTTCAAAGCCGAACAGCTCCTTGTTCCCCACCATGAAGCCGAACACGAAGACGGCCATGAAACCACTGGCGTGCAGGCCGCTGGCGCCGAGGTAGGCCGCGATCACGGCCATCAACGACACCAGCGGAGCGTATTCCTGCAGAAAGCCATAGCGCTCATGGGCGATCAGGGTGGCCGCCAGGTAACCGAGCAGGGCCCCCGCCACCAGGCCGAGCAGGGCCTGGTGCACCAGTTCAAGGGCGGCAGCCTGCAGCGAGAACTGGCCCGTACCCATGGCAACCCCCAGCACCGAGAAGGTGAGGATGGCTCCGGTGGCGTCGTTGAAGGCCGACTCCGACATCACCGTCTGGGAGACCCGGTCCTTCACCCTCACCTGGCGGAAGACGGGGATCAGGGTGGCCGGGTCCGTGGAGGCGATCACCGAAGCCAGCAGCAGTGCCACGAGGAAGGGCAGGCCCAGGAAGACGTGGGCAGCCAGGCCGGTGATCGCGGCGGTGATCAGAACCCCGGCCGTGGCGAGCGACACGATGGTGACCCACACCTCCTGGATGACCCGGAAACGCATGGAAACCCCGCCATCGAAGAGCAGATAGCAGGACCCGAAGATCAACAGCAGCTGGTTCAGCGCCGAGTCGGCCTTGATGTCGATCCAGCCCAAACCCCCGGGCCCGAGAAGGGTTCCCACGAGCAGGAAGGTGACCACATCGGGGATTTTCAGCTTCTTGGAGAGAACCGCACAGCTCGATCCCACCGCCAGGATCACACCGAACTGAAGCAGGATGTGTTTAGCGAACTCAATGGAGTACGTCGTCATCGGAAGTCATCGCAAGGCGAACCTCATCGCAGGACCATGGCTTCCCATGAGCTGCGCAGCCCACTGGAAACCATGCACAGAAGCTCGAGCAGCAGGGTGGAGGCGGGGACTTGAGGCAGAGGGTTGCAGGAGACGATCGAGGCCGTTGGGTCGAGGCCGATGGGTCGAAGCCATAGATCGAGGCCGTGGATCGAAAGCGCCGTACCCCTGGGGAACGCCGCACCTGCCGGCTGGTCCTGGCCAGCCCAGCCATGACGGTCACATGCCTGGGCCATCCGAAAGGTTCCCCACACTGGCAGTTCCCAGGCCCCGGTGCCCGCTCAAGCACCCAGGACACCGCTGAAGAGAACCTGACGGTTTCCTGAGGGGTCTTCCTGAGGGTCTTGCCGAGGTGTCCTCATGAAACGTCCAGTCAGAACGTGGGCAGAGTCCAGGTGACTGTCAGAGTGGTTCCGGTGGATCTGAATCGTTCCACGCCCGGCAGCCATGCACCTCAGCCCCCAGGAGAAGGACAAGCTCCTGATCGTGACCGCCGCGCTGCTGGCCGAGCGCCGCCTCCAGCGCGGCCTCAGGCTCAACCACCCCGAAGCCGTGGCCTGGCTCAGCTTTCTGGTGCTGGAAGGCGCCCGCGACGGCAGGACCGTGGCCGAATTGATGGGCGAGGGCACCACCTGGCTGAGCCGCGACCAGGTGATGGAGGGCGTGCCGGAGCTGGTGCAGGAGGTGCAGATCGAGGCCATGTTCCCTGACGGCACCAAGCTGGTGACCCTGCACGACCCGATCCGCTGAGACCCTCCCCCATCCCGGCCACCCCCGCCGCTTCCCCATGGCCCCCCTCATCCCCGGCGAGCTGATTCCGGAACCCGGCGAGCTCGAGCTCAATGCCGGCCGGCCCGTCACCACCCTGCTGGTGGCCAACACCGGCGACCGCCCCGTGCAGGTGGGTTCCCACTTCCACTTCCAGGAGGCCAATGGCGCCCTTGCCTTCGACCGCGACGCCGCCCGGGGCCTGCGGCTCGACATCCCGGCCGGCACGGCGATCCGCTTCGAACCGGGCGACAGCCGTGAGGTGAACCTGGTGCCCTTCGCCGGCCAGCGCCGTGTGGTGGGCTTCAACGGCCTGGTGAACGGCCCCCTGGACTGACCCCTTCCCACGCCCCTGGCCTCCGCCCCCACGCCTTCCCGCCGCCATGCCCTACCGGATCTCCCGCCGCACCTACGCCGAGACCTACGGCCCCACCACCGGCGACCGGCTGCGGCTGGCCGACACCGAGCTGATCCTCGAGGTGGAGAAGGACTTCACCGTGTACGGCGACGAGGTGAAGTTCGGCGGCGGCAAGGTGATCCGCGACGGCATGGGCCAGGCCCAGACCACCCGCGCCGACGGCGCCGTGGACACGGTGATCACCAATGCCCTGATCCTCGACTGGTGGGGGATCGTGAAGGCCGACATCGGCCTGCGCGACGGCCGCATCGTGGCGATCGGCAAGGCCGGCAACCCCGACACCCAGGAGGGGGTGACGATCGAGGTTGGGCCCGGCACCGAGGCGATCGCCGGCGAAGGGCACATCGTGACCGCCGGCGCCATCGACACCCACATCCACTTCATCTGTCCGCAGCAGATCGAAACCGCCCTCGCCTCGGGGGTCACCACCCTGCTGGGGGGCGGCACCGGCCCGGCCACCGGCACCAATGCCACCACCTGCACCCCCGGGGCATTCCACATCGGCCGCATGCTCCAGGCCGCCGAGGGGCTGCCGGTGAACCTGGGCTTCTTCGGCAAGGGCAACGCCTCCACCCCCGAGGCCCTCGAGGAGCAGGTGCGCGCCGGCGCCTGCGGCCTCAAGCTCCACGAGGACTGGGGCACCACCCCGGCCGCGATCGACTGCTGCCTCACGGTGGCCGACCGCTACGACGTGCAGGTGTGCATCCACACCGACACCCTCAACGAAGCGGGCTTCGTGGAGGACACGATCCGCGCCATCGGCGGCCGCACCATCCACACCTTCCACACCGAGGGGGCCGGCGGCGGCCACGCCCCGGACATCATCCGCATCTGCGGCGAAAGCCATGTGCTGCCCAGCAGCACCAACCCCACCCGGCCCTACACCCGCAACACGCTCGAGGAGCACCTCGACATGCTGATGGTGTGCCACCACCTCGATCCGCGCATCCCCGAGGACGTGGCCTTCGCCGAATCCCGCATCCGCCGCGAGACGATCGCCGCCGAGGACATCCTTCACGACCTGGGCGCCTTCTCGATCATCGCCAGCGACTCCCAGGCCATGGGCCGGGTGGGCGAGGTGATCACCCGCACCTTCCAGACCGCCCACAAGATGAAGGTGCAGCGCGGCGCCCTGCCGGAGGATGGCGCCAGCGGCGGCCGCCATGACAACGCCCGCCTGAAGCGCTACATCGCCAAGGTGACGATCAACCCGGCCATCGCCCATGGCCTCGACAGCCAGGTGGGCTCGGTGGAGGTGGGCAAGCTCGCCGACCTGGTGCTCTGGAAGCCGGGCTTCTTCGGCGTGAAACCGGAGCTGGTGATCAAGGGGGGCTCGATCGTGTGGGCCCAGATGGGCGACGCCAACGCCTCGATCCCCACACCCGGCCCGGTGCACGGCCGGCCGATGTTCGGCGCCTTCGGCAGGGCCCTGGCGCCGAGCTGCCTCACCTTCGTGAGCCAGGCCTGCCTGGAGGCGGACATCCCCCGCCAGCTGGGCCTGGAACGCCGCTGCGTGCCGGTGGTGAACACCCGCGGCATCGGCAAGGCCGCGATGCGCAACAACACGGCCCTGCCGAAGATGGAGGTGGACCCCCAGACCTACGAGGTGTTCGCCGATGGGGAACTGCTCACCTGTGAGCCCGCCGAGGTGCTGCCGATGGCCCAGCGCTACTTCCTGCTCTGAGGGCCCGTTGGGTCTTCCGTAGCAACCCACACCGGCCACCCCCCAGACGGCTGCCCATGATTGGCGCAGCCAGCTGGCCAGGCATGTTCACCGACTACAAGCCCAACCGCGGCTACGACGAGTACTTCAGCGCCGCCGACGAACCGCGCCGCGCCCTCAGCCCCCTGCTCTCCTGCCTGGGTCAGCTGGGGCTGGAGGAGCTGAACCGCAACCATGCGGCCGCCGGCATGCTGCTGAAGCGCCTCGGCGCCACCTTCCGGCTCAACGGTTCCGACAACCGCGGGGTGGAACGCATCCTGCCCTTCGATCCCCTGCCGCGCCTGATCGGCTCAAGTGAATGGCAGCGGCTGGAGCAGGGTCTGGTGCAGCGGCTGGAGGCGATCGACCAGTTCCTGGGCGACATCTACAGCGACCGGCTGATCGTGCGCGACGGCATCGTGCCCGTGGGGGATCTGGAGAGTTCCCAGGGCTGGCGCCCCCAGATGGAGGGCTTCAAGCCGCCCCTGGGCAAGTGGTGCCACATTTCCGGGCTCGACCTGATCCGCGACGGCCAGGGCACCTGGCGGGTGCTGGAGGACAACCTGCGCTGCCCCTCCGGGGTGGCGTACTTCCTGGAGAACCGGCGGGTGATGAAGCGCATGTTCCCCAGCCTGTTCTCGGCCCGCACGGTGCAGCCGATCGACGACTACCCCTCCCATCTGCTGCAGACCCTGCGGGAGCTCGCCCCCTGGACCGAGCGGCCCACGGTGGTGCTGCTCACCCCCGGGGTGTTCAACAGTGCCTACTTCGAGCACAGCTACCTGGCCCAGCAGATGGGCATCCAGCTGGTGGAGGGGCGGGATCTGATCTGCCACGACGACCGCGTCTGGATGCGCAGCACCAGCGGCCTGGAGCCGGTGGATGTGATCTACCGCCGCATCGACGACGACTTCCTCGATCCCGCCGTGTTCCGCAGCGACTCGATGCTGGGGGTGCGGGGGCTGATGGGGGCCTACCGCGCCGGCCGGGTGGCGATCGCCAACGCCCCCGGCACCGGGGTGGCCGACGACAAGCTGATCTATGCCTATGTGCCGGAGATGATCCGCTACTACCTGGGCGAGGAGCCGATCATCGAGAACGTGCCCACCTACCTGTGTTCCCGTGACGACGACCGGGCCTACGTGCTGGAACACCTGCCGGAGCTGGTGGTGAAGGCCGTGGCGGAAGCGGGCGGCTACGGCATGCTGATCGGCCCCCATGCCCCGGCGGAGGAGATTGCCGACTTCGCCCAGCGGATCGAGGCCAACCCCCGCAACTACATCGCCCAACCCACGCTGGAACTCTCCACGGTGCCGTCCCTGAGCAACGGCGAGCTGTTCCCCTGCCACGTGGATCTGCGGCCCTATGTGCTGCGGGGCAAGGGCGCCTGGGTGAGCCCCGGCGGCCTCACCCGCGTCGCCCTGCGGCGCGGCTCCCTGGTGGTGAATTCCTCCCAGGGTGGGGGATGCAAGGACACCTGGATCGTGAGTGAGCAGAACGACGCCGACGATGGAGCCGCGTCATGCTGAGCCGCGTAGCCGAATCGCTGTACTGGATCAACCGCTATGTGGAGCGGGCGGAAAACATCTCCCGTTTCGTGGAAGTGAGTGAAGCGATGGCCCTCGACTGCCCCCCCGGCAGTGCCGAACCCTGGCTTCCCCTGATCGATGCGAACGGCGATCGGGAACTGTTTGACAAGCTTTACCCCCAGGGCCAGCCCATGGACGTGGTGGAGTTTCTGGTGCGTGCGGAAGACAACCCCAACAGCGTGGCCAACTGCATTGCCATCGCACGGGAGAACGCCCGGCAGATCCGCGAAGTGATCACCACGGAGATGTGGGAGCATCTCAACGACATCTACTGGACACTGCAGGAAAACGAAGGGTTCTGGCGTCAGCCCCCCCAGGAGCAGTTGCGCGACATCCGCAGGGCCTGCCAGCTCTTCTACGGCATCACCGACTCCACCCTGAGCCGGGACCTCTCCTGGCAGTTCAGCCGGCTGGGCCGGCTGCTGGAACGGGCGGACAAGACCACCCGCATCCTCGACGTGAAGTACTTTCTGCTGCTTCCCTCCCCCGACGAGGTGGGGGGAGTGCTGGATGAACTGCAGTGGATCTCGCTGCTGCGCAGCGCCGGGGCCTATCAGATGTTCCGCCAGTCGCGCCAGCAGGCCATCGAACCGCGCGCCGTGGCCGCCTTCCTGCTGCTCGATCCCATCTTTCCCCGTTCGGTGCGCTACTGCCTCGAACGGATCCAGGAAACCCTGCGGATCGTGCAGGGGCGTGCCGTGCCCGGTGCCCCCGATGAGCTGGAATGCCTGAGCGGCCTCACCCTGGCCCGCTGGAGTTACACCCGCATCAACGATCTGATCGCCGTGGGTCTGCACGAGGCGATCGATGCGCTGCAGAGCGACCTCAACAGGCTGCACAACCTGATCGAGCAGCGCTACTTCGTGGCCCCCACCCTCGAGTCCCAGAGTGCGGATCCGGCATGCGTGCCCGCCTGACGCACTCGCTCACCTACGGCTATTCGGCTCCGGTGCAGCTCGGAGCCCATCGCTTCTGCCTGAAACCGCGGGGGCACGGCTTTCAGACCCTGGTGGACTTCAACCTGGCCATTGATCCGGCGCCCAGCTGCCTGTATCCCCTGGTGGCCGCCAGTGGCGATGAAATCCTGCGCGCCCGGTTCGAGGGAAGCACCGACCGTTTCCTGGTGCGCGCCGCCAGCACCGTGGACACCCAAACGGCGCCGGCCCTGGAGGTGTGCCTGGAGGCGAACGAACCCCTGCTGCCCTATCCGGCGGGCCGCCTCAACGGCGATCTGATGGGTTCGCTGCAGGGATGGCTGCCCAATGGCCAGCACGATCCCGCCGCGGTGGACATGGCCCAGGAAGCCCTGATGGGGAGTGATCAGCGGGCCCTGATGTTCCTGGGCCAGCTGGTGGAGATGATTCAGGATCGGGTCAAGTACACCCAGCGCCACGTGGGGCCGGCCTGGCCGGCCGGGCGCACCCTCAAGGAACGGGTGGGATCGTGCCGCGATCTGGCCATGCTGATGGTGGAGGCCTGCCGCTGCGTGGGCCTGCCGGCCCGCTTCGTGAGCGGCTACCACCTGGTGGACCCGGCCCCCAGGCGCTACGACCTGCACGCCTGGGCGGAGGTGTACCTGCCCGGAGCCGGCTGGAGGGGATTCGACCCCAGTGGCAAGGGGGCCGTGGACGACCGCTACATCACCGTGGCCACGTCCTCGAAACCGGAACTCACGGCAGCCATCACCGGCAGCTTCTCCGGTCCGCCGGGTGTGAGCAGCAGGTTCGCCTGGGACATCCAGGCGGAGATCCTCACCAGTTGAGGCCGTGCAGCTTCGGCAGGGGAGCCGTCTTGGACGTGGTGGCGAAAAGACGCGGGATCCGCCGGCTGTTGTAGACACGGAACTCGCGCACCACACTGGCCCCCTCGTCGCGTACGGCCTGGTTCAGCACCACGGAACCGTTGGGGTCGGAGACCGACCGGTGGAACGTGCCGGGGGGGATGCGCAGGATGTCGCCGCCGGTGTCCAGCCGCACAATGTGAAACGGGTAGTTCCAGCCGAAGTTCACCAGGTAGAAGGTGCGGCCGCCGTGCAGGGCCAGCAGGTTGTCCTCCTGGTGGGGGTGCAGGTAGAACTGCCAGGCCCCGGTGTCGGCAGCGTCAGGCGGTGAGATGGCTGGCCCGGAGTGGATCACCAGATCCCGGGCGTTGGAGGCCGCCACGGTGATGTCGAAGAACCGCACGGCGGGGGTGTCCCGGAACTTCTCGTACGGGATCAGCTCGAACATCGGCGCCGGCTTCGGCGAGGTGGCGACCATGGCGGTGGGTGCTGGGCAGCACCGGATGGGGGTAGTCCAGTGAACCGAACGGGCCAACCCCTCCAACGTGACCACCACTACCGAATCGGGAACCGGCTGGGCAGTTCCCGGGGTGGCCCAGGCCGAGGGGGCCGAACGTAGCATCGATGACACGAGATTTTGGCCCACAGCGAGAGAATCACAGGGTCGCTTCTTGCGACCTTTAGAGCAAAGGGCGAAGCCCCTTTAACCCGCTCTTCTTATATTACAATCCCCACGATTTATGGCAGCTTCTGCTCTGACAGCCAAGCTCATGGCTGCAAAAAAGGTCAAGAATCTCAGTTTTGCTGACCTGGAAGCATCACTCGGGCGCGACGAAGTCTGGATCGCCTCGCTGTTCTATAGCCAGGCAACGGCGTCGCCAGAGGAAGCCACCAAGCTGGCGGAGCTTCTGGATCTGGACGCGGAGACCACGGCAGCCCTCCAGACCTTCCCCACCAAAGGGTGCCTGGATCCTGTGATTCCAACGGACCCACTGATCTATCGGTTCTACGAGATCATGCAGGTGTACGGGATGCCTCTCAAGGATGTGATTCAGGAGAAGTTCGGCGATGGCATCATGAGTGCCATCGACTTCACCCTTGATGTGGAAAAGATTGACGACCCAGCCGGCGCCCGCGTGCAGGTGATCATGTGCGGCAAGTTTCTGCCCTACAAAAAGTGGTGACGCTGCAAATCAGCTGACCAGTTGGCCAGTCAGCCCGTTGATGGCGGCAGCCCCCTGTCATTCCCTGCGCTGATCGAGGCGGGGATTGGTCGGGGGCTTTCCTCATGCTCCCTCCTTCCATGGTCTCCTCCCGTTCCCTCCTCCCGTTCCCAGAGAAGGCCATGAAAAACCCCCGGCCATCGACCGGGGGTGAACGGTGCAGCCATCGGCCAGCACCTGTGCCGGGCAGAGCTCAGCGGGCACCAAGCTCGGCGGCCAGCTCACGCTCCAGCCTGTCGTCATGCTGCGGAGGCAGCACATTGCTCATCGGCGTGCGATGGGTGCTGTAGAAGAGCATGCCGATGAACACCATGCCACCCACAATGTTCCCCAGGGTGACAGGAAGATAGTTCCAGAAGGCGATCTGAGCGAAGCTCACACCGGAACCCAGGAGGGGGCCCGTGGTGTGGAGGAACATGTTCACCACGATGTGCTCCATGCCGAGGGCCTGGAAGGCCGTAATCGGCAACCAGCAGGCCAGGATTTTGCCCGGCACACTCTTGCTCACCAGGGCCAGGGTGACGCCGAGACAAACCAGCCAGTTGGCAATCAGGCCACGCAGGAAGGCCAGGAAGAAGCCAAGCACCCCAAGGTTCTGGTACTTGACGATCACATTGGCCTTGTTCAGGCCAATGATCTTGTTGGCAACGGCGACCCAATCCCCGGTGCCGGCCGCCAGATCCGCCGTGCCACCACTGGTGAGGCTGATGGCGAACAGGATGCCGACCAGACCTGTTCCCAGAAAGTTACCGATCCACACCCAGACCCAGTTTCGGAGGGTCTTGCCCCAGGTTGTCTTCCCAGCCCAGACAGCCATGGGCAGGAGGGCAAAATTACCGGTGACCAGTTCCATGCCGAAGAGCACGATGCTGGCAAAGCCGAAAGGGAAGATGAAGGAGCCAATCCAGGGAATCCCTGTCTGGTGCATGATCGTCAGGGCCAGGCAGAGGGCCAGACCGAGCACCGAGCCTGAGTAGAAGCCTCTCAGCAGAAGGTTTTTGGTGCTGACATGAGCTTTCTTGCCTCCGGCGGCAATCATGCCATCCACAAGCTCATTGGGTAAGACGTAATCCATGATGGTAACGAAGCCCGGAAGAGAAGGTTTGATTAAAAAGAGAGAGCAGGGATTCAGCGGCTGAACTTGTTCATCAGTGCACTGAACCTGTCCTGCTGCTGTGGTGGCTGGGCAACCGGTGGGAGATCCTTACCGAGCGTACTGAACCAGTTGACAAAACGTGAAAGAACGTCTGAAGGAGTGGGTGTAGTGGGGGCCATGGCCTCGAAGCGGTGTCGTCATGGGCGCGGCTGCGTACCGCAGCGCTGTTGAGCTCCCGCGCCGCAATCCCGCCAGGCCAACCTGCAGGGGTGGGGTCGGGCAAGGCACGCCAATCCCCGGCAGCTGCGGAAGACGCAGCCGCAAGGAGAGGAGCAGCGCAGCAATGGCATTGCCGGCCAGCGGCAAGGCGAGGGAGGGAAAGCTGCGGGAGCGTTGAAATCAGCCTGTGGACATCGAGGGGGAAACCCCAGGCGCAAAGAAGTGTCCAGTGCTGTCCGCTTCTCAGCGGAAACAGAGAAAATCAGCTGTAACTGATTGA
Organism: Cyanobium sp. NIES-981; assembly: GCF_900088535.1. Taxonomy (NCBI): domain Bacteria; kingdom Bacillati; phylum Cyanobacteriota; class Cyanophyceae; order Synechococcales; family Prochlorococcaceae; genus Cyanobium; species Cyanobium sp. NIES-981. The sequence continues at coordinate 2,271,272 of NZ_LT578417.1, read as the reverse complement.
CCCAATGAAACTATTAAGACACCGAATGATGATTGGTCCTGTATCTCGCGCCACCAACAGGCCTGTTGGTGGGAACACCATCACCAGGGAGAAGGCTGGCTGAGAGAGGAAGGCCGGGTGAAAGAGGAAAGCCGGGTGAAAGCGGAAGGGTGGCTGAGTCGCCTGGGTGCGTCAGGTGGTGCGACCGATTTCGCCCCACATGCGCAAGGCACCGGCTCGCAGCATGATCAGCACCTGGCGCATGGACTGCCAATCGCGCTCAAGGGAAGCGGCTGATCCTGTGGAGCGGCTCCTGCCCACGGCGTCCCCCTGGGGGCCTCTGCGTCGCTGCTGGCGACTGGAACGGGGAAGGGGCCGGGGCAGGGGCATCGGACGTGCGCAGACGTGAAGGTCCAGGTGACCAGATCGGTGCCGGAGGCCAGGTGTTCCTCGCTACTGAAGGGCGACGCAACGGTTCAGAAAGGAATGGGCATCTCCGCATCGGCGGGAGTGGGCGCGCACGCCTCGATGCGCTCGGCCACCATCGCCCCCACCACCACGATCGACGGCGACGAGAAAGCCTCCTGGTCCACCCGCTCGGCCAGGCTGCCCAGCTCCGCCACCAGGCTGCGCTGGCCACGCACGGTGCCCTGCTGGATCACCGCCGCGGGGGTGGACGGATCCAGCCCCCCCGCCATCAGCTCCTGGCAGATCCGCGCGAGGTTGTGGAGCCCCATGTAGATCACCAGACCATCGCTGCTGCGGGCAAGGCCCTGCCAGTCCACCCCGCGGCGCGCCTTGTCGATCTCCTCATGGCCCGTCACGAACGTCACGCTCGAACCGGCACGGCGGTGGGTCACGGGTATCCCGGCATAGGCCGGAGCCGCAATGCCGGAGGTGACGCCTGGAACCACCTGCACAGGGATGCCGTGGGACGCCAGGTGGGCCGCCTCCTCACCACCGCGGCCGAACAGGAACGGGTCACCACCCTTGAGCCTCACGATCATGCGGTGGGTGGCGGCCAGGGCCACCAGCACCGCATTGGTGCTGGGCTGGGGCACGGAATGGTGGCCACGGCGCTTGCCGACGAAGCGGCGTTCGCAGCCGGGCGGAACGAGGTCGAGCAGGGCCTTGGGCACGAGGGCGTCGTAGACGAGGGCATCGCACTGCCGCAGCAGCCGGTGGGCCTTCAGGGTGAGCAGCTCCGGATCGCCGGGCCCCGCACCCACCAGATAGACCGTGCCGGGTCCACTCACGCCGGACGGGGGGGATGCACTCATGGCAGGGCGGCGAGCAGGTCCAGCAGGCAGGCGCGCAAGCGCGGGCGCTGCAGCAGCGCAGGGCCGCACCGGGGAGGCAGGCTCTCGGTGAGACGGTTGGCGGCCAGCACCAGCGGCAGCGCGGCGGGCTGGTCGGGGGACTGCAGCAAGGCCAGCTGCTCCGCAGAGTCCGCCGCACTGTATGGAGTGGGCAGGCATCTGACAGCACAGAACCGCTCCAGATGGGCCAGATAGCGGGCTCCCAGGCCGCTCTGGAGGGGGTGATGCAGCAGCAGCGGCCGTGGGCAGCCGCTGCCGTCGGTGCCGGAGGCTGCCGCCAGGGCGGCGGCCTCCTCCATGAGCGCGCGTTGCCACACCGGCCACGCTCCGAGAAACGGCAGCCGCTGCACGGGCCCGCTGCAGCGCCAGGTGGCGGCGAGGGCGGGCACGTCCCGGCAGACGTGCCCGCCCGGCAGCAGCAGCAGGGGCATGAGGGTGAGGGGCCGTCCCCGGGCGGCCTCCCGCAGGGGAGCAGCATCCGGCGGGCCTGCCGCCGTCAGGCTCTGGAGCAGCACGGGGGCGCCGCGACGGGCTTCGAGCTCGGTCCGGAGCACGTCCAGCGCCTGTGGGATGGCGCCCCCCTGGCGGCCGTGCACCACAAGAACCAGGGGTTGGGCAGGCAGGGCCCCCAGCCGCCGCAGACGGCGCGCCTGAACAGCCGGCTCGAGGCGCAGGGGGTCCAGCCTGGCCAGACCCCAGCGGGGCTGCGGCAGCCGGGCCAGCAGATCCACCGCCGAGGCGGCCAGCACCCCGTCGAGGTCGGCGGCAAGCCAGCGCAGCACGGGCCTGAGCTGGGCCACCGGCCAGCTCGGCAGGCCCACGGCGAGGCCCTCGAGGGCCGCGCGGCGGCAGGCGGTGCCATGGGGGCTCTGCACCCAGCGACGCAGCAGGGGGAAATCGACGGCCTCGCGCTGGTGGCCCAGCAGCGGCAGCAGCCAGCGGGCACGCTCCGGAGCACAGCCAGGCATGGCGTCGCGCAGCTGCTCCGCCAGGGCGGGATCCCGCCGCTGCCCGATCACCGGCAGGAGGGCTGGATCCGCCTCCGGGTCGGCCAGCCACCAGCCCAGCAGGCGGAGCGTGGCTGCCCGGTCCAGGTGTGGGGCCAGCACAGCCATCAGATCGGCCTGCGGACGCAGCTGGCCCGCCTCGATCGCGGCCAGCCAGGGCTCCAGCGGCACGGCCGTGCTGCGCTTCAGGCGCTGGAGCCAGGGCCAGCGCTCGCTCGAGCCCGGTGGGGGCAGGTCCGCCGGGGGAAGGGAGGGAGTGCTCGGGCCGCCCCCGCCAACGGTGACCACCGATACGTTTGGTGAGGCATCTGCACAACGGTCGGCCATCGGCTGTAGCAAGGAGTACGGATTCGACACGGGGGATGGCGATGGGCACCACCACACGCAGGCCAGGCAACCAGCGCCCACGGGTGGGACGCATCGATGCCGCCAGGCTGGCAACGGTCAAGGAGCAACAGATTCTGGTGAACCTGGTGCAGCAACTGGCCGACAGCCAGTTCCGCCGGGCCGATCAGCCGCGCAGCGAGCGCCTCTGGCAGGAACTGGCGCAGCTCCAGCTGGACCCCGAGCGCGCCACCCACCTGCTCTATGCGGGCGTGGACATGGAGGACCGGCAGGCCCTGGTGGACCTGGACGGCCGCTGGTGTGGCCGGATGGCCGCGGCGGAGCGCCGCCCATGGCTGGTGGCCCCCTGGCTGGGAGGAGGCCACCGTGTCAGACCGCGGCGGCCTTCCGGCGCGCACCGAAGCGCTCCACCAGCAGCTGCTCGATGACATCGGCCAGCTCATCGAGGGGCACGCCCTTGTCGTGCAGTTCTGCCAGCCTGGGCTCGGCGTCCATCGAGCCCCCCAGGAAGATCTTGGCGGCCTCCACCATCTGGCCATCCTTGCGGGCCTTGGCCCCCATCAGACCGATCTGGCCCATGTAGGGCTGGCCGCAGGCGTTCGGGCATCCCGTCCAGTGGGTGCGCACGGCGTGGGGCAGCTCCACCCGGCGCTCCAGCTCCTCCACTAGGGCCTGGGCCGTGCCCTTGGTGGGGATCAGGGCGAAGCTGCAGTAGGCATTGCCCGTGCAGCTCACCGCCTCGGCCTGGAGCGGACCGGGATCGGGACGGAGCTGCTGCAGCAGGGGTTCGGCCTCCAGGGCCTCGCGGCGGGCCAGGGGCACGCCCGGAAGGAGCACGTTCTGGGCCTCGGTGAGGCGGAGCTCACCGCTGCCGTAACGGCGGGCGAGGTCGGCCAGGGCGAGCATCGCGGCGGCATCGAGGCGGCCCATCGGCACGTGCAGGCCCATCCAGGCCAGGCCTTCCTGCCGCTGGAGGTTCCAGCCGAGACCGTCCCGCGGAGCCCGGGTCACCAGGTGACGGCCATCGTGGGGCTGGACCCGGGCCAGGGCCTCAGGCCCGGCGAGCTCGCCGTACAGCCCCAGCACGGCCTCCCGGTAGGCCTCCAGCCCCAGGGCGTCGATGAGGTACATCAGGCGGCTCTTGTTGCGCTGCTGCCGGTTGCCGCTCTGCTCGAAGTGGAGCAGGACCGCGAGGGAGAAGTCCGGCAGCTGGTCGGCTGCCAGCCAGAGCCCGAGGGGAACGGCCAGTTCGTTGCGCTGGGCCGAGAAGAACCCCCCCACCATCACGGTGAAGCCGAGCCTGCCGTTGTGGTGGGCCGGCAGGAAGGCCAGGTCGTTGTGCAGCAGGAAGCTGTCGGGGGCGCCTCCCACGGCCACGTTGAACTTGCGGGGCAGGTTGCGTGGGCCGTCGGCCCGGAACAGGCGCTCCTGGATGGCCTGCACCACGGGCCGGGTGTCGAGGTACTCCTCGGGGTCGATGCCCGCCAGGGGATTGCCCGTGATGTTGCGGGGATTGTCGTGGCCGGACTGGCGGCTGGTGAGGCCCAGCTGGTCCATCGCCTCCAGCAGCGGTGGCATGTCCTCGAACAGCAGGCCGCGCAGCTGGAGGTTCTGGCGGGTGGTGATGTCGGCGCTGCCGTGCTCGCCGCAGCGGTCGACGGCTTCCGCCAGCAACGCCATCTGCTCGGCGTTGATCACGCCGTTGGCGAGGCGCAGCCGCAGCATGAACCGGCCGGGTGTGACCGGCCTGAAGAAAATCCCCAGCCACTTGAGCCGGATGGTGAGGGTGGCCTCGTCGAGGGCTTCCCAGCCCTCGACGGCCAGCTCCGCCAGACGGGGCCGGAGGTCCAGGCCACAGAGGTCGGCTTTCGCCTGTTCGACCTTGGACAGGCCGGCAGCGGAATCGCCGGATACGGGAGCGGAAGACGTAACTGAACTCATAACGATGGGGCGACACACAGGGGCGCCCGGAGGGACGCAGCGGAGGCTCCGTGACGTCAGGCTTTCAAGGCACCGGCAGGTCTTTGGGGCTGGAGACCGGAGCGGCCGGGAAACGCCAATGAGGGATGCGTCGCCTGGAATGGAACGCGGGAGGTGGGGCAGTGCCGCCCCCCGCGGGCACGGGCTCCGACCATCGTGAGGGCCGGCGTCCGATTCGTGTGTCGTGATCGTTACGGACCGGCGGGCGGGTCACAGCGCCGGGCCAGGACCGCGGGGAGTCAACGCTCGCCCAGGGCGCTCCAGAGCGCCGCCGGATGGGCCAGGACCGGTTCCGGTCCGCCGGAGGGGACGGCGGCGGCACGGGGCAACGTGCTCAGCAGCTGCACACCCAGGGACCCGACCACGAACATGCCGAGGAAAGCCAGGGCGACACCCAGGGGGGACGACGCCCGCTGGGAAGCCCGCTGGGAAGACTGAACCGGAAGGGCCATGACAGAGCCGTCACAGAGCAACGGCCAGTATCAGAGGCCGAACCCAGGGCCGGATGCGGGGCTCCAGGCCTCCGGCGGCTCCGCTGCACCGAACTGCAGGGGCCTGGAGGCCTGCAGGTCCACAGCCAGGAGTCCATGGAGCACACCGAGCAGAAGCCCGCAGCAGGCAGCGAAGTGCATCGACAGGAGCAAGGGGGATGGGGAACTCTCTCCGCTCCGCCACCCCCTGGGATGCAGCCATTGGTACCGAAGCCCGCCCGGGGCGAGGCGCGCGGCAGGGCTCAGAATGTTTTTGGTATTGCTTGATACTTCTTTGGCCTTGCCTTGGGCCCGGCCCCGTCCATCCTCGGCTCTGATATGCGGGCACAGGCCTCCAGCTGCCGCCGTGGAGTGTCCGCAGCGTGGAGAATGAACGCAAGGCAGCGACTGCTGCACGGACTTTTCTCTGCCGTTGATGGCGCTTTCCGCCGGCACATCCACCGACCCGGTCCCCGGCACCGACCCGGTCGCCGGCACTGACGCGGTCCCCGGCACGGACCCGGACCCGCAGGCCCCTGCAGCGCCTGCGGTTGGGGTGAGCGGGCGCGAGCGCTTCAAGCACTACATCCAGAAAGTGGGCAGCGGGGAGCACACCAGCCGGGGCCTCAGCCGCGACGAGGCCCACGACGCCCTGGCGCTGATGCTGAGGGATGAGGCCACGCCGGCCCAGATCGGGGCCTTTCTGATCGCCCATCGCATCCGGCGGCCCGAGCCCCAGGAGCTGGCGGGCATGCTGGACCTCTACCGGGAGCTGGGCCCCAGCCTCAGCAGCACGGAGCCGGCCGTGTGCTTCGGCATGCCCTTCGACGGCCGCACGCGCACCGCACCCCTCTACCCGCTCACGGCCCTGACCCTGGCGGCCGCAGGTCTGCCGGTGGTGCTGCAGGGTGGCGCCCGGATGCCCGTCAAGTACGGCGTGACGGCCATGGAGCTGTTCGCTTCCCTGGGGCTCAACCTGCAAGGCCTCTCCCTGGCGGCCCTGCAGCAGGGCCTCGACAGCCAGCGCCTCGCCCTGGTGCACCTGCCGGACCATTTCCCCCTGGCCGACCGGCTCACCCCGATCCGGGACGAGCTGGGCAAGCGTCCCCCCGTGGCCAGCCTCGAACTGCTCTGGACCGCCCACCGCAGCCATCACCTGCTGGTGAGCGGCTTCGTCCACCCCCCCACGGAGACCAGGGCCTGGAAGGCCCTGGAGCTCGCCGGTGAGTCGGCGGTGATCACCGTCAAGGGGCTGGAGGGCAGCACCGACCTGCCGATCAGCCGGGCCTGCATCACCGCCCGGGTCCACAGGGGGGTGGGCGAGCGGGTCATTCTCCATCCCCGCGACCACGGCTGCTATGGCGCCGACGCCCTCTGGATCGACCTCGACAGCTGGCGGGAGCAGGCCCTGGCCGCTCTCGGAGGCCAGGGCCCCCTGGCCATTCCCCTGGCATGGAATGCGGGCACCTACCTCTGGTTCGCGGGCATCGGCAAAAGCCTCGAGGAGGGGCTGGCCAAGGCTCAAGAGCTGGTGCAGACGGGCGCGGTGCTGGGCCAGCTGCGGGAGCTGATCGCCTGGAGAACCCTCGCCGGCTGATGGCTCCTGTGCCCCCGCCACGGCAGGCCGCCCATTGCTTCGGCTTCGAGAGCGATTTCCTCGGCCATTGGCGTTGCATTCCCCTGTGCCTGCGCCGCAAGCTCGACCTGGCGGGCATCAAGCTCAAACTCAGCCACTGGCTGGCCATGAGCGAGGCGGAGCGGCAGGCGCTGGTGCAGTGGCCCGATGACCCTGCGGCCTTGCGGTCGATGGCCGATCACCTGCACGCCCGCACCGCTCACCATGCCGACGGTGCGGTGAAGCGCCTGCCGATCCCCACCGAGGCCCCGTGGCAGTGTGTTGACCGCGTGCCGGCCGAGGTGAACACATCGGCCGGAGCCCTGGGGTTCACCATCACCGCCGGGCAATGGATGGACCTGTCGGAGCTGGAGCGCTTCGCCCTCTGCAAGCTGGCCCGACCCGGCCACGACCATCACAACCTGGCCCCGGCCCTCGCGGAGGTCTTCGCTGCCACCGGCACCAGCCCCTCAAGCCCAGGCAGCGACTGAGCCGGCGCGATCGGCTCCACACACACCGCCGCGGCCTTGAGTTCCGGCTGGCGGGAGATCGGGCAGGCCTGCTCGTGCAGCAGCACATTGGCCTCACAGGCCTGCTCCTGCATGAAGCCCCAGTGCATCGGCAGGAACACGGTGCCGGGGCGAATGCGCTCCGTCAGCCGCACCCGGGCCGAAACGCTGCCCCGGCGGGAGCGGATGGCGGCCCGGCCGCCGTCCTCGAGGCCCAGGGGGAGGGCGTCGTCGGGATGGATCTCCAGCAGCGGCTCGGGATGCATGGCGGTGAGCCGGGGCACCCGGGCCGTGCGCGTCATGGTGTGCCACTGGCCCAGATAGCGGCCCACCGTGAGCACCAGGGGGTAGGCCGCGCTGGGCGGTTCGGCCAGGCCCATGGGCTCCTCGGCGATGAAGCGGGCCCGCCGGCTGGGCGTGGAGAAGCGGAAATCGGTGTAGAGCCGCTTGGAGGCCGTGGTGGGCGCGGAGCCCCGCGGGAACGGCCACTGCTGCGGGCCTTCGGCGGCCAGCAGCCCATGGCTGAGCCCGGCGTGGTCACAGAGCCGCCCGTCGGTGAGCCGGGTGAACTCGGCATAGACCTCGGCGGCGGAGCCGAAGCCGAACGCCTCGGCATGCCCCAGCCGCCGGCCCACCTCGGCGAACACCTCCCAGTCCGGGCGGGCCTGGCCGGGGGGCCGCCGGAAGGCCGGGCAGTAGGTGACCCGCCGCTCGGAATTGACCATCACACCGGCCTTCTCGCTCCACTGGGCCGCGGGCAGCACCAGGTGGGCGTACTGGGCGGTCTCGGTGCCGGCGTAGGCCTCGCTCAGCACCACCAGGGGACAGCGGGCCATGGCGGCCTTGACCCGCTCCAGGTTGGGCATGCTCACCAGCGGATTGGTGGCCGCCACCCACCAGAGGTCGAGGGTTCCGGCCTCCATCGCCTCCACCTGTTTCCAGGCATCCAGACCCGGCTCCGGCGCGATGGCCCCCTGCCTGAAGCCCCACACCGCCTCCACCTCGGCCCGATGGGTGGGGTTGGTCACGCTGCGGTAGCCCGGCAGCAGGTGGGCCAGTCCGCCGGCCTCCCTTCCCCCCATGGCGTTGGGCTGGCCGGTGAGCGAGAAGGGACCGGCGCCCACCCGGCCGATCTGGCCGGTAAGGAGATGGAGATTGATCAGGCCCGCCACCTTGGCGGTGCCCTCCACGCTCTGGTTGATGCCCATCGACCAGAGACTCAGCACCCCGCCGTCCTGCTCCCACAGATCCGCCAGCTGCCGCAGGGCCGGCTCGGCGATGCCGCAGAGGCGGCAGACCCGCTCCGGAGTCCAGGCCTGCACCAGCTGGGCGTAGGCCGCGAAGCCCTCGGTCTCCCCCTCGATGAACTCGAAGGCCACGGCGCCACGGCGCAGCAGCAGGTGGGCCACCCCGTGCAGCAGCACCAGATCGGTGCCCGGCCGGATGGCCAGATGCAGGTCGGCGGCGTCGCTGGTGGCCGTGGCGCGGGGATCCACCACCACGATCGTGACGCTCTCCGGCTGGCGCCGCTTGCGCTTGATCAGCCGCTGGAACAGCACGGGGTGGCACTCGGCCGTGTTGGTGCCGATCAGCAGGGCCACGCTGCAGTGATCGAGATCCTCGTAGCAGCAGGGGGGGCCGTCCGAGCCGAGGCTGCGGGCATAGCCCGCCACCGCCGAACTCATGCACAGCCTTGAGTTGGCATCGAAGCTGTTGGTGCCGATGGCCCCCTTGAGCAGCTTCTGGGCGACGTAGTAGTCCTCCAGATGGAACTGCCCGGAGCCGTACATCGCGATGCCCGCCGGCCCCCGGGTGGCGAGGGTGCTGCGGATCCGGGCGACGATCCGATCGAGGGCCTCCTCCCAGCTGATGGGTTCCAGGGGGTCATCGAGACTTTCGCGTGCCAGGGGCTGGGTGAGGCGCCCGCCCTGGAGGGTGTCTCCCACGGTGGCGCCCTTGATGCACACCTGGCCCTGGCTGGAGGGATGGGTGCGGTCACCGCGGGCGCCCCACACCGGCAGGCCCTCCGCATCCCGCCGGGTGGGCTGGCTCTTGGCGGCCGGAGGCATCAGCTCGAGTCCGCAACCCACGCCGCAATAGGGGCACTGGGAACGCACAGAGGCAGAAGCAGAGTCAGGCATGAACCAACAACAACAGAACGGGGCAGGCCCACGGACTGCCCCGTGGACCTGCCAGGAGAAGAGGTTGCGCCTGGCCTCCGGCCGAAGCGGGGATCAGGCCAGAGGGACCGTGGCGGGTGCCTCACCTTCGTGTTGTTCAGCAAAGGAACCCTTGGGCTCCTTGAGCACGAAGTAACAGAGGAAGCCCACGATCAGGCCAGCGATCCCCAGCACCTGGAAGAAGGCGCTGTTCGAGGCCGCGATCACGGCAGGGGTGGGATCGGCATCGGCGGCGCCCCCCGACATCCACAGGGGCAGCAGGCTGTAGATGGTGAGGTAGGCCACCGCGCCCACGTTGCCGTAGGCGCCGACCATCCCGGCGATCTGGCCGGTGACCCGGCGCTTCACAAGGGGAACGATGGCGAAGGTGGAGCCTTCCCCGGCCTGGACGAAGAAGGAGCAGGCCATCGTGATCACCAGAGCCAAGGCGATGCCGGCGGTGCCGGTGAAGGCGCCGGGCTTGATCATGCTCATCACCAGGTAGCCGATCCCGAGACCCACGGTGAGGAAACCCATCGTGGATTTGCGGGAGCCGAGCTTGTCCGAGAGCAGGCCACCACCCGGACGCGCCACCAGGTTCACGAAGGCGAAGGCGGATGCCAGGATCCCGGCGGTGGCCTTCGGGAGCTCGAAGGTGGTTTCGAAGAAGGTGGGCAGCATGGACACCACCGCCAGCTCGGAGCCGAAGTTCACGATATAGGTGAGTTCGAGAATCGCCACCTGCTTGAACTCGTAGCGGTCCTCCTTGGGATAGGTCTTGCGGCCGCTGAGCAGGTCCTGGTTGGTGCGGATGATGCCCCAGGTCTGGAACACGAAGAAGGCGAGCACCAGCAGCAGGGCGATGGTGTAGCCGGGACCGGTGAGAAATTTCACCTTCTGCAGGCGCCAGGCGAGCACCGCCAGAATCGCGGCAAAGGGCACGTTCATGCCGATCAGCCCCCAGAAATCCCGCATGGAGGTGACTTCCAGGCCGGCGGTCTTCTCAGGGCGCTGGTAGGTCTTGCCGGGCGGCGTGTCCTTGACGTTGAAGAAGTAGAGAACGCCGTAGACAGCAGAGATGATGCCGGTGAGGGCGATGGCACCGCGCCAGTTGAGCACCACCCCATCCACCTCGAAACCGCCGCTGAACGAGAGCCAGCCGGCCACCATGACCAGGGTGAGGGCCGAGAAGGCGGAGCCGAAGTTGCCCCAGCCGCCGTAGATGCCTTCGGCGAGGCCGATCTCCTTGGGCGGGAACCACTCGGCCACCATCCGGATGCCGATCACGAAACCGGCGCCCACGATGGAGAGCAGCAGACGGGCGATGACGAGCTGACTGAAGTCCTGCGCCAGGGCGAACATCAGGCAGGGAATCGCCGCATACACCAGAAGGGTGGAATAAGTGATGCGCGGACCGAACTTATCCAGCAGCATGCCGATCAGGATGCGGGCTGGAACCGTGAGAGCAACGTTGCAGATGGCCAGCGTGCGGATCTGGGGCACGGTGAGACCCAGGTCTGCTTTGACCGTTGTGGCGAGTGGCGCCAGGTTGAACCAGACGACAAACGTGAGAAAGAAAGCAAACCAGGTGAGATGCAGTGTCTTGTATCTCCCCTGGAGCGACCAGAGTTCACCAAGCATGGAGCACTATTATTATTGATCAGGCTTCGGAACGCTGGAGCCGGATCTGAAGGCGGCGCTTCATGCAAACCGCAAGAAAACAGAACCACAACGGCCCCGCTCCGTCTGTTGTTGAAGCTACCGAGATTGCGATTCCGGCACGCCGCGGGCCTGTCCTATGGCGCAGCTGCCTGCTGAGCGGTGGCCACAGCCGCCGGATGGGGCAGGACAAAGCACTCCTGCCCCATCCCGCCGGAGGCACCTGGCTGAGCCGCACCGTGGAACTGCTGGCGGACCTCCAGGCTCCGCTCACGGTCTGCAGCCACCATCGGCGTCACCGGCAGCTGCTGCACGGCCTGTCGCAGCGGGTGGAGATCACGGAGGAGCCGGTGCCCGGACAGGGCCCCCTCAACGCCCTGCACCATCTGATGGGCCTCCATCCCGGCGAGGACCTGCTGATCTGTGCCGTGGACATGCCCTGGCTGGATCCGGCCAGCCTCCACATCCTGCTGGCGGCCAGGCAGCAGGCTCCGGATGCGGTGCTGGTGGCCACCGATGGCGATCGTCTCCACCCCCTGCTCGGGATCTACCCGGCCACGCCGAGCCGCCACAGCAGCCTCGAGCGCTTCCTGGCCCTGGGAGGCCGCAGCATGCTGGGCTGGCTGGGCGGCCAGCCGTTCACGGGCGTGACCCTTGACCCCCGGGCCCTGGCCAACTGCAACAGGCCTGAAGAGTGGGTGGGCAGGAGGCCCGCCGGAGCACCCGTCAATGCGCGAGGACAGGCGACAGGCTGGGCACGGGGTTGACCCTTCCTCCCTCCCCTGTTCGCCCAGACCCCGTGGATGCTGCCGCTGCCACCGCTGCCACCGCTGCCGCCCTGCCGTTCGACCAGCTCGGGCGGCCCCCCGGCGTGCTGCGCCTCTCGCTCACGGCCCGCTGCAACCTGGCCTGCCCCTACTGCTGCCCCGACGACGCGGATCCCCCGGGGCTGCTCAGCCTGCCGGAGCGCCGGGCACTGATCGCGGCCGCCGCCGGCCTTGGGTTCGGCAGCCTGCGGCTCACCGGCGGCGAACCGCTGCTGCATCGGGGGTTGGAGGACCTCATCCACGCCGTCCAGCCCCTGCGGCGAGGGTGCGGCAACGAAGGGGCGCACCACGGGGCACTCCAGACCATTGCCCTCACCACCAACGGGATTCTGCTCACGGCGGCGCGGGCCCGGGCCCTGCGTCAGGCGGGGCTGGACCGGATGACGATCAGCCTGGACGGTGCCGATGGCCCCAGCGTGGGACGCATGACCGGCCGGGTGAGCCAGGGGGAGGCGCTGCTGGAGCGGGTGCTGGAGGCGGTCGCCCATGCCAGGGAGGCGGGTTTCGATCCGCAGCGCGGCGAACTCAAGCTGAATGCGGTGATCGACCGCCACCGCAATGGCGGGCAGGTGGTGCCCCTGGCCGACCTGGCGCGACGGCTGGGCCTGGAGCTGCGCCTGATCGAGTTCATGGACGTGGGCAACCGCAATGGCTGGAGCGTCGATCAGGTGCTGCCCGCCGCCGCGATGGTGGAGCGGATCCACCGGCAGTGGCCCCTCGATCCGGTGGGGCGGGCCGCCCACGGCACGGCCAGCCGCTGGCGCTACCGCGACCGCGCCGATGGCCTGCACCTGGCGGTGGTGGCTTCGATCACGGCCCCCTTCTGCGGCGACTGCAACCGGCTGCGCGTCACCGCCGACGGCCAGGCCTACACCTGCCTGTTCGCCGAGCGGGGCACCGACCTGCGGCCCTGGCTGCGGCCCGACCCCGATCCGGCGGGGCTGCGCCAGGCCCTGGCCGGCCTGTGGCGGCAGCGGCACGACCGCTACAGCGAGGAGCGGGCCAGCCAGCCCGGGGCCGGGAGCCGCTCGCCGGCCGAGATGGCCTACCTGGGGGGCTAGCTCCGGGCCATCAGCCCGTGGGCTCGGTGAGGCGCGGCAGCAGCATCGCCAGGTTGCACGGCCTGGTCTCCGCACTCAGCTGGGCCCCGATCAGCCGGTCCCAGGCGGTCTGCACCGCGTCCAGCGATCCCGGCAGCACGAACACCACGGTGCCGTTGGCCACCCCGGCCAGGCAACGGCTCTGCAGGCTGCTGGTGCCGATGGTCTCGAAGGAGAGCACGCGGAACAGCTCCCCGAAGCCCTCGATCGTCTTGTCGAGCAGGGGCGCCACCGCCTCGGGCGTGCCGTCGCGGCCCGTCAGCCCCGTTCCCCCCGTCGTGATCACCACCTGCACGCCGGCATCGGCGATCCAGGTGCTCAGCGCCGCCCGGATCCGGTAGCGGTCGTCGGGCACGAGCTCCCGCGCGGCAAGCCGGTGGCCGGCGGCCTGGAGACGCTGCTGCAGGGTATCGCCCGATGGATCCTCGGCCAGGCTGCGGGTATCCGACACCGTGAGCAGAGCAATGGTCAGACCCACCACGACCCCTGGCAAAGCGCCATTGTGATCGAGTTCCGCCATGCCCACCCCATGGGGCCACCGCCCGCCGACGCGAGCACCGGTCTGCGCGTGAGGTTGTTCGCCAGGCTGCGGGAGGAGGCGGGCTGGGGTGAACGGTGCTGGCCCCTGGCGGCCGCGGGGGTGACCACGCCCCTGGACATCTGGCACCAGCTGGAGCTCAACGGGCCAGGGCCGCTTCCGGCAGGGGTGCGGGTGGCCGTCAACCAGCAGTTCGCGCCGCCGGATCAGCCCCTCCATCCCGGCGATGAGCTGGCCTTCCTGCCACCGATCAGCGGGGGCTGACCATGCCCATGCAGCTGTGCCTCGCTCTCCAGGCCGAAGCCTTCGATCCCCTGCAGGAGCTGCAGCACTGGCAGAACGCCCTGGAGGGGCAGCCCGGGGGGGCGCCTGCGGCCGAGGCCGTGTTCATCGGCCGGGTCAGGGGCCATGGTCCGCAGGGCGAGCCCCTGGCGGCGCTGGAGCTGGAGCACTACCCGGGCATGACGGAGCAGTGCCTCGCCAGGCAGGCCAGGCAACTCGCTCAGGAGCACGGGGCCTCCGCCGTGCTGATCCGGCACCGCGTGGGGGAGGTGCTCCCCGGGCAGACGATCGTGCTGGTGGCCGTGGCCGCCGACCGGCGTGGGCAGGCCCAGCGCTGCGCCCAGGCCCTGCTGGAGGCCCTCAAGCACGACGCCCCCTTCTGGAAACGGGAGCATCTGCGCAGCGGCGAGGGCCGCTGGGTGGAGGGCAACACCCTCTACTGACGGCCTGGGTGACCGGGGCCGGGGCCTGGCCTGGGCAGGAGGGGGCAACCCGGCGGTCAGAAGATCGGCAGCCTGAGCCACTGGGCCCACACCGTGGCCCCCGCCTCGAGGGAGGCGCAGGCCGCCGGAAGCTCCAGCAGCAGATCGGCTCCCTGCAGCGAGCCGATCCGCGACGATGCCTGTGTGCCATCCAGCCGGGCCAGCAGCTCCCCGGCCGGTCCCACCTCCAGACGGGCCCGGGCCAGCTCGGGCCGGCCGGCCGGGCGCTGCAGGGGAGCCGCCAGCTGCACAGGCAGCCGCGGCAGCAGCTGCACCTGGGCTCCCTCAAGCCTCTGCAGGGCCGGCCAGAGCAACTGCAGGGCCGTGACGGCCGCGGCCACTGGATTGCCGGGCAAGCCGAAGAACGGCCGGTCCCGCACCTGGCCGAAGGCGAAGGGGCGGCCGGGTTTCAGGAACAGTTTCCAGAACGCCACCGTGCCCAGCTCCGCCACGAGCGGACGGATCCAGTCGCTGTCGCCGGCGGAAACCCCGCCGGTGCTCACCACCACATCGCAGGCGGAGGCCAGCTGCTCCAGGGCGGCCCGCAGGGCTTCGGGCGTATCGGCCACCACCAGCCGCTGCGCCACCCCATAGCCCAGTCGTGCCAGAAGGGCCTGCAACAGGGTGCCGTTGCTCTCCCAGATCGCCCCGGGGCGGCGAGGTTCCCCCACGGGGGTGAGCTCGTCACCACTGATCAGCACCCCGATCCGCGGGCGCCGGCGCACCGGCACCAGGGGCACGCCGCAACTGGCCAGGCGGGCCAGATCGGCCGGGCCGAGGCGCCGGCCCGCCTCACAGAGCACCTGTCCCGGTTCGGCTTCCTCATCTGCGGCACGGATCCAGGGATTGGGCCCCACCGGCCGCTGCAGCCGCAGCGCATCCCCCTGCTCGAGCAGCACCAGCTCCTGGGGCAACACCCGCGCGGAGCCGCCTGGAACCGGGGCTCCGGTGAGGATGCGCACGGCCTCTCCGGGCAGCAGGGCGCGCCCGAAGGGCGCGCCCGGGGCGGCACGGCCCACAAGGCGCCAGCGGCTGCCCTCCGCCGGGATCGCCCCATCCCCCCCCAGGGCGTAGCCGTCCATGATCGAAGCCCTGAAACCGGGGACGGTCTCGCTGGCCAGGAGGGCAGCGGCGGTGACGCGCCCGAGGGCCGCGTCCAGGGGAAGCGTCTCCTCGCCAGCGAGGGGCTCCAGGCCGCTCAGCACCTGGCGGCGGGCCTCCTCCAGCGCCAGTCCCTCCGGGGGGAACGGTTCGCCCATCGTCGTCAACCCTCCACCGGCAGGGCGGCCTGCCCACCGGCCGGATGGGCCCAGGCACCATGGCGGCCGCCCTCCTTCCGCAACAGCCGCACCGGGCCGATGGTCATGGCCGGATCCTGGGCCTTGACCATGTCGTAGAGGGTGAGCAGGGCCACCTGCACGGCCGTGAGCGCCTCCATCTCCACCCCGGTGGGCCCGGTGGTGCGGGCGGTCACCTCCACCCGCAGCGCGCTCCGCTCCGGCACCGGGGCAATCGCCACATCCACGCCACTGAGCGCCAGGGGATGGCAGAGCGGGATCAGCTCGGAGGTGCGCTTGGCGCCCTGAATCGCGGCCACCCGCGCCACGGCCAGCACGTCTCCCTTGACGCTGCGGCCCTCCACCACGGCCTGGAGCAGCGCGGGGTCCATCGTGATCAGGCCTTCCGCCGTGGCCTGCCGCAGGGTGTGGGGCCGGTCGCCCACCTCCACCATGCGCACCTCCCCCCGCGCATTTAGGTGGGGGAGCGGCCCCGGCTCCAGCCAGGAGGCGGTGCCGGGGCAGTGGTGCACCACGCCCTCCACGATTCCGGCGCTGTAGTTGCCGTTCATGCCCATGAAACCGCCGCGGGCCACATAGACATGGCCGCCCCCCGCTCGGGCCGATCCGAGGCTCTCGATGAGGTGCGGATCGGCATTGGCCACCAGGATCGAGGGCAGATCACTGAGCAGAACCGGCAGGTCGTTGCCGCTGTCGCCGGCGAAGATGGTGTTGCCGTGATCAAAGCCGAGGCGGGCCATCAGAAACTGCACGGCATGCAGCTTGGTGGCCGAGGCGGGCAGCACGTCCACCAAGCCCACGGCGGCGGCCTCGTCAATGCTGTGGATCACGCTGGCCCGAAATCCCGCGCGCCGCAGCCTGGTTTCCAGATCGTCCTGCAGGGACGGGGCGTCCACGTCCAGGGGCACATAGAAGCTGAGCTTGTGGCGCCCCTGCCGGTGGGATTCCTGCAGCGTCAGCCCGCACACCCCCTCCAGCAGAGGCAGCAGCTCGAGGGCCCCCCGGCCGGCCCAGTCCGCCGCAATCGCCTCATCCCAGCCGCCATCCCTCTCCCAGCCCCGGCCGGAGACCTCCAGAATCGAGGTGCCCACATCGGCCACCACCCAGGCGGGCCGGGGCAGCTGGTAGGTCGTGATGGCCTCGGCCACCAGGGCCGGATCACGGCCGGACACGTAGGCCAGGGTCACCTGCGGCCGTTGCACCAGCTGGGCGAACAGGCCGCGGGCAGCGGCGGATTCGGCCTGACGGCCGTTGGGCAGCAGAGTGCGGTCGAGATCGGTGCAGAGCAGCAACCGGGCGGGCGGCGCAGGCCGGGCCTCAGAGGTCGAGGAAGTCATAGTGCGCGATGGCTTCGAGGATTCCCCGGGCGTGCGGCTGGCTGGCCAGGTACACGTGTTCGGTCTCACCCAGCACCGAGAGCTCCTCACGGTGGCGGTTCGCCACCACGACCCCCAGGGTATTGCCCCGCAGCATGTCCTCATCGCCGCCGGAGCCCCCGGTGGCGAGGATCCGGTCCAGGGGAATGCGCCAGCGCTCCGCCGCGAACCGCAGGGCCTGCCCCTTGGAGGCTCGGGCGGGCACCAGATCGAGAAACTGGCCGAACGAGAGGGTGAGGTTCACGGAGAGATCGTGGTGGCGCAGCAGCGCCCGGATCTGATCGACCGAGGGAGCCAGGGCGGCGTCGTAGTGGTACGACAGCTTGAAGCTGCTCTGCTCGCGGCGCGACTGGGGGGTCACACCGGGCAGCTCCTGCATCAACCGCCGCAGCACCTGGGGCGTCCAGAGATGGTTGATGTGCCTGGCCCAGGCCAGATCGGGCAGCCAGTTGGGGGCGTAGTAGATCTCCGAGCCGAGGCTGGTGATCAGGATGTCGGGCACGGGAATGCCGTACTCGCGGATGATCGCCAGCACCGAATCCAGGCGGCGCCCGGTGGCGATCCCGAACAGCCATTCCTTGCTGCGCTCGCGGATCAGGGCGCTCAGCAGGTCCAGGCCCTCCCGATCGCCGAGCAGGGTGTTGTCGATCGCCGTGAACAGGGCCTTGGTGCGGCCGCGGCCACCCCGTTGTTCCATCTGCGGCGCCTCCTGGGACGCCTTCACCGCCACGAGCGCGTGCGCCCTGGCCAGGTAGGCCTCGGCGTGGGCATCCCAGGAGTAGTGGTCGGCCACCAGGCGGGCCCCCTGCCGGGAGTAGCGATCCCACTGGTGCGGGTCCGCCAGGATCGCCTGCAGAGCGCGGGCAATGGCCTGGCGATCCAGGGGGTCCACCAGCAGGCCGTGGCGGCAGTTGGCCAGGATGTCCACCGGGCCACCGTTCTCCGTGGCCACCACCGGCAGGCCGCTGGCCGCCGCCTCCAGCAGGGTGAGCCCGAATGGCTCGGTGAGGGCGGGGTTGATGAACACCCCCCGGGACGCGGCTGCGAGCCGGTAGATCAAGGGCACGTCCGCGGCGCTGTGGTGCTTCGGCAGGGCCACCCGTCCCACCAGGTCGTAGCTGTCGATC
Source organism: Cyanobium sp. NIES-981 (assembly GCF_900088535.1). Taxonomy (NCBI): domain Bacteria; kingdom Bacillati; phylum Cyanobacteriota; class Cyanophyceae; order Synechococcales; family Prochlorococcaceae; genus Cyanobium; species Cyanobium sp. NIES-981. The sequence goes on along the minus strand of NZ_LT578417.1, from coordinate 2,253,200 downwards.
GCCAGCAGGAGCTCGGTGAACACCGCCTGGGGCCCTTCGTCCAGGTCCCGGATGTCGTCGCGGTTGCCGGCCACGATCACCAGGTTGGCGAGCTGCTGGAGGGCGGGGCATTCCCCGAAGGCCTCCACCAGGGTGATCAGGTTCTTGCGCAGATCGGGGCGGGAGAGGGCCAGGATCATGGGCTTCTCCGGCTCCTGCAGGGCCGCCTTAAGGCTGGCCTGGAAGTGGGCCGCACCCTTCACCGGATCGGACCCGTCAGGCGGGTGGAAATTCTCCAGGTCGGTGCCTGGGGGAATCACCGCCATCTTGGCTGGGGTGTAGCAGTCGTAGAGCTCGTACTGGTCCTCGATTTCGTTGCGGGTGCTGGTGATCACCAGGGCCGCCGAGCTGAGCACCTCCTCCTCGGCCTGGATGCGCCGGCTGATCCTGTAGCGGGTCTCGATGTCTTCGAGGGAGAGCCCCATGGAGAGGAGCCGGCGGTATTTGTCCCGTCCGAGGGAATGGCCGGTGTGCACCAGCGGCAGACCGGTGCGGTGGGAGAGCCGCACCCCCACGTAGCCGGCATCGGCGTAGTGGGTGTGGAGCAGGTGGGGGCGGCTGGGCTGGGCCTGGATCCAGCCGAAGAGGTTGTCGGCGAAGCTGTCGAGGTGGTCCCAGAGGTCTTCCTTGTGCAGATACTCCGGCGGACCGGCATCGATCCGCACGATCCGGGCCCCGGGGCCCAGCGGTTCCACGGGCCGGGCATAGGCGTCGCTCACGGCGGGATCGCAGACCCGCCGGGTCACCAGATCCACCTGGGCCACCTGGGGTTGACGGGCCAGGGCCTTGGCGAGCTCCACCACGTACTTGGTCTGGCCACCGGTGTCGGCATCCCGGCCGAGCTCCAGGTCGTGGCCGCGGATCAGACCATGAACGCTGATCAGCAACAGGTGAAGACCCTGCTGAGCGGGTGAAGCTGCAGGTGCAGGTGCAGGTGCGGGTGCGCGTGAGGGTGCGGCCGGAGTGGGCAAGGCGATGGCAGCAGGGCGCGAGGCTGGATCAAGCCTGCTGGAATCAGGCTGTGGCGGCAAGCCGGTGGCTCAGCGGTCGCAGCGACCGCTGAGCGGCGCCCATGGGAGGGTGAGATCCCCCCCTGCCCGCTTCTGTGGCCAGCTCGCAGCGCTCACGCTCCTCGACGCTCTTCTGCGCGTTTCTCACCCTGCTGAACGATCGCCTCAGTGAGTCGCTCATCTTCCCGCTGCTGCCCTTCCTGCTCGCCAGCTTCAGCAATGACGGCCGCATCATCGGCCTGCTCGCCGGCAGCTATGCCCTGGCGCAGTTCGGTTTCACACCGCTGATCGGAGCCCTCAGCGACCACTACGGACGCAAGCCGGTGATCGCCGGCTGCGTGGCCGGATCGGTGCTGGGCCTGGGGCTGTTCGCCCTCACCCTCTCGATCGACTGGGCGTCCGTGGCCTGGGTCAGCGGCAGCAGCCTGCCCCTGGGCCTGCTCTTCCTCGGCCGGCTGATCGATGGCGTGAGCGGCGGCACCGCCGCCACCGCCAGTGCGGTGCTGGCGGACATCACGCCGCCGGAACGCCGCGCCAAGGCGTTCGGCCTGATCGGCGTGGCCTTCGGGCTGGGGTTCATCCTCGGGCCCGCCATGGGGGGGCTGCTGGGGCGGATCAACGTGATGCTGCCGCTGCTGATCGCCGTGGCGATCGCCGTGCTCAACCTGCTGCTGGTGGTGGGGGTGCTGCCGGAAACCCACCCACCGCAGGCACGGTTGCCGCTGCCGCGCAAACGGGATCTGCAGCCCTTCAGTCCCCTGGCCCGGGTGTTGCGCGACCCGCGGGTGCGGCGCCTGTGCAGCGCCTTCTTTCTGTTCTTTCTGGGCTTCAGCGGCTTCACAGCCGTGCTGGTGCTCTACTTCAAGCAGGCCTTCGACTGGGGGCCCGGTCTGGCCGGCGCCGCCTTCCTGGTGGTGGGGGTGGTGGCCACGGTGGTGCAGGGGGGACTGATCGGTCCGTTGGTGAAACGCCTGGGCGAATGGAGGCTCAGCCTGGCGGGCCTGGGGTTCGTGATCGCCGGCTGCCTGCTGATCGCCGTGGCGGCACCGGCCACGGCGAAGGTGCTGGTGTTCAGCGGTGTGGCCCTGCTCGCCCTGGGCACCGGCCTGGTCACCCCCTGCCTGCGGGCCCTGGTGTCGCGGCGGCTGAACGACGCCGGCCAGGGCGCGGCCCTGGGCAGCCTGCAGGGGCTCCAGAGCCTGGCGGGATTCATCGGTCCACCCCTGGCGGGCCTGGTCTACGAAACGATCAGCTGGAAGAGCCCGTTCTGGCTGGGCATCACCCTGATGGCCGGGGTGGTGCTGCTGGTGGCCGGGGGGCTGCCTGGCCAGGCCGGGCCCCGGGCCGAGGTGACCTGAGACACCGACCGCGATTGCTACGTTGCTGGGATGGTTTCTGCCCAACCCGCGCCCACGGTTCCTCCCGAGCTCTACATCAACCGGGAGCTGAGCTGGATCGATTTCAACTACCGGGTGCTGGCCCAGGCCCTCGATGAGCGCACCCCCCTGCTGGAGCAGGCGAAGTTCAGTGCGATCTTCAGCAACAACCTCGATGAATTCTTCATGGTGAGGGTGGCCTCCCTGAAGTCCCAGGTGGAGGCGGGCGTGAGCAGCCTCAGCGACGACGGACTCACCCCCCAGCAGCAGCTGCAGGCCATCCAGACCAAGCTGCGGCCCCTGCTGGAACTCCAGCAGCAGCACTACCGCCACTCGCTGAAAAGCCACCTGGCCGAATACGGCCTGCTGCTGCTCGACTACGCCAACCTCAACGACGCCCAGCGGCACTGGGTGGATGAGTATTTCCGCAGCGCCATCTTTCCGGTGCTCACCCCCCTGGCGGTGGACCCGTCCCACCCCTTCCCCTTCATCAGCAACCTGAGCCTCAATGTGGCCGCGCTGGTGCGCGACCCCGACACGGGTCAGCAGGAGTTCGCCCGGGTCAAGGTGCCCCAGAAGAACCTGCCCCGGTTCGTGCAGATCCCCACGGAGCTGAGTGCGCGCCATCCCGCGCCCGTGTTCACCGCGGTGCCCCTCGAGCAGGTGGTGGCCTTCAACCTGTCCCTGCTGTTTCCCGGCATGAGTGTGGAGGGGCACTACTTCTTCCGGGTCACCCGCGATGCCGACCTCGAATTGCGGGATCTGGAGGCCGACGATCTGATGGAGGCCCTGGAGGAGGGCCTGCGCAAGCGGCGGCGCGGCGGCGAGGTGGTGCGGCTGGAGGTGGCCGACGAAATGCCGGACTCGGTGGTGGAGCTGCTGATGGAAGGCACCACGGTGGAACCGCAGGACGTGTACCGGATCAACGGGCCACTCGGCCTCGATGACCTGATGAGCCTGATGGCCGTGCCCCTGCCCCAGCTCAAGGCTCCCCCCTTCAAGGGACGCACCGCCCCCGTGCTGGCCAGGGCCCAGAAGAGCCTGCTGGAGGATGGCTCGATCAAGGCCGAGGAATTCGAGAGCATCTTTTCGGTGATCCGCCGCGGCGATGTGCTGCTGCAGCACCCCTACGACCTGTTCTCCACCTCCGTGGAGGAATTCCTCAGCCAGGCCGCCGACGACCCCTCGGTGCTGGCCATCAAGATGACCCTCTACCGCACCTCCAAGGACTCGGCGGTGGTGTCGGCACTGATCCGGGCCGCCGAGAACGGCAAGCAGGTGATGGCCCTGGTGGAACTGAAGGCCCGCTTCGACGAAGACAACAACATTCAGTGGGCCAGACGGCTGGAAGGATCGGGCGTGCACGTGGTGTATGGGGTGATCGGGTTGAAAACCCACACCAAGATCCTGCTGGTGGTGCGGAAGGAAAAAGAGCGTCTCAACAGCTACGTGCACATCGGCACTGGCAACTACAACGCCAAGACCTCAAGCCTTTACACCGACTTCGGGCTGCTCACGGCCCGACCTGACTTCGGTGCCGATCTGGTGGAGCTGTTCAACTACCTCACGGGCTTCTCCAAGCAGCAGAGCTTCCGCAAACTTCTGGTGGCCCCGGTAAGCCTGCGCAGCCGCATGGAATCCCTGATCCGGCGGGAGATCGAGCACGCCCGCGCCGGCCGGGAAGGACACATTCAGGCGAAGATGAATTCGCTCGTGGACCCGGCCATCATCGCCCTGCTCTACGAGGCTTCCCAGGCTGGAGTGACCATTGATCTGGTGGTGCGGGGCATGTGCAGCCTGCGGCCCGGGCTGCCCGGCATCAGTGAGCACATCCACGTGGTGAGTGTGATCGGCCATCTGCTGGAACACTCGCGCCTGTTCTGGTTCGGCAATGCCGGCGAACCGGAGCTCTATCTGGGCAGCGCCGACTGGATGACACGCAACCTGGACCGGCGCGTCGAGGCCGTGGCACCGGTGGAGGATCCCACCCTGCGCCAGCACCTGGAGGGTGTGCTGGCGCTCTACCTGAACGACGCAGGGGCATGGCACATGCGGGGCGATGGAAGCTTCGAACAGCAGCAGCACAGCGACGACGAAGGCCAGAGGGCCCAAGCGACCCTCATGCGCCAGTGGCGGGGCGGCCTGACGACGGTGCGCTGAACCACACGATGCAAACGGAGTGAAACACACAAAACGCAGCGATTGACACCAAAATCGCCTCGAATGTGGCTATCCAGAAAGTCTTCCAATTCATACCGTTGCTTCCTGGCCAGCAGTGCTACATTCCGCGCACATTCAAATTCGGAGGCACGGGTGTGGGGACGCCTATGCAGTCCGCCTCTGGCGTTACTCTCATGAACGTCAGGAAGGCCGCTTCATCGACAACAGCTTCCGGTTCCCGCAGCACGGGACCGCGTCACACAGGTCGCCTGAGCGCCGACTCCATTGGCTGGTATCTCAGCAACATTGGCCGTGTGCCACTTCTCACACCGGCCGAAGAAATCGAGCTAGCGCATCACGTGCAGGCTGGCAAGCGCCTGCAGGAGATGCCACTTGAGGAACTGACCCCGAAGCACAAGCGCCAGATCAGGATGGCCCAGCGGGCCCGCGACCGCATGATGGCGGCGAACCTCCGGCTGGTGGTGAGCGTGGCGAAGAAATACCAGAACCAGGGCCTGGAGCTGCTGGATCTCGTTCAGGAAGGAGCCATCGGCCTGGAGCGGGCGGTCGACAAATTCGACCCTGCCATGGGGTACAAATTCTCCACCTACGCCTACTGGTGGATCCGTCAGGGGATGACCCGGGCCATCGACAACAGCGCCCGCACCATTCGCCTGCCGATTCACATCAGTGAGAAGCTCTCCAAGATGCGGCGCATCACCCGGGAGCTCTCCCACCGCCTGGGCCGCCAGCCCAACCGGCTGGAGCTCTCCCATGCCATGGACATGCGCCCCGAGGAACTCGAGGAACTGATGGCCCAGAGCGCCCCCTGCGCCTCCCTCGATGCCCACGCCCGCGGCGATGAAGACCGCAGCACCCTCGGCGAGCTGATTGCCGATCCGGCCAGCAATGAGCACTTCGACTCCATGGACCGCCACATCCAGAAGGAGCATCTGGGTGCCTGGCTCTCCCAGCTGAACGAGCGGGAGCAGAAGATCATCAAGCTGCGCTTCGGCCTGGAGGGCTCAGAACCGCTCACCCTCGCCGAGATCGGCCGTCTGATCAACGTGTCCCGCGAACGGGTGCGTCAGCTGGAAGCCAAGGCGATCATGAAGCTGCGGCTGATGAGCAACTACCAGCAGGTCGCCTGATCCCGGTGCCTTGTCCGCTTGATCGCCTGACCATGCGGGGTTGAGGGTGCAGGGTTGGCAGCAGCAGCTGGCCGGTGTGCTGGCGGTGTCCGGTTGGCTCGCGGTTCTCTCCATCGCGGCCATCCAGCTGCGCCGCTGCTGGGATGCCGAGGCAAGCCCGAAGCGGCGGGAATGGAGCCGCAAGCTGGTGCACATCGGCACCGGCCTCGTGGTGCCCATGGCCTGGGCCATGGGCATTGCGCGCGACATCGCGATCCCGGCCGCCACTCTGGTGACCCTGCTGGCAGCGCTGAACCACCGCTTCAGGGTGCTGCCGGCCGTGGAGGATGTGGGCCGCCCCAGCTACGGCACCGTCGCCTATGGGGCCTCCATCACCCTGCTGCTCTGGATCTGGTGGCCCGAGCGGCCGGCCACCGTCGCGGCGGGCGTGCTGGTCATGGCCGTGGGCGACGGCCTGGCGGGACTCCTGGGCCCCGTGTGGATCTCACCGAGCTGGACCGTCTTCGGCCAGCGGCGCTCCCTGCTGGGCACGGCCGTGATGGCCAGCGCCAGCACGGTGGTGCTGGTGCTGCTGGCCTCGCTGGCCGCCGGCCCGGCATGGCCGGGGCTGGTGGGCATCGCCATCGCCGCCACCCTGCTGGAGCAGGTGGGTGTGGCCGGGGTGGACAACCTCACCGTTCCGCTGGGCGTGGCCTGGCTGTGGCAGGCCCTGGCCTGACGCCAGCAGCCCGCAGCGAGCGGAGGGAGACCCGGGCAGCAACCATGCGACGGATGCGACTCAGGCCGTGAGCAGGTCTTCGCAGCGGCGCTCCCAGTCAGCGGCTGTTCCGAGGCCGGCCACCATCAGGCGATCGCTGGGCTCCTCCCGCAGTCGCAGCTGCCACTGCCTGATCAGATCGGCCCGCTCCATCCAGGCCTGAAGCACGGTGTTGTGAAGGGCACCGCCGTCCCATGCGCGCTGCTGACCGATCGTCTGGGCCCAGCTCAGCAACTCATCGAGCTGAAGGGGCCGGAAGCCGGCAAACGCTGGCCCCCGTGACTGCTCCAGATAGAACACCTGCAGAGGATCACTCAGACCGCAGAACTGGAGGAGGTAGGTCACGGCTGACCTTCAGAGACGTCGCCAACAACCCTATGGAGACCGTCAAAGGAATCCGTTCAGCAGGAACAGTTCGTTGCAGGCGTAACACTTAGCACTCGAAGTTTCCGAGTGCCAGTTATCTTCAACGGGCCAGTCCGTTCGGCTGGCCACGGCGTGCTCCGGAGCCTTGCTCCGGGGTGGCGTCAGGCAAGCACCATCGGCACTGGCCCGCTCGCGGTGGCCCGAACCGCCGCCGCCAGTTGGGCAAGCACGGCTTCGGTGGTGTCGAGATCGATGCAGGCATCGGTGATGCTCTGGCCGTAGGTGAGCTGGGCCAGATCCGAGGGGATCGGCTGCTGGCCCGCCACCAGATGGCTTTCCAGCATCACCCCCATCACGTGCCGGCTGCCGCCAGCCACCTGGTCGGCCACCCGGGCCGCCACCTCGGTCTGGCGGCGGTAGTCCTTGTTGGAGTTGCCGTGGCTGCAATCCACCATCAGCCGTGACGGCAGGCCGGCGGCCTCGAGGGCCAGGGCGGCCGTCTCGATCGCCTCGGGGTGGTAGTTGGTGCCGCCCTTGCCGCCTCGCAGCACCAGATGACCATCGGGATTGCCCGTGGTGGTGATGATCGAGGCGTAGCCGTCCTGGTTGATGCCCAGGAAATGGTGGGAACGGGCGGCTGCTTCCACGGCGTTGATGGCGGTGGCGATCGTGCCGTCCGTGCCGTTCTTGAAGCCGATCGGCATCGACAGACCCGAGGCCATCTCGCGATGGGTCTGGCTTTCGGTGGTACGGGCGCCGATGGCCGTCCAGCTGATCAGATCGGCGATGTACTGGGGCACGATCGGATCGAGCAGCTCGGTGGCCGCCGGCAGTCCGAGTTCGGCCACGTGCAGGAGCAGCTCACGGGCCAGCCGCAGGCCGGTGTTGATGTCGTAGCTGCCGTCGAGGTGGGGGTCGTTGATCAGGCCTTTCCAACCCACGGTGGTGCGTGGCTTCTCGAAGTACACCCGCATCACCACTTCCAGCTCGGAGCGATGGCGCTGCTGCAGCGCAGCAATCCGGCCGGCGTACTCCTTCGCCGCCGACACGTCGTGCACCGAGCACGGACCGACGATCACCAGAAGCCGGTGGTCGCGCCCATGCAGGATCGCCTTGACCCGCTCCCGGGCCTGCTGAACGGTGGTGGCGGAACGCTCACCGATGGGCAGTTCCCGGTGCAGCAGGGCGGGCGCCACCAGGGGGCGGGTTTCCACCACATGGAGATCGCTGGTGGAGGCATGCATGGGAGGACGCTGCGCAGGAAGGACAAAGTGACCCTCCACCCTAGACAGGGGCCATTTGCAACAGCGCACACCAACAACCGGCAGCGCCGACCAGAACAATGGAAGGCAGATCGACCTTGTAGGGCATGGCCGCAGACACCTTTCTCTCCAGCTACCGCGTCGCCGCCGCCGAGCGGGAAGCCCAGGGAATCCCGGCCCTGCCCCTCACGGCCGAGCAGACCCAGGCCCTCACCGAGCTGCTGGAGGCGCCGCCGGCAGGCGAGGAAACCTTCCTGCTGCACCTGCTCAGCGAGCGGATTCCGCCGGGGGTGGATGAGGCGGCCTACGTGAAGGCCGGCTGGCTGAGCGGCGTGGCCAGGGGCACCGCCACCAGTCCCCTGCTGAGCCCGGTGGAGGCGGTGCGGCTGCTGGCCACCATGATCGGCGGCTACAACGTGGGCGCCCTGATCGAGCTGCTCTCCAGCGGCGACGCCACCATCGCCGCGGCCGCCGCCGAGGGTCTGAGCCGCACGCTGCTGGTCTACGACGCCTTCCACGACGTGCTGGAGCTGGCCGAGACCAACCCCTGGGCGAAGCAGGTGGTGGACAGCTGGGCCGCCGCGGAGTGGTTCACCGCCAAGCCGGAGCTGCCCGCCGAGATCACCGTGACGGTGTTCAAGGTGGAGGGAGAGACGAACACCGACGACCTCTCGCCGGCCACCCACGCCACCACCCGGCCGGACATCCCCCTGCACGCCACGGCGATGCTGGAGACCCGCATGCCCGGCGGCCTGGCGCTGATCGCCGAGCTCAAGGGCAAGGGCCACCCCGTGGCCTACGTGGGCGACGTGGTGGGCACCGGCAGCTCCCGCAAATCGGCGATCAACTCGGTGCTCTGGCACACCGGCACCGACATCCCCCACGTGCCCAACAAGCGCAGCGGCGGCGTGGTGCTGGGGGGCAAGATCGCGCCGATCTTCTTCAACACCGCCGAAGACTCCGGCGCCCTGCCGATCGAGTGCGACGTGAGCGCCCTCAACTCCGGCGACGTGATCACGATCCGCCCCTACGCCGGCACGATCGAGCGGGCCGCCGGCGAGCCGAAGGCCGGCGAGATCGTGGCCCGCTTCGAACTCAAGCCCAGCACCATCACCGATGAGGTGCGCGCCGGCGGCCGCATCCCGCTGATGATCGGCCGCGCCCTCACCGACAAGGTGCGCGTGCAGCTGGGCCTGCCCCCTTCCGATCTGTTCATCCGCCCGGTGGCCCCGGCCGACACCGGCAAGGGCTTCACCCTGGCCCAGAAGATGGTGGGCAGGGCCTGCGGCCTGGCGGGCGTGCGCCCCGGCACCAGCTGCGAGCCGCTGATGACCACCGTGGGCTCCCAGGACACCACCGGGCCCATGACCCGCGACGAGATGAAGGAGCTGGCCTGCCTGGGCTTCAGCGCCGATCTGGTGATGCAGAGCTTCTGCCACACCGCCGCCTACCCCAAGCCGGTGGACCTGAAGACCCACGCCGAACTGCCCGACTTCATCAGCTCCCGCGGCGGCGTGGCCCTGCGCCCCGGCGACGGCATCATCCACAGCTGGCTCAACCGCATGCTGCTGCCCGACACGGTGGGCACCGGCGGTGACAGCCACACCCGTTTCCCCCTGGGCATCTCCTTCCCGGCCGGCTCGGGCCTGGTGGCCTTCGCCGCCGCCATCGGTGCCATGCCGCTGGACATGCCGGAATCGGTGCTGGTGAAGTTCTCCGGCGCGCTGCAGCCGGGGGTGACCCTGCGGGATGTGGTGAACGCCATTCCCTACGTGGCGATCCAGCAGGGGCTGCTCACGGTGGCCAAGGAGGGCAAGAAGAACGTGTTCAACGGCCGGATCATGGAGATCGAGGGCCTGCCCGATCTGAAGCTGGAGCAGGCCTTTGAACTGACAGACGCGACCGCCGAGCGCTCCTGTGCCGGCAGCACCATCAAGCTCTCGGTGGACACGGTGAGCGAGTACCTGCGCAGCAACGTGGCCCTGCTCAGGAACATGATCGCCCGCGGCTACGGCGATGCCCGCACCCTGGCCCGCCGCATCAAGGCGATGGAGGCCTGGCTGGCCGATCCGCAACTGATGGAGGCCGACCCGGACGCGGAGTACGCCGCTGTGATCGAGATCGATCTCGATGCGATCACCGAGCCGATCCTGGCCTGCCCCAACGACCCCGACAACGTCAAGACGCTGAGCGAGGTGGCGGGTGCGCCGATCGATGAGGTGTTCATCGGCTCCTGCATGACCAACATCGGCCACTACCGCGCCGCCGCCAACGTGCTGCAGGGCCAGGGCGAGAACGCCGCCCGCCTGTGGGTGTGTCCCCCCACCCGCATGGACGAGGAGAAGCTCAAGGAAGAGGGCTACTACGCCATCTTCGAGGCGGCGGGGTCGCGCATGGAGATGCCCGGCTGCTCCCTGTGCATGGGCAACCAGGCCCGCGTGGAGGACAACACCACCGTGTTCTCCACCAGCACCCGCAACTTCAACAACCGCCTCGGCAACGGCGCCCAGGTGTACCTGGGCAGCGCCGAACTGGCGGCCGTGTGTGCCCAGCTGGGCCGCATCCCCAGCAAGGAGGAGTACCTGGCGATCGCGGCCGAGAAGATCGATCCCTACGGCGCGGAGCTCTACCGCTACCTCAACTTCGATCAGATCGAGGGCTTCGAGGATGCCGGCCGGGTGGTGAGCGCCGAGGAGGAGGCGAAGGTGCTGGCGGAGGTGTGAAGGGGGCGGCCCGATGCAGGGTCCGCTGCGACTGAAACCCCGGCCACCGGGCACCACCGCGCTGCGCCAGCCGCGGCTGGAGCCCGTACGCAGCACCTCGATCCGCCAGCTGCTGGAGCACCGCTGGCTGGTGGTGGTGCTGGCGCTGATCATCACCGGGCTGGGCGCCACCACCGCCGCCCTGCTGTTCCGCAGCGGCCTCGATGGGCTGGGCCGCTGGCGGATTCACATGCTGGAGCTGGGCCCCCGCTGGCTGGTGCTGCCGGCCATCGGCGGCGGCGGCGGCCTGGTGGCGGGGGCGCTGGTGCAGATCCTGGCCCCTGCGGCCCAGGGCTCAGGCATTCCCCAGGTGATGCAGTTCCTGCGCCGCCAGCCGATCCCGATGGGGTTCCAGGTGGCCACCGTCAAGCTGGTGGCCGGGATCGTGGCGATCGGCAGCGGGTTTCCCCTCGGCCCCTCCGGTCCGTCGGTGCAGATGGGCAGCTCGGTGGGCTGGGAGATGGCGCGGCTGCTGCGCGCGCCCAACGCCTTCCGCCGGCTGATCGTGGCCGCAGGCGGCGGGGCCGGCATCGCGGCGGTGTTCCGGGCACCGATCGGCGGCTTTCTCTACACGTTGGAGGAACTCCTGCAGGGGGCCAGGCCGGTGGTGATGCTGCTGGTGCTGGTCACCACCTTCTGGGCGGACACCTGGGCCGACCTGCTCGGGCTGGCCCGGCTGGTGAATCTCGAACCGGAGTCGAGCCTCGGCGGTTCCGCCAGCACCTTCCAGCTGCAGCGGCAGGTGATGACGTTCGTGGTGGTGCGGCCGATCGACCTGCTGTGGCTGTTCCTCCTGGGCGTGATCGTGGCCCTCGCCGCCGAGCTCTACTGCCGCTACGTGGTGACGCTGCAGCAGCTGCGCCTGCGCTGGCGCGTTCCCCTGGCCGGGGCGATGACCGCCACCGGCACCCTGCTGGGCCTGGTGGATGCCTGGCTGCCACCGGACTTCATCAACCGCGCCGGCATCCGCCAGGCGATCGCCGAGGGCAACGTGGATCTCGCCAAGGCGCTGGCGATCTTCCTGGTGGTGTTTCTCACCACCGGCATGGCGGCGGCGGCGGGCACGCCAGGCGGGCTGTTCGCTCCCATGCTCACCCTGGGCGGAGCTCTGGGTCTGGCCGCAGCCGCCGGGGTGGAGCAGCTGGGTCCCTCCGCCCCCAGCACCGCCGTGTTCGCCGGCATGGGGGCCTTCATGGCCGCCTGCGCCAGGGCGCCGATCAGCGCCACCTTCCTCACCTTCGCCGTCACCAAGGATCTGCTGATCCTCAGACCGGTGCTGGTGGCCTGTCTCGGCAGCCTGGTGATGGCCCGGCTGCTGCACCGCCAGTCGCTGTTCAAACGGCTGATGCTGCCGGCACCGGCCGGCACCGCCGGCTCGGCCTCCGGCACCGCCAGCCTGCGGCTCAGCTCCGTGCCGCTGCGCCCGCGCCCCGAGGAGAAACCGGGCGCAGAGACCGTGCACGGATCAACACATGCAACGGACACCTGATCGAGCTGGACACGCCGTTCTGCGCTCAATAGGTTCGGGGGAACACTGGAGCAGCCCATGCGCCATGCAGACCCCGGGTCCAGCACCTGCCAGCCGGCACCCAGGCGGCCAGGGCCAGGCTCCTCCGTACTGGCCGCCGCCATGGTGGTCAGCCTGGCCGGTGGGCTCGCCCTCGGCGGCTGCCAGAAGGCCAGCCAGACCATGCAGGACACGGTGAAGGAAGCCGCCAGCAGCGCCGGCCAGGCCGCCCTGGCGCCGGCGGTGAACCCGGTGCTCGACCTGCTGCGGCAGGGCGATGCCCAGCTCAACGGAGGCAATCTTCGGGCCGCGCTGGGCACGCTGGGCGGATTCCCGGCGTTGTGGCAGAAGGCGGCGCCCATGATTCAGCCGCTGGCGGGCGAGAAGTGGCCGGCCATCGACAGCGCTGCCCAGATGCTGATCCAGACGGTCGGCGGCAGCGCGCCGACCCAGGCGGAAGCGTCTTCAGCGGTCTCGGGCCTGATCGCGCCCCTCAAGGCCCTGGTGGGGCAATGAGGCCGCTGCCCACCGGGTGAGACGCTGGAGGGAGCCGATCGCCCCCTGCAGCCCTGCACCAGGAAACCCTGCTGTTCGAACCCGCCCAGCCCGCGGCTGGCGCCCTGCGGGCGGTGCTGGCTTTCCCCAGCACCTACAGCGTGGGGATCACCAGCCTGGGCTATCAGGTAGTGTGGGCCACATTGGCGCGGCGCGCCGACGTGGACGTGCGGCGCCTCTTCACCGACCAGGGCGATCCGCCCCATCGCCGCTGCGACCTCTTCGGGCTCTCCCTGAGCTGGGAGCTGGACGGCCCGGTGCTGCTGGATCTGCTGGAACAGCAGCGGATTCCGATCTGGGCCAGCCAGCGGGGTGACGAGGATCCGATCGTGTTCGGCGGCGGGCCGGTGCTCACCGCCAACCCGGAACCCCTGGCCCCGTTTCTCGATGCGGTGCTGCTGGGCGACGGCGAACTGCTGCTGCCCGCCTTCATCGACGCGCTGCAGAGCTGCCGGCAGGCCTGCCGGGATGAGCGGCTCGCCGCCCTGGCGCAGGTGCCGGGGGTCTACGTGCCGGCGCTCTACCGGCCCGACTACGGCAGCGACGGCAACCTGCTGGCGGTGACCCCGGTGAGCGGCGACCTGCCCACCAGCCTTGCCAAGCAGACCTGGCAGGGCAACACCCTCAGCCACTCCACCGTCGTCACCCCGGAAAGCGCCTGGCCGTCAATCCACATGGTGGAGGTGGTGCGCAGCTGTCCGGAGCTGTGCCGCTTCTGCCTGGCCAGCTACCTCACCCTTCCCTTCCGCACCCCCTCGCTCGACGACGGTCTGATCCCCGCCGTGGAGGCCGGCCTGGCGGTGACCCGGCGCCTCGGGCTGCTGGGGGCCTCGGTGACCCAGCACCCCCAGTTCGCCGACCTGCTCCAGTGGCTGGACCAGGACCGCTTCGCAGACACCCGCGTGAGCGTGAGTTCGGTGCGGGCGGCCACGGTGACCCCGGAGCTGGGCCGGATCCTGGCCCGGCGGGGCAGCCGATCGCTCACGATCGCGATCGAGAGCGGCAGTGCCCGCATGCGCGAGGTGGTGAACAAGAAACTCGCCACCGAGGAGATCTTCGCCGCCGCCCGCTACGCCAAGGAGGGTGGACTCACCGGCCTCAAGCTCTACGGCATGGCGGGGCTGCCCACGGAGGAGGAGGCCGACATCGAAGCCACCGCCTCCCTGCTGCTGGAGCTCAAGAAGGCCACCCCGGGCCTGCGGCTCAGCCTGGGGGTGAGCACCTTCGTGCCCAAGGCCCACACGCCGTTCCAGTGGCAGGGGGTGCGGCCGGAGGCCGAGAAGCGCCTGAAGCTGCTGGCCAAACGGCTCAGGCCCAAGGGGGTGGAGCTGCGCCCCGAGAGTTACGGCTGGAGCGTGATCCAGGCCCTGCTCTCCCGCAGTGACCGGCGGCTGGCCCCGGTGATCGCCGCCGCCCGGGGCCAGAACGAGAGTCTGGGGGGATGGAAACGGGCCTACCGGGCCGTGCTGGCCGGCGAGGTGGAACGGCCGGCCGGAATGCCGCCGCCACCCCCCTGGGAGGAGGTGATCCACGCCACCTGGAGTGCGGAGCGGGTGCTGCCCTGGGACCACCTGAAGGGACCGCTGAGCAAGGCGGTGCTGGCCGATCACGCCAGGCGCAGTCTGGTGGAGCCGGTCCCATCCGCCACGGGGGAGGATCGGGCGCCCGGAGGATCGGGCGCTCAGTCGAAGACCGCCGTGCGCCCGCGGTAGACCATCACCTGACGGCGCAGATGCAGGCGCACGGCCCTGGCGAGTGCCAGCCGTTCGGTGTCCCGGCCCTTGCGGATCAGGTCCTCCACCTCGTCGCGGTGGCTCACATGCACGGTGGCCTGCTCGATGATCGGGCCGGCATCCAGCTCCTCGGTCACGTAGTGGGCGGTGGCGCCGATCAGCTTGACCCCCCGCTCCCAGGCCCGGTGGTAGGGCTGGGCCCCCTGGAACGCCGGCAGGAAGGAGTGGTGGATGTTGATCACCCGGGGGCTGCTGCCCGTCCCACCGCCGGCAGGGAAAGGCTCCCGCTGGAACGCTTCGAGAAAACCGGCGCTCAGCACCTGCATGTACTTGGCCAGCACCACCAGTTCGATGCCGTGCTGCCGCAGCAGCTCCAGCTGGGCCTGTTCCGCCTCCCCCTTGGTGGCCGCCGACACGGGCACGTGGGCGTAGCGGGCACCGAAACCTTCGGCGAGCGGCTGGAGATCCGGGTGGTTGGACACCACCAGCGGCACCTGCATCGGCAGCTCGCCGGCGCGCACCCGCCAGAGCAGATCCACCAGGCAGTGGTCCTGGCGGCTCACGAAGATGGCGGCCCGGGGGATGGCGTCGGAGAAGTGCAGCTCCCCCTCGCCGCCCAGGCGCCGGGCCAGGGCCGAGACGGCCGGGGCGATGGCCTCGCGCGGCAGGCCGAAACCCTCCAGGGCCCATTCGATGCGGCTGAGGAACAGGCCGGCCCCGAGGTCGGTGTGGTGATCGGCGTGACGGATGTTGCCGCCGTTGGCCGCCACCCAGCCGGAGAGTTCACTGACCAGGGCGGGGCGATCCGGACAGATCAGCTGCAGGATGGCCGTGGGGGAAGACATCGGGCGCAGGCGGGGGGGCGCAGGTGAGCCGTGAAGGCATCAGAGCAGATGCATCCGTAGCACCTGCGGGGTGGCCCGCCGGATCCGGGCCCGGATCGTGGGCAGGCCCAGACGTTCATGGGCGGCCACCCGGTGGCAGCCGTTGAAGCCCCAGAAGCGGCCCTCCACCTCGAGCACGTCGATCGGCTCCCGCAGCCCCTCACGGGCGATCGAGGCCATGAGCGCGCTCACCTTGTCCTCGTCCAGGCGCCGCTGCAGGGGGCGGTGGATGGCAGCCAGCGGCAGAGTGTCCACACGCATGGTCCAGGCAGAGCCCCTGCTTGCAGCAGCCGTTCTAGGGGAGGGGCCCCAAGGGCCACCAGGCCCCGGTCAGCCCGAGCCCACCGCCCGTTGCGAGCCGCGACAGCGGCGGGTCAGGGTCCTGCATGGTGGATACAGTCGGGGTCTGCACTGACATGCTTTCCGCGATGGCCTCTGGTTCGCCAGTCCGATTCCGCTTCGCCGCCCTGCGTCGGGCCTGTGGCGGGACCCTGCGCCGGCTGGCCTCCCTCGGGCTGGCCCTGTTGCTCTGCGTGGGGCTCACGGCCTGCAGCGGCAGCCAGGCCAAGCCCCCCAGCCTCAGTGCCGAGGACATCGCGGCGATCGAACGGCAGGCCGAGGGCTTCCTCGCCGCCCGCGACCGGCTGCCCGAACTGGCCGCCCTGGTGAGGGACCGCGACTGGACCTTCACCCGCAATCTCCTGCGGGGCCCCATGCAGGAAGTGGGACGCCAGATGTCCTACATCAACCAGCGGCTGCTGCCCGCCGACCGGCCCGAAGCCGAACAGCTGGCCAGCCAGCTCAAGACCGCCATGGCGCAGCTCGATGAGGCGGCCCGCCTCCAGGACGGCGAGAAGCTGCGCAAGGCCTACATCCAGGTGGCCAGCGGCTTCGGTAAGTACGCTCAGATCCTCCCCGAGCAGGTGCAGGCCGATCTGAAGCAGGCCTGAGTCCCGGCCGGCTGACCGCCGGGAAGCCGTGAACGAGGCTGCAGCCTGCCTGGCCCCGGCCTCGTCCCGCCAGCCGGTGGCGGTCGTGGGAGCCGGCATCGTGGGTCTGTGCTGCGCCTGGCTGCTGCAGCGGCGGGGCCACCCGGTGCTGCTGGTGGATCCCGCCCTCGAGCCCTCCGGCTCCGCTGCACGGTCGCCTGATCCGGAGCGGCGCAGCGGCAGCACGGCCGCCCTCGGCGTGCTCATGGCCCAGGTGTTTCACCGCGGCCGCGGCCGTGCCTGGCGGCTGCGCCAGCGCAGCCTCGAGCTGTGGCACAGCTGGATCCCCCTGCTCGAGGCGCAGGGGCACCGCCTGGCCTACCGCCATGGCCTGCTGTGGCTGGCCGCGGACGCCGAGGAGCTGCTGCGCCAGCAGCGGCTGGTGGAGGAGCGCCAGGCCATGGGGCTGCCGCTGGAGCAGTGGGACAGGGAACGGCTCAGCGCGTTGGAGCCCTCCGTTCCCCCCGCTGCCTCCGGGGCCCTGTTCTCTCCCCGGGATGGACAACTGGATCCCGGCGACGCCATGGCCGCCCTGCTCGCCGACGCCCGCGCCGCCGGACTGCGGAGCCAGGCGCGCCGGGTCACGGCGATCCGCCGGCAGGGGGGCGCCGACGGCTGGCGCCTGGAGGGGGAAGGGGGCGAGGCGCTGGCCGTCACGCCCTGGCTGGTGCTCACGGCAGGAGTGGCGTGCACGGACTTGCTGCGGAACCTGGGGCATCAGCTGCCGATCACCCCCGTGCTCGGCCAGGCCCTGGAGCTCAGCCTGGTGGCGCCCCCGGCCTGGAGCTGGCCGGGGGTGGTGGTGTGGCGTGGAGTCAACCTGGTTCCCCGGCCCGACCGGCCTGGTGGACGGCACTTCTGGCTGGGAGCCAGCCTCGAGCCCGGGCACGTGGCGGATCCCGCCCGGCTGGCGGCACTGCGGCACTGGGGGGATGCCCAGCTCGACTGGCTGGCGTCGGCCAGGGTGGAGCAGCGGTGGCACGGCCATCGCGCCCGGCCGGTGGATCGGCCGGCCCCGGTGCTGGAGCAGCTGGAACCTGGGCTGCTCATCGCCAGTGGGCACTACCGCAATGGGGTGCTGCTGGCCCCGGCCAGTGCCGAATGGGTGGTGACACAGGTGGAGGGGGCACCCCAGCCTCGTTAAGAACGCGTTATGGCGGGAGGGCACCCCCGCTGCGTACGTTCGAGCCGGTGACGTCGTTACCTCCCTTCCCCGCCACCACAGACATGACGCTGCTTTCCGGCCTGCCCCGCCGCACCGCCGCTGCCCTCGCCCTGTCGGGCCTCTCCCTCTCCCTGGCCGCCTGCGGCGGCGGTGGCGGGAGCGGATCCGGGCTCACCGGCACCCTCAACGGAGCCGGAGCCTCCTTCCCGGCTGCCATCTACCAGCGCTGGTTCAAGGACATGAGCGGGGAGGGCATCAATGTGAATTACCAGTCGGTGGGCTCCGGAGCCGGTGTGCGCCAGTTCATCGCCGGCACCGTGGACTTCGGCGCCTCCGACGCGCCGATGAAGGCCGACGACATCGCCAAGGTGCCCCGGGGCGTGCTGCAGATCCCGATGACGGCCGGCGCGATCGCCGTGGCCTACAACAACCCCGGCTGCGAGCTCAAGCTCACCCAGAAGCAGCTGGCGGACATCTTCCTCGGCAAGATCACCAACTACAAGGAGCTCGGCTGCGACGACAAGACGATCACCATCGTGCACCGCTCCGACGGCTCCGGCACCACCTACAACTTCACCAAGCACCTGGCGGCGATCAGCCAGGACTGGAGCGCAGGCCCTGGGGCCGACAAGGCGGTGAACTGGCCCACCGGCGTCGGTGCCAAGGGTAACGAGGGCGTGGCGGCCCAGCTCAACCAGCTCGAGGGCGGCCTGGGCTACGTGGAGGTGGCCTACGTCCAGGGCAAACTCCAGGCTGCCGCCCTGCAGAACGGATCCGGTGACATCGTCAAACCCACCAACGCCACCGAGAGCGAGGCCCTCGCCGCCATCGACCTGGGCCCCGATCTGATCGGCGGCGATCCCAATCCCGCCAAGGGCTACCCGATCGTCACCTTCACCTGGATCCTGGCTTACGAGAGCGGCAACGGCGACAAGACCGATCTGCTCAAGAAGGTGTTCAACACGATGCTGTCGGAGCCGAATCAGGCCCTGGCTCCGGAGCTGGGCTACGTGACCATGCCTGCCGCCGTGGTGGAGAAGTCGATGGCCGCCGTGGCCCGGATCAGCCCCTGAACCCGGGTCCGATTGACCGGCGGAGACCCCGCGCCCCCCGCTGGGGGGCTTTTTTCATGGCCGGCCGCTACGGGTGAGGCAACTGCCCGGTGACGTGACAGCAAAAAAGCCCCCGGGATGGGGGCTGGGGCTCGAGGCTGGAGATCAGCCGCGAAGACGCCTGGACCTCACTTGCTCTCGGTGAATTCGGCGTCGATGACGTCGTCGCTGGAGGAGCCGCTGCCGGCCTCGGCACTGGCGCCGTTGCCACCCGCCGCGCCCGCGGCGGCCTCGGCACCGGCGGCCTGCTGGTACACAGCGGCACCGGCGGCGTAGAGGGCCTTCTGCAGGGCTTCAAGCTCGGTCTTCACCGTGGCGAAGTCCTCCTTCTCGACGGCCTCCTTGAGCGCCTTGCTGGAGCTCTCCACCTTCTCCCTGTCCTCGGCGCTCACCTTGTCGCCGAGTTCGCCCAGCTGCTTCTCGGCCTGGTAGATGGCGGTTTCGGCCTGGTTCTTGAGGTCGATGCGCTCGCGCTTCTCCTTGTCGGCCGCGGCATTGGCCTCGGCGTCCTTCACCATCTTGTCCACCTCGTTGTCGCTGAGGGTGGAGGCGCCGGTGATCGAGATGCTCTGCTCCTTGCCGCTGCCCTTGTCCTTGGCGGTCACGCTCAGGATGCCGTTGGCGTCGATGTCGAAGGTCACCTCGATCTGGGGCACGCCACGGGGAGCCGGGGGGATGCCGTCGAGGCGGAAGGTGCCGAGCGACTTGTTGTCGCTGGCCATCTCGCGCTCGCCCTGGAGCACGTGGATCTCCACGTTGGTCTGGCCATCCACCGCGGTGGAGTACACCTCCGACTTCTTGGTGGGGATGGTGGTGTTGCGGGGGATCATCTTGGTCATCACGCCGCCGAGGGTCTCCACACCCAGCGAGAGGGGGGTGACGTCCAGCAGCAGGATGTCCTTCACCTCACCGGCCAGCACACCGCCCTGGATGGCGGCACCCACGGCCACCACCTCATCGGGGTTCACGGTCTGGTTGGGGTCCTTGCCGGTGATGCGCTTCACCAGCTCCAGCACCGCCGGGATGCGGGTGGAACCGCCCACCATCACCACCTCATCGAGCTCCGAGGAGGAGAGCTTGGCGTCCTTGAGGGCCTGCTCCACCGGCACGCGGCAGCGGTCGATCAGCTTGCTGGCCAGCTCCTCGAACTTGGCCCGGGTGAGGGTGAGGTCGAGGTGCTTGGGCCCCTCCGGCGTGGCCGTGATGAAGGGCAGGTTGATCTCGCTCTGGGTGGCGCTGGAGAGCTCGATCTTGGCCTTCTCGGCCGCCTCGGTGAGGCGCTGCAGGGCCTGCTTGTCCTGACGCAGATCGATGCCTTCGTTGGCCTTGAAGCTGTCGGCCAGGTGATCCACGATCACCTTGTCGAAGTCGTCGCCGCCCAAGTGGGTGTCACCGGAGGTGGAGAGCACCTCGAACACGCCGTCGCCCACCTCCAGCACCGACACGTCGAAGGTGCCGCCGCCCAGGTCGAACACCAGGATGCGCTCGTTGCTCTTCTTGTCGAGGCCGTAGGCCAGGGCGGCCGCGGTGGGCTCGTTGATGATGCGCAGCACCTCGAGGCCGGCGATCTTGCCGGCGTCCTTGGTGGCCTGGCGCTGGGAGTCGTTGAAGTAGGCGGGCACGGTGATCACCGCCTGGGTCACCGTTTCACCGAGATACTTGCCGGCGTCCTCGGCCAGCTTGCGCAGCACCTGGGCACTCACCTCCTCCGGGGCGAACTGCTTGTTCAGCACCGGGCACTTCACCTTCACGTTGGAGCCGGCCTTCTCCACGCCGTAGCTCACTTCCTTCGATTCCTCGTTCACCTCGTCCACCCGGCGGCCGATGAAGCGTTTCACCGAATAGAAGGTGTTCTCGGGGTTCATCACCGCCTGGCGCTTGGCGATCTGGCCCACCAGCTGGTCCTGGTTCTTGGTGTAGGCCACCACCGAGGGGGTGGTGCGGAACCCTTCCGCGTTGGCGATCACCGTGGGCTTGCCGCCCTCCATCACGGCGACACAGCTGTTCGTGGTGCCGAGGTCAATACCGACGACCTTTCCCATGGGTTCCCACCTCCTCAGTGGTTCGAGTTGCGTCTCTGCATCTTCATCAGCGGGGACGGGGCCAGGCGAGGGGTGGTTCCCGAACAGGCGGTTACGGTTCCGGGGCTGTCCCGCCGCCCCGCCCGCGATGGCCCTGCCGATCTCCGCGTCCACGGCCCTGCTGGGAGTGCTGGGGGATCCGGTGCGGCACTCGCTGTCGCCGGCCATGCACAACGCCGCCCTGGCTGCCCTCGGGCTCGACTGGATCTACCTGGCCCTGCCCACCCCTGCCGCTGAGCTGGCCGCCGTGGTGCGGGCCCTGGAGGCCCTCGACTGCCGCGGCCTCAATGTGACCCTGCCGCACAAGCAGGCGGTGGCGACGCTCTGCGCTGACCTCTCTCCCCTCGCCGCCCGGGTGGGGGCCGTGAACACGCTGGTGCGGCGGCAGGCCGGGGGATGGCTCGGCACCAACACCGACGTGGAGGGCTTCCTGGCGCCCCTGCGGCAGGACGGCCATGCCTGGCAGGGCAGCCGGGCGGTGGTGCTGGGTTGCGGAGGCAGCGCCAGGGCCGTGGTGGCGGGCCTGGTGGACCTGGGCTGCGGGGCGATCGCGGTGGTGGGCCGGCAGCCCGCCAGCCTGGAGCGCTTCGTGGGCGGCTGCCGGGCCTGGGCCCCCCAGCTCTGCACCCATCCCTGGGAGCGGCTGGGCGAGCTGCTGCCCGCGTGCCAGCTGCTGGTGAACACCACGCCCGTGGGGATGGCCTCCCCCGCCGACCCCGGTGCGGCCCGCGCCTGCCCGCTGGACGCCCCCGACCTCGCCGCTCTGCCGCAGGAGTGCTGGGTGTACGACCTCATCTACACCCCGCGGCCCAGCCGGCTGCTGCGGGCGGCGGAGCCCCGGGGCTGCCGCACGATCGACGGGCTCGAGATGCTGGTGCAGCAGGGCGCCGCCGCCCTGCGGCTCTGGAGCGGAATCACAGACGTGCCCGTGGAGGCGATGCGGGCGGCGGCCGAGCGGCAGCTGGCGGCTGCCTAGCCTGCAGGGCCAAGACGTCACCCCTGCCATGCAAGGCGCCCCGCTCTGGCATCGACTGCTGGCAGCCCTGGCCTACCTCCTGCCCTGGGCCGATGCGGTGGGCTTCGGCCGGGGGTTGTTCGGCCTCTTCCCGGTGCTGCAGTGGCTCACCCTGCCGGCCCTGCCGGTGGCCCTGCTGCAGCAGGCCGTGCCGTTCGGGGGGTTCCTGCTCTTCCTGGTGCTGTTCCTGGCGGTGGTGCGCAACCCCCGGGTGCCCTACCTGATCCGCTTCAGCGTGCTGCAGGCGATCCTGATCGACATCCTGCTGGTGCTGGTGTCCCTGGTGTTCACCGTGCTGCTGGCCCCGATGGGAGGGGGCTTCGCTCTGCGCACCCTCAGCAACACCGTGTTCCTGGGGGCGATGGTGCTGGTGGTGTTCGGCATGGTGCAGAGCCTGCGGGGCGAGGAGGCCGACCTGCCGGCCGTGTCCGACGCCGTGCGGATGCAGCTCTACTGAGTGCCCGGAGGAGCGCCGGGCTGAGCGGCTGCGTCGCTGCGATAGGTTGGGCGATCCGTCGCTGATGGGCCAGGCAGAGGCCCGGACCATCGGCAACCGCCCTTTCCACGCCCCTGCGGGCCTCTTCGACAGGCGACTCCATGACGCAGCCTTACTACGAAACGATGTACATCCTTCGTCCGGACATTCCGGAGGAGGAGGTTGAGAGCCACATCACCAAGTACCGCGATCTGGTGACCGAATCCGGTGGCGAGGTGCTCGACTGCCAGATGCGCGGCAAGCGGCGGCTGGCCTACTCGATCGACAAGCATCGGGAGGGGATCTACGTGCAGCTCAACCACAACGGCGACGGCCAGCAGGTGGCACCTCTGGAGCGCGCCATGCGTCTCTCCGAGGACGTGATCCGCTACCTCACGGTCAAGCAGGACGGCCCGATGCCGGCCCCCCGCGCCGCTGTCGGCAGCACGAGCGACGCCGCTCCCCAGCCCGCCACGGTCTGAGCCTGCCGTCCCGGCGCCCCCAGGGGTTCCTCGCTGGAGCCCCGGGGGCGCACCTTGTCAACCGGGGCCAGGCAGCGTAGGTTCGCCCGATGTTCCAGCGTCCTGGCACCGACCCGCTCAGCGGCCACCACCCGGTGCAGCCGGGGCCGGTGGATCGCGATCCGCCTGCAGCACGACGGCTCGCGGTGCTGCAGGAGCTCAGGGCCGCCCACCGGGAGCTGGAGGATCTGCGCAGCCTGCTGGACACGCTGCCCGAGATCTTCGAGCGGAAGTTCGAGGAGCGGATGGCCCCCATCCTCACCCAACGCCAACGGTTGCTTGAGCAGAACGGCAAGCTCCGCCAGCAGGTGCTTCAACTGCAGGGCAGTGCGCCTGAAGCGCTCGAGCCCCACCGCCTGCCCGGCCGTGCCGGGCGCCCCTCCCTGGGCCAGGCCCTGCGCCACGCCTTCGGCCTCGAGGGTCGCCGACCGGCCTGAGCCCCGCCGGGCCCATGGGCACGCCGATCAGCCGCTCCGGTGGCTCGCTGCCCAGAGACGCGTGGGCAGGCCCCACACGTAGATGAAACCCTCGGCGGCCCGGTGATCGAACCGATCATCCGAACCGTAGGTGGCCATGTCCGGCACGTAGAGGCTGTTGGCGGCACTCTGGCGCCCCACCACCGTGGCGTTTCCCTTGTGCAGCCGCAGCCGCACCGAGCCGTTCACCGTGCGCTGGGTACGGTCGAAGAAGCCGTCCAGGGCGTCCTTCAGGGGGCCGAACCACAGCCCCTGGTAGACCAGATCGGCCCACTGCTGCTCGAGCTGGCGCTTGGTGCGCACCACGTCGGCGGCCAGGGTGAGGCTCTCCAGTTCCTGGTGGGCGCGGATCAGCAGCAGCAGCCCGGGGGTCTCATAGATCTCCCGGCTCTTGATCCCCACCACCCGGTTCTCGATCATGTCCAGCCGGCCGAAGCCATGCAGCCCCGCCAGCGCATTGGCCCGGCGGATCAGACTCACGGGATCGAGCGACTCGCCATCGATGGCCACGGGGTTGCCCTGCTCGAAGTCGATGGTGATGGTCTGCGGCTCCTCCGGGGCGTCCTGCACCGAGCGGGTCATGGCGTAGACCTCCTCGGGCGGCTCCACCGACGGATCTTCCAGGGGGCCGGCCTCGATCGAGCGGCCCAGCAGGTTGAGATCGATCGAATAGGGCGAGCCCTTGCTCACCGGGGAAGGAATGCCGCAGCGCTCGCCGTAGGCGATCGTCTCCTCGCGGCTCATGCCCCACTCCCGGGCGGGGGTGAGCACCTTGAGGTCGGGCGCGAGGGCGCCGATGGCCACATCGAAGCGCACCTGGTCGTTCCCCTTGCCCGTGCAGCCATGGGCCACGGCATCCGCCCCCACCTCGCGGGCGATCTCCACCAGGCGCCGGGCGATCAGAGGGCGCGCCAGGGCCGTGGAGAGGGGGTAACGCCCCTCGTAGAGCGCGTTGGCGCGGATGGCGGGGAAGGCGAACTCCGTGATGAAGGGCTCGATCAGATCCCCCACCAGCGACTGGGAAGCACCGGCATCCAGGGCCTTGCGGCGGATGGGCTCGAGCTCGTCACCCTGGCCGAGGTCGGCGGCGAAGGTGATCACCTCCTCCACGCCCCACTCGTTCATCAGATAGGGAATGCAGACGCTCGTGTCCACCCCACCGGAGTACGCCAGCACAGCCTTCTTGGCCCGGCCCATCGCCTGGTCTCCATGCGCTCAGTCGCTCGATTCTCCCCTGTGGCCCGCCGGACCTCCCGGCGGGGCCGCTCGCGGCTGCGGCAGAGGCCAGCGCAGCAGCACGAGCAGGGCCATCAGCACGGGCACTCCCAGCACCAGGGCCACCACCGCGCCCGGGTCGGGCCTCAGGGGCTGGGGCCAGCGATCACCGGCGGCCACAAGGGCGGCACTGAGGGCCAGGGCCAGGGCCCAGAGCCGCAACACCGAGCGGGCTTCGGCGGAAAAGGCGGCAGGACCGGCCATGGGAAGGTGGCTCACGCGCAGGGGACGCTAAGATCCCAGATTGGACTGTCGTTTGATCACGGTCTCCGCGCCTCCGCCCCACAGCTCAGCACGGCTGAGCGCGGTGCCGGGCGCCGCAGCTCCGGGCCGCACTTCCCGGAATCGCCGTTCCCGCGGGGCCTGGAGCCGGACCCCTGACAGCAGACCTGCCTCCATCGCCAGCCCAGCCCCCCGGACGTCGGATCGTATGAGCACACTCTCCCCCACTGGCATCAGCCGACTCGACAGCATCAACCCCTCCCTCACCCGCTACGGGCGCCAGGAGCCGGCACCGGTGCTCCCCCTGCGGGATGAGCCCGACCTGCTCAGCTGGCTGGAATCCAGCGGGCGCCTGGTGGCCGACGAGGAAACCGCCTCCACCGAGGTGAGCACGGTGGAAGAGGAGGAGCTCTCGGCGCTCATGGGCGAGAAGGAGGACTACAACCAGGCCGATGAGCAGCAGGACGAGGCCTGGGAAGACTGAGCCGCGGCCACGGCGCCGCGCCCTGGTGGCGCGGCGTGGCTGAGGCGTCAGGGAAACTGGGCCACGGTGCCGCCCTGCCCCGTTGACTCCCACCTCTCCCACAGCCTCCCCCCGACGCCTCTGGCCCAGCAACAGCCGCCTGGCGGCGCTGTTGCTGGGCGCTGTGCTGGTGGCGGCCTGCGCGGCCAGTGACCGCTTCGTGGCCAACTCCATGCTCACCCTGCCGCTGGTGGCATCAGCCCTGATCGCGGCCCTGGTGACGGGATGGGGAGTGCCCCGGCTGCGGCAGCTGAAGCTGGGCCAGGTGATCCGGGAGGACGGACCCCAGACACACCTGAGCAAGGGCGGCACACCGACGATGGGGGGGCTGCTGGTGGTGCCGGTGGGGGTGATCCTGGGGGGACTGATCAGCCCTTCGGATCCGCGGCTGCTGGCGGTGGCGGCCATCACCCTCGCCTACATGGCGATCGGCGCCATCGATGACTGGCGCAGCCTCACGCGCCGCACCAACACCGGCCTCACACCCCGGGGCAAGTTGCTGCTGCAGGCGCTCGCGGCCGTGCTGTTCCTGGCCTGGGCCCACCAGGGCCAGTGGCTGGGCAGCGGCGAGGCCGGCAGCGTGGCCCTGCCGCTCGGCTGGATGCTGCCGCTCGGGCTGGCGATCTGGCCCCTGGGACTGTTCGTCTTCCTGGCGGAGAGCAATGCCACCAACCTCACCGATGGCCTCGATGGGCTGGCCGCCGGCTGCGGTGCCGTGGTGTTCACAGGCCTGGGGCTGCAGCTGATGCTGCGCGGCCATGGGGGCGATCCGGCCCTGGCCGGCTTCTGCGTGGCCATGGCCGGCTGCTGGCTGGGGTTCCTGGCCCACAACCGCCACCCGGCACGGCTGTTCATGGGGGATACCGGCTCCCTGGCCATGGGGGCCGCCCTCACCGCCGTGGCCCTGCTCTCGAACAGCCTCTGGCCCCTGCTGCTGATGGGGGGGGTGTTTGTGGCGGAATCGCTCTCGGTGATCGCGCAGGTGTGGGTGTTCAAGGCCACGAAGGGAGAGGACGGCCAGGGCCGCCGCCTGTTCCGGATGGCCCCGCTGCACCATCACTTCGAGCTGGGCGGCCTCGGCGAGGAGCAGGTGGTGATCCGTTTCTGGGGCGCGAGCCTGCTACTGGTGGTGGCGGGGCTGCTGCTGCTGCCCTGATCACCCACCCGGCCCCGCTCCCGCATCGGTGCTTTCTCCCCATGGCCTACTTCACCTGGAAGGAAACCGGCCTCACCGCCGACTGCTCCAGCCTGGCGGCGATGGCGGCGCGGTTCGAGGAAGCCGCGGCCCTGATGCGCCAGATGGACCAGGAAGGGTTCCGGCTCGAACTGCGGGCCGCAGGCCAGAGAATCACCCACCCCGATCCCGCCGTGTTCGAGGCCTACGGGTTCATCAGCGAGGAGACGCCCGTGCGGCAGCTCACCCTCTGGAGCGGGGAGGACCCGCCTGCCGCCACGAACCCCATGGCGCCGTGACCCAGGAGTGAGCGGGCCCAGCCTGCATCACCCGGGGGCGTTCAGCGGCTGCGCAGGTAGCCCACCACCCACACCACCACAAAGGCCAGGGACGACACCCCCAGGTACACCAGCACCCCGTTCTGCAGGGTGGTGATGTCCCACCCGAACAGCAGACCATCGGCCGCATCACCGGCGGTGCGGAATCCGATCAGCCTGGCCATGGCCGGGTGCCCACGCAAACCGCTTCTCTAGCAGGCGCGGGGTTGGCTCGGGTGCGGCAGCCCTGGCGGCCGGACGTACGGGAGGATGACGGAGCCCCACCCTTCCGGCAGGCCGATGCCCGGCTCGATGCAGCGTTCCTTTCCCCGCACCGTGATGTTGCTGGGCAGCGGCGAGCTCGGCAAGGAAGTGGCGATGGCCGCCCAGCGCCTGGGTTGCCGGGTGGTGGCCGTGGATCGCTACGCCGGTGCGCCGGCCATGCAGGTGGCCGACGCGGCCGAGGTGGTGCCGATGACGGACTCGGAGGCCCTCAAGGCCGTGGTGCGCGCCCACCGGCCCGATCTGGTGATCCCCGAGATCGAGGCCCTGGCGGTGGACGCGCTGGCGGAGCTTGAGCGCGAGGGCATCACCGTGATTCCCACGGCCCGGGCCACGGCCGTGACGATGAACCGGGACCGGATCCGCGACCTGGCCGCCACCGAGCTGGGGCTGCGCACGGCCCGCTTCGCCTATGCGGAGAGTGCCGAGGAGCTGGCCGCCGCCGCTGCGGCGCTGGGCTGGCCGGTGGTGGTGAAACCGGTGATGAGCTCCTCCGGCAAGGGGCAGAGCGTGGTGCAGGGCCCGGAGCAGATCGGGGCGGCCTGGGCCGCGGCCCAGGCCGGTGCCAGGGGCTCCGGCAGCCGGGTCATCGTGGAGGAGTTCCTCCACTTCGAGCTGGAGATCACCCTGCTCACGGTGAAGCAGTGGAACGGCCCCACCCTCTTCTGTCCTCCCATCGGCCACATCCAGGAGCGGGGCGACTACCAGTGCAGCTGGCAACCGGCCGACCTGGGGGCGACCGAACTGGCCGAGGCCCAGGCCATCGCCCGCGCCGTCACCGACAACCTGGGGGGAGCCGGCCTGTTCGGCGTCGAGTTCTTTCTGTGCCGCCGCGGCAACGGAAGCGGCAGCGGCTCCGCCGACGGCTCGAGCCTGGAGGTGGTGTTCTCTGAACTCTCCCCCCGCCCCCACGACACGGGTCTGGTGACGCTGGTGGGTCAGAACCTCAGCGAGTTCGAACTGCATCTGCGCGCGGTGCTGGACCTGCCGATCCCAGGGATCCACAGCGTGGGCCCCGCCGCCAGCCGCGTGATCCTGGCCGAGGAGGCGCTCGAATCCGTGCGCTTCGAAGGGGTGGCGGAGGCCCTGCGTGAACCCGACACCCAGGTGCTGCTGTTCGGCAAGCCGGATGCGCGGCCCCATCGCCGCATGGGGGTGGCGCTGGCTCGGGGAGCCGATCTCGCCGCCGCCCGGAGCCGGGCCGACCATGCCGCTGCCCAGGTGCGGGTAGTGGCCGGCTGACCCTGGTGCGCAGGGGTTCTGGCCCTTATGGTGCGCCCGTCAGGAGCCCCCATGACCCAGGCCCAACCGGTTCCGCCACCTCAGGACGCACGCGATTCGGGCGGCTGGTCATCCCTGCGCCGCTCCCGGGCGGGCAGCGGCCGGAGCCGGGCGGGCTCCCGGGGGGTGACCGTGATCGGCCAGACCTCCGGGACTCTCGGCCGCAGGGACACGGCCCCGCCGCAGGCCGGGGACCAGAAGAAGCCTCCCAACCAGCGCCAGAGCCGGGGTCTCAGGCTGCCCGTGGTGCCCTTCAGCCTGGGCATCGCCTGCGGTTTCGCCCTGGCCGGGCCGGTTCCCCATCTGCTGGGCACCAGCCTGGCCGGCCTGGTCCAGGCTCCCAAGGAGAAGCTGGCCGACATGGTGAACCCGTTCGCCAGTGGCCAGCGCCAGGTGCTTGTGCTGGGCACCGACCGGGTGGCGGACAACACCGATGTGATGTTCACGGTGCAGGTGAAGAACGGGGCCACCCATCTCACCCAGGTGCCGCGCGACACCTTTGTGGAATCCGAACGGCTGGGGGTGGTGAAGGCCAACGCCCTGTTCGCCTTCGGCGGCGTGGACGCGGTGAAAGAGGAGATGGGCCGGCTGCTGGATGCACCGGTGGAGCGCTACGTGCGCATCAACCTGCGGGCCGTGGAACGGCTGGCCGATGCCCTCGGCGGCATCGAGGTGGATGTGCCCAAACGGATGTACTACGTGGACAACGCCCAGGGGCTCTACATCGATCTCTATCCCGGCCCCCAGCTGCTGAAGGGGGAAACCCTGGAGGGCTTCCTCCGCTTCCGTCACGATGAGATGGGCGACCTGGGCCGGATGGAGCGCCAGAAGCTGGTGCTCTCCCAGGTGTTCCGCAAACTGGTGAGCCCCATGATGCTCGCCGAGCTGCCCCGGTTGCTGAAGATCGCCGGGGAAGACATCCAGACCGATCTCTCCCCCATCGAGATGGGGCAGCTCCTCTCGGCGATGACCAACACCCAGCTCAGTTCCGCCCAGGTGCCGGGCCGGCTCTTCTGGTACAACGATCTGAGCTACTGGATGCCGGACAGCAACCGGCATTACCCGGCCACCAGCCTCGAAACCGGGCTCGACAGCACCGCCCAGCCCTGAGCCTCAGGATCGGGAGCCCGGACCAGCGGCGGCGGGGACCGGCACCGCAACCAGAGGAATCTCCGTGTTTCCCCAGCCCGCCGGCGCCAGCAGGGGCGGTGCGTTGAGCGAGGGCCGGGCGGCCTCACCGGCAGCGAAGACAGCCTGGGTCCAGGCCAACACCAGGCCCCGCAGCGGCCCGCCCTGGCCCTCGGCGGAAGCCCGCAGGTTGAAGTGGTCGCCACCATCGGCCACCACTATCTGATGGCCATAGCTGAAGGCGGTCTGGGGAATGTCCAGAGCCTCTGGATCCGGCGGCACCACCCAGTCGCGGCTGCCGGTGACCACCAGGGCGCGCGCCTGCATCGACTGAGCGGCGCCGTAGTCGAACAGCAGACGCATCGGCGGACTGACGGCCAGCACGCCCACCACGCGGGAATCCACCAGGCCAGCTCGGTCGGCCGAGGTGAGGAAACTGCACTGCAGCACCCAGCTGAGGTTGCGCTGCGGATCCTGCAGGTCGGCGCAGCGCTCCAGCAGCCGCGCGCTGCTCGGCTGGGTGCCCGCCAGCTGCAGGGCGGTGGTGGCCCCCCAGGAGTGACCCACCACCACCACCCTGTCGGCCTTGAGGTCGTCGATCACCGCGGAGACATCCAGGGGCCGGAGCCGCAGCTCCTCGGCTCCGGGAGGGGGCGTCTGACCCGACAGCATGGCCCGCTGCTGGTCGGCGTCGCTGCCCGGATGGTTGGGCAGCGCCACGCGGTAGCCGTGGCTGGCGAGATGGTTGGCCCAGCCCTCGAAACTCTCCGGACTGTCCCAGAGGCCATGGGAGATCACCACCACCTGGCCGTTGGCATCGCGCTCCGGCTCCACGAGCACCACCGCCAGCGGCTGGGGGCGGTGGGGCGTCGCCAGACGCACCACACTCCGCCGCACCGGCCTGCCGCCGGGGGCGCTGAGGGCAGGGTCGATGGAGACAGGCGGCTGGCCCTGGATCACAGCCCTGGCCTGCTTCTGCTGCAGGGCCATGCGTTGCAGGGCGGCGAGGGCACGGGGCAGATCCACGGTGACCGACTCGCCGGGAATGGCCCGCAGGAAGGTGTAGAGGCTGAGATCACCCGTGCTGCTGGCGCGGTTGAGCACCTCGGTGAGGTCGTTGCCGCTGAGATCCGGCGGCAACCCCTCCACCTGACCGAGCGCCGAGACCAGCAGGAGGATCTGCTGCAGCAGGGGGGTACCAGCAGCCTGGTTGATCACCAGGCGGGTCTCCACCGGCAGGGGGGTGTCGAAGATCTCCCTCAGGCGTCGCCCCACCACGCCGTTGGTGGCGCGGTTGAGTTCGGCCAGATCGCTGGTGCCCTGCCAGAGGCTTTCGGGGTTCTCCAGCTCGCTCAGCTTCACGGTGAAACCGAAATCGAGCAGGGGCAGCTGGAGGACAACCTTCTCGATGGCACGCGCCGGGGTGGCTCCCAGCAGCAGCGCAAGGGAAGCCAGGGCGGGAAGACAGCGGCGCAACATCGGTGGGGAGAGCGGCAGGCCGATCACGGACACCGATCAGGATGCTCCATCCCTCGATCCTCGGTGGCGAGGATCGGTGGACATCCTCATGGGCCGACATTGCGGGGCCGACTCGCCGGCGGTGACTTGCTGCGACCGACCGCGGGTCAGCAGGAGCCGAACAGGGCCGCTTCCAGCCGTTGAAACCAGCTGTGGGTTTCGTCGCGGCCGTGGCCACTGAGGGCCAGGGACACCGTCTCCCGCACCGGATCGCAGTTCACCGTGAGGGCCAGGGACAGCTGGCTGTGCTCAGCGTGATAGCAGGCGCTGCGCCCATCCTCCGCGTACAGGGTCTCGGGATCCCGGGTGAAGCCGAGCTCCCGCGTCAGGCAGGCGATGCCGGTGAGTGACGCCACCAGATCGGCGGAGGATCGGATTGCGGCGGTGTAGACCCAAGGCGCCGGATCAGGCTCTTGCAGCGGATCCAGGATGAGGCTGTTGGCCAGGGATGTCACCAGGGCACGCATCGGTGGTCCGAGTAACAGGGCTTCGGGGCCAGCGTAGAGCTGGAACGCTTTGGGTAGTGTTCAAAGCCTGCGTCGGCTCCATATCTGGCGCCAGGTCGAAGCCCGTGCCGGTTCATCAACGGGGCATCACAAGGAGCCTCCTCCGCCCCGTGCTCAGGCCGCGGCTTGCAGAGGTGGATGCTGGGCGAGCACCTGGCCCAGGTAGCGGCCCGTGTGGCTGCTGGGATGCTCCGCCACCTGCTCGGGTGTGCCGCACACCACGATCTCCCCACCCCGGTCACCCCCTTCGGGGCCGAGATCGATGATCCAGTCGGCGCAGCGGATCACATCGAGGTTGTGCTCGATCACCAGGATCGAGTTGCCCTTGTCCACCAGCCGCTGGATCACATCCATCAGCTTGTGCACGTCATAGAAGCTCAGGCCGGTGGTGGGCTCGTCGATCAGATAGAGCGTCTTGCCGGTGGCCCGTTTGGAGAGCTCGGTGGCCAGCTTCACCCGCTGGGCCTCACCCCCGGAGAGGGTGGGGGCCGGCTGGCCCAGCTTCACGTAGCCCAGGCCCACATCCACGAGGGTGCGCAGCCGGTCGGCCGCCTGGGGGATGGCGCTGAACACCTCGGCGGCCTGCTCCACCGTCATCTCCAGCACATCGGCGATCGTGTAGCCCTTGTAGGTCACCTGCAGGGTCTCGCGGTTGTAGCGGGCGCCCTTGCACACGTCGCACTGCACGTACACATCGGGCAGGAAGTTCATCTCGATCACGTTCACCCCCTGCCCGCTGCAGGCCTCGCAGCGGCCGCCCTTCACGTTGAAGCTGAACTGACCCACCTGGTAGCCCCGGGCCTTGGCCTCCACCGTGGCGGCGAACACCTGGCGGATCGGATCGAAGGCCCCGGTGTAGGTGGCGGGGTTGGAGCGGGGCGTACGGCCGATCGGCGACTGGTCGATCACGATCACCTTGTCGATCGCCTTGATCCCCCGCAGCTCCGCCAGTCCCGCGGGAAAGGGCACCTTCAGCCCCAGCTTGTGCTCGAGGGCCGGATGCAGCAGCTCATTCACCAGGGTGCTCTTGCCGCTGCCGCTCACCCCGGTGACGCACACCAGCCGTCCCAGGGGGATCTGCACGTCGAAGCCGGCGAGGTTGTTGCGCTCGCAGCCCACCAGGGAGATCGCGCGGGAGCCGCTGCTGCGCCGCTCGGGTGGGGTGGGAATGGCCCGCCGGCCGCTGAGGTAGGCGCCGGTGAGGGAGTCGGTGGCCTCCAGCAGGTTCTGCAGGGAGCCCTCCGCCACGATGTGGCCGCCGTGCACGCCGGCGCCCGGGCCGATGTCCACCAGGTGGTCGGCGGCCCGGATCGTGTCCTCGTCGTGCTCCACCACGATCAGGGTGTTGCCCAGATCCCGCAGCTTCAGCAGCGTGGCCAGCAGGCGGTCGTTGTCGCGCTGGTGCAGGCCGATGCTGGGTTCATCCAGCACGTAGAGCACGCCGGTGAGGCCGGCGCCGATCTGGGTGGCCAGGCGGATCCGCTGGGCCTCACCGCCGGAGAGGGTCATGGCCGGCCGATCGAGGCTGAGGTAGTCGAGCCCCACATCGAGCAGGAACTTGAGGCGCATGCGGATCTCCCGCAGCACCAGATCGCCGATCTGGATCTGGCGGGCGCTCAGCAGGGGGTCGGAGCCCTCGCTCTCGCCCACCCCCATCAGCTGCTCGATCCGCCGCAGGCTCTCGCCCACGCTGGTGCTGGTGAGTTCATGGATCCGGAACGGGCCCACCCGCACCGCCAGGGCCTCGGGCTTGAGCCGCAGCCCCTGGCAGCTGGCACAGGGCACCAGCTCCAGATACTTCTCCAGCTTCTGGCGGATCGCTTCACCGCTGGCGTCACGCAGCTGGCGCTCCAGGATCGGCAGGATCCCCTCGAACGGACGCACGTAGGTCTGGGACTTGCGGTAGCGGCTGTCGGCCTGGATCGGGATCGGCTCCTCCGAACCCTGCAGCAGCACCCGCTGCTGCTCCGCCGTGAGCTGGTTCCAGGGGGTCTTGATCTCGAAGCCGAAGGCCTCCCCCACCGAATAGAGCAGGGAGAAGTAGTAGGCGTTGTCCTTCTCGGCCCACGGGGCCACGGCCGCGTACACGGGCAGGGAGGGATCCGGAATCACCCGCTCCGGGGTGAACTTGCGCAGATGGCCGATGCCGTGGCAGTCGGCGCAGGCGCCATAGGGGCTGTTGAAGGAGAAGAGGCGCGGGGAAAGCTCCTCCATCACGGCGCCGTGCACGGGGCAGGCGAAGTTCTCGGAGTAGAGCCGCTCCTGGTCCACCCCCTGGGGCAGCTCCTCACCGGCCTTGGGCACCACCTCCACCAGGGCGAGCCCATCGCCGCGCTTGAGGGCGGTGCGCAGCGAATCGGTGAGCCGCTCCTGGATGCCCTCGCGGGCGATCAGACGGTCCACCACCACATCGATGTGGTGGGCATGGTTCTTGTCGAGCTCGATGTTGTCGGCCAGCTCGCGCACCTCGCCGTTGATGCGCACCCGGGCAAAACCCTCCGCCACCAGCCCGCCGAGCAGCTTCACGTGGGTGCCCTTCTTGCCCCGCACCACCGGCGCCAGCAGCTGGTAGCGCGTGCCCTCCGGCAGGGTGAGGATCTGGTCCACCATCTCATCGATCGACTGGGGCCGGATCGAGCGGTCGCACTCCGGGCAGTGGGGTTCCCCGGCCCGGCCGAAGAGCAGGCGCAGGTAGTCCTGGATCTCGGTGACCGTGCCGACGGTGGAACGGGGGTTGTGGCTGGTGGATTTCTGATCGATCGAGATCGCCGGCGACAGGCCCTCGATCGCATCCACATCGGGCTTGTCCACCTGCCCCAGGAACTGGCGGGCATAGGCCGACAGGCTCTCCACGTAGCGCCGCTGACCCTCGGCGAAGATGGTGTCGAAGGCCAGCGAACTCTTGCCGCTGCCGCTCACCCCGGTGAACACCACCAGGCGGTTGCGCGGGATGGTGAGATCGACGTCCTTGAGGTTGTGCTGGCGGGCGCCGCGCACCCGGATCACATCCTCGAGGGTTCCGCCCTGCAGAGCCTGCAGCGCCGCCTTCTCGTTCAGGGTGGCTGCCGGAACGGAACTCTTGGCGCGGGGCATGCGGCAGCCTGGAGAACGGTGGATTCTAGAAGTGACGCAGGCATCCCAGAGAGCGGAACGCCGGGAATGGAGCGCCGCTGCGGCAGCCGGCCGGCAGCGCGGCGCTAGACCGGAATCAGCGGGAGCTGCAGGCCATGCGGTTGAGCTTCATTCCGATCCACGTGTTCCGCGAGACGCCCCAAGTCACGTTCTTCGACGCCAGCGTGCCCCACAGCAACGGCAGCGACATCGTGGAACACAGCGGCGCGGCGGTGTCGCCGCCCGATGACAGCTCCGCCGAACCGTGCTTCGAGCAGTACTACCTGCACCGCTACCAGGTGGATCACAACCTGGTGCTGCAGGGCCAGCGCACCTTCACGCTGCTCAATCCCAGCTGGCCCCAGCCCCATCATGTGGTGCATCTGGTCCGCGCCATGGGAGCACTGCGGATCCCGATCGGCACGTACCACCGTTCGGTGTCGGGGGAGGAGGGCAGCCTGGTGCTGAACCAGGCCGAACGCAACGACGGCTTCAGCTACGCCACGGAATTCGTGCCGGTGAGCCTGCGCGACCGCCCCGATCTGCAGGCCGCCCGGCAGACCCCTCCCTGGGTGTGGTGCTGGCGCCATGGCCATATCTGCCGTCAGCATGAGGCCTGAAGGCTGAGACGTGGGGCCTGGGGCGGGGCCGCGGCGAACGGGCGCCCCTAAACGGGCGCCCCTAGTTGACCGCCGCCTCGTAGGCCTCGGGCAGCAGATTCCAACCTGGGCTGAAGACGTGGGCGCGACGGGTGGGCCGCCCCTGGTGCTCCAGTGGCAGGCCGGCATGGGCCCAGGCCAACAGGCTTCCCGCCAGGTTGCGGGTGCGGAACCCCTCGCGGATCAACCGGCGGCCGTAGAGCCCGCTACGCAGGCCGATGGTGCAGTAGGGCACCACCAGGCTGGAGCGATAGCGCTCCTTCTGCCGCTCGAACACCTCCACGCTGATGGCCCCGGGCAGAATCGACACCGCCCGCTCACGCAGCTCACGCACGTCCACCAGCACCAGCTGCGGGTGCTGCA
Source organism: Cyanobium sp. NIES-981 (assembly GCF_900088535.1). NCBI lineage: Bacteria > Bacillati > Cyanobacteriota > Cyanophyceae > Synechococcales > Prochlorococcaceae > Cyanobium > Cyanobium sp. NIES-981. Next base: position 2,217,445 of record NZ_LT578417.1, on the reverse strand, counting down.
GGGTCTGGCGCTGCAGTTCGGCCACGGTGATGTCGGGAACGTCGGCGAACCGAGCTCGGCGGAAGTCGGCATAGAGACGCTCCACCAGCTCGGCCCGCTGGGCATCGCTGGTCGAACGGCCGCTGGGGCCCCCACAGCCGAGCAGCGCCACCAGTGTCAGCGCCGACCCCATGCCCAGCGGGACGCGGCGGACGCTACGTCTGAGCCGGCGGCAGGAGGAATCAGCTGACGGTGTAGCCACGGCCCTCCATGCAGGCTGTGACCGCGCGGTTGAAGGCCCGGCGCCGGTACTGCAGCAGCTGCTGCCGCTCAGCTTCGGCAATCTGCTGCTGGCGGGCCCAGTCGTCGTTGGCCTGTTGCTGCGCGCGGCGTTGATCCACACCGCGGGCTGTTCCGCTGAGCAGGCCCTGGGTCGCACCTGCGGCCGCACCCCGCCCGGTGTTGCCCACGATCGCCCCCACAGCAGTGCCAGCGACGGCACCACGAACGGTGGATCGCGCCGTGCCGGGCCCCTGCCGCTGAACCTGGGGTGGCGATGCCAGCGCCCCACTGGATGCAGGGGCGGGCTGGGTGGGATCAAAACCGGTCTGGTCGATGGCCCAGAGCCGGCATTCCAGACCATCCTGACGCTGCTGTTCAGGGCTCTGACCGGCGGCCGGATAGATGAAGAGATCCTGGGCGTTGGCCACCGTCGTGGGGCCGAAGGTCACCAGGGCGCCCAGGAGTGCAGCGCCGATGAGGGCGCTGGAGCGGGCACCGGCTCGGGCGATCTGCAGCGGGATCAAGGAAGGCGGACGGGACTGTGACCCTCAGGCTAGGTGGGGGGAGAGGACAGGCTGTGCTGCCGATGCCGGACGGCCCGTGGAGCGTTCAAGGGCTGCCGCGCAGAGCTCCTCACTGCTCTGCCAGAGGCGCTGGCGCTGCTCCGGATCCCGGGCCGGGGGGGCCACCGGCACGGCCTTCGGCCAGCCCCGCATGCCGCCCCACTGATCCGGACCGTAGTGGCCCCCGGGGCTGGCCGAAGGCGCCGTGGCGGCATAGAGCTGGGGCAGGGCACCCATCGCTGCGCTCTGGAACAGGGGGCCCATCAGCCGGTAGGCGATGGGCTCGAACCAGGAGCCGCTGGCCGCCACCGAGGCGGGCTGAAGGTTGGTGCGGGCCACGCCTGGATGGGCCGCCAGGGAGAGCACGCCGGCCTGCTCGGCATCGAGCCGCTGCTGCAGCTCGAGCGCGAACATCACATTGGCCAGCTTGCTCTGGCCGTAGGCCTGCCAGCGGTCGTAGCGGCGCTCTCCCTGCAGATCGTCGAAGGCGATGCGGCCGAAGTACTGGGCGCCGGAGGTCACGGTGACCACGCGCGCTCCCGGCCGGGCACGCAGCAGCGGCAGCAACGCCTGGGTGAGGGCGAAATGGCCCAGGTGATTGATGCCGAACTGCAGCTCGAAGCCATCGCGGGTGAGGGCGCGGGGCAGGCCCATCACACCGGCATTGTTCACCAGCAGATCGAGGCGCCCGTAGCGCTCCTCCACGGTGCGGGCAGCGCGCACCACCGCCGCCAGATCGGCGAGGTCGAGATCGAGCAGATCCACGGCGCCGCCGGCGGCCACGGAGGGGAGCAGGGCCTGGCGGGCCTGCTCGGCCCTGGCCCGGGAACGGCAGCCGAGCAGCACGGTGGCCCCCCGCGCCACCAGGGCCCGGGCCGTCTCGAAGCCGAGCCCGCTGCTGGCCCCGGTCACGAGGGCAAGGCGACCGGACTGGTCGGGGATGTCGGCGGCGGTCCAGGGCACGGGGGCCACAGCGGCAAACCCGAATGTAAAGAACATCAACGGGATCGGTGGGCACCGCCGCTCCGGTGCGACGCGGCGCGGCTCAGCCGGACTCCGCGGCTCGCTTCTCCAGCAGGCTGGCCGCATAGCTGCGCGCCTCGCCGTGGTCGCCCCCGGCCAGCTCCGCCAGCTCGGCCTGGCGCGCCCGAGTGTCCCGCAGTTGGGACACTCGCGTGTGGGTCATGCCGGCCACCACCTGCTTGGACACCTGGAAATGGTGGTCCGCCGCAGCCGCCACAAGGGGTTGGTGGGTCACGCAGAACACCTGGCGCCGGGCGGCGAGGCGCCGCAGCAGGGTGGCCATCGCCCCGCTCACCCGGCCGCTCACGCCGGAGTCGATCTCATCGAACAGCAGGGTCACGTGCGGGTCGGCCGCCGCCAGGCAGGTCTTCAGCGCCAGCAGGAAGCGACTCATCTCCCCGCCGGAAGCCACCTCCGCCAGGGGCGCCAGGGGCTGGCCGGGGTTGGCCGAGAAGAGGAACTCCACGGCGTCGGCGCCCTCCTCGCCCGGCTCGGCTGGAGCGATCCGCACCTGGAAGCGCACGTTGGCCAGCCCCATCGGCCGCAGGGCGTCGAGCATCCGGGCGTCGAGGCGGCCGGCCGCCTCGCGGCGCAGGGCCGTCAGGGCCGCGTTCGCCGCGTCCCGCTGCCGCCGCGCCTCCTCCTCCCGCTGCTCCAGTTCCTGCACGGAAGCCTGCAGCCCGCCGGGAGCCAGCTGCTGGCGGAGCTGGTCGCGCAGGGCGATCAGCTCCGCCAGATCGCGGCCGTGGCGTCGCTCCAGCAGCTTGAGCTGCTGCATCCGCGCCTGCAGGGCCGCCAGGGTCTCGGGGTCGCTCTCCAGGCCGGCGCCGTAGCGGTCGAGGTCGCGCACCAGGTCCTGCAGCAGCGCCAGCACCTCCGCCGCCCGCTCCTGCAGGGCCGCCACCGAGCCATCGCAGTGCCGCATGGCCTGCCACTCCGGCTCGCAGGCCGCCAGGTGATCGAGCACGGAGGGAGCCCCCTCGGCCCCCTCCACCAGCCGGCCCAGCAGCACGGCCACGCCCTCCTGCAACCGCACGCCATGGGCGAGCCGGTCCTGCTCCTGCTGCAGCCGCAGCCGCTCCTGGGGATCGTCGAGGCCAGCCGCCTCCAGCTCCGCCAGGCACTCCTCCTGGTCGGCCCGTTGCCGCTGGAGCTGATCCAGGGCCGCCCGGGCCTGCTGCAGGGCGGCGGCGGCCTGCTTCCACGCCCCCCAGGCGCGGGCCGCGCAGGCCAGGGCTTCCTCCAGGGCCTCACCACCGGAGCGATCCAGCCAGCGCCGCTGCTGGCCGGCCCGGGCCAGGTGCTGGGTCTGGCCCTGCACGGTGAGATCCAGCAACAGGGGGCGCAACTCCAGCAGCTGGGTCCGGTTGATGCTGACGCCGTTGAGGCGGTGGCGGCTGGTGAGGCGTCCCTCGCTCAGGCGCCAGTCCCGGGCCAGCACCAGGGTGCCCTCCTCGAGCGGAGCATCCTCGAGCTGCTGGTCGACGAGCCAGCGCTCCAGCGGCGGCGAGAGCGTGAAGCTGGCCTCGATGCGGCCGCTGCCGGCACCCTGGCGCAGCAGCCGCGCCGCAGCCCCGCCGGGAAAGCCGCCCAGAAGGGCGTCGAGGGCGTCCAGAAGAATCGATTTCCCCGCGCCGGTCTCACCGGTGAGCACGGTGAAGCCGGAGCTGAACGTGAGCTCCAGCCGCTCGATCAGGACGATGTTCTCGAGGCGCAGGGCCGTGAGCACGCAGCCTCCGGCGGTCGCGCCGACCGTAGCGGCTGTCTGTTTGCTTTAGAAGGGGATCTCCCACCTGCGGCACATCGCAAGCCATGGTGAGCCGTCCGCCTGAATCCGCTTCCACCACCGCGCTTGAGCAGGCCGCTGCAGCGATGCGCCAGGCCGTGCAGGGCGAGGCGGCCATCGCGCCGGCGCGCGGGGCAGCCCCGGCCGACTCCACCCCGACCGATTCAACCGCAGCCGACCCAACTGCGACCGGCTCAGCCGCGGCTGAATCGGTCGCTCTCGACGCGAGCGCCAACGCCACGCGCACCACCGAAGCACCCGCCACCGCTTCCCCGGGCCAGCCGCCGGCTGGTGCCGGCCGGAACGAACTCAGCGACTTCATCGAAGCCTCCGGGCTGCTGAGCTACGACCCGGTGGCGATCCGACGGATCTATGCCGGCCACCCCCAGCGGCTGATCCGCCGGCTCTGGCAGACGCTGATGCCGATCAGCCTCTACCTGATCGGGGTTGGGTTCGACTGGCTGCTCGGGCAGCTCAGCACACCCGCCCGGGCCCGGGCCCGGGCGAAGGAGGCCGCCGATCTGATCGCCTCCCTGGGTCCGGCCTTCATCAAGGCCGGCCAGGCCCTCTCCACCCGGCCCGACATCGTGCCGCCCCTGCTGCTCGAGGAGCTGGCCCAGCTGCAGGACCAGCTGCCCGGCTTCGATCCGGCCCTGGCCATGGCCTGCATCGAGGAGGATCTCGGCGCGCCGGTGGCGGCGATCTTCGCGGAGCTGGATCGGGAGCCGATCTCGGCGGCCTCCCTGGGCCAGGTGCACCGCGGCAGGCTGCGCAGCGGCGAAGCGGTGGCCGTGAAGGTGCAGCGCCCCGGCCTGCGGGAGCAGATCACCCTGGATCTGTACATCGTGCGGAACATCGCCAGCTGGATCAACCGCAACGTGGGGCTGATCCGCAGCGATCTGGTGGCCCTGATCGATGAGCTGGGCCAGCGGGTGTTCGAGGAGATGGATTACTTCAACGAGGCGAGCAATGCCGAGCGCTTCGCGGCGCTGCACCGGCACAATCCGCGCATCGCCGTGCCCCGCATCCACCACCAGGCCACCAGCCGCCGGGTGCTCACGATGGAGTGGATGGACGGGGTGAAGCTCACCAACCTCGAGGCCGTGCGGGCCATCGGCATCGACCCCGACGACATGGTGGAGGTGGGGGTGAACTGCAGCCTGCAGCAGCTGCTCGAGCACGGCTTCTTCCATGCCGATCCCCATCCCGGCAACCTGCTGGCCCTGCCGGATGGCCGTCTCGCCTATCTCGACTTCGGCATGATGAGTTCGGTGAGCCGTGAGGCCCGCACCGGCCTGATCCAGGCGGTGGTGCACCTGGTGAACCGCAACTTCTCGCGCCTGTCCAGGGATTTCGTGAGCCTGGGTTTTCTGGCGGAGGACGTGGACCTCGAACCGATCGTTCCGGCCTTCGAGAGCGTCTTCGGCCAGGCCCTGGAGATGGGCGTGAGCCGGATGGACTTCAAGGCCGTCACGGACGACCTCTCCGGGGTGATGTACCGGTTCCCCTTCCAGGTGCCGCCCTATTACGCCCTGATCATCCGCTCGCTGGTGACGCTCGAGGGCATCGCCCTGAGCGTGGACCCGGACTTCAAGATCCTCGGCGCGGCCTACCCCTACTTCGCCCGGCGGCTGATGGAGGACCCCGATCCGAGCCTGCGGGAGAGCCTCAAGGAGATGCTCTTCGATGGCGAGATCTTCCGCTGGCAGCGGCTCGACAACCTCATCGCCAGCGCCTCCCAGGGTTCGGATCTCGATCTCGAGAGCCTGCTGGATCAGGTGCTCGATTTCCTCTTCTCCCCCAACGGCGGCATGCTGCGCCAGCAGCTGGTGGACGCCCTGGTGGAGAAGCTCGATGGGCTGGCCTGGGAAACCACCCTGCGGCTCGGCAAGCGCCTGCCCGAACGGCTGCAGCCGCCTGGACTGCGCCAGCGCGCGCTGCTGCGCAGCAGCGAACCCCTGCTCGACCTCGCCCCGCTCCAGCAGCTGGTGGCGATCCTGCAGGCCCTGCCGGGCTTTGAACCCCAGCTGCTGCTGAGCCGCCTGCCGCGGGTGCTCGGCGAGCCCGAGCTGCGGCGCATGGGCCTCGACCTGGCCAAGGGCCTGGCGGAACGGGGCGTGGTGCGGCTGCTGCGGGATGTGATGGTGCCACCGGGATCCCTGCCCCGGACGGCTGTGGCCCCCGGCTGAAATGCCCCTAGGGTGAGCCGATGGCATCACGCTCCCTCTGCAACCGGGTGCTGGCGGCACTGATGGGCCTCGGCCTCAGCCTGGGTTCCCCCGCCGCCATCGCCGCCGAAAACCTGGTGTTCGTGAGCGGGGCATTCCGGCGCTCGCTCTCCGTCGCCGATCTCGAGCACCTGGCCACCACCGGGGAGTCCCGCGGCCTGCTCACCGACGTGCTCCGCTTCAGCAATCAGGACCCGAAGACCGTCGCCTCGCTGCTGAATCAGTCGATCAGCCTGCCGATCACGCTGGTGAGCCGGCTGCTCAACACCCGCATCGGTGAGGCGGTGCTGCAGCGCCTCGCCCAGGTGGCCTACCCGCTCAAAGCCCGCAACCAGGGCATCCCGGCGTTGCGCTCCGCCCTGATCGTGGGCCTGGCCAACGGCAATGGATCCCTCTCGGCGATCGGCTTTCTGCGGGCCTATCCCACCCAGGAGCTGGAAGTGAACATCCCGGCCCTGCTGGCCGTGATGCAGAAGGCCAGCTCGATCACCGAGCTGGTGCGGTTCTTCTCGGAATCCCCCCTCGATGGGCTGCGGGGCAGCAACGGCGAGGCAGCCCCGAAGCCCCCCGCCGCCGGCACGGCGCCCGCTGCCGAGCCGTAGATTCGCTCTAGCCACCCCCTGCCCCCTTGCCCCTGCTCCAATCCCTGCGACGCCTGGGCTTGGGGCCTGGCTTCGGCGGTCCTGTGATGCAGGACTGGCCGGGTCTGATCGAGGCGTACCGGTCGTGGCTTCCCGTGACGGCCAACACGCCGGTGATCACCCTGCGGGAGGGGGCGACACCCCTGATCCCGAGCCCCGCCATCGCCGCGCGGATCGGCAATGGGGTGAAGGTGTTCCTCAAGTACGACGGCCTCAACCCCACCGGCTCCTTCAAGGACCGGGGCATGACCATGGCCATCTCCAAGGCCCGGGAGGAGGGCTCCGAGGCCGTGATCTGCGCCAGCACCGGCAACACCTCGGCGGCCGCGGCGGCCTACGCCCGGCGCGGCGGCATGCGGGCCTTCGTGCTGATTCCCGATGGCTATGTGGCCCAGGGCAAGCTGGCCCAGGCCCTGCTCTACGGCGCCGAGGTGATCGCCATCCAGGGCAATTTCGACCGGGCCCTGGCGATCGTGCAGGAGGTGGCCAACCAGTACCCGGTCACCCTGGTGAACTCGGTGAACCCCTACCGCCTGCAGGGCCAGAAGACCGCGGCCTTCGAGGTGGTGGATGCCCTCGGGGAGGCACCGGACTGGCTCTGCATCCCGGTCGGCAACGCCGGCAACATCACCGCCTACTGGATGGGCTTCAACGAGTACCGCCAGGCCGGCCGCAGCTCGCGGCTGCCGCGCATGCTGGGTTTCCAGGCCGCGGGTTCAGCTCCCCTGGTGCTGGGCCACACGGTGGAGCAGCCCGACACCATCGCCACGGCCATCCGCATCGGCAACCCCGTGAACCGCGACAACGCCCTGAAGGTGGAAGCGGAGAGCGGCGGGGGCTTCATGGCCGTGACCGATGCGGAGATCATCGAGGCCTACAAGCTGCTGGGCAGTGAGGAGGGGGTGTTCTGTGAGCCGGCCAGCGCCGCTTCGGTGGCCGGCCTGCTCAAGCGCCGGGCGGAGGTGCCGGCAGGGGCCACGGTGGTGTGTGTGCTCACCGGCAATGGCCTGAAGGACCCGGCCACGGCCATCGAACACAACGACGCCCATTTCCACACCGGCCTGGAGGCCGACACGGCCAAGGTGGCCGCCGTGATGGGCTTCTGAGCCGGAGGTCACCGCCTCCTCCCCCTGCAGCCCCCTCGCCCCCGGCCTCTGCCGGGGGCTTTTTCATGGCGTTGCGCCGAGGACGATCACGCAGGTGTCTGCCGGAAACCTCCGCAAAACCCTGGGCCATCCGGTGGGAATCTCCAGCACAACCAGCCCCTCTGCCACGACGACCTTTTTCCTCAGGACCGGGAAACGGAGGAAAACGCCCGGCTCTCCCCATCGGGCGGATCGGGTTCCTCAGGCTGGAGCGGCGCAGATCCCGACAGGGAGAGGCCTGCTCGGCCGTTTTCCTCAGTTTCCTCAGGCTCTACGGCTACGGATTGCTTTCTCTTCTTCTGTTTCTTTTGATCCGGGACAGGAGGGCCGGATGCCGCCGGATCACCGCCGTTGCGCATTGGGCCGGGCTGTGGAAGCGTGGAAGCCCCCAATCCGTTCCCTCCGACGGCACCGCTCGCCATGAAGCTGGTCTGCTCTCAGACAGAACTCAGCGCCAGCCTCCAACTGGTCAGCCGTGCCGTGGCGTCACGCCCCACCCACCCGGTGCTCGCGAACGTGCTGCTCACAGCCGACGCCGGTACCGGCCGGCTCAGCCTCACCGGTTTCGACCTCAGCCTTGGCATCCAGACGAGTCTGGCCGCCACCGTGGAGTCCAGCGGCGCCATCACGTTGCCGGCCAGGCTGTTCGGCGAGATCGTGTCGCGCCTGTCCGCGGAAGGGCCGATCACCATTCAGTGCCCGGACAATGCCGAACAGGTGGATCTGATCAGCCTCTCCGGCAACTACCAGATGCGGGGCATGCCGGCCGAAGACTTCCCCGACCTGCCCCTGGTGCAGAGCGGTCAGCCGATCCGGCTCGACGCCGAGGCCCTGGTCAAAGGGCTGCGGGCCACCCTGTTCGCCAGCAGCGGCGATGAGGCCAAGCAGCTGCTCACCGGCGTGCACCTGCGCCTGGATGCCGGGGCCCTCGAGTGCGCGGCCACCGACGGCCATCGCCTCGCCGTGCTCAAGCTCGCCCATGGCACGGGACCTGCCGAGCCCGACTCGGCGGGCGCTTCCGAGGCCGATTCCGAAGCGGGGGAGGGGGCCGGTGAGCCCTTCGCCGTCACCGTGCCGGCCCGGTCGCTGCGGGAACTGGAACGGCTGCTCTCGAGCCGGCAGTCCGACGAGCCCCTCAGCCTGTTCTGCGAGCGGGGTCAGGTGGTGTTCCTCTGGGCGGACCAGGTGCTCACCAGCCGCAGCCTTGACGGCACCTACCCCAACTACCCCCAGCTCATCCCCGACAGCTTCGGCCGCAGCATCAGTGCCGACCGCCGGGCCCTGGTCGCCGCCCTGGAGCGCGTGGCGGTGCTGGCGGACCAGCACAACAACGTGGTGAAGATCACCGCCGATCCGGCCAGCGGCACCCTCCAGGTGCAGGCGGATGCCCAGGACGTGGGCCGGGGCTCGGAGTCGGTTCCGGCCACGATCGAGGGCGACCCCCTGCAGATCGCGTTCAACGTGCGCTACCTGCTCGACGGCCTCAAGGCGATGGCCTCCGAGCAGGTGGTGCTGCACTGCAATGCCCCCACCACCCCGGCCGTGCTGCGCCCCAGCGACGCCTCCGGATTCACCTACCTGGTGATGCCGGTGCAGATCCGCAGCTGACCACCGTGGGGCTCCCCGAGCAACTCCTGCTGAGCGATCTGCTGCGGCGCCGGGTGCGCTGCCAGAAGGGCCTGGAACGCGGTGCCGGCGTGATGGTGTGGATGCACCCGCCGGTGCATCGGGTGCTGGGCTGGGTCACCAGGCCCTCGGCCTTCGGCACCCGCCGGCTGGTGTGGCGGCTGGATCAGCTGCGCGGGCTGCTGGAGCTGGAGGCCCTGGTGAAGGGGGATCCCGCCGAGACCGACCAGGAGACCATCGAACGCCTGCCCACCTTGATCGAGGCCTCCCTGCTGGACGTCCGGCGCCAGCCGATCGGCACGCTCGCCGATGCCGCCATCGAGCTGGCCACCGGCAGGATCCGCCACTACCTGGTGAGCCGCAGCGACCCCCGGCTGCCGGGCAGCAGCCGTTGGCGCCTCAGCCCGGATCGGATCGTGGACCAGCAGCCCGGCCAGGTGTTCACGGCCCTGGAGGGTCTCGACGACCTGCCCCTGGCCAGGGCCAGCGTGCGTCAGGAGTTCCTGCGGCGCTCCCGCCGCTGGCGTGACCAGATGCAGGAGGAGACCAGCCGCCTGCGGGAGCAGTTCCAGCAGGCCGGCGGCCGCTTCGAGGAGCGGGTGGAGGGCTGGCTCGAGGAACCGCCCTGGGAAGGCCCCGACGGGGACCCGCCGCCGCGGCAGCGATGGGATGACGGCGACGACGACTTCGATCCCATGCCAGCCGCGGAGCCTGGCCTGGACCCCGAACCCTGGGAGGAGCCCTGGGAGGCGTTCCAGCGCTCCCCAGACCACCAGGATCCCGACGACGACGGGTGGGACCAGGACGCAGCCGAGGCGCCACCGGAGCCCGGCGACCGGGAGCCTCGCCTGCGGCGGGCGGCCCCGGCCGGCAGCGATGATCCCTGGATCTGAGCTGCTGGCCGGGTCGCCGGCGGCGGCTCAGCCACACTGGACGCTGCTGAACCCTCCTGGCTGTGGTGGCAGGCCTCAACAACGCGGTTCCCGACGACGACGTGAGCGCCGCCCTGCGCAAGGAAGGCCTGAGCCAGGCCGACTACGACGAGATCTGCCGCCGCCTCGGCCGCGCCCCCAACCGGGCGGAACTGGGGATGTTCGGGGTGATGTGGTCGGAGCACTGCTGCTACCGCAATTCGCGCCCCCTGCTGAGCCAGTTCCCCACCAGCGGCCCGCGCATCCTGGTGGGCCCCGGCGAGAACGCCGGCGTGGTGGACCTGGGCGAGGGCCAGCGCCTCGCCTTCAAGATCGAGAGCCACAACCACCCCTCGGCGGTGGAGCCCTTCCAGGGGGCGGCCACGGGCGTGGGCGGCATCCTGCGCGACATCTTCACCATGGGCGCCCGGCCGATCGCCCTGCTCAACGCCCTGCGCTTCGGGCCCCTCGACGACGAGCGCAACGTGGGCCTGATGGAGGGGGTGGTGGCCGGCATCGCCCACTACGGCAACTGCGTGGGTGTGCCCACCGTGGGCGGCGAGGTGGCCTTCGACCCCAGCTACTCCGGCAACCCGCTGGTGAACGCCATGGCCCTGGGGCTGATGGAGACCGAGCAGATCGTCTGCTCCGGCGCCGAGGGGGTGGGCTATCCGGTGGTGTACGTGGGCAGCACCACCGGCCGCGACGGCATGGGCGGCGCCAGCTTCGCCAGCGCCGAGCTCACCGAGGCCTCCCTGGATGACCGCCCCGCCGTGCAGGTGGGCGATCCCTTCCTCGAAAAGGGCCTGATCGAGGCCTGCCTCGAGGCCTTTCAGAGCGGCGACGTGGTGGCCGCCCAGGACATGGGCGCCGCCGGCCTCACCTGCAGCTGCTCGGAGATGGCCGCCAAGGGGGGCCTCGGCATCGAGCTGGATCTCGACCGGGTGCCCGCCCGTGAGGCCGGCATGACCCCCTACGAATTCCTGCTCAGCGAGTCCCAGGAGCGGATGCTGTTCGTGGTGAAGCCCGGCCGGGAGCAGGCGCTGATGGTGCGCTTCACCCGCTGGGGCCTGCAGGCCGCCGTGGTGGGCCGCGTGCTGGAGGAGAACGTGGTGCGGGTGCTGCAGAACGGTGTGGTGGCGGCCGAGGTGCCCGCCAGCGCCCTGGCGGACGACACCCCGATCAACCAGCACACGCTGCTGAGCGAGCCCCCCGCCGCGATCCAGGCCCACTGGCGCTGGAACGAGGAGGATCTGCCCGCCGCCGGGCCTGCGGGCATCACCCCGGCCACGGGTGAGCGGGCCGGCCAGCCCACCAGCTGGAACGAGGTGCTGCTGGCCCTGCTGGATGACCCCACCATCGCCTCCAAGCGCTGGGTGTACCGCCAGTACGACCACCAGGTGCAGGCCAACACCGTGGTGCCGCCGGGAGGGGCGGATGCGGCGGTGGTGCGGCTGCGGCCCCAGCAGGGGGAGGGGTCCCTCACGGCGGTTCACCGCGGCGTGGCGGCGGTGGTGGACTGCCCCAACCGCTGGGTGGCCCTGGATCCCGAGCGGGGAGGCATGGCGGCGGTGGCCGAGGCCGCCCGCAACCTGAGCTGCGTCGGCGCCGAGCCCCTGGCGATCACGGACAACCTCAACTTCCCCTCGCCTGAGACCCCCACCGGCTACTGGCAGCTGGCGATGGCCTGCCGCGGCCTGTCGGAGGCCTGCCGGGCACTCGGCACTCCGGTCACGGGCGGCAACGTCTCCCTCTACAACGAGACCCGGCTGCCGGACGGCTCCATGCAGCCCATCCACCCCACCCCGGTGGTGGGGATGGTGGGCCTGGTGCAGGACATCCGGCAGGTGTGCGGCCTGGCCTGGCGCCAGAGCGGCGATGCCATCTGGCTGCTGGGCCTGCCGCTGGCACCCGCTGTCCCCGGTCCGGAATCTTCCGCCCCGGACGATCGCGTCGGCCTGGCCGGGAGCAGCTATCTGGCCTGCCTGCACGGCCTCACCACCGGCCGGCCGCCCCGCACCGACCTGCAGCTCGAAGGGCGGGTGCAGGCCTTTCTGCGCCAGGCGATCACGGCCGGCCTGGTGGGCAGCGCCCACGACCTCAGCGATGGCGGCCTGGCGGTGGCCCTGGCCGAGTGCTGCATCGCCTCCGGGCTGGGGGCCGCTGTCGAGCTGGCGCCCGCGGCTGGCCGGATCGACCGGCTGCTGTTCGCCGAGGGGGGCGCCCGCCTGCTGGTGAGTGTGGCCGCGCCCCAGGCCGCGGCCTGGGAGCAGGCCCTCGCCGACGCCGGCCCGGCCGTGCCGGCCCAGCGGCTGGGTGCCGTGAGCGCCGAGCCCCTCCTGACCATCGCCCACGGCGGTGGGAACCTGCTCCGCCTGCCGGTTGCGGATCTGCGGGAGCGGTTCGAGCAGGCCATCCCGCGCCGCATGGGGGTGGATCTCCCCCCCACGGTCTGACCGCAGCCCTGGTGCAGAATGATGGTCCGATGTCTGTGGTGATGGGCTTGTGCTGGTAGTGCATCCGGAGCCCGCCCACGCGCCCTCGTCCACTCCTTCAACGTCGCTGGAGCGGCCCGACAAGCCCGAGGAGGCCTGCGGGGTCTACGCGGTGCTGGCGCCCGGCCAGCAGGTGGCCAACCTCACCTATTTCGGCCTCTACGCCCTGCAGCACCGGGGCCAGGAGTCGGCCGGCATCGCCGTGTTCGATTCCGAGCAGCACGTGCGGCTCCACAAGGACATGGGCCTGGTGAGCCAGGTGTTCGACCAGGAGGTGCTGGAGCGGATGCCGGGCGACCTGGCCATCGGCCACAACCGCTACTCCACCACCGGCAGCAGCAAGGTGTGCAATGCCCAGCCCGTGGTGCTCAACACCCGGCTCGGTCCCTTCGCCCTGGCCCACAACGGCAACCTGGTGAATGCGGCCCAGCTGCGGCAAGACCTTGGCGCCATCGCCAGCGAGCTCACCTCCACCACCGATTCGGAGCTGATCGCCTTCGCGCTGCAGCGCGCCGTCGATGCCGGCGGCGACTGGGAGGCCGCCATCCGGGAGGCCGCCGGGCTGTGCCGGGGAGCCTTCAGCCTGGTGATCGGCACCCCGGGTGCCCTGTTCGCCCTGCGGGATGGCCACGGCATCCGCCCCCTGGTGTTCGGCCACCTGGGGGAACCGGGCCAGGCCCAGTGGGTGGTGAGCAGCGAGACCTGTGGCCTCGACATCATCGGTGCCACCTACGAAGACGACGTGCAGCCCGGGGAGATCATCCGCTTCGTGCAGGGAGAACCCTCGCCCCTGCGCAGCCGCTGGTGCGACGAACCGGCCAAGTTGTGCGTGTTCGAGATGATCTACTTCGCCCGCCCCGACAGCCGCTTCTTCGGCGAGTCGCTCTACAGCTACCGGGTGCGGATCGGTGAGGTGCTGGCCCGCGAAACTCCGGTGGAGGCCGACATCGTGATCGGCGTGCCCGACTCCGGCATCCCGGCCGCCATCGGTTTCTCCCAGGTGAGCGGCATCCACTACGCCGACGGCCTGATCAAGAACCGCTACGTGGGCCGCACCTTCATCCAGCCCACCCAGGCGATGCGGGAGGCGGGCATCCGCGTGAAGCTCAACCCCCTGCCGGATGTGCTGGCCGGCCAGCGGGTGGTGGTGATCGACGACTCGATCGTGCGCGGCACCACCAGCCGCAAGCTCGTGGCGGCCCTGCGGGAGGCGGGGGCCCGGGAGGTGCACATGCGGATCAGTTCCCCCGCCGTCACCCATCCCTGCTTCTACGGCATCGATACCGACAGCCAGGACCATCTGATCGCCGCCCGGCTCACCCTGGAGGAGATCACGGCCCACCTCGGTGTGGATTCCCTCGCCTACCTCAGCAAGGAGGGCATGGTGGAGGCCGCCCAGGCCAATTCCTCCCACTTCTGCACAGCCTGCTTCGATGGCCAGTACCCCATCGACATGGATGAGGACGTGCGCTCCAGCAAGCTGATGCTCGAGCCCGCCGGCATTGCCGCGAGCGTGCGCTGAGGCGTCGCCCTCAGCTCACTCACCTCAGCTCAGCAGCGGCACCAGATCCCGCACGCTTTCGCCCGATCGCAGGTCGAGGCAGAGGCCGCTGCCATTGGCATCTTCCGGGGCCAGGCTCTCGCTGCTCAGGCGGGCACTGCGGTTATCACCGACCAGCACCGCCACCAGGGGATGCTGGCCACTGCTGAGGGCCACCAGGGCATCCCCCCGCTGGCTGAACCGGATGCCGATCTGGCCCAGATCCCCCCGCTGGCAGCGCCGCAGGCTCTGCACCGCCAGCTTCTTGACCAACCCCTGACGACTGGCCACCAGCACGGACCCTGAGGCGGGCACACAGGCTGCCCCCACGATCTGTTCATCGGGCAACAGGCGCATCAGCACCGGACCCTGGGCCGTGCGTCCCATCAGCGGAACCTGCTCTTCATTCACCTCCAGCCGCAGCATCCGGCCCGTGCTGCTCGCCACCACCAGCTCCTCGCCGTCGCGGCAGGGCACCACCCGCTGCAGGGTCACCCCTTCCTTGAGCTTGAGCACGGTGGTGGCCCTGCCCGAGAGGTCGCGCAGGTCGTCCAGGGGCAGGCGCTTGAAGCGGCCGTCGCTGCTGAGGAGTCCGATGCTCATGCCTGGGTCGCCGCCCTCCCGCAGCGGCAGCACCTGCATCACCGTGGCTCCCTCGAGGCTGTCGGGCAGGAACCGTTCCAGGGCGCCGGGCTGCTGGCCGGCGAACTCCCAGCGCAGCACGGCCGCGCGGCCGTCGCCGGTGAACGCCAGCACCTGGGGCTGGCTGGCCACGGTGAGCAGCAGCTGGGCGGGGGCCGCATGCTCGCCCAGCGGTGCGGCCTCCTCCAGATGGAGCCGGCCCAGCACCTGGGGCGTCACGATCTTCACGGCCCGGTCGGCCTGGATCAGCAGGCGACTGTCGCTGGCCAGGGCGTCCAGGGCCTGCTGGCGCTGCAGTTCCGCGTTGGGACGGGAGGCGGCGGCCCGCTGGGCCACCAGGTCGTCGCCTCCCTCCACCAGCCTTGTGCGGCGCGGGGTGCCGTAGCGCTTCTTGAGGGCCCGGAACTCGGCCACCATCGCCTCCAGCAGGCTGGCACGGTCGTCCAGCAGGTGGCGCAGCCGGGTGCGTTCCGTGCGCAGCTCCTCGGATTCCTGCCGCAGACTCTCCTGCTCCAGCCCGGTGAGGCGGCGCAGGGGCATGGCCAGCACCGCATCGGCCTGGCGCTCGCTCAGGTCGAGGTGCACCTGAAGGCTCGCCCTGGCACTGGCGGCATCGGCCGCCGCCGTGATCATCGCGATCACCTCCTGCAGGGCATCGAGGGCCTTGATCAGCCCCTCCACCACCTCCAGGCGGTCCTCGCAGCGCCGCAGGGCGTGGCGGGTGCGCCGGATCAGGGTGAGTTCCCGGTAGTCGAGGAACTCCTGCAGCAGGCGCCGCAGGCTCAGCTGCACCGGCTGACCCTTCACCAGGGCCAGCAGGATGGCGCCGAAATTGCTCTGCAGGGCGGTGCGGCGCTGCAGCTCGCCCAGCACCGTGTCGGCGTTGGCGTCCCGCCGCAGCTCCACCACCACCCGCATGCCCTCGCGGTCGGATTCGTCGCGGATGTCGGCGATGCCGCCGATCTTGCCGTCGTTCACCTGCTCGGCCAGTTTCTCGATCCAGCCCGCCTTGCTGAGCTGATAGGGCAGCTCGGTGATCACCACGGCGCTGCGCCGGTGGCGGCCCTTGCCGGGCTGCACCTCCTCGATGTGGGCCACCCCCCGCATCGGGATGCTGCCGCGGCCCAGCCGGTAGGTGTCCCGCACCCCGCTGCTCAGCAACACCTCGCCGCCGGTGGGGAAGTCGGGACCGGGCACCAGGGCGAACAGCTTCTCGTCGCTGAGGTCAGGCTTGCGGATCAGGGCGATCAGGGCGTCCACCACTTCGCCCAGGTTGTGGGGAGGGATGTTGGTGGCCATGCCCACCGCAATGCCGGTGCAGCCGTTCAGCAGCAGGAACGGCAACTGGGCGGGCAGCACGGTGGGCTCCTGCTGGGAGCCGTCGAAGTTGGGGGCGAAGTCGACGGTGTCGTTGCCGATCTCGTCGAGCAGGGCCTCATGGGAGATCGGGGCCAGACGCGTCTCGGTGTAACGCATGGCGGCCGGTGGATCGTCGTCCACCGAGCCGAAGTTGCCGTGGCCGTCCAGCAGCGGATGGCGGCTGGCGAAGGTCTGCACCAGCCGCACCAGCGCGTCGTACACGGCCTGATCACCGTGGGGGTGGTACTTGCCGAGCACATCCCCCACGACGCGGGCACACTTGCGGTAGGGACGGTCCGGCGTGAGGCCCAGCTCGTGCATCGCAAACAGGATGCGGCGCTGCACCGGTTTGAGGCCATCGCGGGCGTCGGGAAGGGCCCGTCCCACGATCACGCTCATCGCGTACTCGAGGTAGGAGCGCTGCATCTCCTGATGCAGGGCGATCGGCTGGATCCGGCCCTCGCCGCCCGGATCGCCGCCGTTGCGTTCGTTGCCGCGCTCCTCGGCCATCCGGTGCTCGGGTCTGGGGGCGAGAGGTGCGGCTCAGCCTACCGATGGGCTTTTCGAAAGCGCCTTCCGCTGCCGGCCGGCCTGGTCGGGCTTACAGCTCGGTGTCTCCCTCCGGACTGGCGTTGGCCAGGGCGCGGTCCACGTAGGGCTTCAGCTCGGCCAGCTCCAGCAGCTCCTGGGTGGTGGTGCGCAGTTTCGGTCCCCACAGCTGTTCCTTCTGGTAGCTGGCCAGCACGTAGTTGGGTTCGGCATCCAGGGCCCGGCTGGCCCGCTCGAGGGCCTCGGCCCGGGCTTCCCCGCCGCGGTTGAACAGGCTGGCCGCCAGCGCCAGGTTGGGTTCCGCGGCATCGGGTTTGATCTTGAGCACCCGTCGCCAGCGGACGATCGCCTCACTCGTCTTGCCCTGCTCGTAGAGCACCAGGGCCTGGTTGTTGATCGCCTCCCAGAAGTCACGCCGCAGCTCGCTGGCCCGCTCGAAGGCCTTCAGGGCCAGGGAGGGCTGGCTCAGCAGGATGTGGGCGTTACCCAGATCGAAATAGGCGCTGGCGTTGCGGCGGTCGAGCCGGAGGCCCTGCTGCAGCAGGTCGATCGCCTGTTCGGCGCGACCGTCGCGCAGGGCCAGCGACCCCTCCGCGAACCAGATGCCGGCATTGCCCGGATCCAGTTCCTTGGCCTTGGCCAGGGAGCCGGCCGCGGCCTTGAGCTGGCTGCTGCGCAGCTGGGCTTCGGCCAGCAGCATCCAGCCCCGCGGGTCTGCCGGCAGGAGCTGCACCGTCAGGGCCGCCAGCCGGGCGGCATCCTCCGCCTGGCCGAGCCGCAGCAGCCGGGCGGCGGCCTGGGCAATCCCCAAGCCCGCCCCCTGGAGCTCCTCGCTCTGGGGGACGTAGACGTAGGGCACAAGGGCGTTGGCCGGTAACGTCTGGCTGAGGCTCAGTCCCAGGGCGACGAGTGGAAAGGCGCGCAGCCAGCGCGAAGCCATCGAAACGGATCGGTTCCCTTCCACACTAGGGAGTGGGCTTCGATCCGGTTCCGCCCGCGTGACGGTGCAGGGCCCGGAGGTTGCGGCGCCACATCCAGGGCTTGATGCGCCGCAGCGCCGAAGCGCGCAGGCGCAGATCCCAGGTGGCGTCATCCCAGTGGAGGGCTTCGAGCGGCGGCAGATCCAGCATCCAGCTCCTGGGGGCCATGGCCGGATCGGTTGAACTCTCCAGCGGACCCCGGTTCCAGGGACAGACGTCCTGGCAGATGTCGCAGCCCGCCACCCAGCCCTGCAGGTGACGGCTGATCGATGCGGGCAAGGCGGGTTCCCGGCTCTCGATCGTGTGGAAGGCGATGCAGCGGCGGCTGTCCACCACGAAGGGTTCCCGGATCGCCTCGGTGGGGCAGGCGGCCAGGCAGAGGCTGCAGCTGCCGCAGAGGGGTTGCGCCGGTGGATCCGCCGGCAGCGGAACGGTGGTGAGCAGGTGGCCCAGCAGCAGCCACGACCCCCGCTGCCGGTGGATCAGGTTGCCGTGCTTGCCGATCCATCCCAGCCCCGCCTCCTCGGCCCAGGCCTTGTCCATCAGGGGGGCGCTGTCCACGCAGGCCCGCCAGCGGCAGCCCGGCACCTGGCTTTCCAGCCAGCGCCCCAGCTGGCGCAGCCGCCCATCGATCACCCGGTGGTAGTCCCGTCCCCAGCCGTACCGCGCCACTTTCGGGGCACCGTTCCGCCGTTCCACCGCCACGAAGTAGTTGAGGCCCACCGCCAGCAGGCTGCGCACCCCGGGCAGCAGCGCCTCCACCTGCCGCCGGCGCGGGTCGGCCATCCAGGCCATGTCCGCCTGGTAGCTGTGGGCCAGCCAGCGCTCCAGCGCCGCGCTGCGCAGCCGCAGTCGCGCACTGCCCGGCACGGCCGCCACTCCCACCGGATCAAACCCCAGGGCCCGGGCCCTCTGTTTCAGGCTGGCTGCGAGCCCGGGGGCGTCGTCCAGCTCGGCCGTCACGGGGGCGGCTTCGGTCATGACCCGTACACTTGCCCCTCACCCCAGTTTGCCGCGCACAGCCTGTGAGTTCAGCCACCTCCGGCCGTCTGGCCTTTCTCTCCCGCTGGATCGGCCTCACCCTGGTGGTGCTGATGGCCCTGCAGGTCATGGCCCTGGTGGCCGCCTGGAACTGGTCGCTGGAGCCATTCCGCCAGGTGTTCGTGGATCGGCTGGTGGCGGATGCGCCGCTGGCGCTCGTGGGTCTGCTGCTGATGCTGATCGCCAGCCGCCTGGAGGCCCCGGCGGGCCGGACCCCGCTGCGCTGGGTCACCGGCGCTCTCGCTGCCGTGCTGGCCATCACCATGGTCGTGGCGGTGCCCCTCTCCATCGACGCCGAGGCTGCCCTCGCTGCCCAGATGCAGCAGTCCGAGGCCTCCATCGCCCAGCAGACCTCCCAGTTGCAGATGCAGAACCAGCAGCTGCAGGATCCCGCCTTCGTGGACCAGCTGATCGCCGAAGCCGAGAAGGAGGGGCGGATTCCCGCCGGTGCCACGGCGGAGCTCAAGCGGCAGAAGGCGCAGGAATTCATTGATGCCCAGCTCAAGCCCCAGCTCGCCCAGGCGCAGCAACAGCTCGATCAGGCGCGCCTGGGTCGGGATCTCTCCATCCAGCAGCGCCGGTTCGGCGGCACTGGCCGCGCGGCCGTGCTCGCCATCGCCTTTGCCCTGCTGGCCCTGGCCGCCCTTGTCTGACAGACGCCGCTGGGACGCGGCTGGCTAAGTTGCCTGCTGGTAGCTGTCGGCCGGATCGCCGGGTTTCGCCTTGGTTCAATCCAGTCCCAGACCAGATCTGCCCCTGGGCAACCGCCTCCAGCAGGATCTCAAGAACGACCTGATCGCCGGGCTGCTGGTGGTGATCCCGCTGGCCACCACCATCTGGCTCGCCACCACGGTGAGCCGGTTCGTGCTGGCCTTCCTCACCTCCATCCCCAAGCAGTTCAATCCGTTCAACACCCTCAACCCGGTGTTGCAGGAGCTGATCAACCTGGGCGTGGGGCTGCTGGTGCCCCTGCTCGCCATCCTGTTGATCGGCCTGATGGCCCGCAACATCGTCGGCCGCTGGCTGCTGGAGTTCGGCGAGGGCACCCTGCTGCGCATCCCGCTGGCGGGGTCGGTGTACAAGACCCTCAAGCAGCTGCTGGAGACCTTCCTCCAGGGCAACTCCTCCCGCTTCCGCCGGGTGGTGCTGGTGGAATACCCCCGCGAGGGCCTCTTCGCCCTGGGTTTCGTCACCGGTGTGCTGGGCACCGCCCTGCAGGCCGGCTTCTCCGAGCCCATGCTCAGCGTCTTCATCCCCACCGCGCCCAATCCCACCACCGGCTGGTACGCCGTGGTGCCCGAGCGCTCGGTTCGCGACCTCAACCTCTCGGTGGAGGACGCCTTCCGCACGATCATTTCCGCCGGCATCGTCAACCCCGACGAGCGCGAGACCCCCAACCGCAGCTTTTCCAGCCTGCTGGCCCAGCTGCGCGCCCCCCAGATGTCCTGATGCAGAGCCGCACCCTTTCCCGCGAACTGGCCCTGCTGATGCTGGGCCAGATCAGTGACCGAGGCGACGCTGCTGTCTCCAGGGGCGAACTGGCCCTAGACCAGCTCCTGAACCGGGCCCTGGCCAGCCTCAGCCAGCACGTGCGTGAAGCCCTCGACCGCTCGGCCGAGGACCTGCAGACAGCGCAGCAGCATCTGCTGGACAGCGAACTGCAGGAGCAGGGAGCGTCGCAGCTGCCGCGGGTGCGCCAGCACCTGCAGGAGGGTCTGGCCTCGGCCGAACAGGCCCTCAACCGACTCTCGGCCGGTCTCGAGCTGCCTCGTCTGCTGCTCCTCGCCGATCAGGAGGAGGTGCGCCGTGGTGCCCTGGAGCGGGCGGCCTCGGTGTTGCGCCAGCGGGAGGAGATCGATCGCCGCCTCGATGCGGTGATGGAGGGCTGGCGGCTCACCCGTCTGCCCCGCATCGACCGGGACATCCTGCGGCTGGCTGCCGTTGATCTCGCCGATTTCGATACCCCAGCGCCCGTGGCCTGCAATGAGGCCGTCGATCTGGCCAACCGCTACAGCGACGAGCGGGGCCGCCGCATGATCAATGGCGTCCTGCGGCGCTACACCGACGCGGTGATGTCCTCCTGATGGTGTTCGACTGGTTCAGGCGCAAGCTCGCCGCTCCGGATGCCCCGGAGCCCGACCGTTCCCCGCAGCCCGACGCTCCCCCGGAGCGTGAGGCTGTCTCCGAGCCCGACGCTGCCCCGGAGCGCGACGTTGTCTCGGAGCGCGATTCTGCCCCGGAGTGCGTCAGTGTCTCGGAGCCCGACAGTGCCCCGGAGCCGGACCCGCCTGCCGCAGTTCCTGCCGCCGCGGAGCAGGATCAGGACGCCCTCGCCTGGGCCCGCGAGGCCTACGCGCGGCTGAAGGCCCAGCAGGAGGCCGCCAGGGCTGCGGCACCACCGGACCAGCCGATCGAGCCGGAGCCGCCCGCCGCCGCGCCGCCCGCCCCTGAATCCGAGGCCGCACCCCAGCCTGCCCCCAGCTCTGTGGCAGGCCCCTCTCTGCTGGAGCAGGCCGCTGCCCAGCGGGCCGAGCGCCAGCAGGCGATCACGGCCGCGGCCACCCCAGCAACGCCGGCCCCCGCCGCGCCCCTGGAAGCCCCGGCGCAGGCGTCCGAACCCCAGCTGGGCGCCTTCGATGACACCTTCACCTGGTCGGCCGAGGTGCTCGCCGCCCAGGGGAGACGGGTGGAGGAGGTGTCGCTGGAGGAGATCGACTGGCTGGGCCGCCTGCGCCAGGGCCTCGAGAAGACCCGCCAGGGCTTCGTCACCCAGCTGCTCGAGACACTCGGCGACGATCCGCTCAGCCCGGAACAGCTCGACGACCTCGAAACCACCCTGCTGCGGGCCGATGTGGGCGTCACCGCCACCGACCAGGTGCTCGAGGCCCTGCGCGATCGCCTCAACCGCGAGGTGGTGGACCCCGCCGAGGGGATCCGCTTCCTCAAGGAACAGCTGCGGGCCATCCTGGACCAGCCGATCCAGGCCAGTGCCACGCCCCTGCTGGCCCCCGAGCGCGATCGCCTCAACGTGTGGCTGCTGGTGGGGGTGAATGGGGTGGGCAAGACCACCACCCTCGGCAAGCTGGCCAACCTGGCGGTGCGCAGCGGCTACAGCTGCCTGATCGCCGCCGCCGACACCTTCCGGGCGGCGGCGGTGCAGCAGGTGCAGGTGTGGGGTGAGCGCAGCGGCGTGCCCGTGATCGCCAATCCCTCGGCCAACGCCGATCCGGCCGCGGTGGTGTACGACGCGCTGGGGGCGGCCAAGGCCCAGGGCACCGAGCTGGTGCTGGTGGACACGGCCGGCCGCCTCCAGACCAAGCACAACCTGATGGAGGAGCTGGCCAAGGTGCGCCGCATCGTCGACAAGCTGGCTCCCGACGCCGCCGTGGAGTCGCTGCTGGTGCTCGATTCCAGCCAGGGTCAGAACGGCCTGCGCCAGGCCATGGCCTTCGCCGCCGCCGCCGGCCTCACGGGTGTGGTGCTCACCAAGCTCGATGGCAGTGCCCGCGGTGGCGTGGCCCTGGCGGTGGCCTCCGAGGCCGGCCTGCCGATCCGCTTCATCGGTGCCGGGGAGGGCATCCGCGACCTGCGCCCCTTCAACAGCTTCGAATTCGTGGAGGCCCTGCTGGCCGGCTGATCGCGGCTACCCTGCGTGTCCCCTGCGGCTGCGCGTTGAGCCAGACGCCGCCTGCCCCTTCTCCTTCCGCTTCGGCATCGCCCGCTTCGGCATCGCCCGCTTCGGCATCGCCGGTCCAGGCCGCCTCGGCCTCGGTGCGGCAGCTGCTGGACAGCCTCAACCGGGAGCAGCGCCGCAACCAGGAGCTGCTGGCTTCCCTGGGCTTCGCCCTGCGCAGCGTCACCAACCTCGGCCGCCTGCTGGAGCTGGTGCCGCTGGTGGCTTCACGCCTGGTGGAGGCCGATGGCGCGGTGCTGCTGGTGTTCCGCGAGGACGGCCGCCTCTGGCGGGAGCAGCTCCAGGCCACCCCCTACGACCGCTGCCGCGAGCTGCTGCATCAGCTGGCGGCCCAGCCCGACCCTGAGGCCGCGGCCATCGGCAACGACCCCGCGGCGCCCGCCCTGCTGGATCAGCGGGTGGGGCGTCTCCTCGACGGTGCCCAGGTGTTCGCCACCTCGGTGGTGTGCCGCAGCCATCAGCGCGGACGCCTCTACGTGTTCAGCCAGCGGCCCGGCTTCTGCTGGAGTGAGGTGCACCGCCGCCATGTGCAGCTGGTGGCGGATCTGGTGGGCATGGCCCTGGAGAACGACACCCTGCTCCAGGACATGCGGCGGCATGAGCGGGTGGATCGCCAGCTGAGCATCGGTGCCGAGGTGCAGGGGCAGCTGCTGCCGGATCGCTGCCCGGTGATCGAGGGGATCGAGCTGGCGGCCCGCTGCCGGCCGGCCTTCCAGGTGGGGGGCGACTACTACGACTTCATTCCCACCCGCCCCGTGGGCGCGGGCCGGCCCCGGGAGAAGGAGCGCTGGGCGCTGGTGATGGGCGACGTGATGGGCAAGGGCGTGCCTGCCGGTCTGCTGATGTCGCTGCTGCGCGGCATGCTGCGGGCCGAGGTGCTGAGCGGCCATCCTCCGGACCGGATCCTGCACGACCTCAACCAGCTGGCCCAGGAGGACCTGGCCCATTCCCACCGTTTCGTCACCCTCTTCTATTCCGACTACGACCCCCGCACGCGCCTGCTGCGCTATGGCAACGCGGCCCACAACCCTCCGCTGCTGTGGCGCCGCCACGGCGATCGCATCCAGCGGCTCGATGCTCCCGGCCTGCTGATCGGTCTGCAGAGCGAAGCGGAGTATGGGGTGGATGCCACCGTGCTCGATCCCGGCGATGTGGTGCTCTATTACACCGACGGCCTCACCGAGGCCACGGGCCTCAACGGGGAGCGCTACGAGGAAACCCGTCTCGTGGAGAGTTTCCGCGGCGCCTGCAGGGAGGGTCTGGGGGCCCAGCAGATCCTCGAGCGGTTGTTCGAGCGCCTCGATCGCTTCGTGGGGGCCCAGCGCCACCTCGACGATGACGCCTCGATCGTGGTGCTGAAGGTGCGCGACGAGCTGGTGCTGCCCACCCTGCCGCCGTTTGGGAGCTGAGTGGCAAGCTGACAGCCTGCCCGTTCCCGCCGCGATGGCCGCCGCTTCCTCCCCATCCCAGCCCAGCGGCGCCACCAGTGGTGTCACCGGGGGAGAGGCCGCCGGCTGGAGCAACCGCTTCGAGCAGGGCCTGCATCCGGCCATCGAGCGGTTCAACGCCTCGATCGGGTTCGACATCGCGCTCCTGCAGGAAGATCTGGATGGCTCGATCGCCCACGCCCGCATGCTGGGCCGCTGCGGGGTGATCCCCGGCGTGGAGGCCGACCGGTTGATCGAAGGTCTGGAGGCCATCCGGGCCGAGGCGGCCGCCGGCCGTTTCCAGCCCGGCATCGAGGCGGAGGATGTCCACTTCGCGGTGGAACGGCGCCTGATCGAGCTGCTCGGGCCCCTGGGCAAGAAGCTCCACACCGGCCGCTCCCGCAACGACCAGGTGGGCACCGACCTGCGGCTGTGGCTGCGGCGGCGCATCGATGCCATCGATGCGGCCCTGGTGCGCTACGAGCGGGCCCTGCTGGCCCAGGCCGAGCGCCATGCCGACACCCTGATCCCCGGTTACACCCACCTGCAGCGGGCCCAGCCGGTGTGCCTGGCCCACCATCTGCTTGCCTACATCGCCATGGCGGAGCGCGACCGGGAGCGCCTGCGCGACGTGCGCCGCCGGGTGAACATCTGCCCCCTCGGCGCGGCGGCCCTGGCCGGGACCCCGGTGCCGATCGACCGCCGTCAGACCGCGGCGGAACTCGGCTTCGAGGCGGTCTACGGCAACAGTCTCGATGCGGTGAGCGACCGGGACTTCACGGTGGAGTTCATGGCGGCGGCCTCGCTGGTGCTGGCGCACCTCAGTCGCCTCAGTGAGGAGGTGATTCTCTGGGCCAGTGAGGAGTTCGGCTTCATCGGCCTCACCGACCGCTGCGCCACCGGCAGCAGCCTGATGCCGCAGAAGAAGAATCCCGATGTGCCCGAACTGGTGCGGGGCAAGAGCGGCCGGGTGTTCGGCCATCTCGTGGGCCTGCTCACCATGATCAAGGGCCTGCCCCTGGCCTACAACAAGGACTTCCAGGAAGACAAGGAGGCCCTGTTCGACGGCGTGGCCACCGTGCTCGCCTGCCTGGAGGCGATGGCGGTCCTGCTGGAGGAGGGTCTGGAGTTCCGCCCGCAGCGCCTGGAGGCCGCCGTGGCGGCGGATTTCTCCAACGCCACCGATGTGGCCGACTATCTCGTGGCCCGCGGGGTGCCCTTCCGTGAGGCCTACCAGCTGGTGGGGGGGCTGGTGAAGCGCTGCCTGCAGGAGGGTGTGCTGCTGCGCGATCTGCCCCTGGAGCGCTGGCAGGCCCTGCACCCCGCCTTTGCCGAGGACATCTACGCGGCGATCGATCCACGCCAGGTGGTGGCGGCCCGCCGCAGTGAGGGGGGCACGGCCTTCGAGCAGGTGGCGGTTCAGCTCGAGGCGGCCCGCCGCCTGCTGCAGCCCTGAGGCGGGCCGGGACGCCCTCAGGGGCGGTTGAGCCAGTCGGCCCTAGGCTGGGTTCGTTCGAGGCCCGAGCGCCTACCCCTGGTTCGTGAGCATCTTTGTCGGCAATCTGCCCTTCCGCGCGGAGCAGGAGGATGTGGCGGAGCTGTTTGCACCCTTCGGTGAGGTGGTGAACTGTGCGCTGCCCCTGGAGCGCGACACGGGCCGCAAGCGGGGCTTCGCCTTCGTGGAGATGGCTGATCCCGAGGCGGAATCCCGGGCCATCGAGGCGCTGCAGGGCAGCGAGCTGATGGGTCGCCCCCTGCGGATCAACAAGGCCGAGCCCCGCGGTGCTGCACCACGGCGTGGCGGCTACGGCGGTGGCGGCGGTGGTGCCGGTGGCTATGGCGGCGGCACCACCCCCGGTGGAGCCGGGGGTGGGGGGTACAGCCGGGCCGGGGCTGGTTCCGCCGGGCAGGACCGCGGCTCCGGCGCCCGCGGCTGGGAAGACCGCAGCTACGGCGGTGGCCATGGCGGTGGGTCCGAAGGCTTCGAGGCTGGCCGCACCCGCAGGCGGCGCAGCAGTGGTTACGCCGCCGACGACACCGGGGGCGGCGCCGAGGGCTGATCCGTTTGCCCAGCCGATCCGCCCGCCCAGCTCAGTGGCCCGCGGCCTCCAGAGGTTGGGACGCCCGCTCCAGGACCTCAGGACCCGCTCCCGGCTGGCTGGCCGCCTCCGTGAGCGCCTGGCGCCAGCGCCGGGCGCCGGGCACCCCCTCCACCACGTGCACCAGATGGCGGGCGATCGCCCAGAGCCGGCCCCCGCGGCTGCACCAGCGCTCGGCGTGGGGCACCAGGCCCCGCACCACCTCCGAGGCCCTGGCCTCCCCCCGGGTGGCATCGCCGTGGATGCTGCGATCCACGCCCGCCCAGCGCAGCGGGTGGGCGTAGGCGGCGCGGCCCACCATGGTGCCGTCCACATGGTCGAGCTGCTGCCGGCAGGCTTCCGGGGTCTCCAGACCGCCGTTGAGCTCCACGATCAGCTGGGGCCTGTCCCGCTTGAGCCGGTGCACCCAGTCGTAGCGCAGGGGCGGAATCGTGCGGTTCTGCTTGGGGTCGAGGCCCTCGAGCCAGGCCTTGCGGGCATGCACGCTGAAGCGGCAGGCGCCTGCGGCAGCCACGGTGTCCATGAACGTCAGCAGCTGGGGGTAGGAGTCGTGATGGTCGATCCCGATCCGGTGTTTCACGGTCACCGGCAGGGGGGAGGCGTCGGCCATCGCGGCAACGCAGGCGGCCACCCGCTCAGGGTCTGCCATCAGACAGGCTCCGAAACGCCCCCGTTGCACCTTGTCGCTGGGGCAGCCCACGTTGAGGTTGATCTCGTCGTAGCCCCAGGCCGCCGCCAGGCTGCTGGCCTCCGCCAGCAGGGCGGGGTCGTCACCACCCACCTGCAGGGCGATGGGGTTCTCGATCCTGTCGAAGCCCAGCAGCCGCTCCAGCCGCCCCCCCGGTGCCTCGGCGCCGGGGGCCTGGCGGGCGTGGTGCAGCGCTCGGGCCACCACCATCTCCGTGTACAGGAGGCTGTGCCGGGTGATCTGCCGCATCAGCACCCGGAAATGCCGATCGGTGTAGTCCATCATCGGCGCCACGCTGAAGCGGTAACTGGGCCTCTCGAGCTGCTGCATTGCCCCATCCATGGCCTCCAGCTTGGCAAGTCCCGGGTCCGGGCCGGTAGGGCGTCAGACTTCCCTGCAGCCGCGCC
Organism: Cyanobium sp. NIES-981; assembly: GCF_900088535.1. Taxonomy (NCBI): domain Bacteria; kingdom Bacillati; phylum Cyanobacteriota; class Cyanophyceae; order Synechococcales; family Prochlorococcaceae; genus Cyanobium; species Cyanobium sp. NIES-981. The sequence goes on along the minus strand of NZ_LT578417.1, from coordinate 2,190,340 downwards.
GGTCCCCATCCCCGCACCCGTTGCTTTCCATGCTTCCTGATCGGGCGGCAGTGGCGGTGGTCGGCGGGGGCCCGGCCGGCTTCATGGCCGCGATCACCGCGGCCGAGGCCGGCGTGCGCGACATCCATGTGCTGGAGGCCACGCAGGAGCCCCTCCAGAAGGTGCGGATCAGCGGGGGTGGTCGCTGCAACGTGACCCATGCCTGCTGGGATCCCCACGAGCTGGTGGGTCACTATCCCCGGGGGCAGAGGGCCCTGCGGGGCCCCTTCTCGCGGTTCGCCTGCGGGGACGCGGTGGCCTGGTTCGACGCCCGTGGCCTCGAGCTGGTGGAGGAGCCGGATGGACGCCTCTTTCCCCGCTCTAACCGCTCCAGTTCCGTGGTGGCCACCCTGCGCTCGGCCGCGGCCGCGGCGGGGGTGACGGTGCACACCGGCATGAGCGTTCAGGCGCTGCTGGCCGAGCGGGGGGGATTCGGGCTGCAGGTGCGCTGCAGCGGGGAGCAGATCACGGCGAGGCACCTGTGGGCCCGCCAGGTGGTGCTGGCCACGGGAGGGCACCCCAGTGGTCGGCGCTTCGCCACCAGCCTGGGCCACACGCCGGTGCCACCGGTGCCTTCCCTGTTCACCCTGGCTCTGGCGGACGACCCCCTGGTGGCTCTGGCCGGCGTGACGATGGACCCGGTCCAGCTCACCCTGGAACTTCCTGATGGCCACCGTGAGCACCAGCGCGGTCCCCTGCTGATCACCCACTGGGGGGTGAGCGGTCCGGCCACGCTGCGGCTCACGGCCTTCGCAGCGCGCTCACTCCATGCGGCGCGTTACCGGGCCGAGCTGGTGGTGGACTGGACCGGCGGCCGCTCCGAGCCGGACCTGGCGGCGCTCTTCCAGGAGGCCCGCCGCGATCAGGCGCGTCGACAGCTGGCCAACGCCCGCCCCTGGCCGGCCCTCGGTCGTCGCCTCTGGCTGCATCTGCTGGAGAGCCGGGGCGTGGATCCGGCCCTGCGCTGGGCCGACCTTCCCAAGCGCCACCAGCAGGGGTTGATCGAGGCGCTGCGCCGTTCCCGTTACCGGGTGCGGGGGCGTGGTCCCTTCGGGGAGGAATTCGTCACCGCCGGGGGTGTTGCTCTGGGGGAGGTGAACACAGCAACGATGCAGAGCCGCCTGCGGCCGGGGCTCTACATCGTCGGCGAGCTGCTGGATGTGGACGGTGTGACCGGGGGGTTCAACTTCCAGCACTGCTGGAGTTCCGGCTGGCTGGCGGGCCAGGCGGTGGCGCAGGCCATCCAGGGGACTGGATAGGGGGCTGGAGGATTGTCAGGGGGCCTGATTCGCAGGGAGCTTGAGGATTACTTGATCTGGTCAAAGATCGAGAACATCGGCAGGTACATGGCGATCAGGATGGCGCCAACGATGCCGCCCACCAGGATGATCATCATGGGCTCCAGCAGCGACGTGAGCGCCTTGACAGCTGTCTCGACTTCATCCTCATAGAAATCGGCCACCTTGGAAAGCATGGCATCCATTTCTCCGGTTTCCTCTCCGATGGAGAGCATGCTGACGGCCATCTCGGGCAGCACCCGTTTCCGTCCCAGGGCAATGCTCAGTGGAATCCCCTGAATCAGATCGTCCCTGCTGCTTTGGATCGCATCGGAGATGATCGCATTGGAGGTGATATCCCTCACGACATCAAGCGCTTGAAGGATGGGTACCCCAGCCCTGGTCAGGGAGCTGAAGGTGCGACTGAACTGTGCCGTGGCGGTCTTCTGGATCAGCTCCCCGAACAGAGGCAGTTTCAGGGCCAGGGCATCGATGCGGCGTCTGCCGACGGGGGTCTGGTAGAACTTGATGGCCACGATGGCCAGGACCACCAGAGCGGCCGCCAGAACCAGGGAGAAGGGTGATCGCAGCAAGGCGCTGAGATCCACCATCATCTGGGTGAACCAGGGAAGATCTGCCCCCAGGTCTTCGAAGATCTTGGCGAAGGTGGGGATGATGAAAATCGTCATGCCCAGAAACACCAGGATGGCAATCGTGAATACGGCCAGGGGGTAGGCCATGGCCCCCCTGATCTGGTTCTGCAGCCTGGCATTGGCTTCCAGCAGCTTCGCCAGCCGTCGCAGCGTTTCGTCCAGCACACCCCCCGCTTCACCGGCTTCCACCATGGCGATCGTGAGCCGGTCGAAGACCTTGGGCCAGCGCCGCATCGCATCCCCGAAGCTCACGCCCTGGTTCAGCTCCAGGCTCACCGATTCAAGGGCCCGTTTGAACAGCGGCTTCTTCTGCTGGCTGGCCATCAGATCGATGCTGCGCACGATCGGCACCCCCGCATTCACCAGGGCGGCCAGCTTGCTTGCAAACACGGCCTTGGCCTTGACCCCCGGCCTGGCCTCAAATCGGCTGAACAAGCTGGAGGCCCTCAGCTTCTCCCGCAGCTGGGTCTGGGCTTTGCGGCTGCTGGCCGAACCGATGCTCTGGACCTTGATCTCCGTGACCCGGATGCCCCGCAGGCGCAAGGTGCGCTTGGCCTGCAAGAGATCGGGAGCATCCACGTTGACGGAGCTTTCCTTGCCGTTGTTGAGGTAGCTGGCGGTGAAGGTGGGCATGGCGGTTGGTGGAGTCCTCAGTTGAGCTGGTTCAGCAGGCGCTTGAGCTCTTCGGGTTTGCCTGTCTTGGTGAGAGCTTCATCCATGAGAATCTGGTTGCTCATGACCAGGTCAGCAAGGGATTTCTCCAGGGTCTGCATCGACATCTGGCCGCCCATCTGCATCTGGGAGTAAAGCTGGGCCGTCTTACCTTCCCGGATCAGGTTGGCGATGGCAGGGGTGTTGATCATGATCTCCTGCGCCATCACGCGACCGTACTCTCCGGGAACGGGATTGTGACGTTTGCAGAGCGTCTGGGCGAACACAGCCACGAGGCTCGTGCTCAGTTGTACCCGGATCTGGGTCTGCTGACCAGCCGGAAATACATCCACCATCCGGTCCACCGTCTGGGCGGCGGAGCTGGTGTGCAGGGTGGCGAACACGAGGTGGCCTGTTTCCGCTGCTGTGATGGCCAGCTGGATGGTTTCAAGATCCCGGAGCTCACCCACCAGAATCACATCAGGATCTTCCCGCAGGGCGGCGCGCAAGGCATTGGCAAAGCTGCGTGTGTCGTCATTGAGTTGACGCTGATGGATCACGCTCTTATCGGAGCGGTAGGTGAATTCAATCGGGTCTTCAATGGTGAGAATATGCTCGGAACGGGTGTGATTGATATGATCGAGCACAGCCGCAAGTGTGGTGGTTTTCCCTGACCCAGTAGGGCCGGTTACCAAAACCAAACCCTTGGGAGAGCGGCTGATTTCCTCCACAATCGGTGGAAGGTGAAGGGCGTCCAGGGTTGGAATATCATTGCCAAGGGCCCGTAGACAGGCTGCATAGGTGCCACGCTGGCGGTAGACATTGACCCTGAACCGCGCAACTCCCTTGAGCCCGTAGGAACAGTCCAGCTCCCAGTTCTGCTCCAGCTGCTTGCGTTGAGCATTGTTCAGCAGCGAGAAGATCAGCCTGTTGCAGGCTTCCTCTTCCAGTCTGTCGTCGAGGATGGGCCGCAGCTGGTCATTGAAGCGGCCATAGGGGGGAAGACCAGCGCTGAGATGAAGATCACTGCCGCCGTCGGCAACCAGCTGGTTCATCAGATCTTCAATAATGACGGCCATGGTGTGGGAGGGGGCTGGTGCTGGGGTGAACTGAATTCTCGGCCTCAGCGCTCGGTGAGGCAATAGGGGCACTGCAGCCAGTCGTCATGCAGCCCTGCTCCGCAGCCGGTGCAGGTGAGCGAGTTCAGCGCCTTGGAACGGCGCTCACTTTCCAGGCCTGAGTCCGTGAGAAGCATGCGCTCCACTTCCGTCAGGGTCGTGAGCCCCTCCCTGACCAGTTGAAGGCCGTAGCCGAGCAGGGTTTTCATGCCGCTCTCCAGGGCCAGGCGGCGGATCACATCGGTGGTCTGGCGCTTCGCGATCGCCGCTGCCATGGTGTCATTCATCCGCAGCACTTCGTACACGCCAACCCGTCCCTTGTAGCCGCTGCCATTGCAGGCTGAACAGTAGTCTCCATGGCCGGGCTTGCTGCTTCTGGCGCGGAAGAAGGTCACATCGGTTTCCATGCTGCTGAGCAATCCGAAGCGGCTCAACTCTTCCGGGCTGGGGCGATAACTGATCCGGCAATGAAGGCAGACCCGCCGCAGCAGCCGCTGGGACACGATTCCGAGCAGGGAGGCACTCACCATGAACGGCTCCACACCCATCTCATCGAGACGGGCGATCGCACTGGCCGCGTCGTTGCAGTGCAGGGTGGTCATCACCAGGTGGCCGGTGAGGGCTGCTTCGATGGCCGTCTTGGCGGTCTCGAGGTCGCGGGTCTCACCCACCAGGAGCACATCAGGATCCTGCCGCATGAAAGCGCGCAGGGCCGTGGAGAAGTCCAGACCCTTCTCCCGGTTCACCTGGGTCTGGGTGATTCCCGCGATGGTGTATTCAATCGGGTCCTCCACCGTGGAGATGTTGATGTGCTGGTCGTTGCGTTCCGACAGCAGGGCGTACAAGGTGGTGGACTTACCCGAGCCGGTCGGTCCGGTCACCAGGATCATGCCGTAGGGACGCGCCCCCAGTTCCCGCAGGCTCTGCCGGGCCCCTGGGTCTGTGATCAAAGAGTCGAGGCCAAGCTGGGTGTCGCCGCTGTCGAGCAGGCGCAGCACGACTTTCTCGCCATTGCGGGTCGGGAGCGTGCTGACGCGGAAATCCATCTTCCGCCCCCGGAACATCCGTCGGATGCGCCCGTCCTGGGGCATCCTGCGTTCAGCGATGTCAAGATCGGCCATGATCTTGACCCGCGATGTGACCGCCGGTACCAGGCTTTTCGGCAGGACTTCGAAGTGTTGCTGCAGCACACCGTCGATCCTGAAGCGGATCGTCATGCTGCTGTCCTGCGGTTCGATGTGGATGTCGCTCGCACCGGTGGTGAGGGCCTCGATCAGAATCCTGTCCACCAGGCTCACGATCGGTGAGGCGTTGGCGCTTGAACTCGCCTCGGCTTCGCTGACCTCCAGATCCTCAAGGTCGCTGATCTCCTGCAGTTCCCCGTCGGCCGTCGGGATGTCGAGGTCCCTGGTGAGGGAGCGGGCCTGGCCCTGCCGCGTGGGGCCCGCACCGATCCGCTCCTGGGCTGCCGCGATGTCAGCCGCCAGGGCCAGCACCAGCTTCGGGCTCGTCCCCCTCGATTCGAGTGTGCGGGCCACGGCCTGGCGGGATTCGGCCCCGAAGTGGATCGGCACCGCCACCACCAGCTCGTCCCCATGGTTGGCCACCGGACAGGCGCCGAGCTCGCGCCACTCGTCGGCTTTGAGCACCGGGTCGTCGACCCGCTGCCGGAGCAGCTGGTCCTCGCTCAGCACGGGCTTCCCCAGCAGCAACTCCGCCTCGAGACGCTGCTGCTCGCGGCTGAGCGCTTCAGGGACGGGTCTGGAGGGGGTCTGGGGCATGGTCCCGAGGTGCGGGCTTCCGCCGTTGTGAGGGGCCGCGGTAGACCCCCAACATGTTTAGATCCAAAGTTGCTGGTTGTCACTCATGAGCGGTGAACCTGTGGTAGGTCCAGAGGCCAACCCCGGACAGGACCCCGGACAGGATCTTCAGCCTGAGGTGCAACCCGCCGCCGCCGAGGCTGCGGGTATGGGCCAGGAGACGCCGGCGGGCAGACCAGAAGCCGGCAGCTCCCCGTCACTTGATCCCCAGCAGCAGGGAAGCGAAGCCAGGGTCGCCGAGCTGGAGGAGGAACTCGCCGCCCTGCGGGCCCAGCACGAGGCGCTCAACGGCCAGTACATGCGCCTGGCCGCGGATTTCGACAACTTCCGCAAGCGCCAGAGCCGCGACAGCGAAGACCAGCGGTTGCAGATCACCTGTTCCACCCTGGGCGAGATCCTGCCGGTGCTGGACAACTTCGACCGCGCCCGCCAGCAGCTGAACCCCCAGCACGAGGAGGCCCAGACCCTGCACCGCAGCTACCAGGGCCTGTATCGGCAGCTGGTGGAGGTGTTCAAGCAGCTCGGCGTCTCGCCGATGCGGGTGGAGGGAGAGCCCTTCGACCCCATGCTCCACGAGGCCGTGCTGCGCGAGCCGAGCGAGCAGCACCCCGAGGACATCGTGATCGAGGAGCTGCAGCGGGGCTACCACCTCAACGGGCGGGTGCTTCGCCACGCCCTGGTGAAGGTGTCGATGGGGCCCGGCCCGGCCGAGGCGTCGTCGCAGGCTGCCGTTCCCTCGGCTCCCGGTGCCGAGGACCAGCCCGCCCCACCCCCCGGGGCCTGAACCATGGCGGATTACTACGACCTCCTCGGCGTCAGCCGTGATGCCGATGCCGACAGCCTCAAGCGGGCCTACCGCCGGCTCGCCCGCCAGTACCACCCCGACATCAACAAGGAAGCCGGTGCCGAGGACCGCTTCAAGGAGATCGGTCGGGCCTACGAGGTGCTGAGCGATCCCCAGACCCGTGCCCGCTATGACCAGTTCGGCGAGGCCGGCCTCGGGGGTGGGGGCATGCCGGACATGGCCGACATGGGCGGCTTCGCCGACCTGTTCGAGACCTTCTTCAGCGGCTTCGGTGGAGCGGCTGGCGCCGGCGGTCCGCGGCGGCGTGGCCCCCGCCAGGGCGACGACCTGCGGCTCGATCTCACCATCAGCTTCCAGGAGGCCGTGTTCGGCATCGAGAAGGAGGTGCAGATCCGCCATCTCGAAACCTGCAGCACCTGCAAGGGCTCGGGGGCCCGGGAGGGGGCCGGCCCCACCACCTGCGGCACCTGCTCCGGCGTGGGCCAGGTGCGCCGCGCCACCCGCACGCCCTTCGGCAGTTTCACCCAGGTGGCCCCCTGCCCCACCTGCGAGGGCACGGGCCAGGTGATCGCCGACCCCTGCAGCGCCTGCGGCGGCCAGGGGCTGCAGCAGGTGCGCAAGAAGCTGCGCATCAACATCCCTGCCGGAGTCGATTCCGGCACACGCCTGCGGGTGGCCCAGGAGGGCAATGCCGGCCAGCGGGGCGGGCCCTCGGGGGACCTCTACGTGTTTCTCAGCGTGCAGCCCCATCCCCAGCTGCGCCGGGACGGCATCCATGTGCAGTCGGAGGTGGTGCTGAACTACCTCCAGGCGATTCTGGGCGACACCATCGAGGTGGAGACGGTGGATGGCCCCGAGCAGCTCGAGATCCCGCCCGGTACCCAGCCTGGCGCGGTGCTCACCCTCCAGGGCAAGGGTGTGCCCAGGCTGGGCAACCCCGTGGCCCGGGGCAACCATCAGTTCAGCGTGAAGGTCCAGCTGCCCACCCGGCTCAACGGCGAGGAGAGGGAACTGCTGGAGCAGCTGGCCGGCCATCACACCAGCAAGGGCCACAAGCACCCCCACAAGAGCGGTCTGTTCGGCGGCCTGTTCGGACACCGCGACTAGTCCCGTGCCCTCTCCCGCCGAGCCCAGCGTCTGCCTCGATCTGCGCGGCACCCCCTGCCCGCTCAACTACATCCGGGTCAAGCTGGCCCTCGAAACCCTCGGGCCCGACGCCTGGTTGCAGGTGGATCTCGATCGGGGCGAACCCGAGGACATGGTGGTCTCGGGCCTCGGCCAGGCGGGCTACTCGGTGGTCAGCGCACCCCATCCCGAAGCCGCTGCCGCTGCAGTGCGCCTGCTGGTGCGCCGCGATGACGGCTGAGCAGGGGGCGGACTCCACCAGCGCCAAGGGCCTGGTGGTGGCCATGCAGGCCAACTACGCGATGGTGGGACTCGATCAGCCCGGGCCTGGGGACCGGACCCGCCTGCTGTGCACGCGCCGCACCCGGCTCGCCAAGAGCGGGCTGGCCATCTGCGTGGGGGACCGGGTCAGGGTCGACGGCATCGACTGGCCGGCCGGCCGGGGAGCCGTGGCCGCGGTCGAGCCCAGCCGTTACCGACTGGAGCGCCCTGCCGTGGCCAACGTCTCCCGCATCGTGGTGGTGGCGTCCCTGGCGGAGCCGGCCCTCGATGCGCTGCAGCTCACCCGCTTTCTGATCACGGCGGAGTCCTGCGGCCCTCCCGTGCTGCTGGTGCTCTCCAAGGCCGACCTGGTGGCGCCGGACGAGCTGGAAGCCTGGCGTCGCCGCGTCTTCGGCTGGGGCTATGCAGCTGTGGCCCTGGCCGCCTCCCGCGGGGAGGGGCTGGAGCCGCTGCGGCGCCGGCTGCAGCAACCGGGAATCGCCGTGCTCTGCGGGCCTTCCGGGGTGGGCAAGAGCAGCCTGCTCAACGCCCTGGTGCCCGACCTGGCCTTGCGGGTGGCCGCCGTGTCCGGCCGCCTGCAACGGGGGCGCCACACCACCCGCCACGTGGAGCTGTTCAGCATCGCTCCGCAGGCCCTGGTGGCGGATACACCGGGCTTCAACCGGCCCCAGCTGCCCCGGAAACCGGAGCTGCTCGGCCCCCTGTTCCCCGAGGTGCGGCAGCAGTTGGCCCGTCAGGGGCCCTGCCGGTTCAGCGATTGCCTGCACCTGGGCGAGCCCGGCTGTGCCGTCGGTACCGGCTGGGAGCGCTGGTCCCTCTACCGCCAGTGCCTGCAGGCCATCGAGCAGGAGGAGCAGCGGACCCACCGTGGCTCTGCCGGGGAGCCGGACGCGGGCCTGCGGCGTCGCGGCGGTGGCCTGGAACCCCGGCTGTCCCCCCGTCTGCGTCAGCCCTCCAGACGTTCCGAGCGGCAGCAGGCGGATCGGGAGACGGACATCGGCGGATCCGAGGGCGGCGAGGGGGAGACCACCGCAGCCACCTGAGGTGCTTCAGCCACCCAGGCCGGGCAGGTTGAGGTTCAGGCCGCCGGTGAGCTCCTCCATCCGGCCCTTCATGGTGCCGGTGGAGTTGGCGTAGGCCGCCTGGAGGGCCTCCAGCACCGCCGCCTCGCAGGCTTCGGCACCCTCGCCCACCAGCTCCGGTGCCAGCCGCACCCGCAGGGGCTGCTGGTTGCCCGACAGCCACACACTGGCGCGACCATCGGCACTGCTCCCCTCCAGCTCCATCGCGTCGAGCTCCTCCTGGAGCTTCTGGGCGTTCTGCTGCAGTTCCTGAGCCTTCTTGAAGGCCTCGGTGAGCTGACCGAAATTGGGGAGTCCGAAGCCGGCCATGCCGTCACAAAAGCAGGCTCCAGGCTAAGGCGCCCCTCGCGCCGCTCTCCACCCTGGTGCCGGCCTAGAACCCCAGCCGCTTCACCTCCGGATGCAGGGCGATGCCGTGATGGCTCAGCACCCGGTGCTGCACCTCCCGGATCAGGGCATCGATGTCGGCGGCGCAGGCCTCCCCCGTGTTCACGATGAAGTTGGCGTGGATGGTCGAGACCTCCGCCGCTCCGATGCGCAGGCCCTTGAGGCCCAGCTCCTCGATCAGCCGGCCGGCCTTCTGTGGTTCAGGGTTGCGGAACACGCTGCCGCAGCTGGGTTGCTGGTAGGGCTGGGTGCTGGTGCGGCTGTGGAGATTGGTGCTGGTGCGCTGGCTCACGCTGGCGGGGTCGTGGCCGGGCTCGAGCCGGAAGCGGGCCGCCAGCACGATCAACGGTTCCTGCTGCAGCCGGCTGTGGCGGTAGGCGAAGTCGAGCTCCGCCGCCGCCAGATCGAACGGCTGCTCCGGCCGTGCCGGGTCGAGCACCCGCACCGAATGCAGCCAATCCGCCGTGCACCCCCCCTGGGCGCCAGCGTTCATCACGGCGGCACCACCGACGGTGCCGGGAATGCCCACGGCCCACTCCAGGCCGCTCAGCCCCGCGCGGGCCGCCTTGCGGGCGAGGGTGGGAATCGGTTCCCCCGCCGCCGCTTCCACCCAGCCACTCCCCGCATCCAGGCTGCTGCCCTGCAGGCGGCGGTTGCAGAGGGTGAGGCCATCGAGGCCGGTGTCGGCGATCAGGAGGTTCGAGCCCGCGCCGATGCAGCGCAGGGCCAGACCCTCCTGCCAGGCCCAGGCCGCCATGGCCACCAGCTCCTCATCGGCGGCCGGCTCGCCGAACCACTCGGCCGGGCCGCCCACCTTCCAGGTGGTGAAGGGCTGCAGACGGATGGCCTGGCGCAGACCCGGGGGATGGCTGCAGCGGACGCTCATCGACCTAGGCGGCCAGTTCGAGGCTGGGATCCGGCAGCTGGCCCAGCCTCTCCCAGAGGCTGTTCACATCGCCGGCTCCCATGGCCAGCACCAGGTCGTCCACCCGGCTGCAGCGGGCCACCTGGGCGGCGAGTTCATCGAGGTCGTCCGCCACCATCACCGGCAAGGCCGGTTTGAGGGCCTGAATCGCCTCCGCCAGGGCATGGCTGCTCACCCCCTCGATCGGCGCCTCACCGGCGGCGTAGAGCGGGGCGATCAGCACCGCATCGGCGTTGCACAACGCCTCGGCGAAGCCCGGGAGGAACTGGGCCGTGCGGCTGTAGCGGTGCGGCTGGAACACGGCCACCAGACGGCGCGGGGCCTGGGGCAGGGGACTGCGTCCACTGCGCACCATCAGCTGGGCCATGCCGAGGGTGGCGGCCACCTCACTGGGATGGTGGGCGTAGTCGTCGACCACGAGACGGCCGTTCCACTGGCCGCGGAAATCGAAGCGACGGCCGGGCGGCCTGAGGCTGGCCACGGCGCGTTGCAGCTCCGCGAAGGCCACCCCCTCCAGGCGGCAGGCGGCCAGGGCAGCCACGGCATTGCTGAGGTTGTGGCGGCCCGGCAGGGGGAGGGAGAACCTCCCCACCGGCTGCCCCTGCTCGTAGAACTCGGCCGTGGTGCCGTCACCCCGCTCCTCGAGGGCGACAGCGGCGAAGTCGACACCCTCGGCGGTGGTGGTGGACCACCAGTGCTGGGCCTCGAAGTGCTCCCGCAGGATCGCGCAGTCGTGGTTGGCCAGCAGCCGGTCGGAGCGCCCGGCGAAGCGGCGCAGTGTTCCGATCAGAGCGTCGAGATCGGGGTAGTGGTCGGTGTGGTCCAGCTCCACATTGGTGAGGATCCCGAGGCCGGGCCTGAACTTCACCAGGGAGCCGTCCGACTCGTCGGCCTCCGCCACCAGCAGCCGCCCCTTGCCGTTGCGGCCGTTGCTGCCGAAGGCCGGCACGATGCCCCCGATCACGGCGGTGGGGTCGTGTCCCGTGGCCGCCAGCAGGGTGGCGATCAGGCTGCTGGTGGTGGTCTTGCCGTGGCTGCCGGCCACGGCGATCGAGGCCTGGCCCTGGATCAGTGCGGCGAGCACGTCCGAGCGGTGGCAGATCCGCAGCCCCACGCGGCGCGCCTCCCTGAGTTCGGGGTTGGTCTCCGGCACCGCGGAGCTGATCACCACCAGGGGAGCCATCGAGGTGCCGCTCCGGATGGCTGCCACCGTGCTGCCGCTCTGCTCGCGGAACACGCGCACCCCGCGCCGCCGCAGGTTGCAGAGCACCGCGTTGTCGCGGGGGTCGGAGCCGCTCACCGCATAGCCCCGCTCGGCCAGGATCCCTGCCAGGGCAGACATGCCGATGCCTCCGACCCCGATGAAGTGCAGCGGCTGGTGGCGATCGAGCTGGGGGATCAAGGTCGTCTCCGAACCGGGAAGCTGCACCTGGCGAAATTAGGCCGCCCGGGTCCGCAGCACCATTACGAGATGCTGCGTCTGCGGGCATGGTCGATGCCGCTCCCCGTTGCCGCAAGGGGGCCGTGCAGGTGATTTCTGTATGATCGGCAGCCAAATCTCCCTTAACTAGCGGGTTTTCCGCTCTTCTGCCATGACATTGAAGGTTGCGATCAATGGATTCGGCCGGATCGGTCGCAACTTCATGCGCTGCTGGCTGAGCCGTGGGGCCAACACCGGCATCGAGGTGGTGGGCCTCAACGACACCTCCGATCCCCGCACCAATTCCCACCTGCTCCAGTACGACTCGATGCTGGGCCACATCCGGGATGCGGAGGTGAGCTGCACCGACGACGCCATCATCGTCAACGGCCGGACGATCAAGTGCTTCTCGGACCGCAACCCCCTCAACCTGCCCTGGAAGGAATGGGGTGTGGACCTGGTGATCGAATCCACCGGGGTGTTCATCGATCAGGCCGGTGCCGGCAAGCACATCGAAGCCGGTGCGAAGAAGGTGCTGATCACGGCCCCCGGCAAGGGTGAGGGCGTGGGCACCTTCGTGGTGGGGGTGAACGATCACGAGTACCGCCACGAAGACTGGGACATCGTGTCCAACGCCAGCTGCACCACCAACTGCATGGCACCGATCGTGAAGACCCTCGATCAGGCCTTCGGCATCGTCAAGGGCACGATGACCACCACCCACAGCTACACGGGAGACCAGCGCATCCTCGATGCCTCCCACCGCGATCTGCGCCGTGCCCGCGCCGCCGCGATCAACATCGTGCCCACCAGCACCGGCGCTGCCAAGGCCGTGGCCCTGGTCTATCCGCCGATGAAGGGCAAGCTCAACGGCATCGCCCTGCGGGTGCCCACCCCCAACGTGTCGGTGGTGGACCTGGTGCTGGAAGTCAGCCGCCCCACCTCCCGTGAGGAAGTGAACGCCACGCTGAAGGCCGCCTCCGAGAACGGCATGAAGGGCATCATCAAGTACTGCGACCTGCCGCTGGTGTCCAGCGACCATGCGGGCACCGACGAATCCACCATCGTCGACTCCGATCTCACCCTGGTGATGGGCGACAACATGGTGAAGGTGATCTGCTGGTACGACAACGAGTGGGGCTACAGCCAGCGGGTGGTGGACCTCGCCGAAGTGGTGGCCCGCAACTGGAAGTGATCCTCTGGTAGTGATCCTCCCGCCGGTTGCCGGAGCGATCCGGTTCTGACCGCCCGGCCAGCCTCCTCCGGGGGGCTGGCCTGCGCCTGGCGAGGTTTCACCCCGCAAAGTGGCGGAAGCCTTCGGACGCCACCGGCACAGCCTGGCCGTCCTCCCAGCCGAGGACGGGCTTCCCCGGCGCCGCGGCCGCCAGGTTGCCGATCCGCCGCGACCCCGGCAGCAGCTCCATCAGGGCCTTCGCCCAGCGCGGATCCAGGGCGAGCACCAGTTCGAAATCTTCACCGCCCGCCAGGCACCAGGTCTCTGCCGTGTCGAGCCGGGCCATGGCCGGGTCGATCGGCAGGGTGCGGCGTTCCAGCACGGCCCGGCAACGGCTGGCCAGGGCCAGGGCCACGGCCGCTGCTGCGAGCCCATCGCTGCTGTCGGTGCCCGCCACGCGCCAGGCCAGCTCCGCAGGCTGGCTGGCGGCGAGGGCCCGTACGGCATCGAAGCGAGGGACGGGCATCCGGTGGGCGCGGACGGCCCGCTCCAGCAGCTTCGAGGGGAGACCCTGCAGCCGCTGGGGCTCCAGCTCGTGCTGCAGCACGGCCAGCCCGAGGCGGCTGAGGCCGTGCAGGCCCGTGCACACCAGGGTGTCGCCGGCCCTGCCGTCGCCGCGGCGGATGGGGCCTGCTCCGCCCAGGGCACCGACCGCCGTGATGGCGAGGGTGCGTTGCGCGCCGGAGCTGCAGTCTCCCCCCAGGAGGTTGCCGCCCCCGTGCTCGCCCAGGCAGCGGCAGAGCCCCTGGTACACGGCCTCGACCCAACTCCAGGGGGTGCTGGCGGGGGCGATCAGCCCCACCGTGAGTCCGCAGGCCCCGGTGCAGCCCATGGCCGCCAGATCCGAAAGGTTTGCCGCGGCTGCCCGCCAGCCCACGTGGAAGGGATCGGTGGTGGCGGGGCTGAAATGCACGCCGTCCACCAGCACATCGGTGTTCACCACCAGGTTGCCGCCGAGGCTCAGGATCGCCGCATCATCCTGAAACTGGCCGGGGGCAGCAAAGGCACCCAGCCGTTCGATCAGCCTCGCCTCGCCCAGCTCGGCAAGGGTCGGATCCCGGCACGGTTCAGGGTCAGGCGTGGGGCTGCAGGTTCTCGGCACCCTCCACCACCCTGGCGCGCAGGATTCTGTCGTCGACACCCAGCTCTTCCAGCACCTCGGCGCCGTCCACCACGTAGCCGAAGGCGGCGTAGCGTCCATCCACCAGGTTCAGCCCAGCCGGGGTGAGCTCCGCCTCGTAGAGGAAAAAGAAGAACTGGGAAGAACCGTCATCGAGCTGCTTGTCGGAGTGGGCCCAGCCCAGGGTGCCCACCGTGGCGAAGGGCAGCACCGCGGCAGCCTTGTACCGGCCCAGGTCTTCGAAGGTCTGGTTGTAGAAGGGGGCCGCCTCGCCTGGAACCATGATCTCGAGCGGTACCCGGCGCAGCTCCTTGGTGGCTGGGTCGACGTAGCCGTCTGCCGGGCCTTCCGGGTCGCCGGTCTGCAGCACGTAGAAGTCTTCGGCCCGGGTGAAGGGAAGCCCGTCGTAGAACCGCTTCTGCACCAGATCCACGAAGGCTCCGGCGGTGAGCGGAGCGTTGTAGCCGTCCACCACCGCCGTCACCGGTCCCTTGGAGGTTTCGATCTCCACGGTGGCGCGCCCCAGCAGCCGCGGCAGGGCATCGAACTCGCTGGGGATGGCGAACGGGAAGGGACCCACCAGCATGGCCTCGGCGGTGCCGATGGTGGCGAGGGCCTCGCGGCGCGAGGCCAGGAAGGCATCCCGATCCTGCGCCTGGGCGCTGGCTGCCAGGGTCTGCAGCTCGGTTTCCAACCGGTCGAGCAGGGCGGTGGCCCGCTGCGTGTCCTCCGGAGCGAAGCGCGCCAGGATCTCGCTGCGGCGGCTGCTCAGCAGCGACTGGCTGCGCTGCACGGTGGAGTTCAGTGCCGACCAGCGCTTGGCCCTCAGATCGGTGCTGGTGTCCTCCAGGCGGTGCTGCAGCTCCTGCAGCCTGGGGGCATCCACCGGCAGGGCATTGCGCAGGATCGCGGCAGGATCCTTCACCGCATTGCCCTGGGGCAGGGCGGCGCTGGCGGGCCGTGGGCTCAGGGGAAGGCTCAGGCAGAGGGCCAGGGCCCACGCCACCACCGCCAGAACCCGAGCCGAAGCCATCCGCGCCACCATCGCAGCCCCATCTCTCTTGCCGGACTTTGGCACAGCTCACCGGTGCTCCCGCCGGCTGGACAGGAAGGCTTCAGGGTCGGGGCCGGTAGCCAGCCGTACAATCCGCCAGATCCGAACCGCCGGAATGATCTCCAGCAACGACTTTCGTACCGGTACCTCGATTGAGCTGGATGGCCAGGTCTGGCGGGTCGTTGAGTTCCTGCACGTGAAGCCCGGCAAGGGCTCGGCCTTCGTGCGCACCAAGCTCAAGGCCGTGCAGAGCGGCAACGTGGTGGAGAAGACCTTCCGGGCCGGCGAGATGGTGCCCCAGGCCGTGCTTGAGAAAAGCACCCTGCAGCACACCTACATGGAGGGGGACGACTACGTGTTCATGGACATGGCCAGCTTCGAGGAAACCCGCCTCACCGCCAAGCAGATCGGTGACAGCCGCAAATACCTCAAGGAAGGCATGGAGGTGAACGTGGTGTCCTGGAACGGCAAGCCCCTCGAGGTGGAGCTGCCCAACTCCGTGGTGCTGGAGATCACCCAGACCGATCCCGGCGTGAAGGGCGACACCGCCACCGGCGGCACCAAGCCCGCCATCGTCGAGACCGGCGCCCAGGTGATGGTGCCCCTGTTCCTCTCGATCGGCGAGAAGATCAAGATTGACACTCGCACCGACAGCTATCTGGGGCGGGAGAACTGATCGCCATGCAGCTTGACCACGATCAGCTCCACAAGCTCCTCGCCCTGCTCGGCGACAGCGACATCCAGGAACTCAGGCTGGAAGGCGACGACTTCCGCCTCGAAGTGCGCCGCAACCTGCCCGCAGCGGCACCCGTGGCGGGGATGCCCTCCGTGGTGGCGGCCGTGCAGCCGCAACCCCAGGCTCAGCCACCCGCCGCAGCGCCACCATCGCCGTCGGCCCCACCTCCGGCCGCCGCCGCCAGCCGCAGCGATCTGGTGGAGATCACCGCCCCGATGGTGGCCACCTTCTATCGCGCTCCGGCCCCCGGCGAGCCCAACTTCGTGGAGCTGGGTGCCCGCATCAAGGTGGGTCAGACCATCTGCATCCTCGAAGCCATGAAACTGATGAATGAGCTCGAGGCCGAGGTGGGCGGCGAAGTGGTGGAGATCCTGGTGGAGAACGGCACGCCGGTGGAGTTCGGCCAGGTGCTCATGCGCGTCAAGCCAGGCTGAGCCCGTTCAGCCCAGGTCGCGAGCAGTGGTCAGGGCGGCCAGCATGCTCGCCGGCCTTGCCACGCCCCGGCCGGCGATGGCAAAGCCGGTGCCATGGTCCGGGGAGGTGCGCAGGAACGGCAGGCCCAGGGTGGTGTTCACGGCAGCGTCGAACGCCAGCAGCTTCACCGGGATCAGGCCCTGGTCGTGGTACAGGGCCAGGTAGCCATCCGGGCCATCCCCGTCTCCCTGCCAGGCGCTCGCCGCGCTGAGCCAGCAGGTGTCCGGCGGCAGCGGCCCGATCAGCGTGACGTCCGGATGGCGCGCCTGCCAGTCGCCCATTGCCGGGATGATCCACTGCATCTCTTCCTCCCCCAGTTGCCCCTCCTCTCCCGCGTGGGGATTGAGCCCCGCCACCACCACTGTGGGGTTGGCGCTGAAGCGCTGGCAGAAGGCCAGCAGCCGGTCCAGCTGATGCTGCAGACGCTGCGGCGTGAGGGCGCCTGGCACTGAGGCCAGCGGGATGTGGGTGGTGGCCAGCAGGGTGTTGAAGCGCCACCGTCCTCCGGGCGCCCGGGCGGTGAACAGCATCGAGGCCTCGGCAACCCCTGTGAGCTCCGCCAGCCGCTCGGTCTGGCCCGGATAGGGGTGCCCCGCCGCATGCCAGCTGGCCTTGGAGATCGGTGCGGTCACCAGAGCGCGGCAGGAGCCCTGCTGCACCAGCTCAGCGGCGGCCGTGAGCCAGTGGAAGCCGGCGTGGCCACAGGCCGGCGTGCTGTGGCCCGCCTGGACCGGCTCGGGCAGCGGCAGGTCCAGGATCGCCAGGTCGGCCGGGTCGCGCAGGGGGGCGGTGCTGCACTGGCGCAGGGCCGTGTACTCGCGTTCGAGCCAGCGCCGGCATCCCACCAGCACGGGCTCGAGGCCAGCGGCCTCCGGATGGGCCAGGGCCTTGAGGATCACTTCGGCGCCGATGCCCGCAGGATCTCCCAGGGCGATGGCCAGATCGCCGCCATGGGAGTTGGATGGTGGAAGTACGCCGGTCAGGACGCCCATGCTGCGGTGGTTGATGCTCGGATTGCTGTTGTTCGGCCTCGGCACGGGCTTCAACCGCGGTTGGTTGCAGCTGCACTGGGGCCTGGTGATGCGGGATCTGGGGTTTCCCTTCGTGTGCGACCCCGAGGAGCCCACCCAGTGCTACCCCAAGGGCTCACCGTATGCGGAGGAGATACAGGCGCGGTAGCCCTCGCGGTAGGTGGGGTAGCGCAGCCGGTAGCCCAGCTCCTCGCACAGCCGCCGGTTGCTGACGCGGCGATTCTCCTGCCAGAAGCTGCGGGCCATCGGGCTCAGGCTGGCCTCGATGCTGTCGTAGCGCTCCAGCGGCGGTAACCGGCAGCCCAGCAGATGGGCGGCGTAGCCCAGGGTTTCGCTGGAGGCGCTGGGTTCGTCGTCCGCCACGTTCAGCAGGGTCGGTCGCTGCCCCGCCGGCAGGGCCAGGCAGTGGAGCACGGCCCCCACGATGTCGTCGACATGGATGCGGGAAAACACCTGGCCGGGCTTGTGGATCAGCCGGCTGGTGCCGGAGCGCAGCGCCTGGAACGGGGTGCGGCCCGGGCCGTAGATCGCGGGCAGGCGGAAGATCTGCAGCGGCAGGCCGCTGGCCAGCCAGGCCTGCTCGGCTTCCAGCCGGGCCTGGCTGCGGCCGGGGCGGGCCGGGGTGGGGGCGGTCTCATCCACCCAGGCCCCGGCGGTATCGCCGTAGACGCCGGTGGTGGAGAGGTAGCCGGCCCAGACCAGAGGCAGATCCCGCAGGCGGGCCCCCAGCAGCCGCACCACCGGATCTCCCCCCTGTCCATCCGGCGGGACCGACACGAACAGGTGGGTGATCCCCTTCAGGTCCGCAGATCCGGGCACCAGCCCCCGCTGGCTGTCGAACGGCAGCCAGCGGCTGGCCGCGCCGCCAGGGGACGGCTGGCGGCTGGTCTGCACGACCTCGAACCCCTGCCGCGCGGCGGCCGTGGCCAGCCGCTGGCCGGTGTAGCCGGCCCCGACCACCAGCAGCCGACCCACCGGCTTGACAGCCCCGTCCGGCACCAGTACACCTGTATCACTGCTGATCGTCTCCATGGCTCTCGTCTCTCCCCTGGCGGCTCCCCCCCATGCTGTCGTTCCGCTGGGACGGCCATGCCGTGCCCGCCGCGCCTCTGCCGCCGCTCCGCTGAGAGCGGCGGCCGGGTGGGAGCGGTCCGTTCCCCTGCTGCTCGCCGGGTCCATGCTCGCGGCAGCCCTGGTGGCCGCTCCGGACTCGCCCCAGGATCAGGCCGCCATCTGCCAGCGCCACAACGGCCCGGTGGCCTGCAGGGTCTGGTGATCGCCGTCGAGGTCTGCGGGGGGCGCCGGACCGGAGGTCTCCCGCGCCCCCACCGGGCCCGTGGCCGTCCAGTCGAGCAGCCGAGCGGCCAGCTTCATGTCCCCTTCCGTCCAGGCCCGGATCGCCATGGCCCGCCGGGGGTCATAGAAGGGCTGCTGGCGGTACCAGCAGAAGGCCTCGCTGTCGCCCTTGCGGCCGTTGCAGGCGAGGCAGGCCGGCACGCAGTTTTCGTTCACGCTCGGACCACCGCGGCTCTTGGGCAGCACATGGTCGATGGATTCGGAGCGGCAGCCGCAGTAGATGCAGCGCTGCTGGGTGAGCTGGTGCAGGGATTGGCGCCAGCGGCGCGCACGCAATTTGGGACAGAGTTCGTCCAGAAACACGGCGTCTCTGGCGGGTGCGTGGCGGGACGCCCAATCCCTGGCCTGCATGCGCGTGGCTCGGTTGACGGGAGTTTGCCGGCAGCGTCCAGGGTGGCAATGTGTCGTGGACTGCCATTCCGCGCATGCGTTGCCTGTTGCGGTTGGGGGCCTCCGGCCGGATCGAGGTGATCAGCCCCTTCGATGCGGTCACCAGCGCCCAGCTGCGGGCCATCCGCCCCCGGGGGGCGTGGTTGCCGCAGCGGCGCTGCTGGGAGTTTCCCCTCGAGGCAGCGGCGGCCCTGCAGGGCCAACTGGCCGACCGTTTTCCCATGGAGCCGGAGCTGGAGCGCTGGCTCGCCTGGATGGCCCAGCCCCTGCCGCCCCTTCCCCCCCATCGGGAGCTGGTGCAGGCGGCAGCCCTGGCCCAGCCCCTGGCCGACGGCCGCCGTCTCTTCGCCCACCAGCGGGCCGCCGTGCGCTGGCTGCTGGCCCGGCGCGGCGCCGTGCTGGCCGATGCCATGGGCCTGGGCAAGACGCTCTCCTCCCTGGTGGCTGCCCGCGCGATGGTGCGTTGTGCCCAGTGCCGCATCCTGGTGGTGGCCCCCGTGGGCCTTCACGACCACTGGCGCAGTGAGGGCCTGGCGCTGGGGCTCCAGCTGGAGCTGCACAGTTGGGCGCGGCTGCCTCCGGAGTTGCCCCCTGCCGGCACCGTGCTGATCGTGGATGAGGCGCACTACGCCCAGAACGCCCGCACGGTCCGCAGTCAGGGCCTGTTGCGGCTGGCGCGCCATCCCCGGCTGCGCGCCATCTGGCTGCTCACCGGCACCCCGATGAAGAATGGCCGGCCGGCCCAGCTGTTTCCCCTGCTGGCGGCGATCGACCACCCGCTGGCGCGCCATCAGCGCGCCTACGAGGAGCTGTTCTGCCAGGGGCACTGGCGGGACCAGGGGGGCCGCCGGGTGTGGCAGGCCACCGGCGCCAGCAACCTGGCCGAGCTGCATCGCCTCACGCGGCCGCTGCTGCTGCATCGCCGCAAGCAGGACTGCCTCGATCTGCCCCCCAAGCAGCGCCGCTGCATCGCCGTGGAGCTGGACGCCGCCGCCGCCAGGGGCTTCCAGCACCGCCTCCAGGGCAAGGTGGAGGACTACCGCCGGCGGGCGGCCCGGGGCGAGGTACGACGCGATGCCGAGGTGCTGGCCGTGCTGACGGCCCTGCGCCAGATCGCCTCGGAGTACAAGCTGCCCGCGGCCCGCGCGTTGATCACCGCCCTGCTGGCCCGCGCCGAGCCGGTGGTGGTGTTCACCGCCTTCAGCACCACGGCCGGCCTGCTGCACGGCCAGTTGGGTGGGGCCCTGCTCACCGGGGGCCTGGCACCGTCGCGGCGGCAGCAGCTGGTGGATGGCTTTCAGGCCGGGCGGCAACGGTTGCTGGTGGCCACCTACGGCACCGGTGGCCTCGGTTTCACCCTGCACCGTGCTCGCCACGTGGTGCTGATCGAAAGGCCATGGACCCCCGGCGATGCGGAGCAGGCCGAGGACCGCTGCCACAGGATCGGGATGGGGGCGCCTTTGTGCTGCCACTGGTTGCAGCTCGGAGTCGCGGATCAGCTGGTGGACGGCCTGATCGCCAGCAAGGCCGAACGGATCGCCCTGCTGCTGCAGCGCGGCGAGCGGCAGCTGCGGCGCCGGGGGCTGGCGGCGATGGTGCGGCAGCTGATCCGGGACTGGTGACCAGCGTGCCCGCTTTGGCGCCGGGATCAGGGGGCCCCAGCTCCGCCGGCCCCGCCCGGGTCACAGAGCTGCTGCCGCACCTTCAGATCACTGCGCAGCTGGGGATCGAGCCGGTCCGGCGGCAGCTTCGCCGCCAGCTTCACGGCCCGGTGCAGGTCTTCGCAGGCCGCCTTGTCGTTGCCGGCCAGGCTGTGGAGCAGGTAGCGGTCGTTGCGTGGTGAGGGGTCATCAGGGAAGGCCTTCACCACGGCATCGCAGCGCTGGATCTGTTCCTGGAGCCGTTCGAGCCGCACATTGCGCAGACAGGCATCGCGGCGGATGGCCTCCTCCGGCAGGGGCTGTTCGGCGCAGCCGGCGGCGAGGAGGGCGCAACACCAGGCCAGCAGCAGCCCCGGCCAGGGGATGCGGTCAGTAGGTGCCCAGCCGCTCGCTGCGCGTGCCGCCGGGAACGGGGGCCGGAGCCGCCTCAACGGGGTCGGGTTTGCTGAACAGGTCACCGAGGTAGCGGCCGCAGTCGGGGAAGGAGCCGGGGTTCTGCACCACGGCCTCCGTGATCATCACTGCAGCATGTTCCGGGGAGGTCTTGAACAGCTGATCGCTCTGGCGCTTGATCACCGCGTAGGCGGCATCCCAGCTCACCTGATGGTTGTTGCCGTTGCCGCGCATGAAGCAGTAGATCTGCGCTCCCTTGGGGCCGGCTCCATCCACGGGAGCGCCGCCAGCATCCCCCATCTGGGCCAGGGCCGGCCCCAGCGGGGCCAACGCCATGGCCAGACCGAGCGGCAGCCACCAGGGCCTCAGGCGAACGGGAAGGGTGAACCGCAGGCGCAGGGCCATGGCTTCAGGGCTGGTCGGCAGGGCCCAACGTATCGATCGCGGCGGGAGGCGTCGAGGCCACACCCCCCGAAGGCCCCCTGCCCCGGCGGGCTGGAGCTCAGGGGGCACCCGCACCGTCCGACACCAGCAGCCTCACCAACAGGGGCAGGACCAGCAGCACCGTGATCAACCGGATCGCGTGCAGGGCGGCCACGGCGGCCCCCACGCCGAACTCGGCCCCCACCAGGCTCATGCCGCTGATCCCTCCCGGAGCGGCCCCGAGCAGAGCGATGGTGGGATCCACGCCGAGCAGACGGGTGCAGAGGAGCGCGATCGCCAGGCCGGCGAGCACCAGGCTGAGGGTGATGACCAGGGCGGGTCGCCAGAGCTGCTGGAGCTGCTCGAGAACAGCGCTGCTGAGCCCGGCACCGATCACGGTGCCGATCCCGATCTCGAGGGCGGTACGGGTGCCGACCGGCCACGCGGCCGTCTCCAGCCGGCCACTCATGCTCACCAGGCCCACGGCCAGCAATGCGCCGGCCAGGGGGGCGGCGGGTATGCCGGTGCGCAGGGCCAGCAGCCCCCCGGCCGTCCCGATACAGGCGTAGAGAATCAGATTCCAGGGATGGCTCATCGGTCCAGTCTGACCTTGGCTGAGCCCGGAATGTGTGCTCTCATCGGGACCCGTGTGTCCCCTCATGGCCCCCGACTCGGTCTCCTTCCGGATCACCCGCAACACCGAAGATCTGGCCCAGACCATTCACGCCCTTTCACAGCGCTTGGTGGTGATGGAACAGCGGCTTCAGGCCCTGGAGGTTCAGCTCAACAGCCGCATCAAGCAGGACAGCGAGCCCGACATTCGCGAGGTGAGCAGCCTCGACAACGTGGAGCGTCTGCTCTACGACTGCCGCGCGCTGCTGGGGCTGGATGAGGCGGTGCAGGAGAGCGGCGACGATGCATCGGGTGCCGAGGTGGAGACGGATCTCCGTTCCCCTTCCGTGCCGTTCCAGCAGGCCGCATAGGTCCACTCTCACGCACTGGATCGTGGTGTCAGAATGGAAAGAAAGTGAAACATGGCTTTCCCTACCCCTTCGCACCCAGCCTCCTCCCATCCAGAGTCCGCCCATGCCCTGCCGTCGGCCGCCCGCCGCAATGGCGGCCGCCCGACGGCCGCCAGCGTCGAGGGGGATCATCAGCGTGAAAAACTCGAATTCGCCCTGGCCGTTGCCCTGAGTCGGGGCGAGCAGGAACGTTGCCTTGCCCTCCGGCAGCAGATCGCCCTGCTGGGTGAGGGTGGCGTTGAACCGGGCACCTGAGCCGTCCCCATTGCCCTGAGCCTGGGCTTGTGCACCTGCCGACTGACCCCCCCCTCTGCGAGCGGTCGGCAGCCCGTTCACCGCGGCGCCAGACGTCCCTGCGCGCGTGGATGCCGCCGAAAGCCTCGGCACGCAGGCGGCCGCGGCGCAGCCCCCAGCGCCATCCTGTGACGGGTTGAATCTGTATCGGTTCGACTTGATCGAGAACGGTCGGCGGAGAATGGTTGATGATTAACGGTATAGTTGCCTCCGTAGAGCATCAGCCCCTGAGCTGGTTCTCACTCTGGTCTGGTTTACCCACCTTGATCACCCTGTGGAAAGCCACACGGTCTGTTGAAAGCCACACTCTCGCAGGCCTTGTGGTTCTCCACCGATCTTGCCTTTCCGGTCTTGCCTTGCCTTCCCGGTCCTGCGTGATGCACCCCGTGCTGCAGTTCGTCGGTACGCGATCTGCCATGGTCCTGCCGTGGTGACCGAAGCAATGCCCCAGCCCCGGGCCTCAACGCCCGCGGCTCTCTCCGATGATCCTGATCCCGCTCAGCCTTCCATTCAGACGTCTTCCGCTGTTCCAGCGCCTTCGATGACACCGAGCCTCCTCACCACGTTGCGAACTGTTCCCGGCACCGCGGCCGGCCCCTCCCCTGTATCGCGCTCTCTGCGGGTACCCACCAACCCCGAACCGAGCCTTTCGCTGCGGCAGCAGATCTCCCACCATGAGGAGCAAGCCCGCCGCGCTGCCGCAGATGGACAGGTCGATGAAGCTGCCCGGAGCATTCTTCAGGCCCTCCAGTGTGAACGCCGCCTTGCCAACAGCGGCCCTCAGGTGTTGCAGCTGATCAAGCCTCGGGCTTGAGCCCCAACAAATCAAGCCAGGCGCCTGAACAGAACCAGGGCCAGCAAACAGGCCATTGAAGTTGAAGCGGGTGACCGGACTCGAACCGGCGACGTTCAGCTTGGGAAGCTGACATTCTACCACTGAATTACACCCGCAAGGTGTAAGAACGGCCCGTGCATCAGGCAGTTGCTGGTTGAGGCTAGCAAGGGGCTGGGCCCGCCCTGCCAGCCCCTTGCTTTGGCCAATCTGTGTCCGGCCGATCCGTCTTCGGCCGATCCGGGCCTGGATCAGCCGGCCAGCGCCGCCGCGCAGGCGGCCACGCCGGCTCCCGCGGTGCCCTTGTGCAGGCCCAGCGCCTGGAGGGTGGCCTCGATGGCGGCCACGGCGGTCAGCACGTCGCGGTCGCACACAAAGCCCAGGTGGCCGATGCGGAACACCTTGCCCTTGAGGTGGTCCTGGCCGCCGGCCAGCAGGATGTCGAACCGCTCCTTCACCGCCTTGCGCAGCACCTCGGCATCGATGCCCTCAGGCGCCACGGCGGTGATGGCCGGGCTGCCATGGCCCTCGGCCGCATAGAGCGGCAGGCCCATCGCCGTCATGCCGGCCTGGGCGGCGGCGCGGTGGCGGGCATGGCGGGCGAAGATGGCCTCCAGCCCCTCCTGCTGCATCATCTCCAGCGCCGCCTCCAGGGCGAAGTAGAGGTTCACCGGCGGGGTGAAGGGATTGCTGTCGCCTGCTGCCGATTTTCTGTATTTGCCCAGGTCCAGATAGAACTTCGGCAGGTCGGAGCGCTCGTAGGCGGTCCAGGCCCGCTCGCCCATGGCCACGAAGCCGAGGCCCGGCGGCATCATGTAGCCCTTCTGGGAGCCGGAGCCCACCACATCGAGGCCCCAGCGGTCCATCGGCACGTCGCAGGCGCCCAGGCTGGTGACGCAGTCGGCGATGGTGAGGGCGGTGCCGTGGGCGCGCACATGGCCCGCGATGGTCTCCAGGTCGTTGATCACGCCGGTGGAGGTTTCCGAGTGGGTGAGGATCACGGCCCGGATCCGCTTCTCGGTGTCGGCCTCGAGGGCATGGCGGAACGCCTCCGGATCGAGGGGCTGGCCCCATTCGGCCTTGATCACCTGCACGTGCAGCCCGTAGGCCTTCGCCACCTTCACCCAGCGCTCACCGAACTTGCCGTTGTCGCCGCAGAGCACCGTGTCGCCCCGGCTGAGCACGTTCACGATGCCGGCCTCCATGGCGGCCGTGCCGCTGCCCGTCAGCGCCAGCACGTTGCCGCTGGTCTGGTGCAGCCACTGCAGCTGCGCGGTGGTGCGCTTGACGATCTTCTGGAAGTCGGCGCTGCGGTGGCCGATCGGATGGCGGCTCATGGCCAGCAGCACGCTCTCCGGCACCGGGGTGGGGCCGGGAATCATCAGGGTGAGCTTGTCCTGCATGGGTGCTGCGGTGTCGAGGGAGGGCGCGGCGGGAAAGCGGCGCGATCGACCAATGTAAAAAACGGTCTCCTGACCCACCGCCTCCCCGGCTCGGCGCTGCCGGGACCCGGGCGCTCCCGCGAGCTCTTCGTTGATGGTTGCCGCTGATGGTTGACGGTCGTTCGGCTCCCACCGGTTTCATCCTGCCGGTGTGGCTGGCGGCGGCAGCGCGGGCCGCGGTTCAGGGCCTGCGCGGTGAACCCTTCGACGCCGCCCAGCCGCTGCAGCTGGAGCCTGGGGCCCTGCCCACGCCGGTGCCGGTGGAGGCGGTGGCTCCCCTGGCCGGCGGCTGGGTGCTGGCGGCGGCCCGGGCGGACCCCGGCCCTGATGTGCTGGACCTCACCCGCGGCCAGCCCGTGTGGGTGCAGGCCCGCTGGCGGCATGACCCCGGCGAGCGGCTGGAGCTCGTGGCCGGGGAGGGCGTGGGCGTGGTGGCCGCCGCCGGCGTGCCCTGCCTCTCCACCTATGCCCGCGAGCTGCTGAGGCGCACGCTCGAACCGCTGGTGCCGGCGGATCGGCGCCTGGAGCTCCAGCTGGTGATTCCGGCGGGCCGCCGCCTGGCGGAGCGCACCAGCAATGCGGCCTTCGGGGTGGTGGACGGCCTGGCCCTGATCGGCACCCAGGCGGTGGTGCAGCGCAGCGCCGCCCCCGACCAGCTGGACGCGGCCCTGAAGGCCCTGCGCGGCCGGGTGCGGGCCCCGGGCTTCGACGGCGCCCTGGTGCTGGTGATCGGGGAGAACGGTCTGGATCTGGCCCCGCGGCTGGGGGTGGGCCCGCACCTGCTGGTGAAGGCCGGCAACTGGCTGGGCCCGCTGCTGGTGGCGGCCGCCGAGGCCGGCGTGAACGAGCTGCTCCTGTTCGGCTATCAGGGCAAGCTGCTGAAGCTGGCTGGGGGCATCTTCCACACCCATCACCATCTGGCCGATGGGCGGGCCGAGGTGCTCACCGCTCTGGCCGCGCTCGAAGGGCTTGCCGGACCCGCCCTGGCCCAGCTCCACGCGATGCCCACCGTGGAGGCGGCCCTCGCCGGGCTGGAAGATCAGGATGCCGGCCTGGCAGAACGGCTCCGCTGCCGGATCGCTGCGGCGATCGAGCAGCGCAGCGGTGCCTACCTGGCGCGCTACGGCCAGGACGGCATGGCCGTGGGAGCCGTGCTGTTCGACCGCAGCCGGCGGATCTGCGCCGAGGGCCCGCGGGGGGGAGCCCTGCTGCGCCGCCTGGCGGAGCCCTCCCTCTGAGGCCCCCGGCCTGATGGCACCCCGGGGCGGCCCCTAGGCTGGCTCGAATGACCCGGGCCCCGTGCTGCCGATGACCGCCGCTCCCCCGAC
Source organism: Cyanobium sp. NIES-981 (assembly GCF_900088535.1). Taxonomy (NCBI): domain Bacteria; kingdom Bacillati; phylum Cyanobacteriota; class Cyanophyceae; order Synechococcales; family Prochlorococcaceae; genus Cyanobium; species Cyanobium sp. NIES-981. The sequence continues at coordinate 2,163,966 of NZ_LT578417.1, read as the reverse complement.
GCCGCCTGCGGATGCGGGGCTGGAAGCCACCCGCACCTTCGATGCGGCGTCCCAGTCCAGCCGGCCGCCGGCGATCGTGATCCTCGATTTCGGCTCCCAGTACTCCGAACTGATCGCCCGGCGCGTCCGCGAGACCGAGGTGTTCTCCCTGGTGATGGGCTACACCACCACCGCTGAGGAGCTGCGGGCGATCAGCCCCAAGGGGATCATTCTCAGTGGCGGCCCGGGTTCGGTGTACGAACCGGACGCTCCCGTGTGCGATCCGGGGCTGTGGGAGCTCGGTATTCCGGTGCTCGGTGTCTGCTACGGCATGCAGCTGATGGTGCAGCAGCTCGGCGGCTCCGTGGTGGCGGCCGGCCGGGCCGAATACGGCAAGGCTCCGCTGCATGTCGACGATCCTGTGGATCTGCTCACCAATGTGGAACCCGGTTCCACGATGTGGATGAGTCACGGCGATTCGGTGGAGCGGCTGCCGGAGGGGTTCGTGCGGCTGGCCCACACCGACAACACCCCCGAGGCGGCGGTGGCCCACCACGGCCGCCATCTCTATGGCGTGCAGTTCCATCCCGAGGTGGTGCACTCCACCTGCGGCATGGCCCTGATCCGCAACTTCGTCTACCACATCTGTGGTTGTGAAGCCGACTGGACCACCGCCGCCTTCATCGAGGAGGCGGTGTCCGACGTGCGACGTCAGGTGGGCGAGAAGCGGGTGCTGCTGGCCCTCTCCGGCGGCGTGGATTCCTCCACCCTCGCCTTTCTGCTGCACAGGGCGATCGGCGATCAGCTCACCTGCATGTTCATCGACCAGGGGTTCATGCGCAAAGGGGAGCCCGAGTTCCTGGTGGAGTTCTTCGACAAGCGGTTCCACATCAATGTGGAATACATCAATGCCCGCGAGCGCTTCCTCGCCCGGCTGGAGGGCGTGACCGATCCGGAGGAGAAGCGCAAGCGGATCGGCACCGAGTTCATCCGCGTGTTCGAGGAGGAGAGCAAGCGCCTGGGGCCGTTCGATTACCTCGCCCAGGGAACGCTCTATCCCGATGTGATCGAGAGCGCCGGCACCAACGTGGATCCCAAGACCGGTGAGCGGGTGGCGGTGAAGATCAAGAGCCACCACAACGTGGGCGGGCTGCCCAAGGATCTCCAGTTCAAGCTGGTGGAACCGCTGCGCCGGCTGTTCAAGGATGAGGTGCGCAAGGTGGGGCGTTCCCTCGGTCTGCCCGAGGAGATCGTGGGGCGCCATCCCTTCCCGGGCCCGGGCCTGGCCATCCGCATCCTCGGCGAGGTGACCAGCGAGAAGCTCAACATCCTGCGCGACGCCGATCTGATCGTGCGCGAGGAGATCCGCGATGCCGGGCTCTACAACAGCATCTGGCAGGCCTTCGCGGTGCTGCTGCCGGTGCGCAGCGTGGGGGTGATGGGGGACAAGCGCACCTATGCCTTCCCGGTGGTGCTGCGCTGCGTGTCCTCGGAGGACGGCATGACCGCCGACTGGTCGCGTCTGCCCTACGACCTGCTGGAGACGATCTCCAACCGCATCGTCAACGAGGTGAAGGGGGTGAACCGGGTGGTGCTCGACATCACCAGCAAGCCCCCGGGCACGATCGAGTGGGAGTGAGGCCCCAGTAGCCGGCTCCATCGGCCTCCGTTACCCTCGGGGCCCCTTCCAGCTCCGCCGTGACTGCCGCTCCCGCGACATCCAGCGATCCCGACCTGCAGCGCCGTCTGCAGCAGGACAGCATCCAGCTGGGCGGCAAGACCGTCTACCTCAACCCCTTCCTCTACTGGCGGCGGTTCGATGCCAACACGGACCGCTGGCTGCGGGAGCCCGGGCAGCTGCCGGAGGAGCAGATCGCCGCGAACCGCCGCCGCTTCTACCCCGAACTCGACTGGGACCAGCTCGATCCCCAGGAGCGCCTCGCCAAGGACGGGGCGGTGGAGATGTTCCTCAAGAGCCTGGAACTGATCAGCACCTTCAATCCCGACCTCAGCGCCGGCCACCTGCTGGAGGTGGAGCGCAAGATGGCGGTGACGAAGAAGAGGGCCTTCGAGCGCTGGGTGATGAAGGCCCTGCGCCGCCGCCAGCAGGCGGAGGCCCGGGAGCGCCGCCGATTCGACCGCGACCGCAGCCTGCGGGCCTGGCGCGAGTGGCTGGGCCTGGCGGTGACCCGTCAGGCCCTGGTGCCAGCGGCGACCCTGCTGGTGCTTGCCGTGGGCGCCGGCTGGTGGTGGGGCAGCCAGCAGAGCTGCCGGCAGGTGATCGTGGATCCGGGTGTGCCGGCGTTGCCTGGCAGCCCCAGCCCCTGATCCCGCCGCCAGCCGTGGGCGCGGCAGACTGGAGGGGCCCAAGCCTCGAACCATGGCCGCCGATCCGCTCGACAGCCTGCGGCTGACCCTGATGCAGGACGTGCTGCCGGTGGGCCTCGCCGCCGTGGAGCGGGTGCGCAAGGGGGGTCCGCAGGAACTGATCGCCGCCTTCGATGGTTCCACCCCCGATCCCCTGGCCCAGCTGCGCGAGGAGGGAGAAACCGCCGCCACCCAGGTGCGGGACCAGCTGGATCGGGTCAGCCCCGGCCTTGGCAACCCGGTGATGAAGGTGGAGGTGCGGGATGTGAACCCCGAGCCGGCGGCCGACCCAGCCCACGAGGCCGATCCGGCCGAGCTGCAGCTGCGCCTGGCGGCCGTGGCCGAGCGCCTCACCCTGCTGGAGCAGCGGCTCGCCGCCGGCGGGGAGGCGGACTAGGGATGGCCTACGGCCAGGCCGGACGCCACAGCGGCATGGGCCAGCAGCCCGTGCTGCTGCTCGCGGTGGTGCTGCTGTTCAGCGGTGCGATGGTGGCGCGGCTGGCCTGGCTGCAGCTGGTGCATGGCGCCGAGAACCGCGAGCGCGCCGATGACAACCGCATCCGGCTGATGCCGCGCAACCCGATCCGCGGGCGGCTGCTGGACCGCAACGGCCAGGTGCTGGCCACCAGCCTGCTCACCTACAACCTCTACATCCAGCCGCGGGAGGTGTCCGACGCCGCCTGGCCGGCCCTGCGGGACCGCCTGGCGGGCCTGCTGGGGCTGCCCGCCGCCGATCTCGACGAGCGGCGCACCAGCGGCAACAATGCCGAGGGTTTCCGGATCCAGCTGGCGGAGGGCCTGAGGCCCGAGCAGGTGCTGCGCTTTCGTGAGCAGGCCAGCGGTCTGCGGGGCGCCGAAGTGGATGTGGACGTGCTGCGCAGCTATCCCCATGGGCGCCTCGGGGCCCATGTGCTCGGCTACACCAGCGGCATCACCGAGGAGGAGTACGAACGCCTGCGCGACAAGGGCTACCGGATCCGCGACCGGGTGGGCCGCAGCGGTCTGGAGAAGGCCTACGAGGCGCATCTGCGCGGTGAGTGGGGTGGCCAGCAGGTGGAGGTCAATGCCGCCGGCCAGGTGCAGCGTGTGCTGGGGGACAAGCCGGCCAAGGCGGGGAAAGACCTGCGCCTCACCCTCGATCTGCCCCTCCAGCAGGCGGCGGAGCGGGCCCTCGATGGCGTCCGCAAGGGCGCCATCGTGGCCATGGACCCCCAGACGGGGGCCATCCGGGCCCTGGCCAGCCGGCCCACCTTCGATCCCAATGTGTTCTCCCCAGCGCCTTCGAGCCGGGAGTGGGCCGCCCTCAACGGGCCGAACTCCCCGCTGCTGAACCGGGCGTTCCAGGGCTTCCCGCCGGCCAGCACCTTCAAGATCGTCACCACGGCGGCAGCCCTGGAGTCGGGGGTCTACAGCCCCGACTCCAGGGTGCTCACCACCAATTCCTTCTGCTACGCGGGGCTCTGCTACGGAGACCACGGGGCCCACGGCATGGTGGGGTTCCCGTTTGCGCTGGCCGTCAGCAGCAACACTTTCTACTACCGGGTGGGGTTGAAGATCGGCCCGGATGCCCTGTTCAAGACGGCCCGGCGGCTGGGCTACGGCAGTGTCACCGGCATCGAGCTCACCGAGGAGGAAACCCCCGGTCTGCTGGGCGATCAGGCCTGGAAGAAGGAGGTGCTGGGTGAGCCCTGGACACCGGTGGACACCATCACCTCCTCCATTGGCCAGGGGGCCCTGCAGGTGACACCGTTGCAGATGGCGCGGCTCTACGCGGCGGTGGCGAACGGGGGCTGGCTGGTCACGCCGCACCTGGTGGAGCGACCCATGCCCCGCAGCCGCATCAACCTCAAGCCCTCGACCGTTGCGGTGCTGCAGAAGGGCCTGCGCATGGTGGTGACCGAGGGCACGGCCCGGCTGCTCAACGACCCAAAACTGCCGCCGGTCGCCGGCAAGACCGGCACCGGTGAGGATCCCCCCCGGCCGGACCATGCCTGGTTCGGCGGCTACGCCCCTGCCGACAAGCCCACCCTGGTGATCGTGGCGTTCGGCGAGAATTCCGGCGGCTATGGCGGCACGGTGGCGGCTCCCATGGTGAAGGCGCTGATGACCACCTGGTTTCGGAGCACGGCAGCCGCAAGCGGCGGCTGAATCTCAGTGCGCGTCGATCACCTCAGGCCACCAGCTGCAGCTGGGGCTGGCCCAGCAGCCGGCTGTAGAACCCGCGCAGCTGCCGGGTGGCCGAGGCCCATCCCCAGCGCTCCGCCTCCTGGCGGGCGGCCTGCCGCAGCTGCTGCCGTTCGGCGGGGTCCCCCAGCAGCCGCTGCACCGCCGCCGTCAGGCTGGCGGCTCCACCGTCACGGCCGTCCGGATCGTAGAGACAGCCATTGACCCCGTCGGTGACGATGTCGGGAATGCCGCCGCGGTTCGCTCCGACCACGGGACAGCCGGCCGCCATGGCCTCCAGCAGCACCAGCCCCAGGGTTTCGGTGCTGCTGGGGAATACGAAGGCATCGCCGCTGGCGTAGGCGCTGGCCAGCTCCTCGCCCGCCAGGTAGCCCACGAAGGTGGTGGGTGTGCCGGCGAAGAGCTTTTCCAGGGCCTGCCGGTGGGGACCGTCACCCACCAGCGCCAGGCGGGCGTCGGGCATGGCATCGAGCACCGGGCGGATGCGCTCGATCTGCTTTTCGGCCGAGAGGCGGCCGATGTAGAGCAGCAGCTTGCCGGTGTCGCTCTGGCCCCCCAGCAGCCGCTCACGGGTGGCGGGGCTGCGCAGGGCTGGCCGGAACAGGTCGGTGTCCACGCCCCGCTGCCAGAGGTCGGTGTGCTGGATGCCCTTCTCGCTCAGCTCCTGCACCATCGCCGTGGAGGTGCAGAGGTTGAGCCGGGCCTGGTTGTGGGCCGCCTTGAGCAGTTCCCACAGCAGCGGTTCGAGCATCCCCATCCCGTAGTGCTCCAGGTATTTCGGCAGGTGGGTGTGGTAGCTGGCCACCAGGGGGTAACTGCGCGTCCTGGCCAGCCAGATCCCCCCCAGGCCCAGCACGGCCGGATTCACCACATGCACCAGATCGGGCTGGAACTGTTCCAGGGCCTCGGCCACGGCCGGACGGGGCAGCGCCAGCTTCAGCTCGGGGTAGAGGGGCAGGGGCATCGCCGGCACCCCCACCACCCGGGCGCCCATGTAGGCCTCCGGCGCTCCTTCCGGACAGAAGATCAGCACCTCATCGCCAAGGGCCACCAGGTGCTGCACCGTCTTGGTGAGGCGGGTGACGATGCCGTCGACCTTGGGCAGGAAGGTCTCGGTGAAGAAGGCGATCTTCAAAGGGGAGGAAGGGGAGGGGCCGGCTCAGGCGGTCTGGATGGCTTCGGCCTGGCGGCTGGTCCAGGCCGAGACGCAGGGGATGCGGCTGCGGTCGCAGCGGTCGGCCCAGCGGCGCGCCACGTCCACCACTTCCGCCATCAGCCCGTCATCGAGGGTGGTGGGCTTGAGGCCCAGTTCGATGAAGCAGCGGTTGTCCACGATCAGGTCGTTCTCGATCGCCTCCTTGCGGGGGTTGGGGAGGTGGTTGATCGCGGCCCCGGTCAGGGCAGCCACCTTCTCGGCCAACTGGCCCACCTGGTGGCTCTCGGTCATCTGGTTGAAGATCTTCACCTTTTCGCCCGACTGGGGCGGGTGCTCGAGGGCCAGCTGGACGCAGCGCACCGAATCGCGGATGTGGATGAAGGCGCGGGTCTGACCTCCCGTGCCGTGCACGGTGAGGGGGTAGCCGATGGCGGCCTGCATCAGGAAGCGGTTCAGCACGGTGCCGTAGTCACCGTCGTAGTCGAAGCGGTTGGTGAGCCGGGGATCCTTCTCGGTGAGCGCGGTGTTGGTGCCCCACACGATGCCCTGGTGCAGGTCGGTGACGCGGATGCCGTCGTTCTTGTTGTAGTAGTAAAAGAGCAGCTGATCGAGCGTCTTGGTCATGTGGTAGACGCTGCCGGGATCCGCCGGATGGAGGATCTTCTCGGTGAAGCGGCTGCCGTCCGGCTGGGGCACCTCCACGGTGAGGTAGCCCTCGGGAATGGTGGCGCCGCGGTGGGAGCCGTAGCCGTACACCCCCATGGTGCCGAGGTGCACGATGTGGCTGTCGATGCCGCTCTCCACCAGGGCGGCCAGCAGGTTGTGGGTGCCGTTGACGTTGTTGTCCACGGTGTAGCGCTTGGTGGCGCTGCTCTTCATCGAGTAGGGCGCCGCCCGCTGCTCGGCGAAGTGCACCACGGCCGCCGGGCGCTCGTCGCGCAGCAGGTCGAGCAGCCGGGTGTACTCCTTGGCGATGTCCAGATGGACGAAGCGCATGGCCTTGCCACCCACCTGATCCCAGGCCCGCAGCCGCTCGCTGATGGTGGCGATCGGCGTGAGCGACTCGACGCCCAGGTCGACGTCGATCTTGCGCCGGCTGAGGTTGTCGACGATCACCACGTCATGGCCGGCATCGGCCAGGTTGACCGCACAGGGCCAGCCGCAGAAGCCATCGCCGCCGAGAACGAACACTTTCATGCCGAAACCTTCATGCCGAGAACCCCAGTCATGCCGAAAACCCCAGACCCCCGCAGGATGAGCGGCTGCTCATCCAGGCAAGCTACTACAGGCGTTCAGGCGGTCTCAGCCGCTGATTCCGGCGGCCAGGCCCACCAGGGCCAGCACCAGAACGGCTCCGCCGATGAGGAGCAGTTTCGTCTGGCTGGTGCTGCGCTCGCCTTTTTCCATCACCACCATGCGGGGTTCCCGGGCGAAGGCATTGAGCTTGCCGCCGTCTTCTTCGGTGACCTGCATGAAAGGGGAGAGCACAGGGCCACACCCTATGGAGAGAACCCGGAGGCGTCCTGCGCGGGCGGCGGCAACGTCAACGGAAGTTCACGTGCCGGCGGCCGCTCCACTGCCGACACGCCCCTCGGCCGGTGAACTGGGGCTGGCCTGGGGGCGGCGCGGCAGGCGTCCTGCGCGGAAGGCGGTGCGGCCGGCCTCACAGGCCTGGGCCATGGCCCGGGCCATGGCCGCCGGGTTCCCCGCCAGGGCGATGGCGCTGTTGATCAGCAGCGCGTCAGCCCCCATCTCCATGGCCTGGGCCGCCTCGCTGGGCACGCCGATGCCCGCATCCACCACCACGGGCACCGTGGCGTTCTCGATGATTAGGGCGATGTTGGCGGCATTGCGGATGCCCTGGCCCGATCCGATCGGCGAGCCCAGGGGCATCACCGTGGCACAGCCGGCCTGCTCGAGCCGGCGGGCCAGCAGGGGGTCGGCATTGATGTAGGGCAGCACGGTGAAGCCCTCCTTCACCAGCTGCTCCGCAGCCTCGAGGGTGCCGATCGGATCCGGCAGCAGATGCCGGGAGTCGGGGATCACCTCCAGCTTCACGAAGGTGTTGTCCTCCTGTCCGGCCAGCTTGGCCAGTTCCCGGCCGAGGCGGGCCACCCGCACCGCTTCCTCCGCCGTGGCGCAGCCGGCGGTGTTGGGCAGCATCCAGATCCGCTGCCAGTCGATCGCCTCCATCAGGCCCTCATGTCCCGCCGCCAGGCTCTGAACCCGCCGCACCGCCACGGTGACGATCTCGCAGGCGCTGGCGTGCAGGCTGGCCTGCATGCTGGCCACGCTCGGATATTTCCCCGTGCCGGTCATCAGGCGGCTGTGGAAGCGGCGGCCGCCGATGATCAGTGGCTCGTCCGGGGGGTTGGGGTGTGGCTCCGGCAGGAGCGGCTCTGGCTGCGGCACCACGGTGGATTCCGGCGCATGGATGACAATCCATCTAGCCTCCCACCAGCCATCGCCGCCGCCGTGCCCATTGCCGCGCTTCGCCCCCTCCTGCTCGCGGCCATCCCCGTGGTGACGGTTCCCCTGGTGCCTCCCCAGGCCAGGGCCGCCACTCCCCTGGCCAGCGACGGCTTCATGCCGTTCAGCCCACCCGCCTCCACAACCATCCAGGCGGACGACTACGGCAGCGGCGCCGTTGAAACCTTCGACCCCGTCGGTCGGGCCCAGCTTCTGGAGCGGGAGATCCCCAGGGAATGGGTGGGCACCTACCAACCCTTCGACACCAACCGGCCTGTGCCGGCCGAGATGCGTCTCACGGCCGTCAAGGCTTTCGGACAGATTGTGGATCTGCGGGGGGCGATCACCATCGATGGCACCTCCACACCCATTCAGGGCAACCTGAATGCGGAGTCCGACCAGCTCGATCTGCTGCTGCTCTGCCGCTGTGATGTGGGCGGTCTGGAGATGGGCGGCGCCTTTTCCGGCCAGCAGGGGCTGCTGCTCTCCGGGTGGAACGCACCGCGGCTCACCAACCCCGGCGGCCGCCTGGACCTGCGCCCACGGGCCACCTCCATGCCAGCCCAGGGCCCTGCCGGCCTGCCGGTGCGGGGCATGTGGTGAGGGGGATTCAGGCGGCGGTCGAACCCAGGGTGCGCTCCAGGCGGGTCAGCCGCCGCTGGGCTGTCCGGTTGCCCGCATCCAGTTCGAGCACCCTGCGGTAAGTGGCGACGGCCTCCTCAGCGTTCTGCAGCTTCTCGAGGGCGTACGCCAGGTTGTTCAGGGCCACCGGGTAGTCAGGCTTGGCCTTGAGGGCGGCGCGGTAGTGCTTCAGGGCCGGCTTGTACTTGGTCTGGGCGGCGAGGGCAAAACCGAGGGCGTTCTCGATCAGGGCCACGGCCTCAGGCGGGTCCTGTTCGGCACTGGCCAGCTGCAGGGCCCTGGTGAGGCTGTCGGCCGCCTGGCTGTAGAGACGCTTGCGCAACTGCACCGAACCCAGCTCATAGAGGCTGGCGGCATCGGCGCACCCCGGGGTGTCACCAGGCGTCAGGGTCCGCTCCAGGCGGGTCAGGGTCACCTCGTCACTCCGAGCTCTCCAGACCTGGCGGGCCACCACCACGGCAGCCCCGCCCAGGAGAACAACCAGGCCGATCAGATAGGCCTGGGGAAGGAGGGTGTCCAAGGTGGCGCGGGGTGGGAAGACGGAGCTGAGGGCGGAGCGGTTTCAGGCGGCGGTTTCAGCTCCTGGCGGCGCCGACCACGCTGCTGAAGCTGCCGGGATCCATCACGGCCAGCTGGGCCAGCATCTTGCGGTTCAGACGCACGTCGGCCTTCTTCAGCCCGCCGACCAGACGGCTGTAGCTCATGCCGTTGAGGCGGGCGGCGGCGTTGATCCGGGCGATCCAGAGGCGGCGGAAATCGCGCTTGCGGCGGCGACGGTCGCGGTAGGCGTTGCAGAGGGCCTTCATCACCCGCTGGTTGGCGGTGCGGAACAGCGAGCCGTTACCACCCCGGAAGCCGCGGGCCAGGCGCAGGATCTTGTTACGACGCTTACGGGCAACGTTGCCCCTCTTGACGCGGGCCATGGCAGGAAATCAGGTGTGGTGATGGATGGGGACGGGGAACGGCTGCCGCGCAGCCTTCAGGCGTAAGGGAGCATGGCGCTCACGTTGTCGGCGTCGCGCTCGTCGACGACGGCCATGGTGCCCAGGTAGCGCTTCCGCTTCGGGCTCTTGTGATCCAGCAGGTGGTTACGGAAGGCCCGGCGACGCAGAAACTTCCCACTGCCGGTGGCCTTGAACCGCTTGGCGGCAGCTCTGCGGGTCTTGAGCTTCGGCATGTCTCCCCAACGCGGGCACAAACAATCAGAGTACGACGCGGCCCCGCCCTCCACCAAGTTCCCCTTGCCTGCGCCCCCGCCGATGCCCTGCACCCCTCCCCGCAGCACCGTGTGCCTGCCGATCCGCCAGGGCCGCCGCCGCAGGCCGCTGCTGCTGGGCGGACTCGGTGCAGGCGTTCTGCTGGCGGCCACGGGCTGCCAGGCGGCGCCTGTGGCGGCCCCGCCCGCCCCGCCTGCCCAGGCATCGATGCGCTGGCCGGTGCCGGAGCCTCCGGAGCTCGACGCCCGCAACCCGGTGCTCTGGGTGGGGCTCGCCTCCCATCTCCGCCCGGACACGCCGGTGGAGCTGCGCAGCGGCGGCGGGCTGATCACCCTCGTCACCCCCGATGGGGCCCGCTACAGCTCGCCCCGTCTGGTGCTGCACTGGCGCACCGTGCCGGTGGACCCGCCCCTGCAGATCCGCCGCCAGGTGCTCGGCCCCTTCGCCAGCTACGAGAGCGCCGACGAGGCCGCCAGCCGCTGGCGGGCGGCCGGGGTGGAGCCGCTCATCGCCAACCCGCGGGAGTGGGAGGTCTGGGCGCCGCTCTCGGCCCCCCTGCCCCCGGGGCTCGGTCCGTCCAGGAGCGTCGAGCAGCGACTGGACCAGCGGGCTGTTCTGGAGCTGCGTCGCGACGCGGGCCCGGTGCTTCTGGAAGGGCCGCTGCAGCTGGAAACGCCGGGCGGACTGTATTGGCAGGGCGGGCTGTTCCAGGGGCCTTTCCGGCTGCAGCCCGACGCCTACGGCAGCTGGGCCCTGGTGGAGGAGGTACCGCTGGAGCGCTACCTCCAGGGGGTGGTGCCCCATGAGATCGGTGCCGGATCGCCCCAGGCCGCCCTCGCCGCCCAGGCCGTGCTGGCCCGCACCTGGGCCGTGCGCAACCGGGTGCGTTTTGCGGTGGACGGCTACCACCTGTGTGCCGATACCCAGTGCCAGGTCTACGCCGATCCACGCCAGGCCGGTGCTGGGGTGCGCCAGGCCATCGCCGCCACCCGTTCCCAGGTGCTGACCTGGCAGGGACAGCCCATCCATGCGGTGTACCACGCCACCAACGGCGGGGTGTCGGCCGGTTTCGAGGAGGTGTGGAGCGGCGCCCCGCTGCCCTACCTGCTCCCGGGTGTGGATGCGTCCCAGGCCCTGAAGGCGCGCTTTCCCCTGCCGCTGGCGAACGCCCGGGTGCCGGACCTGCTGGCGGCCGGTTCCGGCTTCCACGGTGCCGACCATCCCCGCTTCCGCTGGACGCGCACCCTCACGGCAGGCCAGATCGCCCAGGCCCTGCAGCGGGTGGCCCCGCAGCTGGGCACCCCCCAGGAGGTGAAGGTGCTGGAGCGGGGGGCGAGCGGCCGCGTGCTGGCCCTGCAGATCCAGGGCAGCGGCGGCTCCACGGTGCTGCGCCTGGATGCGATCCGCCGCACCCTGCGCCAGCTGCCCAGCACCTTGTTCGTGGTGAGCCCGAGCGGCCCGGGCAGTTGGCGCTTCGGGGGCGGAGGATTCGGCCATGGTGCCGGCCTGTCCCAGGCTGGCGCCATCGATCTGGCCCGGCGCGGCTGGCCCCTGCAGCGGATTCTTCAGCACTACTACCCGGGCACCACCCTGCAACCCCTGTCTGCGCTGGACACCAACCCCCACGGGAGTGCCCCTTAGAGTCCGTGCACTTCCGGGAACGCCATGGCCGCGGACGGCAGTACCACCGATGGCCAGAGGGAGCCTGGCTCCGGCGGGCGCCGCGGCAAGTCAGCGCTGTTCGTGATCGTCTGCGGCTGGGCCGGCCTGCTCCCCCACTGGCTCGAACCCGGCGTGCGGCTGTGGCCGGCCACCGGCATGGCCCTGCTGTTGGGGGGGTACAGCCTCTACACCGTGCTGCTGCCGGCCCTGGGTCGGGGCCGCGTGGGGAATGCCGATGGCAGCCGGCCCGCCGCAGGCCAGCCTGCCGGAGCTCCGGCCTCCGACCCCTCCCCTGCTGCCGATGGCCCGCCCGGGGAGGCCCCGCTGCCGGCCGGTGTGGACGTTGTGGTGGCCGCCCGCGACGAGCAGGCGGTGATCGCCAGGCTGGTGGAGCGGATCAGCGTCCTGCGGCCCACCACGGGGGATCTGCGGCTCTGGGTGGTGGATGACGGCAGTGCCGATCGCACCCCTGAGGTGCTCCAGGAGCTGCGCGCTCGCTTTCCCTTCCTTCAGGTGCTCCGCAGGGAAGCGGATGCCGGTGGCGGCAAGTCCGGTGCCCTGAACACGGCCCTGCCCCACCTGCAGGCCCGCTGGATGCTGGTGCTCGATGCCGATGCCGACCTCCAGCCCGACACGCTGGAGCGGCTCCTCCCCCGGGCGGAGGCCTGCGGCTGGTCCGCGGTGCAGTTGCGCAAGGCCGTGGCCAACCCCCTCGCCAACTGGCTCACCCGCGCCCAGGCCATGGAGATGGCGCTCGACGCGGTGATCCAGGAGGGCCGCCTCAAGCGCGGTGGTGTGGTGGAGCTGCGGGGTAACGGTGAGCTGCTGCGCCGTGATGCCCTGCTGGCCGCCGGTGGCTTCAACGAGGCCACCGTCACCGACGACCTCGATCTGAGCTTCCGGCTGCTGCTGCATGGCCAGCCGATCGGAATCGTCTGGGATCCGCCGGTGCGAGAGGAAGCGGTGCTGGGCCTTTCCGCCCTCTGGCGCCAGCGGCAGCGCTGGGCCGAGGGCGGCCTGCAACGCTTCTTCGACTATGCCCCAGGCCTCCTCTCCGATCGGGTGAACGGCCGCCGCAAGCTCGATCTGCTCTGCTTCTTCCTGCTGCAGTACGCCATGCCGATGGTGGCCATGGCCGATCTGGTGGGGGCGCTGCTCACGCTCACCGCCCCCACGATCTGGCCCCTGTCGTTCGTGGCCTTCGGGCTCTCCGGCTGTTCGATCCTGCTGGGGTGCCGACGCAGCAGCGAGGGACCCGTGTTCCCGCGGATGGGCCCCGGCAACCTCGCCTTGGGAATCGTCTATCTGGGCCACTGGTTCGTGGTGATCCCCTGGACCAGCCTGCGGATGGCTCTGTTTCCGAAGCGTCTGGTGTGGGCCAAGACCCCTCACCTCGGTGAAGGCGAATGTGAGGATGCCGCCGTGGAGGAGTCGGCCATCGCCTGAGGCCGGCACCGGTCCCGGCTGGCGGGGTTCACGCCACTCCGACGTCCAGCTCCTCGAGGGGGCCATCGAGGTCGATCACCTCGCCATTGAAGAATTCCGCCAGCCGGCGTGCCCTGGCGTCGAGCAGGGAGGGATCCTGGGAAGCCGCCGCACCGGTGCCGGTGATGGCGGTGGCAGCGGCAGCGGCAGCGGGGGCGGCGGCGGTGGCTGCGGCACCGGAGTGGAGCGCCGCCTGGCTGGCCTGGCTGGCCTGGCTGGCCTGGCTGGCCGGTGGCGCGGCAGGCGCGGCAGCCGGAGCAGCTGCAGGCGTCTCAGGGGCAGCCGGTGCGGGCGCGGGCGCCACCCGGGTGACCGGAGCTGCCGGGGCTGCGGGCGCTGGCTGGGGAGGGTCGCCTCCGGCCTCGAGCACCATCTGCCGCGGGCTGCCCAGCGCCCTGGCGATGGCCTGCTCCACCAGCGCCTGGCGGCTCTGCACCATGGCGATCCAGTTGGCGGTCACCTGCACGACGGCCCGGCGTCCATCCAGGCGCACCAGATGGGCCTGCTGGGACAGCAACATGCGCGTGGACGGCAGCTCCAGGCAGGCCAGGATCTGCTGCCACAGCGCGTGCAGATCGGGAGCGTCCGCCGGCGGGGGTTCAGGCTCTGGCCCGGTGCCTGCTGAGCTGGCCGGCTGCGGCGTAGGAGCGGTTGCGGTGGCAGGGGCGGGCGCCGCGGAGGCGGCGACAGGGACAGGGTCGGCTGGCGTCGGTGCTGCCCCGGCCGGCGGGGCGCCCGCCGCGACGGGCCGTGCCGCCGCAGCCGGCGCCGTCGGCGCATTGGCGGCAGGCACCGGCCCCGCCAGCAGGCCCAGCAGCAGCACCTCCAGCCACAGCCGCGGGTTGACGCTGTGGCGCAGCTGCTGCTCGCTGCCCTTGAGCTGCGCCTGCCACTGCAGCAGCCTGGCCTTGCCGAGGCTGCGGGCCAGCTCCGGCAGCTGGGGGCGGAACTGGGGGGACACGGCGGTGAGGTCCAGCCGGTCCGGGGCGGTGCCCGCCAGCACCAGATCGCGCAGCAGGCTGGTGATGCCCTGGAGCACCGCCGCCGGCTCGCGGCCCCGCTCCAGCAGGTGCCGCGTCGCCTCGATCAGGGCAACCGGCTCGGCGCCAGCCAGGGCGCCGGCCAGCTGGAGCAGTTCCTGTTCGGGCACCGCCCCCAGCAGGTCCCACACGGCATCCACCGCGATCGGGGGCGGCAGCAGGCTGAGCTGGTCGAGCAGGCTCTCGGCATCCCGCAATCCCCCCTGGGCCCGCTGGGCCACAACGTGCAGGGCCTCGGGGGTGATGGCGATGCCTTCCTCCCCGGCGATCCAGGTCAGGTGCCGTTCCAGGGCCTGCAGCGGGATGCGGCGGAAATCGAACCGCTGGCAGCGGCTGAGGATGGTGGGCAGCACCCGCTGCGGGTCGGTGGTGGCCAGCACGAACACCACCTGGGGCGGCGGCTCCTCCAGGGTCTTGAGCAGGGCGTTGAAGGCCGCCGTGGACAGCATGTGGCATTCATCCACCACGTACACCTTCCAGCGCGCCTGCACCGGGGCGAAGCGGGAGCGCTCGATCAGCTCGCGGATGTTGTCCACCCCGGTGTTGGAGGCGGCATCGATCTCGATCACGTCGAGGGCGTTGCCTGCGGCGATCGTGGTGCACAGCTCGCAGCGCCCGCAGGGCTCCGGCGTCGGGCCGTCTGCGCCGATGCAGTTGAGGGAGCGCGCCAGGATGCGGGCGCTGGAGGTCTTGCCGGTGCCGCGGGGCCCGCTGAACAGGTAGGCCGGCGCGATCCGGCCGGAACGCAGCGCGTTGGCCATCGTGGCGGCGATCGCCTCCTGGCCCACCAGCTGGTCGAACCGCTGGGGCCGGTACTTGTGGTGGAGGGGCTGGTAGGCCTGGCCCATGGGGCGGCCTCAGGCAGGCGGGATGTCGAGGTTACTGGTCGTCCCCGGGTTCCAGCAGTCCATGCAGGCGCGACTCCAGGGCCACCTCGAGATCCTCCACTTCGGCCAGCTGGTCGGCCAGGGCCTGGGCCGAACGCCGCAGGCTCTCGAACTGACCCTGCCCCCAGCGGGCTTCGGCCCTGGCCAGGGCGTCGTCGAGGCTGGCCTGCAGTTTCTGGCGCAGGCCCTCGAGCTGGGCGATGGTCTGGCGCGCCAGATCGAGACCCTTCTCCAGCTGGGCCGGATCCAGGTTCAGGCCCTCCAGGCTCAGGCCGTCCAGCCGGCCGCCCTGGCGCAGCAGCAGTCTGGCGGCGGTCAACACCGCGGCCGGCATCCACTGGCCCAGGGCCAGGGCGCCGAGACTGCCCGAGTGCAGCCACCCCTCCACCTGGGCGCTGCGGTGCCGGCCGGTCTTGCACCAGTGGGCGAAGTGCTCGCAGTTGTTGAACAGCAGGTTGTAGTTCTGCTCCCCGAGCCGTCCCATGGCGCGGCGCAGGCAGAGCCCGGCGGGGGAACAGCTCCCCTCGGGGTAATCCACCACACTCACCGGTTGGCCGCGGCTGAAGTCCTGGGTGCTGCTGCGCAGGATCTCGCGCCCCTCCAGATAGTGGGCCACGGTGCCGTCGCCAAGATCGATGCCGTGGTGGCTGAACAGGCCGTGCTGGCGGGGAACCTGCAGATGGTCGGCGGCGCTCAAGTGGCTGTCGTCAGGCGCTGGCCTGGGCGTCTTCGTGACCGGATCCCAGCGGCACCACCTTGGCCTGGCTGCGCTGCTGCACCAGGTCATGGGTCACGGTGAAGGTCTTCACGTTGCGGCGTGAGGGCAGGTCATACATCAGGTCGAGCATCAGCTCCTCGAGGATGCCGCGCAGGGCCCGGGCGCCGGTCTTGCGGCGATGGGCCTCGGCAGCGATCGCTTCGATCGCACCCTGCTCGAAGTGGAGCTGGACGTCGTCCATGCTCAGCAGGGTCTGGAACTGCTTCACAAGGGCGTCGCGCGGTTCGGTGAGGATGGCCTCCAGGGCGTGGATGTCCAGGGGCTCCAGCACCGCGCTGACCGGCAGACGGCCGATGAATTCGGGAATGAGCCCATACTTCACCAGGTCGTCGGGTTCCAGGTGGCGGAGCACATCGGCGGCCTGCCGTTCCTTGGCATTGCGGGGTCGGTTGCCGCCATCCGGGTGGATGAAACCGATGGCGTTGCGCCCCATCCGCTTCTGCACCACATCGTCGAGGCCCACGAAGGCTCCGCCGCAGATGAACAGGATCTGGCTGGTGTCGATCTGGATGCAGTCCTGGTAAGGATGCTTGCGACCCCCCTGGGGCGGCACGTTGGCCGTGGTGCCTTCCAGCAGTTTCAGCAACGCCTGCTGCACCCCCTCGCCGGAGACATCACGGGTGATGGAAGGGTTTTCACTCTTGCGGGCGATCTTGTCGATCTCATCGATGTAGATGATTCCCCGCTGGGCCAGTTCCACATCCATGTCGGCCTTCTGCAGAAGACGCAGGAGAATGTTTTCCACGTCTTCCCCCACGTAGCCGGCCTCGGTGAGGGTGGTGGCGTCGGCAACGGCGAACGGCACCTCGAGAATCTCCGCCAGGGTCTGGGCGAGGAGCGTCTTGCCGCAGCCGGTGGGGCCGATCAGCAGGATGTTGCTCTTGTGCAGCCGGGTGGCCGTCTCGTCGGTTTCCCCCTTGCCATCGCCCTGCCAGGCCAGCCGCTTGTAGTGGTTGTACACAGCCACGGAGAGGGATTTCTTGGCCTCCTCCTGGCCCACCACCTGGCGATCGAGGAAGGCCTTGATCTCCTGCGGCTTGGGTACCTCCGCCAGGGTGGGAACCGGCCTGGCGGGTTTCTTGGCCCCAGCCTTGCTCCTGGCCGGTTCGGCCCCATGGCGGGAACCGCCACCGCCGCTGTGGGTGTCCACCAGCTCTTCATCGAGGATCTCATTGCAGAGATCGATGCACTCGTCGCAGATGTAGACCCCCGGGCCGGCGATCAGCTTGCGAACCTGCTCCTGGGACTTGCCGCAGAACGAGCACTTCAGGTGGGCGTCGAACTTGGCCATCGGCAGGATCGGCGGGACGAGACGTCCGGGGAAGGGAGGGTCAGAGGCACTGAGCCCAGGATCAGCATTGACCCAGAGGCTGGATCCGGCAGGTTTCCTTAAGGATCAAACAGGATCGACAGTGGCCCCAGGCTGCGGCCGGGGGCCTCACCTTCCCACAGATCTGGGTGAGGCACCATCGTCGAGCGGGCCGTCGGTCCAGAAAGAAGAACAGGCATGCGCTGGGGTCAGGCTGTGGGGGTGTGGTGGCGTCAGGGCGCGGCGTCAGGGGCCGGGGTTTCGTTCACCACCCGGTCGATCAGGCCGTAGTCCACAGCCTCGGCGGGGGAGAGGAAGTAGTCCCGGTCGGTGTCCTCAGCGATCTTCTCGAGGGGCTGGCCGGTGTGTTCGGCCAGCAGGCCGTTGAGCGTGTCCTTGAGGAACAGGATCTCCTTGGCCTGGATCTCGATGTCCACCGCCTGGCCCTGGGCGCCGCCCAGCGGCTGGTGGATCATGATCCGGGCGCTGGGCAGGGCCAGCCGCTTGCCCTTGGTGCCCCCCGAGAGCAGGAAGGCTCCCATCGAGGCCGCCAGTCCGTAACAGATGGTCACCACATCGGGAGCCACCTGCTGCATGGTGTCGTAGATGGCCAGACCCGCCGTGACCGACCCCCCGGGGGAGTTGATGTAGATCTGGATGTCCTTGTCCGGATCCTCCGCTTCCAGGAAGAGGAGCTGGGCCACCAGGGCGTCGGCCACCGCGTCGTCGATGCCGGTGCCCAGGAAGATGATCCGCTCGCGCAGCAGGCGCGAGTAGATGTCGAAGGCCCGCTCCCCCTTGCCCGACTGCTCCACCACCGTGGGTAGCACCCCGGGGGCCGCCGAGGGGGTGAGGATCGTGGCGTCGGGGCGGGGCCCCGTCCAGAGGTTCTGGATGGGGTGGGACCGCTGGGCGACGGGCTGATGGGCGTGGATCACGCGCACGGGTAGGGGCTGTTGTGAATGCAATCTATGGCGATCCCAGCGGCGGGCGCCGGGAACGCCTTGGGGCGCCAGGGCTCGCTCTGCTCAGGCCTGGGAATCAGGCCTGGGAATCGGCCGAGCTGGCCTTGGCTGCGGCGGGGGCTGCGGCCGGTGTCTCCGTCTCAGTGGTGTCCTCCGGTTCGGAGGCCGCCACCTTCTCGGTCACGGTGCTGTGGACCTCGAGCCAGTCGAGCAGCTTCTCCTGCAGCAGGTCGTCGGCCACTACCTGACGCAGGCGGGCGGGATCGATGTTGCCCTGCTGGCTGAGGCCACGGCTGATCTCCTTGACCTTGGCCTCGAGCTCGGTGTCCTCCACCGTGATCGCCTCGGCCTTGGCGAGTGCCTGCAGGGCCAGGCTGCGGCGCAGGCGCTGCTCGGCCTCGGGACGGGAGGTGTCCATGAGGCTGCGCACCAGATCGGGGGTGAACAGCTTCTTCACGTCCATGCCCTGCTGGGCGATCTGGCCGGCCGTCTGTTCGATCAGGTTGCGGATTTCCTGCTGCACCAGGGTTTCGGGCAGCTCCACCTCCAGTTCCTCCACCAGGGCGCCCAGCAGCGCCTCGTGGCGGGCCGCCTTGGCCCGGCGCTCGGCCTCCTCCTTGAGGCGGGTCTCCAGATCGGAGCGCAGGTCGGCCAGGGTCTGCTTGTCGCTGGCCTGCTGGGCGAAGGCGTCATCCAGGGCCGGCAGCTCGCGGGCCTTGAGGTCCTTGAGGCTGATCTCGAAGCGGGCGGCGCGGCCGGCGGCGTCCTCCTGCGGGTAGCTCTGGGGGAACTGGCACTCCACGCTGCGGCTCTCGCCGACGGCCATGCCGATCACACCCTCCACGAAGCCCGGAATCATGCGGCCTTCTTCGAGCTCCACTTCGGTGGCCTCACTGCTGCCGCCGCTGATTGCCTCTCCGGTGTCGGTGAAGACGCCGCTGAACGCAAGCACGGCCACATCGCCGCTCTCGGCGCTCCGGTGTTCCACCGGAACCAGCGTGGCGAGCTGTCGGCGCGACTGCTCGATCAGTTCGTCGACGCGGGCCGGGTCGTAGCTGATCGCCTCGGCCTCGGCCTGCAGGCCGCGGGTCTTCTTGAGGCTGGGTGAGGGCTCCACATCCAGCTCCAGGGTGAAGCTCAGGTCGGTGCCGGGCTGAAAGCGCTCCAGCACCGCCTCGAAGGCCTCGCTGAGTTCCGGGCGGCCGATCGGGGCCACCTCCTCCAGGGCCAGGGCATCGCGGAAGGCGGCATCCACCAGCTCCTCCAGCGCCGTGGCCCGCAGGCGCAGGGGGCCGATCTGCTGCAGCAGCACAGGGCGGGGCACCTTGCCCTTGCGGAATCCGGGCAGCTTCACGCTGCGGCTCAGCTTCTCCAGCGCGGCGTCGTAGCTGGCCTGGCTGCGGGCGCCGCTGATGGCCACCTCGAGGGCCACCCGGCTGCCGGGCCGGGGACTGGCTTTCACCGTGAGCGCATCGCCGGCGCTCGAAGGGCTTGTGGGGGCAGGAGAGGCGGCAGCAGGACTCATGGCAGCTCGATGCAGCCCCCCATCCTAAGAAAGTGGCTGTTCTGGTCCGGTTCGCAGTAGTCTTCGCTGCATTGACACCGCCGCCCTGCCCACGGTGCCGGGCGGCGCCACCACGCTCGGTGTACGGCTCCGGTTCTGGTCAGGTTCACTCCCCCTGCTGCTGCGCTCACCGTCCGGGTCAGCCTCAGCCTTCCCGTCTTCGCCAAGGTTGATGACGGCCGCAGCGCGAGGTCTGCCGGATCCGCCGCTGCCCCCGCCCCCGCAGAGCGTGCCACCAGACCGCCCCAACAGTTTTTCATCCATTCCCTCTCCTCCAAGGCCGAACCAGACCAACCCCCCAGTCCTCCCCGCGGCTCAGCCGGTCCTGCTTCCGAGGCCCGCAGCCACCCATCCCGAGCCCTCCCCAGAGCCACTGACCCGGGGGCGGCAGTGCGGCACAGGCCCCGTCATCTCGCCCCTACCCTTCTTCCCCTGCCCCTTCCTTGACCACCGCCCCATCCACCGCTCCCGCCTCCAGCACCGCTGAGGCCCAGTCCTGGACGAGCACCGCACCCGCCACCCTGCCGCGGCGGCCCCTGCGGGTGGCCATCCTCGGCGCCACCGGTGCCGTGGGCCAGGAGCTGCTGCAACTCCTGGAGGAGAGGGCCTTCCCCGTGGCCGAGCTGCTGCCGCTGGCCTCACCCCGCTCCGCCGGTCAGTCACTCCGCTGGCAGGAGCGCTCCCTCACGATCCAGCCGGTGGAAGAGGGAGTCTTCGAGGGGGTGGACCTGGTGCTGGCCTCCGCCGGTGGATCGGTGTCGCGCCGCTGGGCGCCGCTGGCGGCGGCGGCGGGTGCGGTGGTGATCGACAACTCCAGCGCCTTCCGTCTCCATCCCGCCGTGCCGCTGGTGGTGCCCGAGGTGAATCCCGAGAGCGCCCGTGGGCACCGCGGCATCATCGCCAACCCCAACTGCACCACGATCCTGCTCACGCTGGCTCTGGCCCCACTCCAGGCCAGGCGCCGGATCGAGCGGGTGGTGGTCAGCACCTACCAGTCGGCCAGTGGGGCGGGCGCCCGGGCCATGGAGGAGTTGCGGGACCTGAGCCGCACGGTGCTGGACGGAGGGGAGCCGGTCAGCACCGTGCTGCCCCATTCGCTGGCGTTCAACCTCTTCCTCCACAACTCGCCGCTTCAGCCCAACGGCTACTGCGAGGAGGAGCTCAAGATGCTCCATGAAACCCGCAAGATCATGGGCCTGCCGGAGCTGCGGCTGTCCGCCACCTGTGTGCGGGTGCCGGTGCTGCGGGCCCATTCCGAGGCGGTGAACATCCGCTTCGAGGAGCCGTTCCCGGTGGACGAGGCCCGGGCGCTGCTGGCCCGGGCCCCCGGCGTGGAGCTGATCGAGAACTTCGAGACCAACCGCTTCCCCATGCCCACCGACGTGACCGGCCGCGATCCGGTGGCCGTGGGCCGCATCCGCCAGGATCTGAGCGATCCCAACGCGCTCGAGCTGTGGCTCTGCGGCGATCAGATCCGCAAGGGCGCCGCCCTCAATGCCGTGCAGATCGCCGAACTGCTCCTCCAGGACAGACCGGGAGGTGAGGCTTGAGCGGAGCCGCCCTGTCACCGCCCTGGAACCGGGCTCCCTTCGGCAGGGTCGTCACGGCCATGGTCACCCCGTTCCGTCCCGATGGGCAGGTGGACCTCGACCTGGCGGCCCGCCTGGCCGACCACCTGGTGTGCCACGGATCCGACGGACTGGTGATCTGCGGCACCACCGGTGAGTCGCCCACCCTCAGCTGGGAGGAGCAGCACGCGCTGTTCGCCGCGGTGAAGCAGGCGGTGGGCGGACGGGCCCACCTGGTGGCCGGCAGCGGCAGCAACTGCACCGCCGAGGCGATCGAGGCCACCCGGGAAGCCGCGGCCCTCGGCGCCGACGGGGCCCTGGTGGTGGTGCCCTACTACAACAAGCCTCCCCAGGACGGGCTGGAGGCCCACTTCCGCGCCATCGCCCAGGCGGCGCCGGACCTGCCACTGATGCTTTACAACATTCCGGGCCGCACGGGCACCAGCCTGGCGCCGGACACCGTGGCGCGGCTGCTGGACCTGCCCAACGTGGTGGCCTTCAAGGCGGCCAGCGGCAGCACCGATGAGGTGAGCGCCCTCCGGCTCTGCTGCGGCGACCGGCTGGCGATCTACTCCGGCGACGACGCCCTCACCCTGCCGATGCTGGCCGTGGGCGCCGTGGGTGTGGTGAGTGTGGCCAGTCATGTGGCGGGTCCGCAGATCGCCCGCCTGGTGCAGGCCTTCCTGGCGGGCGATCCGGCCCAGGCCCTGGCCCTGCACGAGCAGCTGCTGCCCCTGACCCGCGCCCTCTTCTGCACCACCAACCCCGTGCCCGTGAAAGCGGCTCTCGAGCTGCAGGGCTGGCCGGTGGGTGCCCCAAGACTTCCCCTTCTCGCTGCGAGTGAAGCCGTGAAACAACGCCTGTCCGAAACCCTGGCCGCCCTGCGTCCCACCTGACGCCAAGGCTGATTGCTGACGCGGTGTCAGCACCATCCAGTTGATCTTCTGATTCTTCGATTTTTCTTACATGTCCAGTTCCAACGGCCGTAGCAGTACCCATACCAAGCAGCCTGCCCTGCGGGTGATCCCCCTCGGGGGCCTCCACGAGATCGGCAAGAACACCTGCGTCTTCGAGTACGGCGACGACATCATGCTGGTGGATGCCGGTCTGGCTTTTCCCAGTGATGGCATGCACGGCGTGAACGTGGTGATGCCGGACACCAGTTATCTGAAGGAAAATCAGAAACGCATCCGCGGCATGATCGTGACCCATGGTCACGAGGATCACATTGGCGGTATTGCCCACCACCTCAAGAACTTCACTATTCCAGTGATTCATGGGCCGCGCCTGGCGCTGTCCATGCTCACCGGCAAGATGGAGGAAGCCGGGGTGATGGACCGCACCATCCTCCAGACCGTGGCCCCACGCGATGTGGTGAAGGTGGGGCAGTACTTCTCCGTGGAGTTCATCCGCAACACCCACTCGATGGCGGACAGCTTTTCGCTGGCCATCACCACGCCGGTGGGCACCGTGATCTTCACCGGGGACTTCAAGTTCGACCACACCCCTGTGGACGGTGAGCACTTCGACATGGCCCGCCTCGCCCACTACGGCGACCAGGGTGTGCTGTGCCTGTTCAGTGATTCCACCAATGCGGAAGTGCCGGGCTTCTGCCCCCCCGAGCGCTCGGTGTTTCCGAAGCTCGACCAGCACATCGCCCAGGCCGAGGGGCGGGTGATCATCACCACCTTCGCCAGCTCGATCCATCGCGTGGCGATGGTTCTGGAACTGGCGATGAAGAATGGCCGCAAGGTGGGCCTGCTGGGCCGCTCCATGCTCAACGTGATCGCCAAGGCCCGCGAGCTGGGCTACATGCGCGCCCCCGATGATCTGTTCGTGCCGATCAAGCAGATCCGTGATCTGCCGGATCGCGAAACCCTGCTGCTGATGACCGGCAGCCAGGGCGAGCCGCTGGCCGCGCTGAGCCGCATCTCCCGCGGCGAGCATCCCCAGGTGCAGGTGAAGTCGTCAGACACGATCATCTTCTCGGCCAGCCCCATCCCCGGCAACACCATCTCCGTGGTGAACACCATCGACCGGCTGATGATGCTGGGTGCCAAGGTGGTCTACGGCAAGGGCGAGGGCATCCACGTGTCCGGCCATGGCTTCCAGGAGGACCAGAAGCTGATGCTGGCCCTCACCAAGCCGAAGTTCTTCGTGCCGGTGCACGGCGAGCACCGCATGCTCGTGGCCCACGCCAAGACCGGCATGTCGATGGGCATTCCGCCCGAGAACACGCTGATCATCGACAACGGTGATGTGGTGGAACTCACGCCCGATTCGATCCGCCGGGGGGATCCGGTGAAGGCCGGCATCGAACTGCTCGACGCCTCCCGCAACGGCATCGTGGATGCCCGGGTGCTCAAGGAGCGCCAGCAACTGGCGGAAGACGGGGTGATCACCCTGCTGGCCGTGATCAGCACCGACGGCGTGATGGCGGCGCCGCCGCGGGTGAACCTGCGCGGGGTGGTCACCACCGCCGATGCCCGCAAGCTCAGCCTCTGGGCCGAGCGGGAGATCACCTGGGTGCTCGAGAACCGTTGGAGCCAGCTCAGCCGCAACACCGGAGGCAAGGCTCCCGACGTGGACTGGGTGGGTGTGCAGCGTGAGGTGGAGCTGGGCCTGCAGCGCCGTCTGCGGCGCGAGCTGCAGGTGGAGCCGCTGATCATCTGCCTGGTGCAGCCTGCTCCTGCCGGCACACCCGCCTACAAGGGGCGGGCCGATGCCGAGCCCGACAGCCGTCCGGCTCCGCGGGGCCGGGGCGGCCGTGATGGGGGCCGTGACAGTGGCCGTGATGGCGGCCGGGACAGCCGCGGAGCCGACCGGGCTCCCCGCCGGGAGCTGGCCGCTGTGGGGGCTGCGGCCCCTGCTCCGGCCGCGCGGGCTGCGGTGAAGGTGGTCCCGGCGCCCAGCGCCAACCCCGAGCCTGAAATCGCCGGCCGCACCCGCCGCCGCCGTTCCGCGGCGTCGCGCTGAGGCCTGCGCTCAGCCCAGCACCACCCCCAGCAAGCCCCGGGAGAACTCCTCCAGTTCCTTGGGGCTGAACCCCGCCAGCTTCGCTGAAATCGCAGCTGGCGCGGCCGGCAGGGCTTCCAGTTCCCGCACCTCGATCTCCTCGCGGCGCTGGGGATCGGCCAGGGCCACCTCGATCTGTTCGGGCTCCTCAACCACATCCACGCTGTCCAGCCAGGGTGCGGCGGCCGTCACCGCCGTTGATTCCGTGGCAGCGGCGGCACTGAAGGGGAAGGGATCACCGGTGCCGATGGCCGTCTCCGGGGGCTGCATCGCCACGGGAGAGCCTGCCCTGCCGGCACTGCCCGGCTGATGCTCTGCCAGATCGCATTGGTGCAGCCCCTGATCGGCGATCTGCCGCAGGGTGTTGTCCGCTTCGGTGCGCAGCAGGGCCCGGTAGTACGAGCGGGCCGATTCCACATCCCCCATGCCGTAGAGCCGGGTGTGGCCCAGCAGCAGGATCACCCGCTGACGCAGGGGATCGGCCGGACTGTCGGGGAGATCGATCAGCAGCGACTCGCAGAGGGCTTCAACCTGGGGCCACTGCCGCTCGCTGTAGAGGCGCTCGACCGTGGCATAGCGCTGTTGGATCGATTCAGGGGTGGCCGTCATCGCAGGGATCGGAGCTCTCACGGGTCAGCAGCAGTGTGCTCCGCTGCTGCCGCAAACGCCAGCCATCGGCGAGGTGCACCACACCACTCCCCTGCCGCCGGTTCAGCTGATCCAGCAGGGTCTCCAGGCTGCGCCGCCCCAGCCGCCGCCCGGTGCGGCTCTCCAGCCATCGCTGCAGCAGCACGGCCTGGTTGGCACGCCGCAGCGTCCGCAGCTCGGCCAGCGGCAGCCGGTCCGTGTGCCGCACGGTCGCCTGGGGCACTCCCAGCAGCGCGGTGAGGGCCAGGCCGCTCAGCTCAGCCTGGGCGTCCTCCTCCTCGGCCAGCCCCGCCGCCAGTTCCGCCAGCCGGCGCTCGACCCCCGGATGCAGGGCCTCCAGCACCGGCAGCACCTCCTGCCGCAGGCGGTTGCGGCTGAAGCGGGGATCGGCGTTGCCGGCATCGGGCCAGACCGGCAGGTGCAGCCGTGCGCAGAGCCGCGCGGTGTCCGCCCGGCTGAACAGCAGCATCGGCCGGGCCAGCATCACGCTGCCGCCCAGGGGCCGCAGCGGCCGCAGACTGCCCAGCCCCCGGCGGTGGCTGCCGCGGGCCAGGTTGAGCAGGAGCGTTTCGGCCCGGTCACTGCCGGTGTGTCCGGTCACGACCCGCGTGGCCCCCAGCGCGCCCGCCCGGGCCCCAAGGCTGGCGTACCGCCAGCTTCGGGCGGAGGCCTCATCCATGGCCGGATCCCCCCAGCGCGCCAGGCTGAAGGGGAGCCCCTGCCCCTGGGCCCAGGCCTGCAGCTGCCGGGCCTGGGCGCTGGAGGCGGTGCGCCAGCGGTGGTCGCCGTGCCAGAGGTGCAGCTCCCAGCCATGCAGCCGGCGCAGGTCGCGCAGCAGGGCCACCAGGGCCATCGAGTCCTGCCCGCCCGACACCGCCACGAGCAGGCAGGCCCCGGCGGGCAGCAGCTCGGGCTGCCGCCGCAGCAGGCGATGCAGCCGCAGATGGTCGGCGCTCCAGGGGCCCGCGGCGGGGTGGCGGGGGGTGGGATCGGACACCTGGACGGTGAGGCTTCAGGTGGGAGAATCACCCCACTGTGCTGCGCCTCCCGTGATGTCGTCCGGTCACTCCCGCCTCGACCAGCTGCCGGCCTCCCTGCGGGCCGCCCTGGCGGAGCGCCGCCTGCTCAAGGTGATCGCCGGCCTCACCAACTTCGATGCGGCCTCCGTCGAGCGCGTCAGCCTGGCGGCGGGCCGCGGCGGCGCCGATCTGATCGACGTGGCCTGCGACCCCGTCCTGGTGGAGCGCGCCGCCGCCCTGTCCGGTCTGCCCATCTGCGTGTCGGCCGTGGATCCCGCCCTCTTCCCCGCCGCCGTGGCCGCCGGCGCCGCCCTGGTGGAGATCGGCAACTACGACGCCTTTTACCCGCTCGGCCGCGTCTTCGATGCCGCTGAGGTGCTCGACCTCACCCGCCGCACCCGCAAGCTGCTGCCTGCGACCGTACTGAGCGTCACCGTGCCCCATGGGCGGCCGCTCGACGAGCAGGAGCAGCTGGCCGTGGATCTGGTGGCGGCCGGCGCCGACATCATTCAGACGGAGGGTGGCACCAGCGCCCGGCCGCTCAGCCCCGGCACCCTGGGCCTGATCGAGAAGGCCGCCCCCACCCTGGCGGCGGCCCATGCCATCAGCCGCGCCCTCGCCGCCGCGGCGGAAGAGGCGCCTGCGGCGCCGGTGCTCTGTGCCTCCGGCCTCTCCGCTGTCACCCTGCCCCTCGCCCTCGCCGCCGGTGCCGCCGGCGTGGGGGTGGGTTCGGCGGTGAACCGGCTGGAGGACGAACTGGCCATGCTGGCCGTGGTGCGGGGGTTGCGTCAGGCCATCGCCGGAGTCCGCACCGTCTCCCCGGAGCGCCCCGCTCTGTACGACCAGCCCTGAACGGTTCATCACTAGGAGGTCACCACCGGCAGTCGCCTCCCGATCCCCTGCCTACGGTTCAGACGTTCCCGTCCCAATCGCCATGGGTTCTCTCGTGTGGCTGCTGCAGTGGCCAATCCGCGCCGTCGTTCTGCTGATCGTGGCCTGGCTGCCCCTCGGGGTGGAGGTTGAAAGCTTCGGCATCGCCCTGCTGGCGGCCGTGGTCATCGGCCTGCTGGGCACCCTGCTGATCTGGCCCCTCAAGGCCCTGATGGCCCTGCCCTGGGCGATCACCAGCCTGGGCGGCATCATCACGCCGGTCAGCTGGCTCTACAACTGGGCGATCACCGTGATCCTGTTCGGCCTGGCCGCCTGGTTGATCCAGGGGTTCCGGCTGAAGCAGGGCCTGCTCAGCGCCGTGCTGGGGGCCGTGGTCTATGCCGTGCTCTCGGCGGTGATCCTGCGCATGCTCGGGCTGGATGTGGACTTCACCCGCGTTTCGGCGGTGATGAGCGCGGTCGTGGCGGCCTGAGCCTCCCCGCTGCCGCCTCGGCGACCACACCAACCCCATGGCTCCCCCGAGAATGGCAGCCATGGTTCCGTTCCAACTCCACGCCCCCTACACCCCCAAGGGCGACCAGCCCACGGCCATCGCCGGGCTGGTGGCCGGGGTGGAAGGGGGCGAGCGCTACCAGACCCTGCTCGGTGCCACCGGCACCGGCAAGACCTTCACGATCGCCAATGTGATCGAGCGCACCGGCCGGCCCACGCTGGTGCTGGCCCACAACAAGACCCTGGCGGCGCAGCTGTGCAACGAGCTGCGGGAGTTCTTCCCAAACAACGCGGTCGAATACTTCATCTCCTACTACGACTACTACCAGCCGGAGGCGTACGTGCCCGTCTCCGACACCTACATCGCCAAGACGGCCTCGATCAACGAAGAGATCGACATGCTGCGCCACTCGGCGACGCGCTCGCTGTTCGAGCGGCGCGATGTGATCGTGGTGGCCTCGATCAGCTGCATCTACGGCCTGGGGATCCCGAGCGAGTACCTCAAGGCGGCAGTGAAATTCCAGGTGGGCGACACGCTCAACCTGCGCGGCTCCCTGCGGGAGCTGGTGAACAACCAGTACTCCCGCAACGACCTGGAGATCTCCCGCGGCCGCTTCCGCGTGCGCGGCGATGTGCTGGAGATCGGCCCGGCCTATGAAGACCGGCTGGTGCGGATCGAGCTGTTCGGTGATGAGGTGGAGGCGATCCGCTACGTGGATCCCACCACCGGCGAGATCCTCCAGAGCCTCGAGAGCATCAACATCTATCCGGCCAAGCACTTCGTGACGCCCAAGGAACGCCTCGAGGAGGCGATCCAGGCGATCCGCCTCGAGTTGCGGGAGCGACTGGACGTGCTCAACAGCCAGGGCCGGCTGCTGGAGGCCCAGCGCCTCGAGCAGCGCACCACCTACGACCTGGAGATGCTCGAGCAGGTGGGCTACTGCAACGGCGTGGAGAACTACGCCCGCCACCTGGCCGGCCGCCAGGCCGGCACGCCCCCCGAGTGTCTGATCGACTACTTCCCCGACGACTGGCTGCTGGTGGTGGACGAGAGTCACGTGACCTGCTCCCAGCTGCAGGCCATGTACAACGGCGACCAGAGCCGCAAGCAGGTGCTGATCGAGCACGGTTTCCGCCTGCCCTCGGCGGCCGACAACAGGCCGCTCAAGGGGGAGGAGTTCTGGGAGAAGGCCCGCCAGACGATCTTCGTGAGCGCCACGCCGGGCGCCTGGGAGCTGGAGCAGAGCCGGGATCAGGTGGTGGAGCAGGTGATCCGCCCCACCGGCGTGCTCGATCCGGTCGTGGAGGTGCGGCCCACCGAGGGCCAGGTGGACGATCTGCTCGGTGAGATCCGCCTGCGGGCCGACAGGAAGGAGCGGGTGCTGGTGACCACCCTCACCAAGCGCATGGCCGAGGACCTCACCGATTACCTGGCGGAGAACGGCGTGCGGGTGCGCTACCTGCACTCCGAGATCCACTCGATCGAGCGGATCGAGATCATCCAGGACCTGCGCAATGGCGAATACGACGTGCTGGTGGGCGTGAACCTGCTGCGGGAGGGCCTGGATCTGCCGGAGGTGTCGCTGGTGGCGATCCTCGATGCCGACAAGGAGGGCTTCCTGCGGGCCGAGCGCTCCCTGATCCAGACCATCGGCCGCGCCGCCCGCCACGTGGAGGGCGTGGCGCTGCTCTATGCCGACAACCTCACCGACAGCATGGCGAAGGCGATCTCCGAAACCGAGCGCCGCCGCGCCATCCAGCAGACCTACAACGAGAAGCACGGCATCACCCCCACGGCGGCCGGCAAGCGGGCGGGCAACGCGATCCTGGCCTTCCTGGAGGTGTCGCGCCGCCTCAATGACGAGCAGCTCGAGCAGGCCACAGAACAGGCGGAGCACAACGCCGTGCCCCTCGATTCCCTGCCGGAGCTGATTCAGCAGCTCGAGGAGAAGATGAAGGCCGCCGCGAAGAACCTGGAGTTCGAGGAGGCCGCCAACCTGCGCGACCGCATCAAGGGGCTGCGCCAGAAGCTGGTGGGGCGGGCCTGAGCCCCGGACCGGAGCCCAGTGGTTGCGCTCGCCAGCTCAGGCTGACGGTCTGCCCCCTGAGATGGCCGTCTGCTCAGCGCGCCGATGGAAGGAGATCAGCTCAGGGGCGGCCAGGGGGCGTGAGAAGAGAAAACCCTGGGCCGCCTGGATGCCGTAGTCCTGCAGCACGCGGAGCTGGTGCGCCGTCTCCACGCCCTCGGCCACCAGCATGAGCTCCGACGATCGGATCAGGGCCGAGATTCCCTCCAGCCAGTTGGGAAGGGCGTCTCCCGGCGAGATCAGCCCAACCAGGGAGCGGTCCACCTTGATGATGTCAAAGGGGCAGCGACTCAGGGCCGCCAGGTTGGCGCCTCCCATCAGGGTCACATCATCGAGAGCGATCCTCACCCCCAGGTCCCTGGCCGAGGAGAGACCCTGCAGCGCCAGGTGGTCGGGCAGTCCCCGCTCGGTGAGTTCCAGAATCAACTGCCTGGGTCTCTTCTGGAGGTCGGTCTTCATCCCGTAGTGGTAGAGCCCTCCGCGTCCGAGGATCTCCGGGGGGACGTTGATGGCGAGGTGGCAACCGGGGTGGTCCTCCAGCCACGGCAGGAGCTCGGCAATGGCCGTCTCCATCACCCAGTAGGTGAGGACACCGGAGGCCGGCGTGTTCTCCGCGCAGGGCATGAACTGCCCCGGCATCAGGACGCCGCTGGGCCGCCGCCAGCGGATCAGGGCTTCGGCACCGATGCAGCGGAGATCCTGCAGGGAGACGATCGGCTGGTATTCGAGAAAGAACTCGCCCCGGGACAGCCCGTCTTCAAAGTCCTTGAGCTCAATCAAGCAGGCTTGCTCCTGATGGGGATCCGAATTGCCAGCTCAGGGATGCAAACGCCTTGAGGCTCCGGTCAATCGAGGGAGCCAGTCTCAGCCTCGCCCCAAGGCCGGCGCTTGTTCAGACCGGCGCTTCGGTGCCCTCGGCCCGGTGCCGCGTGGTGCCCCCCAGTCCGAAGGCGGCATGAACCGCCTGCAGCGCCCGCACCCCCTCCTGTTCCGCCACCACGCAGCTGGTGCGGATCTCGCTGGTGGCGATCAGTTCGATGTTCACGTCCGCCTCGGCCAGGCAGCGGAACATGCGGGCCGCCGTGCCGGGGGTGCAGGGCATGCCGGCGCCCACGGCGCTCACCCGGGCGATGGCCGGGCCCTCCTCGAAGCGTGAACCCGGCCACTGCCGCAGCAGGGGGGCGAGGGCCTGTTCGGCCCGGCCCCGGTCGTCGCGGCGCAGGGTGAAGCTCATGTCGCGGCTGCGCTGGCTGCCGCTGCCATGGGTGCGCTCCGACTGCACGATCGCATCGAGGCTGATGCCGGCATCGGCCAGGGCGCGGCAGACGGCGGCAGCGGTGCCGGGCCGGTCGGGCACCTGGCGCACGGCCACCTGGGCCTGGTCGCGGTCGAGCGCCACGCCCCGCACGGCCGCTTCCCCCACGTGGCAGGGGGGTGGATCGTGGCGCAGCTGGGCCTCGCCCAGTTCGAAGGCCTCGGCGGCGGCCCGCAGGGCCTTGGTGCCCAGCTCGCCCGCCACCAGGCAGCTCACCTTCACCTCGCTGGTGGCGATCAGGCGCAGGTTGATGCCGTAGCGGGCCAGGGTGTCGAATAGCCGTGCCGCCACCCCCGGGCGCCCCATGATGCCGGCGCCGGAGATGCTCAGCTTGGCCATGCCGGCCTCGCCGCTGAGCTGGGCCCCGCCGTCGCCCAGATCGGCCCCCAGGCCGGCCAGCACCTCACGGCACACCAGCTGGGCCCGGTCGAGGTCGGCCTCCGGCAGGGTGAAGGCGATGTCGTTGGTGTAGGAGCCAGGGCCGCTGCCCACGTGGGTGGCCTGCACGATCAGGTCCACGTTCAGGCCGGCGGCCCCGAGCGCTTCGAACAGCTGGGCGGCCACGCCGGGCCGGTCCGGCACGTGGGAGAGGGCCACCACCGCCTGCTGGCTCTCCAGCTCGGCCCCATCCACGGGTTTGCCCAGCTCGAGCCCGCCCATGCCGATCGGGCGCGGTTCGCCGCTGGTGAGCAGGGTGCCCGGGGCATCGCTCCAGCTGGAGCGCACCACCAGCGGCACGCCGTAGTTGCGGGCGATCTCCACGGCCCTCGGGTGCAGCACCGCGGCGCCCAGGCTGGCCAGCTCCAGCATCTCGTCGCAGCTCACCTGCTCCATCAGCTGGGCATCGGCCACCTTGCGCGGGTCTGTGGTGAGCACCCCGGGCACATCGGTGTAGATCTCGCAGGCGTCGGCCCCGAGGGCGGCGGCCAGGGCCACGGCGGAGGTGTCGGAGCCGCCGCGGCCGAGGGTGGTGATCTCCGGGGTGCCGCCCGGGCCGCTGCTGGTGCCCTGGAAGCCCGCCACCACCACCACGTGGCCCTCATCGAGCAGGCGGCGCAGCCGCTCGGTGCGGATCTCCAGGATGCGGGCGCGGCCGTGGGCCGATTCGGTCACGATGCCGGCCTGGGGTCCGGTCATCGATACCGCCGGCACCCCCTCGGCATGGAGAGCGATCGAGAGCAGCGCGATCGACACCTGCTCGCCGGTGGCCAGCAGCATGTCCATCTCCCGCTGCGGCGGATCGCCGCTGATCGCCCGGGCCAGGCCGGTGAGCTCATCGGTGGTGTGGCCCATGGCCGACACCACCACCACCAGTTCATGGCCCTCCTCGCGGCAGTGGGCGACCCGCCGCGCCACCGCCTGGATCCGCTCCACGTCGGCCACCGAGGTGCCCCCGAATTTCTGAACCAGCAGGGCCATGGGCGCGGGATCCGGCGTGATCGCAACGGCTGATTATCGGCCGTGGGCCGCGGCGAACAGGAAGCCGTCGCGGAAGGCATCCCCCGGATCGGCGCCGCGCTTGAGGGCGGCCTCCACATCCAGCAGCTGGCTCAGCAGGGTGAGGAAGCGGCCGGCGGGGCGGCCGCGGATCTGCTTGCGCATCACGTAGATCCGCTTGGGGTTGCCGATGCCAGCCGCCTTGGCGATCACCGCCACGTCCTGCTCGCCCCGCTGATCCAGCAGCGCCACCCAGAGCCAGCCGCGGATCTGGCTGGTGAGGGAGGCCACGATGCGCAGGGCCGGCTCGCCCTGCTCCAGCAGGGATTCCACCAGGGCGATGGCGGTCACCGGCTCGCCCTCCAGCAGGGCATCCCCCACCGCCAGGGCGCTGGTGCTGTGGCCGCCCACCAGGGCCTGCACGGCCGCCACGCTGATCGGCCCGCCGGTGCCCCCCGGCCCCCGGCCGAAGAGCTGCAGTTTCTCCAGCTCGCTGGCCAGCCGGGCGCTGTCGTTGCCGATGGCCTCACTGAGGGCTTCGGCGGCCCCCGGCTCCAGCTGCAGGCCCAGCTCCCGCGCCGTGCGGTGCACCAGCTCCACCTGGCCGGCGCCATCCCAGATGGCCGGCAGCTGGAACGCCTGCTCCTCCGCCTCGCCAGCCTTCACCAGCTTCTGCAGTGCCTTGGTGGTGCGCAGGCGGCCATCCGGTTTCGCGGCATGCACCAGCAGCAGATGGCAGCTGGGCGGGATCAGCGGCAGGGTGGCTTCGAAGCTCTCCGCCAGCTCGGCCGGGCACTGGTTGCAGAAGGGGCTGCGCTGCAGCAGCACCAGCCGTGCACCGCCGCCGAAGGGGGGGGTGCGCGCCTCCTCGAGGGCCCGGGCCGCCTGGGCGGCGTCCTGGCCATCCAGCCGACTGAGGTTGATCGCGGCCCAGGCCGGATCCACCAGCTCGGCGATCAGGGCCTCCACCCGGCGGCCTCGGGCGGCCTCGTCATCGCCCCAGAGCAGATGGATCGGCATGGCGAATCGGCATCACGTAGCGGTGTGGCGGGCCCGGGGCGCATCGGGGAGTGCATAGGGTCTGGTGCGCCCGACCGTCGCGCCCGACCCCATCGACCGCCCCATCCTCACGGATCATCCGATCTTTCTGGAAAGCCTGCGGCTGATCCGCGCCGAGCTGACCGCCCGCGGCATCGCGCCTCCCGCCGATCCGCTTGAGCGCGCTGTGCTGGAGCGCTGCATCCACAGCTGCGGCGACGTGTCCATCGCGGCCGATCTCCACTGCAGCGCAGGCGCCTGCGCCGCCGCTGCGGCAGCCCTGGCGGCGGGGGCGCCGATCCTCACCGACACGGCCATGGCGGCGGCGGCCGTGGCGCCGATGGCGGCCCGCACCTTCGCCAATCCGGTGCAGGACGTGCTCGCCTGGGCACCAGCCACGGCTCCCGCCGGCACCACCCGCACCGCCGTGGGCATGGAGCGGGCCCTGCTGGAGCTGGGCGGGGGCCTGGTGGTGCTGGTGGGCAGCGCCCCCACGGCGCTGGAGCGGCTGCTGGAGCTGGTGGCCGCCGCTGCGGTGCCGCCCCCGGCCCTGGTGATCGGCATGCCGGTGGGCTTCGTGGGGGTGCAGGCCAGCAAGCGGCACCTGGCGGCCAGCGGCCTGCCCCAGGTGCGCCTGGAGGGCTCCCGGGGCGGGGCGGGCCTGGTGGCGGCGGCCTGCAACGCGCTGCTGCGGGCCGGCTGGCGTCAGGCGGCCCGCAGCTGACCCACCCGCACCTGGGAATTGGCCTCGATCCGGCTCAGCACCTGGCGGGCCCGCAGCAGCACCGAGGCCGGGACGCCGGCCAGCCGTGCCGCCTCGATGCCGTAGCTGCGGCTGGCGCCGCCCGGCACCACCCGGTGCAGGAAGCGCAGGTCGCTGCCGGTTTCCTCCACCAGCACCTGGGCGTTGGCCACGTTGGGCAGCAGCTCCGCCAGCTCGTTGAGTTCGTGGTAGTGGGTGGCGAAGATGGTGCGGGCGCCGATGCCCTGGGCCAGCTCCTCGGCCACGGCCCAGGCGATCGACAGGCCGTCGAAGGTGGCGGTGCCGCGGCCGATCTCATCGAGCAGCACCAGGGAGCGGGCCGTGGCGTGGTGGAGGATGTTGGCCGTCTCGGCCATCTCCACCATGAAGGTGGACTGGCCGGCGGCCAGATCGTCGCCGGCGCCCACGCGGGTGAAGATCCGGTCGGCGATGCCCAGCCGGGCGGAGCGGGCCGGGATCCAGCTGCCCATCTGGGCCATCAGCTGCAGCAGCCCGGTCTGGCGCAGATAGCAGCTCTTGCCGCTGGCGTTGGGGCCGGTGAGGATCAGCAGGTCGGGGGAGCTGCCGGGGCCGCTGCCCTCCCCGCCCAGGGCCACGCCGTTGGCGGTGAAGGCGTCGTTCACCAGCAGCAGCTCCACCACCGGATGGCGGCCGGCCTCGATCTCCAGCTCCCGGCCGCCGGTGAGGCTGGGCCGGCAGTAGCCGCCGGTGGCGGCCACCTCGGCGAGGGAGGCCAGGGCATCGAGCGCGGCCACGAGCCGGGCGGCCTGGCGGATGCGGGCGGCCTGCTCGCCGGCCCGGCCGCGCAGCTGGCAGAACAGCTCGTATTCCCGCTGGGCGGCCCGCGCCCTGAGCTGCTGGATCTCGGCCTCGCGGCCCTTGAGCGCCGGGGTGACGAAGCGCTCCTCGTTGGCCAGGGTCTGGCGGCGGATCCAGTGGTCCGGCACCGCAGCGGCCCGGGCCCTGCTCACGGCCAGGAAGTAGCCGAAGGTGCGGTGGTGCTGCAGCCGCAGGCCGGCGATGCCGCTGGCGGCCCGCTCGCTGGACTCCTGCTGGGCCAGCCAGGCGTCCTGGTCGTCGAGCTGGTTGCGCAGCCCGTCCAGCAGAGGATCGACGCCGTCGTGGATCAGGCCGCCGTCGGTGAGGGAGAGGGGAGGCGACTCGAGCAGCACGTGGCGCAGGTCCGCGGCCAGGGCCTCCAGCTCCGGCCAGGGCTGGGCCAGCCGCCGCAGGGGGGCGGCCGCGCAGTCCGCCAGCAGGGCGGCCAGCTGCGGCAGCCGCTCGAGGCCATCGGCCAGGGCCACCAGGTCGCGCGCCGAGGCGGTGCCGGCCCCGGCCCGGCCCGCCAGCCGCTCCAGATCCCCCATCGGCCGCAGCAGCCGGCGCAGGTTCAGCCGCAGCGGCCGTCCCTCCACCAGCTCGCCCACGGCGGCCTGGCGCGTTTCGATCGCCTGCCGGTCCAGCAGGGGTGCCTCCAGCCAGCGGCGCAGGCAGCGCCCGCCCATGGCGGTGTGGGTGCGGTCGAGGGCCCACAGCAGCGACCCCTCGAAGCCGCCGTTCATCTGGGTGCGGGTGAGCTCGAGGTTGCGGCGGGTGGCGGCATCGAGCACCAGGGCATCGCCCGCATGCCAGCAGGTGGGGGGATCGAGCGGCACCCGTCCGTTCTGGGTGCTGTCCAGGTAGGCCACCAGGCCCCCGGCGGCCCGCAGGGCCAGGGGGTGCTCCGTGAGGCCGAGGCCGGCCAGGCTGGCCAGATGGAAGCGCTGCTGCAGGGTGGCCGTGGCCTCGGGCTTCTCGAACGGGGTGCGGGCCAGGGGGGTGAGCTGCAGCGCCGGCGGACACCAGGCCGGCGCCGCTGCCGCCCCCTCTGCCCCCGCCCCTGCCTGCGCGGCTGGCTCTGCAGCTGCGGGCCAGAGCACCTCGGCGGCCTCCACCTGCAGCAGCTCCTGATGGAGGGCATCGCTGCCCTGCTGCTCGGTGACCCGGAATTCCCCCGTGCTCACGTCGGCCACGGCCAGGCCCCAGCGGGCGCCGCTGCCGGGGGGCTCCAGCACCACGGCGCAGAGCCAGTTGTTGCGGCGGGCCGCCAGCATGCCCTCCTCGATCACCGTGCCGGGGGTGAGCACCCGGGTGATGTCGCGGCGCAGCAGCTCGCCCTTGGCGGCGGTGGTCTCCAGCTGGTCGCAGAGGGCCACGCTGAGGCCGCGACGCACCAGATCGGCGCAGTAGCGCTCGGCGGCGTGGTGGGGGATGCCGGCCATCGGCACCCGGCCGATCGCCTTGCCGCCCTCCTTGCCGGTGAGGGTGAGCTCCAGCAGGCGCGAGAGGGCGATGGCGTCCTCGAAGAAGCACTCGAAGAAGTCGCCCAGGCGGTAGAGCAGCACCCGCTCGGGGTGGGCGCGCTTGAGCTCCACGTAGTGGCGCAGCATCGGCGTGAGCTGGGCCGGATCCACCAGGCTGTGGTGGTGCCAGGGGGGCAGGTCCGACCCGGGGTCGGCGGCCGCAGGGGCGCCGGGCCCGGCCGGCTTGGCCTGGCGCCGTTGCCGCCGCCGGGGTCTTGCGGCGGCGGCGGCCAGGGGATCGGCCGGCACCGGCGTGGCCGCCCCCTCCCCTGGATCCGTTCCGCCGTGATGGGGAGCGTGATCAGGGCTGTGATCAGGGCCGTGGCCGGGCCCCTCGGCACGGCTGTCAGCAGGGCCCTCAGCAGGGCCCTCAGCAGGGCCGTCGGCGAACAGCGAGCCCTGCAGGGCCAGCTCCGGAACGAGCGAAAGCTGCTGATCGGCTTCCGCGGCCACGGCTCAGCGCTTGGGTGGGTCCGATCGTAGGCGCAGGACACCGGCGGCCCGCCTGGCGCTGCCCGACAACTTGTGAAGGATCCCGAGGGGTGGCCCCGAAGGCCCGGGGGGCCCATGTGAGAATCCGGCCACTGACCGGCCCCGGCGACGCCGCTGTTCCATGCAGATCCTCAACACGCTCACCGTTCTGGCCCTGGTGGTGATGTCGTTCGCCCTCATCGTGGCGGTGCCCGTGCTCTATGCCAGCAGTGAGGACAGCGGCCGCTCCAACCGGCTGATCCTGATCGGCGGCATCGCCTGGGTGGCCCTGGTGCTGGTGAACTGGGGCATGAGCTTCTTCGTGGTCTGAGGCTGTCCGTCCGGGCCTGGCAGCTCCGAACCCGCTGCAGCAGGGCTTCTACCCTGAGGACACCTAGACCTCGCCACGCTGGTGGCGCTTGCCTGTGGCGATCTTCGAGGGCCGCTTCATCGGGGCCGATGCCCTCCGCATCGGCGTGGTGGTGGCCCGTTTCAATGATCTGGTCACCGCCAAGCTGCTGAGCGGCTGCCTCGATTGCCTCAGCCGCCACGGCATTGACACCTCCGCCTCCAGCAGCCAGCTCGATGTGGCCTGGGTGCCGGGCAGTTTCGAGATTCCCCTGGTGGCCCAGCGCCTGGCGGCCAGCGGCCGCTACCAGGTGGTGATCACCCTGGGGGCCGTGATCCGCGGCGATACCCCCCACTTCGACGTGGTGGTGAGCGAGGTGAGCAAGGGCGTGGCCGCCGTCAGCCGCCAGACCGGCGTGCCGGTGATCTTCGGGGTGCTCACCACCGACACGATGCAGCAGGCGCTGGAGCGGGCCGGCATCAAGAGCAACCTGGGCTGGAGCTACGGGCTGCAGGCCCTGGAGATGGGCAGTCTGATGAGCGCTCTGCCGGCCTAGCCCGGGTGGCGCGCGAGCAGATGCTGGCTCTCCACCCGCTGGAAGCCCAGTTGTTCGTAGAAGCCGGCGCTGTTGGTGGTCATGAGGTACACCCGCTCCACCCGGCGCAGCCGGGGATCGCTGAGCAGCCCCTCCACCATCTGCCGGCCCAGGCCCCGGCCCTGCAGATCACCGGCCACCACCACATCCCAGAGCACGGCCCGGCACACCCCATCGCTGCTGGCCCGCCCGAAGCCCACCAGCCGCTTGCCGCGCCACAGGCTCACCACCACGGGGCTGCCGGCCAGGAGGCGCCGCAGCTGGGGATAGCTGCGCTGCTGCGCCCAGAAGGCGTGGTGGTTGAACAGCCGCTGCAGCTTCAGCAGCCCGCGGGTCGGGCGAAGCCCGGGCCCCAGGCCAAGCCAGCGCAGACCGGGCGCGCCGGGGGCATGGCGGAGCAGCTGGATCGGCACCATGGCATCGCGTCCGTGGCATCATCTTCCCAGTCACGCCGAAGCCTTGAGTCCCGAGCGCAAAGGCATCATCTTGGCGGGAGGTAGCGGCACCCGGCTCCATCCGATCACGGTGGGCGTGAGCAAGCAGCTGCTGCCGGTGTTCGATAAACCGATGATCTATTACCCGCTCAGCACGCTGATGCTGGCGGGGATCCGCGAGGTGCTGATCATCACGACGCCCACCGATCAGGAGGCCTTCCAGCGCCTGCTGGGTGATGGCAGCCGCTGGGGCATGGCCATTGCCTACGCCGTGCAGCCCAGCCCGGATGGTCTGGCCCAGGCGTTTCTGATCGGTGAGGCGTTTCTGTCCGGGGCCCCTGCCGCGCTGGTGCTGGGCGACAACCTGTTCCACGGCCACGAGTTCAGCCCCCAGCTTCAGGGCTGCAACGGCCAGGGCGAGGGGGCCATCGTGTTCGCCTATCCCGTTCGTGACCCGGAGCGCTACGGCGTGGTGGCGTTTGATGGCAACGGGCGGGTTCTGAGCATCGAGGAGAAGCCCGCCCAGCCGAAGAGCCGCTACGCGGTCACGGGCCTCTATTTTTACGACGACACCGTTGTGGAGCGCGCCCGCCGGGTGGTGCCCTCCGATCGGGGTGAGCTCGAGATCACCGATCTCAACCGCCAGTACCTGGAGGAGGGGCTGCTGAAGGTGGAACTGATGGGCCGCGGCATGGCCTGGCTCGACACCGGCACCTGCGATTCCCTCCATGAGGCCGGCAGCTACATCCGCACCCTGGAGCACCGCCAGGGCCTCAAGGTGGGCTGCCCTGAGGAGGTGGCCTGGCGCATGGGCTGGATCGACGACGGGCAGCTGGCGGCCCTGGCGGCCCCCTTGCGCAAGAGCGGCTACGGGGAGTATCTGCTGCAGGTGCTGGAGACAGGTCATGCAGGTTGAACAGCTGAACAGCACCACGGGGGCGGCGCTGGAGGGGGTGCTGCTGCTCACCCCCCGGGTGTTCGGTGATGACCGCGGCTTCTTCTTCGAGAGCTGGAACCAGAACAGCTTCAACGCCGCTGCCGGTCCCACGGTCTTCGTGCAGGACAACCACTCCCGCTCGGTGCAGGGGGTGCTGCGCGGCCTCCACTACCAGCTGCCGCCCCATCCCCAGGGCAAGCTGGTGCGCTGCCTGGCGGGGGAGATCTTCGATGTGGCCGTGGACATCCGTCGCGGCTCGCCCACCTTCGGCCAGTGGGGCGGTGTGCGGCTGAGCGCGGAGAACAAGCAGCAGCTCTGGGTGCCGCCGGGCTATGCCCACGGCTTCCTCACCCTGAGCGACACGGCGGAGGTGCACTACAAGACCACCGACTTCTGGAGCAAGGAGTGCGAGCGGGGCATCCGCTGGGATGATCCCCAGCTCGCCGTCGGCTGGCCGCTGGAGGGCCTGGCAGGCGGCCAGCCCCTGCTCAGCGCCAAGGACGCCGTGGCTCCCCTGCTGGCCGAAGCCGATCTGTTCGCATGAGCGACTCCTCCCTCCAGGTGCTGCTCACCGGAGCGGGCGGCCAGCTGGGCCAGGAGCTGGTGGCCCAGTGCCCCGCAGGCGTGAGCCTCATGGCCACCGGCCGCGCCGAGCTGGACCTGGCCGACCCGGAGGCCTGCCGGCGCCTGGTGCGGGAACGGCGGCCCCACTGGGTGCTGAATGCCGGCGCCTACACCGCCGTGGACCGGGCCGAGAGCGAGCCCGAGCTGGCCCAGGCGGTGAACGGCGCGGCCCCTGCGGCGCTGGCCGCGGCCCTGGGCGAGACCGGTGGACGCCTGCTCCACGTGAGCACCGACTTCGTCTTTGATGGGGTCCAGGGCAGCCCCTACACCCCCGATCAGCCCCTCCACCCCCTGGGGGTGTACGGCGCCAGCAAGGCGGCGGGTGAGCAGGCGGTGCTGGCCAGCGACCTGGCCGAGCAGGGCCGCGCCCATGTGCTGCGCACCAGCTGGGTGTACGGCCCGGTCGGCCGCAACTTCTGCCTCACGATGCTGCGGCTGCATGGCGAGAAGGAGGAGATCGGCGTGGTGGCCGACCAGGTGGGCTGCCCCACGGCCACCCCCACCCTGGCGGCGGCCTGCTGGCGTCTGATCGGGCGCGCCATGGAGCCCCCCGGGGCCTCCGAGCCCCCTGAGCCCCCCGAGGCCGGTGCGCCCCTGCCGGCGGTGCTGCACTGGAGCGATGCCGGCGCCGCCAGCTGGTACGACTTCGCCGTGGCGATCGGCGAGCTGGGTGAGGAGCTGGGCCTGCTGCAGCGCCAGGCGCGGGTGAAGCCCATCACCACGGCCGATTACCCCACCCCGGCCCGCCGCCCCAGCTACTCCCTGCTGGACTGCACAGCCAGCCGGGCCGCCCTGGGCCTGGAGCCGATCCACTGGCGCGCCGCCCTGCGCCAGGTGCTGGGGCGGCTGGTGGCCTGAGCCGGCCAGTCCGCTCAGAGCGCCAGGGGCCAGCGTGGAAACGGCTCGGCGGGCCGGCCCAGCAGTTCATGGCTGGGGGTGAAACCGGCCAGGTCGGCCGCCAGCCGCAGCACGGCTTCAAAGGCTCTGGGGGATCCCAGCAGCAGCGGGGCCGAAAGCAGGAAGAACAGGCGGTTGGGAATCGGCAGCAGGCGGCAGCGGCGGGCGGGGTGATGCGCGGGCAGGGCCTGCTGCAGGCCTTCGAGCATCGCCCTGTAGGTGAGCGCCTGGTCACCACCCACGGCGAGCCGCTCGGGCAGGCCGGCGCCGCTGCCGGCCGCTGCCAGCCGCTGGGTGAGATGCAGCGCCACGGCGGCGAGCTGGAAGGCGTGGATCGGCTGCCGCAGGCCGGTTCTGGAGGGAACGGGCACCAGGGGCCAACGGCGCATCATCCCCACCAGGCGGCTCAGATTGCGGTCCCGCTGGGAGCCCACCTGGCCGTAGATCAGCGTGGGCTGGAGGATCCCGCAGGGGATGCCGTAGTGACGGCAGGTGGTGAGCAGATCGTCCTCCGCCTGGCTCAGGCAAGCCGCCAGGCTGCGGTCGGAGCCGTTGCTGGCAAACCGCTTGGTGAGGGCCGAGGAGGACGAACAGGCCACCACCGCGGCCAGGCAGCCCGCTGCATGGGGCTGGCGCGTCAACCAGCGCTTCAGGAAGGGAGCGAACAGCCAGAGGGGGGCGAAGCTCACCAGCCCCAGGGCTGGCTCGTCTGGGTTCAGCGCCAGGCCCTCGGCCTGGGCCAGGTCGAGGGCTGCATAGCCGTGCTGCTGCCTGGCATAGAGCTGCAGGCCCGATCCACCCGCCCACTGCGCCGCCAGGTCGGCGAAGGCGGCACCGGCCAGGGAGCGGGCACCGAAGACGTGCAGTTTCACGGAGCACACCCCCCGCAACCAGCGAAGCGGGCCGGGCCAGCGGTGCGATCAGGCAAATCTCAGCCCCCAGATCGAGCGGTAGATCAGCATCGATTTCAGCAGGCACAGCATCTGCCGCACGGACCTGTGGGAGCCGCGGGCCCAGCTGTGGACCACCCTTCCTTTGGGATTGTGCACGGTGAGGCCGATGGAGGAGAGACGTCGCACCAGATCCGCATCCTCCAGATGCAGGAAGTAGCGCTCGCAGAAGCCGCCCACGGCCCCGTAGCTGTGGGCTGGAATCACCAGGAAGCAGCCGGAGAGAAAGGCACTCGGAAAACACTCGCTGCTGTAGTCACGGAAGGCGTTTCTGTGGAACCGGTCGTAGCGGCGGAATCCTGGAACGGCCTTCAGAAGGGGGAAGCGGCCCAGGGCCAGCGCCAGCAGGGTGGGGTTGTGTTTGGCCGAGTACTGGATGGCGCCGTCGTCTCCCACCACCAGCGGAGCGGCGCAGGAGACCTGAGGGCTGCAGACCACCCAGTCCAGCAGAGGCGTCAGCTCAGCCGGTGCGAAGCGAATGTCCGGATTGGTCACGATGAACAGATCACCCGGATCCAGCGCGGCAGCTGCGTAGTTGCTGTTGTGGGCGCGCCCGTAGCCGACGTTCGCGCCCCGGGTGTAGTGCAGGGGCACACCGCCCAGCTGGGCCTCGAGTTCCGCAGCCGCGGGCAGGGCCGGGCCGGGAGGGCTGCCGTCGTACACCGCAAGGGCCGTGCGCCAGCGAGGGGTCTGCTCGGCCAGGGCGCGGATCGAGGCCAGCAGCGGCTGAATGCTGGGCAGGCGGTGCTGGAACAGCACGAGCGAGAACCAGATGCGCCGCTGATGGGGAGGGCTGGGGGGCTGCACGGGCTGGCCAACGGCGTCCGGACATGGTGTCCGGCGCGCTGGAGGGCACTGTATGCAGAGCGCGAGGCGGAAGCCTCCGGCCCCCAGCGGCAGCGCTGATAGCGTGATGCCGCCTGGCCAAGCCACCGCAGGAGTTTTCGCCGTGAACGACCTCCCCTCCCTGCTCGGATCCCGCAGGAGGGTGCTGGTCACCGGCGGGGCGGGCTTCATCGGGGGTGCCGTGGTGCGGCGCCTGCTGGCGGAGAGCGGCGCCACGGTGTTCAACCTCGACAAGTGCGGCTACGCCAGCGACCTCACCAGCATCGAGGCGGTGCTGGCGCCGCTGGGGGCCGCTGCGGAAGGGCGCCACCAGCTGCTGCGGGTGGACCTCACCGATGCGGCGGCCACGGCCGAGGCGGTGCGCCGGGCCGACCCGGATCTGGTGATGCACCTGGCGGCCGAGAGCCATGTCGACCGCTCGATCGAGGGGCCCGAGGCCTTCATCGCCAGCAACGTGAGCGGCACCTTCAA
The DNA here is from genome assembly GCF_900088535.1 of Cyanobium sp. NIES-981. Classification (NCBI taxonomy): domain Bacteria; kingdom Bacillati; phylum Cyanobacteriota; class Cyanophyceae; order Synechococcales; family Prochlorococcaceae; genus Cyanobium; species Cyanobium sp. NIES-981. The sequence continues at coordinate 2,121,073 of NZ_LT578417.1, read as the reverse complement.
CCTGCTGCAGGCGGTGCGGAGCCACCACGAGGGGCTGGCCGAGGAGCGTCGATCCGCCTTCCGCTTCCACCACATCAGCACCGATGAGGTGTTCGGCTCGCTGGGCGAGACCGGCCGCTTCTCGGAGACCACCCCCTACGACCCGCGCAGCCCCTATTCGGCCAGCAAGGCCGCCAGCGACCACCTGGTGAGCGCCTGGCACCACACCTACGGCCTGCCGGTGGTGCTCACCAACTGCTCCAACAACTATGGGCCCTGGCAGTTTCCGGAGAAGCTGATTCCGGTGGTGATCCTCAAGGCCGCCGCCGGCGAGCCGATCCCCCTCTACGGCGACGGCGCCAACGTGCGCGACTGGCTCTACGTGGAAGACCACGTGGACGCGTTGCTGCTGGCGGCCACCTCCGGCCAGCTGGGCCGCAGCTACTGCGTGGGCGGCCATGGCGAACGCACCAACAAGCAGGTGGTGACGGCGATCTGCGCCCTGCTGGATCAGCTGCGCCCCGCCGGCGCCCCCCACGCCGATCTGATCACCCCCGTCACCGACCGCCCCGGCCACGACCGCCGCTACGCCATCGATCCGGCCCGGATCAGCAGCGAGCTGGGCTGGCAGCCGCGCCATGCCTTCGAGCAGGGGCTGGAGGCCACGGTGCGCTGGTATCTGGAGCACCAGGAGTGGTGCAAGGGCGTGCGGGAGCGGGGGGGCTACAGCGGCGGGCGGCTGGGGTTGGTGGCGTGAGCGTCAGCCGCGCAGCCGGGCCGCCAACGCCCGGAGGCGTGGGAGCAAGGCGTGGCTGAGGAATGAGGCCGCGGTGCGCAGGGTGCTCTGCAGTGGGCGCAGCACCGGCAGGACCCAGCGCATCACCCCGAACAGTTCGGCTTCCAGCCGCCGCTCCACCGCCCGCTGCTGACGCCGCACCGCCTCCGGATCACGGGCCAGATGGCCATAGCGCCCATGCACCACCCGCATCGTTTCGAGGAAGTTGTGCCGCTGGCGGGCCGTGAGGGCGTCGGGTCCTGAGCGGGTCTGGAACTCACAGGTGGCTTCGGCCATGACGACGGCACCGAAGTTCTGCACCATGCGGATCCAGAGGTCCCAGTCTTCGTGGGTGGGAAGCGACTCGTCGAAGAAGCCGGCGGTGCCCAGGGCCTCCCGGTGGTGCAGCACCGCCAGGGTGGGGATGCGGTTCCGCACCAGCAGGGCTTCGAGGGTCAGGGGGCTGGTGGGGTGGAGCCGATGCCAGAGACGCCGGCCATCCCTGGCGCCGTAGCGCGCCTGCACGGCCTGGGCCACCACGAAGCGCGCCTGCTGGGTCCTGGCGGCGCCGAGCAGGGTTTCCAGATGGCGGGGGTAGAAGATGTCGTCGTCGTCGAGGTAAGCGATGTGGCGGCCGCGGCTGAGGCGCAGACCGCTGTTTCTGGCGGCGGCGGCACCGAGGCAGCGGGGATGGCTGATGCAGCGCACGGAGGCCTGGCCAGGCCGCGCTGTCCGGATCACCTCCGACACGTCCGCACCGCCGTCGTTGACCACGATCACCTCCAGGTTGCGGAAGGTCTGGGCGGCGATGCTCTCCAGGGCTCGGGCCAGCTGGGCCGGGCGGTTGCGGGTGGGCACGATCACCGACACCTCCGGCCGGCCGGGGGCCGGTTCGTCGGGGCTGAATGCCTGCAGGCGGTAGCGGCGCAGAAAACCGGAATGGGCGGGCGGCAGGGGGCCCGAGGCGGCGTCCCAGTGGCGCTGCCGGGCCCGGGCGGTTTCTTCCTGGTTGCGGCGGGCGTTGCGGTGCTCCAGGCTCCCCGGCCGCTCCAGGTAAAGCCCCAGCACCGCGGGGAGGTGCACAAACCGGGTGTGCCGGCAGATCCTCAGCCAGAACTCATAGTCCCCGGCGCTGTGGAAGCTGGGGTCGAACAGACCATGGGCGGCGTGGAGCTGGCGGCGCCACAGCGGCTGGGGGCCCACGAAGCACACGCGCAACAGCAGGGCCGGGTCGAAGGCGGGCCAGTGGAAGCAGCCGCTCACGGCACCGCTGCCGGCGAAGGCATCGGCGAAGCCGGCGTTGTCGGTGGAGGTCACCAGGGCGTCGGCATAGGCCAGGCCCGCCTGCGGATCGGCCTCGAGGGCCCCGCTCAGCCGCTCCAGTGCCTCAGGGGCCAGGCGGTCGTCGGTGTTGGCGTTGGTGAGGTAGCGGCCACGGGCCATGGCGATGCCGCGATTCCAGGCGGCGTAGACGGTTTCCCGCTCCGTGCGCAGAAGCCGGATGTTGGGGTGCGCGGCCTGATAGCGGCGCACGATGGCGGATTCCTCCTGCTGGGAGCCGCTGTCGATCACCAGGATTTCCAGCTGGTCGGCAATGGTCTGGGCCAGCAGGCTGTCGAGGCAGCCCGGTAGGTAGCGCGCGGCGTTGCAGGTGGACACGAGCACCGAAACGAGCGGAGGTGACGCTCCCTGGGGGCTCGGTTGGAGCTGGCTCATGCGGCGTGCCCCTGACGTCTCGCGGTGGGCAGAGGCCCGCCCCGGTTGCGCAGGCCGTCGCGCACACCCCGCCAGGCCATCCGGCCATGCAGGCCTGGCGTGGCGCTGATCCAGGGCATCACGCAGGCGTAGAGCAGGGCGAGCCAGAGGAAGCGCAGACGCTGCGGGCCCCGGGGGGCGGGCAGATGCAGGGCCAACCGCAGGGCGTTGCGGGTGATGAAGTAGCTGCGCTGGGCAGCGTGCAGAGCTACAGGACGGCCCAGCAGGGTCCCCATGGATTCCCCGAGCCGGTGCGATGTGCGGGCGTCGGCGCTGCCGTAGAGCTCGAAGCCCTGCCGGGCGGCCTGCAGGCACCACGCCACATCCACCCAGTCGATGAAGAGGCTCTCGTCCATCAGGCCGATCCGGGGCAGCACGGCGGTGGGAATCAAGGTGCCGGCAGCGATCGCATAGGAGATCCGGCAGAGGCCCTGGCTCCGGTGCACACGCTTCCAGAACAGCCCCTCATGGCGCAGGAACACGACCTCCTCCTGGGCCGGCTTGAGCGGATGCTCAAAGCCTGCGGCCACCGCCGCCACCCGGTGGCCGGAAAGGCTGAGCGCTTCATGGGCGGCCAGCAGGTGGTCGACGGCATCGTCGTGAAAGGTGGTGTCCTGATCGCTCAGCAGCACATGGGAATAGCCGTGCTCGATGGCCAGCCGCAGGCCGATGTTCTGGGCGGCGGCCAGCCCGAGATTGCGGTGATTCGGCCAGAAGATCCAGGGCTCTGTGCCCCGTTGTTCTCCTTCCTGTTGAAAGTGCTTCAGGTTGATCTGGATGCCTTCCGGAGTGTTGTCCACCAGGGCAAGGCCGGAGACCTGATGGCTGAGGCTGCTGAGGGTGTGCCCCAGCTGCTCCAGATCAGGGCGGAAGGTCACCACCACTGCCAGCACCCGATGGTTGTCCGGCGGGGGCTGTGGCGAGGCTGGTTCCCTGCTCGCGTTACCCATTCCAGGCGTCTCTGGCTTGCTCGTACACCTCCAGGTACTGCCGTGCGATCCCTGCTGGCTGCCAGAGCTGAGCTGCCCGCGACCTCGCCATCGCCCCGAGCTTGCTCCGACGCTCGTCGTCCTCCAGCACCCACCGGATGCCCGCGGCAAGGTCAGTGGGATCGAAGGGGGCAGCCAGATAGCCGGTGCGCAGGTGTTCCACTACATCGGGCAGGCCGGTGGCGTTGAAGGCCACCACGGGCACGCCGCATGCCTGGGCCTCCGAGGCCGTCTGCCCTAAAGCCTCCATGCGGGAGGGCACCACCATCACATCGGCGCTGGAGTAGAGCAGCGCCAGGGCTTGGTTGTCGTGGAGGGCACCCACGTAGTGGATCGGCAGTCCGAGGCGGGGAGGATCCGCCGGCTCCGACTGGCCGAACACCACAACCTGGAGGCTGGGCTGGGTGTGGGCCAGCTGTTGCAGGGCAGGGGCAAGCAGATCCCAGCCCTTGCGAGGGTCACGGCTGCCGCCGATGGCACCGAACAGCAGTAGCGGCGCCTCTGCCGGCAGGGCAAACAGTTGCCGCGCCAGGGCCTGGGGCCAGGGCCGGTAGAGGTCTGTGGGCAGGGGATGGGGAATCACCCTCACGGGCCAGTCGCGCAGCAGCGCTGAGCGCTCCACGCAGCTGGCCAGCCAGCGGCTTGGGCATACGAGCTGCATGGGTCGTTTCCAGTGCCTGCGTTTGCGCTGCCAGCACCAGCGGTCAAGATCCAGGCCGTGATGGTTCGGCGGCCTGTTGCCGCGGTGGTAGCCCTGCTGGTAGCGGCGATCCTCCGCACCATCGGGATAGTGCTCGCTGCCACAGAAAGCCCAGCCGTCATGCAGAGTCCACACCAGCGGCTTGTGCAACCGGCCGATGGCCTCGATTGAGAGCATCTCCCCCTGCACCCAGTGCAGATGCAGCAGATCGGCGTCGAAGGCGTTGAGTTCCCTGTCGAGTCGACAGGGGAGCCAGGCGGGGGAATGGAGCACCGGGTTGGCTGTGTGCTGCAGAGCTGGCAGCAGGCTGCCGAGTGCGTTGCGCGCCATAGGCAGCGCCCTCCGCTTCCCCAGGGGTCCATGGATGCTGGAATCGTCGCTCTGTTTGATAGCGACCTGCATGGCGCTGCTGATCTCGGGTGCCTCTCGTGCCTGAAGCGCGGCGTGGATGCGACAGGCGGCGCGGGCTGCGCCACCCTTCCCATCCGTGAAAGAGAGGTGGCAGATCCTCAACGGGCTGCACCGAAAATGGGAAGCTTTCTCAGTGCTCGCACCATGTGGCGGGCTGTGAGGACAAGCCAGGAAAGAAGGGGATGAAGAGCTTTGGCCAGCGTCTCGTGCAACCGTGCCCTGCTGAGATTTGGGGCTTCTTCAGAGCTTCGTTGATAGATCCACGCATGGCTGCCTTGGCAGTGCCCTATCTTGTGCAGGCCGAGAGGTTTTACGCACCAGCTAAAAAAATAGCGGAGATGAAAGGTGCAGGGAAGATGACAGAGGATCACCGGCTCAAAGCAGTTGGCAATGAAGAGATGCCCTCTTGGCTTTACCGTTTCCACCAGCTCGGCAAGCAGGCACAGAGGATCGTGCAGATGCTCCAGTACATCAGTGCAGACCAAGGCATCGTATTGGTGAGCCGTGAGCGTATCGATGTAGGTGATGTTTGGATACGGTTTGCAAATCTCTACCCCATGAGCTGGAGGGAAAGGATCGTAGATGAAGATCTGCGAGGCAGGCAGGCGATCTGCCATCAGCCTGGCCAAAGTGCCAAAGCCACCGCCAAAATCGAGAATCCGCTTTGGTCCAAGCGAGGCCACTGCGTTGGCGATTGAGTGTCGATGGCCCATGGATACTGGATCCTGTTCGATGTAGATGCCGTTCAGGAGCCAGACAGGATCCGCATAGAATCTATTGTAGTTACGTGCTTCATAGTTGCTTTGGCGGCAGCCCGCTCGGTGCCATGCTTGATCCATCAGGTTCCAAATCTGTTCTAGGGAAGGATTTGCTCCAACTTGGTTAAGGTAGTTCTCAAGATCTTTCTTCTCAGTGGCCGTAAGTTTGTATCTCTTGAGTTCAATCATTGCTTTCGAGTCTTGTCCTGGCTGATCGGCGGGGCTTTCCCAGTTGAAGCCGCTGGCCAAGGCGAAGAGCCAGACTTATGCTGAAATGGTGCTTATAGGTATAGGCGTCGGCAGACTTGTCTTGCAACGTGAAGCCAGGATGCCGAAGCGGGAACAGGCCTGAAGGCGAAGTTGCATTTACGAAGTTGCTAAGTGGCATTGCTGAACTGGGCGCCGTTGTCGTGTGGCACGCATCCATCGCAAATCCGATGTTCGTCACGAGATTTCTGTTGGGGAGTGCCGTTATTCCTCCGTTCATCAGGCAGGTGAGGGTCCATTGGTAATCCCAGGTGTCAGGCTTGCCTTCGTGAAGTAGGCGGTCCCAGATTCGTGTCCAGTACTTGGCTTCCCGTGAATTCTCAAAGATTGACCCGAGTAGGCCTGAAGCTTTCAGAGATGGCCAATGGAGAAGCTCCCTGTCGTAATGGCTCCAGCAATGGCGCCAGGTGGCCCAGCCCCAGCAGTGGTTGTAGCGGCTGAAGTAGTAGCTGCCGTCGCCACGCCATCGGCCATTCTGGAAGTTGTTGCCACTGATGCACCACACCCGGGTGTCGTGGCGGTAGCGCTCGAGCAGCTCCGTGCAGTAGGGGAAGAAGTCTGGATGGGGAACGCAGTCGTCTTCCAGGATGATCCCCTCTTCCACCTGCTCGAAGAACCAGGTGATGGCGCGGCTGACACCGAGCCGGCAACCCTGGTTGGAATCGGAATAGAGCTGCTGCATCTCACAGGGCCAGTCGATCTCCTCTTCGATCACTGTCCTTGTGGCCGCGACCTTCTCGGCCTCACCTGGCCGTTCGGGGTTGGGGCCGTCGCAGGCGACGAACAGCCGGCACGGGGCGACTGGCCGGATGGCGTCGATGACCTGACGCAAGGTGTGGGGGCGGCGCCAGGCGATCAGAAGGACAGGTGTCTTCATGTGTTACCAATTAACCACCACCTGAGTTGGCTATTCAATAATCTTTAGGGCAAATGGGCTATTGTCTTCTTGAATTATGGTTGGTCTCTCACAGCGCAATGGCCAACCCTTTGCCAGCACTAACTTAGGATTCTTGGCATGTGTGAATCTATATGGCTGGACAATCTCTGCTTGCCTGCAGGTGACCATTCCGCTTGACTCGGGAGCGTCTATGCTACTCGCAGAAATAGTGCGATTCTTAGTACTGTTAAAGATGCTTGATCTTGCCAGGCGGTAAGCCTGCCATGCTCATTGCCCAGCCAGCGTGCATAAGCCATTGTTCGGCCCAAACGGCCTTTAGGAGCAAGAAGATTTAAAATCATAGTAAGGCAGTATTTCGAGAAGGCAAATGACAATATGAAGAGCAAGCCTCTCTTCTTTGTGCGCATGGGAATCAGTTGAGGAAATGACTCGGATAGTGCGGGCAGATAAGAGCTCGCCGTCCAAAAGCTGAGCCTGAAAATGTAGTTGCTGTTTGCTTTGCTAGAATTAATCATATGGTTGCATGTAAGATCCGGTAGCACTCCTGCGGAATAACCAAGATTGAAAGCTTGCCAAACGATTTGAATATCTCCAGCGCTTGATAGTGACTTACCCCTCCGATCACTTCTAGTGAGCCTCCCCTGCTCGTATGCATTAGCATATGAATCTAATACTATACGCCTTACGGCAAGTCCTGTTCCGAAGGGGCAAAAAGAATTCCACTCGCCTGGCGTACATGCATAGCCAAATGGTGTGTCTCGCTTCTGAAAGACATTCGAATAACGTTTGACTTCCTCTGGAGTTCTGTCAACAAATTCTACTGAGACTCTTCCCGGGCCCCATGCCCCGCTATTTGGGTAAGTGTAGAATGCATTACGTATATGTTCTAAGTAGTTGGCGCACGGCTCATTATCGTCATCAAGGAAAATGAGAATATCCGAGTCTGTTTCACGTATGGCTCGAAGTCTAGCGTAAGTCAGTCCTTGTTTCTCTTCGACAACATATCTTGCGGAAGGAGTAGATGCAAGAAAGCTAACCACCGCTCCATCCTTGTTAAGTGGAGGAGAAGAATTATTATCGACTAGGACGATGCTCTGCGCTTCGTGCAACCCTTGAAGGCTATTGATTGCATATAGGAGTCTGTGAAGCAACCGTAAATCCGGATTGTGGCTGCATATTGCTATGGAGTAAGTAATGTGTTCCATTGGTTATTACCCGATATTAGATGTTAGACTTTCTCTAGCACTGCTAGTGAATCGACTAAGCGTATGAGCTGCCACTTAGATGCGGCCATTGCTTCCCCTACAACCTTATTTACCCCTGGGTAATGAGTTACGTCGTGAAATAGAAGAAGACCGTGCGGTTTCAGGTAGCGTGCGACTTTCTCAAAATCGCCTCTGACGGCCTTTTCAGAATGGTCGCCATCAATGAATGCCATGTCTAGACAGGTATTCAAGTCGGCAAAAGCTAGTGAGCAACTGTTCTTTCTGATTGGAGTAACTATTTTTGAGTACTGTAAGGTATTCAGCCTAAATTCCTCGAAGGTATCCTTAAGCCCATCTGGCATTGTTTCATTGTTCCATGTATCTACGCAGTATAGCCTCCCGCCCTTGCTTTGTATCCCTAAGCAAATGAGTAGTGCAGACGAGCCTAAGTGTGACCCTATCTCTAGAACTCTACTATTCTGTGGAAGGTTCCTCGCTGTTCTATAAATGCAAAGTCTCTCTTTTCGTGTCGTATGGGAAAATACTTGCAAATGCTTTTGAAGCATATAGTGTTCTTTACATAGCCCCGGGATATCTTTTGTGAATGTGGCAATCTTCCTGATGTTCATTTGATTCTACACTGATCGGGAAAACAAAAGATATGGACAGAGCTAGTATGAACACCTATTGAGTATACTGGCTAACTCTGGTTGTCTCAATGTCGAACACAATGAGGCCATGGTCTATTGTGTGCGGGAACAGCCTTCCTCGGGTAGGACTCGTTATGATGCTAAAATCTCCAACCAGGTGTCCACTGATAAAAGTTGACGTGTGATAGCTGCCTATCCAGCAAGACACGTCGTAATGTCCTGGGACTAGATTTGGTAGCTTGATAGTAAATGAGAAAAGTTGAAATCCTTCCTCTACTCTATGCGGGCCTTTGTCGTAAGTAAACGCTTGTCCTGCCACTAAATCATATCGAGTCTCTCTGATATCAAAAGCAAAATAGCATGAACATCCCTCTTTATGGCCGAGGAGGGCCAGGTTTATCTGCAGCACGTTAGTTCCTATGAGTTCAAGAGAAGACGAAATAATGTCAAAAAACTTGCATGATGAGCTTCTTTTCTGTAGTTTTCCGGGATCATCTTGGTATTTCTTCAGGGCATTTGCTGTTGCTCCAGCGAAAGATAGATTTCCTTGGCTGAGTAAAATTGAATTCTTGCACAGGGCTGATACTGCGCTTAGATTGTGGCTTACGTACAGTAGTGATCTGCCGGTAGCGGAGGTGTCTTTCATCTTCCCCAGACACTTCTTCTGAAACCCTGCGTCTCCCACGGAAAGCACTTCATCCACGAAAAGTATCTCTGGTTCTAAATGTGCTGCCACGGAGAAGGCGAGTCGGACATACATTCCGCTCGAATATCGCTTCACGGGCGTATCGAGAAATCTCTCCACTTCTGCAAAGTCAACGATCTCGTCGAACTTTCCGCAAATTTCCCGCCGGGTCATCCCTAGGATTGCTCCATTCAGATAAATATTCTCTCGCCCTGTGAGCTCGGGATGAAACCCTGTGCCCACCTCCAGCAGGCTCGCCACCCTCCCGCTGATCTCCACGCGGCCGGTAGTGGGTTCGGTGATGCGGCTCAGGATCTTCAGCAGCGTGCTCTTGCCCGCACCATTGCGCCCGATGATGCCCACCCGTTCTCCACGCCGGATCTCGAAGCTCACATCCTTGAGGGCCCAGAACTCCTCTTCACGGGCGTTTCGCGCCTGGGCAGACTGCCGTCTGGCTTTCTGCAGCTGTCCCGCCAGGGTGAACGGGTTCAGCAGCCGTCCAGCGGCTCTGGCCCGGCGAGCGATCACATCGCGCAGGGCTGTGTAGCTCTCCCGCCCCCCATGGTGGAGGGAGTACTTCTTGCCCAGGCCCTCCACCCGGATCACCACGTCAGAGTTGGCCATCTCAGATCACATCCGCAAACCGCTTTTCCATCCCGCGGAACTGGCGCACTCCCGTGACAAGCAGCAGCGCCACGATCGCCATCGAAAGCCAAAAGCCGGCTGGGTTGAGCATGGCACCTTTCCCGATGATGGCCCACCGGAAGCCCTCGATCACCCCCACCATCGGGTTGAGGGCATAGAGCAGCTGCCACCGCTCCGGCACCAGGGCGCTGGAGAAGCCCACCGGGCTTACGTAGAGACCGAACTGCACCAGGAATGGCACCACGTAGCGGAAGTCGCGGTATTGCACGTTCAGGCTGGCCAGCCACAGGCCAGGCCCCATGCTCGCCGCAAACGCCAGGATCATCCAGAACGGCAGTGAGAGCACCCGCCAACTTGGCCACCACTGGAACCACAGCATTAACCCAGCCAGGATCGCCAACGCGATCAGGGCATCCACGAAGCTGCTGATCACCGCCGCCGCCGGCACGATCAGTCGTGGGAAATACACCTTGGTGAGCAGGTTGGCGTTGTCCACCAGGCTGTCGGCGCAACTGCTCAGCGCTGTGCTGAAGAACTGCCAGGGCAGCAGGCCGGAGAACACCAGCACTGCATAGGGGGCCTCCCCCTCGCTCGGCAGCCGGGCCAGCCGGCCGAACACCAGCGTGAACACCAGCATCGTCAGCAGCGGCCGGATCAGGGCCCAGCCCACGCCAATCGCCGTCTGCTTGTAGCGCACGGCGATGTCGCGCCAGGCCAGGATCCAGAACAGCTCCCGGTAGCGCCACAGATCGCGCCAGTACTGCTTCTCGATTCGGTTCGGTTCCAGCACAAGGCGGTACTCCGCGGGAGGACGGCGCGGACGCCGGGCTGGGCCGGAGCGGCGGGAGCGGTGGCGGGGCATGGGCGGCAGCAGGGCCTGATGCCCACAGGGTGTGGGCTCCCCACCACCATGCCTGGCGGTGCCAGGGGGCACCGCTACCGTCCACCCAGGTGCCGAGGCCACCGCCCACCCCGATGCCGGCCACGATCTACCTGCACTGGGCCGCCACGCCCTACGACTGGGTGCGGCCGGGGCATTACCACTCGATCATCGCCGGCGACGGCACCCTGCACCGGCTGCACGCCTACACGATCGATCTGCCGGCCCACACCTGGCGCCGCAACAGCAATGCGGTGGCCCTCTCCTGCGCCTGCATGGGCGGCCGCCCCGACCCCTGGTCGATCCCGCCCACCGAGGCCCAGCTCGACGCCATGTGCCGCGAGGCGGCCGAGATCGCCCGTGGCTGGGGCTGGGGCGAGGCCGACATCACGATCGAGCGGGTGATGACCCACGCCGAGGCCGCCTCCAACCGTGACGGCCGCTGGATGCACGACAACTACGGCCCGGTGATCTGGGGCGGCACCGGCGAGCGCTGGGACTTCCTGCAGCTGCGCAAGGGCGGCCCGCCCAGCGGCGGCGATGAGCTGCGGCAGCGCATCCGCGCCTTTCTGGCCGGTGGCGGCCAGCCGGCCCCGCTCGTCTTCCGCCGCTCCGCGACGATGCAGGTCCGCGGCCAGGAGCTGGATGTGGAGATCGACGAGCACGGCAGCTCCTGGGCCCGCGCCGCCGACCTGCTGCTCCGCTATGAGATCCCCTATGCCTGGGAGGCCAGCCGCCGCCGCCTCCTGGTGGGCAGCCTCGATGTGGTGCCCAGTTTCCGCGCCGATCAGGTGCAGCCGCAGGTGGGCTGGCCCCTGTTCGAGATGACCCTGCTCAGCGGCCCGGCGCCGGTGATCCTGCGGGGCATCCTGCGGGACAACCGGGCCTGGTGCCGCGTGCTCGAGTTCGCTGAGGAGTTCGGCATCAGCGTGAGCTTCGAGCCCTTCACCCTGCTCGAGCGGCGCGGGGGCTAGGCCGATGCCGCCGTCCGTGCCCCCGCTCCTGAGCGTCACCGCGGCGGCCGCCCTGCTCTCCTCGGCCCTGCTGGCTCTGCTGCTGCCCCTGCTGGGTCGCTGGCTGCCCGACCAGCCCAACCCCCGCAGTGCCCACCGGCGCGTCACCCCCCGCGGCGGCGGCATCGTGTTTGCCCTGGTGGGCAGCGGTGGCGCCCTGCTGCTGGGCAGCGGCATGCCCTCCCTCTGCCTCCCCCTGGCCCTGGTGGGCCTCGCCGACGACCGTCGCTCCCTGGCCCCGGCCCTGCGCCTGCTGGCCCAGCTGGCCACCGCCCTGGTGCTGGTGTGGGCGGGGCAGCCGCCCACCATGGCGCTGGCGCTGCTGCTCGCCACCGCTGCCGCAGCCCTGATCAACCTCACCAACTTCATGGATGGCCTCGACGGCCTGGTGGCCGGCTGCCTGGTGGTGCTGCTGGCCACCGCCGCCGGCTCGCAGCCAGGGCTGTGGCCCCTGGTGGGCGCGCTGATCGGCTTCCTGCCCTGGAACTGGAGCCCGGCCCGCCTGTTCATGGGTGATGCGGGCAGCACCTATCTCGGGGCGGTGTTCGCCGGAGCCGTGCTGCAGGCGCCGGGCTGGCCGGCCGCGCTGGCCCTGCTGCTGGTGGCCACCCCTCTGCTGGCCGATGCCGGCCTCTGCCTGCTGCGCCGACTCCTGGCCGGCCACCGCCTCTGGCAGGCCCATCGGCTCCACCTCTACCAGCGCCTGCAGCAGGCCGGTTGGGGCCACGGCCGCGTCGCTGCCCTCTACATCGGCGTCACCGCTGCGCTGGCCCTGGCCGATCGGCTGGGCGGCTGGCCCTGGCTGCTCCCCCTGGCGGCTGGCGCGCTCCTGCTCGGACTCGTGCTGGAGCGCAGGGTGGCCGTGCCCTTCGCCGCCACGTCTACCGTGGGCGCCCCACCGCAGCCACCCGGGTGGCGCTGAGAATCCGCTGGCCGCGGCTCGGCCGCATCCCGCTGCTGTTGCGTCGTCTGCCGCTGCTGGCCGCCGATGTGGTGTTGCTGCCCCTGGCCGTGTGGGTCAGCTTCCTGCTGCGTCTGGGCGATCCCTGGCCCCCGGAGCTGCAGCAGTCGCTCTGGCTGCTGCCCACCGTGCTGGTGATCGGCCTGCCCCTCTATTCCCTCAGCGGGCAGTACCGGGGCCTTGCCCGCTATGTGGGCAGCGCTGCGCTCTACCAGCTCGCCGTGCGCAATGCCCTGCTGGTGCTGCTGGTGGCCTTCGCCGGGCTGCAGCTGCAGCAGCCCGCCCCGCCCCGCAGCAGCTGGCTGCTGCTCTGGATCCTGCTCACGGTGTTCACCGGCGGCCTGCGTTTCGCCCTGCGCGACCTGCTGCTCGGTCGGGCCCCGTCAGGGCCCCGGCCAAGGCGGCAGCGGGTGGTGATCATGGGGGCCGGTGCGGCCGCCGCCCAGCTGGCCGCCGCGCTGCGGCTGGGCCACGACACCCGCATCGCCGCTTTTCTTGACGACGATCCCGGCCTCTGGCACCGCACCCTCTACGGGGTGCCGGTGCTGCCGCCCGGACACCTGCCCCGGCTGCTGCGCAGCGGCCGGGTGGATCAGCTCATCCTCTCCACGCCGTCGCTGCCCCAGGCCGAACGGCGGCGGTTGCTGGCCAGGCTGCAGGGCTACGGCGTGCCGGTGCTGCAGGTGCCCTCGGTGGAGGAGATCGCCTCCGGCCGCGCCAGGATCGACACCCTGCGGCCGGTGCCGATCGAGGACCTGCTCGGTCGCGAGAGCGTGCCTCCCGACCCTGCCCTGCTGGCGGAGGCGATCAGTGGCCGCAGTGTGCTGGTGAGCGGCGCGGGCGGCTCGATCGGTGCCGAGCTCTGCCACCAGATCCTGCGGCTGCGTCCGGCCCGGCTGGTGCTGCTCGAGCGCAGCGAACTGGCCCTCTACGCGATCGGTCAGGAGCTGGCTTCCTCGGTCACGGACGTGCCGGTGATCGAGGTTCTCGGCGATGTGGCCGAGCAGGCCCTGGTGGAGCGGCTGCTGCGGAGTCATGCCGTGCAGGTGCTGTTCCATGCGGCGGCCTACAAGCACGTGCCACTGGTGGAGGCCAACATCTGTGCCGGGCTGGCCAACAACATCTTCGGCACCCGCAGCGCCCTGCTGGCTTCCCTCGCCTGCGGCCTGGAGCGCTTCACCCTCATCTCCACCGACAAAGCCGTGCGCCCCACCAACGCCATGGGTGCCAGCAAGCGGGTGTGCGAACTCCTGGTGCAGAACGCCGCCGCTGCCCAGCGGGCCCACCCAGGCGGCACCATCTGCTCGATGGTGCGCTTCGGCAACGTGCTCGGCTCCTCCGGCTCCGTGGTGCCCCTGTTCCGCCGCCAGATCGCCGCCGGCGGCCCCCTCACCGTGACCCACCCGGAGATCACCCGCTTCTTCATGACCATCCCCGAGGCCGTGCAGCTGGTGCTCCAGGCCAGTGCCATGGCCAGCGGCGGTGAGGTGTTCCTGCTCGACATGGGCGAGCCCGTGCGGATCGCCGACCTGGCCCGCCAGATGATCCAGCTCTCCGGTGCCAGCGTGCGGGATGCCGATCACCCCGACGGTGAGATCGAGATCCACTACACCGGTCTGCGGCCCGGCGAGAAACTGCACGAGGAGTTGCTGCTGGCGGCCGCCAGCGACCCCACCGCCCATCCCCTGATCCGTCGGGCCCGTGAAGCTTCGCTGTCGCCGCCGCAGCTCACCGTGCTGCTGGCCGCCATGGAGGCGGCCCTGCGCCGCTGGGATGAGCCCGGCGCCCTCGCGGTGCTGCGGCGCCTGGTGCCCGACTACCGGCCCCCGGCCCCTGGCAGCGCCACCGGTGTGGCCGGCCAGCCTCGGTAGGCTGCCGGTACTGCCCCGGTAGCCGATCTCACCATGCTCAAGCTCCTGCTGGGTGATCCCAATGCCCGCAAGCTGAAGCGCCACCAGCCGGTCGTCTCTGACGTGAACCTGCTGGAGGAGGAGATCGCCCCGCTCTCCGACGACGAGCTGCGCGGTCTCACCGCCGAGTTCCGCCAGAAGCTCGCCAGCCACCAGGAGGACTGCCGCAGCCGCGGGCTGAGCACCGAGGCCACCCTGGAGCGGGAGCGCAAGCTGCTGGATGAGCTGCTGCCCCAGGCCTTCGCCGTGGTGCGCGAGGCCGGCAAGCGGGTGCTCGGCATGCGCCACTTCGACGTGCAGCTGATCGGCGGCATGGTGCTGCACGACGGCCAGATCGCCGAGATGAAGACCGGCGAAGGCAAGACGCTGGTGGCCACCCTGCCCAGCTACCTCAACGCCCTCACCGGCCGCGGCGTGCACGTGGTGACGGTGAACGACTACCTGGCCCGCCGTGACGCCGAGTGGATGGGCCAGATCCACCGCTTCCTCGGTCTTTCGGTGGGGCTGATCCAGCAGGACATGACGCCCTACGAACGGCGCGACAACTACGCCTGCGACATCACCTACGCCACCAACAGTGAGCTCGGATTCGACTACCTGCGCGACAACATGGCCACCGACATCGCCGAGGTGGTGCAGCGTGACTTCCACTACTGCGTGATCGACGAAGTCGACTCGATCCTGATCGACGAAGCCCGCACGCCGCTGATCATCTCCGGCCAGGTGGAGCGGCCCCAGGAGAAATACCACAAGGCCGCCGAGGTGGCGGCGCGGCTGGTGCGGGCCGCCGAGCTGGGCAAGGACGGCATCGATCCCGAGGGCGACTATGAGGTGGACGAAAAGCAGCGCAGCTGCACCCTCACCGACGAGGGCTTCGCCAAGGCCGAGCAGATGCTGGGGGTAAGCGATCTGTTCGATCCGGCCGACCCCTGGGCCCACTACATCAACAACGCCCTCAAGGCCAAGGAGCTGTTCATCAAGGACGTGAACTACATCGTGCGCGGCAGCGATGCCGTGATCGTGGATGAGTTCACCGGCCGGGTGATGCCGGGCCGCCGCTGGAGCGATGGCCAGCACCAGGCGATCGAAGCCAAGGAGGCCCTGCCGATCCAGCCCGAAACCCAGACCCTCGCCTCGATCACCTACCAGAACTTCTTCCTGCTCTATCCCCGCCTCGCCGGCATGACCGGCACCGCCAAGACCGAGGAGGTGGAGTTCGAGAAGACCTACAAGCTCGAGGTCACCGTGGTGCCCACCAACCGGCCCCGCTCCCGGGCCGACTGGACCGACCAGGTGTACAAGACCGAGCCCGCCAAGTGGCGCGCCGTGGCCCTGGAGATCGCCGAGGTGAACACCTCCGGCCGCCCCGTGCTGGTGGGCACCACCAGCGTGGAGAAGTCGGAGCTGCTCTCCGCCCTGCTGGCCGAGCAGCAGATCCCCCACAACCTGCTCAATGCCAAGCCCGAGAACGTGGAGCGGGAGGCCGAGATCGTGGCCCAGGCCGGCCGCGCCGGCGCCGTGACCATCGCCACCAACATGGCCGGCCGCGGCACCGACATCATCCTCGGCGGCAACAGCGACTACATGGCCCGCCTCAAGCTGCGGGAGGTGCTGCTGCCCGTGCTGGTGCGGCCCGAGGAGGGCCACCGCCCGCCGGTGCCGCTGCAGCGCTCCGCCGAGGCCTCCGGCTTCGGCGGCGGCAAGGGCGGCAAGGGGGCTGCTCCCAACGGTTCCGCTCCCAGCGAGGCCAAGGCCATCGGCGCCCTCTATCCCTGCGAGCTGCCCGAGGAGCAGGAGCTCGCCTTGGTGACCCTCTCCCGCGAGCTGGTGAAGGCCTGGGGTGATCGGGCCCTCACCGTGCTCGAACTGGAGGACCGCATCGCCCAGGCCGCCGAGAAGGCCCCCACCGACGACCCCCAGATCCAGCAGCTGCGCGAGCGCATCACGGCCGTGAAGGCCACCTACGACGCGGTGGTGAAGCAGGAGGAGGCCAAGGTGCGCGAAGCCGGCGGCCTGCACGTGATCGGCACCGAGCGCCATGAGTCCCGCCGGGTGGACAACCAGCTGCGGGGCCGCGCCGGCCGCCAGGGTGACCCCGGCTCCACCCGCTTCTTCCTCTCTCTGGAGGACAACCTGCTGCGCATCTTCGGCGGCGACCGGGTGGCTGGCCTGATGAATGCCTTCCGGGTGGAGGAGGACATGCCGATCGAATCGGGCATGCTCACCCGCTCGCTGGAGGGGGCCCAGAAGAAGGTGGAAACCTATTACTACGACATCCGCAAGCAGGTGTTCGAGTACGACGAGGTGATGAACAACCAGCGCAAGGCGGTGTATGCCGAGCGCCGCCGCGTGCTGGAGGGCCGCGAGCTCAAGCAGCAGGTGATCGGCTATGGCGAGCGCACCATCGACGACATCGTGGAGGCCTACGTGAATCCCGATCTGCCGCCGGAGGAGTGGGACCTCAGCCGCCTGGTGGCCAAGGTGAAGGAGTTCATCTACCTGCTGGAGGATCTCGAGCCCGACCAGCTCAAGGGCCTCGGCACCGAGGAGCTCAAGGCCTTCCTGCAGGAGCAGATGCGCAACGCCTATGACATCAAGGAGGGCCAGATCGAGGCGCAGCGGCCCGGCCTGATGCGGGAGGCCGAGCGTTTCTTCATCCTCCAGCAGATTGACACCCTCTGGCGCGAGCACCTGCAGGCCATGGACGCCCTGCGCGAATCCGTGGGCCTGCGCGGCTACGGCCAGAAGGATCCGCTGATCGAATACAAGAACGAGGGCTACGACATGTTCCTCGAGATGATGACCCAGATGCGCCGCAATGTGATCTACTCGATGTTCATGTTCCAGCCGGCCCCCGCCCCCCAGGGCGCCACGGTCTGAGGGTCCGGAGTCCAGGCTTCAGCTGGTGGTGCCGGGGTTGTCGCCCAGGAACTCCAGGATCTCCCGGTCTTTGAGGTTCTGGGCCTCGCCGCGGCAGGGCTCCGGCAGGGGCCGCCCCGCCGCCACCGCGCGCAGGCAGGCCTGGGCCCGTGTCAGCTCGCCCTCCAGCGCGTCGATCCGCTCCATCAGGTTGCGGATCACCCGCGCCTCGGTGTCGGGCAGGGCCGAGTGGGCCAGCGGATCCACCCGCACGCCGCTCTGGTGCACCACCCGGCCGGGGATGCCCACCACGGTGGAGTCCGGCCCCACGTCGCGCAGCACCACCGAGCCAGCCCCGATGCGGGTGTTGGCCCCCACCAGGATCGCGCCGAGCACCTTGGCGCCCGCGCCCACCACCACGTTCTCCGCCAGGGTCGGGTGCCGCTTGCCATGGGCCTTGCCGGTGCCGCCCAGGGTCACCCCCTGGTACAGCAGGCAGTTGTCGCCCACCACCGTGGTTTCGCCGATCACCACGCCCATGCCGTGGTCGATGAACACCCCGTGGCCGATCTTCGCTCCAGGGTGGATCTCGATCCCGGTGAGCAGCCGCCCCACCTGGCTGAGCAGGCGCGGCAGCAGCGGCAGGCCGCCGCACCACAGCCGGTGGCTGATGCGGTGCAGCACCAGGGCGTGCAGGCCCGGATAACACAGCAGGATCTCGAGCGTGCCCCGGGCGGCGGGGTCGCGCTCCTTGATGATCGCCAGGTCGGCCCGGATTGCCTTGAACATGCAGGCATCCTGCCGGAGCCCGGTGGCGTTTGACCGAGGGGCCCCCGCTCGTGCATGATCAGCCCGTCGGCGATGCCGGCCAGGCCAGGGCAGCGGTTCCAGTCGCGGCTCGTGGTGTCTGCGGATGTAGCTCAGTGGTAGAGCATCTCCTTGCCAAGGAGAGGGTCGAGAGTTCGAATCTCTTCATCCGCTTGTCAGCTCTCCGGGAGTTCCCCGGGGGCGAGGGCCCAGGCGGGAGTCAGCCTGGGGGTGAGGTTCAGGCCGCAATCACGCCGATCTCCTTGCGCAGCTGGTCGATCGTGGCGCTGCCCAGGTAGCTCTGGGCGCAGTGCACCACCGGCATCCGCATCAGCTGGGCCCGGTTCTGGCGCAGGCTCTGCTCCACCAGCGGCAGGCTCGGCCGGTCGCACAGCACATGACTGGCCGCCCGCAGCAGCGCCAGCAGCCGGCTGCCGGTGTCGGGGTTGGCCGTCATCACCAGCAGCTCGTTGCCCCGCAGGCTGTGCAGGATCACCTCGGCGGCCCGCAGGATGCCGGGGCTGATGCTCACCAGCCCCACGCAGCTTCCCGCCCGCAGCTCCTTCAGCAGGCCCAGCTCGTGGCGGAAGTCGTTGAGGTCCACCGGCACCGCCCGCACCCCGTGGCGCTTGGCGATCTCCTCCACCGGCTGCAGGAAGTAGCGGCTGGTCACCACCGTGCCGTTGTTCGAGGTTTCCAGCACCCCCTCCAGCTCCTCCATCGGCACCACCTCCACCGGCACCTCCAGGTTCGGGGCGAGCTCCTCGGCGATCAGCATCGAGGCGCCGATGTCTTCCCGCGGCGTGCTCACCAGCACCCGGGCCCCGCAGCGCAGGCGCCAGTCGATCTCGCGGGTGAGCATGTCGCGGGCCTGCTGCAGGGTGCAGCCGCCGTTGAGCAGGCCGTCGATGCTCTCGCGCACCTGGCGGTCGAGGTCGGGCAGGGCCCGGCTGCGGGGGCCCGGAGGCGGCTTGATCTCGCGCGGCTTCTGCTGGTCGCGCACGTAGATGCCGGAGCCCGCCATGGCCTCCACCACCCCATCGGTCTCCAGCTGCCGGTACACCTTGCTGATCGTGTTGCGGTGCAGGCCGGTCTGCATCGCCAGCTGGCGGGTGCTGGGCAGCCGGTGACCCGGCGGATAGTGCCGCGCCGCGATCGCGAAGCAGATCTGGTTGTAGAGCTGGGTCGACGCCGGGATGTCGCTTTCCTGCTGGATGTGGAATCGCACGCCGGAGTGGGCCTGGGGAGCAGGGGCTCACCATACGGAGCCCAGGCCCGGCGGACAATCCCCCCGTTGGCATACGGCAGTGTGCCGGTTGGCGGCCAGAATCCCGGCAGCGATCCCTGCCTGCCATGGCCGCCGCCGCTCCCCTGCCCGTGCTCTCCGGTTGGCAGGAGCTGCCCGCCGAGGGCATGGTGACCCTGCGCTGCTGGTGGGCGCGGCCGGCCGGCCAGGCTCCGCGGGCAGCCGTGCTGGTGTTGCCGGAGGTGTTCGGCCTCAACAGCTGGGTGCGCTCGGTGGCGGATCGGCTCGCCGCAGCCGGCTACGCCGCCCTCGCCCTGCCGATCTTTGCCCGCACGGCCCCCGAGCTGGACGTGAGCTACGACGCGGCCGGCCTGGCGGCCGGCCGTCAGCACCGGGACCAGGTGACGGCGGTGGACTGCCTCGCCGACGCCGGCCGCGCCATCGCCTGGCTCCAGGCCCAGCCCGGCCTGGAGCAGCGGCCGGTGGGCTGTGTGGGCTTCTGCTTCGGCGGCCATCTCGCCCTGCTGGTCGCCAGCCTCGACGGCGTGGCCGCCACCTGCGATTTCTACGGTGCCCGGGTGTCGGTGTTCCGTCCGGGGGGCGGCCCGCCCAGCCTGGAGGTGGTGCCGCGAGTCCGCGGCGATCTGCTCTGTTTCTGCGGCGCCGAGGACCCCCTCATGCCCCCCCCGGAGCAGCAGGCGATCGCCGCGGCCCTCGAGGCCGATCGGCGCCGGCATCCCCAGCGGCTGCGGCGCCTCGTGGTGGCACCGGGGGCCGGCCACGGCTACATGTGTGAGCACCGCGGCGACTACGTGCCCCAGGCCGCGGCCGAGGGTTGGCGGCTGATGCTGGAGCTGTTCGCCGACCGCCTGGGTTGAGGCGACCCGGATCAGCCGGCCGGCTTCGGCTCCGCCGGGCTGGCCTCGGTGGCGGCGGTTCCGGCCGTGCGCACCACGGTTTTCACCGGCGTGGGCCGGGCCGGGGACGGCTTGCCCCCCCCACCGGCCTTGGCGGCCGTGGCCTTGCGCGGGCTCAGGAACATGATCATGTTGCGGCCCTCCCGCTTGGGAGGCTGCTGGATCTCGGCGGCGGTCTCCAGGTCCTTCGCCATGCGCATCAGCAGCACTTCAGCCAGGGCGGTGTGCTGGATCTCCCGGCCGCGGAAGATCACCGTGCACTTCACCTTGTCACCGGCCTTGAGGAAGCGGGAAGCCTGGCCGATCCGCACGTCGTAGTCGTGCTGGTCGATCTTGTAGCGCATCTTGACCTCTTTGACCTCGGTCTGGTGCGACTTCTTCTTGGCTTCCTTGGCCTTTTTCTCCTGCTCGAACTTGTATTTGCCGTAGTCCATGATCCGGCACACCGGCGGATCCGCTTTCTCGCTCACCAGCACCAGGTCGAGCTCCCGCTCCCGCGCCACCTCCAGGGCCGCCTCGCGGGTGATCACTCCAAGTTGACTGCCGTCGGCGTCGACCACCCGCAACTGGGGATAGTTGATCCGCTCATTGATGTTGGGCAGCTCCCGAACGGGAGCACGACGGTCAAAACGGGGACGGGGCATTCAGTGGGGTGAGGTTCGCGGAGTGGGGTGAGGTTCGCGGGGGTTGAGGGTCCGGAGGGATGCAGGGGGTGCGGGGCGGTTGGCGCGGCGCAGCCCAAGGCTCACCCTTCACCCTAGAGCTTGCTCGATCTCCTGCAAGGCCTGCTCCAGGCGTTGTGGCGTGGTGCTGCCCTCCAGCCACACCGGCTGGTGCTGGCGGCGGAACCAGGTGCGCTGGCGTTTGGCGAACTGGCGCGTGCGCTGGGTGGTGAGCGCGATGGCGGCGGGCTCCTCCAGGGTGCCTGCCAGCACCTGCAGGGCTTCGCCGTAGCCGATCGTGGCGAGCAGGGCCAGGTCGGCGCCGTAACGCTGCCGCAGCCCTGCCGTTTCCTCCACCAGGCCCGCGGCATAGAGGGCCTCGGTGCGCCGGCGGATGCGGCTCCGCAGGTCCGGCGGGTCCAGCCCCAGCTCCAGCACCTGCCAGGGCGGCGGGGCAGAGCCCTGCTGGCTGGAGAGGGGGCATCCCGTGGCATAGATCACCTCCAGGGCCCGTTGGGTGCGCACCGCGTCGGCGGCGGCGATCCGCCCGGCGGCGATGGGATCGGCGGCCTGCAGCAACTGGTGGCAGGTGGGCTGCCCCAGGGCGCTCAGCTGCCGGCGCAACGCCGGCTGGGGCGGCACCGCCGGCGGCCGCAGCCCCTGGGTGAGGGCCTTCAGATAGAGGCCGCTGCCCCCGGCCAGCAGGGCCATCGGGCTGCCCTGGCGGGGCCGCCCCAGCTCGGCCTCCACCTGGGCTGCCGCCAGGGCCCGGAACTCCTCCAGGTTGATGGGCTGGTCGGGATCGCGCAGGTCGAGCAGTTCATGGCGTGCCTGGGCCTGTTCGGCGGGGCTCGGCTTGGCGGTGCCCACATCCATGCCGCGGTACAGCTGGCGGGAGTCCACGTTCAGCACCGCCAGATCGAGGGCCTGGGCCAGGGCGATCGCCAGCTCCGTCTTGCCGCTGGCCGTGGGCCCGAGCAGCACGATCACCAGGGGCGGACGGGGAGTCTGGGAGGAGGCCATGCCCCCACCCTGCCAGCTGGCCGCCGCCCCGCCGGACACCCTGGAGCCCGGTGGTAGATTGCCGTTCGGAGAAGGGGTTTCACCACTTCTCCCCCCTCTTGCCCAGGGCCAGTCGCCGCCTCTGCCCGACCCCTGGGAAGCCCTTCCCGCATGAGCGAAGCCACGAAAGTTCAGGCCGCGTACGGCGCCGAGCAGATCCAGGTGCTGGAAGGCCTGGAGCCGGTGCGCAAGCGACCCGGGATGTACATCGGCTCCACCGGCCCCCGCGGTCTGCATCACCTGGTGTACGAGGTGGTGGACAACGCGGTGGACGAGGCCCTCGCCGGCCACTGCGATCAGATCCTCGTGGTGCTCAACGAGGATGGCTCCTGCTCCGTCACCGACAACGGTCGCGGCATCCCCACCGACATCCACCCGCGCACCGGCAAGAGCGCGCTGGAAACGGTGCTCACGGTGCTCCATGCCGGCGGCAAGTTCGGTGCCGGCGGCTACAAGGTGTCCGGCGGCCTGCACGGTGTGGGCGTGTCGGTGGTGAACGCCCTCTCCGAGTGGGTGCAGGTCACCGTGTACCGGCACGACCAGGTGCACACCCAGCGCTTCGAGCGCGGTGCGGCGATCGGCAGCCTCGCTTCCGTCCCCGGAGAGAAGGGCCGCACGGGCACCACGGTGTGTTTCAAGCCCGACAGCCAGATCTTCACCACCGGCATCAGCTTCGATTACGCCACCCTCTCCTCACGCCTGCGCGAGCTCGCCTACCTGAACGGCGGCGTGCGCATCGTGTTCCGGGATGAGCGGGAGAGTGCCCGCAATGCCGCCGGTGAGCCCCATGAGGACATCTATTTCTACGAAGGCGGCATCAGGGAGTATGTCGCCTACATGAATGCGGAGAAGGATCCGCTCCATCCCGACATCATCTACGTGAATGCCGAGAAGGAGGGGGTGCAGGTGGAAGCCGCGCTGCAGTGGTGCGTGGACGCCTACTCCGACAGCATTCTCGGCTTTGCCAACAACATCCGCACCGTGGATGGCGGCACCCACATCGAGGGGCTCAAGACGGTGCTCACCCGCACCCTCAACACCTTCGCCAAGAAGCGGGGCAAGCGCAAGGATTCCGACGCCAATCTGGCGGGCGAGAACATCCGCGAAGGGCTCACCGCCGTGCTGTCGGTGAAGGTGCCCGAGCCCGAGTTCGAGGGCCAGACCAAGACCAAACTCGGCAACACCGAGGTGCGGGGCATCGTGGACACCCTGGTGGGTGAGGCCCTTGGTGAGTTCCTGGAATTCAACCCCTCGGTGATCGATCTGATCCTCGAGAAGGCCATCCAGGCCTTCAATGCCGCCGAGGCCGCCCGCCGGGCCCGCGAGCTGGTGCGCCGCAAGAGCGTGCTGGAGAGTTCCACCCTGCCCGGAAAGCTGGCCGACTGCTCCTCCCGCGATCCCTCCGAATCGGAGATCTACATCGTGGAGGGGGATTCCGCCGGTGGATCCGCCAAGCAGGGCCGCGACCGGCGCTTCCAGGCCATCCTGCCCCTGCGGGGCAAGATCCTCAACATCGAGAAAACCGACGACGCCAAGATCTACAAGAACACGGAAATCCAGGCCCTGATCACGGCCCTGGGGCTCGGCATCAAGGGAGAAGACTTCGATGAGAAGAATCTCCGCTACCACCGGATCGTGATCATGACGGACGCCGATGTGGACGGCGCCCACATCCGCACCCTGATCCTCACCTTCTTCTTCCGCTACCAGAAGGCGCTGGTGGAAGGCGGCTACATCTACATCGCCTGCCCGCCCCTCTACAAGGTGGAGCGGGGCAAGAAGCACGTGTACTGCTACAACGAGGGTGACCTCAAGACAACCATTGAGAGTTTCGGCGAGAAGGCCAACTACACCATCCAGCGCTTCAAGGGTCTGGGCGAAATGATGCCCCAGCAGCTGTGGGAAACCACGATGGATCCGGCCACGCGCACGATGAAGCGCGTGGAGATCGAGGATGCCCTCGAGGCCGACCGCATCTTCACGATCCTGATGGGCGACAAGGTGGCCCCCCGCCGTGAGTTCATCGAAACCCACAGCGCCGAACTCGATCTGGCCCAGCTCGACATCTGAGATGGGTTCTTCCGCACCCCTGCTCGCGACCTGGCGCTGGATCGCCCTGCTGGGCTTCGCCCTGGTGGCGCCGGCCGCCCTGCCCGCCGGCGGTGCCGAGTGGCGCGCACCGGAACTGCGCCGGCGCCAGAGCAGCCGCGAACCGCTGCTCAGCCCGGTGCCCCAGGTGCTGCGCTGTGCGCCCGAGCACCAGGCTCCGGTGATCAGAGAGGCCCCGGCCGGAGAGCCCCTGCGGGTGTTGCGGACCTGGGTGCAACCCGGCGGTGAGCGCTGGCTGCAGGTGCAGCTGGCGGGGGCAGCCGGCAGCCGCCGTGGCTGGCTGGCCGGCTGACTGGAGGGGCGGAGCGCAGGGGGAGGTCAGGCCGCCAGGGCCGCCTCGATCGCCGCGGTGAGTTCGGCCGATTCGGGCTCCACGCCGCTCTTGAAGCGGGCCACCACCGTGCCGTCCTTGCCCACCAGGAACTTCTCGAAGTTCCAGGCCACCGGCCCGGCCGGCTCCGCCTGGGTGAGGGTGGTGTAAGGCGCCTCGGCCATTGCCACCTTGTCGAACAGGGTGAAGTCGGCGCCGTAGGTGGTGGAGCAGAACTGCTGGATCTCCGGCAGGGTGCCCGGTTCCTGGGCGCCGAAGTCGTTGCAGGGGAAGCCGAGCACCGCCAGGCCCTTCGGCCCGTAGGTGTCCTGCAGCTTCTGCAGGCCGGCGTACTGGCGGGTGAAGCCGCAGCGGCTGGCCACGTTCACGATCAGCAGCACCTGGCCGTTCCACTCGCCCAGCCGGCGCTCGCCGCCTGCGGCATCGCGCACCACCACATCGCTCACGTTCACGGTCATGGAGTGTTGAAGTTCCGGAGGGCGGACGCTAGCGGCTGCCCCCCGGGCTCCGGCCCATAAACTCCGGTGGCGGGCGCGGCGAGCCGATGAGTGAGGCGAAGGGCCCGAACCACGACGCTGCCGGCGCCACCGCCGCCGCGCCGGCCCCGGGCGTGCGGGTGGGTCTGGCCGAGGTGGTGTC
The DNA here is from genome assembly GCF_900088535.1 of Cyanobium sp. NIES-981. NCBI lineage: Bacteria > Bacillati > Cyanobacteriota > Cyanophyceae > Synechococcales > Prochlorococcaceae > Cyanobium > Cyanobium sp. NIES-981. The sequence goes on along the minus strand of NZ_LT578417.1, from coordinate 2,095,960 downwards.
GCGCCAGCTCGCCACCCTGCTGGAGGCCGGCAACTACGACGGCGCCAAGCTGCTGCTCCAGCCGGTGCAGGAGGTGGACATCGCCGAGGCGATCGGCACCCTGCCCCGCACCCTCCAGGCCCTGGCCTTCCGCCTGCTGCCCAAGGACGAGGCGATCGAGGTGTACGAGTACCTCGACGGCCCCGTGCAGCAGAGCCTGCTGGACCGGCTCCGCTCGGGCGAGGTGCTGGAGCTGGTGGAGCGGATGTCCCCCGACGACCGGGTGCGGCTGTTCGACGAGCTGCCTGCCAAGGTGGTGCGCCGCCTGCTGGCCGAGCTGAGCCCGGCGGAGCGGCGGGTCACGGCCCAGCTGCTCGGCTACGAGCCCGAAACGGCCGGCCGGCTGATGACCACCGAGTTCATCGATCTCAAGGAGTTCCACAGCGCCGCCCAGGCCCTGGAGCTGGTGCGCCGGCGGGCCCGCGACACCGAAACCGTCTACTCCCTCTACGTCACCGACGGCTCCCGCCACCTCACCGGCATTCTCTCGCTGCGGGATCTGGTGGTGGCCGACCCCAAGGACCGCATCGGCGATGTGATGACCCGCGAGGTGGTGAGCGTGTCCACCGAGACCGACCAGGAGGAGGTGGCCCGGGCGATCCAGCGCTACGACTTCCTGGCCGTGCCGGTGGTGGACCGGGAGGAGCGGCTGGTGGGGATCGTCACGGTGGACGACGTGATCGACGTGATCGAGCAGGAGGCTACCCGCGACCTCTACGCCGCCGGCGCCGTGCAGGCCGGCGACGAGGACGACTACTTCCAGAGCAACCTGTTCACCGTGGCCCGCCGCCGGGTGGTGTGGCTCTCGGTGCTGGTGGTGGCCAACGGCTTCACCTCCGAGGTGATCGCGCTCAAGGGTCAGGTGCTCAGCCAGGTGGTGGTGCTGGCCGCCTTCATCCCGCTGCTGATCGGCACCGGCGGCAACGTGGGCGCCCAGAGCTCCACGGTGGTGATCCGGGGTCTCAGCACCCAGCGCATCCAGTCGCTGGGGCCCGTGCGCACGATCGCGCGGGAGGCGGTGGCCGGTGCCCTGCTGGGGCTGCTGATGCTGGTGGTGGTGGTGCCCTGGGCCTGGTGGCGGGGGGAGGGGCCGCTGGTGGGCCTGTCGGTGGGCATCAGCCTGCTGGCGATCACCACCCTGGCGGCCACGGCGGGGGCGGCCCTGCCGCTGCTGTTCGACCGGCTGAAGCTGGATCCGGCCCTGATGTCGGCCCCCTTCATCACCACCGCCACCGACGTGGCCGGCGTGTTCATCTACCTCACCACCGCCAGCTGGCTCATGGGCCGGATCGGCTAGATGAGAGAGCGTTCACACTTCTTCAGGTTAGGCTTAACGGAACTTCAAGGGCCTGAACCATGACACTCGCTCTCGCCCCCGCCCCTGCCGCCGCTGCCTCCGCGGCCGCATCAGCCGCCGCCCCGGCCCGCTCCATGCCCGCCGTGGACGGCGATCTGGTGCGCAGCTACCTGCGGGACATCGGCCGTGTGCCGCTGCTGACCCATGAGCAGGAGATCACGCTGGGCCGGCAGGTGCAGGAGCTGATGGCGCTGGAGGAGGTGGAGCAGGAGCTGACGATGCGTGCGGGCGGCACGGCGCCGAGCGCGGCGGAGCTGGCGAAGGCGGCGGGGTTGAGCCCGGCGGTGCTGAAGAAGCGGCTGCAGGCGGGCCGGCGGGCGAAGGAGCGGATGGTGGCGGCGAACCTGCGGCTGGTGGTGAGCGTGGCGAAGAAGTACACCAAGCGGAACATGGAGCTGCTGGATCTGATCCAGGAGGGAACGATCGGGCTGGTGCGGGGCGTGGAGAAGTTCGACCCGACGCGGGGCTACAAGTTCAGTACGTATGCGTACTGGTGGATCCGCCAGGGGATCACGCGGGCGATCGCGGAGAAGAGCCGCACGATCCGGCTGCCGATCCACATCACCGAGACGCTGAACAAGCTGAAGAAGGGTCAGCGGGAGCTGAGCCAGGAGCTGGGGCGCACCCCCACGGTGACGGAGCTGGCGGGGTTCGTGGAGCTGCCGGAGGAGGAGGTGAAGGATTTGCTGTGCCGTGCGCGTCAGCCGGTGAGCCTGGAGACGAAGGTGGGGGATGGGGAGGACACGGAGCTGCTGGACCTGCTGGCGGGGGATGGGGAGCTGCCGGAGGAGCGTGTGGACGGGGAGTGCCTGAAGGGTGATCTGCGGGCGCTGCTGGAGCAGCTGCCGGAGCTGCAGGGGCGGGTGCTGAAGATGCGCTACGGCATCGACCCCGAGTCGGCCGAGATGGCCGAGCCCATGAGCCTCACCGGCATCGGCCGCATCCTCGGGATCAGCCGCGACCGGGTGCGCAACCTCGAGCGCGATGGTCTGGCGGGCCTGCGGCGCCTCAGCAGCGCGGTGGAGGCCTACGTGGCCAGCTGAGCCGGCCGCTCCGGGGGGGCGCGGGCTCTCCAGGGTTAGTTTCGTTCGCTGAGTGCCCCGGGGCGCTGCATCCCTGATTCCCGCCCATGCCCTCCGAGTCGCTGTTGTCCTGGCTGGAAGGCCGCCGCGGGCTCTGCGACATGACCGTGCAGGAGATCCCCTGGCAGCACTCCGGTGAATGGCGCTACCGGGAGGGAGCCCTGCAGCACAAGTCCGGTGGCTTCTTCAGCATCGTGGGGGTCGAGGCCACCGCCGGCGGCCGCCCCACACTGCGCCAGCCCCTGATCAACCAGCCCGAAGTGGGCATCCTCGGCTTCCTGCTGCAGCACCGCGGCGGCGAGCCCCATCTGCTGATCCAGGCCAAGCCTGAGCCCGGCAACATCGGTCTGTCCCAGGCCGCCCCCTCGGTGCAGGCCACCCGCAGCAACTACAAGCGGTTGCACCACGGCAAGCCCACCGCCTTCCTCCAGTACTTCACCGGCGATCCGGCGGCCACGGTGCGGGCCGACAGCCTGCAGTCGGAGCAGGGCACCCGCTTCCTCGGCAAATACAACCGCAACATGACGGTGGAGCTGCCCGCCGCACTGGAGCTGGATCTCGATGATGCGGTGTACCGCTGGGCACCGGTGCGGGAGGTGTGCGCCCTGCTGGTGAGCGACTTCCAGATCAACACCGACGCCCGCTCCGTGCTCGCCTCCTCCGACTGGTCGGCCCTGGCCGGCGGCGACGCCCCGTTCAGCCGCTGCAGGGGCCAGGGCGGTTTCGGGGAGGCTCTGCTGCGCTCCTACGGCGCTGGCCCGGCGGCGGAGCAGGCCAGTGATGGCGAGATCCTCCAGCGCCTCGAGCAGCTGCGGGCCGCCCATCCGTTCGCCGTGGCCACTGTTCCCCTCGACGACCAGGTGGACTGGCTGGAGGGCCGCCAGCCCCGCCTGCTCGGTCCGGCCGGCAGCTTCGACGTGCGCCAGGTGGCGGTGAGCTCCAGTGAGCGCGAGGTGCACAGCTGGGATCAGCCGATCGTGGCCCAGGAGCGGGAGGGCACCGCCGTGCTGCTGGCCCGCGAATTCGGCGGCGTGCTGCACCTGCTGTTCCGCGGCCGCGCCGAGATCGGCTTCAGGGAGGGCTTCCAGTACGGACCGGCCCTGCAGGATGCCGGCGGCGCTCCCTCGCCGGTGCCGGAGCTCGATGCCGAGGAGCGGCTGCTTGAGGCGATCCACCGCCGCGCCACCCCCGTGCTCTCCAATCTCCACTCCGACGAGGGCGGGCGCTTCTACCGCTCCGTGGCCCGCTACAGCATCGCCCTGCTCGATCCTGCCGATGAGCTGCCGGTCTCGCCCTCGCTCAGCTGGATGACCCTGGCCCAGATCGCGCGGCTGGTGAAACGGCAGGGGGTGTTCTCCAACGAGGCCCGCAGCCTGATCTCGATGCTGCTCGCCTACCTCTGAGCCGATGCCCTCGCCCCTGCCCCGCGTCAGCCTCGTGATCGCCACCTACAGGCGGGTGGATGCCCTGCGCAGCACCCTGCGGGCCCTGCAGCTGCAGACCTGTGGCGACTGGGAGGCCGTGGTGGTGGGCGACTGCTGCGACCCCGACACCGGCACCATGCTCGAGCAGCTGGGCGATCCCCGGGTGCGCTACTACAACCTCACCGAGCGCTTCGGGGAGCAGTCCGGTCCCAATTCCTTCGGCCTGGCCCTGGTGCGGGCGCCGGTGGTGTGCTTTCTCAACCACGACGATCTGCTGCTGCCCGATCACCTCGAGCAGGGCCTGCGGCATCTGGAGCAGACCAGGGCCGATGTGCTGCTGGCACCGGCCCTGAAGCTGGTGAACTGCCACGAGGAACCGGATGGGCGCATCCGGCCCGTGTTCATGAAGCGGGTGACGCTGGGGCCGGACCTGCGTGATCTGCGCATGCTGCTGCGCCGGGAGGATCTCTACTACGACCCCAGCAGCTTCTGGCTGGTGCGCACCGCCTTCGCCCGTCGGGTGGGCGCCTGGACCCACTCCAGCCGGCTGTGGCGCACCCCCCTGCGGGACTGGCTGCTGCGGGCCTGGCGGCGCGGTGGGCGCTTCGCCTTCACGCCCGAGCTGGCGGGAATCCGGGTGGTCACGCACAACCACCGCGGCAGCCGTCGGCGCTACAACGCCGCGACCCCCGAGCACCAGCGCCTGATCAAGCTGTTCGCTTCCCTGCCCCCCGAGCAGGTGCGCGAGCGTCTGCCCCGCCGCATGCGGGAGAAGGCGGCGTTGCTGGGCCGCCCGCTGCGGCGCCGCGACCGGCCGTCGGAAGTCACCCTGGCCCTGCGGCTCCAGGCCCTGCTCTACCGCCTGCTGGGGCTCGACTGGCAGGTGCTGCGCTGGCGCTGTCAGGGGGTGAAGCCGGGCGCCTTCCACTCGCGTCTGCTGCGGCTGCGCACGGGTGAAACCCTTGCCGCGGTGCCGGAGCTCTCCCCGCTGCTGGCGGAGCCGGAGCGCTACCGGGTGGTGTGAGCACGCGGCCTCTGCGAGCGCCTGTGTCCGAGCCTCCCTCCGAGCTTCCCTCCGAGCCTCCCTCCGTGCCGCCGACTGCCGTCGAGGCGTGGCTCGCCCACACCGGGCCGGCGTTGCGCGAGGCGCTGCTGGCCTGGTGGACGCTGGAGGGGCGTCACGCCATCCCCTGGAAACAGCCCACCGCCGGGGGGCAGCCGGGCCCGGGAGAGGTGCTCGACCCCTATGGCATCTGGGTGGCGGAGGTGATGCTGCAGCAGACCCAGCTGCAGGTGGTGCTGCCCTACTGGCGGCGCTGGATGGCCGCCCTCCCCGACCTCGCCGGCCTGGCGTCCGCCGGCGAGCAGCAGGTGCTGCTGCTCTGGCAGGGCCTCGGCTACTACGCCCGGCCCCGCCGTCTGCAGCAGGGCGCCCGCCAGCTGTGGCGTGCGGCCGCCCGCGGCGACGGGCAGGGCACGGCCGATCCCTGGCCCCGCGACCTGGCGGGTTGGCAGGCCCTGCCCGGGGTGGGCCGCAGCACCGCCGGCAGCATCCTCTCCTCGGCCTTCGACCTGCCCCACCCCATCCTCGACGGCAACGTGAAGCGGGTGCTGGCGCGCCTCACCGCCTGGCCCGTGCCGCCGGCGCGGCAGCTGGCGGCGTTCTGGCGGCTGAGCGAGCAGCTGCTCGACCCGGTGCGGCCCCGCCAGTTCAACCAGGCCCTGATGGATCTGGGGGCCACCGTGTGCACGCCCCGGCAGCCCCGCTGCGGTGCCTGCCCCTGGCAGGGGGAGTGCGCTGCCTACGCTGCCGGCGACCCCGCCCGCTTCCCCGTGAAGGACGCTCCCAGGCCGCTGCCCTTCCAGGTGATCGGCGTGGGGGTGGTGCTCAACGGCGCCGGCGAGGTGCTGATCGATCAGCGCCTTCCCGAGGGCCTGCTGGGGGGGCTGTGGGAATTTCCGGGCGGCAAGCAGGAGCCTGGGGAGCCCATCGCGGCCACCATCGCCCGGGAGCTGCGCGAGGAGCTGGCGATCGAGGCCGAGGTGGGCCAGGAACTGATCAGCCTGGAGCACGCCTACAGCCACAAACGGCTGCGCTTCGTGGTGCACCTCTGCCGCTGGGTCGGTGGTGAACCCCAGCCCCTGGCCAGCCAGCAGGTGCGCTGGGTGCGGCCCGCTCAGCTGGCCGAGTTCCCCTTCCCGGCCGCCAATGCCCGCATCATCGCGGCCCTGCTCGAGCATCTCGGCGCTGACGCCGCGGCCTGATCCGGCCAGCCTGGGTGCAGACGAACGGCAGCCTCATGGTCGCGTCCCCCCGGGTGCTCTGCCTCGGGGAGGCCCTGGTGGATCGCCTCGGCCCCCCCGGCGGCGATCCCGCCACGGCCTCCCCCGATCAGATCGACGACCGCCTCGGCGGAGCACCCGCCAACGCGGCCTGCGCCCTGGCCCGGCTGGGCACGACGGCGGCGTTTGTGGGGCGGCTCGGCACCGATCCGATCGGCCGGGCCTTCGCCGGGCTGTTCGAGCGCCGGGGGGTGAACACCGCCGCTCTGCAGTGGGACCGGCGGCGACCCTCCCGGGTGGTGCTGGTGCACCGCGACCGGCAGGGGGAGCGCCGGTTCGGCGGTTTCGCGGGGGATCGCGGCGAAGGATTCGCGGATGAGGCTCTCGAGGCCGCTCCCCTGGCCGGGGCCCTCACGGGCGCCGGCGGGCTGCTGGGCCCGGCCTCCTGGCTGCTGGTGGGCACGATCCCCCTGGCCCGGCCCGCGGCGGCGGAGGCCCTGCGGCGGGCCGTGAGCCTGGCCGCCGCCGCCGGGGTGGCCATCGCCGTGGATGTGAACTGGCGACCCACGTTCTGGGATGGGGCGGCCGCTCCCGACGCCCCGCCCAACGAGGCCCAGCAGAAGCAGATCCTGGACCTGCTCGGCCAGGCCGCCCTGGTGAAGTGCGCTGCCGAGGAGGCCCGCTGGCTGTTCGGCAGCGCCTCCCCCGAGGCGGTGCGGCAGGCGCTGCCCCGGCACCCCGCCGTGGTGGTCACCGATGGCGCCAGCCCCCTGCGCTGGAGCTTCGGGGCCAGTGCAGGGGAGCTGTACGCCTTTCCGGTGACCGTGGCCGACACCACCGGGGCGGGGGATGCCTTCACGGCCGGCGTGCTGCACGGGCTCTGCGCCAGGCCGGAGCTGCTGCGGGGCGAGCACCTGGACGGGGTGGTGGAGCTGATGCGCTTCGCCAGCGCCTGCGGGGCCCTGGTGTGCCAGGCGCCCGGGGCCATCGATCCCCAGCCCACCGCCGCAGCCGTGGCCGCTTTCCTGGCCGGCGCCGTCAGTGCGGCGCCCACACCCGGGCCAGCCGGCCCGCCTCCGGATCGCCCCCCTGGGGCAGCTCCAGCTCCACCCGCCAGGCCTCCGCAGGCAGGACGCTGAGCCGCTGCGGCCACTCCACCGCCAGCACCGCCCCCAGCTCCCGCGCCGTTTCCTCTTCCTGGGCGAACAGCTCGTCGGCGGCGGCAGGCTGCTCCAGGCGGTAGAGGTCGAGGTGCACCAGGGAGCCGCCGCCACCGGGGCCCACCGGGGCGCTGTAGTGCTGGGCCAGGGCGAAGGTGGGGCTGGTGATCGGCTCGTCGATGCCCAGGGCCGCGGCGAGGCCCTGCACCAGGCAGGTCTTGCCCGCGCCCAGCTCACCCAGCAGCAGCAGGATCGCCGGGCCGGGGCCGACCAGGGCGGCCAGCCGGGCGCCCAGTGCCTGCGTGGCGGCGGCATCGGCCAGGGATTCGCACCGGCAGGGCGGGATGGCAGGGCTCACGCGGATCTTGAACCTGTCTGTAGATTGCCGCTCAAGCGAGCCCGAAGCCTCGGCGTCTCCGCAGAATTTTCCCCCAACGCCCTCCCAGCCGGGAGCGAGCAGTTATCTGGAGCCGAAGTCCCATGGTGGCCACACCCTCTGCACTGTCGTTGCAGACCACATCCTCCTACGTGATCGCTGATCTCGGCCTCGCCGATTTCGGCCGCAAGGAGATTGCCATTGCCGAAACCGAGATGCCGGGCCTGATGGCCCTGCGCCGCAAGTTCGGCGCCGAGCAGCCCCTCAAGGGGGCCCGCATCGCGGGATCCCTGCACATGACGATTCAGACCGCTGTTCTGATCGAAACCCTGGTGGCCCTCGGCGCCGAGGTGCGCTGGGCCAGCTGCAACATCTTCTCCACCCAGGACCACGCCGCCGCCGCGATCGCGGCCGCCGGTATCCCCGTGTTCGCCTACAAGGGCGAGACGCTGGATGAGTACTGGGCCTTCACCCACCGCATCCTGGAGTGGGGCGATGGCGGCACGCCCAACATGATCCTGGACGACGGCGGCGACGCCACCGGTCTGGTGATCCTGGGCACCAAGGCCGAGAAGGATCCCTCCGTTCTCGACAATCCCAGCAACGAAGAGGAAACCGCCCTCTTCAACTCCATCCGCCAGAAGCTGGCCGCCCAGCCCGGTTTCTACTCCCGGATCCATGCCGCCATCCAGGGCGTCACCGAGGAAACCACCACCGGCGTGGCACGGCTGTACCAGCTCCAGAACGCGGGCGAACTCCCCTTCCCTGCGATCAACGTCAACGATTCGGTCACCAAGAGCAAGTTCGACAACCTCTACGGCTGCCGCGAGTCGCTGGTGGACTCCATCAAGCGGGCCACCGATGTGATGGTGGCCGGCAAGGTGGCGCTGGTGCTGGGTTACGGCGACGTGGGCAAGGGATCAGCCCAGTCGCTGCGGGGCCTGGGCGCCACGGTGATGATCGCCGAGGTCGACCCGATCTGTGCCCTGCAGGCGGCGATGGAGGGCTACCGCGTGGTGCGTCTCGACGACGTGGTGCGCGACGTGGACATCTTCGTGACCGCCACCGGCAACTTCAAGGTGATCCGCCATGAGCATCTGATCCAGATGAAGGATCAGGCGATCGTGTGCAACATCGGCCATTTCGACAACGAGATCGATGTGGCCTCGCTCAAGCAGTACCCCTGGGACAACATCAAGCCCCAGGTGGACCACATCCTGCTGCCCAGCGGCAACAGGATCATCCTGCTGGCCGAGGGCCGTCTGGTGAATCTGGGCTGCGCCACGGGCCATCCCAGCTTCGTGATGAGCAATTCCTTCACCAACCAGGTGCTGGCCCAGATCGAGCTGTTCACCAAGGGTGAGCAGTACGCCAGGCAGGTGTATGTGCTGCCCAAGCACCTCGATGAGATGGTGGCCCGCCTCCACCTCGAGAAGATCGGCGCCCGGCTCACCGAGCTCACCCCGGAGCAGGCCGCCTACATCAACGTGCCGGTGGAAGGTCCCTACAAGCTCGACCACTACCGCTACTGAGTAGCTGTGCCGGCGGGGCGCCTGGCTGTGCCCGCCCCGCTGGCGCGACGGCGGGCATCGCCAGGCACCCCGCGGCCCGCTGGATGGGCCAGCGGAAGCCTGCGCTTCTCTGGATCGCCTGGGGGCGCGGCTGGGCCGGCACGGCCCTCGCGCCAGCGGGGCCGGCGACTCCAGCCGTGCACCCCCATGGCGGGCGCTCAGAAGGGCACTTCCTCCTCGCTCGGCTCGCCGCCGCCGAACCCGCCGCCGCCGTAGCCGCCGCCCCCGCCCATGGAGGCTTCGGCGTCGCGGCGCGAGCCCAGCAGCTCCAGCCGGTCCACCCGGATCACCGGTTTGGTGCGCTCCTCGCCGCTGCTGCGATCGGTCCAGCGGTCGAGCTTGAAGCTGCCGATGATGCCGAGCAGCGAGCCCTTCTTCACGTAGTCAGCCGCCACCTGGGCCTGCTTGCCCCAGATCTCGAGGTTGAACCAGTCGGGCTCGTCGTCGCGGCTGCGGCGGTTCACCGCCAGGGTGAGGTTGGCCACCATGCTGCCGGATTCGAAGTAGCGCACCTCGGGGTCGCGGCCGGCCCGGCCGACGAGGGTGATGGAATTGACGCCCATGGCGGGTCTCCTTGGTCAGTTGGATCAATGATGCGGCACCCCGGTCGGGGGCCTCACCGGTTCAGTTCCACCAGCCGACCCACCCGGGTTGGGTTCGGTGGCCCCCCCTATGATTCGGGGCTGCCTGGCGGGATGTCCGTGTTCTTTCGACGTTTCCAGTTCTCCCGCGACATCGGCATCGACCTGGGAACCGCCAACACCCTGATGTACGTGTCCGGCAAGGGCATCGTGCTGCAGGAACCCTCGGTGGTGGCCCTGGACCTGGAGCGCGGGGTGCCCCTGGCGGTGGGTGATGAGGCCAAGATGATGCTCGGCCGCACCCCCGGCAACATCCGGGCCGTGCGTCCGCTCCGCGACGGCGTGATCGCCGATTTCGACGCCGCCGAGCAGATGATCAAGACCTTCATCCAGAAGGGGAATGAGGGCCGCGGCATCGTGGCCCCGCGGCTGGTGATCGGCATCCCCAGCGGCGTCACCGGTGTGGAGCGCCGCGCCGTGCGCGAGGCCGGCCTGGCCGGCGCCCGGGAGGTGCACCTGATCGATGAGCCCGTGGCGGCGGCGATCGGCGCCGGCCTTCCCGTCACCGAGCCGGTGGGCACCATGATCGTGGACATCGGCGGCGGCACCACCGAGGTGGCGGTGCTCAGCCTGGGCGGCACGGTGCTGAGCGAATCGGTGCGGGTGGCGGGCGATGAGCTGAGCGATTCCATCAGTGTGTACCTCAAGAAGGTGCACAACCTGGTGGTGGGTGAGCGCACGGCCGAGGACATCAAGATCCGGATCGGCTCCGCCTTCCCCGACGACGAGCACGACGAGACCTCCATGGACGTGAGGGGTCTGCACCTGCTGTCCGGTCTGCCCCGCACGATCAACGTGCGCGCCGGCGACATCCGCGAGGCCATGGCCGAGCCGCTCAACGTGATCGTGGAGGCCGTGAAGCGCACCCTGGAGCGCACCCCGCCCGAGCTGGCCGCCGACATCGTGGATCGGGGCATCATGCTGGCCGGCGGCGGCGCCATGGTGCGCGGCATCAGTGATCTGATCAGCCACGAGACCGGCATCCTCACCCACACGGCGGAGGACCCCCTCCTCTGCGTCGTGATGGGCTGCGGCATGGTCCTCGAGGACTACAAGCGGCTCGAGCGCGTGCTCGACACCCCTGACTTCGTGCGCCAGGCGGCCTGATTCCGATGCAGGCGGGCCGCAGGCTCAGGCTGCCGTCGTTGCGCCTGATCAGGGTGTCATGGCCCTGGCTGCTGGTGCTGCTGGCCCTGGCCGGGGTGCGGCTGAGCAAGGGGGCGGTGCTCAATGATCTCTACGCCCTGCTCAGCCGACCCTTCTGGCCCGGTTCCGCCCAGAGCGAGTGGCTCAAGGCCGCCCAGCAGCTGGATCAGCAGACCCGGCTGTCGGTGCTCGAGGCGGACAACCGACGGCTGCGCGAGATGCTGGAACTCCAGCGCAGCTCGGGACAGCAGCTGAGTGCTCCGGTGATCTCCCGCGAGGCGGCCGGCTGGTGGCAGCAGCTGCTGATCGGCCGCGGTTCCCTCCAGGGTGTGGCGCCCGGGGATGCCGTGGTGGCTCCCGGCGGCCTGATCGGCCGGGTGGCCACGGTCACTCCCACCACGGCCACGGTGACCCTGCTCACGGATCCGTCCAGCCGGGTCGGCGTGTGGGTGGGCCGCTCCCAGCGGCACGGGTTGCTGGTGGGCACGGGCACCGCCCGACCCCTGCTCCGCTTCATTCAGAAGGACCTCAACCTGCGGCCGGGCGATGTGGTGGTGACCTCCCCGGCCAGCACCCTGGTGCCCCCCAACCTCACCGTGGGCGTGGTGCAGAGCGTCGATGACGATGCCGTACCCGCCCCGGAGGCGGTGGTGCAGCTCAGTGCCCCTGTGGATGCCGTGGACTGGGTGCAGGTGAGGGTGCGATGAGCGTGCTGTCCCGCCAGCGCTGGTGTGTGGCCACGGCTCTTCTGGTGCCGCTGCTCACCCTGGCCTCGCCCAGCCTGCTCAAGCTGGCCGGCGTGGCGCCGAGCTGGGCGGTGCTGTGGCTGTTGCCCTGGGCCCTGGTGGACGGCCCATCGTCCGGGGCTCTGGCCGGCCTGGCCCTGGGGTTGGCCCTCGATGCGGTGCATGCCGGCCCCGTCACCCAGATCCCCGCGCTGGTGGTGCTCGGATGGTGGTGGGGGCGGCTGGGGAGGAAGGCTCCCCCGATCGAACGCAGCTTCAACCTCGGTCTGCTGGCCCTGCTCGGTGCCGCCCTGCAGGGCGGCACGGTGGTGCTGCAGCAGCGCTGGCTGGGGCTGGACGGTGTGGCCTCCCTGCACACCCTGGCCGCCCAGACCCTGATCACCGCCCTGCTGGCACCGATGCTGTGTTCGCTGCAGCTGCTGCTGTGGCGCCAGCAGGCTCCGGGTCTGCGCACCGATCTGGGAGGAATGGGCCGATGGGGATGAAGCGCCGCCAGCTGCTGCAGGGGCTCGCTCTGGCCGGGGCCTCCGCCGGCCTCAGCGGTGCGCTGGCGGCCTGCGGGGGTTCGCGTTCCAACGGCGACGGGCGACGGGAACTCAACGTGTGGACCCTCGATCTGGCCCCCAAGTTCAACGACTACCTCAACGGGGTGATTCAGGCGTGGGAGCAGCGGAACCCCGGGGTGCGGGTGCGCTGGACCGATGTGCCCTGGGCCTCGGTGGAACGCAAGCTCCTGGCTGCCGTGTTCGCCCGCACCGCCCCGGATCTGGTGAATCTGAATCCCCCCTTCGCGGCCAATCTGGCCAGCAAGGGGGGGCTGCTCGACCTCACCCCGGTGCTGCCGGCCGGCGCCGCGGAGCTCTACCTGCCGCGCATCTGGCAGGCGGGGCGGCAGGGCGGCGATCAGTTCGCCATCCCCTGGTACCTCACGGCCCGGATCACGATGGCCAACCGCGGCCTGCTGCAGCAGGCGGGGTACGCCGCCCCACCGGCCCGCTGGCGGGATGTGCCGGCCTACGCCGAGGCGGTGCGGCGACGGACCGGGCGCTACGCCCTGTTCACCACCGTGGTGCCCGACGACTCGGCCGAGCTGCTGGAGTCGATGGTGCAGATGGGCGTGCGTCTGCTCGACGACCGCCAGCGGGCCGCCTTCGACACCCCGGCCGGCCGGCGCGCCTTCGCCTTCTGGAGCGATCTCTACCGCCGTGGCCTGCTGCCCCGGGAGGTGGTGAGCCAGGGGTACCGCCGGGCGATCGAGCTCTACCAGTCCGGCGATCTGGCCCAGGTGTCCACCGGGCCCGATTTCCTGCGCAACCTCCAGACCAACGCCCCCGGCGTGGCCGCCCGCACCGCCCCCTATCCCCCCCTCACGGGCGCGGACGGTGCCGCCAACGTGGCCGTGATGAACCTGGTGGTGCCCAGGCAGAGCGCCATGGCCGCCGAGGCGGTGAGCTTCGGCCTCTACCTCACCGACGCCGCCAACCAGTACCGCTTCGCCGAGCAGGCGCGGGTGCTGCCCTCGGCCACGGGGGCGCTGGAGCGGCTGCAGGCCAGCCTGCGGGACCCGGGTCCGCTGGATCCGCCCCAGCGGCTGGTGGAGCAGGCCCGCCTGCTCTCGGCCACCACGCTGGAGCGCGCCCAGGTGCTGGTGCCGGCGATTCCGGGCATCAAGCGGCTCCAGGCGATCCTCTACACGCAGCTGCAGCGGGCCATGCTGGGTCAGCTGGACAGCGACGTGGCGCTCCGCACGGCCCGGCAGGAGTGGGACCGCTACGCCACCGCCCGCTGGCCCTGACGGGGTGTCCTGGTCGGCCTGCGCGGCCTTAGCAGGACTGTGCCGTGCTGTCTGTTTCCAGAGAAATTCTTAAGTCTGGGGAGAGGCGCCAGGCCGGAATCGCACTGGGGGATGACCGTTCGGCGCTCTCAGGGGTATGGTTGCGATTCTTCACTCCGAAGGCGCCGCGCCCATGCCCTCTGCGGACATGTCGACCACGCCCGCAGAGCCCAAGGCCACGCTCCTTGTCGTGGATGACGAAGCCGCCGTCAGGCGTGTGCTGGTCATGCGGCTGCAGCTGGCTGGTTACCGGGTCATCTGCGCCGAAGATGGCGAGGAGGCCCTCACCCTCTTCCACCAGGAACAGCCCGACCTGGTGGTGCTGGACGTGATGCTGCCCAAGCTGGACGGCTTCGCCGTCTGCCGCCGGCTGCGGGCCGAATCGTGCGTGCCGATCATCTTCCTCTCGGCCCTCGATGCCATCGCCGAGCGGGTGTCGGGGCTCGATCTCGGCGCCGACGACTACCTCCCCAAGCCCTTCAGCCCCAAGGAGCTCGAGGCGCGCATCGCCACGATCCTGCGCCGTGTGGGCCGCGGCTCCGCCTCCGCCGAGCCCCGGGAGCAGCCATCCGGCACCGGTGTGCTGCGGCTGGGGGATCTGGTGGTGGACACCAACCGGCGTCAGGTGACCCGCGATGGCGAGCGCATCGCCCTCACCTACACCGAGTTCAGCCTGCTGGAGCTGCTGTTCCGCGAGCCGGGCCGGGTGGTGCCCCGCGCCGAGATCCTCGAGCAGCTCTGGGGCTATCCGCCCCGCCGCGCGGCTGATCTGCGGGTGGTGGATGTGTACGTGGCCCGTCTGCGCGGCAAGCTGGAGCCCGATCCGCGCAATCCCGAGCTGATCCTCACCGTGCGGGGCACGGGCTACGCCTCCCAGCGGGTGGGCGATGCCGGCCTCACGGCCGCCGGCTGATCGCGGCAGCGCGCTTCTGGGCGCCACGCTCCTGCAGGATGGCCCGCAACTGACTGTCCTGCCCCCGTGTCGGAGCTGCGCCAGACCCGCCTGGAGAAAGCCCGGACCCTCGCCAGCCTGGGCCAGGGGCCCTATGCCCTGCGGTTCGCTCCCAGCCACAGCACCGCGGAGCTGCAGCAGGCCCATGCCGACCTGCCCAAAGGCGAGGAGAGGGATGTGGTGGTGGCCGTGGCCGGCCGGGTGATGACCCGCCGGGTGATGGGCAAGCTGGCCTTCTTCACCCTGGCCGATGAGAGCGGCCCGATCCAGCTCTATCTGGAGAAGGCCACGCTGGAGGCGGCAGCGCCCGATGCGCCGCCGCCTGGGGCCTTCGGCCAGATCACCACCCTGGTGGATGCCGGAGACCTGATCGGCGTGGAGGGCAGCCTGCGCCGCACCGACCGGGGCGAACTCTCGGTGAAGGTGAAGGGCTGGACGATGCTGAGCAAGAGCCTGCAGCCCCTGCCGGACAAGTGGCACGGCCTGGCCGACGTGGAGAAGCGCTACCGGCAGCGCTACCTCGACATGATCGTGTCGCCCCACACCCGCGAGACCTTCCGCCGCCGGGCCCTGGCGGTGAGCGCCATGCGCCGCTGGCTCGACGAGCGCGGCTTTCTGGAGATCGAGACGCCGGTGCTGCAGAGCCAGCCCGGGGGCGCCGATGCCCGGCCGTTCGAGACCCATCACAACGCCCTCGATCTGCCCCTCACCCTGCGCATCGCCACCGAACTGCACCTCAAGCGGCTGGTGGTGGGTGGTTTCGAGCGGGTGTACGAGCTGGGTCGCATCTTCCGCAACGAGGGGGTGAGCACCCGCCACAACCCCGAGTTCACCTCGGTGGAGATCTACCAGGCCTATGCCGACTACACCGACATGATGGAGCTCACCGAGCAGCTGCTCGCCCATGTGTGCCAGCAGGTGTGCGGCACCACCGCCATCACCTACCAGGGCACCGCCATCGAGCTGGCCCCCCCCTGGCGGCGCGCCACGATGCACGCGCTGGTGCAGCAGGCCACCGGGCTCGACTTCACCACCTTCTCCACGCGGGCGGAGGCTGCCGCCGCCATGGAGGCCTGCGGGCTGGCGGTGCCGGAGCTGGCCGATTCCGTGGGCCGGCTGCTGGTGGAGGCCTTCGAGCAGAAGGTGGAGGACACCCTGATCCAACCCACCTTCGTGCTCGACTACCCGGTGGAGAATTCGCCGCTGGCGCGGGCCCACCGCAGCAAGCCCGGTCTGGTGGAGCGCTTCGAGCTCTTCATCGTGGGCCGGGAAACCGCCAACGCCTTCAGCGAGCTGATCGATCCGCTGGATCAGCGCCGGAGGCTGGAGGCCCAGCAGGCGCGCAAGGCCGCCGGCGACCTCGAGGCCCAGGGCGTGGACGAGGACTTCCTCCAGGCGCTGGAGGTGGGTATGCCCCCCACCGGTGGCCTCGGCATCGGCATCGACCGGCTGGTGATGCTGCTCACCGACAGCGCCTCGATCCGCGATGTGATCGCCTTCCCGCTCCTGAAGCCGGAACAGCCCGAGCAGGGCGGCTAGCCGGCGGGGCCGGCAGGGCGCAATGGGATAATGCTCACGGTAGGCAATCTCCCCCGACAGGGGCAACGATTCCATGAGTGGAGAGCGCGTCGGTTTTCGCTTCCAGCACGCAGACGCCGTTGTGAAGCGCAACCCCCAGGGACGCTCCCGCCGGGGCTGGGTGATGGAGCCCGTGGAGCAGACCACGAGCCGTGGCACCAAGATGCCCGCCTATCGGATCCGCTGGCGCGACAGCGAACGTCCGGAGATTGTGCTGCAGCACATGTTGATCGCCGATCCCGATCCCACCCCGCCGCCCGAGGGCGTGAGCCTGGTGCCCCCCGCTCCCAAGCAGTGAAGGGTGCCCGGGCAGGCTCAGCTCCAGCCCCGTAGGCGGTACACCAGCAGTCCGAGGTGCTCCTTGAGCATCACGCTGCTCAGATAGAGCGCTTCCGCGTCGGGCATCAGGCTGAGCAGCAGGCTTGCCGGGGTCGGGTTGCCGTAGCGGCTCCGTGCCGGCAGCTGGAAGTCCGTGGGCACAGCCACCACCTCCACCCCGCTGCGGCGCCGGAAGCTGGCCAGGGCCCGGGGCATGTGGGAGGCGCTGGTCACCAGCAGGACCCGCCTCCAGCGGCGGCTTCGCGCCAGTTCGCCGAGGTCGCGCGCTTCCTCGGCGGTGGTGCGGGATTCCCTGTTCAGCAGGATCCGCTCCGGGGCGACGCCGAGCTCCACGGCCAGATCCCGGGCCCACTGGGCTTCGGGGGGCGGCGGTTCCCCGGCGGTGAAGTGCACCCGGCCGCCGCTGGTGACCAGCAGGGGAGCCTTCCGCTGGCGAATCAGCCGTACGCCGGTGAGCAGCCGGTCGCCGGCTTCCCCCACTTCCACACTGCGGCGCGGGGGCAGGGCGGGACGCAGGCCGCCGCCGAGCACCACCACCGCATCCGCGGCCGGCAGGGAGGCCGGCCTCAGTGCGGCACTCCGCTCCTCCAGCCCCCAGATCAGCTGGCGGCTGGTGATCGGCATCGCGAACAGCCAGATCAGGCCCAGCCCGCCCCAGCCCAGCAGCCGGGCCCAGCGGCGCCGGCCGCCGGCTTCGCGGGCCAGCAGCAGCAGCAGGCCCAGCCCGAGGGGGTAGAGCCCCAGGGGCAGCAGCTTCGAGAGCAGAAATCCCACGGTGCCCTGCTCCTGCCGCCGCGGTGGTCAGCCCTGGCGGCGCCGCAGCCGCTCCAGCTCCTGCTCGGCCTCAAAGGCTGCCCATTCGCGTTCCAGGTCCACGCCCTGGCTGGAGCGGCGGGCTTCGGCCTGGCGGGCCGCCAGGGCCGTGATCGCCTGCTCCACCTCGGCGAAGCGCACGCCCAGGTCCGCCAGCTCCTGCCAGCGCCGGCGGCCCTGCTGCATCAAGGCCTCCAGATGGGCCTCGGCCCGATCCGCCAGGTCCGTGGCTCCGGCGGCCCGGGCCTTGCGGCAGCGTTCCTGCCACTGGCGGATCTCGCCGGCCAGCTGCAGCAGTCCATGCCGCTGGCGCTCGGCCTGGTTCTGCAGGGAACGGCGCTGGCTGAGCAGCTCGCGGCGGTGATCGCGGTCCTCCTGGTCCTGGAGCAGGGCCTCCTGGTCGGGATTGGCGGCCAGGAAGCGCTCCAGTTCCTGCTCCAGCTTCGTCTCCAGCTCGTCGAGCCAGCTCATGGGCTGCCGGATCCGGGGTGAGCCTCCCCGGCAGCGCGGGTGATCAGGGGAGCCTCGATCTCCTCCTGCAGCGGGGTGATCGCCGCTTCGCGGGAACGCAGCAGCAGCTGGGTGAGGCGGGCGATGGCGCCCTCGCCGAGGTCCTGGTCGCCGATGCGGTCGAAGGCGTTGCGGTACAGCTGCTCCAGTTCGTGGATCAGGCCTTCACGCACCTGCCGCATCGCCGCCCGTTGCTCCTCCCGACCCATGCCTCAATCCTCCCGCTGTTCCGGCCGCTGTTCCGGCGCTGTGCACTCCGAGTCTGCTGCCTGGGCGCCGGTCTGCAGGGATGGGGCCGGCACCAGCAGGTGGAGGCTGAGGTCGTCGGCCGGATCACTCCAGCGGCGGACCGCTCGCCAGCCCGAGGCGGCCGCCAGGCCGGCGAAGGCCTCGGGGCTGTACTTCACGCTGTACTCCGTGATCAGCTCCTCGCCGGCCCGGAAACGCCAGCGCCTGCCGGCCAGCTGCACCTCCTGGTCGCGCCGGCTCACCAGGGCCATGGCGATCCGGCTGGGCTCGGCCTCCCAGCGGGCCTGATAGCGAAAGGCCTCCGGCGCGAAGGTGCCGCCCAGGTCGCGGTTGAGCCGCACCAGCAGGTTGCGGGCGAAGGCGGCCGACACACCGGCCGCGTCGTTGTAGGCGGCTTCGAGCCGCCCGGGGGCCTTGGGCTGGTCGATGCCGATCAGCAGGGCGCTGCCGGGGCCCAGCAAGCGGCGGAACTGCGACAGCAGGTGCCGCGCCTGCGCCGGGCTGAAGTTGCCCAGGGAGCTGCCCGGGTAGAACCCCAGCAGCCGCTCACCATCCAGCAGCGGGTGGGGCGGCAGCTTCTCCAGAGCGCTGTAGTCGCAGCAGATGCCCAGCACCGGAACGGTCGGATGGCGGGCCTGCAGGGCCTCGCAGGCGGATTGCAGATGGTCGGCGCTGATGTCCAGGGGCACATAGGCCGGGGGCTGCAGGGCCTCCAGCAGCGGACCGACCTTGCGGGCGTTGCCGGCGCCGAACTCCACCAGCACGCCCGCGCCCAGGGCGGCGGCCAGATCGGCCGCCCGTGCCTCCAGCAGGGCTGTTTCCACCCGGGTGAGGCTGTATTCCGGCTGGGCGCAGATCGCCTCGAACAGCCTCGAGCCCTCGGCGTCATACAGCAGCCAGGCCGGCAGCTGGCGCGGCCGTTGCTCCATCCCTGCCGTGACCAGCCGCACCATGTCGGCCGGCTCGGGGTGCAGATCGATCAGGCGGGCCGTGGTGGAGGGAAGGGCTGTCACGCGGCGGGGGAATCGGGGACGGAGATGGGGTCAGCGGGGCCCTTGGCCAGCCTGAGGCCTGCGGCCATCCAGCGGCAGGCCGGCGGGTAGAAGTTGCGGTAAGTGGGCCGGGCATGGCCTGCCGGTGTGAGAAAACAGCTGCCCCGCAGCACCATCTGGGAACTCATGAACTTGCCGTTGTATTCCCCCACCGCGCCGGGGGCCGGCCGGAAGCCCGGATAGGGGCGGTAGGGGCTGGCGGTCCACTGCCACAGCACCCCCTCGGCCTGGGGCAGCCGGGGGGCCAGCACTTCCCACTCGGCTTCCGTGGGCAGCCGGGCCCCGGCCCAGCGGGCGTAGGCGTCGGCCTCGAACCAGCTGAGGTGCCGCACCGGCGCCGCGGGCTGGAGCGGCCGCAGGCCCGCCAGGGTGAACTCCTGGCCCTCGAGCGGGCGGTCGGCCCCGCCGCGCCAGTAGCGCGGGGCCTGCCAGCCCCGGCGGCCCACCTCCGCCCAGCCCTCGCTCATCCACAGCTCCGGCCGCCGGTAGCCCCCATCGGCGATGAAGGCCGCGACGTCGGCATTGGTCACCAGCCGCTCGGCGATGGCGAAGGGCTCGAGCCACTGCCGGTGGCGGGGCGTTTCGTTGTCGAAGTGGAATCCTGCGCCGCCGTGGCCGATCTCCACCAGGCCGCCGGGGTGCTCCAGCCAGCTGCCGCCTGCCTGGCCGTTGCCCCAGGCGGCCTCGTACCAGGTTTCGGGGGCCGGGCCGTAGGCCGGCGCCAGGGGGTTGCGGCTGAGGCCGTCCAGCAGGTCCATCAGCAGCAGTTCCTGGTGCTGCTGCTCGTGCTGCAGCCCCAGCTCGATCAGGGCCAGCTCGCACGGCGGCAGCTGCCCGGCCCCGCCGCTCAGCAGCAGCTCCAGCGCCCCGTCCACCCGCTGCCGCCAGGCCAGCACCGCCTCGATTGAGGGGCGGCTGAGCAGCCCCCGCTCCGGCCGCGGATGGCGGGCGCCGACGGCGTCGTAGTAGCTGTTGAACAGGTAGCCCCAGGCGGCGTCGGCAGGGGTGTAGGCCAGGGCGGCGCCGGCCTCGAGCCGCGGCTTCAGCACGAAGGTGTCGAAGAACCAGGTGGTGTGGCCCAGGTGCCACTTGGGCGGGCTGGCATCGGCCATCCCCTGCAGGCAGAAATCCTCGGGCTGCAGCGGTTCCACCAGCGCCACGCTGTGCTGGCGCACCTGGCGGAGCCGGGCCTGCAGGCCGGTGGTCATGGGTTCACCGGGTTCAGGCCCGACCTTAGGGAGCTTGCCTACGATCCCGCCACGCGGTTGTCAGGGCATGGGCGGGATCACGCAGGGGTTTGTTGGTGCGGTGGGTCACACTCCGCTCATCCGCCTGGCGGCCCTCAGCGCCCTCACGGGGTGCGAGATCCTCGGCAAGGCGGAGTTCATGAACCCGGGGGGATCGGTGAAGGACCGGGCCGCCCTGGGCATCCTGCTGGAGGCGGAGCAGGAGGGCACGCTGCAACCGGGGGGCACCGTGGTGGAGGGCACCGCCGGCAACACGGGCATCGGCCTCACCCACCTCTGCAACGCCCGCGGCTACAAGGCCCTGATCGTGATTCCGGACACCCAGTCGGCCGAGAAGATCGGCCTGCTGCGCAGCCTCGGGGCCGAGGTGCGCACCGTGCCCGCCGTGCCCTACCGCGACCCCAACAACTACGTGAAGCTCTCGGGCCGCATCGCCGCCGAGACCCCCGGGGCCGTGTGGGCCAACCAGTTCGACAACCTGGCCAACCGCCGGGCCCATTACGCCACCACCGGCCCGGAGATCTGGGAGCAGACCGGCGGCCAGGTGGATGCCTGGGTGGCGGCCACGGGCACGGGCGGCACCTACGCGGGGGTGGCCCTCTTCCTCAAGGAGCGCAACCCCCGGGTGTGCTGCGTGCTGGCCGACCCCTACGGCAGCGCCCTCTACAGCTGGGCCCGCACCGGCGAACTCAGCAGCGAGGGCAATTCGATCACCGAGGGCATCGGCAACAGCCGCATCACGGCCAACCTCGAGGGGGCGCCGGTGGATGACGCCGTGCGCATCGACGACCAGGCCGCCCTCGACACGATCTACCGCCTGCTGTGGCAGGAGGGCCTGTTCCTGGGGGGGTCGGTGGGCATCAACGTGGCGGCGGCGGTGGAGACCGCCCGGCGGCTGGGCCCCGGCCACACCATCGTCACCGTGCTGTGCGACAGCGGCGACCGCTACCGGTCGCGGCTCTACGACCGGGACTGGTTGGCGGCCAAGGGGTTGCGGCAACCTGAGCGGGCTCTGGCCGCGGCTGGCTGATGCCTCCTGATTCCGCCACACCGTCCGCCGCCTCGCCGGCGTCCTCGCCCCAGCCCGGCGCCCTCATCGGCGAGCGCTACCGCCTCGAGCAGCGCCTCAGCCAGGGCGGCCAGGGCAGCCTCTGGCGCGCCCGGGACCAGTTGGCCGGTGAGGGGCCCGTGGCGCTGCGGCAGCTCGGCCCGGAGTTCGACCACGGGGCGGCGGTGGCCCGCTGGAACCGGCTCCAGGGCGTGCTGCACCCCCAGGTGCCGCGGCTGGGCAGCCCGCTGCGCCAGGACGGCGACCTCTGGCTGGTGCGGGAGTGGCAGAGCGGCCGCACCTTCCAGCAGCTGCTGCAGGTGCGGGCCGAGCGGCAGATGGTGTTCGGCGCCGGGGAGGTGCTGCTGCTGCTGCGCCAGCTGCTGCCGGTGCTGGCGGTGCTGCATGGTCAGGACCTGGTGCATGGGGATCTCTGCCCGGCCAACCTGCTGCGCCGGGACAGCGACGGTCTGCCGGTGCTGCTCGATTTCGGCCTGGTGGCCGGGGGCGTGGTGGCCACCCCCGGATTCGCCCCGCCTGAGCTGGCCGAGAGCGGGCAGCCGCTGCCCTGGATGGATCTCCATGCCCTCGGGGTCACGGCGCTGGTGCTGCTCAGCGGCGACCCGCCGGCCGGCCTCTTCGACCCGGTGAGTTTCAGCTGGCGCTGGCCCGTGGCCCTGGCGGCCGAACCCGATCTGCAGCGGGAGCTGCAGCGGCTGCTGCAGCGCCAGCCCGACCAGCGCTTCCGATCCGCGGGTCAGGCGCTGGCGGCCTTCCAGGCGGTTCCGATGCCGGAGTCCACCGGGCCTGTCGCCCGGGCCGACCGCACCGTGGTGCTGGTGCCGCCGGCGGCACCCCCCGACCTGCCTCCTGCCGCTGAGGTGGCCGCGGGGCCTGCCGCAGCTCCCCCGGAGCTGCCCCCCCTGGGGGCTCCCGTGGCTGCCGTGACCCCGCTGAGCCGCGCCGAAGCCCGGGATGAGGCGGCCGAGGGAGGGATCTGGCCGGTGGTGATGGCTCTGGTGGTGTCGGCCGTGGTGGGCACCGCCCTGGGCTGGTGGTGGCTGAGCCGCGGCAAGCAGCCCCCGCCCACCACCCCCGAGGCGGCCCTGCAGCTGCCCAGCAGCCTGCCCCCTTCGGAGGTGGATCAGCGCCAGCAGCTGCTGAACCGGCTGCGGGCGATGCAGGTGGATCGTGGCTGGTTCCTCAAGCTGGTGGATGCCAGCCTGCTGGCCCAGTTCCCGGAGCGGGGCGGCCGGCTGCCCAGCGATGCCCTGGAGGACGCGCCGCTGCGCAAGATCTGGAATGAGCTGGCCGAGGAGTGGCTGGCTCGGGTGGAGCAGCTCCCCATCGAGCTGCGCCGCCGGCTGGGCAACTACAGCAACGGCGACTGGGAGCGACGCCAGAAGGCCCTGGTGAACCAGGGCATCAGCCCCGAGGTGCTGCGTCAGCTGGTGTCGGGCAGTGCCCAGAACCTGCTGCCCGGACGCTCGGGAGCGGCGATTCCGCCCGAACCCTTCCGCCAGCTGTGGTACGCCGCCGCCGAGCAGATCCTCGCCACGGTGCAGATCGAGGCGATCCAGGCCCAGCCCCTCCAGACCCAGGTGCTGTCGGCCGCGGTGGACGCCGGCGGTGCCCGCCTGTTTCCGGTGCGGCTCACCCCCGGCAACCGGCTGGTGCTGGGGGTGAACGGCTCGCCGCTGATGCAGATGAGTGTGTTCGCGGCCGATGGCAGCCTGCTGGAGCCGAAGGGACCGCTGCGGGTGGTGAGCCTGCCGGCCCAGACGCAGTCGCCGGTGCAACTGCTGGTCACCAACGACGGTGTGGCGCCGGCCATGATCACGCTCTCGCTGCGGGCCGATCCCCCGGCGGCGGCTCCCGCACCGGAGCCGCCCCAGCCCCTGGCGCCCGATCAGCTGTCCCGGCCCCAGTCCCTGCCGCCCGAGGCCGACCGCAACCCCGCCCCCCGGCCGGATCCAGCCCGGGGCCCGGATGCCGAGGGCCCGCCGGAGCCCCTGCCGCCCCTGTCGAACTGACCGGCAGGCGTTCCGGGGAGAGGACCGAAGGGAGGTTCAGTAGCGGGCGATCGCGGCCCGCGTTTCCCGGGCCTCCTGTTTGCGGCGCTCCTCCTGCCGCTTGTCGTGCAGCTTGCGGCCCTTGCCCAGCCCGAGCGTCACCTTGATCCAGGAGCCCTTCAGGTGCATGTTCAGCGGGATCAGGGTGAGGCCCTTCTGATCGAGGGCGCCGCGCAGCTTGTCGATCTCGCGGCGGTGGGCCAGCAGCTTGCGCACCCGCAGGGGGTCGTGGTTGAAGTAGGCCCCGGCGTGGCTGTGGGGCGAGATGTGCACGTTGTGCAGCTGCAGTTCGCCGTTCCTGATCAGGCAGAAGCCGTCGCGCAGATTCACCTGCCCCGCCCGGATCGACTTCACCTCGGTGCCGAGCAGTTCGATGCCGGTCTCGAGGGTGTCGAGGATCTCGTACTGATGGCGCGCCAGCCGGTTGTCGGCCAGCAGCCGGTTGGCGGCGTCCCGCCGGGCGCGGGCGGCGGCCTTCTTTGCTCCGCCCTTGGCCATGCCGTTCCGCCCTCTGGTTCCGATCCGCTCGACTCCCGACCCTAGGCAGAGGCCGGTACCCTCCAGGGATGGCGATCGTGTCCTCTGCCTCCCCGGCGCCCCGTCGCCGCCCACCCAGCCGTGGCGCCGCGGCCAACGCTGCTGGGGACGCGGCGGCGGCCCCGGTGCCGCGGGAGGATGGACTGCGGCCCCGGCGCCTGGCCGACTACATCGGCCAGGGGGAACTCAAACAGGTGCTCGGCATCGCCATCGAAGCCACCCGCGCCCGGGGGGAAGCCCTCGATCACGTGCTGCTCTACGGCCCCCCGGGGCTCGGCAAGACCACCATGGCCCTGGTGCTCGCCGAGGAGCTGGGGGTGCGCTGCCGGATCACCAGCGCGCCGGCCCTGGAGCGCCCGCGCGACATCGTGGGGCTGCTGGTGAATCTGCAGCCGCGCGACCTGCTGTTCATCGATGAGATCCACCGCCTCAACCGGGTGGCGGAGGAACTCCTCTATCCGGCGATGGAGGATGGCCGCCTCGACCTCACCGTGGGCCAGGGAACCACGGCCCGCACCCGCTCCCTGCCGCTGCCGCCCTTCACGCTGGTGGGGGCCACCACGCGGGCGGGCTCGCTGAGTTCGCCCCTGCGCGACCGCTTCGGGCTGATCCAGCGGCTGGAGTTCTACGGCCTCGACGACCTGCAGGCGATCGTGCTGCGCGCTGCCGGTCTGCTGGAGCTGGAGCTGGAGGCGGAGGCGGCCCTCGAGGTGGCGCGGCGCTGCCGCGGCACGCCCCGCATCGCCAACCGCCTGCTGCGCCGGGTGCGGGATGTGGCGGCGGTGGCCGGCCACCGCCGCGTCTGCGCGGTGGTGGTGCGCCAGGCCCTCAGCCTGCATCGCGTTGACGCCCGCGGCCTCGATGCCCACGACCGCCGCCTGCTCAGCCTGATGCTCGAGGCCTATGGCGGCGGGCCGGTGGGCCTCGACACCCTGGCGGCGGGGCTCGGGGAGGATCCGGCCACCCTCGAGACAGTGGTGGAGCCCTACCTGCTGCAGCAGGGCCTGCTGCAGCGCACGCCCCGCGGCCGCGTGCTCACCGAGGCGGGCCGTGCCCACCTCGCCAGCCTGGCCGAGGCGGCATGACCCGCCTCGCCCCCCTGCCCCCACGCCCCCCATCGGGCCCGCGACGCCGGCCGGCCCGGATCGTGCGGATGCTGCTGAGCGGCCTGCTGGTGCTCACCCTGCTGCTGGGCGGGGCCTGGGGCCCTGGGGCCGCCCTGGCAGCCGAGGCCGCCGACCACCAGCGGCTGTTCGAGCAGGCCCTCGAGGCCAGCCGCCAGGGCCGTTTCGCCGAGGCCCTGCCCCTCTGGGATCAGGTGCTGGCCCTCGCCCCCGACGATGCGGCGGCCTGGAGCAACCGCGGCAATGTGCGGCTGGCCCTCGGCGATGCCGAGGCGGCCATTGCCGACCAGAGCCGGGCGGCCGAACTCGATCCCTCCAGCCCCGACCCCCACCTCAACCGCGGCACCGCCGAGGAGGCCCTCGGCCGCTGGGAGGCCGCCGCCGCCGACTACGCCTGGATTCTTGCCCGCGATCCCGGCGACGCCTCGGCCCTCTACAACCTCGGCAATGTGCTCGGCTCCCAGGGGGACTGGGCTGCGGCCCGGGCCAGCTTCGAGGCGGCCGCGGCGGCCCGGCCGGGTTTTGCCATGGCCCGCTCCAGTGCGGCCCTGGCCGCGTTCCAGCTGGGCGACCTGGCCACGGCGGAGCAGGCCCTGCGCTCCCTGATCCGCCGCTATCCCCTCTTCGCCGACGCCCGTGCCGGCCTCACGGCGCTGCTCTGGCGCCAGGGGTCCCGCGGCGAGGCCGAGAGCAACTGGGCCGCCGCTTCCGGTCTCGATCCCCGCTACCGCCAGGAAGAATGGTTGCGACAGACGCGGCGCTGGCCGCCGGGTCCGGTGGAGGCTCTGAGCCAGTTTCTGGCTCTCGCCTGAGTCCCTCTTCCGCGTTGTTCTGACCCCATGACCCTCAGCCCTCCCGCTTTCAGCCCCGGCGCCGGCAGCTCCAGCCTCAGCTGGCAGGCCCTGGGGCTGGAGCAGGAGCTGGCCGGGATGCTGCCGGAACTGATCCAGCTGCGGCGCCACCTGCATCGCCACCCGGAGCTCAGCGGCCACGAGCAGCAGACGGCGGCCCTGGTGGCCGGGGAGCTGCGCCGCTGGGGCTGGCAGGTGCGCGAGGGGGTGGGCCGCACCGGGGTGGTGGCGGAGCTGGGCCCCGCCACCACCCCGGCGGGAGATCCTTCGCCCCTGGTGGCCCTGCGGGTGGACATGGACGCCCTGCCGGTGGAGGAGCGCACGGGTCTCGATTACGCCTCCACCGTGCAGGGGCTGATGCACGCCTGCGGCCACGACCTCCACACCGGCGTGGGGCTGGGGGTGGCCTGGCTGCTGAGTGCCGTGGCGCGCCACCATCCCGAGCATCTGCGCAGCCGCGTGCGGCTGCTGTTCCAGCCCGCCGAGGAGACGGCCCAGGGGGCGGCCTGGATGAAGGCGGACGGCGCCACCGACGGGGTGGAGGCCCTGTTCGGCCTGCACGTGTTCCCCAGCATCCCCGTGGGCTGCATCGGGGTGCGCAGCGGCAGCCTCACGGCCGCGGCCGGCGAACTGGAGGTGGAGGTGCTCGGCGAGGGCGGCCACGGCGCCAGGCCCCACCAGAGCACCGATGCGATCTGGATCGCGGCCCGGGTGGTGAGCGGGCTCCAGGAAACGATCTCGCGCCGCCTCGACGCCCTGCATCCGGTGGTGGTGAGCTTCGGCCGCATCGAAGGGGGAAAGGCCTTCAATGTGATCGCCGATCACGTGCGCCTGCTGGGCACCGTGCGCTGTCTGGACAACGACGTGCACGCCCAGCTGCCGGGCTGGATCGAGGAGACGGTGCATGCTCTCTGCCGCGGCCATGGCGGCGAGGCCCGCGTGCGCTACCGCTGCATCTCGCCGCCGGTGCAGAACGATCCGGTGCTTACCCAGCTGGTGGCGGCGGCCGGCTGCGAGCTGCTCGGCTCCGAGCAGGTGCTGTGGCTGGAGCAGCCCTCCCTCGGGGCGGAGGACTTCGCCGAGCTGCTCGACGGCACCCGCGGCACCATGTTCCGGCTGGGGGTGGCGGGCCCCGGGGGCTGCACGCCGCTGCACAGCAACACCTTCGCCCCCGATGAGGGCGCCCTGGCGGTGGGGGTGCGGGTGCTCACCCTGAGCCTGCTGCGCTGGATGGAGCAGCCCCGATGAGTCCGGCGGCAGGGCCTGGAGCTGGAACCGGGGAGATGCGCCAGCCGATGCCCACCCCCTCAAGGGGTCTGCTCAACACCCTGCTGGCCCTCTCCGCGCCCCTGCTGCTGCTGGTGGCCCTGGCGGTGCTGGTGCAGCGCCGCGGCCCCGACCGGATCCAGGCCGTGCCGGCCCTGGTGATCGGTGGGGTCCTGCTCGGCACCAGCCTCCACAGCCGCCGCCGCCGCCGCCGCCGCCTGCTGGCCGCCCTGCGCAGCGGCACGCCATCCGGCAGGCTGGAGCCATGAGCGATTCCACACCCCAACCCGCCGATCCCGGTCCTGTGGACCTGCAGGCCCTCGAGGCGGCGATCCTTTCGGGCGACCCGGCCCGCTCCATGCCGGCCCTGGTCGGCCTGCGGGAGGTGCCGGCCGAGCAGGCCGTGCCGCTGCTGCTGCGGGGTCTGGAGCAGTCGGCCTTCATCGTGCGCTCGCTCAGCTGCGCCGGTCTGGGCGTGAAGCAGACCGAGGCCGGCTGGACGGCGCTGGTGGAGGCGGTGCGCCACGACGAGGACGCCAACGTGCGGGCCGAGGCGGCCAACGCGCTGGTGAGCTACGGCCTGCAGCGGGCCTGGCCGGTGGTGCTGGAGGCCTTCCGCGCCGACAGCCAGTGGCTGCTGCGCTGCAGCGTGCTCTCGGCGGTGGCCGAACACCCGGAGGCGCGGGCCGCGGACCTGCTGGAACTGGCCGAGCTGGCCCTGGCCGATGCCGACGACACGGTGCGGGTGGGCGGCACCGAGATCCTGGGCCGGCTGGCCCAGCAGCAGGGTGGGAGCGGCGACGACCCAGCTGTGGCGGAACGGGCCCGAACCCTGTTGCGGGGCCTGCAGCAGGACGCCGACCACCGCGTGGTGGCCGCGGCCCTGAACGGGCTCCAGGGCTGAGACCAGGGCCGTTCCAGGGTCGGGCTTGCTAGGTTTTCAGCGTCACTAGGGGTGCCCGCTCACAGGCCGTTCCGGCCGGTGAACGAAGGGCTGAGATCACACCCTCCGAACCTGATCCGGGTCATGCCGGCGCAGGGAAGTGAGAACGAACTCCAGCTGCGCCCCGAATCCGTCCGCCTCCGTGCCGTTGCCTCGCTCCGGCCCGCCGCGACGGTTTCCCCATCGCCCCACCCCTCATGCGCAGCGCCTGGATCGAGAAGCGTCGTGGTCACGCCAATGTCAGCCAGATGCACTATGCCCGCCAGGGCGTGGTCACCGAGGAGATGGCCTTCGTGGCCAAGCGGGAGAACCTGCCCGAATCGCTGGTGATGGAGGAGGTGGCCCGGGGCCGCATGATCATCCCGGCCAACATCAACCACACCAACCTGGAGCCGATGGCGATCGGCATCGCCAGCCGGTGCAAGGTGAACGCCAACATCGGCGCTTCGCCCAATGCCAGTGATGTGAGCGAAGAGCTCAGGAAGCTCGAGCTGGCGGTGAAGTACGGCGCCGACACCGTGATGGATCTCTCCACCGGTGGCGTGAACCTCGATGAGGTGCGCACGGCGATCATCAGCGCCTCGCCGGTGCCGATCGGCACGGTGCCGGTGTACCAGGCGCTCGAGAGCGTGCACGGCTCGATCGAAAAGCTCAGCGAAGACGACTTCCTGCACATCATCGAGAAGCACTGCCAGCAGGGCGTGGATTACCAGACCATCCACGCCGGCCTGCTGATCGAGCACCTGCCCAAGGTGAAGGGCCGCCTCACCGGCATCGTGAGCCGCGGCGGCGGCATCCTGGCCCAGTGGATGCTGTATCACCACAGGCAGAACCCGCTCTACACCCGCTTCGACGACATCATCGAGATCTTCAAGCGCTACGACTGCAGCTTTTCCCTGGGTGATTCGCTGCGGCCGGGCTGCCTGCACGACGCCTCCGATGAGGCCCAGCTCGCCGAACTGAAGACCCTCGGTGAACTCACCCGCCGCGCCTGGAAGCACGACGTGCAGGTGATGGTGGAGGGTCCGGGCCATGTGCCGATGGACCAGATCGAGTTCAACGTGAAGAAGCAGATGGAGGAGTGCAGCGAGGCGCCCTTCTATGTGCTCGGTCCGCTGGTGACGGACATTGCCCCCGGCTACGACCACATCACCAGCGCCATCGGCGCAGCGATGGCCGGCTGGTACGGCACGGCGATGCTCTGCTATGTGACGCCCAAGGAGCACCTGGGTCTGCCCAATCCGGAAGATGTGCGCAACGGCCTGATCGCCTACAAGATCGCCGCCCACGCCGCCGACATCGCCCGCCACCGCCCCGGCGCCCGCGACCGCGATGACGAGCTCAGCCGCGCCCGCTACGCCTTCGACTGGAACAGGCAGTTCGATCTCTCGCTGGATCCGGAGCGGGCCCGCGAGTACCACGACGAAACCCTGCCGGCGGACATTTACAAGCAGGCCGAGTTCTGCTCGATGTGCGGGCCCAAGCACTGCCCGATGCAGACCAAGATCACCGAAGCAGACCTGGAAGGCCTGGCCGAAGTGCTGCAGCAGCAGAAGGCCGACCAGCCGAAAGGCGAGCAGGCCGTCACCCCGGTCTGAGGGGCGGGCCCAGGGCTCAGGGCCCTGGGGCATGAGCTCTGCGGGCGCTCAACCCTGCCCCGGAGCTCAGGGCCGGCTGGCTGAGCAGCGTGTGGATCAGAGCCATGACTTCCGGCAGCGTCAGCTTCCTGCTGCGGCTGGTCAGGCGGGGCTGGGCATCAACCCTCCCAGGCTGGGGTTGAAGCCAGGGCGGGGTGGAAGATGTCTGGCCCTGACGAGAACGATGTCATCACCTTGGGCCTGGGCGGCTGTGGCGCAGCCGCCCTTGGTCCTGGTCTGAATTCTTCGTGGTCAGGATTCTTCGTGGTCTGAATGGAATTCAGGCTGGAGGAGAATCCGGCTCACCCTCACCCTCGGCTTCGAACAGGTTGCGCCATTGCCGCTCCTGCGCGGCCGCTTCCAGGCTGCCTTCGCTGGGGAACTGGGGCAGGAAGTCCTTGTCGGCGGCGGGCTGGTAGGGGCCCTGCTTCAGCTCCAGCATCACCGCATCGGGGCTGAGGGCCACCAGGGTGTGGAACTGGCCTTCGGCCAGCTCGATCCCCTTCAGCGGGCCGGTGGCCTCCAGCCGTTCCCTGCCGATCACCTCCCCGGCCGCATTCAGCACCAGCAGCCCGATGGCGCCCTGGAGCACCACGAAGCACTCGAAGCCGCCGCCAGCTCCATCGCGCACGTGGCGGTGGGGGCGCACGTAGGTACCGGGTTGGAGGCCGTTGAGAAAGCGCTGCACACGATCCGGCAGCTGGTGCAGGTTGTGGTTGCGGCGCAGCCGCGGCGCCTGGCGGGCCCGTGCGCTCAGCTGATCGAGCAGGGCCTGATCGATCCGTTGCAGTGGCGGCCGGGGAGTGGCCGGCGGATCAGGATGGGGTGATTGTTGAGGGCACACGGCGGGCACCGGCATGGGCAGCGAGCGGCAGTTCACCACGTTTGCTCACTTCTACCCCTTCTATCTGGGCGAGCATGCCAACCGCACCTCCCGCCGGCTCCATTTCCTTGGCGCCAATCTGGCCATCCTGCTGCTGCTGGTGGCGCTCCTGAGCCGGCAGTGGTGGTTGCTGCCCGTGGCCCTGGTGCAGGGTTACCTGTTCGCCTGGGCAGGGCATTTCTTCTTCGAGCTGAACCGGCCGGCCACCTTCCGCTACCCCCTGTTCAGCTTCCTGGCTGACTGGTGTCTGTGGTGGGGGATCATCACGGGCCGGATCGGCCTATGAAGCCGCCGCCGGGCGCTCCGCCGGCCGCAGCCGCAGCAGCCGGCCCCGGGGTTCATCGGTGAGCACGTAGAGCTCCCCATCAGGCCCCTGCCGCACATCGCGCACCCGTGCTCCGATCGGCAGCACCGATTCCCCGATCACCACTCCTGCCTCATTGAGCTGCAGCCGCCGCACGCCCTGGGCCACCAGACCCCCCACGAACAGGTTGCCCTGCCACTGCGGTACCCGATCCCCCTGGTACACGGCCAGCCCCGAGGGGGCGATGGTGCCCATCCACACCCGGCGGGGGTCGGCGAATCCCGGCGCCGAGGTGCGGCCGGCCACGGGTTGGCCGCTGCCGTACTCCCTGCTGTGGGACACCACCGGCCAGCCGTGGTTGGCGCCGGCCCGGATCAGGTTGAGTTCATCGCCGCCCCGGGAGCCATGCTCCGTGGCCCACACCCGCCGGTGCACCGGGTCGTGGGCCAGGCCCTGGATGTTGCGGTGGCCGAGGCTCCACACCGCCGGATCGGCTCCTCGGCGTCCTACCAAGGGGTTGTCGGGGGGGGATGGAGCCGTCGTCGTTCAGGCGCACCACCTTGCCCAGGTGGCTGGCCGGGTTCTGGGCCTGGAGACGGATCCAGGCGCCGTCGAGGCTCACGGGCGGGTTGCCCCCATCGCCGATCGACACGAGCAGGGTGGCATCCGGCAGCCACAGCAGCCGCGAGCCGAAGTGCTGCCCGCCGCTCTTGCTGCGGTTCACCCGGAAGATCACCTGCCAGTCGCGCAGGGCGCGGCCATCGAAGCGGGCCCGGGCCACGCGGGTGCCGTTGGCCTCCCGGGTGCCATGGGCATAGCTGAAGTAGATCCAGCCGTTCTCGGCAAAGCGCGGATGGGGGGCGATGTCCAGCAGTCCCCCCTGGCTGGCGGCGAACAGCTGGTCGGCCTTCACGTCCGAGGCCACCGGAGCCACCCCCGGCACGGGCTTCGGGTCGAGCCGGCCGGAGCGCACGATGCGCAGCCGTCCCGGCCGCTCGGTGATCAGCAGAGTGCCGTTCGGTAGCCAGGCCATGCCCCAGGGGTGTTCCAGACCCTCCACCACCGTCGTGAGCGTCACCGCCTCCACCGGCAATCCGGCGGGATCGGGGCTGAGCAGCGCCACCGGCTCCCCGCCGGCGTCGCCCCCCAGGGCGCCCGAGGGGGTGGGAGTGCCGGGTTGCACCGAACAGTGCCCGATCCCGGCGGTGAAGGCCACCACGGCCGCCCAGCGCATCCCAAGGCTGAGCCACCACTGGGGCGAAACAGGGGGGCAGCGCAGCGATGGGGTCAGCACGGTGCGGGGGATGGCGGTGTCCACTCTGCCCAGAGCCCGATCGGAGCTGGGCGGGGTTCGGACACCAAAAAGCCCCGCCTGAAGGCGGGGCAGGGTGCTGGCCCTTGGCTTGGGGGCAGGGGATCCGATCAGCCCAGCGCCTGGGCCCTGGCCACCACGTTCTCCACGGTGAAGCCGAACTGCTCCATGCACACCGGACCGGGAGCGGAGGCGCCGAAGCGGTCGATGCTCACGCTGGCGCCATCGAAACCGGTGTACTTGTGCCAGCCGAAGGAGCAGGAGGCCTCCACCACCAGGCGCTTGCGGCAGGCCGCCGGCAGCACGCTCTCGCGATAGGCGGCGTCCTGCTCCTCGAACAGCTCCACACAGGGCATCGACACCACGCGCACGTTCTTGCCGGCGCTGCGGAGTTCAGCGGCGGCCTTCACGCACAGATCGAGTTCGGTGCCGGTGCCGATCAGGATCAGATCGGGGGTGCCGTCGCTGTCCTCGAGGATGTAGCCGCCCTTCGCCACGGCGGAGGCGGTGGAGTTGGCCTGGTTGGCCATCCCCTGGCGGCTGAGGATCAGGGCGGTGGGGCGGTTCCGGTTGGCGATCGCCACCTGGTAGGCGCCGCTGGTCTCGTTGCCGTCGCCGGGGCGGATCACCAGCAGGTTGGGCAGGGCGCGCAGGCTGGCGAGGGTCTCGATCGGCTGGTGGGTGGGGCCGTCTTCGCCCAGTCCGATCGAATCGTGGGTGAGCACGTAGATCACCCCCAGTTCGCTCAGGGCCGAGAGGCGGATGGCGCCGAGGGCATAGCCGGCGAAGACGGCGAAGGTGCCGCCGTAGGGGATCAGGCCGCTGCCGTGGTAGGCGATGCCGTTGAGCACGGCCGCCATGGCATGCTCCCGCACACCGAAGTGGAGGTAGCGGTTGGCTTCGCCGCCCTTCTGGAAGCTGGCCTCACCCTTGATGTCCGTGAGGTTGGAGTGGGTGAGGTCGGCGGAGCCGCCGATCAGTTCGGGCAGCTTCGGCCCGATGGCATTGAGGCAGTTGTAGGAGTGCTGCCGGGTGGCCAGGCCCTTGTCGGCCGGGGTGTAGCTGGGCAGAGGGGCATCCCAGCCCTGGGGCAGCTCGCCGCGCAGCATCCGCTCGAACTCGGCCGCCTCGGCGGGGTATTGGCTGCGATAGCTCGCCAGGGTGGTGGTCCACTCGGCCTCGGCCGCCTCGCCGCGGCTGATGGCCTGGCGCCAGTGGTCGTAGGCCTCCTGGGGCACCTCGAAGGCGCCGTAGCTCCATTCCAGGGCCTTGCGGGTGAGTTCGGCCTCATCGGCGCCGAGGGCCGCGCCGTGCACGCCGGCGGTGTTGGCCTTGTTGGGGGAGCCGTAGCCGATGGTGGTGGTCACCTTGATCATCGAGGGCCGGTCGGTGACGGCCTTGGCCTCCTCGATCGCCCGGGCGATGGCGGCCACATCGGTGTTGCCGTCGGGCACGTGGATGGTGTGCCAGCCGTAGGCCTCATAGCGCTGCAGCACGTCTTCGGTGAAGGACACCGCCGTGTTGCCGTCGATGGTGATGTGGTTGTCGTCGTAGAGGGCGATCAGCTTGCCCAGGCCCAGGTGGCCGGCCAGGGAGGCGGCTTCGCTGCTCACACCCTCCTGGTGGCAGCCGTCGCCCATGATCACGTAGGTGTAGTGATCCACCAGCTGGGCGCCGGGCTTGTTGAAGCGGGCCGCCAGATGGGCCTCGGCGATCGCCAGGCCCACGGCGTTGGAGATGCCCTGGCCGAGGGGGCCGGTGGTGACCTCCACGCCGGGGGTCTCGAAGGTTTCCGGGTGGCCAGGGGTCTTGGAGCCCCACTGGCGGAACTGCTTGATGTCGTCCAGCGTCACCGACTCGTAGCCGGTGAGGTGCAGCAGTGCATAGAGCAGCATGCAGCCGTGGCCGGCCGAGAGCACGAAGCGGTCGCGGTTGAACCACTTGGGGTTCTTCGGGTTGTGCCGCAGCGCCTTGTCCCACAGGGCGAAGGCCATGGGGGCACACCCCATGGGCAGGCCCGGGTGCCCCGAGTTCGACTTGTTGATGGCGTCGATGGCCAGGAACCGGATGCTGTTGATGCAGAGCGTTTCCAGCTGGCTGGCGGACGTCATGGACGGGGTGGGGGTGGCGACCATCGGGGGAGAACTAGGGGTAGGGGTGGATCGGGGGGTGTACGCAACAGGCACAACCGGCCGGTGCAGCGAACGGGCCAGGGAGCTAACAGACCATCAGCTCATGACAGGGGGGCCAGCTCATGGCAGGCGCCGGAAGGCCAGGCAGACGTTGTGGCCACCGAATCCGAAGGAATTGGAGAGAACCACATCGAGTGTCCGTTCGCGGGCCTGGTTGGGCACGACATCCAGATCACAGGCCGGATCCGGATTTTGGTAATTGATCGTAGGGGGCACCACGCCGTGCTTCATGGCCAGCACCGCGGCCACGGCCTCGATGCCGCCGCTGCCGCCCAGCAGGTGGCCCGTCATCGACTTGGTGGAGCTCACCGGGATCCGATGGGCATGGGCGCCGAGGGCGCTCTTGATGGCGGAGGTCTCGTTGCTGTCGTTGGCCTGGGTGCTGGTGCCATGGGCGTTGACGTAGTCGACGGCCTCGGGCTCCAGCTCCGCGTCGGCGAGGGCCAGCCGGATCGCCTGGGCACCGCCCACGCCGCCGGGGGAGGGGGCGGTGATGTGGTGGGCATCGCAGCTCATGCCGTAGCCCACCACCTCCGCCAGCACCGTGGCACCACGGGCCTCCGCATGGGACAGGCTTTCCAGCACCAGCACACCGGCACCCTCGCCGATCACGAAGCCGTTGCGCTCGGCATCGAAGGGGCGGCTGGCGGTGGCGGGGTCGTCGTTGCGAAAGGAGAGGGCCTTGGCGCTGGCGAAGCCGGCCAGCCCCAGCGGCGTGATCGCCGACTCGGCGCCGCCGCACACCATGGCGTCGGCCAGCCCCAGCTGGATCAGGCGGTAGGCATCGCCGATGGCGTTGGACCCGGCGGCGCAGGCGGTGGCCACGGCCGAACTCGGCCCCTTGGCGCCCAGGGCGATGGCGGTGAGCCCCGTGGCCATGTTGGGGATCATCATCGGCACGCAGAACGGGCTCACCCGGTCGGGCCCCCGGTCGGCGAGCACATGGGCCTGGGTCTCCATCATCAGCAGGCCGCCCACGCCCGACCCGATCGAGGTGCCCACCCGGTGGGCGTTGCTCTCGTCGATGCAGAGACCGGCATCGGCCACCGCCTGCTTGGCGGCCACCACCCCGAACTGGCAGAAGCGATCCCAGCGCTTCGTCTCCTTGGGCTCCAGCCAGCCGCTGGGGTCGAAGTTCTTCACCTCGGCGGCGAAGCGGCAGGCATGGCGGCTGGCATCGAAGAGGGTGATGCCGGCCACCCCGTTACGACCGCTGCTCAACCCTTCCCAGTAGCTGGGAACGTCATTGCCGATCGGAGTGAC
Source organism: Cyanobium sp. NIES-981 (assembly GCF_900088535.1). Taxonomy (NCBI): domain Bacteria; kingdom Bacillati; phylum Cyanobacteriota; class Cyanophyceae; order Synechococcales; family Prochlorococcaceae; genus Cyanobium; species Cyanobium sp. NIES-981. The sequence goes on along the minus strand of NZ_LT578417.1, from coordinate 2,060,129 downwards.
TGCGCCGAGGCCGGTGATGACGACCCGCTGGAGACCCTGGACCATGGAGCGGTTCAGGCCTGCTTGTCCTGGATGTACTTGACGGCATCGCCGACGGTGGTGATGCCCTCGGCGGCCTCGTCGGGGATTTCGATGTCGAAGGCCTCCTCCAGGGCCATCACCAGCTCGACGGTGTCGAGGGAGTCGGCGCCCAGATCGTTCTGGAAGTTGGACTCGGGCTTCACTTCGGCCGCGTCGACGCTGAGCTGTTCAGCAACGATGGAGCTCACTTTCTCGAAGATCGCTTCCTGGGACATGGCCGCTGTGTGGGTCGAAGCACTCTACGGGTCGCCCTGTCAGCCCTCCCCCGATTGCCCTCCAGCGCCGGCCTGGCGGCCGGCGTATGAACAAGGGTGAAGGGCTGGTGTCGCGGAGCGGTGGAGCCCGAACGGCTTGGGTACCTTTGCCACACGCCGAGTCTCAGCACACCGGAGTCCAGATGTCCCACGCCGTCAAGATCTACGACACCTGCATCGGCTGCACCCAGTGCGTGCGGGCCTGCCCCCTGGACGTGCTGGAGATGGTGCCCTGGGACGGCTGCAAGGCCGGACAGATCGCCTCCTCCCCCCGCACCGAGGACTGCGTGGGCTGCAAGCGCTGCGAAACGGCCTGCCCCACCGACTTCCTCTCCATCCGCGTGTATCTCGGCGACGAGACCACCCGCTCCATGGGCCTGGCCTACTGAGGCCCCTGCCACCAGGCTGAATCCATCGCCGCCCGGCCCCGCCGGGGCCACCCATTCAGCTCTCATAAGCTCAGGCCCGGCCCCGCCGGGCTTTTTTGTTGCTCCTGCCCTATGTGCGGCATCGTTGCCCTGATCGGTTCCCGCGAGGTGGCTCCCCAGTTGCTGGAGGGGCTGCGCCAGCTGGAGTACCGCGGCTACGACTCCGCCGGCATTGCCACGGTGGAGTCGGCGGCCGATGCCGCTCCGCTGGCCGGCGCCGCCCGCCTCCACTGCCTCCGGGCCGAGGGCAAGCTGATGAACCTCGTGGCCCGTGTTGAGCAGCAGGGCGCTCCCGGGCACTGCGGCATCGGCCACACCCGCTGGGCCACCCACGGAAAGCCCGAGGAACGCAACGCCCACCCCCACCTGGACGGCAGGGGCCAGGTGGCCGTGGTGCAGAACGGGATCATCGAGAACCACCGCAGCCTGCGGGAGACACTGCAGGCCGAGGGGGTGGAGTTCCGCTCGGACACCGACACCGAGGTGATCCCCCACCTGCTGGCCCGGCAGCTGGACCGGCTGCAGGCCGGCGGCCTCGTGGCCGGCGGTGCCCTGCTGCTGAAGGCGGTGCAGCAGGTGCTGCCCCAGCTCCATGGCGCCTATGCCCTGGCGGTGGTGTGGGCCCAGGCACCCGGGGCGCTGGTGGTGGCCCGCCGCGCCGCCCCCCTGCTGATCGGCCTGGGGGAAGGCGAATTTCTCTGCGCCAGCGACACGCCGGCCCTGGCCGGGTTCACCCGCACCATCCTGCCGATGGAGGACGGTGAGGTGGCCCTGCTCACCCCGCTGGGCATCGAGCTCTACGACGCGGCCGGCGAACGGGTGCAGCGCACCCCGAGCCTCCTGAGCGGCACCCAGCACGTGGCGGACAAGCGCAGCTTCCGCCACTTCATGCTCAAGGAAATTCACGAGCAGCCTGAAACCGCGGCGCTGTGGATGGCGCGCCATCTGCCGGCGGCGTCCCAGGGCCCCCTGGTGGCCCTGCCCCTGGATGAGTCCGTGTATGGGGGCGTGGAGCGGATCCAGATCCTGGCCTGCGGCACCAGTCGCCATGCCGCCCAGGTGGGGGCCTACCTGCTGGAGCAGCTGGCCGGCATCCCCACCAGCGTGTTCTACGCCAGTGAGTTTCGCTACGCGCCGCCGCCCCTGGCCCCCCACACGCTCACCATCGGCGTCACCCAGTCGGGCGAAACGGCCGACACCCTGGCCGCCCTGGCGATGGAGCGCGACCGCCGCCAGCTGGTGGCCGATCCCGCCTTCGTGCCGCGGCTGCTGGGGATCACCAACCGGCCGGAGAGTTCGCTGGCCCGGATGGTGCCGCACCTGCTCGACATCGGGGCCGGCATCGAGGTGGGGGTGGCCGCCACCAAGACCTTCCTGGGCCAGCTCCTGGCCTTCTACGGCCTCGCCCTGGCGTTCGCCGAGCGCCATGGCGGGGCTCCGGGGGCCGGCGGCCCGGAGCAGCTGCGCCGCCTCGTGGCCGAACTCCGCACCCTGCCGGAACTGCTCAAGCAGCTGGTGATCGACCTGGACCAGCGCTGTGAGTCCCTGGCGCACCTGTTCGCCGACACCCAGGACATGATCTTCCTGGGCCGGGGCATCAACTATCCGATCGCGCTGGAGGGGGCCCTCAAGCTCAAGGAGATCAGCTACATCCACGCCGAGGGCTACCCCGCCGGCGAGATGAAGCACGGGCCGATCGCCCTGCTCGATGCGCGGGTGCCGGTGGTGTCGATTGCGATGCCGGGCACGGTGTTCGACAAGGTGCTCAGCAACGCCCAGGAGGCCAAGGCCCGCGATGCCCAGCTGATCGGGGTGGCCCCCGAGGGGCCGGACACCGGGCTGTTCGACGTGCTGCTGCCGGTGCCCGAGGTGGATGAGCTGCTCAGCCCCCTGCTCACCGTGATCCCGATGCAGCTCCTCAGTTATCACATCGCCGCCCACCGGGGCCTGGATGTGGATCAGCCCCGCAACCTGGCCAAGAGCGTCACCGTGGAGTGAGGCCGGCTCCCGGCTTGCACCTCATGGGCGCAGGGCCATGTCGCTCCGCCCGTAGCGGTCCTCGAAGCGCACGATGTCGTCCTCGCCGAGGTAGGAGCCGCTCTGTACCTCGATCATCTCCACCGGGATCTTGCCCGGGTTGCTGAGCCGGTGCCTGGCCCCCAGCGGGATGTAGGTGCTCTGGTTCTCGCCCACCAGCTCCTCGTGGCCGTCCTTCTCCACCACGGCCGTTCCCTTCACCACCACCCAGTGCTCGGCGCGGTGGTGGTGCATCTGCAGCGACAGGCTGGCGCCGGGATTCACCACGATCTTCTTCACCTGCCAGCGCTCGCCCTCCACGACGCCGTCGTAGGAGCCCCAGGGCCGGTAGATCTTGCGGTGGGCCCGGCTCTCGGGAGCCCCCGCCCGCTCCAGCAGGCCCACCACGGTCTTCACGTCCTGGGCCCGCTCCCGGTGGGCCACCAGCACCACGTCGTCGGTCTCCACCACCACCAGATCCTCCACGCCCAGGCCCACCACCAGCCGGTGCTCGCTGCGCAGATAGCAGTTGCGGCTCTCCTCGCTGATCACCCGGCCGCGCAGCACATTGCCGGCGCTGTCCTGGTCGGCGGTTTCCCACAGGGCGCTCCAGCTGCCCACGTCACTCCAGCCCGCCTGCAGCGGCAGCACGCTGCCCAGCTCCGTCTTCTCCATCACGGCCACGTCGATCGCCACGCTGGGGCAGCCGGCGAAGGCCTCCCGCTCCAGCCGCAGAAAATCGAGGTCGGCGGCGTCGTGCTCCAGAGCGGCGCGGCAGGCGCTCACCACCTCCGGTGCCAGCCGCTCCAGTTCCGCCAGAACGGCGCTGGCGCGGAACAGGAACATGCCGCTGTTCCAGGTGAAGCGGCCGGAGGCGAGGAAGCCTTCGGCCGTGGCCCGGTCGGGCTTCTCCACGAAGCGGGCGATCGGCACGGCCCGGGGCGCGCTGCCGGCGGCCACGGCCAGGGGCTCGGCCGCCTCGATGTAGCCGTAGCCGGTCTCCGGGGCGGTGGGCACGATGCCGAAGGTCACCAGGCGGCCCGCTTCCGCCGTGGCCAGCCCGGCGGTGACCGTCTGCCGGAAGCGGGCCGGATCGCGCACTAGGTGATCCGCCGCCAGCACCAGCAGCAGGGGATCGTCGCCCTTGGCCGTGGCCTGCAGGGCGGCCACCGCCACGGCCGGGGCGGTGTTGCGGCCGATCGGTTCGAGCAGGATGCCGGCCGGCTCCACCCCGATCTGGCGCATCTGTTCGGCCACGATGAAGCGGTGGTCCTCGTTGCAGATCAGCAGCGGCGGTGCCAGGCCGGCCAGGCCCTCCAGGCGCTGCACGGTCTGCTGCAGCAGGGTCTCGTCGCCGTCGCCGCCCAGGGCCCAGTACTGCTTCGGATAGCTCGCCCGCGAGAGGGGCCAGAGGCGGGTGCCCGTGCCGCCGCAGAGAATCACGGGAACCAGGGAGGTGGTGCTGCTGGGACTGGTGCTGGCACGACTGGTGCTGGGACTGGTGCTCATCGGACCCGAAGCCTCGCCCCCATTCAACGGCAGCCGGCCAGGGGCCTGCTGTTCATGGCACTCAGAGCTCGAGCAGCCCCGGCGGCGGCGTGATGCCGATCCACCCTTCGGCGAGCTTCACCTCCGGCACGATCGCGCTCACGAAGGGAATCAGCAGCTGGCGGTCGCCGGCGGCCACGGCGAGCAGGTCGTTGCCGGCGTGGATCAGGTCGGTCACGGTGCCCACCACCTCACCGCTGGCGAGCAGCCGCACCTCCAGCCCCACCAGGTCAAGCAGATGGAATTCCCCCTGCGCCAGCCTGGGCCGGTCGCCCGCCTGCACCAGCAGCTCCTGCCCCACCAGCGCCTCGGCCGCCTCGCGGCTGTCCACCCCGGCCAGACGCACCACGAACAGCTCCTTGCCCGGCAGCTGGCGTCCCCCCAGCAGCTCCACCTCCCGGGGCTCGGCGCCGCGCTGCTGCAGCCAGCGGGCGCCAGGGCGGGTGAAGCGCTCGGGGAAATCGCTCATGGGCAGCACCCGCAGCTCCCCGCGCAGACCCTGGGCCGCCACCACCTTGCCCACTACCAGGAGCTTGTGCATTCCGATCAGGCCCGATCCGGCTGTTGCGCCCGATAATGGCGCCACGCCAGCTCCTTCCCATGCCCGACCTGCCGATCCTGCCGGGCACCACCGTGGTGGTGCGCGACGTGCGCTCGATCTACAACGGCTACAAGGGGTTCGTGCAGCGCATCAGCGGCAGCCGTGCCGCCGTGCTCTTCGAGGGCGGCAACTGGGACAAGCTGGTGACCATGCCGCTCACGACCCTCGAGCAGATCTGACCCAGGCCAGGGCCAGGCGGGCGGCATCCTGCTCCGCCGCCCGGCGCGAGCGGCCCCAGCCCTCCCAGCTCTGCGCCTCCCCTGCCGCCAGCGTCAGCCGGCAATGGAACCGGCGGGGATCGGCATGCCGGGTGCTGCGCTCCTCGCAGCTGTAGCTGGGCAGGCCGAGCCCCTGGCCCTGGGTCCATTCCTGCAGGGCCGATTTCCAGTTGTGGCGGTCGGGATCGGCCAGCATCTCCTGGCTGGCCAGCTGCCAGTGGGGGTTGAGCCAGGCGTGCACCGGCTCGAGGGAGTCGCCCCAGCAGCGGTAGATCGCACCGATCAGGGCCTCGCACAGCTCGGCGCGCACGGTGGCCAGGCCGGCCCGGTCGCCACGGGCCATCGGCCCGATGCGCCACACCGTCTCCAGGCCGCAGCTGTCGGCCAGCTCGGCCAGCCAGCGGTCGCTCACCAGCTGGCTGCGCAGGGCCGACTGGCTCCCCACGCTGAGCTGCGGGTGGTGGCGGTGCAGGTATTCGGAGGCGGCCAGCCGCAGCACTGCATCGCCGAGGAACTCGAGCCGCTCGTGGTTGCAGCGCTGGCGGGCCGAGGTGTGGGTGAGGGCCTCCTCGATCGGGGCCAGCACCGCGGCGGCATCACCGGGGCCGCCTTGCCGGCGGGGATCGATGCCGAGGCTGGCCAGGAAGGCCACCAGTTGGCGACGGCGATCGGGGGTCACGGGGCGCTTCGGGTCGGGTGGCGTGGCGGCGCCGAAGGGGGGGAAAGCAGGACGTAAGCCGGGTTCTGTTCCGGATGGGGCGAACCCCTCCCGGGGTGATCATCTGTCTGGGACCGCCGTCACCGGCGGCCTCGAGCGGCGCACTTGGGGCGGGACCGGTGTTCATGGCCAACCGTTGGTCCCTGGGCCTTGCTCCCGGCCGGGGTTTACCGAGCCAGCACCTCTCGATGCTGCTGGTGCGCTCTTACCGCACCTTTGCACCCTTGCCTGTGCACAGGGCAGGGCCCCGGCCATCGGCGGTGTGTTTCTGTGGCACTCTCCTCGCGGTCACCCGCACTGGGCATTACCCAGCAAGCCTGGCCATTGGGGAGCCCGGACTTTCCTCAACCGGGCTGGGGCCCGGCCCGAAGGCCTGCCTCACCCGATCGCGATCACCTCGCCTGCTTTCACCCCCCATGATGCCTGCTGATGCGGTGCGGGCCGACGACAGGGTGCTGGCTGGCGCCCCGGCCGCATAATGGCGGCGCCGGGGGCTGTAGCTCAGCCGGATAGAGCGACGGTTTCCTAAACCGTAGGTCGTGGGTTCGAGTCCCGCCAGCCCCGTGATTGTCCAACCGGTAGTTGGCGCTACCGGTGGTGCCATGGCGATTCCAGCCACTGCCGCTAGCGTAGACCGAGTCGCGGGATGCCGATGACGCCCCTGCATGATCTGCGCCTGCGCCTGCTGGTGCAGCAGGAGAGCGAGCGCCTGGCCGATGGCCAGCTCGATGAGATCGACCTTTCGGTGGTTCAGGCCCGTTGCCTCTGCTGGCTGGCCCTGCTGGCCGAGGCCCACGAGGAGCAGGCCGGCGATGCGGAGCGCCGCGGCGACACCGAGCAGGCCATGGGCTGGTTCGCCGACTCCATGCGGCTGCGCGATGTGATCCAGGTGGTGAGTTCGATTGAGATCCCCCTGCCCGCCGCCTGCGACGACGACCGGGATGAACAGGCGGACGGGGAGAATCTGGTGGCCTGAGGCCGTCACGGCCCCCCGCTGGCCCTCGGTGCCATGATGGGGACTGACTTCCCTGGGGAGCGCGGTGCCCGAAGAGCCCTGCCAGTGCCCTGATTGCCAGCGGTTTTATCGGGAACACGACCGATTGATCCGTGAAAATCCCACCTTGCGGCAGCAGCAGGAGCTCAACTGGGCTGCTCTGCAGTCGTTCCGCACCCTGGCGGGTCGGGTGATGGAGGAGCTCCAGAAGCAGGCGGATGCCGCCGGCGATGCACCGGCCCAGCAGCCTTCCACGCCGGCGGCGGCGGATGCCCGTGGCGCCGCGGTGGCGCCCGATGCGGCCCCTGAGCCGGATTCCCTCCAGCAGGCCATGGCCGACCTGGAGAACATCAACGCCCACCTCTTCTCGATCGAGGCGCTGATGGAGCGCATCTTCGATGTGCGCATGCCGGAGGAGGTGGAGCAGAAGTTCCGCGAGGTGGCAGGTGAGCTCGCCCCCGATCCCCTCAATGCCGATCGCCTGCGGCTCAACCGGCTCCTGCACCAGACACCGGACCTGCCCGACCGCAGCTGAACCCGAAGGCTTTCAGTCGGGATCGTCCTCGATCTCGCAGGTGATCGCCACCGGGTAGGGGGTGACCTGCCAGATCTTCTCGGCGTACTCCCGGATGGAGCGGTCGGAGGAGAAGAAGCCGGTGCGGGCGGTGTTCAGCAGCGACATGCGGTTCCAGCGCGGGCGATCGACCCAGGCCTTGCCCACGGCAGCCTGGGCCCGCAGGTAGTCGTTGAAGTCGGCCAGCACGAAGAAGGGATCCCGGCCGGTGAGGTTCTCCAGCAGCGGACGGAACAGCTCGCCGTCGCCGTTGCTGAAGTGGCCCTGTTCCACCAGCCGCAGCACCTCGGCCAGCTCGGGCATCGAGCCGATCAGCTCCCAGGGCCGGTAGCCGGTGCGGTGCAGCGCGTTGATCTCCTCGGTGGTCTTGCCGAACAGGAAGAAGTTGTCCTCCCCCACCTGCTCGCGGATTTCGACGTTGGCGCCATCGAGGGTGCCGATCGTGAGGGCGCCATTCATGGCGAACTTCATGTTGCCGGTGCCGGAGGCCTCCTTGCCCGCGGTGGAGATCTGCTCGGAGAGGTCGGAGGCCGGATACACCCGCTCGCCCAGCTTCACGTTGTAGTCGGCCAGGAAGATCACGCGCAGCCGGCCGTCCATGTCCGGATCGGCATTGATCGTGTCGGCGATGCCGTTGAGAAAGCGGATGATCAGCTTGGCCATGTAGTAGCCGGGCGCGGCCTTGCCGCCGAAGATCACCGTGCGGGGCGGCAGATCATCGCCTTCGCCGTTCTTGATGCGCAGGTACTGGGCGATCACCTGCAGGGCATTGAGGTGCTGCCGCTTGTACTCGTGGATCCGCTTCACCTGCACGTCGAACAGGGAGGAGGGATCCACCAGCACGCCGTTGTGGCGGTGGATGTAATGGCTGAGCTGGGTCTTCACGGCCAGCTTGGTGGTTTCCCAGCGCTCCAGAAAGGCGCTGTCCCCGGCGTAGCTCTCCAGCTGCCGCAACTGCTCGAGGTCCTTCACCCAACCCTCGCCGATGGCCTCGTCCAGCAGGGCGGCCAGCTGCGGGTTGGCCAGGGCCATCCAGCGCCGCGGGGTGACGCCGTTGGTCACGTTGGTGAACTTCTCGGGCCAGAAGGCGGCGAACTCGGGGAAGAGGTCGGTGGTCACCAGCCGGCTGTGCAGCGCGGCCACGCCGTTCACGTGGTGGGACCCCACGGTGGCGAGGTTGGCCATCCGCACGGCCTTGCCGCCCTGCTCGTCGATGATCGACATTCGCGCCAGCACCCCTTCATTGCCGGGGTAGCGGATGCGCACCTGCTGCAGGAACCGCCGGTTGATCTCGTAGATCAGCTCCAGGTGGCGGGGCAGCAGCGAACCGAACAGATCCACGCCCCACTTCTCCAGGGCCTCCGGCAGCAGGGTGTGGTTGGTGTAGGAGAGGGAGCGGCGGGTGATGTCCCAGGCGGTGTCCCACTCCAGCTGCTTCTCGTCGATGAGCAGCCGCATCAGCTCGGCCACCGCGATCGAGGGGTGGGTGTCGTTGAGCTGCACGGCCCAGTGGTCGGGGAACTCCTCGAGCGGCAGGCCGCGGCCCTCCAGGCTGCGGATCATGTCCTGCAGGGAGCAGCTCACGAAGAAGTGCTGCTGCTTCAGGCGCAGGCGGCGGCCCTCATCGGTGCCGTCGTTGGGGTAGAGCACCTTGGAGAGGGTTTCGCTGCCCACCTTCTCCTCCACGGCGCCGTAGTAGTCGCCGATGTTGAAGGCGTAGAAGTCGAACGATTCGGTGGCGTCGGCGCGCCAGAGGCGCAGCCGGTTGCAGGTGTTCACCCGGTAGCCCAGCACCGGCACGTCGTGGGGGATGCCGATGGCGTGCTCGGCGGGAATCCAGCGCACCCGCTGGTCGCCGTGGGTGTCGCGGTAGGTCTCGGTGCGGCCGCCGAAGCCCACGAAGCAGGCCTGGTCCGGCTGGGGCAGCTCCCAGGGCCAGCCCGCCTTCAGCCACTTGTCGGTGATCTCCACCTGCCAGCCGTCGCGGATCAGCTGGTCGAAGATGCCGAACTCGTAGCGGATGCCATAGCCGGAGGCCGGAATCTCCAGGGAAGCCAGCGATTCGAGGAAGCAGGCCGCCAGGCGGCCGAGGCCGCCGTTGCCCAGCCCCGGTTCCTCCTCCACATCCAGGATCTGGTTGATGTCCTCGATGCCGAAGCGGCGCAGGGCCGCCGCCGCTGAGTCCTGGATGCCGAGCATCAGCAGGTTGTTGCCCAGCTGGGGGCCGATCAGGAACTCGGCCGAGAGGTAGGCCACCACCCGGGCCGGCGTGGCCCGCAGGGCCTCGAGGCCGGCGAGGTAGCGGGTCATCAGCCGGTCGCGCACGGCGTAGCTGAGGGCCACGTAGAGGTCGTGGCGGGTGGCGGTGGGAGCGAGCTTGCCCAGGCTGTAGAAGAGGTGCTCGGTCATGCCGTCGAACACGTCCTCCGGTTCCGCACCGCTGCGGTGGGGATCGGCGTAGCAGCCCGGTGTGGGCAGGCGCAGGGCGCGGGGTCGGATCGTGGTCATGCCTCGGGGGTGCTCCAGCGCCAGTGGGTGATCTCGGGGGCGTCCATGCCGTGTTCATGGGCATGGGCGCGGTTCGCCAGGATGGCGTTCTTCATGCGTTCCTTCACGTGGGCCGCCCGTGACCCCAGGGAGGGAACGCGGTCGATCACATCGATCACCAGGTTGAAGCGGTCGATCTGGTTGTTCATCGCCAGCTCCAGCGGGGTGTTGATGTTGCCCTTCTCCTTGTAGCCGCGCACATGGAAGTTCCGGTGGTTGGTGCGGCGGTAGGTGAGCCGGTGGATCAGCCAGGGGTAGCCGTGGAAATTGAACATCACCGGCTTGTCGGTGGTGAACAGGCTGTCGAAATCCCGGTCGCTCAGGCCGTGGGGATGCTCGCTGGGCTGGGTGAGGGCGAAGAGCTTCACCACATTCACCACCCGGATCTTCAGCTGGGGGCATTCACGGCGGAGGATCTGCACCGCGGCGAGGGTCTCCTTGGTGGGGATGTCGCCGGCGCAGGCCATCACCACATCGGGATCGTCGGGTTCGGTGCCGTCATCGTCGTTGCTGGCCCACTCCACCAGGCTGATCCCCTTGGCCACGTGCCGGCGCGCCTGCTCGAGGCTGAAGTACTGGAGGTGCTTCTGCTTGTCGGACACGATGATGTTGCAGACGTTCGTCTCCACCAGCGCCTCCTCCGCCACCGCCAGCAGGCTGTTGGCATCGGGGGGCAGATACACCCGCACCACCTCGCCGCTCTTGTTGCCCGCCAGGTCGATGAAGCCCGGGTCCTGGTGGGTGAAGCCGTTGTGGTCCTGGCGCCACACGGTGGAGGAGATCAGGCAGTTCCAGGAGCCCACCGGCGCCCGCCAGGGCGCGTGGTGGATGCAGCTCTCCAGCCACTTGGCGTGCTGGTTGAACATCGAGGCGATCACGTGGGCGAAGGCCTCGTAGGTGTGGAAGAAGCCGTGGCGGCCGGTGAGCAGGTAGCCCTCCATCATCCCCACCAGGGTGTGCTCCGAGAGCATCTCCACCACGCGGCCCTCGCGGGCGAGCTCACCGCCGTTCATGTCCTCCGGCAGGAAGTTCTCCATCCACACCTTCTTGCTCACCGCGTAGATGGCCTGCAGCCGGTTCGAGGCCGTTTCGTCGGGCCCGAACACCCGCAGGGAGTCGGGGTTGCGGGCGATGCTGTCGCGCAGCAGGGCCCCCAGCGGGGCGGTGTTCTCGTGTTCCGAACGGCCGGGCTGCTCCACCGGCACGGCGTAGGCCTCGATCGGCGGCAGGCGCAGGCTGCGGCGCAGCCGGCCGCCGTTGGCATGGGGGCTGGAACCCATGCGCCGCGGCCCCCGGGGCGAGAGGGCCTGCAGGTCCGGCAGCAGGGTGCCGTCGGCGTCGAACAGCTCCTGCGGCCGGTAGCTGCGCAGCCAGCCCTCGAGCATGGCCAGCTGCTCGGCGTCGTGCTTCGGCCCGGGCAGGGGCACCTGATGGGCGCGCCAGAAGTTCTCGAGTTTCTGGCCGCGCAGCGCGTGCGGGCCCGTCCAGCCCTTGGGTGAACGCAGCACGATCATCGGCCAGGCCGGCCGCACCGCCTCGCCGCTGGCCCGGCAGGTGGCGCGCACCTGCTGAATGGCGTTGACGGCCAGGTCCATGGCGGCCGCCATGGCGCGGTGCATGGCCATGGGCTCATGACCCTCCACGAAGATCGGTTCCCAGCCGTAGCCGCGCAGGAGGTTGGCCAGTTCCTCGCGTGGGATGCGGGCCAGCAGGGTGGGGTTGGCGATCTTGTAGCCGTTCAGGTGCAGCACCGGCAGCACGGCGCCGTCGCTGATCGGGTTGAGGAACTTGTTGATGTGCCAGCTGGTGGCCAGGGGCCCGGTTTCGGCCTCGCCATCGCCCACGCAGGCCAGAGCGATCAACCCGGGGTTGTCGAACACCGCCCCGCAGGCGTGGGAGAGCACGTAGCCGAGTTCCCCGCCCTCATGGATCGAGCCGGGCGTTTCGGGGGTGCAGTGGGAACCGATGTGGCCCGGGAAGGAGAACTGCTTGAAGAAGCGCCGCATCCCCTCGGCATCGCGGGAGATGTCGGGGTAAACCTCGCTGTAGCTGCCGTCGAGGTAGGTGGGCGCCAGCACGCCGGGAGCGCCATGGCCGGGCCCGGAGAGGTAGAGCATCTCCAGATCCCGCTCCCGGATCACCCGGTTGGCGTGGGCCCAGATGAAGCTCTGGCCAGGACTCGACCCCCAGTGGCCGAGCAGGCGGTTCTTGATGTGATGCGGTTGGAGCGGCTCCTGGAGCAGGGGATTGTCCTGCAGATAGATCATGCCCACCGCCAGGTAGTTGGCGGCGCGCCACCAGCGGTCGATCAGGGCGAGGTGCTGATCCGAAGGGCCGGAGGCCAGCGGGGGGAGGGGGCTGGCGAGGCAGGGGATCGTGGTGTCGAGAATCGCTCCCATCGCGTTCAGCTGCCGGCAATGGCCTAGTCGGACGGTAGCGATGGTGGCCACGGGCGCAGGGCGTGACTGCCTAGAGATCTGCGTCCGAACATCGGCACCGGCGGTACCGTCGGCGCCATCAGCAGACCTTCATGACCTTGCCAGCCCTGTTGCTCGAGGTGGGCAGCCACCAGCTCGAGGTGGCCGAGACCCTGATCTCCGTCGGCGAATTCCTGGTGATCTTCGTGGCGGCCCGCATCCTTGCGGAGCTGATGGTGCGCATCCAGCTGCCCACGATCCTCGGGGAACTGGTGGCCGGCGTGCTGATCGGCGTGTCGGGTCTGCACCTGATCGTGCCGCCCGACACCCAGGCGCAGCTGAGCAGCTGGGGCCTGGGGCTGCTGGGCTCCCTCTCCGATCTCACCCCCCAGGCGGTGCAGGGGCTCTATGAGGAAACCTTCCCGAATCTCCAGTCGGTGTCGGAGATCGGGCTCTACGCCCTGCTCTTCCTCACCGGCCTCGAGAGTGAGCTCGACGAGCTGGTGGCGGTGGGGGCCCAGGCCACCACCGTGGCGGTGACCGGCGTGGTGCTGCCCTTCGCGATGGGCACCCTGGGGCTCTACTACCTGTTCGATGTGCCCTTGATCCCGGCGGTGTTCGCCGGCGCGGCCATGACCGCCACCTCCATCGGCATCACGGCCAGCGTGTTCGGCGAACTGAAGTTCCTCAAGACCCGGGAGGGGCAGACCGTGATCGGCGCCGCGGTGCTCGACGACATCCTCGGCATCGTGATCCTGGCGGTGGTGGTGAGCCTGGCGGGGGGCGGCGGCTTCAGCTTCGGCCCGATCCTCAGCCTGGTGGTGGCCGCCGGGGTGTTCGTGGCCGCGGCCCTGTTCCTGAGCCGCACCGCCGCCCCCGCCTTCGACTGGGTGCTGGATCGGCTCAAGGCCCCGGGCGAAGTGGTGGTGGCCTCCTTCGTGGTGCTGTCGCTCTCCTGCTTCGCCGCCCAGGCGATCGGCCTGGAGGCGGCGCTGGGGGCCTTCGCCGCGGGGCTGATCCTCAGCGGCTCGAAGCACAACCATGCCATCCAGGGCACGGTGCAGCCCCTGGTGGCGCTGTTCGCCACGATCTTCTTCGTGCTGATCGGCACCGGCATGGACCTCTCGGTGCTGAACCCGCTCGATCCCGCCAACCGCGAGGGCCTGATCATCGCCGGCTTCCTGCTCACGGTGGCGATCCTGGGCAAGGTGGCGGCCGGCTGGAGCTACCTCAGCAAGGAGAAGACCAACCGGCTGGTGGTGGGGCTGGGGATGATGCCCCGCGGCGAGGTGGGCCTGATCTTCCTGGGCCTGGGCAGCCAGGCCGGCCTGCTGAGCAAGCCCCTGGAGGCGGCGATCCTGCTGATGGTGATCGGCACCACCTTCCTGGCCCCGGTGCTGCTCAGACTGGTGCTGGGCGGCCAATCCGGAGGACCAGACCTTGACCCCCTCGCCGAAATCCCCACCTGAGCGCTCCCCGGCCCCAGGCAAGCTGCTGCAGCGCTGGGGCCTCACCTGGGCGGGCTGGCGCGACAACCGCCGCGGTGAGTGGTGGCTGCTGGCCCAGCTGCTGCTGATCGCCGCCCACCTGCTGCCGCCCTGGCCGGCGCCCGGGGCCTGGGGCTACGCCTGGCCCCTGCCCGTGGCGATCGGCGGGGTGGCGCTCTTCCTGGTGGGCCTGGGGCTGGCGCTGCAGGGGTTCCTGAACCTGGGCCCCAGCCTCACCCCCCTGCCCGAGCCCATGCCCGGCGCCGCGCTGGTCACCAGCGGTGCCTATGGCCGCTGCCGCCACCCCCTGTACCAGGCGGTGCTGCTCTGCTCCCTGGGGGTGACCCTGGCCCTGGGCAGCCTGCTGCATCTGGCCCTGCTGCTGGCCCTGGCGGGGGTGCTGGGGGGCAAGGCCCGCCGCGAGGAGCGGGCCCTGGCCGCCGTGCATCCGACCTACGCCGCCTACCGCGCCGCCACGCCGGCGATCATTCCTCGTCTTCCCTGGCTCGACTGGCGAACGCTGTGAACAGGCCCCACACCACGGCGATCAGGCCGAGGCTGGAGGCCCAGCCGGGCCCCAGCGCCAGGCCCAGCCCCAGCTCGGTGAGAGTGCCGAGCGCCAGGGCCAGGGCCAGGCTGGCCACCACCAGCAGCAGCTGCTGCACGCCTTCCGGCAGGGAGCCGGCCGCCAGCACCTCCTCCAGGCGCGCCAGGGGCAGGCTGAGGGGCAGGTAGAGGGCCAGGGCCCAGAGGGCGATGCCCGGGGCCAGGGCGATCCAGTCGAGGCTGGCGTAGGGCAAGGGGAACCGGCGGGGCTCCCTAGCATCGACCCTCCCCGCCGGCCCGTGGTGCCTGATCAGCCGATTGCCCAGCCCTGGAGCTACCAGGGCCACCCCGTGCACGCCGTGGTGGCGGGGCCCGAGAACCCCGAGGGGCCAGCGGTGCTGCTGGTGCATGGCTTCGGCGCCTCCACGGACCACTGGCGCCACAACATCCCCGCCCTGGCCGCCACCCATGAGGTGCATGCTGTGGATCTGCTGGGCTTCGGCCGCAGCGCCAAGCCGGCGGGGCTGGCCTACGGCGGCGCCCTGTGGCGGGATCAGCTTCTGGCCTACGTGCAGGAGCGGATCGGCCGGCCCGTGGTGCTGGTGGGCAACTCGCTCGGCGGCTTCGCCTCCCTGGCGGCCGGGGCGGCCCTGGGGGAGCAGGCGGCGGGGGTGGCCCTGCTCAACGCGGCCGGTCCGTTCAGTGATGAGCAGGCCCCGCCCCGGGGCTGGGGGGCGATCACGCGGCAGACGATCGGCTCCGCCCTGCTGAGAAGCCCTGTGCTGCAGCGGCTGCTGTTCGAGAACCTGCGGCGCCCGGCCACGATCCGCCGCACCCTGAACCAGGTGTACATCGACCGCACCAACGTGGATGACGCGCTGGTGGAGGCGATCCGGCGGCCTTCCCTCGATCCGGGCGCCTTCGGGGTGTTCCGCACCGTGTTCGACATCCCCCGGGGCCAGCCCCTCGATGAACTGTTCGCCCAGCTGGGCTGCCCGCTGCTGCTGCTCTGGGGCATCCGCGATCCCTGGATCAACGCCGCCGGCCGCCGCGCCGCCTTCCAGCGCCACGCCCCGGCGGCCACCACGGAGGTGGTGCTGGAGGCGGGCCACTGTCCCCACGACGAGGTGCCCGACCAGGTGAACACCGCCCTGCTGCAGTGGCTGGCGGGCCTCAGCCAGCCGGCGGCGGCTCCGCAACCCCAGGCGGCTCCACCCCCGGCAGCCGACCCCGTGCCAGCTGCTGCTTCGGATCGAACTGCCGCTTGACGGCCTCGATCAGGGGCCGCGATGGTGCATCCAGCCAGGCGGGGATGCTGCTCCCGCCCGGCTGCCGCAGCACCGTGACCATGCCCCCGGCCTCACGGCAGTGGCGGCGCAGGGCCTCCACGCGGTGGACCGGCACGGCGGCGCTCCCCCAGGCATGGCCGAGGCCGCTGCCGGCGCCCAGCACCAGCTCCAGGCCGGCCAGGGCCGGGGTGGTGAGCAGGTCGGGCACCCGCTCGGGGCGCACGCCGAGCCGCAGCAGCCAGGCGGCGCCGGCAGCAGCGTCGCTGCCCGCGCCGGGGCCAGCGCCGGGGCTGGGGGCCTCCGCCGCTGCCAGCTCGTCCGCCGCCAGGCGGTGGACAAGGAGGGACCCGCTGTCGGCCCCCGCCGCTGCGCCGGGGGCCGCCCCAGCCTTCTCCTCGATGCAGGCGATCTGCTCCTGGAGGGTCTGGGCGCTGATGCTGGCCAGGCTGATCAGCAGGGTGTCGGCGCCGGGCCCGGCGCCTGAGCCGGCGGCGCCCAGCCGCTGCCAGTCGATCCGCTCGGGGCTGAGGCTGGAGCCGAGCAGCCAGCGGCTGAAGGCCGCCAGGGCGGCGGTGGGGCCCTGCAGCCGCAGCCCCTGGCGGTGGGGCGGGATCGGCTGGGTGCGCAGGGTCACGGCGGTGATCAGGGCGAGGGAGCCCCAGCTGCCGCACAGCAGCCGCATCAGGTCGTAGCCGGCCACGTTCTTCACCACCTTGCCGCCGGCGCGGGCGGCCACGCCGTCGCTGCGCAGCAGGTGGATGCCGATCATCTGGTCGCGCACGCCCAGGTAGCGCTGGCGGTAGCCGCCGGCCTGGCCGCGGGCCACCAGGCCGCCGATGGAGCCGGAGCCCTCGCCGGCCGGGCCGCTGCCCCAGGGCCAGTCCAGCGGCAGCCACTGCCCGTGGGGTTGAAGCGCCTGCTGCACTGCTACCAATGGTGTACCGGCCTCCACCGTGATGGTGAAGTCGCCGGGGTTGTGCTCCAGGATCCGGTTCAGCCGGGCGCAGCTCAGCACCGTGTGGGGCCGGGCCACCGGCGGCCCCCAGTCCAGCCGGCTGGCCAGCCCGGCGGGCAGCCACGGCCGGTTGCGCTGGTGCAGGTCCTGCACCAGGTGCGGCAGCTCGCGGGGCTCGGGGGTGATCACGGCACGATGGTGCCATGAAGGTTGTGGTGCTCGACGACGACCCCACCGGATCGCAGACGGTGCACGGCTGCCCGCTGCTGCTGCGCTGGGATCCGGCCACCCTGCGGCGGGGTCTGGCCCACCCCTCGCCGCTGCTGTTCGTGCTGGCCAACACCCGCGCCCTGGCGCCGGCGGCGGCGGCGGAGCGGGTGGCGGAGATCTGCCGCGCCCTGCGCCGGGCCGTGGCGGCGGAGCAGGCCGAGGGCCGCTGCCGCCACTGGCTGATCGTGAGCCGGGGAGACTCCACCCTGCGCAGCCACTTCCCGCTGGAGTGCGACGTGATTGCCGCGGAGCTGGGCGGGGAGGGGGGCGCGGGCGGTGGGCCATCGCAGGGCTTCGAGGCCACGTTCCTGGCGCCGGCGTTCCTGCCGGGGGGCCGCACCACCGTGCACGGCGTGCATCTGCTGAACGGGGAGCCGGTGCACACCACCCCCTTCGCCCGCGACGGCCTGTTCGGCTACGGCAGCAGCGATCTGGCGGAGTGGGCCGAGGAGAGGAGCGGCGGCCGGATCGCGGCGGCCAGCGTGGAGAGGCTGGGGCTGGTCGAGCTGGATGCGGCGGCGGCCTCGGCCGAGGGCCACGCGGCGCTCTGCGCCCGGCTGGCGGCGCTGGAGGGCAACCGGCTGGTGGCGGTGGATGCGGAGCGGCCGCGGCAGCTGGCGGCCCTGGGAGCCGCGGTGCGGGAGCTCACGGCGCCAGCCGCGGCTGAGCGCTGGGGCCGGCCGCGGCGGTTCCTGTTCCAGTCGGCCGCCAGCCTGCTCAACGGCTTGGTGGCGCTGCCGAGCCAGCCCCTCGATGCCGCCGGCCTGGCGGGCCTGCGGCGACGCGGACCCCAAGGGCCGCTGCCGGGCCTGGTGCTGGTGGGCTCCCATGTGCCCCTGGCCGATGCCCAGCTGGCGGCGCTGCTGGCCGAGCCGGGCTGCCGGGCGGTGGAGCTGCCGGTGGCGCGCCTGGCCCGGGTGCTGGAGGGGCCCCTGCCGGCGGAGCTGCTGGCCTCGCTGGAGCAGGCCTGGCGCGGGCAGCTGCTGACCTGCCTTGCCGACGGCCTCACCCCGGTGCTGCACACCAGCCGCGGCGAGCTGCGCTGCGCCAGCCCCGCCGAGCGGCGGCGGCTGGGGGAGGGTCTGGCGTCCCTGATGGCGCGCCTGGCCGGGGCCCTGGCGCCGCGGCTGGGCTACGTGATCAGCAAGGGGGGCATCACCACCCAGGCGCTGCTGAGCGAGGGGCTGGATCTGGCGGCGGTGGAGCTGCAGGGGCAGCTGCTGCCCGGCCTCTCGCTGGTGCTCACGCCCGATGGCCCCCCGGTGCCGCGGCTGCCGGTGCTCACCTTTCCGGGCAATCTGGGGGAGGCGGGCACCCTGCGGCAGGCTTGGCAGCTGATGGAGGGGCAGCGGCAGGACCGGCAGCGGCAGGAGGGGCTTCCGCCTGCCGCCGCGGAATGAGCAGCCCCACGGCGGCCAGCGCCAGGGCGGCGAGGCTGTTGGTGGTGTCCTGCAGCAGGGCCGCGGTCAGGAACGCTGTGGACACCAGGGCGATCAGCAGCGGCGCCAGCGGGTAGGCGGGCAGCCGGAACGGCCGCGCCAGCCCGGGTTCCCTGAGCCGCAGGGTGATCAGGGCGGCGATGCCCACCAGGGGCAGGCCCACGTAGAGGAAGGCGGCCATGGCCAGCAGGTGCTCGAACGAGCCGGCCAGCACCAGCACGGCGGTGAGGGCCAGGGTGAGGCCGAGGGCGCCGGTGGGGGTGCCGCCGGCGTTCACCGCCAGGGCGGTGGCGGGGAAGAGACCGTCGCGGCTGAGGCCGTAGAGGATGCGGGGGGCGGCCATCACCACGGTGTTGATCAGCCCCAGCAGGGCCACCAGGGCCACCCCGGTGATCAGCACCCCGCCGCCGGCGCCGGCCAGCAGCTTGGCGGCATCGGCCGCAGGCAGGGGCGAGTCCGCCAGCTGGGCCGGGGAGAGCACGTGCAGCAGGGCGGCGTTGATCAGCAGGTAGAGCGCCAGCACGGCCAGCACGCCGCCGATCAGGGAGCGGGGCAGGTCGTGGGCGGGATCGGTGAACTCCTCGGAGAAGTAGATGGGGCTGGCCCAGCCGTCGTAGGTGGTGATCACCGGCTGCAGGGCGGCCAGCAGGGCCAGGCTGAGGCCGCCCCAGGCCAGCGGCGGTGGCGCCAGGTCCGGCGCGGTGGCGGCGTCGAGGCCGGCGTCGAGGCCGGCCTCGACAGGCAGCAGGAAGCAGGCCAGCACCAGGGCGAGGAAGGCCGCCGCCTTGGCCAGGCTGAGCAGCTCCTGGCTGGCGCTGCCGGCCTTCACGCCGCGCCACTGGATCAGGCCGAAGGCGGCGATGGCGAGCAGGCTGATCAGCTGCGGTGGCAGGGCGGCAGCGGGCAGCAGCAGGGCCACCAGCTCGCCGGTGGTGGTGGCCACCCAGGCCAGGCCGATGCAGTGGGCGAGCCAGTCGGTCCACCCCACCAGGCCGCCGGCCCGCAGGCCGAAGGCCCGCTCGGCGTACACGTACCAGCCGCCGGCCCGGGGCAGGCTGCTGGCCAGCTCGGCCACGCACAGGGCTCCGAGCACGGCATAGAGCCCGCCCAGCAGCCAGGCGGCCAGGATCAGCCAGGGCGCGGCCAGCTGGGCGGCCACCAGGCCGGGGGTCACCAGGATGCCGGCGCCGATGGTGCCGCCCACGGCGCCGGCCAGCCCGAACCCCAGGCCCAGCACCTGCTGCAGCTTGCCGGGGGCGGGGGAGCTCATGGGCGGAGTCTGGCGGGTTCTGGTAGGTTCTCGCCCGGATTTCCAAGCGATGCTCCCCTTTCACTGGCTTACCCAGACGCTCGCCTACGGGCTCGGCATCGCGTTCAGTCCGATCAACATCGCCCTGGTGGCCCTGCTGATGCTGGGCCGGCAGCCGCTGCGGCGCTGCGCCACCTACCTGGGGGGATGGGTGCTGGCCAACGGCGGCGCCCTCGGCGCGGTGGTGCTGATCGGCAGCCGCTTCAGCTGGGCGTTGCATCTGGGCACCAGGGCCCAGGTGCAGCTGGATCTGCTGAGCGCCGGTGCGCTGCTGGGGCTGGGGCTGTTCCAGCTCACCCCCGCCGTGACCCTGGGGGAGGAGAACTGGGCGATGCAGCTGATGGCCCAGCTGCCGGAGCTGGAGTGGCTGCCGCTGCTGGGGCTCGGGGCGGGCTGCGCCCTGGTGAGCCCGGAGAACCTGGTTTTCTACCTCAAGGAAGGGGGGATGCTGCTGACCAACCACACCAGCCTGTGGGGGGATCTGGAAGTGGGCGCGGTGTTCGTGGCCGTCACCACCTCGCTGCTGCTGCTGCCGCCGCTGGCCTGGTGGCTGAGCGGCGGCAGGGTGCGCCACCTGTTCACCGCCCTGAACGACTGGCTGATCCACCGGGCGGAGTGGCTGGTGGGGGTGCTGGCGCTGGTGCTGGGGCTGTACCTGGGCTGGGAGGGCATCGAGGGCCTGCACCACCTCACGGTGATCACGCTCGGCCAGGGATGAGGGGCGCCCAGTAGAGCGCTCAGTGGAGCTCCGTGCAGGTGGGCGTGGGGGTGAGCTTCATCAGCGTCCAGAGGGCGTCGTACTGGGCGGCACTCACCGAGAGTTCCTGCTGCATGCGCCGTCCCATCGGTGAGCCGGGGGCGGCGGTGGCGCCCAGCTCCCGGTTGATCACGGCCAGGCCCTCGCACATGGTCTCGATGTCGGGGTTGAGGTCGTTGTCGGCCCCGCTGGCCGCCGGTTGCAGCAGCAGCACCAGCAGCAGCACTGGCACCCGCAGGTCGAGCAGATAGAGGCTCAGTTCCTGGGGCGCTCCACCCGCTTGTAGCGGCCCTTGGAGCCGAAGCGGCACTCGAACACTTCGGTGGTGTTGGCGGAGGTGGGGCGGGCGATGGCCTGCACGGTGTAGCTGCCGTTCGGCTGTTTCTCAGCGTCCAGAACGGAGATGGCGCGGGGGTTGAGCCTGAACTCCTCGGCCACCATGCCGCGGCAGAAGCGGGGCATCTCCGACACCGGCATCGGCTCGGAGCGCCCAGCGCCGCTGGCGCGCTGGTCGGCGGTGGTGCGTACGCCGGTGAAGCGGCGGCCGTTGTCGAAGCTGCACACGAAGAACAGGGCCGACTCGCCATCCGCCGGGGTCTGGCCGTACACCACGTAGCCACTGCCGAGCCTGCGCTCCACCGGCAGGGTGCGGATGGCCCTGGGGCTCACCCTGAAGGCCGAGGCCGCTTCGCCCTGGCAGAAGCGCTGCATGTCGCGGGCCTCGGGAGGCAGGGGAGCGGCCGGGGCCGGGGCGGCGGCGGCCAGCATCAGTCCCACCAGCAGGGCCCCAAGGGCTGGGGCGGGCGGCAGGGGCGAAGCGGTGGGGAGGGGCATGGGAGGGGATGGCTGACGCAGCGACGGCTGACGCAGGGGAATGGTCGGGTGATCAGGCGCCGCGGGCCTGGCGGGCCAGGCGCATCTGGCGGCCCACGTGGTGGCCGATCAGGTAGGCGGTCATCTGGGGGCTGACGCGGGGTAGCGGTGCTGCGGACAGATCAGCCACGTGGATGTTGCTGGAACCCAGCACCAGCCCCGTGCGGGCGGGATCCTCCAGGCCCCGGTCGAGGGCTGTGCCGAACAGGCAGCCACCGGAAAGGTGCTGCTCGGTGAGCAGGTCGTGGCGACGGTAGTGGTTCACGTAGCCCTTCACCTGATCAGGCCGGTAGGGCAGGGGGGCCAGCAGGCGGATCAGACGCTGCACCAGCGGATGGGGGGGCACCCCGAGGGAGTTCATCAGGGGCAGGTGCCGGTCGATCACCGCCTCCGCCACCGCGGCATCGGCGGTGCCCGGCGCGAAGCAGTTCAGGCTGATCGGCAGGGGCTGGGGGTCTGGGCGGTCGGGGTTTCGGGGCGCGCCGGGGCTGCGGTACTGCCCGGGGCGGGCCATGTTGAATTTGAGAATGGCGGCGATCACGGTGCGGGGCTCACGCCGGGCGCCGAAGGGATGGTGCAGCAGGCGCACCAGCTGATCGAGCCTGTCGAACAGGGCCACGAGCGCGAGGCTGAGGGTTTTGAGCAGCGTGAACAGTGGTGGCCAGCGCACCATCCAGCGCTTCCAGGCATTGGGCAGCCAGAAGGCGATCAGCAGGTGGGCCAGCAGGTTGAGCAGGGTGCCGAGCTCCCCGGCGAAGAAGTCGAGATTGGCCACCACCGGCGGCTGGGCGAGCGGATCGTCGCCCGAGGCGGTGGGATCGCCTGGCCAGTCGGTGGCCATCAGCCCCACGTACTGATCCTTCAGCGACACCGGCTGATCGCACGGCAGCAGATAGATGCCGAACGGCAGCAGGATGTGGTCGTTCACCTCAAGGCCGATCGCCGGATTGCCGAGGTCGTCGCGGTGCTCCAGCAACAGGGCGGGTGAGCCAGCCCCGGCGCAGAGGATCAGCCGGGCCTCGGCCGCAAGCGGCAGCTCGCGCCGCCGACCGCTGGCAGGCTCCCAGAGCTCCAGACCCACGCAGCGTTGCCCGTCGGGGCCAGGCTCCAGCAGCAGCTTGCTGACGCGCTGGCCCGTGCAGAAATCCAGCTGCGGGTTGCCCTCCCACTCGAGCAGGGAAACGCCGCTGTGCACGCGCTGGCCAAAGGCATCGAACGGGGTGGGGAAGGGGTGGATCAGGGGCTGATGCTGCTCCGGCAGCACAGGCACCGGACCCACCCGATCAGGGTTCAGCGTGTAGCCAGCCTCCTGCAGCCTGCCGAGCACATGCTCCGCGAGGGGCGTGAGCACGGGGTCCCGTGGCTGCAGGGCCGCCACCAGCTCCTGCATGCAGTCCTGCCAGTAGGCAGGCTCGTGGCCGACATGGTCCTGCAGCCATGCGGGCGACTCGAAGATCATCGTGTAATTGATCGAGCCCCCGCCGCCCATCGTGCAGGCGCGGCCGCAGAGCACCGGCAGCCCATCGGCGGTGAGGGCGTGGTGCAGGCGAAAGATGTCGCCCTCGGCGTAGGAGCGGCTCCAGTTGCGCTGGTGGGTGATGTCGCTGGTTTCGAAGAAGTTGTCGCCCTCCTCGAGCACGAGCACCCGTGGTGGCGCGTTCCCCCGCAGCACCTGGTCGAGGAAGCCGCAGGCGCCGTTGCCTGACCCCACCACCACCAGCTGGTAATCCGCGAGGCTGCTCAGGCTGGGGAGACAGGGCATGGACCGGATCGTCCTGGCACGGCCATGGCCAGACTGGTGAGGGAGAGGCGAAATGGCAAGCGGCACCGCAGGCGGTCAACGGCCGCGCTGGATCCTGCGATCAGCACGCCCTGCCCCAGAGCGCTGATGGCCGAAGGCCGCCTGGACGGCCGCCTGATTGATGCAGCGGTTCCCGTCAGGCATGGCACCAGCTCAGCGTGGGCTTGATCGCCAGCAAGCGGCAGCAGGCCGCCTCCATGGCAGAGGACGAGAGCGCTGCGTTGGTTGTTCCTACACGTCGTCGCGCGCAGAGCTCACACCGGTTGTGATGGAGCTGGCCAGGCAGTGTTGTCTTCTTCAACGATCATCTTCAAGGCTCATCTTCAGCGGTCAGCTTCAGCCTTCCGAGCGGTCGTTCAGATCGAGGCGTTGCCTCTAAGCATGATCGGCTGGGATGCGGAAAATGTGGATCGACTGATCCTTTGATGCGTCGCCCTTGCTCTGGTCTTTCTTGTTGTGATCGTTCTTGCGTCGATCGGACACCATGACAAGTTCGTTGTCGCTCAGCCAGGACACCCCTTCAACGTTGGCATAGTGCTTTGAGGGAAAACGATAGACTATGCCCGCGTCAGCAGCAAAGCCGTCTGCGGCTTCGTTCAGCTTTCCGATCCAGATCCTTCGCGACGACTGGGAGAGCACGGTAACCTGATTGCCACGCTTGGCAATGGCAGCGTAATCCTTGAATTGCGCTGTTGAAGGTAATTCAATGGCAAATTCTTTTGTCCAGGCGCCGTCGTCAGCCTTCAGGAAGAGATGCAGCAGGCCCGTGCCTTGGCGTTGATCGTCCTGATTCAACGCGTCCTCCCACAGGCCCACAAGGTATTCGTTGCCATCGCGCCACAGGTGCTCCACCCCTTCGAAGCCCTTGTTCTTCTTGGCGAAGGCGACATCCAGCAGCCTGCAGCTGCAGAATGTGAGGTCGCGCTTGTACTCCCCTGCAAGCCCATGGAAATCACCGTTGGCATCCTTCAGGGCTTCAATGATGAGATAAAAGATTTCCTTGTGTGGGTCATAGGTGATGTCCTCAAAGCCTGTGCCCACGTTAAGAACAGGGATGATGCGATTCTGGCTCTTGCTTTTCAATGAAGTGTCAATCAGGGCCACTTCGTTGAGGTTGTCAAAGATCACATAGCAGGTCGATTCGTTGATCGCATAAACCCCACTAGCTTCAAGTCTGCTCCGTGGGTTCTTGCCGGGCAGCAGCTTATGGAGTTTCTCCTCACGAATGAGTTCAAGCTTCCTGCTGCCCATCGTGGCTTCCCTCCAATGTCGATTTCAGGTGAATGAGGCTGCTGAGGCCCTTGATGGCTGCTCCTCCCCATGCGTCTGCTCCATGGTCCAGCAGGCCATATCACAGTGGATCACACGGGTTACCACATCATCACGGCTGTTTCTCCTGGTCTGTCGGCGTAGTAGAGGCGAACTCTGAGCACGTAGTTTCTGCCCCGGATCAGCTTGTACCGGAAGGAAGCATTGAGATCCTCCCCGCTGTCATCGGCTCCTATGCGGTAGCGGAGCTGCCCATGATCTTCCTCGAACAACACCATCACGGTGTCTGAGGTGCCAAAGGTCTGGAACTGGTAATAGCGAGACTCGTTTGAACTCACCCTGAAGTGGCGCTGCTCACCGGCTGCAATATGGAGCAGTACAGATTGCGAGGGGCGTAACGTCTCCTCCTCCTGCTGCGCGGGTGGGTACAGAGACCTGACCCAGGCATTGTCTTTGGCCGAGAGGCCTCCTGCCGGCTGCAAACCGCTGGCATACTGCTCCGGCTTCCTGATGAGCCCCGGCCCGAATGGATAGTGCATCACGGAGTCTGGATCCCACGTGGTGCCCTCCACTTCATTGGGGGAGAGTTTGCGGATGATGTTCCAGAATGTCGTCTGGCGATCCCAGCCATTCGGAGGTTGGGCCAGGGCGGCGTAGACGGCTTCTTCGTTCCATTCAATTCCTGCCTTTGGATTCTGGTGTTCGTGCGGAAAGCCAAGGGTGTGGCCGATCTCATGGATCGCGGTGTCGATTTCACCCGGCCTAGTTGTGTTTTCTCACCAGGTCATTCAGCGATCAGCAATCGCTGGAGGGACTGCTGAGGCGTGAGGCCACCGAGAGCCATGTGGCACCTGTTGCCGTTATAGATGGCCAGATAGCGACGTAGCCAGCGGTTGCGTTCCTCTGATGTCTGGTAGGCGATCACGTAGGCCCATTCCGCCAGGATCGTTTTGATAAACCGCTCGGCCTTGCCGTTGGTTTGCGGCGTATAGGGCTTGGTGCGGATGGGTTTCAGATCCAATGCCCGGCAGGCTTTTCGCCAATCCCCTGAGCGGTAGGCGGAGCCGTTATCCGACAGGATCCTCCGGCAGGTGATCCCCTGCTCCGAGAACCAACCGACTGCACGGGCCAGGAATCCAACAGTCGTTGCCCTCTGCTCGTCGGCCAGCACCTCCACATACGCCAGGCGGGTGGCGTCGTCGATGGCGACGTGCACCTTCTCGTAGCCGGCGCCTCGGGAAGAGCCTTGACGACGGTCACCGGTGATCCGGTGACCGACCCGCTCAAACCTGGCCAGCTGTTTGGTGTCGACATGGATCATGTCGCCAGGCCGCTCCCACTGGTAGCGGCGAACTGGAACCTTGGGTTCAAGATTTCTGAGCCGTCCCAGCCCCAGGGCATTCATCACACGTCCGACGGTCGAGAGGGGCGCCTTGACGGCCCTGGCGATGCGCCGGAGAGTGCAGCGCTGGTGCCGTAGATCCACAGCCTGCTGCAGTTGCTGCGGATCGAGCGTCCGCCGCTGGGTGCGGCGAACACTCCGTCGATCCGCCAGTGCCGTTACGCCGCCATCACGGAAACGCGCCAGCCACTTGTAGGCGCTGCGCAGGCTGATCCCGGCTTGTGCCGCAAGGGCCTTGAGCGGCACGCCCTCATTGAGGTGCCGACGAATCAGGCGTTCCCGACTGATCGGCGTCAGTCGGGCATTGGGGTGGCTATGCATGGGGTGTGAGGTCTTGGGATGGGCGGTGACACCCCGACCCTGGCGACCTCACACCCAATCGTCAGCTGAACAACGTGGTGGGACTACACACCTAGTCAGATCCCAGCCGAAGTTCATCGTGCGCTCATTCGGTCCATGCTCGAGGATGTCCCGGCCCAGCCAAGACCAGGCACCGTCTCCACGCATGAAACCAATGCGAATCTCTGCCTCCTCGCGTTCACTCACTTCCTGAAACTCGATGCCGATCCCCACCGTCTTCCAGGCTTCGAAGCCGCGGCGCACCACGGCCTTCTGCTCTTCGGCACCCACCCAGCTTCGCCATTCACTGGTGCCATCAGAGAGCAGCACGTTCTGGCCGTCGGTGTTCCGGTCGAAAAAGTAATAGCGAAGCACCGTTCCGCTCACCCACTTGTTGCCGAACAGATTGATGAGGCGAACACGCTCAGCGGATACGCCCGGGTCAAAGACCCGTGTGGGTCTTTCAATCAATCCACAGTAAAAGCGTCCAGGGCCTGGGAGCGAAGAATCCCCCATGTCGGAGTGGGACTCAGCCGGCTGCGTTACTGCGCCTGGATCCTGCTGTTGTTCTGCCATCATGCTGCCCCATGAAGGTATGAAACTGAATACCTGAAGCCTGAACAGCCCCGCCAAGATGTCAACGTTCCATACACACAAGTTATCAGACGTTCACCTCATGACCGTTGTCTGTTGTTCTGAGGGGACGCTGGACTTCTGTGGCGATGGCCAAGAGTTGCTTTTTCCTGGGCGGCGTCTGGGTTAACCAGCGCATGGCTGGCGGGGAGCTTCTGTCCTATGCGAGATCCCTATATTGGTTAGCAGGACAAAGAGTTCTTGAGCCCGATTAGGCTTTGCACTAAGCGATACATAGCCAGAGCCAGGGTTGATGGACAGGCAGGTTTTCCTGCCTGCCTATGGGAGACATGGCATGTTGGTCTTGCTTCGACTGCCCATGCCAACGCAACCCCTGAGTGGTTGGTAATGAGCTGGAGAAGCAAAGAAAGAGTGTTTGGTGGTGGCTTGTCCACCATAGGGGTTTGTTGGCCAGTAAGTCACATTGTGGGCACGCCGGGATCTGCCCATCCAAGTTTGTTCCATGAACTAGCAACCCCGCTACTATTCATAAAAAAGGCATTTAAATCACCATTTGGACTGCGAAATAGGATTTCTTCCCCTGGCGAATTTACATTCACATTTCCAAAGCCGATGAGTTTGTGAGTTGGATCTGCCCAGCCGACCTTATAATATTGCACCGCAACGCCTGAGCTGTTGATCCTGAAGGCGCCGACGTCCCCGTTGTTTGCCCTAAAGATAATTTCATCTCTATTGTCGCCATTAATATCGGCAGGGCCTATGACTCGCATGCTTGGATCTGCCCAGCCAACTGAAAAATAGTTAAGGGCGACGCCGGATGAGCTAGTGTTAAATGCTCCAATATTTCCGTCTAATCCGCCAAAAATAATTTCATCTTTACCGTCTCCTGTTATATCGCCAACCCCAATCACTTGTCTGTCCATTCCGACAGACCCAACATTTCTAAATGTAGTCGCAACGCCATTCATGTCCGTGTGAAACGCTCCAATGGAGCCTCTAGACCGGAATATAATCTCATCTTTGCCATCACCTGTGATGTCCCCAATTCCTTGAACTTGCTGATCTGAGCCAACCCCTCCAACGCGATACCATTGAGTTGCTACACCATCCTCGCCAAGTCTAAATCCGTAAATCTCACTCTGCGGCGTCCGAAAAATCAGTTCGTCGTTCGACTGGGTAGATCCTGAGATATTGCCAGAGCCAATAAGCTTTTGCTCGGTTCCAGTAGATCCAATCTTGTGGTAAAGGAACGCCAGTCCCGATGAATTAGCTAGAAATGCGCGAACATCTCCATTCCCCGGCCTGAAAATCACCTCACTCTGACCACTCACTCCATTGACTTTCGAAATATCGGCAACAGGGCTGAAAAGAACGGGGTCCACATTCCAGTTGCTGCCTGAATTGGTAGATGTCCATGTTTCCCCCTTAAAGGTGCCAATAGAAAGGTCATCTGTAAAGTCAATTCTAGCGGAAGTGCCTCCTGATATTGTCCACGTGTTGTTCAACTGACTAGTCTGTCGTACACTTACTGAACCCTGTCTTCGTTCAAAGTGTAAATGAGCTGCTGTTGAGTTCCCTGAGCTACCCATAAGACCTAGCGCTTGACCTGCGCTTACTGATTGTCCTGTTGCGACTCTGAATGTATTTTTTAGTAGATGACCATAAATATCGACACCTGTGCTATGTCGAATTACTACTGTATACCCATATCCAGAAGTCTCTGATCCATTGAGCCCGGCAAAGAGCACAACCCCATCGGTAGCGCTGGTAATTGTTGTATCTCCTGATGCTACTAGGTCGTATGCAATCATTCCGGGGAACCCAGAATGGTTAGTGGTCTCGTCTCCCTGCGTAACCCTTACCCTCGCACCAGCTCGAAACGGTGTCCTAACCATAAACAGTAAATGAGTTCCACTAATATTAATTCCGAAAACGCAAGGGCGCTTGGGAGTCATAATTATTTACATCTTCTGACGTGACTCCCTTTATCGGCCCAGGCCTTATGAGAGTGGATGGGTGTGGTCATGCGGCAGCTCCCTGTTGAACTGCCTCCAGGGGCGTCAGCCCCTGGAGGGCCGAGTGCGGCCTGAGCGTGTTGTACTCCCAGCGCTAGCGATCGGCCAGGATCTGCGCCTACGGAGCTGTGGTGAACAGCTCCGTGTTGAGGAACTCATCGCGGAAGCGGTCGTTGAACGACTCGGCAAAGCCGTTCTCCCTTGGTGAACCCAGCTCGATGTACGCCGTGGCGGTGCCACTGGCCTCGCACCAGTCCCGTAGAGCCTGGGCAATGAACTCAGGGCCGTTGTCCGATCGGATGAACGCTGGCGCCGGGTAGAGGCTGGTGAGTTCCTCCAGCACAGTCACCACGTCTTTGGCCTTGCACCGCCTGCCCACCCGGATCGCCAGGCAGAGGCGGCTGTGCTCGTCGATCACGTTCAGGAACTTGAGTCTGCGGCCATCGGCGGTGGCATCGAACTGGAAATCCATGGCCCACACCTGGTGGGGATGCTGGGCCCGGTGACGCCTCACCGAGCCGTCTGCCGGCCGTGCCCGCTTTCGGTTTCTGGGAGTCGGCCGCTGCAGGCCTTCCTCCCGCCAGAGTCGTTGCATGCGCTTGTGATTGACGGTCCAGCCCTCCCGCCTGAGCAGCCGGTAGGCCATCCGGCGGCCCCAGCGGATGTGCTCCGCTGCGATTTCGCGGAGGCGATGGCGGAGTTTGGCCTCCTCCAGGTCGATGACCTTGCCGCCCTGGCGCTGGGTGCTGCGGTGCTGGCCCACCACCCGGCAGACGAGGCGTTCAGAAGCCCGGTAACGCTCCTGCAAGACCGTGACAGTGACGTGACCCCCTTTATCGGTCCAGGGCTTATGAGAGTGGGTGGTCATGGTCATGCTGCAGCTCCTTGTTGAGCTGCCTCCATGGGCGTACGCCCTTGGAGGGCCGAGTGTGGCCTGAGCGTGTTGTACTCCCATCGCCAGCGATCGGCCAGGATCTGAGCCTCCGGGGCTGTGGTGAACAACTCGGTGTTGAGGAACTCATCCCGGAACCGGCCGTTGAACGACTCGGCAAAACCGTTCTCCCACGGGGATCCTGGCTCGATGTAGGCCGTGCTGGTGGTGGTACTGGTCTCACACCAGTCCCGTAGAGCCTGGGCAATGAACTCAGGGCCGTTGTCCGATCGGATGAACGCTGGCGCCGGGTAGAGGCTGGTGAGTTCCTCCAGCACAGTCACCACGTCTTTGGCCTTGCACCGCCTGCCCACCCGGATCGCCAGGCAGAGGCGGCTGTGCTCGTCGATCACGTTCAGGAACTTGAGTCTGCGGCCATCGGCGGTGGCATCGAACTGGAAATCCATGGCCCACACCTGGTGGGGATGCTGGGCCCGGTGACGCCTCACCGAGCCGTCGGCGGGCCGTGCCCGCTTCCGCTTCCTGGGAGTGGGCCGCTGCAGCCCCTCCTCCCGCCAGAGCCGTTGCACCCGCTTGTGGTTCACGGTCCAGCCCTCCCGACGCAGCAGGCGGTAGGCCATGCGGCGGCCCCAGCGGATGTGCTCAGCTGCAATCTCCCTCAGGCGGTGCCGAAGCTTGGTCTCCTCCAGGTCGACGACCTTCCCGCAATGGCGCTGGGTGCTGCGGTGCTGCCCCACAACACGGCAGGCCTGGCGCTCTGATGCCCGGTAACGCTCCTGCAGGACCGTGACGGCCCTGCGACGGCGTTCCGGGCTCAGAAGTTTCCCTCCGCAAGGTCCTTGAGCATCGCCTTCTCCAACTCGGCTTCTGCCAACAACTTCTTGAGCCGGGCGTTCTCCTTCTCCAGCTGCGTCAGCCGGCGGGCCTCCTCGGCCTGCATCCCGCCGTACTGCTGCTTCCAGCGGTGATAGGTCGGCTGTGTCACCTCGATGACGCGGCAGACATCGGCGACGGTCTTGCCCTGGGCAATCAGCTGGTCGGCGGTCTTGAGCTTGCGGATGATCTGCTCCGCTGTGTGCCTGGTGCGTTTCATGGTGAAGTCCCCGGCCCAGTCTGGCCGGCTGAGGACTCTCATTCACCCTGGACCAATTCCCGGGGTCCACGTCAACAGCCCTGCGGCGGCGTTCCGGGCTCAGAAGTTTCCCTCGGCGAGGTCCTTGAGCATCGCCTTCTCCAACTCGGCTTCTGCCAGCAACTTCTTGAGTCGGGCGTTCTCCTTCTCCAGCTGGGTCAGCCGCCGGGCCTCATCGGCCTGCATGCCCCCGTACTGCTGGCGCCAGCGGTGGTACGTCGGCTGCGTCACCTCTATGACACGGCAGACGTCGGCGACGGTCTTGCCCTAGGCGATCAGCTGCTCGGCGGTCTTGAGCTTGCGGATGATCTGCTCCGCTGTGTGCCTGGTGCGTTTCATGGTGGAGTCCCCGGCCCAGTCTGGCCGGCTGAAGACTCTCATTCAACCTGGACCGACTGTTGGGGTCCACGTCACTTCTAAAATGCAGCATTCCTGTTTGTTATGCCCAGTTGGTCATCGGACAGTTCCGTGAACCACTCCCGATCCGGCCTCCCTTTCCGCAAACATCTGCCAGAGGCCCGCGCGTTACCCGTCTGATCCCCGTCCACCACTTCGCTTTCGATGGATCCAGTGAAATCCCAGCGGTGGTTCACGGGTCTGGTATCCACATGTTCATAGTGAACTACTGGCGGTCGATGCATTTACCTTGTGCATAGCGCCCATGGCCTCAGCCCCCGCGCAGCCGCACTGAGAGGTGCATCTGGGAGCTGCCCGGGCTCACCGGCACTTCCTTCACGGTGAGGTAGTTCTGGGCCTTCACCAGTTCGCTCAGTTTGCGGAAGCCGTAGTTGCGGGCATCAAAGGATGGGTCGTTCTTCTGCAGCAGGCTGCCCACCATGCCCAACGGCGCCCAGCCGTCGTCCTGGGTCACGGCCGTGATCGCTTCGCACAGGAACGGCTTCAGCGGCGGTGCGTCGTTGTCGCTCTGGCGGCCGCCGCCGCCTGAGCCGGTGCTGCTGCCCGAGCGTTTGAGGATGTCGGTATAGAGGAAGCGATCGCAGGCGGCCACGAACGCCTTCGGCGTTTTCCGCTCGCCGAAGCCGATCACCAGCAGCCCCTCCTCGCGGATGCGGGTGGCCAGCCGGGTGAAGTCGCTGTCGGAGGACACCAGGCAGAAGCCGTCCACCCGGCCGCCGTGCAGCAGGTCCATCGCATCGATGATCAGGGCTGAATCGGTGGCGTTCTTGCCGCTCGTGTAGCTGAACTGCTGCACCGGCTGGATCGCGTGCACGTTCAGCACCTCCTTCCAGCTGCTCAGCTGTGGCGTGGTCCAGTCGCCATAGGCCCGTTTCACCGTGGCGGTGCCCACCTGGGACACCTCCGCCAGCAGGTCGCTGATCACCGCCGCCTGGGCGTTGTCGGAATCGATCAGCACCGCCAGGTTCGGCGCCTCGCGGCTCATGCTTGCGCTCCGGCCTGCCAGCTTTGATCCAGCAGCTGGATCGGGTGCAGCACCGGCAGCGCCGCGCCTGCCTCGCCATCGAGGTGGCGGCGCAGCTGCATCGTGCAGCCGATGTTGGCGCTGCTCACCAGCTCTGCGCCCGTGCCGGCCAGGTCGGCCGCCTTGATCCGTCCCAGCTCCGCCGCCTCCTCGGGCTGCACCAGGTTGTAGATGCCGGCGCTGCCGCAGCACACCCCCGCCTCCATGGCCTCCACCAACCGCAGGTGGGGGATCGCCCGCAGCAGAGCGCGCGGCTCGGCGCTGATGCCCTGGCCGTGGAGCATGTGGCAGGCGTCGTGGAAGGCCACCGTGAGCGGCCGCTCGGCGCTGGCCGGCGTGCCATTGGGGTGGGCCAGCGGTTGCAGCTGAGCGCGGAAACCCTCGCTGAGCCCCAGCTGCGCCAGAAATTCATGGATGTCGGCCACCGGCGCTGGAAAATCACCGCTGGCCAGCCGCCCGTAGGCCTTCATCGTGTGGCCGCAGCCCGAAGCCGCCACCAGCACCGCATCGAGCGGCTCGGCCCCAGCCGGCCGCTCCGGCCCCAGCACCGCCGTGAAGCTGGCCACCAGGGCATCGGCCAGGGCCCGGGTGTGGGCCTCCTCGCCCTGGTGGTGGGTCACGGCGCCGCAGCAGCCCTGCGCCGGTGGGATCACCACCTCGACGCCGTTGGCGCTCAGCACCCGCACCGCCGCGGCATTCACTTCGGGGTCGAACAGCCGCTGCACGCAGCCCAGCACCAGCCCCACCCGGGCGCGGCGTTCGCCCCGGGCCGGCACCACCACCGGGAAGCCGTCGATGAACGCCTCGGGGGCCAGGGGCGGCAGCAGCCGCTCCATCGCCTCCAGCTGGGGGCCGAGCAGGCGGGTGAGGCCGCTGCGGCGCGCCAGCCCCTGCAGCGGCGTGCCGGCGTAGGCCCGCAGCGGCGTGAGGGCGGCGCGCAGGCGCCGGGGGTAGGGCAGCAGGGCGAACAGCAGCCTGCGGAAGGCGTTCGCCGCCGGGCTGCGCAGCTCCGGCGCGTTGAGCTTGGGGCGGGTGGCCTCGATCAGCTGGTCGTAGCGCACCCCCGAGGGGCAGGCCGTGACGCAGGCCAGGCAGCCCAGGCAGCTGTCGAAGTGCCGGGCCACCGTGGCATCGAGCTCCAGCTCACCGGCCTCGATCGCCTTGAGGGCATGGATGCGGCCCCGCGGCGAATCCATCTCCGTGCCCAGCACCCGGTAGCTGGCGCAGCTGGGCAGACAGAAGCCGCAGTGCACGCAGGGGTCGGTGGCGGAGAGCGCCGCCAGGGGCGGAGCCGCGGGGGAGGGAGCCGGGGAGCCGGTGGCTGTCATCAGGCGAGTCTGCCCCGCTCACCCCCCGAAGTGGCGCACCACGGCCTCGGCGAAGCCCGAACAGCTCACCGGCTCCACCGGCGGTTCCATCAGCCGCGCCAGGTCATAGGTGACCTCCTGATTGGCGATGGCGGCGCTCAGCCCCGCGGTGATCAGGTCGGCGGCCTCCTGCCAGCCCATGTACTCCAGCATCATCACGCCGCTGAGGATCACCGAGCCGGGGTTGATCCGGTCGAGGCCGGCGTGCTTCGGGGCGGTGCCGTGGGTGGCCTCGAAGATGGCGGCGGTGTCGCCGATGTTGGCGCCGGGCGCCATGCCCAGGCCGCCCACCACCGCGGCGGCAGCATCGGAGATGTAGTCGCCGTTGAGGTTGAGGGTGGCCAGCACCGAGTAGTCGGCCGGGCGGGTCTGGATCTGCTGGAAGATGCTGTCGGCGATGCGGTCGTCCACCATCACCATCTGCTTCCACTGGCCGTTGCCGTGGCTGGCGCCGATCGCCTCCAGCACCCCCTGCACCTCGGCGCAGATCGCCTCCTTCTTCTCCGGCGTCAGCGCGTCGTAGCCCGGGTCCACCATGCGGGCGTTGGCCTCGATGCTCAGGCCGGGGTTGCGGTCGGCGTTGTCGAGGATCCAGCTCTCGCGCTCCGTGACGCACTCGCTGCGGAACTCGGTGGTGGCCAGCTCATAGCCCCAGTCGCGGAAGGCTCCTTCCGTGAACTTCATGATGTTGCCCTTGTGCACCAGGGTCACGTGGCGCTTGCCGCCCTCCAGGCGCAGGGCGTGCTGGATCGCCTTGCGGATGTGGCGCTGGCTGCCGTGCTTGCTCACCGGCTTGATGCCGATGCCGGCGCCGGTGGGAATGAGCCGCTTGCCGAGCTTGCCGTTGGCCGGGATCACCACGGTGTTGAGGTGCTCGATCAGCTCCACGCACACCGGATCGGTGGCTTCCCACTCGATCCCCATGTAGATGTCCTCGGTGTTCTCCCGGTACACGATCACGTCCAGATCCTGCGGACGCTTGTGGGGGCTGGGGGTGCCGGCGTAGTAGCGGCAGGGCCGCACGCAGCAGTACAGATCGAAGATCTGGCGCAGGGCCACGTTCAGCGAGCGGATGCCGCCGCCGATTGGCGTGGTGAGGGGCCCCTTGATCGCCACCCCGTAGGTGCGGATGGCGGTGAGGGTGTCCTCCGGCAGGTACTGGTAGGTGCCGTAGAGGTCGCAGGCCTCGTCGCCGGCGTACACCTTGAACCACTCGATGCGGCGCTCGCCGCCGTAGGCCCTGGCCACCGCCGCATCCAGCACCCGCTGGGTGGCGGGCCAGATGTCCACACCCGTGCCGTCGCCGCGGATGAAGGGGATGATCGGGTCGTTCGGCACCACCGGCAGGCCGTCCTCGAAGCGGATGGCGGTACCGCTGCTGGGGGGGGTGAGCTTCTCGAAGCTCACAGGCGCGGTCACGGGGCTGGTAGCCATTCCTGCGGCACTGGAGGTGCGGCGAGCCTAGGTTTTGACTCAGTGCGGTTCTGCTCAGGGGAAACGGCATGAACGCCGCCGACCAGGCCAGAAATCTGGAACTGGCCCAGGCGATCGCCTCGGCGGCGGCCCTGTTCCGGGCCCAGTTCCCCGATGCCCGCGCCAACCTCACGCCCTGGCGCGACGATCCCTGCACCCGCGAGTTCGCCGACACCGAGAGCGTGGACCTCTCCTTCCACCTGCCCGGCTGGAGCCCCCGCAGCCAGTGCCGCTCGTTTCTGGTGCAGCTGCGGCTCGACTGCGCGCCGGTCCGCCACGGCTCCGGCGCGGGGGCGGCCGGGCGGCCGCGGCTGCTCGGCGTGCTGATCCGCGGCCTCACCTATGAATCGGAGCGCTGGCGGCTCGCCACCGTGGGCGACTGGCACCCCACCGGCAGCCATCTGCCCGACGCCGCCGCGGTGGCCAAGCTGCAGCAGTTCTGCCGCGACCTCTTCGATCTGTTCGAGGTGAACGGCGCCTGCGCCGCGTAACCCTTCGCAATCTTGACAGCGCCGCAGCAAACGCCACGCCTACGGTGGCCCCTGCCCGTGTCGCGCTGCCGCCAGGTCATGTCCGTTGCTCTCGCCTCCCAGTTGCGTGAAGGCACCAAGAAGGCCCACACCATGGCCGAGAACACCGGCTTCGTGAGCTGCTTCCTCAAGGGGGTGGTGGACAAGGCCAGCTACCGCACCCTGGTGGCCGACCTCTACTTCGTGTACTCCGCCATGGAGGAGGAGTTCGCCAGGCTGCGCAGCCACCCGGTGGTGGGTCCGGTGGCCTTCCCCGAGCTCAACCGCCGCGAGAGCCTCGAGCAGGATCTCGCCTTCTACTTCGGCCCCGACTGGCGCAGTGCCGTGAAGGCCACCCCCGCCGCCCAGGAGTACGTGGCGCGGCTGCACCAGGTGGCCAGCGAGAGCCCCGAGCTGCTGGTGGGCCACCACTACACCCGCTACATCGGCGATCTCTCCGGCGGCCAGATCCTCAAGAACATCGCCCAGAAGGCGATGAACCTCGGCGATCACGATGGCCTGCGCTTCTACGAGTTCGATGCCATTCCGGATGAGAAGGCCTTCAAGGTGAACTACCGGGCCACGCTCGACCAGCTGCCGATCGACCAGGCCACGGCCGACCGGATCGTGGCGGAGGCCAACCATGCCTTCCACCTGAACATGAAGATGTTCCAGGAGCTGGAAGGCAACCTGATCGCCGCCATCGGCAAGGTGCTCTTCGGCTTCCTCACCCGCCGCCAGCGCACCGGCAGCACCGAGGCCGTGGCGGCCTGAGCCCGTCCATCTGACAGGGTCCACCTGACAGCGTTCCAGGCTGCGTCAGAGTCGGGTGGCGTGTGCCCCCGGCCCTTGCGACCGCTTCGTGTTCTCGTGCCCGGCACCGGCGGCCGCCTGCGCGGCGGCGGCCTGCTGGTGGAGCTGCAGACAGCCCGGCTGCTGCAGCAGCTGGTGCCCACCGAGGTGGTCACCTACCGGCGGCGGGAGCCGGAGCACCCCTTCCTGGCCGATCTGCTGCGGGCCGAGCCGCGGCGGGATCCCGCCGCCGCCCGGGCGCTCTGGATCGTGAGCTGGGGCTTCGATGTGCCGCGCCAGCTGCGGGCCCTGCGCGGCCGCCCCGTGGCCTACCACGCCCACAGCAGCGGCTACGGCTTCGCCCTGCCGGCCGGCGTGCCGGTGCTGGCGGTGAGCCGCAACACCCTCGGCTACTGGGGCCAG
The DNA here is from genome assembly GCF_900088535.1 of Cyanobium sp. NIES-981. Classification (NCBI taxonomy): domain Bacteria; kingdom Bacillati; phylum Cyanobacteriota; class Cyanophyceae; order Synechococcales; family Prochlorococcaceae; genus Cyanobium; species Cyanobium sp. NIES-981. Next base: position 2,023,359 of record NZ_LT578417.1, on the reverse strand, counting down.
TGGGCCAGCCGCAACCCCCTGGCCCTGGTGCCCAATGCCCTCGATCCGAAGTGGCTCGAGCGGGGCCGCCGCGACGGCTCCGGCGAGCGGCCCATCGACGTGCTGGTGCAGCAGCGCAAGAGCAGCGCCTACCTGCTGGAGGTGCTGGTGCCGGCCCTGCGGCGCCGGGGCCTGCGGGTGGAGGTGCAGGCCGGCTGGGTCGACGACCTGGTGGACCTGTTCAACAGCGCCGCCGTGGTGCTCTACGACTCGGCTGACCACTGGCGGGGGAGCGGCGTGAGCGAGGGCTTCGGCCTGCCGCCCCTGGAGGCGCTGGCCTGCGGCTGCGTGGTGTTCAGCAGCCTCAACCACGCCCTGGCCGACAGCCTCGACCCCGGCCGCCTCGGCCACCAGCTCGGCGCCGGCACCCTCAGCGCCGACCTGGAGCGGATCAGCGCCGCCGTGGCCGCTCCGGCCGCCTGGCGCGCCCCGGCCGCCGAGCTGGATGCCCTGCTGGCGGCCAGCAGCGAGGCGGCCCAGCTGGAGCGCTGGCGCCAGGCCCTCACCCGCGTGAACGACCACTGGGACCGCCTGCTGGCCGGGGAGCCGCCGCTGCAGGCCCCGCCGCTGTGGCGGCTGCGGGCCCGGCGCTGGTGCAGGCGGCTGCAGCGGGTGCTGGCGCGGCGCGGTGCCTAGGGTGCAAAGCGCATTCCTGGCCCGTGGATGAGCGCCTTCCTGGCCGGCCTCAATGAAGCCCAGCGCAAGGCGGTGGACCACCACACCGGTCCGCTGCTGGTGGTGGCCGGGGCCGGCAGCGGCAAGACGCGGGCCCTCACCCACCGCATCGCCCACCTGATCGGCCACCACGGCGCCGATCCGGCCGAGCTGCTGGCCGTGACCTTCACCAACAAGGCCGCCCGGGAGATGAAGGAGCGGCTGGAGCTGCTGCTGGCCCAGAAGCTGGCCCAGAGCCAGTTCGGCCAGCCCTGGAGCACCCTGCCGCTGCTGGAGCAGCGCCAGCTGCGCAGCCGCATCTACCGCGAGGTCATCAAGGACCTCTGGATCGGCACCTTCCACGCCCTGTTCGCCCGGCTGCTGCGCTTCGACATCGACAAGTTCCGCGACCCCGAGGGCCTGAGCTGGACGCGGCAGTTCTCCATCTACGACGAGGGCGACGCCCAGAGCCTGGTGAAGGAGATCGTGACCCAGGAGCTGGGCCTCGACCCCAAGCGCTTCGAGCCCAAGAAGGTGCGCTGGGCGATCAGCAACGCCAAGAACCAGGGCTGGATGCCCGAGCAGCTGGAAGCCGACGCCGGCGGCCAGCGGGGCAGGCTGATGGCCGAAACCTACCGGCGCTACCGCCGCGCCCTGGCCGCCAACAACGCCCTCGACTTCGACGACCTGCTGCTGCTGCCCGTGCAGCTGCTGCGCCAGAACGACCAGATCCGCCACTACTGGCACCGCCGCTTCCGCCACGTGCTGGTGGACGAGTACCAGGACACCAACCGCACCCAGTACGAGCTGATCAAGCTGCTGGTGACCGACGGCCAGGATCCCGAGGCCTATGACAACTGGAGTGGCCGCTCGGTGTTCGTGGTGGGCGACGCCGACCAGAGCATCTACAGCTTCCGGGCGGCCGACTTCACGATCCTGATGGGCTTCCAGGACGACTTCGGCGACGGCGCCGCCGATGAGGCCACCCGCACGATGGTGAAGCTGGAGGAGAACTACCGCTCCACCGCCACGATCCTGGAGGCGGCCAACGCCCTGATCGCCCACAACACCGAGCGCATCGACAAGGTGCTGCGTCCCACCCGGGGCGAAGGTGAGCCCATCACCCTCACCCGCTGCGACGACGAGATCGCCGAGGCCGAGGCGGTGGTGCACCGCATGCGCATGCTCGAGGCCGCCCACGGCGAACTGCGCTGGGGCGACATGGCGGTGCTTTACCGCACCAATGCCCAGAGCCGCGCCATGGAGGAATCGCTGGTGCGCTGGGGCATTCCCTACATCGTGGTGGGCGGCCTGCGCTTCTACGACCGGCGCGAGATCAAGGACATGCTCGCCTACCTGAAGCTGCTGGTGAATCCGGCCGACACGGTGAGCCTGCTGCGGGTGCTGAACACGCCCAAGCGGGGCATCGGCAAGACCACGATCGAGCGCCTCACCGACGCGGCCAACCAGCTGGGCATCCCGCTCTGGGAGGTGGTGAGCGATGCCGAAGCCGTGCGCTCCCTGGGGGGCCGCTCGGCCAAGGGGCTGCTGCAGTTCCGTGAGTTGCTCGGTGATCTGCAGGCCCGCAGCCAGGACGCCCCCCCTTCGGAGCTGGTGCAGCGGGTGATGGAGCAGAGCGGCTACCTGGCCGAGCTGATCGCCGACGGCACCGACGAGGCCGAAGACCGTCGCCGCAACCTCAACGAGCTGGTGAACGCCGCCCTGCAGTACCAGGAGGAGAACGAGGAGGGTTCGCTCGAGGATTTCCTCGCCTCCGCCGCCCTGGCGAGCGATGCCGACAGCAAGGACACCGAGCAGGACCGGGTGACCCTGATGACCCTGCACGCCAGCAAGGGGTTGGAGTTTCCGGTGGTGTTCCTGGTGGGGATGGAGCAGGGGCTGTTCCCCAGCTACCGCTCCCTGGAGGATCCGGCCGCCATGGAGGAGGAGCGGCGCCTCTGCTACGTGGGCATCACCCGCGCCAAGGAGCGCCTGTTCCTCTCCCACGCCAGCGAGCGGCGGCTGTGGGGCGGCATGCGTGAACCGGCAGTGCCGTCGGTGTTCCTCGGCGAGCTGCCCGAGGAGCTGGTGCAGGGGGACATCCCCCGCAGCGGCGGTGCCGCCATCCGGCGGGAGCAGCGGCTCGACCGGCTCACCCGGGTGGATCGGGAGGACAGCCGGCGCGTGGCGGCGGGGGGGGTGGGCGGCGCGCCTGCCAACGCCGTGCGCCGCCGGGGTGCCGGTGCCGCCAGGACCTGGGCGGTGGGGGATCGCCTGCGCCACAGCGCCTTCGGCGAAGGCCATGTGACCCACCTGTTCGGCAGCGGCGAGAAGATCTCGATCGCCGTGAAGTTCGAGGGCATGGGCCCCAAGATCCTCGATCCGCGCCTGGCGCCGATCGAGCCGCTCTGAGGCGGCGGCTTGGACGTTCCCGGCGTTCCCCCGGCCCTCTCGGCCGCCCTGGTGGCGGCGGCGCGCGCTGGCGGCCCGGCCCAGCGGCTGGCCCTGGTGGGCGGGGCCGTGCGCGATCTGCTGCTGCACCGGGTGCACAACGATCCCTGGCGCGGGGTGCCCGATCTGGATCTGGTGGCGGATGACTCCGCCATCGCCCTGGTGCGACGGCTGGAGGCGCTGCTGCCACCGGGGTCGCTGCGGAGCGCCCAGGAGCACGGGGCCTACGGCACCGTGGAGGTGGAGCTGCGGATCGACGGGCAGACGGTGCTGCTGGATGTGGCCACCGCCCGCCGCGAGACCTATCCGCAGCCGGGCGAGAACCCGAAGGTGGTGCCGGGCGTTCTCGCGGATGATCTGGCCCGCCGCGACTTCACCATCAATGCCATCGCCCTGGATCTGGCCAGTGGCGAGCTGCTCGATCCCCACGGCGGCCAGGCCGACCTGCAGCGGCGGGAGCTGCGGCTGCTGCATCCCCACAGCCTGCGCGACGATCCCAGCCGCCTGGTGCGCGGTGCCCGCTACGCGGCCCGGCTCGGCTTCCGGCTGGAGCCCGGCAGCCGCGAGCAGGCCCGCCGCACCCTGGCAGCCTGGCCCTGGGCCTGGCACTCCGGCGAGCGGCCGGGCCAGGCGCCGGCGGCCCTGGGCACCCGGCTGCGGATGGAGTTCGAGCTGCTGCTGTTGCGGGAGCCCTGGCCGGTGGCGCTGGCGATCCTGCAGGAGTGGGGCGGCCTGGCCCTGCTGGATGCCCGCCTTCAGGCTGATCGCCACTGGCGCCGCCGCCTGCGCTGGGCCCAGCGGTCCGGCCTGCCCCTGCTGGTGGCCCTGGTGGCGGGAGCCGCCGATCCCCTCGCCCTGGCGGAGCGGCTGCAGCTGCCCCATCGCCAGCACCGCCTGCTGGCCCAGTGGCTGGAGCTGCGGGACCGGCTGGCTGGCCTGAAGGCCGGGGCCGGGAACGATGCCGAGCCCCCCTCAGTGGCGGCCTGGTGCGGAGCCCTGGAGGCCCCGGGTGGTTCGCCGGAAGCGGTGCTGCTGGCCCTGATCACCGGCAGCGGTCCGCGCCGGCCGCTGCTGCGCTGGTGGCTGCGCTGGCGCCACCTGCAGGCCCCGGAGGCGGCGGCCGACCTGATCGCCCGGGGGGTGCGGCCCGGTCCGGCCCTGGGGGCAGAGCTGCGGCGCCTGCGGGAGGTGCGGCTGGGGCAGGAGCGCCCTTAGCCCCGGGCCGCCCAGCCCAGCATCAGCATCCCGGCCGCCGCGATCCAGCTGCCGAGCACCCGTTGGCCGATCGCCAGCCAGGGGCGCTGGATCGTGAGCAGCTGGCCGCAGAGCAGCGCCAGGATCACGGCCACCCCGGACGCCGCGCCGGCCAGGGCGAGCAGGCCCCCGCCGTGGCTCATCGTGGCGCCGTTGGTGCTGCCCTGCAGCAGGCTCAGGACGCCCGCCACGCCCAGCCACCCCTGCGGGTGCAGGCGCACCCGCAGGGCCACCAGCAGCCCGCAGACCATGAAGCCCAGGTTGGCCACCAGCGCCATGTCGCCCGTTTCCGGCAGCCCCAGGCCGATCCATCCCCCCAGGAGCCAGGCCCCGGGCACCACGGCCAGCGCCCACCGGCAGGCCGCGGGCCCCTGCTGCACGGCCCACAGGCCCAGGGCCAGCACCAGCAGCAGATCGGCCGGGGTGAGCACCAGATGCGCCAGCCCGTCGTAATAGCCGCCGAAACCGGTCTCCGCCAGGTGCGCCTGCGCCGGCGCAGGCGCAAGCAGCAGCGCGGCCAGCGGGGCGGCCACCAGCGCGGCCAGCAGCCGTGTGGCGATCAGGCCCCGCCGGAGCCCGGCCCGTGCGGCCCTCCCCACGCTGCTCATGCCACCGCCCGCACCAGAAACATCAGGCCGGTGAGGGCCACGCCGGCGCCGGCGGCCTGCACCAGGCGCCGCCCCCCTGGCCAGCGGCGCAGTTCCCCCAGCAGGATGCCGAGCAGGTGGAGCAGCCCCGTGGCCACCACGAATCCCAGGCTGTAGAGCAGGGCATTGCCGCCAGCCGGCAGCTCGGTGCCATGGGCGTGGCCGTGGAACACCGCGAACACCGCCACGATCGTGGCGGCGAGCCAGAGCGGCGGCCGCTGCTCCAGCAGCACCATCAGCCCCATCACCACCCCGGACACGGCGATGCCCACCTCCACAGCGGGCACGGGCACGCCCAGCAGACCGAGCAGGCCTCCGAAGGCCATCACCAGCGGGAAGGCCACCGGCAGCACCCAGATCGCCGGCGGGCCCAGCACGGCCCCCCAGAGCCCCACCGCCACCATCGCCACCATGTGATCGGGCCCCGACAGGGGGTGGAGCAGCCCGGCGGCAAGGCCGCTGGCCTGGCCCCCTTCCACATGGGCTTGGGCGGCCTGGGGCAGCAGGGCCATGGCCAGCACCAGCCAGGGCACCGCGGCGGTGAGGAAGGAGCGGCGACGCAGGGAGCGAGGGGGGATCGGGGGCATGGCTCAGAATGGGAACAGCAGCCCTGAGGTGTATTTCAGCGTCCAGTAGGCCCCGGCGGTGCCCACGGCCGTGCCCGGCAGATGGCGCGCCCAGAGGGGGAAGGGAATGGCGAGCTGCGTGAACGCGCGCTTCAGGGCCAGCACCAGCAGCACGAAGAGGTCCTGGCCGATCTCGATGCCGATGTTGAACATCAGCAGCGCCACCATCAGCTCGCCGCGGGGCAGGCCCAGCACCGAGAGGCCGCTGGCATAGCCGAAGCCGTGCAGCAGCCCGAAGACGAAGGCGATCACCCAGGGCCGGCGGATCGTGAAGCTCGTTTCACCGCGCCACGATCTGGCGATCTCCAGCCCCATGAACAGGATCGAGAGCGCGATGGCCACATTCAGCGGCGGGCCCGGCACCCTCACGACACCGAGCGCCGCGGCCGTGAGCGTGAGGCTGTTCGCGATGGTGAAGGCCAGCACGGTTTTCAGTAGCGTCCAGCCGTCCTGCACGATCAGCAGCAGACCGAGCACGAAGAGCAGGTGGTCGACCCCCAGCAGGATGTGTTCGATGCCGAGCCGCAGGTAGGCGAGGGCGCCGCGGGGACCACCGTCGCGGGCACCGAGCACCACCGAGGGCTGCTCGGCTTTGAGCAGGTGGGTCTCCAGCTCGGCGCCGAGGGGCTGGAAGCGCACCAGCACATCGGTGTCCACCGCCTCGAGGCCATCGACGGCCAGGGGCTGCCCCACCAACGGCGGGGAGCAGGTGAGGGTGGAGCGGTAGATCCAGGCCGTGGCCTGCCGTTCGCTGCCCAGCTGCCCCTGCTGGCGGCAGCCCTCGGGGAAGCGGGGTGCGATCGGCAGCTGCACGCCCTGCTGCAGCGGCAGCTTCCAGAGCACCGCATAGCTGGCGGAGCCGTTGCCGGAGGTCTGCTCGGTGAGCTCCAGGTAGCCCGGCAGCAGTTCATGGGCGTGCAGGGCCTGGGGGAGCACCAGGGCCAGGCCGCACAGCACGGCCGCCAGGACGGCTCGGAGGCGCCTCATGGCGCCTGGGGGCCGGCGCCCGGAAGCTCGGGCCGCGACACCCGGTATTTGCCGAGAAGCTGGCGGTAGAGGGCCTGCTGCCGTTCCTGGCTGCGGGCGGCCCGCCACTCCCGCTCCACCTGCTGCCGGATCTGCTCGAGCGGCGGCAGCGCGCCGGGCTCCAGCGTGTCCACCCTCACCAGATGCTGGCCATAGCCCGACGGAATCGGCCCCACCCAGCGGCCCCGGGCCTGCTTCACCAGGGCGTCGGCGAAGTCGGTGCCGAACAGGCCGGCCACCTCGCCCTTCGGCATGGCTGTCACCTGCGTGGGCTGGAGCAGCAGGGGATCGCCGAGGGAGGCCCCATCCGCTGGCGGCTCCGGCCCATTCAGGCGCTCCAGGAGCCGCTGGGCGTCGGCGGCCAGGCCCTCACCGCGCCTCTGCGGATCCAGGAAGATCTGACGGAAGCCGATCTGGGGCTCGATGCGGAACCGCTCCGGATGGGCCTTCAGGAACGCCCGCAGCTCCTGGTCGCTCGGCTGGCCCTGGGAGGTCTGGTCGTCGGCGAAGAACTCCATCTTCTGCCGCAGCCGGCGGCGGATGATCGTGTCGTCGCGGTCGAGGCCGAGGGCCTGGGCTTCCCGCACCAGCACCTCGGTGCGGATGTGATCCTCGATCAGTGCCTCCAGCTCGCTGCGGCTGGGGGGGCGCTGCCAGGTGCGGGTGAAGGCGGCGGCCAGGGCCCCGGCCCGGGCCTCGCTCACCACGAGCTCGCCCCCCGGCGCCGCGCCCGGCGGACGCATCAGGCCATGGAGCAGGAAGATCGCCCCGCCGAGCGCCAGGAACCGCACGAGCGGCTCCCGCGCGGCCCTGCGCACGGGATCGGGCAGCTGGCCTGTCGAGCGGCCGAGGCGCCGGCGCAGATCCTGCAGCCGCCCCTGGAGTGGGGTCTGGTCTCCGCTGGTGCTGGTCATCAGCTGGGGGAATACCAGATCGGCGAGGTGTAGGCCCGCTCCTGCAGGCTGGCGGGCACATCCTTGGGCAGCGCCACACCGAAGAACCTGGCGTCGTAGGTGGTCCAGCGGGGGGTGGGAATCTCGAGCACCCGCACGTAGTAGAAGGCCTTCTGCTTCGGATCAAAGGCCGGATCCGTCCAGGCGGTGGCGAGGTAGGGCGCCCCGATGGCATTGCTGTAGCTCGCCTCCTTCACGTTCACGGTGTTGCCCACCGGCGGCAGCTTGCCGCCGGGCCCAGGCTTGCGGCTTCCGGACCAGGCCGCGTCGAACACCTGCTCCTTGGGCGTGCCGGAGGCATCGAGCCAGCCCTTCACGATCTGGAGGCGATCGAGATTGGCCCCATCGGGATCCCGCAGCGCCACCACCAGCAGCGTGGGCGCCTTGCCGGCCGGTGAGGCCTTCAGGTCGCCGCCCATGGGCACCCCCTTGGCATAGCCGTGGGCGGCGAAGTCGGAGCGGCTGAGATCGGAGCGGCTGAAGCCGTAGCCGGCGAACACCCTCACCCGCATCCGCGTGCCGGTGGTGGCGTACACCTCCTTGCGGGCCATGGCGTCCCAGATCGCCTCGCGGGTGTTCTCGCGGGCCCAGACAGCGGCCAGGCCGGAGGCGCTGGTCTGGCGGGCATAGATCTGATGGCCCTTCGGGGCGGGTCTGCCGGCGATCACCTCCTCGAAGCGGATCGGATCGGCGGATGGCTCCAGCACCGTCACTTTGCCGAAGAAGTTGTTCTCCTGGGTGGTGGAGAGGGAGGTGTGGGAATCGCTCGAGCCGATCATGCCGAACTTGAACGGATTCACCCCTAGCGCCGCCTCATAGGCCAGGCCCCGTTGCAAGGCCTGACGGGCGTACTCCTTCGGCAGCATCGCCGTGGTCTTGGGCTGGGGGCCGAAGCTGGCCTTGTCCCAGGTCTCGAAGTCGGCGAATTCATCGCGGCTGGAGAGGAGGGGATGGGTTTCGCCATCGCCCTTCATCTGCGTCACCTCGAAGAGCGGTTCCCATCGCTGGCGGCGGCTGGCGTAATCCCGGTCGAACGGCTGGCGTGAGGTGAGGGTCACGTCATCGAACATCAGGCCGTTCGAGAGGTTGCCGTTGTGGGGGATCGCCAGCAGTCGGCCGCCGCTGCGACGTTCGTAGGTGTCCATCCAGGCCCAGAGATCCTCCGGATCCACGCTGTCGTACTGCGAGAAGGGCACGATCGTGTCGGCCCTGGCCTTGCCGTCGCGGAACACCACATTGCGGTGCAGATTGTTTCCGTCGGGGTTGGAGGTCCACTCGAAACCGATCAGAGCCGTGAACCGGCCCGGAGCATTGAACTGCTCCGCCGCCGCGGTGAGCTGCTGCCACATCGTGCGGGCCAGCGCCGTCTGCTCCTTGAGGGGGTCCGTGCGGGCTCCCATCTGGGCCATCCAGTTGTCGTAGGCCTTGGTCACCGACGCAATGTCCCCCTTCTGCACCAGGTCGTGCTCCATGCGCCCCCAGGGGTTCTTCAGGAGTTCCGGATTGGAGGCGGCAATCGCCGGCGCCAGCCCGAGGTTCTCGGCATGGTCGGCGATCACCAGAAAGTCGAGGGGGCGGGCCAGGCGGGCCTTCACGCCTGTGCTCGAGGTCACGGTTTCGCCGCGGGCAAAGCGGTAGGCCGCCTCGGGTCCCAGCCGGTTGCCGATCATGCCGGCGTCGGTCGAATAGGAGGTGTGCAGGTGGGTGTCGCCGAAGAGCACCTGGTTGGGAAAGGTCTGCGCCGGATAGGGGGAGTAACGGCGGTTGCCGGGCGGCGTTGAGGGGATGTCGGAGATCTGCGCCGAGGCGGTGGAAACGGCCAGCAAACCCACCACGGCGCCGAGGGCTGAGGCTCGCCAGGAGGGGACTCGTGCCATGGATGCAGTCACGCTCCTCTCATCCCTAGCCATGGCGGACGCGGGATGCTGGGAATCGCCAAGGAACTCAGGGGTTGAGGGGATCTGTCACAGGTAATGGACACAGGCCCCATGCGGCAGGGGTCGGTGCGGTGCACGACGCTTCATGCAGGGGATTCCTGGGGTTTGAGTTCCTGTCGTGGGCTTGTGAACCTGCTCTGGCAACACCATTCCCTCGGACTGATCGGCAAGCACCCCCGTGAACGGAACTGACCCCGATCATTCCTGCTAGGGAGCTATAGGCCTGGGATGTCCTGGGAGGAGGGCTTTGATGCACGATCTGCTTTACAGACTCTTCTGTGACATTCTGCTGCCTGGTGTTGCAATGTAATGCGCCTGATGGTTGGTGTGCTCAAGGGGATGGGAGCTGATTAGTCTGAGGGTCGGTCATGCAGGTGAGAGTGAGAGATGAACAACAGCAACAGCAACATCAACATCAACATCAACAGCAGCATCAACGACACTGCCAACGGCAGTGTGCATGGTGCTCAAGGGGAAGAGTTGGCCGAGATCGCCGTTGAGGCTTACACCTATCTCTTTCCCCTGGCGCTGATGGACGTGACACGGCGCGTCACCACGAACGTACCGGCAGGGGCCAAGCCAGGCTTCGGGCCGGCCAACCTCTTCACCCATCTGCGGTCCTTCCCGCCAGGCAACTTCAAGGAGGTGGTCCGCCCCAACTTCGACACCCTCTATTCGATTCTCTGGTTCGATCTCCGCGCTGAACCCGTGGTGATCTCGGCGCCGGACACGCAGGGCCGGTACTACATGCTGCCGATGCTCGACATGTGGACCGACGTGTTCGCGGTTGTGGGCTCACGCACGACGGGAACGCAGGCCGGTCACTACGCGCTTGTCGGTCCAGGCTGGAGCGGTGATCTGCCTGCCGGACTCGAGCGCATCGAGGCACCGACACCGATCGGCTGGATCATCGGTAGAACCCAGACCAACGGCCCGGCGGACTACGCCAGTGTGAACGCCCTGCAGGACGGCTTCCTCGCCACGCCACTGTCGCAGTGGCCAGGCCCGGCGAAAACCCCGGCGCCGGCCCTGGACCCCAGTGTCGCCATGGGCACCGCCCCGCTGGATCAGGTGCTGGCCATGGCCGGGGCAGACTTCTTCGCCTACGGGGCCGAGCTGATGGGCACCCATCCGCCCCACCTCGTCGACCAGCCCATCCTGGCGCGCATGGCACGCCTGGGGGTGAAGCCGGGCCAGCCGTTCCTTGCCGCCGAGTTGGATGCCGATGCCGCGGCAGCTGTGGCGGCGGCTCCGGCCGCAGCCCTGGCGCACTTCCGGGAGGTCGAGCCCCGGCTCAATCCGGTTGTGAATGGGTGGGGTATGGCCCGATCCGGCATCGGGGTCTACGGAACCAACTATCTGTTCCGCGCCGTGATCGCCAAGATCGGTCTCGGGGCCAATCTTCCCGAGGATGCGATCTATCCGGTCGCCTACCGCGATGGGGATGGGGTGATTCCCAACGGCAGCAACAACTACGTCCTGCACTTCGATGCCGATGCCCTGCCACCGGCCGACGCGTTCTGGTCGTTGACGATGTACGACGGAGAGGGATTCCCTGTTCCCAACAACTTGGAGCGCTACGCGATCGGGGATCGCTCCCCGCTTCGCTACAACGACGATGGCTCGCTGGATCTTTACATCCAGCACAGCGATCCTGGTGAGGACCGACGGGCCAACTGGCTCCCCAGCCCTCAGGGTCCGATCGGGGTCACGATGCGGCTGTATGGGCCTCGGCCTGCCGTGCTCGACGGCGGCTGGAGTCCGCCGCCGCTGGTGAGGGCCTGACGGAAGGTTGAGCGCGCTCCCCCCCGACTTCATTCACGACGGTGAATACCAGATGGGTGAAGTCCAGGCGCGCTCCTGGTGTTTCATCGGCACCTCCGGCGCCATGGTGATCCCGAAGCGGTAGGCGTCGTAGGCCGTCCAGCGGGGGGTGGGGATTTCGATCACCCGGGCGTAATACACGGCCCGCTGGGAGGGATCGAACTGGGGATCGCGCCAGACGGCAGCCAGCTCCGGAGCGCCGATCGTGTTCGTCCAGCTGGCGGTGGCCACGTCCACGGTGTCGCCCACCGGCGGCAGCTTGCCATCGGCACCGGGCCGCCGGTCGCCCGCCCAGACCACATCGAAGATGCGTTCCTGGGGTTTGCCGCTGCGGTCGCTCCAGATCTTGATCACCTGGATACGATCGAGGTTGGCGCCGATCGGATCCTTCAGGGCAGCCACCAGGAAGGTGGGGGCGCTGCCGGGATCCCTGCCGGCCTGGGCCAGATCACCGCCCATGGGCACGCCCTTGCGGTAGCCCGCATCAGCCAGGGTGCGGCTGCGGGCATCCTCGGGTTTGAAGGCCCAGCCGCCGAAGAAGCGCACGGTCATGCGGGTGCCGGAGGTGGCATAGGTTTCGCGGCGCTTCATCGCGTCCCAGAGGGCCTCGCGGCTGTTGGCGGTGGCCCACACCGCCGCATAGCCGGCCGCCTCGTACTGCCAGGTGTAGCGGGTCTTGCCGAACCCCTGCTTCGACACATGCTTCCAGCGATCAGGACGGGGTTCCTGGTTCACGTGCTTGCCAAAGAAGTTCTCCTCCTCGATCGCCGTGAGCGAGTTGTGCACATCGGTGCCGCCGATGAAGCCGAACCTGAACGGATTCACCCCCAGCTTCTGCTCCTGGAGCAGCCCCTGGGCCAGACCACCGCGCAGGTACATGAAGGGCCGCATCTCGGGGGATTCCGGCTTGTCTTCGAGGGTGAGATTGCCGTACTCCCAGCCGGCGATGCCGAAGTTGGCGAATTCGTCGTTGGGCGAGAGGGACGGATGGGTTTCGCTGGATCCCTTGGTCTGCATCATCTCCTGCAGGGGTTCCCAGCGGGAGCGCCGCTCGGCATAGCCGCGGCTGAGGGGCGCTCCACCGAAATCCACCAGCTCGAACATACGGCCATTGGAGAGATTGCCGTTGTGGGGAATCGCCAGCAACCTGCCGCCGGTTTTCGCTTCGTAGCGGGCCATCCAGTCCCAGAGTTTCTCGGGGTCTTCGCTCTGCCAGGCCGAGAAGGGCAGGACCTGATCGGCGCGGGCCTTGCCGTCGCGAAAGAGCACATTGCGGTGCAGGTTGTTGCCGCCCGGCACCGAGGTCCACTCGTAGCCGATCATCGCGGTGAAGCGGCCCGGCTCGTTGTAACGCTCGGCCGTGGCGGTGTAGGCCTGCCACACCGAGCGCATGATCGGCACCACCACCGCCGGATCCTTCACCGGCGGCGGCAGCGTGCCCTGGGCCTGGGCCGACACCAGCTCGTTCATGGCGTCCTGCTGCGGCTTGCCGCCGGCCTTGAGGGCCTCACCCCAGCGCTTGAGGGTGGGATCAGCACTGAGGGCCGGGTTGCCCGCCGCCACCTGCTCGATCACCCCAAGCCCCTCGGCGTGGTCGGAGATCACCAGAAAATCGAGCGGCCGCGAGAGTTTCACCGGCAGCCCCGTCGACGACACCACCTCCTCGCCGCGGGCGAAGCGGTAGGCCTGCTCGGGGGTGAGCCGGTTGCCGCCCATGAAGGCGTCGCCGGAGTTGGAGGTGTGGTGGTGCGTGTCGCCGAAGTACACCCGAGTGGGAGTGGTTCGGCCGGCATAGGGCGAATAGCCCTTGGCCTTGGCGCCGGGCCGGGCCTCAGGCGCCCCCTCTCCCTGGGCCCCGTCCAGCGTGTCGGTGTGATCCACCAAGCCGCGCACCGGGATCGCCTCCTCGGTCTGCGCGCCGCTGCCCGCCAGGGCCGCGGCCCCCACCAGCGTGGCGCCCAGCGCCAGGGTGATCCAGGAGAGGGGTCGGTTGGCCATCGAGAAACGGGGCGAACTAGGGAACAAAAAACGGGGGAGGGGTGCTCGGCGGATCAGCTTCGCTGCGGCGCCGGAGCCAGCCAGATCGGTGAACTCCAGGCGCGCTCCTGCACGGTGGCGGGCACCCCCTGCAGCAGCGGCAGCCCGGCGCGCACGGCGTCGTAGGTGCTCCAGCGGGGGGTGGGAATCTCCAGCACCCGCACGTAATAGAGGGCCCGCACGGATGGGTCGAAATTCGGATCCCGCCAGGTGGCCGCCAGCACCGGGGCTCCGAGGCTGTTGGTGTAGCTGGCCCGCTTCAGATCCACCGTGCTGCCGATCGCCGGCACGCGGCCATCGGCGCCCGGGCTGCGCTGGCCGGCCCAGGCCACGTCGTGGATGCGCTCGTGGGTGTTCCCCTGGGCATCCACCCAGCCCTTGATGATCTGGATCCGATCGAGATGGGCGCCATCGGGATCCTTCAACGCCCAGACCAGAAACGTGGGCGAGCCCGCTCCCCGGCCTTTGGCGGCCGGCAGATCCCCACCCATCGGCACCCCCTGGCGGTAGGCCAGCTCGACCATGTCGCGACGCTCGTCCAGATCCCGGGGATAGCTCCAGCCGGCGAAGAAGCGCACCTTGAGGCGGGTGCCACTGGTGGCGAAGGTCTCCCGGCGCTGCATCGCATCCCAGATGGCGCCGCGGGTGTTGGCGGCGGCCCACACGCCGGTGAGCGCACCGGGGTTGAGATCGCGGCCCTTGATCCAGCCGCCCACCTCGCCATCGCGGCGCCGGGCCACCGTGCCGTCGGCGGCCCCATGGCTGCCGGCCATGAAGTTGTCCTCGGCGGTGTTGCCGGGGGTGCCGTTGTGGCTGTCGGTGCCGCCGACGAAGCCGTACTTGAAGGGGTTCACCCCCAGCCGCTGCTCCTGGGCCAGGCCCTGGATCACCCCGTCGCGCACGAAGTTGCCCTTGCTGAAGGTGCGGCCGCTGTAGTCCTGAATCGAATCGGCATTCTCGAAGCCGGCGAATTCATCCGCCCCCCAGAAGGCACGGTGCACCTCGGAGTTGCCCTTGATCTGCATCATCTCGATCAGGGGCTCGAAATGGCTGCGGAGGTCGGCGTAGGCGCTGTCGATCGGTGCCCCATCGGGCTTGGTGGCCGCGAACATCGTGCCCTTGCTGGCATTGGAGTTGTGGGGAATGGCGAGCACCCGCATCCCCTGCCGCTCCAGCCCCTGGAACCAGGCCCAGAGCCCGGTTTCCCGGTTGATGTCGATGTAGCTCATCACTTTGTCGGGCACGTTCATGTCCCGGAAAAAGACATTGCGGTGGAGGTTGCCGCCGCCGGGGGCGGCGCTCCACTCGTAGGCCGGGATGGTGGTGAAGCGGCCGGGGCTGTAGTGCCGCTCGGTGGCGGCGAGGATCTCCTGCCAGCCGCTGCGCTCGGTGGCCTCACCGGCATAGAAGGGCGGATGGCTGGGGGTGCTGCCGCGGTTGCTCTTGACCACCATCTCCAGGAACCAGTTCTCCCGCTCCTCGTAGGTCTGCAGGGCCCGCAGTTGCTGGATCAGGGGCTGGTTGTGGCCGGGCGCGCCAGGAACGAGCGTGCTGTACATCTCACCGATGTATTCGGCGTGGTCGGTCACGGCGGCCCAGTCGAGCGGACGCTTGAGGCGGAAGCGCTGGCCGCTCACCTCTACCATCTCCCCCTTGGCGAAGCGATAGGCGCCGTCGGGCGTGAGCCGCGCACCGCCGATGTAGGCATCGAGGGAATAGGCGGTATGGAGATGGCTCTCGCCGAAGTAGGCGTTCTTCGGCAGCGGAGCCGAGGTCTTGGCTGCGGCGGGGCCTTGCAACAGGGGAATGGGCGCCAGCGCCAGCCCGAGGGCCAGCGAAGCCCCTCCGAAGCGCTGGAGGGCTGCGGAACGCTGCCCACGTGGCCGCTGTGGTGGGCAGGCCCACGAAGAACACTTCGGCATGGCCAGCCTCAGCAAGATCCATCTTCAGTTTGTGATGCGGCAGGGAATGGCAGGCCGCCCGCTTCCCATTTCGTTGAGGGCCCTTCCGAAATCTGCACATGCGCGAGGATCCGCCCAGCGCTGCCCAGCCCTTGACCGAAGCCCGCCCGATGGACCCAGTCCTGGCTGCCTCTGGCTCCCCTTCTCGCGTGGTGGTGGCCGTGCCGGCGCGGCTGGCCTCCTCCCGCCTGCCCGGCAAGGTGCTGGCCGACATCGCCGGCCGGCCGATGCTGCAGCACGTGGTGGAGCGGTGCCGGCTGGCGCGGGGGGTGGATGCGCTGGTGGTCTGCACCGACAGCCCCGAGGTGGCGGCGGCGGCCGGCGGCTGGGGCGTGCAGGTTCTGATCACGCCGGCCAGCTGCAGCAGCGGCAGTGAGCGGCTGGCGGCGGTGATCCCGGCCCTGCTGGAGGCTGGTGGGGGCGCTGCCGACCAGACGCTCGTGATCAACGTGCAGGGCGATCAGCCGCTGCTGGATCCGGCGATCATCGAGGCGATGGTGGAGCGCTTCGCCGCCCTGGGCCGGCCGGCGGTGCTCACCCCGGTGTACGCCCTGCCCGCCGGAAAAGTGCACGATCCCAATGTGGTGAAGGTGCTCCTGGCTGCTGACGGCCGGGCGATCACCTTCTCGCGCAGCGCCCTGCCCCACGTGCGCGATCTGGCCCCGGAGCTCTGGACCACCCGCACCACCTACTGGGGCCACGTGGGCCTCTATGGCTACCGGGGGGATGTGCTGGCGGGCTGGCACAGCCTGCCCCACTCCTCCCTGGAGGATCTGGAGAAGCTGGAGCAGCTGCGCCTGATCGACGCGGGCGTGCCGATCACCACCTTCGTGGTGGAGGGCGACTCCCTCTCGGTGGACACCCCGGAGCAGCTGGAGCAGGCCCGTCGCCTGGTGGCGGCCGCGGCCTGATCCTCAGCCGTTGCCCTCGCGCCAGCCGCCGCTGTGCAGCGCCGCCAGGGCTCCCCGGCTCTGCAGCAGAGCCTCCGCCAGTTCCCGCACGGCGCCATGGCCGCCCGGGCTGCGCAGCACCCAGTCGGCCCGGCGGCGCAGGGCCCGGGCGGCATCCGCCGGGGCCACCAGCAGGGCCGTGGCCGGCCGCACCGCCAGGTCGTTGAGGTCGTCGCCGATGAAGGCGGTGTGGGCGGGCGTGGCGCCCACCTCGGTCTGCAGCTGCTGCAGCCCCGCCAGCTTGTCGCCCACCCCCACCCGGCAGTGCTGGATGTGGAGGTGGTGGGCCCGCTGCTCGATGGCGCCGCTGCGGCCGCCGCTGAGCAGGGCCACCTCGATGCCGGCGCGCTGCAGCATCCGGATCGCCAGCCCGTCACGCACGTTGAAGCGTTTCACCACCTGGCCGGCGGCGTCGTAGTGGAGGCCGCCGTCGGTGAGCACGCCGTCCACGTCGCACACCAGCAGCTGCACCGCCGCCAGCCGGCGGCCGGCGGCCAGGCGCTGCAGCCGTGAGCGCAGCGCGGGGAAGGGGGCAGCCATGGCGCTAGCTCCTGCCCATCTCAGAGGGTGCTCACGGCCAGGCCATGCTCCACCACGGCCCGCAGCGCCATCAGCTGGCGCAGCAGGGCCTCCAGCCGGTGCAGCGGCACCATGTTCGGCCCGTCGCTGAGGGCCACGGTGGGATCGGGGTGCACCTCCATGAACAGTCCGTCGGCCCCCACCGCCACGGCCGCCCGCGCCAGGGGCGCCACGAATTCCCGCTGGCCCCCCGAGGTGGTTCCCTGCCCGCCCGGCTGCTGCACGGCGTGGGTGGCATCGAAGATCACCGGACAGCCCAGCGCCTGCATCTGGGGCAGGCCGCGGTAATCCACCACCAGGGTGTTGTAACCGAAGCTCGAGCCCCGCTCGGTGAGCCAGAGGCGGCCGCTTTCCGGTTCCAGGCCGCATTCCCGCAGCTTGTTCACCACCTGGGCCATGTCCCAGGGTGCCAGGAACTGGCCCTTTTTCACGTTCACCACCTTGTCGGTGCCGGCCACGGCCCGGGCGGCGGCCTCCACCAGGTCGGTCTGGCGGCAGAGGAAGGCCGGGATCTGCAGCACGTCCACCGCTTCAGCGGCCGCGGCGGCCTGGTGGCTTTCGTGGATGTCGGTGAGCACGGGGATGCCCAGTTGCTCGCGCACCTCCTGCAGGATGCGCAAGCCCTCGTCGGGGCCCGGCCCCCGGAACGACTTGCCGGAGCTGCGGTTGGCCTTGTCGAAGCTGGCCTTGAACACATAAGTGATGCCCAGCTCACGGCACAGGCCGCTCACCCGCTCCGCCACCTGCAGCACCAGATCGCGGCTCTCGATCACGCAGGGTCCGGCGATCAGGCGGAAGGTCATGGGGGGGATGTCAGGGGGGCTGGGGAGAATCGGCTCAGCTGGGGGAGGCCACCGAGGCGCTGAAGCCGGCCTGCACCAGATCATGCAGGCGCAGCAGCCCCTCCAGCCGCAGGGGGTCGTCCGGCGACACCACCGGCATCACCGAGATCGCCTGGCGGCGGTTGCGCTCCATCAGCTCCAGCGCCTCGGCGGCGAGCACATCGGGGGTCACGGTGATCGGATCGGCGGTGGCCATCTCGGCGGCGGTGATCCGGTCCCAGTCGCCCGGCCCATGGCGCTGCAGGGTGCGGCGCAGGTCGCCGTCGGTGATCAGCCCGGCCAGCTGGGAGGGATCGCTGCCGTGCACCCAGCTGGCGCCGAGGCTGCCGCGGCCGGGGCTGCCCTGGGTGAGGTGGGCGATCACCACCGGCAGGCGGGCCTCGGGGTGGAGCGGTTCGATCTCGCCGGCGGGCACCATCAGATCCCCCACGGTGAGGGTGAGGCGGCGGCCGAGGGAACCGGCGGGGTGGTTGATGGCGAAATCGAAGGGGGAGATGCCGGCCCGCTCCATCCACACCGCCGCCAGGGCATCCCCGATCGCCATCGCCACCGCGGTGCTGGCGGTGGGGGCCAGGTTGAGCGGACACACCTCCCGGTCCACGGCGGCGTCGAGCACCAGGTCGCAGCCGCGGGCCAGGCTCGAATCCACCCGGCCCACCAGGGCGATGCGGCTGGTGCCGCGCCGCTTCAGGTGGGGAAGGATGGCGAGCAGCTCCTCGGTCTCGCCGCTGTTGGAGAGCAGCAGCGTCACGTCGTCGGCAGCCACGATGCCCAGGTCGCCGTGCAGGGCGTCCACGGGGTTGAGAAACACCGCCGTGAGGCCGATCGAGGAAAAGGTGGCGGCGATCTTGCGCGCCACGATGCCGCTCTTGCCCACGCCGGTCACCACCAGCTTGGCGCGCCGCTGCCGGCAGCTCTCCAGCAGTTCCAGGGAGGCTTCCACCTGCTGGGGATCGAGGCGTTCGGCGGCCGCGGCGATGGCGGAGGCCTCCTCCTGCAGGCAGCGGGTGAGGGCGGACAAGGGCAGCACCGGGAGTGGCGTCATTCTTCCAGCCCCTCCCCGGCCCGCACCCGTGCCACCAGGGCGGCCCTGGTGAAGCCGGCCCGGTGCAGGCTGGACAGGGCCGCGGGGGCGGCCGCGGCAGGCACCGCAGCCAGCAGGGGGCCGCAGGTCTGCGGGTCGATCAACAGACCCGGAAGCGGGCTGGCCGCCGTGCCCGCCAGCCGGATCGGTCCTTCCAGCAGGGCCAGGGCCGCGGCATTGGCGGGGGCCAGGCTGCTGGCGTGGCCAGCGGCCAGCAGCCGCAGTGCTCCGGGCAGGGCGGGAATGGCGGCCGCATCGAGTTCAACCTCGAGCCCTGGGGAGCTCGCGGCGACCATCTCGCCCAGGTGGCCGAGCAGCCCGAAGCCCGTCACGTCGGTGCAGGCCGTGCAGCCGTGCCGCTGCAGCAGGGGCACCAGCGGCGCCTGGCTCTGCTGCATCTGGGCGAGGGCCTGATCGAGCCACCGGGCTTCCGCCGCCGCGGCCATGGCCGCGGCGAACAGCACCCCCGTGCCCAGCGGCCGGCTGAGCAGCAGGGCGTCCCCCGGCCGCAGCGGGCCCTTCGGCCAGTGCTGCTGCGGTGCCACCACCCCGTTGACGCTGAGGGTCACCACCAGGCCACCACCATCCCGGCCTTCCAGCGTGTGGCCCCCGAGCAGCGGGGCGCCGTGGGCGTCCAGCACCGAGCGGATCCCGGCCAGGGTCTGGTGCAGCAGGTCCTGCTGCAGCGCCGCCGCCGCCTCGGGCACGGTGACGACCGCCAGGGCGCTGTGCAGCCGGGCGCCGCTGGCCCACAGGTCGCTGCAGGCGTGCAGGGCGGTGAGGCGGGCATTGAGCCAGGGATCGTCCACCAGGGCGGGAAAGCCATCCACGCTCTGCAGCAGCAGGACGCCGCCCTCCATCGGACCCACCAGGGCGGCGTCCTCGGCGCCGGCGCTCTGGCCGCTGGCGCTCAGCGCCGCAAGCAGGGGGCTGGCGGGCAGCTTGGCGGCGCAGCCCCGGCAGGCCATCGGGCGGCCGCCCGCCCCACCGCCGCCTGCCCCAGCGCCTCCCGCAGCGGGCCGCTGGGCTGCGGCCATTGCGGCGCCGGGCTGGAAGCGCCGCATGAAGCGCCGGTCGATGTGGTCTTTCCAGCGCCACAGCAGCCGGCTGGGTCCCAGAGCCAGCGGGCCCCACAGGGCGATCGCCCGTGGGGGGCCGGGAGCCCCGCTGCCCGTGCCGGCATCGCCCAGCAGCTGCAGCGCCCACCGCTGCGGCCGCCAGGGGAGCAGCCGGCGGGGCACCCCCGCCGGACCGGCCTCCAGGCAGCGCTCCAGGTTGACGGCGAGGGTGGGCGCGGCCCGCACCGCCCAGACGCCGGAAGGGGGACGGGGAGCCTCGGCGATCACGCCGCAGTCGCCGCAGGCGAACAGCTGGGGATGCCCGCGCACCTGCAGGCTCGTCTCGGTGAGAACACGGCCCCGTGGATCAGCGGGCAACCCGGCGGCCGCCAGCCAGGCGGGGGCGCGGCTGCCGGTGCAGGCCAGATCGGCCCGTTCGTCGCCGCGCACCCCGCGGTGCACCTCCACCCCGGCGGCCTGGAGCAGGGATTCACCGGCGCGGTTGGCGGCGGTCGAGCCCAGGTGCAGCCGCTCGCCCCGCAGCAGAAGGCTCACCGCCACAGCGCGGCGGCGCAGGGCCAGGGCCAGTTCCACCGCCGCGGCGCCACCCCCCCGGATCCGGACGGGAGCCCCGCGCAGGGAGGCGCCGTCGAGCTGCTCTGCCCAGGCCAGGAAGGGTTCGAGGGGCTTCACGGCCAGGGCCTGGGGCGCCCCGGCCGGAGGGTCGGGGGTGGCGGTGACCGATCCCACATCCAGGCTCAGCCAGTCCCAGTGCAGGGACGGCCTCCCCTCCAGCAGCAGCGTGCGCTTCCCGGCATCGAGCCCCACGATCTCCGCCCGGATGAATCCCACACCGGCGCGCAGGCAGAGCTGCCGCAGGTCGATGGCGGCCTCGTGCTCGCCGTAGAGCCCGGCCACCAGGCCCGGCACCATGCCGGAGTAGAGGGCCGTGCTGTGGCGGCTCACCAGACTCACCTCGCCCGGGCGGGGGCGCCGGCCCCGGCCCATCGCCAAGCGGTACAGCAGCAGGGCATGGGTATGGCCTCCACCGGCGAGCACAAGATGGCCGGCGGGGCCTGGGTTCGGCATGGCAGGGGGAGGCGGCCGCAGGCAGCGGCCTAGAAGGGCAGGGGCATGAAGGCCTTGGCCGCCAGCGGCAGCAGGAACTGCAGCGCCCCCAGGGCGCCACCCACCACCGCTGAGCCGATGCCGCTGCCCCCGCCCTGGGGGTCGTTGGGGGCCGCACTCACCTGCTGGGCCGCCTGGCGCAGCTGGGCGGCCTGGGCCTCTTCGCCGCCGGCGGCATAGAGGCTTGCGGCGTAGTCGAAGTCGCTGGCGGCCTGCTGGGTCTGGCCCAGCTCGCTCCTGGTGAGGCCCCGGGCCACCCAGCTCACCGCGGCGGTGGGCTGGCGGCGGATGGCCGAACTGAAGTAGGCCTCCGCCTCGGGATAGCGCCCCTGCTGGGCGGCCAGCACCCCGGCGTTGTGCAGTTCCCCGAAGCTGAGCTGGCCATGGTCGACACCCCGCGCCCCCTGCCAGTGGGCCCGGGACAGGGCACCGGGATCGAGCAGGGCTCCGGCCAGATCGGCCTGGCGCAGGTCGGTGCCCTCCAGCCTGGCGCCGCGCAGATCGGCGCCGCGCAGGGAGGCGCCCTGCAGGGTGGTGAAGCTGAGGTCGGCGCCGCTCAGCCGGGCGCCATCCAGCCGCGCCTGCCCCAGGTTGGCCCGCTGCAGGCGGGCCTGGCGCAGGTCCACATCTTCCAGCTTCGCGTGCACCAGATCGGCGCCGGCGAGATCGCAGCGGGGGCACTGCCGCTGCTCCATCAGCCGCAGCAGATCGTCGTAGGAGGTGGCAGCGGCGGGCAGGCCGGCGGCGCTGGTGCCCAGAACGGCAACGCCGGCGGCGGCAAGGACCACACGGGGATTCCACAACCGGGGGTGCGTCATGGCGTGGACCTTCCTGGCTGCCTTATAGCGCCCCTGGAGGAGCGCTTCAGCTGCCGCAGGGCCAGCTTCCACAGCTGCCGGGCCCGCCCGGCTCCCCTCCCCCCGGCCGGCAGGGCCGCGAAGCGCAGCAGGCTGTGCTGGGCGGCCAGGTTTCGCAGCGGCTCGGCCAGTCCGGGCCGCTGGACGGCGGCCCGCGTGCAGAGGTCGCTCAGGCTCTCGCCCGGCAATGGCGTGATCCCGTGGCGCCGCAGCACCCGCAGCACCGTCTCCAGGTCGTGGCCCAGCCAGTCCTGGCCTGCCGTCGCCCCGGCACTGCGCCGCAGCAGCGCCAGGCCCAGCGCCAGGGCCGCGGCCAGCGCGACGAGCACCACCGCACCGAGCCAGCCGCGCTGGTCGGCGAACAGCCGTTGCAGCAGGGCCTCCTGGCCCGCCTGGTCGAAGCCCAGCCACCAGCGCCTCCAGGCCACGTCCATGCCCCACCACTGGCGCTGCAGCCATTGCGCCAGGTTCTGCCGGGCCCGGGCTTCCGCCGCCGTGGCCTCGGAGCCGGGGCTCCCCACCGCCCAGCTGCTCGGGTCCACCCGTTGCCAGCCTGCACCCGGCAGCCACACCTCGCTCCAGGCATGGGCATCGCTCTGGCGCACCTCCAGAAACGGGGTGCCCCCCAGCGGCACCACCCATTCGCCCCCCAGGTAGCCCGTCACCACCCGGGCCGGCACCCCGGCGGCGCGCATCAGGGCCGAGAAGGCGCTGGCGTAGTGCCCGCAGAACCCCGTGCGGGTTTCGAAGAGAAACGCGTCCAGCCCATCCCGCTCGGGCAGCTGGCCCGGCCGGGTGTCGTAGCGGAAGCCGCCGGCCAGGAACCAGGCCCGGGCCGCCTCCAGCCGCTGACGTGGCTCCGGCAGCGCGGCCCAGCCCCGGGCCAGGGCCCGCAGACGGGGGTGTCCCGCCGCGGGCAGCAGCAGATCATCGAGGCTGGGCGGCTGGCTGGGCCAGGCGGGCTCGCCCCGCCCAGGGCCGAGCTGGTAGGCCCGGGTCTGGCCCGCGGGCCGGTTCTCCAGCAGCTCGCCGCGGGCATCGCTGCGCAGCTGCCCACTCAGGGGGAAGCTGCGGCCATCCCAGGGAACGGCCTGGAAGCGGCTGGGCTCCACCAGCCACAGCTGCCCAGCCCGCGCGGCCCGCGGCCCGGCGGGCAGCTCGCCGAAGCTCTGCTCTTCGTGGTTCCAGCGGCGGCCGTCAAAGTTGGGATGCACCAGCACCCGCCAGTAGCGCTCCCCGACGGATGGCGGCCGGTCGTCCGTGAATGCCACCCGGGCCGCCGCGGCGTCGTCGGAGGCCAGTTCGGCGATGCTGCCCGGATCCAGGCTGCCGCTCAGCCCCGTGCTGGCGCGCGGGCCCTGCCGCCCGTCCGCCTGGCCGAAGGGCCCCAGGCGCGGCACCAGCAGGAACAGCACCAGGGCGAAGGGCAGGCTGGCCGCCAGCACCCTCAGGCTGCGGCCCAGCAGCTGGCCCCAGGGCAGCTCCAGGTCCGCCTCCAGGCTGAGCAGGCCGGCCAGGGCCAGCACCGTGGTTACCAACTGCTGCAGGCTGGGCAGCAGGCCGGGCTGCTGGGCGGCCAGCAGGCCGCAGGCGATCAGCTGCACCAGGGCCACCAGGCGCCGGCTGGGCCGGCTGCGCGCCTCCAGGAGCTTGAGGGCCCCCGCCAGCACCAGGGCGAGGGTGAACCAGCTCAGCAACCAGCCGGGATCCAGCCCGATGCAGCCCAGGGCCAGGCTGGCCTGGGCCCACCACTGCAGCCGGCGGGGGGCAGGCGGTTCATGGAGCCAGGGCCAGGGCCTCAAGACAGCGGTCGCGCTGCTGGCGGCCCTGCCCAGGGGGGATCCGCACGTGGGGCAGCACCAGGCCGTAGGTCTCGCCCCGCTGGCTGCCCTGCCAGACGCGGTGGCTCAGGTGCTGGAGCGCCCGCTCCTTGTCCACCTCCGGCGCCGGCCTGAGCAGGTGGGGATCACCGCCGGGATCGCGGAACACCTTGCTCAGGCGGCCGCGGCCCTGGGCCAGGGCCTTCCAGGCCAGCCGCGCCTGGCCGTCCTCGGGCCGGTGGGGGCGCAGGTCGTGCCAGGCGGCGCTGCCCTCGGCCCCGCTGTCCGCCGCAGCGGCCCGGGGATCCTCCCCGGGGCTGCCGGCGGCCCACGCCACCGGCCCCGCCAGCCGCGTGGGATAGATGAGCTGCGGCACCGGCGGATCCCAGAGGGTCCAGCACACGAACAACCCCAGCGGGGCCGTGCTGCTGAGCAGCAGCCGGCCCGGGGTGTGGCTCCCCCGCTGCCGGGGCGTCCAGAGCAGCTCCAGGCGGGCGCTGCCTGCCGGGATCCGCCGGGGCTCGGCCCCAGGCTCCCCGCAGGACTCCCCGCGGGCGCCGTTCAGCCGCTGCAGCGTGATCCCTTCCCGCGGGAGTGTGCTGAGGGCGTGGATGGGGTAGCGCAGCCGCTGGCCGGCGAAGCCCGGTGCCGGCCTGCCGCAACGCAGTTCCAGGCCCTGCAGGTTGAAGTGGGTGAGCAGCAGCGCCAGCAGCAGCAGCGCCAGCATCACGTGGCTGAGCAGCAGGGGGCCGTTGCGCAGGGTCTGGATCCCCACCGCGTACAGCAGAGCCGTGCCGGTCAGCCACAGCCAGCCGAAACGGGTGGGGAGGATGTAGAGGTTCCCCAGCCCCAGCTGCAGCTGCTCGCCCCGCTGGGCCCTACCGAAGCGCATTCACCTGCTCCAGCAGCCGCTCGCTCAGGCCTCCGGCACTGCTCGGTTCGAGGCGGTGTTCCGCCACGGAGGGAAACACGGCCTGCACGTCGGCGGGGGTCACGAAGGCGCGGCCCTCCAGCAGCGACCAGGCCCGTGCCGCCGCCACCAGGCCCTGGGAGGCCCGGGGGGAGAGGGGGGCACCGGGTTGATCCCCCCGGCGGCTGAGGGCCACCAGGTCGAGCACGTAGTCGAACAGGGCGGGGGAACAGTGCTGCCGGCTGCAGCGCTGCTGCAGCGCAGGCAGGTGGAGCCCGGGCAGGTTCATCGGCCCCTGGGCGCCGAGAAAGGTGTCGAGCCCCAGGGCCTCGCCGGCCAGCAGGGCCCGCTCGGCGGCCCGCTCGGGGAAGCCGAGGGAGAGGCGCATCAGGAAGCGGTCGAGCTGGGACTCGGGCAGGGGTGCGGTGCCGATCTGGTCCAGGCCGTTCTGGGTGGCGATCACCACGAAGGGGCGCGGCAGGTCGTGGCTGGTGCCGTCGATGCTCACCCGCCCCGCGGCCATGGCCTCCAGCAGGGCGCTCTGGGTGCGGGGGCTGGCCCGGTTGATCTCGTCGGCCAGCAGGACCTGGGTGAAGAGAGGCCCGCCCTGGAAGCGGAAGGTGCCGGAGCCAGGATCGAGCACATTGATGCCGGTGAGGTCGGCGGGCAGAAGGTCGCTGGTGAAGCTCACCCGCTTGAACCCCAGACCGAAGCCCCGCGCCAGGGCCTCCGCCAGCGTGGTCTTGCCGGTGCCCGGCAGATCCTCCAGCAACAGGTGGCCGCGGGCCAGCAGGCCCGCCACCGCGAGGCGGATCTGGTGCTCCTTGCCGAGCAGCACCCTGCCGATCGCGGCGATCAGGCCGGCCAGGGCCCCATCAGCCTCCAGCTGCCCCGCCGGGCTCGTCATCGGTGCGTCTCCGGTCCTCTGGATTCTGGCGGTGTCGGTGCTGATCCCACACCTAGGGTTCGCCCATGCGGAGGGTGGAATCGGGCGAGCGTCACGGGGGCAATCTCGCCGCGGCGGCCGAGCGTCTGGGCTGCCCACCGCAGCGCCTGCTCGATGCGAGTGCTTCGCTGGTGCCGTTCGGGCCGCCCTGGGCCCTGCGGCGTGCGCTGCTGGAGGCGGTGTTCTCCCCGGCGTTGCGGGCCTATCCGGATCGGGGCTGGGCCCGCCTGCGGCGCGTGCTGGCCCGGCGCCACGGCCTCGAGCACAGCCAGGTGCTGCCGGGCAACGGGGCCGCCGAGCTGTTCACCTGGGCGGCGCGGGATGCGGCGGCGGCGGGGGTGAGCCTGCTGCCGGCGCCCGGCTTCGCCGACTACGCCCGGGCTCTGGCCTGCTGGCAGGCCGCCCATGTGCTCGGCCCGCTGCCCCTGCAGTGGGGCCCGGCCTTCCCCCAGCCCTTCCCGGCGACGCTGCCCGCCGAGGTGCTCTGGCTCTGCAACCCCCACAACCCCACGGGGCAGCTCTGGAGCCGGGCTTCGCTGGAGCCGCTGCTGGAGCGCTTCGCCCTGGTGGTGTGCGATGAGGCCTTCCTGCCGCTGGTGCCCGGTGGCGAGGCCCAGTCGCTGGTGCCGCTGCTGGCCCGCCACCCCAACCTGGTGGTGATCCGCAGCCTCACCAAGCTGCTGGCCTGTGCGGGGCTGCGCCTCGGCTATGCCCTGGGGGACGCCGAGCGGTTGCGGCGCTGGGCGGCCTGGCGCGATCCCTGGCCGGTGAACGGGCTCGCCCTGGCGGCGGCCGAGCGGCTGCTGGCCGACGAGGCCGGCTTCGGGCGCTGGATCGGGCGGGTGCAGGCCTGGGTGGCCCGGGAAGAGCCCTGGCTGCGGCGGCGGCTCGCACAGTGGCCCCAGCTCACCCCCATGCCTTCGGCGGCCAACTTCCTGCTGGTGCGCAGCGAGGCCAGCCTGGTGCCGCTGCGGCAAGCGCTGGAGCGGCGTCACGGCATCCTGGTGCGCGACTGCCGCTCGTTCGTGGGCCTGGGGGAGTGCTGGTTGCGGATCGGGCTGCAGCACCGCCGCGGCCATCGCCGGCTGCTGGCGGCCCTCGCCCGGGAGCTGCCCCCCCATGGCTGAGCGGCTGCCGGCCTGGCTCGAGACCCTGGCCTCTTCCCCGGCGCCAGCGCCGCAGGCCCGGGTTCTGGCTGGCGGGCGCAACAACCAGGGTGTGGTGCTGCACCGCCTGCTGGCCGGCGGGGAGGGCACACCCCGGCTCGTGATCGAGAAGCGCAGCCGCCATCGGGCGGAGGCGCGGCTGTACCGCCGGCTGCTGCGCTGGCAGCAGCGGCATCCGGAAGCCGGCCTGCTGCCGCGGGTGTACGGGGTGCTGCCCGACGGAGCGCAGGGCTGGCGGCTGTTTCAGGCCTACGTGCCCGAGGCCATGCCGGCCCCGGAGGATCCATGCCAGGCCGGCCGGCTGCTGGCGGATCTGGCCTTCCGTTTCCACGGCACCATGGCCGCGGTGATCCCCGGGCCGCCGCCGCCGCTGCCCGCCCTGCTGCAGCGTCAGCGGCGCCGCCTCGATGCTGCCGGCGATGCCGAGGGCCTGGACCCCCCGGCGGTCACCGACCTGGTGGAGCGGCTGGCGCTCCGCCTTGCTGCGCAGCGTCCGGTGCTCGCCCACAACGACCTGCACTGGAGCAACATCAGGCTCCCGGCCGGTGGCGTCCCGGCCGGCCAGCAGCTGATCGACCTGGGCCGGGCCGGCTGGAACCTGGCCGGCGCCGAGTTCCACGGGGCGCTGCGCCAGTCGCTGCTGGGCGGCGGCGGCCCGCCCGTATGGCAGCACGCCATCGATCACTACGCCACCCTGAGCGGCGACGACCCGCTCAGCCTGCGGCTGGGCTGTCTCTGGTTCGCCCTGGTGCACTCCGCCGGTCTCTGGCGGCAGGTGAGGCTGCAGGAACCGGCGCTGCCACGGCGGCGGGAGGGGCGGCTGCTGCGCCGCCTGCTCAGCCGGCTCCGCGCCGCGCTGGATGTTGCCCCATCGCCTCCTCCGCCAGCCGGATGAGCAGGGCCGCCAGCTGGCGATCCGCATCGGGCACCGCCAGCCGGGCCATGCCCGCGCCCATGGCCACCAGGGGATCCGCCTCGGGGGGGGCCTGGCGCAGGCGGGGCCCGAGCAGCCGCCACACGCAGCGGGCCAGCGTGGGCGCGGTGGGGGGGTGCTGCTCCACGATCACGGCGGCCCCGAGGCTGGCGGCCGCCTGGGCATTGGCGTCCTGGTGCCGGTCGGCCGCCGCGGGGTAGGGAACGAGGATGGCCGGGGTGCCGCAGGCGGCCAGCTCACTCAGGGCTCCCGCCCCGGAGCGGCTGATCGCCAGGGCTGCCGCCTGCAGCAGGGCCGGCATCTCGTCGCTGAAGGGGCGCTCCACCACACCGGCGGGCAGCACGCCACCGGCTTCAGGGTCGTTGTGGCCCGTGAGGTGCACCACCCGGATCCCCGCGGCGCCCAGCTCGCCCAGCAGGGGCCGCACCATGCGGTTGAGACCCAGGGCCCCCTGGCTTCCCCCCATCACCAGCAGCAGGGGGCCGTCCCCTGGCGGCAGCCAGTCGGGAGGAGCGGCGGTGGTGAGGAACTCCGGACGCACCGGTGTGCCGGTCACCAGGGTGGAGTGCCGCGGCAGCCGCTTGAGGGCCTGGGGCAGCCCCACCGCCAGCCGGGTGCAGAAGCGACCCAGCAGGCGGGTGACCCGGCCGGGGATGGCGTTGCTGTCGTGCAGCACCACGGGCACCCCACACCAGCGGGCCGCCAGGATCGCCGGGGCGGCGATGTAGCCGCCGCTGCTGAACACCACATCGATCCGCTCGCGCCGGATCAGCCGCCGCACGCTGCCGATGGCCAGCACCAGGTGCAGCAGGTTGAGCAACCTGCGCAGGCCCCTGCCCTGCAATCCCCCCGCCCGCACCGTGTGGAGGGGATAGCGGCGCGGCACCAGCTCCCGCTCCAGCCGGTCCGGCACGCCGAGCCAGCACACGTCCCAGCTGGAGGGCAGGGCCTCGGCCACGGCCAGCGCCGGGAACAGGTGCCCACCTGTGCCACTGGCGGCGATCAGGAGCCTGGGCATGGCCGATCCCGGAATCGGTGCCTAACTTAAAAGCCACTCCAGCTCCGGCATGCTCTTGTCCAGGCCCCGTTCCCGGCCGTTGACCCGGCCCAGTACCCGGCCGCGGCCCAGGCTCCAGCGCCCTGCCGCGGGCGCTGGGCGGCGCCTGCTGCTGGCGTCCCTGCTCTCCGCGGCAGCCCTGCTGCCGGCGCTGTCGATCAGCGGTGCCGGTGTCCTGGCGGTGCAGGCCGCCGAGCCCAGCCGCGGCCAGCTGCAGAGCCTGGAGGCGGCCCTGAACGGCAAGGGCGACCTGGCGTCGATCCTCAGCCAGGGCCCCGGTCTGGATCCGGCCCTGGTGATGCGGCGGCGCACCACCCTGCTGCGTCAGTTTCCTGACGCGCGCTGGCAGCTGTCCGCGGGCGAAACCCTGCGCGACGGCCGCAGCACCGTGAAGCTGCAGGTGACCGGCACACGTCAGGACGGGCCCACCACCTACCGGCTGAAGGCCGAACAGCAGCTCGCCCTCGAGAGTGATGGCCGCCGCATCACCGGTCAGACCGTGATCCGTGAGCAGTCGGTGCTGCGCAGCGGCGAAACCGAGCTGCCCGTGAGCCTGCTCATCCCCGATGCCGTGCTCACCGGCCAGCGCTACGACGTGGACGTGATCTTCGACAATCCGCTGGATGGGGCCATCGCCGCCGGCGGCATCGTGGCCCTCAGCGGCGATCAGGTGGCCGCCCTGGACAACCCGGAGCTGCAGCTGGGAGCCCTCGGCGGTGGCGGCCTGTTCAAGACCGTCCAGGCCCCCTTCAGCCCTGGCGAGCAGACCTGGGCGGTGCTGCTGGTGCATCCCGAGGGCATCGTGAGCGCCACCAAGCGGGTGCGCGTGGTGGCGGACAAGGGCCAGCTCAGGCTCTGAACCAGCGCGCCAGCGCCGACACGTCCTCATCGCCATGGCCCGCGGCGATGAGGCTGTCCTCCAGGGCCGCCACCTGGCTGGTGATCGGCAGGGTCAGCTGCACGGCCCCGGCGGTCTGCAGCGCGATGGCCAGATCCTTGCGGTGCAGCGCCAGCCGGAAGCCGAGCGGGTAGCGGTTCTCCAGCATCTGCTGGGCGCGGTGCTCCAGCGCCCAGGATCCGGCCGCACCCGCCTTGAGGGCCTCCACCACCTGCTCCATCGGCAGGCCCAGCCGGCTGCCCAGGGCCATCGCCTCCGCCACGGCGGCGTAACTGCCGGCCACCAGCACCTGGTTCACGGCCTTGGCTTCCTGGCCCGCCCCCACGGGCCCCAGGTGGGTGATCCGGCTGCCCACCACCTCCAGGTGACGGCGCGCCCTGGCCACGGCGGCGGCCTCTCCCCCCACCAGCACCGAGAGGGTGCCGCGGCGGGCGCCTTCCGTGCCGCCGGTCACCGGGGCATCGATGTAGTCGAGCCCCCGGGCGTGCAGGGTTGCGGCGAGGTGCCGGCTGGTGGCCGGGGCGATCGTGGAGAAGTCCACCACCAGACCGCCCCTGGGCATGGCGTCGATCACGCCGGCCTCCACCACCGCGCGTACGGCGCGGTCGTCGCTGAGGCAGAGGCAGACCACCTCGGCCCCGGCCACGGCGGCCGCCGGGTCGGAGGTCGCCTCCAGGGGCTCGGACCCGCCGCCGGGATCGCTTCCGGCCAGGGCCGCCACGGCGGCGTCCCGGCCCGGGGAGCGGTTGTAGAGGCTGAGGGGAAAGCCGGCCTGCAGCAGGTTGGCCGCCATCGGGGCCCCCAGAGCCCCGAGGCCGAGAAAGGCCGTGCGGGGCAGGGGGCCGCTGGGGGGATCAGCGCCCCTGGGGGGCCTGGATTCAGGCCTCATCCAGCGCGGCCACGCCGGGCAGCACCTTGCCCTCGAGCAGCTCGAGGCTGGCGCCGCCGCCGGTGGAGATGTGGCTCATCTTGTCGGCCACGCCCACCTTCTCCACAGCGGCCACGGAGTCACCGCCGCCGATGATCGTGCAGCAGCCCTTGGCGCTCAGGTCGGCAAGGGTGTGGGCGATGCCGTTGGTGCCGGCGGCGAACTTGTCGAACTCGAACACGCCCATGGGGCCGTTCCAGATCACGGTCTTGCAGTCGGCCAGGGCCGCCTGGAAGGCCTTGACCGAATCGGGGCCGATGTCGAGGCCCATCCAGCCGTCGGGGATCACATTCACCGACGTGGTCAGGGTCTTGGCGTCGGGGGCGAAGTTGTCGGCCAGCACCACATCGGTGGGCAGCAGCAGTTCCACGCCCTTGGCCTTGGCCTTGGCCTCCAGTTCCCGGGCCAGGTCGAGCTTGTCTTCCTCCACCAGGCTCTTGCCCACGGCCAGGCCCCGGGCCTTGTAGAAGGTGAAGATCATGCCCCCGCCGATCAGCACCTTGTCGCACTTGTCGATCAGGGCTTCGAGCACACCGATCTTGGAACTCACCTTGGAGCCGCCCACGATCGCCGCCAGGGGCCGCTTGGGTTCGTCCACGGCGCCCTGCAGATACTGCAGTTCC
Organism: Cyanobium sp. NIES-981; assembly: GCF_900088535.1. Taxonomy (NCBI): domain Bacteria; kingdom Bacillati; phylum Cyanobacteriota; class Cyanophyceae; order Synechococcales; family Prochlorococcaceae; genus Cyanobium; species Cyanobium sp. NIES-981. Next base: position 1,992,170 of record NZ_LT578417.1, on the reverse strand, counting down.
TTCTCCATCAGGTAGCCGGCCACGCTGGGGCTGAGGGCCTTGGTCACGCCCTCGGTGGAGGCGTGGGCGCGGTGGGCGGCGCCGAAGGCGTCGTTCACATACACGTCGGCCAGGGCGGCGAGCTTGGCGGCGAAGGCGGGGTCGTTCTTCTCCTCCTCGGCGAAGAAGCGCACGTTCTCGAGCAGCACCACATCGCCGTCGGCCATCGCGCCCACCTTGGCCTCGGCGTCGGGGCCGATGCAGCTCTCGGTCTTCACCACGCTCTTGCCGAGCAGCTCACCCAGGCGCGCGGCCACCGGGGTGAGGCGCATGCCCTCGTTCACCTGGCCCTTCGGCCGGCCGAAGTGGGCCGCCAGGATCACGCGGGCCCCCTTGCCCACCAGATCGTTGATGGTGGGCAGGGCGGCACGGATGCGGGTGTCGTCGGTGATGGCGCCGGCCTCATCGAGCGGTACGTTGAAGTCGACCCGCACCAGCACGCGCTTGCCGCGCAGTTCGTCGGCGGAAAGGCTGGCCAGGGATCGCTTCGCCATGGAGTGCGCTCGTGGTGGTGGATAAACGGGCGGGAGCTTAGCTCCCCGCGTTCTCTACCACCTCCCGGGCCCGCCCCCGGAGCGGATCTCTGCCATGGGCCCGCCCCCGGGAGTTCTGGCCAGTGGCATCACCGCGATTCAGACTGCCCTTACAGGGGACCCCGACCCATGTTCGACACCGTTCTCTTCCCGATCGATCGCAGCCGCCAGGCCCTCGACACCGCTGCCGTGGCGCTGCGGCTGGTGCAGCAGCACGGCAGCCGGCTGGTGCTGCTCTCGGTGGTGGAAGCGGAGGACGACCCGGCTGCCGTGGCCCAGCTGCTGGAGGAGGCCAGGGGCAGCTTCGAGCAGGCCGGGGTGAGCTGCCAGGTGATCGAGCGGGAGGGCAAGCCCGCCTTCGTGATCGGCGATGTGGCCGACGAGATCAACGCCGATGTGATCGTGATGGGCACCCGTGGCATCGCCCTCGAGAGCGATCAGCAGAGCACCGCGGCCCGGGTGATTCAGCTGGCGCCGTGCCCGGTGCTGGTGGTGCCCTGATGCCGCCATCCACCACCGGTGCCGCCTCCGCCCAGACGATCCAGCTCAGCGTCAACGCCCCAGCCATTCAGTGGTATCCGGGCCACATCGCCAAGGCGGAGAAGGCGCTCAGTGCCGCCCTCGCCAAGGTGGATCTGGTGATCGAGGTGCGCGATGCCCGCATCCCCCTGGCCACGGGCCATCCCCGCCTGCAGCGCTGGATCGGCAGCAAGCCCCACCTGCTGGCCCTCAACCGGGTGGACATGATCCCCCGGGAGGCGCGGGAGGCCTGGAGCACCTGGTTCAAGCAGCAGGGCCAGGTGGTGTGGTGGTGCGACGCCAAGGCCGGCACCGGGGTGAAGCAGCTGCAGCAGGCGGCGATCCGGGCGGGCGCCGCCCTCAACCAGCGCCGCACCGGCCGCGGCATGCGGCCCCGGCCGGTGCGGGCGCTGATGCTGGGCTTTCCCAACGTGGGCAAGTCGGCCCTGATCAACCGGCTGGTGCGCCAGAAGGTGGTGGACAGCGCCCGTCGGGCCGGCGTGACCCGCAGCCTGCGCTGGGTGCGGCTGGGGCAGGACCTCGACCTGCTCGATGCTCCCGGGGTGCTGCCGCCCCGGCTCGACGACCAGCAGGCCGCCCTGCGGCTGGCCCTCTGCGATGACATCGGCCAGGCCGCCTACGACAACGAAGCCGCCGCCGTGGCGTTCCTGCAGCTGCTGCTGCTGTTGCAGGCCGTTCCGGCTGCTGGGGTGCCGGGCGATCTGCTCGAGCGCCGCTACGGGCTGGCGCTGGGGCGGCTTGCGGACGGCGCACCGGACGGGGAGGGTTGGCTGCAGGCCGCCTCGGAGCGCCACACCAGCGGCGACACCCTGCGGATGGCCACCAAGCTGCTGGATGATTTCCGCTGTTCACGGCTCGGGGTGCTGGCGCTGGAGCTGCCCCAGCTGCCTGCCTCGCCACTGCCTGCCACGCCACCACGGCCTGCCACGCCACCACGGCCTGCCACGCCACGGCCTGTGCCCGGGGTCGGGTGATGGCGGGATTCGGCGAGGGCGAGGGCGAGTTGCTGCGGCTCACCTACCCGAAGCCGCTGCCGATGCGGCTGGACCGCTGGCTGGTGGCCCAGCGGCCGGAGCAGAGCCGGGCCCGGATCCAGAAGTTCATCGATGCCGGCTACGTGCGGGTGAATGGCGTCACCGGCCGAGCCAAGACGCCCCTGCGCCAGGGCGATCAGGTGGAGCTGTGGATGCCGCCGCCGGAACCCCTGCCCTATCTGGTGCCCCAGGCGATGCCCCTCGATGTGCTCTTCGAGGACGCCCACCTGATCGTGCTCAACAAGCCGGCGGGGCTCACCGTGCATCCGGCGCCCGGCAACAAGGACGGCACGCTGGTCAATGGTCTGTTGCACCACTGTCCCGATCTGCCGGGCATCGGCGGTGAGCTGCGCCCCGGCATCGTGCATCGCCTCGACAAGGACACCACCGGCTGCATCGTGGTGGCCAAGAGCCAGGAGGCGCTGGTGAAGCTGCAGGTGCAGATCCAGAAGCGCATCGCTTCCCGCGACTATCTCGGGGTGGTGCACGGCCAGCCCGGTGCCGATCACGGCACGGTGATCGGCGCGATCGGCCGGCATCCGGCCGATCGCAAGAAGTACGCCGTGGTGAGTGATGCCAGCGGCCGCCATGCCTGCACCCACTGGCAGGTGCAGGAGCGCCTCGGCGACTTCGCCCTGCTGCGCTACAAACTCGACACGGGCCGCACCCACCAGATCCGGGTGCACAGCGCCCACATGGGCCATCCGATCGTGGGGGATCCGGTGTACTCCCGGTGCCGGCGTCTGCCCCTGGCCCTGCCTGGCCAAGCCCTGCATGCGATGCGGCTCGGGCTGGATCATCCGATCACGGGCGAGCGCCTGGTGCTGGAGGCGCCCCTGCCGGCGGTGTTGGAAGCCCTTCTGCAGCGGCTGCGCACCAGGGTGGCGAAGGTCGGCGCCTAGAGGTGCCCCACCACCATGTCATCGAAGTGGGCGCTGAAGGCGCCCGCCGCCGGTTCGTTGCGCTTGTAGATGCCGAACTTGAAGCGGTAGTAGGGCGTGGGGCCGCGGTTGGGAATGGGCTGAACAGGGGCGGTGCCTGCCTTGCCGGACCAGCTGGCCAGCTGCCGGCCGTCGGCGACCACCGTCATGCGGCTATCCCCGCCTGGCCTGAAGGTGAAGCGCATCGCGAAGCTGTGCCACTGGCCTGGAGTGAGCTCGAAGTTCGCCAGCCTGTTGAGTCTTCGGCCATTGCCACTCACATTCTTTGTGATGAAATCAACCTTGTGGGATTCGTTCCGGCGCATGCGGATGCCGGCAAAGGGATTCTTTCCTCCCAGTTGCCACAACTGCATCAGGTAGAAGGAATTGTTGGAGATGGCGCTGCCCTCCGGGATGCGGAGCCTGAAATTGGCCTGCAGCACCTTTCCGGCTTTGTAGTAGCCCTTCTGGGTGAGTTCGGCCCGGTCCTTGGCCCCGGGCCCGCTGCCGGCCACCGAGAAGCTCAGAAACCGGTTGCCGGGCTCCTCACCGATGCGCAGTGGAATGAAGGCCCCCTGGTATTTGCCGAGCAGATCGCCGGAACCCTCCTCCACGTAGTTGCCACCACTGCCGAGCCGGGCGCTGGGCCCACCGCCCACCCTTGTGAAGGTGGGGTTGTAATCGAGAATGCTCCCCTCGCCCGTGACCCGGATGGTGGCCGCCTTGGGCACGCGGATGCGACGGGTGGCCCGCCATGTGCCGATTCTGCGCTTGCTCTGTCTGAGCCCCATGGTCCCGCTCTGAGGTTGGATCGGCCGCTGAATGCCCGGGCCTGCTCCTGAGGAGAAGGCCCGAAGCGCTTTTGTATCAGGGCCAGGCCATGGGGCAACCCGGGGATGGTCACTTCCACCGCCGTGGCCTTTCCCGCTGGGCCTCTGCCTCTGGGCCCCCCAGCTGCACGGTTGCTGCGAGGCCCCGGCGGGCCGGATTCGGGCTGGTTGGACTCACTCCGGCAGTCGGGGACACGCCTCCACCAGGGCGCGGGTGATCGCTGCCTGGGGATGGCGCAGCAGTTCCCGGCCCGGGCCCTCCTCCACCACCTGGCCACCCTCCAGCACGAGCACCCGGTGGCAGAAGCCGCCGGCCACGGCCAGGTCGTGGGTCACGAACAGCATCCCCAGCCCCAGCCGCTCCTGCAGCCGGCGCAGCAGGGCCAGCACATCGGCCTGCACCTCCGCGTCCAGCATGCTCACGCTCTCATCGCAGAGCAGCAGCTGCGGCTCGAGGATCAGCGCCCGGGCGATCGCCACCCGCTGCTGCTGGCCGCCCGAGAGCTGCCGGGGCAGGCGTTGCTCAAACGCCTCCGGGGGCGTGAGCCCCACGGCGTCGAGCAGGGCGCGGGCCCGCTGGCGCGCCTCCGCCCGGCTGGCCAGGCCATGGATCCGCAGCGGATCGGCCACGGCGTCGCCCACGCGCATCTGGGGGTTCAGGCAGGCCAGCGGGTCCTGGAACACCATCTGGAGGCCCCGTCGCGCCTGGCGCAGGCTTGCTCCGCGCAGCTGCTGCAGGTCAACGCCGTTCAGCCGCACGGCACCGCCCCGCACGGGCGTCAGCCCCATCAGGGCCCGGCAGAGGGTGCTCTTGCCGCAGCCCGAGGCCCCCACGATCCCCACCGTCTCGCCGCGGTGCACCTGCAGGCTCACGCCGTCCACGGCCTTGAGGAAGCGTGGCCGCCAGGGGGGGGACGGCAGCGGGTGCCAGCAGCGCAGGGCGTCGATCTCGAGCAGGGGCTCCTGCTGCTGCGGCGGCGGCCCGCCGCTGGCTTCCCGCTCCCTGGCGCGGGCCACCAGCCGCTGGGCCAGCGGTGAGCGCGGCGTGAGCAGCAGCTGGCGGGCCGGTGCCTGCTCGATCAGCCGGCCCTGATCCAGCACGGCGATCTGATCGCACCAGCGGCCGGCCATGGCCAGGTCGTGGCTGATCAGCAGCAGGGCGCTGCCCACCTCCCGGCAGAGGTCACTGAGCTCGGCCATCACCTGGCCCGCCACCGCCACGTCCAGACTGGTGGTGGGTTCGTCGGCGATCACCAGCGGTGGCCGCAGTGCCATGGCCAGGGCGATGGCCAGCCGCTGCCGCATGCCGCCGCTGAACTCATGGGGGTAGCTGCCGAAGCGCTCCGCCGTGATCCCCACCCGCGCCAGCAGATCCAGGGCCCGCGCCCGCAGCTGGGGCCGACGCCAGCGCGGGCGGTGGGCCTGCAGGGTGTCGGTGAGGTGGGCGCCCACCGTCAGCAGGGGATTGAGGCGGGTCATCGGGTCCTGGAACACCAGACCCACCGCCTCGCCGCGCAGGCGTCGCAGGGCCGGGCGGCTCAGGAGGCGGGGATCGGAGCCCCCCAGCAGCAGGCCCCCGGCGCAGACGCTCCCCGCCGGCAGCAGCTGCAGCGCCGCCCGGGCCACGGTGCTCTTGCCACAGCCCGAAGGGCCCACCAGCGCCAGCGTTTCCCCCGCCCTGAGCTCCAGGTTGAGCCCGTCGAGGGTGGGGCCCTCGGCCTGGGGGTAGCGGACCACCAGGTCCGTGAGGCGCAGCACGGGATCAGTCATGACGGCCAGCTTGGGTCCGCAGGCGCCGACAACGGCCCCTTGGTTGCCGTGCCTGCATACGATTGGGTGACTCCGCAGGGATGCATGCTCCGCGCGGTCTCCGATCCGAACCCATCGCTGCTGGACCCGGTGCTCCAGGGTGCCGCGGCAGGGAGGCCCGTGCCCAGCACCCCCGAGCAGCCGGCTGAGGCGGCCGCCGCGGTGGCCCCGGAGCCGCCGTCCCCCACCCGGCGGCCGATTCACAGCCCCGCCGACTACGGCGTGCCGCTGCCCGAATGGTTGCAGCGCTGCATCGAGCATGTTCCCCCCGGCGCTGGCGAGAGCTGCCCCACCGACGCCGAGGCCCTGCTGGCCTCGGCGTTTGACTTTGCCTACCAGCTGCACGAGGGCCAGTACCGCGCCAGCGGCGAGCCCTACATCGTGCATCCGGTGGCGGTGGCCGATCTGCTGCGCGACATCGGGGCCAGCGCCAGCGTGATCGCGGCCGGTTTCCTCCACGACGTGGTGGAGGACACCGAGGTGACCCCGGAGGAGCTGGAGCAGCACTTCGGCGCCGAGGTGCGGGCGCTGGTGGAGGGCGTGACCAAGCTCGGCGGCATCCACTTCACCAACAAGACCGAAGCCCAGGCGGAGAACCTGCGGCGGATGTTCCTGGCCATGGCCAGCGACATCCGGGTGGTGCTGGTGAAGCTGGCCGACCGGCTGCACAACATGCGCACCCTGGCGGCGCTCAAGCCCGAGAAGCAGCTGCGCATCGCCCGCGAGACCCGCGAGATCTACGCCCCCCTGGCCAACCGGCTCGGCATCGGCCGGCTGAAGTGGGAACTGGAGGATCTGGCCTTCAAGATCCTCGAGCCGGAGGCCTACCGCGACGTGCAGCAGCAGGTGGCCACCAAGCGCAGTGAGCGGGAGGAGCGGCTGGGGGTCACCGTGCAGCTGCTGCGGGAGCGCCTGGCGGCGGTGGGCCTGGGGGCCTGTGAGGTGAGCGGCCGGCCGAAGCACCTCTACGGCATCTGGAGCAAGATGCAGCGCCAGCAGAAGGCCTTCCACGAGATCTACGACGTGGCGGCCCTGCGCATCCTCTGCCCCAGCCTCGATGGCTGCTACCGCTCGCTGGCGGTGGTGCACGACACCTTCCGGCCGATTCCGGGCCGCTTCAAGGACTACATCGGCCTGCCCAAGCCCAACGGCTACCAGTCGCTGCACACGGCGGTGATCGGCCGGCACCGGCCGATCGAGGTGCAGATCCGCACGCCGGAGATGCACCAGGTGGCGGAATACGGCATCGCCGCCCACTGGAAATACAAGGAGGGGGGTTCGCCGGCGGCGGTGGGCAACGATGCCGAGCGCTTCAACTGGCTGCGCCAGCTGGTGGACTGGCAGAAGGACGGCGGCTCCCAGGACAGCAACGACTACCTCGCCTCGATCAAGGAGGACCTCTTCGATGAGGAGGTGTTCGTGTTCACCCCCAACGGCGATGTGGTGGGGCTGCGCAAGGGCTCCACGGCGGTGGATTTCGCCTACCGCATCCACTCGGAGGTGGGGAACCACTGCCAGGGCGTGCGCATCAACGACCGCCTCTGTCCCCTGGCCACGCCGCTGCAGAACGGCGACTTCGTGCAGATCATCACCGCCAAGACTGCCCATCCGAGCCTCGACTGGCTCAACTTCGTGGCCACCCCCACGGCCCGCAACCGGATCCGTTCCTGGTACAAGAAGAGCCACCGCGAGGCCAACATCCAGCGCGGCACCGAGATGCTGGAACGCGAGCTGGGCCGCGACGGCTTCGACGCCCTGCTCAACGGTGAGGCGATGGCCAAGGTGGCCCGCCGCTGCAACCTGGTCGGCACCGACGATCTGCTGGCCTCGCTGGGGTTCGGCGGGGTGACGCTGCACCAGGTGCTGAACCGCCTCCGCGAGGAACTGCGGCTGGCCAACAGCGCCGCCACCCCCGTGCTCAGCAACGAGGAGCTGGCCCGCAACGTGTCGGCCCAGGGGGAACAGGCCAGCGCCCCGCCGCTCCCCACCGGCCACGGCGCCGCCAGTGCCATCCTAGGCCTCGAGGGGCTGGATTACCGCCTTGGAGGCTGCTGCAGCCCCCTGCCGGGTGAGCCGATCCTGGCCGCGGTGGCCCTCGGCAACCACGGCATCACGATTCACCGGCAGGACTGCGCCAATGTGGAGCAGGTGCCGGCCGAACGCCGCCTGCCGGTGCGCTGGAATGGGGCCCCCAGCGCACCGGAGAAACGCCGCTACCCCGTGCAGCTGCGGATCGAGGTGCTCGATCGGGTGGGGGTGCTCAAGGACATCCTGATGCGCCTCTCCGACCACCGCATCAACGTGAGCGACGCCCGCGTGCGCACCACCCCCGGCAAACCGGCCCGGATCGACCTGCGGGTGGAACTCACCAGCGCCGCCCAGCTCACCAGCACCATCAACCAGATCCGCTCGATGGCGGATGTGCTCGACATCTGCCGCACCGGCATCGGCTGAGCCCCGGCAGTGGGCGGCGGTGTGCATCCGCGCACAGCGGCCTGGAGCGGGTGTCGGCCGCTACAGCTCGCCAGGGATGAGCTGACTACAACGCCACCACCCAGGGCTTCTCTCCCAAGGAACGGAGCCCCTTGCTGTAGATGCTCCATCGCGCCCCATGCCATGACCTCCGAACAGGCCGCCCAGCTGATCGACAACACCCTTGATCTGGTGCACCAGCGCCTGCAGGACCTGCAGGCCCAGTGCCTCAGCCAGGAGCACAGCGCCCTGGCCGCCGAGTTCCGGGAGTGGCGCCATCCCACCGGTGGCCATATCGACCTGATGGTGTTCCCCGGGCTCGCCAATTCCTGAGGCTCACTCCTGCTCGGGCTGGGCGCCATGGCCGTGCAGCAGCCAGCGCCAGTAGAGCCAGCCGAGGACCGGTCCGGTGGCCAGCCCCACCAGCAGGGATCCCAGCAGGATCCGGCTGGTGAAGGACCAGCCCAGCTGCCACACCGCCTCGCTGCGGAGGGTGTCGAGCCCCGGCCAGCCCATGCCAGGGCCCAGCAGCATCGAGCCCAGTTTGAAGTTGAACCAGTAGAGGGGCAGATAGGTGAAGGGGTTGCTGATCCAGGTGCCGGCCGCCGCCAGCAGGTGATTGCCCCGCACCACGCTGGCCAGGGCCACGCCGAGCAGGGTCTGGAGCCCGAAAAAGGGAAAACAGCCGCAGAACACCCCGGCCGCCAGGCCGCGGGCCCGCTGGCCGGGATTCCCTTCCTGATGCCAGAGCCACTGGATGGCCCGCCGGAGGGGCCGCACCACGGGAGCCTGCAGTCGAGACTGGAACGGATGCAGCGCCATGGGGTGGGTGAGAGGCGAGCGGGAGCTGGGGAAGGGCGAAGCGGGGCAGGCCTCCCGGGCCACGATCGCGTCGGACGCGGATGGGTCTGACACGATCGCCGCCGTGGCCACGGCGATTGCGCCGGGTCAGGGGAGTGTGGCGATCGTAAGAATTTCCGGGCCCCAGGCCGAGGCCATCGGCGCCCGCCTGTTCCGGGCCCCGGGCCAGCAGGTGTGGGAGAGCCACCGCGTGCTCTACGGCCACGTGGTGGACCCGGCCACCGGAGAGCCGGTGGATGAGGCCCTGCTGCTGCTGATGCGGGCCCCCCGCAGCTTCACCCGGGAAACCGTGGTGGAACTGCACGGCCACGGCGGCCTGGTGGCGGTGCAGCGGGTGCTGGAGCTGGTGCTGGCGGCGGGAGCCCGGCGGGCCCTGCCGGGGGAGTTCAGCCAGCGGGCCTTTCTCAACGGCCGGCTCGACCTCACCCGGGCCGAGGCGATCAGCGAGCTGGTGACGGCTCGCAGCCGCCGCGCCGCCCAGCTGGCCATGGCCGGACTGGATGGCGGTCTGCATCGCCGCATCGCCGCCCTGCGCGGCCAGCTGCTGGATCAGCTCGCCGAACTGGAGGCCCGGGTGGACTTCGAGGAGGATCTCCCCCCCCTGGATGGCGCTGGGGTGGTGGCGGCCCTCACGGCGGTGCGCCAGGAGCTGGAGCAGCTGGTGGCCGAGGCGCGTCAGGGGGCCTTGCTGCGCGAGGGGTTGCGGGTGGCGATCGTGGGCCGCCCCAACGTGGGCAAGAGCAGCCTGCTCAACCGGCTCAGCCGCCGCGAGCGGGCGATCGTGACCGACCTGCCCGGCACTACCCGCGATCTGCTCGAGAGCGAGCTGGTGCTCGAGGGGGTGCCGCTCACCCTGCTCGACACCGCCGGCATCCGCCCCACCGACGACGCGGTGGAGCAGCTCGGCATCGCCCGCAGCCGCGAGGCCCTGGCCGCGGCCGACGCCGTGGTGCTGGTGTTCGATCTGGTGGCCGGCTGGACCGCCGCCGACGCCGAACTGCGTGCCCTGGTGCCCGAGGGGGTGCCGCTGCTGCTGGTGGGCAACAAGGCGGACCTGGTGGAGAACCTGGACGCTGCTGACGTGGCTGCGGACGTGGCTGCGGGCCCTGATGGTCCCGCTGTCCCACGGCCCGATGTGGCGATCAGCGCCCTCACCGGCGCCGGCAGCGACGCCTTGGTGCAGGCGCTGCTGCGGCGTTGCGGCGCCGCCGACGTGCAGGGGGTGCAGGTGGCCCTCAATGCCCGCCAGCGCGACCTGGCCGCCCGGGCCGCCGCCGCCCTGGGCGGCAGCCTCGAGGCCGCCGCCCAGCAGTTGCCCTGGGACTTCTGGACCATCGACCTGCGCGCCGCGGTGCGCTGCCTCGGGGAGATCACCGGCGAGGAGGTGAGCGAGGCGGTGCTGGATCGGGTGTTCGCCCGCTTCTGCATCGGCAAGTGAGGGCGGATCGGCCCGTGAGGGTTGTGGCCGGGCACGGGCGGCCTGCTGCTGCGATCGTGCTCTGATCCCGGCCCCGCCCCGCCATGCCGTCGTTGTTTCCCCTGCAGCTGGAGCCGATGCTGCGTGCCTGGCTGGCGGAGGATCTGGGCCGCGGCGACCTCACCCTGCCGGCCCTGGCCGGAGCCCAGGGGCGCGCCCACTGGCTCACCCGCCAGGCCGGGGTGTTCTGCGGCGGCGGGCTGGTGGAGCCCCTGTTCCGCCTGCTGGATCCCGCCGTGCAGGTGCGGCTGCTGGTGGCCGATGGCGAGGCGGTGCAGCCGGACCAGCGGCTGCTGGACCTCGAGGGTCCGGCGGCGGCCCTGGTGGCGGGGGAGCGCACCGCCCTCAACCTTGCCATGCGCCTCAGCGGCATTGCCACGGCCACGGCGGCTCTGGTGGCGGAGCTGGAGGGCACGGGCGTGCGGCTGGCGGACACCCGCAAGACCACGCCCGGGCTGCGCACGCTGGAGAAGTACGCCGTGCGCTGCGGCGGTGGGCTGAACCACCGCCTCGGCCTCGACGACGCCGCCATGCTCAAGGAGAACCACCTGGCCTGGGCCGGCGGCGTGGCGGCGGCGGTGGCGGCGGTGCGTGCCGAGGCGCCCTGGCCGGCCAGGGTGATCGTGGAGGCCGAAACCGCCGCCGAGGCGGAGGCGGCCGTGCAGGCCGGCGCCGATGCGGTGCTGCTGGATGGCTTCGTGCCGGAGGCCCTGGCGGCGGTGGTGCCGGCCCTGCGGCAGCTGGCGTTCCAGCGCGGCCAGGCCGTGGTGCTGGAGGCCTCGGGGGTGCAGCCGCAGCAGCTGCGGGCCTATGCCGCCACGGGCATCGATCTGATCTCCAGCAGTGCCCCGGTCACCCGCAGTCCCTGGCTGGACCTGAGCATGCGCTTCGATCCGGGCTGGGTCTGAGCCCGCTGCGGGACGGCGCCAGCCGATGAAGAATCCCCTCCGCCGGCGCGGTTCGCAGTGGTGCGCAGCGGCCGGCGTTGCCAGAGTTCGCCCAGCATCCGCCGCCTGCCGTGTTGCCCTTGTCCCCCGGACCGTTGCGTGATCGCCTCCGCGGGGCCTGCGGGAGCCTGCTGGGCCTGGGCCTGCTGTTCACAGCTGCGGCCGGCAGTCCGGCCTGGGCCGCTGGCGTGGTGGAGCGGGTGGCCGGCACCGGGGAGCTGGTGCTGGTGGGGCCGGCCACCATCCCGCCGCTGCTCAGCCGTGAGGGAGAGGGTCCGCCGCAGGGCTATGCGGTGCTGGTGGCCGAGCGCATCGCCGCCGCCCTGGCCGAGGCGGTGGGCCGCCCCGTGAAGCTTCGCTTCGAGGAGGAGCCCGATCTCGCCACCACCGGCGGCCGGGTGGTGGCCGGCACGGCCGACCTGGCCTGCGGCTTCCCCTTCAGCTGGGAAGCGGACATGACGGCGGATTTCTCCCTGCCGATCGGCGTGTCGGGCCTGCGCCTGCTCACGCCGGCGGGACGTTTCGACGGCGATCCCGCAGGGCTGGCCGGCCACCGCCTCGCCGTGGTGCGGGGCTCCCTGGCGGCAAGCGAACTGCAGGGCTTTCAGCCCCGGGCCGTTCCCGTGCCCGTGAACACGCTCCGTGATGGCCTCGACGCGCTGCAGGCCGGTCGTGTGGAGGGGGTGATCGGCGACTCCAACCTTCTGGCCGCCCTGGCCAGCCGCCGCGGGCTCGGCGACCTTCGCCTGGTGCCGGAGGTGCCCTACGAGAGCTATGCGATCGCCTGCCTGCTGCCGGAGAACGATTCGGCCTTCCGCAACCTGGTGGATCTCGCGATCGCCCGGTTGCTGCAGGGCTACGTGGATGGCCGGCCGGAGGACGTGGCGGCGGTGGACCGCTGGATCGGTCCGGGCAGCGCGGCCGACCTCTCCCAGGAGCTGATCCGTGACCAGTTCCAGGCCCTGCTGATGGCCCGGGAGGCGATCCGTCCGCTGCCGCCTGCTGGCCGCAGGGCCCCTGCCGCCAGGCCAGCGATCTGAGTTCTCCGGCGCCGCCGTTCCCCATCACCCCCATGGCCTTCCTCACCCGCTCCCGCCTCTTCGGCCTGCTGCTGCTGGCCTCGATGCCGCTGGACTGCGCCGCCGCCCTGGCCACCTCGGCGGCCCAGCACCTGGGCTCGGACCTGGGCACGGACCGCCCTCCCAGCCTCGATCGCCCCGCCAGCATCGAGGAGAGGCTGCGGCGCATCGCGACCGAGGTGCGGCTGCGCGAGTCGGAGCAGGCGCAGGAGCCCGGGGTCCAGGGGGAGGGCGGCTTCGCCGAGGGGAGCGCCGTCCGGAGCGACGACGGGAGTGATGGGGGCCGGCTCGCCTACGTGTTCGTGAATGCCCCTGCCCTGGGCTGGGGCAACGGTGGCTTCCGCAATGGTGGCTTCTACAACGGCGGCTTCCGCAACGGCGGCTTCCGCAACGGCGGCTTCTACAACGGTGGTTTTCGCAACGGCGGTTTCTACAACGGCGGCTTCCGCAATGGCGGCGGCTTCCGCAACGGGGGCTTCCGCAATGGTGGGTTCCGCAACGGGGGCGGCTGGCGCAATGGCGGCTTCCGCAACGGCGGCTTCCGCAATTTCCGCTGATGGATCCGGCGGTGGCGGGATTCGGGCCGGTGCGGCTGCTGGTGCTGCAGCCCACCCCCTTCTGCAACCTCGACTGCGACTACTGCTACCTGCCCGATCGGGGCGACCGCACCCGCCTGAGCTTCGAGCTGCTGGAGGCCGCCCTGGAGCGGGTGCTGGAGAGTCCCTTCTTCGATGGAGGCTTCACCCTGCTCTGGCACGCAGGGGAGCCGCTCACCGTGCCGATCCGCTTCTACGACGAGGCCACCGCACGGATCCGGGGCGTTCTGGCGCGCCACGGGCTGCCGCCCACCACGGTGGTGCAGTCGCTGCAGACCAACGCCACGGTGATCACCGAGGCCTGGTGCGAGTGCTTCGCCCGCAACGACATTCACGTGGGGGTGAGCCTCGACGGCCCTGCCTTCCTGCATGACGCCCACCGGGTGACCCGCACCGGCCTGCCCACCCATGCGGCGGCCATGCGGGGCGTGGGCTGGCTGCAGCGCTGCGGCATCCCCTTCGAGGTGATCAGCGTGCTCACCGCCGATGGGCTCGACCACGCCGACGCCATCGCCGCTTTCTTCCTGGAGCACGGCATCGCCGACGTGGGCTTCAACATGGAGGAAACCGAGGGGGCCAACGCCCATTCGAGCCTCGAGACCGGCGCCGCTGAGCGTCCGGCCCTGGAGGGGCGCTACCGGCGGTTCATGGAGCGGATCTGGCAGCGCTGCCGCGAGTATCCCGGCGCCCTGCGCATCCGTGAGTTCGAGGGGATCACCAGCCTGGCCTGCAGTGATGGGCGCCTGGATCACACCGACATGAACACCCCCTTCGTGATCGTGAACGTGGATGCCCGGGGCCATGTGTCCACCTTCGACCCCGAGCTGCTGTCGGTGCACACCGAGCGCTTCGGCACGTTCGCCTTCGGCCATGTGCAGCACGACCGCCTGGTGGACCTGGCGGCCAGCGACAAGTTTCAGCAGGTGCACCGGGAGATCCGTGCCGGCGTGGAGCGCTGCCGGGCCAGCTGCGACTACTTCGGGCTGTGCGGCGGCGGCGCCGGCAGCAACAAGTACTGGGAGCACGGCCGCTTCGATGCCACCACCACCGAGCACTGCCGTTTCCGCATCCAGCTGGTGGCTGATGTGGTGCTCGCTGGCATGGAGCGGGAGCTCGGGCTCGCCGGCTGAGCGGCGGCCCCAGCTCCACGGGTCCAGCCAGGAGGGTCAGCTCCTGCGCTCCGCCAGTTCCTGGAACAGCGCCACGTACTGGCGCGGCCCGCCGGGGAGGCTGGCGTCGATCCGCAGGGGATCCTGCGGGTCGGTGAGGCCGGCCAGATCGCCACCGGCGTGGCAGGGGCGGTCCACGGCGCCGCCGCTGCTGTCCACCAGCACCACCCGGTTGGCGGTGCCGAACACCTCCCCCAGCTCCTGCAGCAGGGTGAGGAAGCCGCGGTCGCTGCCGCCCCGCAGCCAGCCGCCGCCGGGTGCCGGCACCGAGGTGATCGTGTCGCCCACCCCCACCAGCCGCGGCATCAGGGCCGGCGGGATGGCCGAGCGGGCCAGCTCCAGCAGGCTGGGGTGGTCATGGGGGGCGGTGCGCACGTTGAAGGCGGCGCCGAGGGGAGCGGTGCCGCTGCGGCGCCCGATCGCCTGGTTGAGCAGCACCAGCAGGCCCACCTCCTTGAGGGCGCCGCGCAGCATCAGCTGGAAGTCGGTGGTGCCGGTGCCGGCCTCGCCGGCGGGCTTGAGCTGCTCGCGGCCGTCGCGGCTGCCCAGGTTCGGAGCCAGGTGGAGGAAGAACGCGTCGCCCAGCCCTGCGCCGGCGGCCCGCTCCAGCAGTTGCCCCATCACCTCCAGCGCCAGCTGCTGCAGGTCCTGCTGACGGCCCACGTCACCCTCCACAGCGGCGAACAGGCCGTTGAGGTTGAGGCTCGGGGAGAGGGGGTTGTCGAGCACGGCCGCCTCCACCAGGGCGGCGCGCCGCTCGGCCCCGAGCCGCGGCAGCAGGGCCGGCAGCCGCTCCAGCAGGCGGCGCTGCAGCTGCTCGGGCACCGCGGCGAGAAAGGCGATCTCGCCGGCGCTCACCCCCGGGTGGCTCACCCGCGCGAAGCGGTCCTGCAGCTGCACGCCGCCCGCCGCCAGCCCGGGCAGGTAAAGCCCCTCGGCGGCGGGATCGGCCTGGCCCGCCAGGGCCGCCTCCACCACCCGGTTCACCCCCCGGCTGCCCTCGTGCTCGCCGTTGGTGAGCACGGCGAACTGCCCCTCCAGCCTGCGGGCAGCCCGCAGGTAGGCCGGATCCATCCGCCGCTGGCGCGGGTCGTGCACCAGCTCCATGCACACCCCATCGAGGTCCTGCACGACCAGCAGCTCGCCCGGATGGGCCAGGTCGTCGAGCAGAGCGTCCGGGCTCAGGGCATGGGGAGAGAGGGGCATGGGATCCGGGGATGTGGCCCCAGGCTGGAGCATCGGGCCGGGGCTTGAGCAGCTTTCGATTTCTTTCTTTTTGCTTGTTCAGGGCTTCAGGCCGGCTCTTCTGTGTTACCAAACTCAAAAGAAACGACTGCATGGGTTCAGCGCTCTTCCTCAGCATCGACCAGGGCACCACCAGTTCCCGCGCCGCCCTCTACGACAGCTCCGGCCGCCAGGTGGCCTGCTGCGGGGCCCCGCTGGAGTGCCGCTATCCCGCCGATGGCTGGGTGGAGCAGGACCCCGAGGCGATCTGGCGCAGCCAGCTCGCCGCCCTGCAGGAGCTGGAGCGCGCCATCAGCGAGGAGCAGCGCCGGGCGGTGGCGGCCTGCGGCATCGCCAACCAGCGCGAAACCACGGTGCTCTGGCGCCGCGGCAGCGGCGAGCCGCTGGCGCCGGCGATCGTGTGGCAGGACGGCCGCACCGCCTCCCTCTGCGCCGAGTGGAAGCGACAGGGCCTGGAGGCCACCCTGCGGCAGCGCACCGGCCTGCTGGTGGACCCCTACTTCAGTGCCAGCAAGATCGTGTGGTCGCTGCGGGAGCGGCCGGCCGTGGCCGCCGCGGCGGCCGCCGGGGAGCTGTGCTTCGGCACCGTGGACAGCTGGCTGCTGTGGCACCTGTGCGGCCGCCATGCCACCGACTGCAGCAACGCCAGCCGCACCCTGCTGATGGATCTGGAGCGGCTCCAGTGGGCGGGCGACCTCGCCGCTGCCCTGGGGGTGCCGGAGCAGGCGCTGCCGGAACTGCTCCCCTGCCGGGCGGCCTTCGGCAGCATCGCCGCCGGTCTGCCCTTCGCCGGCGTGCCGATCACGGCGATGCTGGGCGACCAGCAGGCCGCCACCCTGGGCCAGAGCTGTCTGGCGGTGGGGGAGGGCAAGTGCACCTACGGCACCGGCGCCTTCCTGGTGATCAACACCGGTGCCACGATCCAGCGCTCCTCCGCCGGCCTGCTCAGCACCGTGGGCTGGACCGACGCCGACGGCCGGCCCACCTACTGCCTCGAGGGCAGCCTGTTCAACGCCGGTACGGCGATCCAGTGGCTGCGCGATGGCCTGCGCCTGATCGAGCGCTCGGATCAGGTGAATGGCCTGGCGGCGGGCTGCAGCAGCAGCGGCGGCGTGATGCTGGTGCCCGCCTTCACCGGCTGGGGCACGCCCCACTGGGACCCCTACGCGCGGGGGCTGCTGATCGGCCTCACCCGCGACACCGGACCGGCCCAGATCGCCCGCGCCACCCTCGAGGGCATCGCCCTGGCGGTGGCCACCCTGGTGGAGCTGGCCGAGCAGGCCCTGGGCGCCCCTCTGCAGGACCTCGCCGCCGACGGCGGGGCCGCGGCGGCCGATCTGCTGCTGCAGGCCCAGGCGGATGCCACCGGGGTGCCGGTGCGGCGCCGCGCCGACCTGGAGAGCACCAGCCGCGGGGTGGCCCTGCTGGCCGGGGTGCAGGCCGGCCTGCTGCCGGGGCTCGAGGCCTGGAGTGGCCTGGCCGAGGCGCCCGGGGCACGCCGTTTCGAACCCGCCCTGGGGGTGGAGCAGCGCCAGGCCTGGCGCCGGCGCTGGCGGCAGGCGGTGGAGCGCAGCCTGCACTGGCAGACCGAGGACAGCGCCCCTGACGCCGCCGGCCCGCCGCGGCAGAGCACCACGACGACGACGACCACCACCACCCTCACCGGAGCTGCCTGAATGACCGTGGATCTGCTTGTGATCGGCGGTGGCGCCACCGGCGCCACCGTGGCGCTCGAGGCCGTGCGCCGGGGGCTCTCGGTGACCCTGGTGGAGGCGGGCGACATCGCCCTCGGCACCAGCAGCCGCAGCACCAAGCTGCTGCACGGCGGCGTGCGCTATCTCGAGCTGGCCTTCAAGCGGCTCGACTGGCGCCAGCTGCAGCTGGTGCGGGAGGCCCTGGGGGAACGGGGGTTCTGGCTGGAGGCGGTGCCGTTCCTGGCCCAGCGCCTGGAACTGCTGCTGCCCACGGCCGGCTTCCTGCAGCAGGCCTATTACGGCATGGGCCTGAGTCTCTACGACCTGCTGGCCGGCCGCCGCGGCATCGGCGCCAGCCGCTGGCTGGGCCGGCAGGCGGTGCGGCGGCAGTTGCCCGAGCTGGCGCCGGGCTTCAGCGGCGTGGCCTACAGCGACGGCCAGTTCGACGATGCCCGGCTGAATCTGCTGATCGCCCGCACCGCCCAGGCTCTGGGCGTGACCGTGCACACCCGCACCCGGGTGGTGGAGCTGCTGCGCCAGGGCGATCGCCTCGCCGGCGCGGTGGTGGAGGACGCCCGCAGCGGCGAGCGCCGCGAGCTGCCGGCGCGGGTGGTGCTCAACGCCACCGGCATCGGCGCCGACGCGATCCGCCGCCTGGCCGATCCCGAGCAGCCACCGCGGCTGCAGGCCAGCCGCGGCATGCACGTGGTGCTCAAGGCCAACCTCTGCCCCGGCGGCACCGGCCTGCTCATCCCCTCCACCGCGGATGGGCGGGTGCTGTTCATGCTGCCCTTCTTCGGCCGCACCCTGGTGGGCACCACCGACACGCCCTGCCCGCTGGCGGAGGCCAACCAGCCGAGTGCGGAGGAAGAGGCCTACCTGCTCAGCTACGTGCGCCGCTGGTTCCCCGGGCACGGCGAACCGGAGGTGGCCAGCCGCTGGGCCGGAGCCCGGCCGCTGCTGCGGCCCGCCGCTGCCGCCACCGGCGACACGGCCACCGTGGTGCGGGAGCACGAGGTGGAGACCCTCCCCTCGGGCCTGATCAGCGTGATGGGGGGCAAGTGGACCACCTGCCGGCCCATGGCCCTCGATGGTCTGGAGGCCGTGGCGGCCCAGCTGGGCCATCCCCTGGGCGAGCCGGCGGGGCCGACGCCGATCCTGGGGGCCGCCGCCAGCCCCGAGGCCACCCGCCGGGAACTGGCGGCCCTCGAGCATCGCCTCCTGGAGCACCATGGCCCGCAGCTGGTGCGGCACCTGCTGGCCAGCCACGGGCTGCAGGCCGAAGCCGTGCTGGCCTGCGCCGCCACGCCGCAGGAGTGGGAGCCCCTCAGTGCCGTGATCCCCCTCACCGCCTCCGAGGTGCGCCATGCGGCCCGCCATGAATGGGCCCGCAGCCCCGAGGATGTGCTGGCCCGTCGCTGCCGCCTGAGCTTCGTGGACACGGCCGAGGCGGAGCGGCTCACCCCGCTGGTGCAGGAGCTGCTGGATCAGGAGCTCGCTGACGCGCCGGGCCGGCCGGCGGCGGCGGAGACCACGCTGGAGTCGGTGGCTGAGTCGGCGTCGGGTTCGCCCACCAGCCACCAGAAGAACCCGTAGGCCGGCAGGTACACGTACCAGGCGTCACTGGCGGCGGGGAACTCGCAGCCCCAGAGCACCTCCCGCACCCGGCTGCCGCGCCAGCGGTCCAGGTCGAGCTGGGTGGAGGCCCCGGCGGCCGAGAGATTGGCGGCCACCATCACCGTCATGTCCTCGCTGCGGCGCGCGTAGCAGAGCACGCTGGGGTGGCCGCTCTCCAGCAGCTGGAAGTCGCCGGAGCGCAGGGCCGGCAGCTGCCGGCGGCTGGTGAGCATGCGGTGGTGCCAGTTGAGCAGGGAGCCGGAGAGCTGCTGCTGCACCGCCACGTTCACCACGCGGTAGTCGTAGCCGGGTGCGGTGATGGGGGGGAGCACCAGCAGCGGATCGGGGGCGGTGGAGAAGCCGCCGTTGCGCTCCGGCGTCCAGGCCATCGGCGTGCGGTTGGCGTCCCGGTCCCGCAGGCCGGGCCAGTCGCCCATGCCCAGCTCGTCGCCGTAGTACAGGCAGGGGATGCCCGGCAGGCTGTAGATCAGCCCGTGCAGCAGCGTGTTGGGGCGCGGGTCGCCGTTGAGCAGGGGGGCGAGGCGCCGGTTGATGCCCCAGTTCAGCCAGTGCCCCTCCGCGTTGGGGAAGCCGGTGCGCACCGCCTCGATCACGGATTCGTCCACCAGATGGCCGTCCCCCAGCCAGAGCTCGTCGTGGTTGCGCAGCGGCAGGGCCCAGCGGCAGCCCGGCACCGTGGCCTGGGCCTCGCGCAGGCAGCGGCGCAGCTGATCGCAGCGGCCCCGTGCCACCGCCGCGAACAGGTGGGCGGTGAGCCCGAACTCGAAGGCGGCGTGCAGTTCCCCCTCCGCCAGGTAGGGCGCCGATTCCTGCACGGGCTGGATGGCCTCCGCCAGCAGCAGCACCTCCCGGCCGCAGGCGTCCACCCGCCGGCGCAGTCGCCGCAGGAAGGCGTGGGTTTCGGGCAGGCCCTCACAGCGGCTGCCCTCCTGCTCGAACAGAAAGGGCACGGCGTCGAGGCGGAAGCCGTCCACCCCCTGGGCCAGCCAGAAGTCCACCACCGCCAGCATCTCCTCCTGCACGGCCGGGTTGGCGTAGTTGAGGTCGGGCTGGTGGCGCAGGAAGCGGTGCAGGTAGTACTGGCCGGCCACCGCGTCCCATTCCCAGTTCGACTCCTCGAAGTGGCGGAACAGCACCGGCGCCTCGGCGTAGCTGCGGTCGTCGTCGCGCCACACGTAGAAGTCGCGCTCGGGGCTGCCCTTGGCGGCCCAGCGGGCCCGCTGGAACCAGGGGTGCAGCACGCTGGTGTGGTTCAGCACCAGATCGAGCACCACGCGGATTCCGCGGGCCTGGGCCTCCTCCAGCAGCCGCGTCAGATCCTCGAGGCCGCCGAGCTCCGGGTGGATGGCGGTGAAGTCGGTGATGTCGTAGCCGCCGTCCTTGAGGGGGGAGGGGTAGATCGGCGTCAGCCAGATCGCGTCCACCCCCAGCCACTCCAGGTAGGCCAGCTTGGCGGCGATGCCGGCCAGATCGCCGATGCCGTCACCGTCGGCGTCGGCGAAGCTGCGCGGCATCACCTCGTAGATCACACAGCCTTCCCACCAACGCACCTGGGGATCGGGCATCCGGCACCAGCGCCTCGGCTCTCTGCTCCGGGTCTAGGCGCCTCCGCCGGGCGGCGCCAGCGGCTGTTGCAGGCTGCTCGGCTGTTGGCCCCCCGGGCTTCAGCAGCGCTCTCCGCTGGCCTGGTGGAAGCGATGTTCGTGGCAGGGGTCCCAGCCCAGCTGCAGCGCCGCGCCGATCTCCTGGCTGCCGCCGGTGGTCCAGCGCAGCTCGCCGTGGCGGCTGGCCAGGGTGAGCTGCTGGCTGGCGCCATGCCACTCGCGGCTGCGCACCTGCACCGGCAATCCCCCCTCCGCCACCGGATGGAGGTGTTCGGGCCGGATGCCGAGCACGGTGCCGTCGTCCATCGGCAGCAGGTTGATCTGGGGGCGGCCGATGAAGCTGGCCACCACCACGTTGGCGGGCCGGCCGTAGAGCTCCTGGGGGGTGCCGCACTGCTGCAGCCGGCCGTCCTGCAGCACGGCGATGCGGTCGGCGATGCCCATGGCCTCCTGCTGGTCGTGGGTCACGTACACCACCGGCGCCTGGCCGCCGCAGAGGATGGCGCGCAGCTGGGGCCGCAGCTCCTCGCGCAACTGGGCATCGAGGTTGCTCATCGGTTCGTCCAGCAGGAACACCCGCGGCTCCCGCAGCAGGGCCCGGGCCAGGGCCACCCGCTGGCGCTGCCCGCCGGAGAGGTCGGCCGGGCGGCGATCGCGGAAGCCCTCCAGCTGCAGCATCGCCAGCACCCGGGCCATGGCCTCCTGGCGGCGCTGCCGCGGCACGCCCCGCAGCTCCATGCCCAGCGAGAGGTTGCGCGCCACGCTGAGGTGGGGGTAGAGCGCGTAGCTCTGGAACACCATCGCCACCTGGCGCCGGCCCGCCTCCACCCCGGTCAGGTCGCGGCCGTCGAGGAGGATCCGCCCGCCATCGGGCTGATCGAGCCCGGCGATCAGGCGCAGGATCGTGCTCTTGCCGCAGCCGCTCGGCCCCAGCAGGGCGAGGCATTCACCAGCCTCCACCGAAAGGTCGATGCCGGCCAGGATCACCTTGCCGTCCAGGCGCCGCTCCAGCCTGTCCAGGCGCAGGGCCGGGGTCGTGCTGCTCATCCTTTGATCGCTCCCTGGGTGAGGCCGGCCACGATCTGGCGCTGGAACAGCAGCAGCAGGGCCAGCAGCGGCACGCTGCCGAGCACGGTGGCGGCGGCGAAGGCGCCGTAGGGCACCGTAAACACCGAGGACCCGGCGATCCGGGCCATGGCCGGCGCCAGGGTGAGCAGGTCGGTGCGGCTCAGCCAGGTGAGGGCGATCGGGAACTCGTTCCAGCTGAACAGGAACACCAGCAGGCCCGTGCTCACCACCGAGGGGCCCATCAGGGGCAGCAGGATCCAGCGCAGGCGCTGGGCCAGGCTGAAGCCCTCCAGCACGGCGTTCTCCTCCAGCTCCACCGGCAGCTCGGCGAAGGCCGCCTGCAGCAGCAGCAGGGCCAGGGGCAGGGAGAGGCCGGCGTAGGGCAGGCAGAGGGCCAGCAGGTTGTTGGCCAGGCCGAACTGCCGCGCCACCTCCAGCAGGGCCAGGAACAGCAGCACGTAGGGGAACACGGCTGCCGCCAGCAGGCCGCCGCCGATCAGCAGCCGCAGCAGTCCCTGGCGGCGGCTGAGGGCGTAGGCGCAGGGGATGGCGAGCACCAGGGTGAGCAGGGTGCTCAGGGCCCCCACCACGGTGCTGTTGAGCAGATAGCGCCAGAAGGGGGGATCGCCGCTGAGCACGGCGCCGTAGTTGGCCAGGGTCCAGCCGCGGCCGAGGCCGCCGGCGCCGGCCAGCAGCGCTTCCGGGGTGCGCAGGGAGGTGTAGAGCTGCCACAGCATCGGCCCGAGGCTCCAGAGCAGCAGCAGGGCGATCAGGGCGTTGCGGCCCGGGGACCCGGTGCGGGAGGGCCGCGGCGGGGCGGAACGGGAGGAGGTGGAACGGGAGGACGTCATGACGCGCCCCCCCCGGCGCGGCGCTGGCTGAGCACCAGCAGGGCGGCGCCGGCCAGCAGCAGCACGAACATGCCGAGCATCACGGTGGCGCTGTAGCCGAAATCGAGGAAACGCATGGCGTTGAGGTAGGCGTAGAGCGCCAGGCTCTCGGTGCTGCTGGCCGGGCCGCCGCCGGTGAGCACCACCACCAGGTCGAACACCCCGAGCGCCTGGGCCAGGCGGAACAGCAGCACGATGAAGATGTAGGGCTGCAGCAGGGGCAGGGTGATGCGGCGCAGGGCCTGCCAGGCGCCGCCCCCCTCGAGGGCGAAGGCCTCGTAGAGGTCGGCCGGGATCATCTGCAGGCCGGCCAGCAGCAGCAGGGCCACGAACGGGGTGGTCTTCCAGACGTCGGCGAACACCACCGCCAGCCAGGCCAGCTGGGGGGAGGCCAGGAACGGCAGGGTCGGCAGGCCCAGCAGCTGCAGCAGGCCGTTGATCGGGCCGTTGGGATCGTTGAAGATCCAGCGCCAGCCCAGGGCCATCACCGTGGTGGGCAGGGCCCAGGGCAGCAGGGTGAGGCTGCGCACCACGCCGCGGCCCCGCCAGCGCTGATGCAGCAGCAGGGCGATGCCCAGGCCCAGCAGCAGCTCCAGCCCCACGGACACGGCCGCGAAACGTACGGTCTGCAGGGCGTCCTGCCAGAAGCGCCCATCCCCCAGCAGCCGCTCCCAGTTGGCCAGGCCCACCGGCACGGGCTTCAGGCCCGTGAACACCGACTGGGCCTGCAGGCTCAGGCCGGCGTAGTCGAGGATCGGCCAGAGGAACACCGCCAGCAGCAGCAGCAGGGCCGGCGCCATCAGCGCCAGGCTGAGCACCGGGCTCACGGCGTCACCTCCCGGCCGCTGGCGGCGCGCTGGCCGCTGGCCTCCAGCAGCTGCCGGCTGGCGCGGCCGGCGCGGGCCATGGCTTTCCCGGGCGCCGTGTCGCCGGTGATCACGCCGCTGAGCTGGCGCTGCACGATGTCGCTGAGCTGGGCGTAGCCGGGGTTGATCGGCCGCAGCACGGCGTCCTCGAGGGCGGCGCGCAGCACCGGCAGCAGCGGCCGCTGCGCCACCAGCTCCGGGTCGTCGAACAGGGCGGTGAGGGTGGGCGTGTAGCCCC
This sequence comes from Cyanobium sp. NIES-981, assembly GCF_900088535.1. Classification (NCBI taxonomy): domain Bacteria; kingdom Bacillati; phylum Cyanobacteriota; class Cyanophyceae; order Synechococcales; family Prochlorococcaceae; genus Cyanobium; species Cyanobium sp. NIES-981. Next base: position 1,968,621 of record NZ_LT578417.1, on the reverse strand, counting down.
AGCGCTCCACCAGCCGGCGCTGGCTGGCCGGGCCTGTGAGGGCCTGCAGCGCCTGCACGGCCTCGGCCGGATGGCGGCTGCCGGCGAGCACCGAGAGCCCCCAGCTGCCCTGGGTGGCGCCTGGGGACCGGCCGGGCTCGGCCACCATCGTGGTGACCCCCACCTTGCCGGCCACGCGGCTGCCGCTGCCCTGCAGCTCCTGCCAGGCATAGGGCCAGTTGCGCAGGAAGGCGGCCTCGCCGGCCTCGAAGCTCTGCAGCGCCTCGGGTTCGGCGAAGTTGGCCACGGCCGGTGGACTGACGCCCGTGTCGATGAGGCTGCGCAGCCAGGTGGCCGCTTCCGTGGCTGCGGCGGAGTCGAGCCCGAAGCCGGGCCCGACGGGTCCCCAGGTGCCGCCAAAGCCGTGCAGCACCTCCAGGAACACGCAGCTGAGCCCTTCGTACTGGCGGCCCTGCCACACGTAGCCCCAGCGCACCTGGCCCCGGCGCTGCAGGTCGCGGGAGACGGCCACCAGCTCGGCGGGGGTGCGGGGCGGCTCGTCCATCAGGTCGGTGCGCCAGTAGAGCAGGCCCATGTCCGCCACCAGTGGGACGCGCCAGAGGCGGCCGTCGATGCGGTTGCCCTCGCGGGCGCCGGGGGCGAGGGGGGCGAGGGCGTCGGGACCCAGCCAGTCGTCGAGGGGCAGCAGCCAGCCGGCGGCGGCGTACTTGGCCGTCCAGGTCACGTCCATCAGCAGCAGGTCGTAGGGGCTGTCGCCCAGCAGCAGGCTGCTGATCGCCAGATCCGACACCGACTCGGTCTCGAAGGGGCCGCGGGTCACGGCCAGGCGGACATTCCGCTGCCCGCGGTTGAAGGCGTCCACCAGCTCGGCGGTGGCATCGGCGAAGGGGGCCGGCATCAGCACCCGCACCGTCACCGGGGCCCGCGCCCACACCAGGCCGCCCCAGGCGAGGGCGACGGCCAGGCCGAGGGCCAGCGCCAGGCCCAGGCCGCGGCCCAGCCGTGTCCGCCTCCCGGCCAGGCTCAAATCGCCCGCAGGGCGCCGAGTTCCTGCTCGGCCCAGTGCTGCACGGTGAACTCCTCCACGGCCTCCGACATCGAGGCCATGCGCCGCACCTGCTCGTCCTTCGGCATGGTGAGGGCCGTGAGGATGGCGTTGTCCATGCTCCGGTGGGAGTAGGGGTTGGTGACCACCGCGTCCTCCAGTTCCACCGAGGCGCCGGAGAATTCCGAGAGCACCAGCACGCCGTCCCGGCCCTGGCGGGCGGCCACGTATTCCTTGGCCACGAGGTTGAGGCCGTCGCGCAGCGGCGTGATCCAGCACACGTCCGACTGGGTGAACCAGGCCACCAGCTCGTTGTATGGCGTGCGCCGGGTGGAGAGGCGCACGGGGGTCCAGTCGATGCGGCCGAAGCGGCCGTTGATCCGGCCGGTGATCTCCTCCACCGAGCGCTGGATGTCCTCATAGATGCGCATGCCACTGGCGGCGGCGACGCAGGCGAGGAACAGCTCCACTTTTCCGTGCCACTCGGGATTGTTCTCCAGCACGCGCTCATAGGAGAGCAGCATGTCCTCATTGCCCTTGGTGTAGTCCACCCGGGAGGCCGAGATGATCAGCTTGCGGCCGGCGTGCTGCTCGGCGATCTGGGCCGCCATCCCCTGCACCTCCTCGGAGGCGGCGATCTCGCGGATCACGCCCGGCGAGGTGCCCACCGGGGAGGCCTGCACGTGCACGCGGCGGCCGTTGTGCTCCAGCCAGGGGATCACCGTGGGCTGGGCCAGGGCGCTGCCGAAGTGGCGGAACTTCTCGGCCACCGGCACCGGCTCGCCGCATTGGGCGCCGCGCAGGTTGATGGCGGTGCGGGAGAAGTTGTCGGCGTAGCGGGGGATGTGAAAGCCTACCAGATCGCAGCAGAGCAGGCTGTCGAGAATTTCATCCCGCCAGGGCAGGATGCTGAACACGTCGTTGGAGGGGAACGGCGTGTGGTGGAAGAAGGCGATGCGCACGTCGGGCCGCAGCTCCCGGATCTGGGCCGGTACCAGCCAGAGGTTGTAGTCGTGCACCCAGATGGTGGCGCCCTCGGCGGCCTCCTCGCAGGCGGCCCGCGCGAAGGAGTGGTTCACCTGCACGAAGGTGTCCCAGTCGGAGTTGTCCACACTGAACAGCCCCGGAAAGCTGTGCAGGATCGGCCAGAAGGATTCCTTCGAGGTGACGTGATAGAAGCTGGAGATCTGCTCCTTGGTGAGGGGAAGCCGCCGCAGGGTGAAGGGGCTGGCGGAGGGAACCGTGAGGCGCTCGTCGGGGGCGGTGGCGGCGTCGGCCTCCTCCCGCCAGGAGATCCAGGTGCCGGAACGTTCCTCCTGGAAGAGATTGCGCAGGGTGGGAATGATGCCGTTCGGGCTCTTCTGATCCACGAACTCCACGCTGCCATCGGCCGCCGTCTTCAGATCGTAGGGGGAGCGGTGGTACACCAGCACAAAGCTGCTGGCGCCGAAGCGGGGAGCGGTGACAGCGGGTTGCTGGGAGGTGAGCATGGAGGAGGGTGGCGTCATGGTGAGAACGGGATGGCCGGAACTGGAAGGTTTGAGCTGGACGGCAGGAGCGCGGCCGGATCGCCCGGAGCCACTGGATCGCTCGGAGCCATGGGAGCCAGAGCCATGGGAGCCAGGACATCGGGCGGGCGTGGAGGTCGCATCAGCCGTGGCGCAGTCACCATCCGCGCTGGGATGGATCTCGCTGGGATGGATGGATCCAGACCAGAATCGTGGCGGTGAAGGTGACGCTCAAGCGAAGAGATCTCTGCGGCTGAACCTGCAGTTGACTGGATGGCTGCACTTTCTTTCTGAGACCTCATTGCGGCGGCGTCGCTCTGAAACTTGTCCGTCTTCCTGTATCTCTTGCAAGAACACTCGCAGATGATTGTAGAACATCTGTATCGCTATTGTCAACCGATGCCGGATTCGTTTGCTCTGATCAGGGGGAGAGCTCCGCATCTCCAGAGGGTTGCCTGCATCGTGGCTTGCCTGCGTCGTGGCTTGCCTGGATCGTGGGCTGCGCCCGCGCTGTGCTCGTCGTGATCTCGGTCACATCGCGCCGTGAGCGGCAGCACAGGAGCGTGGCGGGACGCCGCCGGGACCCCGGCGCAGCCCTACGTTGCGGTCACCCTGTCAGAGGCTTGGACGTGCCGCTCAGCTCGGTCAACGCAGGACAGCGGGTGCGGATCGAGTCCCTGCCCCAGCATCCGGCCCTGAAGCTGAGCAGGTAGAAGCCGAACAGCACCAGCCCCGGCGCCCACCAGGGCCGCGGGAAGAACACCCCCACCAGGAAGAGATACACCGTGAGCCGGGCCTGGCAGAGGGCGAAGGGGATGCAGAGCATCGCCAGCAGGCGCATGCCCCGGTCGCGGATCACGCGGGTGCCCAGGATCGAGGGCACGTTGCAGCCGAAGCCCATCACCTGCAGCACGAAGGCCCGCCCGTCCAGCCCCAGCCACACGCCGTCGATCAGCAGGCCCCGCACGAACTCCGGCGCGCCGATTGCCGCCAGGGCAGGGTCCAGCGCCAGGTTCTGGATGCCGTCGAGCAGGCCCGCCAGCAGCTCCTGCAGCGGCGCGGTGATGGCGTAGAGCAGCTGGAACACCAGCAGCACCAGGGCCAGGTGACCGATGTGGCAGGCCTGGCCTCCAGCCCCTGCCCCGGGGCCGCCCGATGGCGGGGGGGGATGATCGGAGCCGGACCGCTCCCTTGCCCCGGCCACCAAGCCGCCGCCGCCCTCCATGCTCCGACTCGCCCAAGCCCTTGAAGCCCAGCTCGCGGCGGCCCTGGAGCGGGCGTTCCCCGAGGCGGCCGCCGCGGCCCGATCCGCCGGGAGCCCCCTGGATCCCCAGCTGGCGCCCGCCAGCAAGCCCGAATTCGGCGACTTCCAGGCCAACGGCGCCCTGCCCCTGGCCAGGCCGCTGAAGCAGCCGCCGCGGGCGATCGCCACCGCGATCGTGGCGCAGCTTCAGGCCGATCCGGCCTTCGCGGAGCTCTGCGCTGAACCCCAGATCGCCGGGCCCGGCTTCATCAACCTCACCCTGCGGCCCCAGCGGCTGGCGGCGGAGGTGGCCGAGCGGCTGGGCGACCCGCGCCTGGGGGTGCCGCGCGTGCAGGGCCCCGGGGGCAAGGCACCGGCGCCGGTGGTGGTGGACTTCTCCAGCCCCAACATCGCCAAGGAGATGCACGTGGGGCACCTGCGCTCCACGATCATCGGCGACGCGCTGGCGCGGGTGCTGGAGTTCCGCGGCCACCCGGTGCTGCGGCTCAACCACGTGGGCGACTGGGGCACCCAGTTCGGCATGCTGATCACCCACCTCAAGCAGGTGGCGCCCGAGGCGCTCACCACCGCCGACGCGGTGGACCTGGGCGATCTGGTGGCCTTCTACCGCGAGGCCAAGAAGCGCTTCGACGAGGACGAAGCCTTCCAGGCCATCGCCCGTGAGGAGGTGGTGAAGCTGCAGGGGGGCGATCCGGTGTCGCTGAAGGCCTGGGGGCTGCTGTGCGACCAGAGCCGCCGCGAATTTCAGAAGATCTACGACCGGCTCGACATCCAGTTGCGCGAGCGCGGCGAATCCTTCTACAACCCCTATCTCGAGGCGGTGGTGGCCGATCTGGAGGCCGCCGGCCTGCTCGTGACCGACGCCGGCGCCCGCTGCGTGTTCCTCGAGGGGGTGAGCGGCAAGGACGGCCAGCCGCTGCCGGTGATCGTGCAGAAGAGCGACGGCGGCTTCAACTACGCCACCACCGACCTGGCCGCGATCCGCTACCGCTTCGCGCCGCCGCCTGTGGGTGACGGGGCCCGCCGGGTGATCTACGTGACCGACGCCGGCCAGGCTGGGCACTTCGCCGGCGTGTTCCAGGTGGCGCGGCGGGCCGCCTGGGTGCCGCAGGGGGCGCGGCTGGAGCACGTGCCCTTCGGGCTGGTGCAGGGCGACGACGGCAAGAAGCTCAAGACCCGCGCCGGCGACACGGTGCGGCTGCGGGATCTGCTCGATGAGGCGGTGGAGCGGGCCGAGGCGGATCTGCGCCGGCGCCTGGAGGAGGAGGGCCGCAGCGAAGACGAGGCCTTCATCGCCCACGTGGCCACCACGGTGGGCCTGGCGGCGGTGAAGTACGCCGACCTCAGCCAGAACCGGATCACCAACTACCAGTTCAGCTTTGATCGGATGCTGGCGCTGCAGGGCAACACGGCGCCCTATCTGCTCTATGCCGTGGTGCGGATCGCCGGCATCGCGCGCAAAGGGGGCGATCTGGAGGGGGCGGTGGAGGCCTCTTCCCTGCGCTTCAACGAACCGCAGGAGTGGGCCCTGGTGCGGGAGCTGCTGAAGTTCGACGCCGTGGTGGCCGAGGTGGAGGAGGAGCTGCTGCCCAACCGCCTCTGCAGCTATCTGTTCGAGCTCAGCCAGGTGTTCAACCGCTTCTACGACCAGGTGCCGGTGCTCAAGGCCGACCCTGAAGCCCGCCTCTCGCGCCTGGCCCTCTGCCGGCTCACGGCCGATACCCTGCGGCTGGGGCTGGGGCTGCTGGGCATTCCCACGCTGGAGCGGATGTGAGCCGGCGGGCGGGTCCGGGCCTGCCGTCAGGGTGACGCTTCGGGGTCGTCCCCGAAGAAGATGCGCGCGGCGTTGCCGCCGGCCACCCGCCGCCGGGCCTGCGGGGAGAGGGCCTGCAGCAGGGCGTCGTAGCGGCGCAGCCGCTCACCCAAGCCGTCGAAGTGGCCCACCAGATCGGAGCCGATCATGAAGCGGTCGGCGTGGCGTTCCACCAGGGCGATCCACTCCGGCCGCACCAGCCCGCGGGCGCACATCTCATCGTCGAACCCCACCCAGGACGTGTCCACGTGCAGGCCCGGGTGGGCCGAGAGCATGCGGTCCACCATCGCGTGGTAGCGCTCGTGGAACACCCGCCGCGACAGGCCGCAATGGCCCCACACCACGGTGAGGCGGGGATGGAGGCTGAGGGCCTCTTCCAGTTCGTGCAGATAGACGTAGTGGTCGTGGCGGCCCACGGAGGTGCTGTTCTGATGCAGCAGGATCGGCAGGCCGTGCTCCTCGCAGAAGGCGTACACCGGCATCATCGCCGGGTGGTTGGCCCGTGCCGTCTCCTCCTGGGTGAGGTTGGTGAGGTCGTCATGGCGCAGCAGCACCTCCCCCACGCCGCGCCACAGCCCCGGCTGCCGCATCAGCCGCTCGATGTGCCGCACCCCATGGCGGTCGGTGGGATTGAAGCCGCAGATCAGGGGCGCGAACCGGCGCCGCTGCTCGGCCGGGAGCTCCTGGAGGCTCTCCGCCACCAGCTGGTCGGTGTAGGCGTAGTAGTAGCAGCGGGCCTCGTCGTCGAGGTAGTAGTGGGGCTCCACCGGATCGAAGGCCTCCCACTTCTTCACCAGGGGCATGCCGAACAGCACGGCCCGCTCCACCCCGGCGGCGTCCATGTGGCGCAGCAGCACCTCCATGCCGTCGGAATCCTGCAGGAAGTCCACCAGGTGCAGATGGCTGTCGATCAGCGGCAGGCCAGGCACACCCATCAACCTAGGCCCAGGTATCGGGGTGGGGGCCGATCCGGCCGGCCTCGCCCCGGTCGAGCCCATCGATGGCGGCCATCTCCTCGTCTGAGAGCTCGAAGCCGAACAGGTCGAGGTTGTCCTGCATCCGCTGCCGGTGCGCCGATTTCGGGATCACCCCATGGCCATGCTGGCAGTGCCAGCGCAGCACGATCTGGGCCACCGTTCTGCCGTGAACGGCGGCGATCCGGCCGAGCAGGGGGTCGAGCAGCAGACTCCCCTGGCCGAGAGGGCTCCAGGCCACCACCACCACCCCATGGCGCTGGGAGGCCTGGCGGGCCGTGCGGTTGGCGAAGTAGGGGTGCACTTCGATCTGATTCACGGCCGGCACCCGGCCGGTGGCGCCGATGATGCGCTCGAGGTGGGCGGGCTGGAAGTTGGACACGCCCGCCGTGCGCAGACGCCCGTCGTCCACCAGGCTCCCCATGGCGTCCCAGGTGGACACGTAGTCACCGCCGTAGCGGCTGGGCAGGGGCCAGTGCATCAGGAACAGGTCGAGCTGCTCGAGCCCGAGCCTGGCCAGGGTGTCGCCGAACGAGCGCCGCACATCCTCCGGGCGGTGGTTGTCGTTGCCGAGCTTGCTGGCCACGTAGAGCTCCTGCCGCGGGAGGCCGGAGACGCCGATCGCCTCGCCCACGCCCTGCTCGTTGCCGTACATCTGGGCGGTGTCGATGTGGCGGTAGCCCACATCGAGTGCGGTGGCCACCGCCCGGGCGGTGGCCGCGTTGTTCGCCCGGGTGGGCTGATGGTCTGGATGGATGTTGAACGTGCCGAAGCCGATCTGCGGCAGGGCAGTGCCGTCGAGCAGCGGGATTCGAGGCGTGCCGGCCATGGTGCCGCCCCCGGGGTGCCACCAGCGTAGGGGCCTCAGGCGGAGGCATGGCGGCGCCAGCTCCCCACCAGCAGGGCCACCAGCAGCGCCAGGGCCAGCAGGGTGAGCGCCAGTGGCCGCTGGGTCGCGTGGGGCAGCAGCGTGGCGAGGAACACCACCAGGGCCGAGCCCTCCTGCTGCAGGAAGCCGGTGAGGGCGGAGGCCTGGCCGGCACGGGTGGGGAAGGCCTGCATGGGCATCGCCAGGCCGATCGGGATGATCAGGCCGCAGCCGATGGTGACCAGGGCCATCGGCAGCACCAGGGAGGCACTGCTCAGTTGGGCTGTGATGCCCAGCAGGAGCATCAGCAGGCTGCCGCCCACGAGCCAGAGGCCCCCGGCGGCCAGCAGGCGGTGCTGCCCCACCGCCACCACCCGGCGGCTCACCGTGGCGGCGCCGGCCAGGTAGGCGGCGCTCATCGGCAGGGAGAGCTGGCCGAACCGGCCCTGGCCCGCCCCCAGATCCGTCTCCAGCAGGAAGGGGCTGACCGCGTCGTAGCAGGCCAGCATCGCGGTGCTGAGCGTGGCGAGGGCCGCCGGCAGCAGGAAGCGCGGATGCAGCAGCAGCGTGATGTAGCCGGCCAGGGTGGCGCCGGGATGCCCGCCGAAGCTCCGCTGCGCCGGGGCGGGGCTGTGGGTTTCCTTCACCCAGCGGAGGATGAACCAGGCCGTGGCGAGGGCGGCGAGGGCGAGCAGGAGAAAGTCCAGCCGCCACGAGCCCAGGCGCGCCACCAGGCTGCCGGCGAACGGCACGATGCCGAGGGCTCCGGCGAAGCAGATGCCCACGATCGACATCCGCTGGGCCAGGCAGCGGTCGCTGAACACGTCCCGCAGCGCCGCCCTGGACACGGAGGTGCCGCAGCCGGCCCCGATCCCCATGGCGAGCCGCACCAGCAGGAAGGCGGGCAGGGAGGTGAGCGTGGCCAGCAGGAGGCTGGCCGCTGCGTAGAGTCCCAGACCGGCCAGCAGCACGAGGCGACGGCCATGGCGATCGGCCAGGGGGCCCCAGACCAGCTGGGCCAGGCCATAGCCCAGGGCATAGGTGGTGATCGTGTTCTGGGCCGCGGCGTCGCTCACCTGGAAGTCGCGCGCCATGGCGGGCAGGGAGGCGAGGTCCACAAACAGCCCGGCCTGGCCCAGCACCGAGCCGAGGCAGGCCAGCGTCACCACCGCCCAGCCGCCAGCCACCGCCCCGTCGCCCCCGGCCGGATCGTCAGCCGGATCGTCGGCCGCCTGGTCCTGGGGCCGTACCGGGGCCACGGTGGGATGGGGGTGCTGCGCCAGCTTCCCCTGCTCTGGCTGCCAGGGCAAGCCGCCGGCAGGTCCGCTTGCCTGCCGCTGGGGGAGCTCCCGTGCCTGCCGGGCCATCCCCTCGAGCTGGAGCAGGGCAACACGGCTCCCGATCCGTTCGAGCTCTACCAGGGGTTCAACAGGTGCTGCGACCAGGTGCCGGTGCCCAGGACCGACGCTGAAGCTGGGCCTGCTGGGAAGGCCCACCCTGGGGCGGACGTGAGGGGACGTGCGCGGACAGCGTCGCCACCACTGGCTCGAGGCGGCTCCCACCGACCGGCGGCGGCAACGGCCTACCTGGCTACTTTTTTTTATCCCCCTGCCCAGGTCCCTCCGGATCCGTGCCCAGCCGATGAAACGCTTCGCCATCGCCGCCCTCACCACCCTGGCCACCGTGGCGGCCCTCACGGTGCAGGTGCCTGCTCAGGCCAACCAACCCAACATGAAGGCTGCTCTGGTGAGCCTGAATCAGGCCAGGCAGAGCCTGGAGAAGGCCACCCATGACAAGGGCGGGCACCGCGTCAAGGCCATCCAGCTGATTGACGAGGCGATTCGGGAAGTGGAAGCCGGCATCGAATCGGGCCGCTGAGGCAGCGAGCCGCCGAGGCAATCGCCGGGATCAGGCCGGGGAGATCCTTCAGCCATCCGGCGCCTGCCTTCACCCCTGGGTGCATCGCGGCACGGGGATGGTGCGTCGAGGTTCGCGCGGTACGAACGCCTTGGACATGGGCGCCTTGGAGGCATCCCTCTCCGCGCCCTGTCTGGGTGCGCTCGGTGGGTGGTGATGCGTCGCGTGATTGAAGTGGAGGGGTCTGGTCCTGCCGCAGGGGGCTGGCCGGCGGGAGGATGGCACCGAAGCACCCACCCACCTGCAGCCGGCTGGCTGCCGTGACGTCTCCATGAAGTTCAAGGACTACTACGAGACCCTCGGCGTCGGTCGGGAGGCGAGCGAGGAGGAGATCAAGAAGGCCTACCGGCGTCTGGCGCGCCGCTATCACCCCGACATCTCCAAGGAGGAGGGCCACGAGGAGCTCTTCAAGGCGGTGAGCGAGGCCTACCAGACCCTCTCCGATCCGGAGAAGCGCCAGGCCTACGACCAGCTGGGCCGCCATCGCCCCGGCGAGGAGTTCCACCCGCCGCCGGAGTGGGACACCCGCTTCTGGCAGGGCCAGCCCTACCGGGAGGTGGACCTCTCGGAGCTGTTCGAGCAGATGGGCTTCCGGGCCTCCCAGCGGCGGCAGCCGGGAGGGGGTGACTTCCCGATTCGCGGCCAAGACGTGGAGGCCGTGGCCCGCCTCCGGCTGGATGAGGTGTGCCACGGCACCGAGGTGACGCTGGAGAAGCCGGAGGGACTGGTGCGCATCCGGGTGCCGAAGGGGGTGGTGGATGGCGAGCGGCTGCGCATTCCCGGCCGCGGCGGCGCCGGCAGCGGCGGGGCACCCAACGGCGATGTGTACCTCAGGATCGAGCTGCTGCCGCACCCCCTGTTCCGGCCGGTGGGGCACGACCTCTACCTCGAGCTGCCGCTGGCCCCGTGGGAGGCGGCCCTGGGGGCCGCGATCGAGCTCCCCACCCTCGAGGGCCGGGTGACGGTGCAGGTGAAGCCCGGAGCGCAGCCGGGCCAGAAGCTGCGGCTGGCCGGCAAGGGCCTGCCGAAACGGGGGCAGGGCGCCGGTGATCTCTACGGCGTGCTGCAGATCGTGGTGCCGAAGGAGATCGGCGAGGCGGAACAGCAGCTCTATCGTGAGCTGGCGGCGGCGTCCTCCTTCCAGCCCCGTCCGCAGTTCAACGGAGGGTCGAGCGATGGCTGACGATCTGCTGATCCCGGCGGAGGGCGACGCACCGGTGGAGTCGGCGGAACTGCTGGCGGCCTCGGGCCTGGCCCAGGAGGAGCTGGTGGAACTGGTGGAGTTCGGGGTGTTCGAAACCCAGGCGGGCGGCAGCGGCTGGAGCTTCCAGGCGCGGGTGGTGCACCAGGCCCGGCGGGCGGTGAAGCTGCGCGATGCCTTCGGGCTCAACCCCCCCGGCATGGCCCTGGCCCTCACCTATCTGGAGAAGATCGAAGCGCTGGAGCAGCGGGTGCGGGAACTAGAGTGTCATCTGCCCCGTTGAGACCAGGGAGGTTGTCGCCATGGAGCCTGCCGATCTCACAGCTACCGAGCAAACAGCTACCCAGCGAACAGCTTCCGAACTCACCACAACCGAACACAGCACCGAGGCCCTGATCACCCGGCACCTGAGCGTGCAGCAGGTGAGTGATCTGGCCCTCTACGAGCAGCATTCCGCCATCATCCAGCGGCTCTGTGACGCACTGGGCTTCGAGCAGCCGGCCACCGCGATGGCCTGGGTGTTCGATCAGCTGGAGCAGTCGAAGGATCTGCAGAAGGCGATCTTCGATCTGCTCAACGACTGACGCCCAGCGCCGCACGCGGCAGCACAGGGCCGCCATGGGGGTGTACGGCTGGACACGGTCTGGAGCCGGTGATCCGGGATACGGTGCCGGCATCCAGACGCAAGGGTTGGCAGCGGCCTGATCGCCTGCCCTACGCCACGCTTGCTCGTTGCCACTCCGGGAGGTTCCTGTTCCCATGCGCACGGTTACCCTGCACGCCTTCAACTGGACGTACCAGGACATCCTTGACAACCTGGATGCCATTGCAGCGGTGGGCTACGGCGCCATTCTGATCCCGCCGCCGCTGTATTCCGACCCGAACGGCGAGGCCTGGTGGCAGCGCTACCAGCCGAAGGATTACCGCATCCTGCTCTCCCACCTCGGCGGCAAGCGGGAGCTGGAGCAGCTGATCGCCGCCTGCCATGCCAGCGACCCACCGATCCGGGTGTATGCGGATCTGGTGATCAACCACATGGCCAACGAAGCCCGCGACGACCGGCTGAACTTCCCCGGCGCGGCGGAGCTGGAGCGCTACCGGCAGGATCCGGACACCTTTGAGCGCAACCGGCTGTACGGCGATCTCGGCGAAGGCCTGTTCTCACCGTGGGACTTCAACCAGGCGGGCGAAATCGACGGCCATGAGTGGAGCGATCGTGGCGCCGTGCAGTTTCAGAACCTCTCCGGCCTGCCCGACCTGCAGGATTCTGCCTGGGTGCTGGAGCAGCAGCACCAGATGGTGAGCGCCCTGGTGGCGATGGGATTCGATGGGTTCCGCGTGGATGCCATCAAGCACATCACCGAGAAGATGGTGGACAACCTGGCCGACAGGCCCGCTGTGAGGAACAAGTTCTGGTTCGGCGAAGTGCTCACCGGCGGCGATCACGATGAGCAGGTGTTTCTGTGGCCCTTCCTGCAGGAAACCTGGATGTCTGCCTATGACTTCCCCCTGTTCACCACGATGCGGGAAGCCTTCGGTTTCGGGGGGTCGATGCGCAGCCTGGTGGACCCCGCCGCTGCTGGCAACGCCCTGCCCTGGCACCGTGCCGTGACGTTTGTCGTGACCCACGACATCCCCCACAACGATGGCTTCCGTTACGCCATCCTCGATCCCCAGGATGAGCATCTGGCCTATGCCTATGTGCTGGGCCGCGATGGGGGCGTGCCGCTGATCTACTCCGATCACAATGAATCCGCCTATGCGGTGGATCGCGACCGCTGGTTCGATGTCTACAAGCGCGCCGACCTTGCGGCCATGGTGCAGTTCCACAATGCCGTGCACGGCGAGGCCATGGCCCTGCTCCATGCCACCGACGTGCTGCTGATCTTCCGGCGCGGCGAGCGGGGGATTGTGGCGATCAACAAAAGTGCCACCGAGCAGTGGGCCGAGTTCAGCACCTGGGGGCTGAGGAACCCGGGGCAGTACAGGGATCTGATCCATGGGCACACCATGACCCTCTCCGGCGACCGGCTCAGCCTGTTTGTGCCGCCCCGCACAGCCCAGATGTGGCTCGCCACGGGGTAGCTCGGGTAGCTCGGGTAGATCAAGCCGATCCACCCGTCGGCGCCGCCCCGCTCCAGGCGATGCCGGCCAGCTCCGCCAGGGGCCGCTGCCAGCTGGCCAGATCGTGGCGGTCCATGCGGTGCAAGTGGTCGTGGCCGCAGGCGCGGGCCATCGCCTGCATCAGCGCCACCGTGGCCCGCAGGAAGCGATCCAGCCACTGGGCGGCGGGCTCCACCTGCAGACGGCTCCGCAGCGCGGGATCCTGGGTGGCCACCCCGGCCGGGCAGCGGTTGGTGTGGCAGATGCGCGAGCCCACGCAGCCGATCGCCTGGATGGCGGCATTGGCCAGGGCGATGCCGTCGGCGCCCAGGGCCAGGGCCTTGATGCAGTCGGCGGGGGTGCGGATGCCGCCCGTGATGATCAGGCTCACCTGGCCGCTGGCGCCGCGGCGCTCGAGATGGGCCCGGGCCCGGGCCAGGGCGGGAATGGTAGGCACGGCGATGTGATCGCGCAGCAGCTGCGGGGAGGCGCCGGTGCCGCCGCCGCGGCCATCGAGGATCAGGTAGTCGGCCCCGGCCTCGAGGGCGAAATCGAGATCCGCCTCGATGTGCTGGGCGCTCAGCTTGAAGCCCACCGGGATGCCGCCGCTGAGCTGCCGCACCCGATCACCGAACTGGCGGAAGTCGTCTGGGGTGCGGAGGTCGGCGAAGCTGGCGGGTGAACAGGCGGCCTCACCTGCGGGGATGCCCCGCACCGCGGCGATGGCGGCCGACACCTTGGCGCCAGGCAGGTGCCCGCCCACGCCGGTCTTGGCCGCCTGGCCGGCCTTGAAGTGAAAGGCCTGCACCCGGCTCAGGAGCTCCTCGCGATAGCCGAACATCGCCGGGGCGAGTTCGTAGAGGTAGCGGTGGTTGGCGGCCTGCTCGGCGGGCAGCATGCCGCCTTCGCCGGAGCAGATGCCGGTGCCGGCCAATTCGGCGCCGCTGGCCAGGGCCCGCTTGGCCTCCTCGGAGAGGGCCCCGAAGCTCATGTCCGACACCAGCAGGGGGATCTCCAGCCGCAGCGGCTGCCGGGCCCGGGGGCCGATCACCAGCTCGGTGCCCACCGGGGCGGCATCGGCCAGGGGCTGGCGCGCCAGCTGGGCCGTGAGGATCTGGATGTCGTCCCACCGGGGCAGCAGGGAGCGGGGCACCCCCATCGACACCACCGGCCCCTGGGGCCCCACCTGCGCGAGGCCGTGCTCGGCGAGCTGGTGGATCAGCTCCAGATTGGGCTCCTCCTGCGTGGCCCGGGGCTGGGGCATCTTGCCGCCGGAGGACGCGCCCTGCTCCGGCGGCTCGTGCTCACCCTCCTCGTCCTCGCCCGCTTCGGCATCTCCGCTGTCGGCATCCCCGTCCTGGTCCACGGCGTAGGTGGTGCCCACCCGATCGGCGGGAACGCGGGCATGGGTGCCATCGCAGTAGGGGGGCGTGGCGGTCTGCTTGCAGCGGCAGAGCACCGCCTTGCCGCTCTTCTGGGCCACGAAGGCCAGGGGAGTGAAGCCGCTGCCCTCGTGGGAGCCGTCGCAGAAGGGCTGCTCCGAGGAACGGCCGCAGGCGCAGTAGTAGTACTCCTTCCCCTCCTCCAGGCTCACGGCGATGGGCGTACGGGCGGCAACCTTCGGCGCGGTCATCGGTCGTTCTCCACTAACTCCGGGGCCCGGGGCCCCTCTTTCAGTCTGTGGGCCTTCAGCTGGATCGGCAGCGTGGGGGCCAGGCTTGTTCAAGAACGATCGCGACACGGCCCTTGTCTGAGCCGCCGTCAGGAACGATCAGCTCCTCGCTGATGGTCAGGCGGCCGCGCAGTTCCACAGGGAGGGCTTTGTGCTCCGTGAACGACGGGTGGCCGAGTGAATCCCACAGGAGTGCCCCGTGATAAGCAGCCTTTGGCTAGACGTCTGCATGGAGGAGTGAATTCAGACTCCACGGGGCAGGTTCTGGCGAGCCAGTACCAGCAGCTTTCCCAGTGATCTGCCTCGAAAAATGATGGCCTTCGTAGGCGACGTATTACTCTATCGCGCTATCGGGTGCCCTGTGCTGCAACCAGGATCAAAGAATGTTGATCTAGGAGAGATGTCTGATCACAGTGCATGGCGATAAGTCTGCTCGCGACCAAAGAGGCTGGTGCTCGCTGCGCTCCATGGGCGGACTGCCTTGCTGTAAGGCTTGCGGTTCATCTTCGCGGCGCTACTCGCAACCGGCACTTCAGTGCACACGCGGATAGCAACTCTCTGTTTGCAAGTGAATTCATAGCACCTCTTTCCCGCGCCTGGAGGATGGCCAATGCTGCCGCTGCATGGGCTTTGGCTACGGTGTGAGGAACGTTAAGTTGCTGATCTTTGCCTGCGCGGTTGAGCTCGTCGCTGCTTGTGGGTCAAGGGATGCGCCAGCCAGTTTCAGAAGCTTGAGGGGGATGTCCATGCGTTTATCTTTTGCAAGCAGAGCCAACTCATTGATTGGGGGCGTCTTTCCCTGATAAATCGCCTCACCACTCGTCAGGTAAAAGTTGATTCCGTTGGACCAAGAGTCTGGAAGTTTGAGCTCTGAATTAAATTCTCCCATCAGACTGATAGCGGAGAAGCTGAGGCTCGCCAGCTTGAAGGCGCAGGAAACTTGATCCGCATTGGATTTTGTCCACTCATCTTTAAGCTGCGCAGCGCCATAGGCCAGCCATATAGCGTCCACTCCCAGCTTTAGATGTGGATGAATCTGGGAGCTGATAAAGGATGCGACTGACTTCAGAAGCGACAACTCTGGGGTATGGCTGAAAAGGCTTGACGTGGCTCTCGGAGTCGCTATCAACGCTGGAAACTGTCTCGGATGATATTGGCCGAGCAATCCATCGATTGACTTCGCTGCTCTGCTGTACTGCTCTAGAAGTGGCTTGGTTGAAACAATTAGACCAGGGCAGCCGTTTTCTGTTCCGGTGGGAGTAAGCAGCTCAGAGCTTAGTCGCTTCGGCAAAGAGACTTTGCGTGTAGATTGAATCTCCATGAGTGTTCTATGCTGGCCGGGGAAGGTTCGGTTGACCTAGGTATTTAAGGGGACTGAGATGCGAGTGACGTGACCCCCATTACTGGTCCAGTTCTTCTGAGAGCTGGTGGGTGGTCAGGCCGCTCTCCACTGCTGGAGGGTCTCCAGGGGCGTATGCCCCTGGAGCGCCGAATGCGGTCTGTAGGTGTTGTACTCCATCCGGTACTGCTCTGCCAACAGCCTGGCTTCCGGCACCGACGCGAACAGCTCGATATTCAGGAATTCATCCCGAAAGCGGCTGTTGAATGATTCCACAAATGGATTCTCCCAGGGTGAACCTGGCGCGATGTACGCCGTGCTGGAGCCACTGCCTGTGCACCATTCCTGCAATGCATGGGCAATGAACTCAGGCCCATTGTCCATTCGCAGATGAGTGGGTGCTGGATGCTGCTTGAGTAGTTCCTCAATGGTGTCGATCACGTCGACCGCCTTGCAGCGTCTGCCGACATGAATAGCCAGGCACAGTCGACTGTATTCATCCACAATATTGAGGAACTTCAGTCTGCGCCCATCCATTGTCTGGTCGAACTGGAAGTCGACCGCCCACACGTGGTGTGGGTACTCGGCCCTCAGCAGCTCCTTTGAGCCGCCCGCAGGCCGGGAGCGCTTGCGCCGGCGCGGCAGGGGCCGCTGGAGACCCTCCTCCCGCCAGATCCGTTGCACCCGCTTGTGGTTGACGCTCCAGCCTTCCAGCCGCAACCGGCGGTAGACCAGCCGCCGGCCCCAGCGCACATGGCGCAGGGCCAGCTCGCGGATCCGCCGACGTAGCTTCTGCTCCTCGATGGCCGTCACCGGCATGGGCCGGCGCTGGGTGTTGCGGTTCTGGCCCGCCAGCCGGCAGGCACGACGCTGTGAGACCCGGAAGCGATCCTGCAGAACCATCACGGCCCTGCGGCGTCGTTCCGGGCTCAGAAGTTTCCCTCGGCCAGCTCCTTGAGCATCGCTTTATCGAGCTCAGCATCCGCGAGCAATCGCTTGAGCCGGCTGTTCTCCTGCTCCAGCTCCTTGAGGCGTTTGGCCTCGGTGGCTTTCATGCCGCCATAGAGCTGCTGCCAGCGGTGGTAGGTGGGAGCAGAAACCTCCAGGGTCCTGTACACATCAGCGACGCTCTGGCCCTGGTTGAGAAGCTGCTCAGCGGTGCGCAGCTTGCGGATGATCTGCTCGGGTGTGTGACGCTTGCGTTTCATGGGGCTTCTCCTGGCCAAGTCTGGCCGGTCGGGAAGCTCTCATAAGGACTGGTTCAGTTTCCGGGGTCCACGTCACGAGGCTGATGCCCTTGCTTGCGACCACTTTTCCGCAGTGCAGTTGTCCAGACCTTCCCTAACGCTTGCCATCACCTGGCCGCCAAGAGTGTGTGAGACGACCGCCACAGGCTTCCATGGAACATTGGGGGCGGACCAGGTGAATGGCTGTGTTAGAGAGTGGCAGGAGTGTCAGGTTCAAGAAGCGGTAAAATCCGCGCAGTCACCATCGCCATTACATGGGAGGAAGCTCGCTCGATGAACTTCACTTTCCTCGATCGCCAGTCAAGGCTCTTGAGCTGGTCTGACAAAACAACTCCGCTGACGGAATATCCATCAGGGAGCTCCACCTCAAAGGGATATCCCTTGACCTTGGACGTTACAGGACAGCACAAGAGCAGACCGACTTTTCCGTTGTAGGACCTTGGAGATAGAACAAGTGCTGGCCTTCTACCACGCTGTTCACTCCCGGCTTGAGGTGTGAACTCCAGCCATACCAAATCACCACGATCGGGCACGTGGGACGACATCAGAATGCTTCGGCGCCTACTGCATCCCCTGAATCAATAGACGCGTGGATGTTCTCTGGCGTGACCTCTGCAAGAAGATCCGCAAGCTTGAAGCGGCTTGGCACAGAGGGCCTCAGGACCAGCTCACCATCCTTCGCGGTGAGGCTGACCTCGGTGCCGGCACCCAACCCAACCTCCTCAGCCAAGCCGCGTGGAATCCTCACACCAAGGCTGTTCCCCCACTTTTGGACCTTCGTCTGCATACCTCGGTGGCGGCTATACGTCGACTATACCTCTTTTTGCCTCGGCAGCCTGTGCCCCCATCTCTCTAACGCCCAAGATCAGCGGCGTGGATGAGTCTTAAAGATTTAACTGAGACCTCAGTGCGCACGCCCGCTGAATCTTGATGTTAGATGCCTATCAAGCCAAGGTTGCTTCCCGTTGTCCACTAGAAGCGGGATAATGCTTAATGGCGCACTACGCAACAGACCAGACTAGGCCATGCATCCTTCCAGTCTCTGCAACGATAGGATGAGGATCAATAGCCTTGAGCACTTGTCTGAGTTTTAGTTGTACATTTACGGGGTTGATGGCTCTTGGAAACAACTTTGAATGTTTTGCCGGCTGCTCTAGATGTAGTACAAGTCTAAGCCGGCCTCGTCTGAGAGTCTCAGCGGCAAACCTCCTTTCCGTGAGGTCAGTGGCGTTAGCCTTTGCAGGCAGCAGTGCTGAAAGTGTGTGCAGGACTTTCTCGGCGAACTCCTGATGGATGTCAACTATCTTCGTTCTGCGATGAACTCTGTAGTCCTTGACCTCAATCATCCATGCTGTATCGGGATTGAGCGCAATTAAGTCTACTGATTTAATGCCAGGCCGCATGCGCAGAAACTGATTGCGATAGAAACTCCATTCGTCGTACTTGGGGCCTCCTGAGAAAGTGAGCCGCGGGCAATGCGCACCACAATGAGCCTGCCCGGGCGACCTCTGAGTGATCCTCAGGCCCCGCTGAGCTGACAACTCAGCTCTCTGCTGCTGGAGCTCAGAGCCCGTGCGGCGGAGACCAAGAGTTGCCAGCAGAGCACAAAATAGAGACAAAGAAGCTCCAGGAGCTTCTGGAGGTTCATGACCAGGACATTCATCGCGATGGATGAACCCTGTGTTGCCGGCAGTTTCTCTCGGATCAATCCCAATCCATAGCGACGCTTGCCTTGACCGATCTTGCCTTCAACAGCATTGCGCCGCCTTTGATCATCAACGAACTGCCGCCTCTCGGCTGCCACCAACTCCGGATCATTCTTCGGGCGACCAAGACGAGGCCCACTCAGCCGAATGCCGTGACGCTGGCAGAATGCCCGATTTGATCTTGTGCGGTAGATCTGATCAGCGCAGATCACCTCCGGATAGCAGCCGTATCGACGACGATAGGCTTGGGCCTGAACTTTCAGATCTTCCCCTTCGTTGTAGGGGTCAAAGCTCAGCCGATCCAGGAAAGCAAATCCTTCATCGGTGACAGAAAGTGAGATCTTGGCGCCGAACTCAACATTGCACCTCGCCTTGCCGCGAACAATTGGCCTGATGTGCGCTTGACAGAGGCTGACGATGCGAGCGGGAATACTTCTGGTGTCTGAGCGATAGAGAATGTTCTGCTGGCGGACCAGCTCACTGACAACCAACAGCTTCTGATAGGCATGCCGCCCAGCCGCCAGAAGGCTTGCGCCACAGGCTGTCAGGGCGTCAATGTTGGCAAGGTTGCGCTTGAGATGCCCAAGCTGTTGCTTGATCGCTTTGCGGATCTTGAGAAACCGAGGGCGTTTTTTCTTGGCCACGGCGAGGAACTGCTGCCTGGCCTGCTTCCGATGCGTTCGTGGTTTGTGACCAAAGGACTCTCTGACCTGCGAATACATGGCATCGATCAGAGTCTCGGTGAGCTCTCGGCCTTCATTGAGCAGCGAGAGATCCGTTGGATGCCGAATATCTGCCGGAACGCATGTCGCATCAATCAGCAGTGACCCCTGATTTGGCCGTGGCGTTTTGGATTCAATCTTCTGATCAGCTGCGCTCCCGGCTCCGCCTCCATCGCTGCTGTCGTGCTCATCAACTGCAGACGAACGGATCACGTTCAGACCGTGACGCACGATTCGTTCATTGCAGTCATTCACGACCGAATCTGGCAGCCGCTTCCGGAAGTACACCATCATTGATGGGTCAAACGGAGCCGAGTACTGAAATGCCTCCAGGCCGATGAAGAACTGGAGATAGGGGTTCTCTTTGATTTGCTCAACCAGTTCTTCATCAGTCAGCCCCATGCGGGCCTTGATGATCAGGGCGCCCAGTGCCATGCGAAATGGCTTTGCCGGGGCGCCAAAGCCCTTGCAGAACTGAGCTGCATAGTCACCTTCCAGCTCATCCCATGGGATCAGCTCAGCCAGCTTGATCCAGCGATTGTCACCAGAGAGCTTTCCTCCAAACGGCAGGAAGAAGTCCTCGAACGAGAGCTGATCACGATGCTCACGTCGGTACATGTGGAAAACTCTGGGCGGCTTTTGGGCGCAAACGAGCCCAATCTCGTACATTTTAGCCGAGAAAACTGCTCACATCCATTGCGCTGCAGTGGATGTGGCTTTTCTCAGGAGGCCCTACTTGCTTGCTAGCCAAGGCGAAGGGAAGTCGAATACTAACCCATCTACATGATGCACAGTCATGGCGAGGTCATGCTTCGATAAATCTATCGGACTGGGCAAGTTCTTCGTCAAGCGAGGTGATATCTCCGATCTCATCTATTGAGTCACCTTGAGATACGCTTACAGATCCATCGGCATCTTTATGCAACCCGAAGAACCTTGCGCTTAGCCCATCAAAGGGCTGTTGAGATGTAAGGATCTCGATCTCTCGCAGCAAGAATAGACTGTGAGTTGCCAAAAAGACCTGAATGCCTGATGAACTTAGAGACAGAATGCTTTTTGCTACCTGTTTAATTAGCATAGGATTAAGATTCGCTTCCGGCTCATCCCAAAACAAGAAACCTTTGTCCAGCAAGCTTCCAGTCGCAACCAACCTTGCAAGCATTCCAAGCTTCCGCAGGCCCTCTGCGACTAGAGGCATCTCCAGTCGTCCATTTGGAGTGCTGAGATAAAAGCGCCCAACTTTATCGAGCTCAATCTTTCCCCCCATAGCATCCTCGATAGGCGCTAAGAGTTCTTGAATGCGCTTTTCTCTAGGCCCTCTTTGTAGAGGCTCGCCTAACATTAAGCAGGTATCCCTCCAAGTCTCTTCAAACTCAAGATAGTGTCCCTCGTAAACTGAGACGAAGTTGGGAAAGATTGTGAGCAGCTCCCGTGTCGGGAAGTAGGCGGCAGACACTTCTAGCCAAGAACTTGGGGTCACTTCAAGTGCAACTTCGGTCTTACTGTTGGTGGCAAAGCTAAAGGATATGTTGTGCTTGCTGTCTGTGAACTTAAGGCTTACATCACATCTTTCCCGTCCAGGCTTTCTGCGAGTCAATCGCCCGAGTGCCTCCGGGCGGAAGACATTGACTAGCTTGTCTGCGAGTTTGACCTGCAGATGAGTCTTCGTAGGTGTAGTTGGACTCGGCTTCCTTCCTTCTTCCCAGAAAGTTGCAATCACTGAATAGGCCAGTTTTAAAAGGTGTGTCTTGCCGGCGCCATTCTCGCCAACAATTACATTTAGCCCCTTGCCAAAGGTCAAGTCAGCCTTAGTGAAGACGGTGAGATTCTTTGCTGTTAGGCGCTGCAGTGCCATTGAGGAACCAGTTTTAGGGGAGTTGCGCTAGATCTGTTAAAGGTTGATTTTACCATGCTAGTCATCAATTGGCCTCCATGAACGAATGGGGGTGGCGGTGCATAATCAAGCCCATTTCACTCAGATCAAGGCCCTGCAGCGATGGATATGTATTCAACACTTCTGTTTTCCTGTGTCTTCAGTTGCTAGTCCGGCCTGAGTGGCTGTGCATCTAACGCCCGCCATCACCAGGCCGCTGATTGATTACGCGACTTGAGACATCCCTCGGTGGCGGCTCTGGTGGATGGCGTTGTTATACGTTCTCATCTAGAAAGTAGGATAATAATCTCGCCGAGTAGTACGTCAAGCATCTGGGAGAAATGAACTTGCTGAGCTGTTGGCAAAGACTCTTTGTGACGAATCTGGGAATGAAGTTGATTATCGGCAATCTTTCGAAGGCCGCGATCAAGATATTCCATTGAATCCTTGAATGACCTTCCTCCATAATTTGAGGCAACCTCTCCGAAGGTTGATTTATTGAAGATTGGAGGGATGTGATCGGTGATTGCCCTGACTAGCATGGCGCAACTCATGAAGCAGCTGTTCTCGTAGTTAGAGTTGAGCTCTTCAAGCAGGCGAACCAGTCTTGATAAATCAAAGCCCTGCGGGGTCAGTGATCTAAGTTCTTCTATTCGCCGTGAGCTCACGTATGCCACCTTTCCAACTTCTGGAGGATCTTCGTCTGCAAGCCGAGAACTACTTATAGTGCTTTGTAGATCAATCAACTTCCTTTCCATCTCTCCCACTACATGGGACACAATCTCACGGTTGAACGTATCCGACATATCTTGAAACTTTGATGCCCCATAGGCATCAACGCAAAATCTTTGAAGGTCAATCCTCCCTGCCTCAATCTCCTCCAGGAACTGATAAAAGAGCACTGCCCTGGTGGTATTGTCTGTGGGTATAGAATATGACTTTGTCCCAACAAAAGAGTTTCCTGTTGCCTGGAACTCGGACCACCAGTCACGAAAAGCGACGGCACTTTGCTGACTAGCTTCCTTTAGAATATCGGCGAGATAAGGATTGTCTCTCATAAAGGTCATTAAGCCACTGAAATGCCCTGGCCATGTCTGATAACGAGCATTTAAGACGTTCTCCCACCGCTTGCGTAGCTCTTGAAGGGCAGCAGCGATTTCGAATGAATCTGGCTTCAACATCAGACCTTGCAGGTTCCTTGCTTGATAGCTGAAAGCTTAGCGATACGTATAACGCTGCCCCTGAGTGGCAGGCAAGAAGCTATCGCTATCGAAACAGACTCGGCGGCGGCCTGCCCGCTCCAGGGGCTTGTTCGAAGGTGTCGCATCTCAACAGGCAGCGTTTGCGGACCTACGCCTCATCTGTAAAGCTCAAGTCACCTCCGCTTCACTTCTCACACTCGCGCTCAACTTCAGGCCCAGGGCCGCGACCACCCTCAGGATTGTGTCAAAGCTGGGACTGCGCTCTCCAGACAAGGCCTTGTAGGAGTTCGCTGAAAAACCCGCCCACCCCTGCGAAAATGGAGTATCCGCCTCAGGCTTGATGCGTGGTCAGCAGGAGCGCACAGGCTCACTGTTCTCCTACGTCTCGATCGAGGAGCGGATTCCGGCCGGCCATCCGCTGCGGCGGATTCGCAAGCTGGCGGATCAGGCTCTCGATCGCCTCAATCCCACCTTCTGCCATCTCTATGCCTCAGAAGGCAGGCCATCGATACCGCCTGAGCAATTGCTGCTGGCCTCACTGCTGCAGGCGTTCTACGGGATCCGTTCGGAGCGCCTGCTGCTGGAGCAGCTCGACTACAACCTGCTGTTCCGCTGGTTTGTGGGCTTGAGTCCTGACGATCCGATCTGGCATCCGACCACGTTCACCAAGAATCGTGAGCGGCTGCTCAACGAGCAGTTGATGGGCCGGTTCCTGGAGAAGCTGATGGCGGCACCGGAGGTGAAACCGCTGCTCAGCAATGAACACTTCTCCGTCGATGGCACCCTGCTCCAAGCCTGGGCCTCACATGCCTCCCTGGAGCGAATCGACGGAGAGGATGACCCGCCGCCTCCGCCATCAGGCCCTGGCGAGGGATTCGGGGCGGCCAAGGATGGCAGGAAGCGGGCCAAGGGCGACTTCCGCGGGGTGCGTCTCAGCAACAAGACCCATCGCTCCGGCACGGATCCCGACGCTCTTCTGGCCCGCAAGTCGAATGTTCACCCGGCCCTGCCCAGCTACCGGGGGCATGTGCTCATGGACAACCGCCATGCCCTGGTGGTGGATTGCCGGGTGACCCAGGCTGACGGCTACGGCGAACGGGATGCGGCCAAGGAGATGGCCGCCGATCTCCCCGGGCACCACCAGAAAACCATCGGTGCTGACAAGAACTACGACACCCATGGATTCGTCGCAGAGATGCGACGGATCGGCGTTACCCCGCATGTCGCCCAGAACGCAGGACGCTCCGGCGGCTCCGCCATCGATGGCCGCACCACTCGCCATGAGGGCTATGCCAAGTCGATCCATGCACGCCGCGGCATCGAGAAGGTTTTCGGCTGGATCAAGCAGTTCGGCGGCCTGCGCCAGTTCAAGCTGCGCGGCCAGGCCAATGTCAGTGCCATGTTCGGACTGCATGTGATCGCCTACAACCTGATCCGCCTGAGCAACCTGCTCAGGCCTGTGGAGGCGATGGCATGAACAGGCCGTTCTCCAGAGATGGGAGCCTGCGAGGAGATTCAGCGTCGAGCGAGGTACCAATCCCGAGGATCAGGGACTCACAGCGAGCCTGAGTCATTCCAATAATCGCCTCGCCATGACCAGCTGGCTGGGTCACGGAGGGGGAGAACTCGCCTCGCGACGAGATTTTTTCTGCAAACTCGTAGAGACTCTCCCTCGAAAGTCCTGAGTCTCTGGCCACCTGGGTCATCCCCTGGGCCCTTGCGATGTCACCCAGGGCCTTGGCAATGAACGCAGCATCTCCATCCGCCTCCTCGATGCAGGCTTCCAGGTAGGCCGCCATCTCCTCTTGCGTTCGAAGATGCTCGGCAACGTCGTAGGGGATTGTCGTGGCTTTCATCAGATCTCCTCCGTCAGGTTGCTTGCTAAACGAAGGGCCTCATCAATGTCCTTGGCTTGTGAGCTCTTGTCTCCGCCGGCTAAAAGGATGATCAAATCGGTTCCTCTCTGCAGGAAGTAGACCCTGTATTCAGGGCCGTAGTTGATCCGCAACTCCGAGACACCAGCCCCAACGGGCTTTACGTCGCCAGGATTGCCGCCGATGAGACGCTCGATCCTGGCCAGAACCTTCGCCCGGGCTCTCAGATCACGCAGACCCGCAAGCCATCGGACGAACCGCTCTGTCTGGCGGACTTCAACCATCCACCAACTGTAGCCTTCTGGCTACGGTCGCGCAACGCTGCCTTGTTGGCTCCCATCAAGAACGCCACATCCTTCGAACGCTGCCCCTGAGTGGCAGGCAAGAAGAATGGGCTATGGGTGAGAACTTTATGGTGGCCTGACCACTCGAGGGGCATGTTATCCGCTCCCCTATGCCGTGACACTTCTCTGCAGTGCTTCCTGAGCGAGGGTGTTCAGACTCTTCCCCTGCACCTCTGCCGTCATCGCCAGCTTCTCATGCAGTTCAGGAGGAATTCGCAGATTGAACCTGCCAGAATACTGTCTACGTGGCTCGATTCCTTTCTCCTTGCACACTTCAAGAAAAACCTCCAGTGATTTCTTGAATTCTCGACGAAGCTCATCCGGGCTTGATCCATAGAAGTCCGCTCCTCCAGCGATTCCCAGAATTTCCCCGCGAAACTGATCTGTTTCCTCGTCGTACTCAATCTTGGCGTGGTAGCCGTCCACATTCATCAGATTCATGGTGTCACTCCGTGTTCTTCGAACCATTTGCGGATAGAAGCCACAGCACCCTTGTCTGTATCGGGCGATGGGTGGGGTCTGTGGAAGACCTTGACATCGCCAAACAGAACGACCGCGACCCGGCTGCCTGCCCTCTCACTTACCTCCCCGCCAAGCTCCTGAAACAGGGCTTCGATGTCCCTCCACGGCAAGCTGCCGCTTACAGGCCGGGAGAAGATCAGCTCAAGGGTGCGCTGGTGCTTCCGCTTCATCCCATAATGGTACTACTACCTAGTACCAGGCGCAGCCTCGTGTCAACTGCTTGCTGGATACGGATAACGCTTAAGATCAGCGGCGGGAACAGAAGGTGCTCATGACACTGTATTGCCGCTCCCGTCCGCTGGATCTTGATGTTCGGCAAAACGTCAGAGTGTATCCCATGGCATAACAACGAATTGCTTCTGCCTGCCTTCGCCATCTCATGTTGGCACTGTATGAAGGTCCTTCTATGTGTCATGTGCCTTTTTGAATTCCTGGAGACGAGTTCTGTCATCAGATCAAATGCACAGGCATTGAGAATGGCAAATGCTTCCTCACAGTCGGCGACATTTGACATCCCGCCTAGCTGTGTTTTCTCACCAGGTCATTCAGCGATCAGCAGTCGCTGGAGGGACTGCTGAGGCGTGAGGCCACCGAGAGCCATGTGGCACCTGTTGCCGTTATAGATGGCCAGATAGCGACGTAGCCAGCGGTTGCGTTCCTCTGATGTCTGGTAGGCGATCACGTAGGCCCATTCCGCCAGGATCGTTTTGATAAACCGCTCGGCCTTGCCGTTGGTTTGCGGCGTATAGGGCTTGGTGCGGATGGGTTTCAGATCCAATGCCCGGCAGGCTTTTCGCCAATCCCCTGAGCGGTAGGCGGAGCCGTTATCCGACAGGATCCTCCGGCAGGTGATCCCCTGCTCCGAGAACCAACCGACTGCACGGGCCAGGAATCCAACAGTCGTTGCCCTCTGCTCGTCGGCCAGCACCTCCACATACGCCAGGCGGGTGGCGTCGTCGATGGCGACGTGCACCTTCTCGTAGCCGGCGCCTCGGGAAGAGCCTTGACGACGGTCACCGGTGATCCGGTGACCGACCCGCTCAAACCTGGCCAGCTGTTTGGTGTCGACATGGATCATGTCGCCAGGCCGCTCCCACTGGTAGCGGCGAACTGGAACCTTGGGTTCAAGATTTCTGAGCCGTCCCAGCCCCAGGGCATTCATCACACGTCCGACGGTCGAGAGGGGCGCCTTGACGGCCCTGGCGATGCGCCGGAGAGTGCAGCGCTGGTGCCGTAGATCCACAGCCTGCTGCAGTTGCTGCGGATCGAGCGTCCGCCGCTGGGTGCGGCGAACACTCCGTCGATCCGCCAGTGCCGTTACGCCGCCATCACGGAAACGCGCCAGCCACTTGTAGGCGCTGCGCAGGCTGATCCCGGCTTGTGCCGCAAGGGCCTTGAGCGGCACGCCCTCATTGAGGTGCCGACGAATCAGGCGTTCCCGACTGATCGGCGTCAGTCGGGCATTGGGGTGGCTATGCATGGGGTGTGAGGTCTTGGGATGGGCGGTGACACCCCGACCCTGGCGACCTCACACCCAATCGTCAGCTGAACAACGTGGTGGGACTACACACCTAGCCTCTTCTCTTCAAAATCCCGTATTGCCGTTCTTTCTTAACAAGTTGTAGAAACTCTCTCTGATCATCGCCAAATCTGTTTTGGATGATACATCGGTAGCCTTGGACCGTAAAATGGATAGTTCGGACTTGACTTCTGCAGTGGCACCCGCTCTCCGTGACTCTGTAATCATCAGACTTGCTTGATAATGGCTTGCCACTTGAGCGGTGACAGCACCTAGTCCGAGAAGGAGTATAATATAAGCTCTACACTGTAATTTCCATTTAAGAACAAAGAAGCTGAGGTAATTCTCAGGGAAAGTTGAAACTACTAAAAGCAAGGCTAAGCTCGTTAGGCTCATGGTCAGGGCAATCTCAATTACTAGGAATAGAAATCTCACTTCCTGTCTCTCAGGCATATTTGCTGACAGCTCTTTCCTGTCATAGTAGTCTATCTCGTTTAATAGAGCTCTAACTTTCTCTGGATCAACTCGCGCAATGGCCTGTGATGGACCTATCAGGCGATTGCCTCTAGCCCGAGCAACGGGCGAGAATGAACTGCCAAACGAGTTAAAGCTTGTTATTCGATATGTGTACCCTAGACCTGGGACAATGCTCCTGTCACTAAAACTATTTTGGCTTGCCGGTAGCACAGCAATTTCCTCGTAATCATCACCAGCTTTCTCTAATGACTGTCTTTGTATTCTGTAGCCATCTTCATCAGGCTTTGCATCTCGCCAAGAAAGATCTATTCTTGCCTCTTTCTCCGATGGGCGAGAGAACAGAGCGCTTGGCGGTGTTGGTGTCGAATTCGGGATGGGGACATTGTCTTTAATCGCAGGGCTGGTGCTGCTAAAGTTGGGTGTCTCCGAGGGTGATTTAGCCTTGGTAGAAAAAAGAGTTATTACCTGTTGACCCGCCCATGCTGCGATAAGCAAAGTGGTTAGAGACAGGATTATAAGCACCCACTTTGGTTGGCGAGACGCATCACTATTTTGTTCCCTTTTTCTTGATAACGATAGCCAGCATGCTAATGGAAGAGTAAGAACAAGGAGCCCAAGTATTGAGAGATTCGCCCATAGAGGCAGGCACGAGGTTTCGAGCCCGCCTAAAGGGGTTGGCACCTTAATGCTCTGGCACTTTACATCCTTTCCCTCGCTTGGCGCATTCCTCAGCTGATTGGTGTCCTTGCCTTGGCTGGAGAGTGAAGCACTTTGCCCAGCTTGCAAGCTGTCTTGCTTGGCTATTGGCAGATTCTTGGTAGATGTATTAGGTGTCATCAAGTTCGTGGTTCAAGTCAAGGAGGAACTATAGTTGTTTTGTCTTCCTTCAACGGCTTCGTGCCGAACGCTCAAGATCAGCAGCGGATAAGAGATCTACCTGTTGATTGGGCGTCACAGCGCCCGTCCGCTGGATCTTGGTGTTGGACGAGCGCTAGCACTAATTTCATTGTACGGTCACAATTACAATACAGTGCCTGTATCTAAAGCGTTGTACTCACTTTGCTCCAAATAACCTTTGCAGTAGACGTAACCAATAGACCAAACAAAATCCACCCTACTCTGCCAATGATTTCTGACGATAGAGATCTATTATTGACTTGATGCCCATCAACGGCATTCTTGTCTCCCTTTGATATTGAGAAGACTGGATATCTTTCAAGCTTGTCGATTCGAGAGTCAATGAACCTTTCGAGTTTTCGTCCAAAGTACGTGCCGATCACAAAGACTGACGTCAGAATGATGCCTATATCGATCATAGCGTGAATATTATCGTGACTTTCGCTACCAAGAAGTGGCTCATACAGATCGAAGTATTGCCTCGCTATCATGAGAAGGCTGATTGGCAAAAGCATACGAAGAATCTCGCTCACGCGCTTACCCCTAGATATAAGAAACGTGCCTATGCTCGACCTCTCAGGGATGGAGGCCAATCCTTGATACCATTGCTCAACTATATTTAGTAGCTCGTTTGCTAAAACATCGTTAACAAAGTCAACCTTGACGATGCAAGGAGACTGAGCCTCCATAATCTCGATGACATCATCGGTTGTCATCATTAGCTGAAATATATCCTTTGGAGCGACTTCTCTCCCGATTCGGCATCTTAAGGAGTGCCTCTGGCGATTTTTGAACTGAGGCAACTGAATGCGCATGTCCCATTTTATAGTTACCGCTTGGACTGTGCTATTGACCGTATCCCAGTTCTCCCTTTCAAACTCATCCCAGGTCGAATAGTCCTTAATGGACTTATTAGACATTATGAAATTTATTGATGAACTTGTAATATTATCATAATTTTGAAGCTTCGCTAGAATCCTATCATTTATTGATCTCAAGTCGGCAAGTGTCAAATACCGTTTGGCGCCAAGTAGCCTGGTTTCCGTATCGGGTTTGGCATTGAACTCATATAGAAGTGCCTTTAGATCGTCAAGCGAAGCAAGTTTTCCGGCATCGTTCCTTACAATTGAAGTAGGAAGATCATCCTCCGGACTTGTCATATGATCAGGTTGCATCTGGAAATCTATTTCGAGATTTTACCCCACTCCGCCCAGTCCGTCCAACTACTCATTGGAGTGTTCCGTGAACCACGGTCGTCGGCCATCTCCTTTCCGATAACCACAGGGGACAGAGGAATGAATAGCTTGAGAAGCCAGCTCTGCCATGGGCTTCTGGTTCCAAGGGTAAAGAAGGTTGCTTGGTTCACGGGTCCGAGAACCAAGTGGTCAGAAGGCTACACACTGAGGCTGAGCTGTGTAACCCAACCTGGCCCTGATTTCATCCGTTCGGCCTTGGTCGGGGTGGCTCACCTGCTGTCGGTCGACCAGCGGGACGGTTGCGGCCGGAGTGGATGCTGGGCTGCCCCTGCGCACCGGATCACTGCCCGTCACACTCCTTCCCCTGCCGTGCCGGTGGCGGCTGAACCTCCGGTGCTGCGGCCGCCAGCAGGTCGTCGGGCCGTCCGCTGCGCGGCGGGTAGATCCGCTGGCGGTTGATCAGCATCTTGGTGCGCTTGGCCGCTTCGCCGCTGGCCACCACCTGGCGATCCCAGCCTTCGGTGTAGAGCGCTCCCTGGCTTCCCAGATCCAGCACCGTCACATACCAGGGGATGTGCAGAGGCAACATCGGCTTGTCGAACAGATCGCAGACGGCGTTGTGTCCAGCGAAACGGCCCATGGGCCGGGCGTGCTGGCACGAAGGCACCGAGGTGTGCGGCGGATCCAGCGGGGCCCGGGCCGCATCGCCGGCCGCGAACACATGCTCCACCCCCTCCACCCGCAGGAAGGCATCCACCGGCAGGCGGCCGAGGTTGTCGCGCTGCACCGGCAGGCAGCCAGTGAGCGGGTTGGCGCGCATGCCGGCGCACCACACCACCGTGGCGGCGGCGATGCGCTCACCGCCGGCAAGGAGCAGTCCGGAGGGGTCGATCGCCGCCACCTCCACACCCAGGCGCGTCTCGACCCCCAGCGCCGCAAGGGCCGCTGCGATCCACGGCCGGGCGCCGTCGCCCATGTCGGAGCCCAGCCGCGGGCTGTGGTCGAGCAGGAGCACCCGCGCCGGCTGCGCCGCCGGACTCTTCTGGATCAGCGCCTGCAGCCGTGCCGGCATCTCCGCCGCCACCTCGATGCCGGTGAGGCCGGCCCCCACCACCACCACCGTGAACCGGCCGTCGGCGGCGGGGCGCCGGGGCAGGGAGCGTAGATGGCGCTCGAGCCGCAGCGCGGCGCCGTAGGTGTCCACATCGAAGCCGTGCTCCGCCAGGCCCTTCAGCGGTGGCTTGACCACCTGGCTGCCGAGGGCCACCACCAACCGGTCGTAGGGCAGATGGTCGCGCCCGGTGGCGGTGGCCACCGCCACGGTGTGGGCGGCGGGGTCGAGGCCCACCACCTCCGCCTTGATCCGCTCCACCCCCACGGGGGGCAGCAGCTCATCCAGGGGCACCCGCAGGCCCCGGAGGTCGGGCTCGTAGTTGCGCACCCGGATCGCGTGGAAGGCATCGCGGTTCACCAGGCTCACCCGGGCTGTCTCCGGCCCGATGCCCAGCTGCCTGAGCTGGCGGGCAGCGCCGAGCGCACTCCAGAGCCCCGCGAAGCCGCCCCCCAGCACCAGGATCCGCTGCGTGGGCATGGCGTGGGTCAGAGGGGGGTGAGACCGGTGGCTGGGGTCATCACCCCTGCAGCTCCAGATCGCCGGGTTGCCAGGTCTGGTTGAACCAGGGCTCCAGCGGCCCGTAGAGCCGCAGGATCAGGTTGTAGCCCTTGCCCGGCATCGTCTGCACCCAGTTCGCCTCCTGGCCCGGCGGCGGCTTGGGGCCGAACCACACCGTGGCGCCGCCATCGGCATTGGTCTTCAGGCCTGGCAGCAGGCTGTCGATGCCCGCCGCCTTCTGGTCGGTGGGCAGCAGCGAGCGCGTCTGGTTGTCGTACACCGTGAGGGCCCAGAAGTTCCTGGCCGGAATCGGCCCCGGCAGGGTGAGCGCATAGGTGCGGCCCCCATCGAGATAGCGGCCGTCCCCATCGCGCACGGTGAGGGCATAGGCCGAGCCCGTACCCGGCTTCGCGTCGCTCATGGCGGGCGTGATGCCGGTGGCCAGATAGAAGAACTGCGCTCTCGCATCCAGCAGACGCTCCGCTCCCGAAAGGAACTGGTAGCTCCCCCCCACGAACGGCGTGGTCCATTGCCTCTCCTTGAAGATCCGGGTGCGGGGATCGCGCGACGCGAAGGCATTGGCGCGGGCGTAGGCGTTGCCCACGGCCACGGCTTCCGTGAGCGTGGCCTTCAGGCGCGGGGCGGGCGCGAACGGCTGGCCCTTGCGGATCCCGATCGATGCGTACAGCCCCACCGTGTCGGGGTCCACCCAGTCGGCCGGCTCGTTCTGCACCACGGCGTTGAGCTCCTCGTAGAAGCTGAAATCGTTGGCGCTGATCGTGTTGAACCGCACGCCCGAGAGGTTCACGAACGCCCCCGCCGGGGGGGTCGCCGCCTCCGCCAGGGGGAACACCGCGGCCTTCGCCTTCACCTGAGCCGTCGCCGCGGCCAGATCACCCTGCTCCACGAACACCCGGTAGAACACCACCAGCCGGTTGGTGCGCGGCTTCGCGATGTGGAAGCCCTGCTGGGGCAGGGTTCCCGTGTACCCCGGTGGCACGAACAGATAGTCGCCGCCGGCGCCCTTGTCGGGCCCGGTCACGCCCACGTCCGTCACCCAGCGGAAATCGGCGTCATCCACTGGGCCGAGCGCCCGCGGCGGCACCCGCACCACCATCGGCCCGTCGTGGAGATTCACGCACTGCAGCACGTACACCGTGGTGGTGTTGGGCGTGAGGAACAGCGAGCGCGCATCCATCAGCTGCTCGGTGATGCCGATGCCGCCGTTGGGCTTCACGCCCGCCTCCTCCAGGCCGCGGCAGATGGCGTACACCGAGGTGGCCGACATGCCTCGCACGAAGGCGGCCATCCCCCGGCTGAAATCGATCTGGTCGTAGGCAAGCTGCACCGTGGCCGGATCGGGAGCGCCGTCCCGGAAGCGCAGGGTGCCGACGCGGGTCTTCACCGTGTCCGGTGTGGTGATCCTGGCCGGCAAATCCGGCGTGTAGGTCGGCTGGGCGGGCCTGCCGGTCTTCATGGTCTGCCCCTGGACCTCGGCCATGGCAGCGGCCAAGGCCGCCAGGGTGAAGGCCAGAAGCCTCGGCCGAAGAGCGCGGTGGGACAAAACGATGCGATCGGTCAGGCCAGCCCCCGGACGCTAGGAACGGGATCGCGATCTGAACGTCAACGGCTCGCCGGCTCTGGGCCTCTACAGCCCGCGGCGATCCAGCGCCTCCACCAGGCGGGTCACCGCCGAGGCCAGCTGGGCCTGGGTGTCGGGAGCGGCCTCTGCCTCGGCCTTGGCGGTTTCCTTGCGCTTGGCCGCCTCGATCGCCCGCACGATCAGGAACACCACGAAGGCGATCACCAGGAAGTTGATCAGCGCCACGAGCACGGCCCCGGCCGGCCAGGCCTGGATCGACTCCACCTGGGCGGCCTTCAGGGCCGGCTCCAGCAGGCTGGTCATCACCAGCGTCACCACGGCGTCCACCACCTTGCCGAAGGCGCCGCCGATCACCACCGCCACGGCCAGATCCACCACATTGCCCTTGTTGATGAAGGCCTTGAAGTCGGCCAGCAGGCCCGGGCGGCGGGAGGGCATGGAGATGCAGGGAGTGACTCCTGGAAACCTAGTGACCCAGGTGCGCCAGGCAACACCAGGGCCGGGTTTCGTAAGGCTCAGGGTTCCGGGGGCTGCTGCCGCTCCACCAGGGCCTGAAGACCGGCTTCGACCGCGGGCGGCAGACGGATCTGCA
Source organism: Cyanobium sp. NIES-981 (assembly GCF_900088535.1). Taxonomy (NCBI): domain Bacteria; kingdom Bacillati; phylum Cyanobacteriota; class Cyanophyceae; order Synechococcales; family Prochlorococcaceae; genus Cyanobium; species Cyanobium sp. NIES-981. The sequence continues at coordinate 1,935,531 of NZ_LT578417.1, read as the reverse complement.
GGTTGCCGTGGTTCAGGTGGAGATCCCGCTGGGGGAAGGGCACCGTGATGCCGCGTTCCCTGAGCAGCGCCTCGATCCGGAAGTTGAGGTCGCTCACGGTCTCGTACTGGCGCTTCGGTTCCCGCGTCCACACCAGCAGGGTGAAGTTGAGGGCACTGTCGCCGAAGCTGCTGAAGTACACCCGCGGTGGTGGCGCCTTCAGCACGGCCGGATTGTCCCGGCAGGCGGCGATCAGGGCCTCGCGCACGGCGGCGGTGTCGGAGCCGTAGGCCACGCCCACCGGCACCTGCAGCCGTGACACCGGGCTGCCATGGCTCCAGTTGATCACCCGCGACTCCAGAAATTCGGAGTTCGGCACGATGATCGTGACCCGGTCCAGCGTGGTGACCTTGGTGCTGCGCAGTCCCAGACTCTGGACACTGCCCTGCAGATCGCCGATCTCCACGAAGTCGCCCACCTGGATGGGGCGCTCGAAAATGATGATCAGGCCGCTGAGGAAGTTCTTGCTGATCCCCTGCAGCCCCAGGCCCACCCCCACCCCGAGCACGCTGGCGAAGAGGGTGAGGGAGGTGAGATCGAGGCCCCAGAGCTGCAGCAGCACCAGGGTGCCCACCAGCAGCAGCCCGTAGCGGGCCACGAAGGCCACCGCCTCCTGGCCCCCCTCACTCATGCCCGTGTAGCGCAGCACCCGCCGGCGCAGCAGGCTCTGCAGCATCCCCACCGCCTGGGCCAGGGCCACGAACAGCAGCACCAGCACCACCACGTCCTGCAGCGAATAGCTGCGGGAGCCCAGGGGCAGGAACGGGGCGCTCAACCAGCGGCGGGTGGCCTCCAGCACGCCGGCGCTGAGGCGGCGGCTGAGGGGGAACAGGTCCATCACCAGGGCAGTGGCCCCCAGCCACACCACGGTCTGCAGCAGCAACAGGGTGCTGCGCAGCAGAAAACGATTGGAGCGGTCACTGCGCTCCCCCTCGGTGGGCAGGGGGGCCAGCGCCTTCGGGCACCACCGCCGCCACAGCCGCAGCAGCAGGATGTGGAGCCCCAGGGCCCCCAGCAGGATCGCCAGCACCCGCGGCAGCATGCGCGCCACGTGTTCCGGGCTGCGCTCCTGCCGCGCTCGGGCGATGGCCTGCTGCAGCTGGCCCTGCCACTGCTCGGCCTGCTCCCGTGCCTCCAGGCCCTCCGGCACGTCCCGCTCGGTGACCGTGACCAGGGTGCGGTCGTTGAGGCGCAGCACCGGCAGATGGTTGACCTCGCCCACCTGAACGCTCACGGGCCGTCCTGCGGCCACGGCCTCCTCCAGCCGGCTGTTCACCGTGCTGCTGCGCTGCGCTGCCGAGAGATTGCGCGACGGCCAGAGGCTGAACAGGGTGCGGCCATCGAGCACGATCGGTGCTGGCGTGGCCTGGCCCGCCAGGGCTCCCTCTCCCCCCTCCTGGGCCAGGGCGGGACCCAGGGCGGACCATCCCGTGGGGGTTCCCAGCACGAGCAGGGTCATGGTGACCAGCCCCGCCAGCCAGGCCCGCGCTCTCATGGCATCTCGGCAGTGGGCCCAGGTTAGGGAGGGGAACCAGGCCGCCTCATGCCGAGGCCGGCTTCCCCTGCTCCAGCAGAGCCAGCAGACCCTCTTCATCCAGCACCGGCACCCCCAGGCTCTCGGCCTTGGTGAGCTTGCTGCCGGCCTCGGCGCCGGCCACCACATAGCTGGTCTTCTTGCTCACCGAAGCGGTGACCTTGCCACCGGCGGCCTCGATCAGGTCCTGGGCCTGGCGACGGCTGAGGCTGGGCAGCGTGCCCGTGAGCACGAAGGTGCGGCCCGCCAGAGGGGCGGCGTCGCCGGAATCGCCGGCTCCACCGGCGCCCTGGCCGGCAGCCCGCTCCGCCGCGCCCGCGGCCAGGGAGAAGCCTTCCCGCTCCAGCTGCCGCAGCAGGCCCTGGTTGGCCGCGGTGGCAAACCACTGCTGCAGGCTCTGGGCGATCTCGTCGCCGATGCCGAACACCGCGGTGATCCGCTCGGGCGCCTCGGCGGCCGCCGCCGCCAGCTCCGCCGCGCCTGGAAACGCCCTGGCGAGGGCTTTGGCGTTCACCTCGCCCACGTGGTGGATGCCGAGGCCGTAGAGCTGGCGGTGCCACGGTTGCCCCTTCGAGGCGGCCAGGGCCGCCACCAGGTTGGCCGCCGACTTCTCCCCCATCCGCTCCAGGCTGGCCAGCAGGGCGGCATCGAGCCGGTAGAGGTCGGCGATCGAGCGCACCAGGCCCCGGTCCACCAGCTGCTCGATCAGCTTGCTGCCGGCGCCGTCCACATCCAGGGCCCCCTTGCTCACCCAGTGGCGCAGGGCGCCGCGCAGGATCGCCGGGCAGCTGCTGTTCACACAGCGGGTGGCCGCCTCGCCGGCCTCCCGCACCAGCTCCGAGCCGCACTCCGGGCAGGTGGGGGGCAGCTGCAGCGGCAGGGCCCCGGCAGGCCGCAGCTCCGGCAGCACCCGCACCACCTCCGGGATGATCTCGCCGGCCTTGCGCACCACGATCGTGTCGCCGGCGTGCAGATTCAGCTCCGCGAGCCGGTCGGCGTTGTGCAGGGTGGCCCGGCTCACGCTGGTGCCGGCCAGGGGCACCGGTTCGAATTCCGCCACCGGGGTCACCACGCCGGTGCGGCCCACCTGGCAGCTCAGCCGCAGCAGGCGGCTGGGGGCCTCCTCGGCGGCGTACTTGAGGGCGATGGCCCAGCGGGGCGCCTTCTGGGTGAAGCCGGCGTCGGCCTGCAGGCGCAGATCGTCGAGCTTCACCACCACGCCGTCGGTGGCATAGGGGAGCTGGCGGCGGTCCGGCTCCCAGCGGGCGAAGAAGGCCTCCACCGCGGCCAGATCGTCCAGCAGCTCGGCGTTGGGATTCACCTTGAAGCCCGCGGCCCGCAGCCAGGCCAGGCTTTCCCATTGGCTGGCCGGCCGGGGCGGATCGTCCGGTCCGGGCTGCCAGTCGTCCGGCAGGTGCAGGGTGTAGGCGAAGAAATCCAGCCGGCGATCCGCCACCACCTGGGGATCGAGCTGGCGCAGGGTGCCGGCGCAGGCATTGCGCGGGTTGGCGAAGGCCGGCTCGCCGCGGCCCTGGCGCTCGGCATTGATGGCGGCAAAGGTGCCATCGGGAATCAGGGCCTCGCCGCGCACCTCCACCCAGGCGGGAGGGTGGCCCAGTTGCAGCCGCAGCGGCACGCTCTGGATCGTGCGCACGTTGGCGGTGATCTCCTCGCCCCGTTCGCCGTCGCCGCGGGTGGCGGCCCGTTCCAGCAGGCCGTCCCGGTAGCTGAGGGCCAGGGCGTTGCCGTCGATCTTGAGCTCCCCCACCATCGGCAGCGCCGGCAACGGTTCGCCGGCGGCGGGGGTGCGGTCGAGCACCTTCAGCAGCCGGGCGTACCAGGCCTCCAGCTCCTCGGTGGAGAAGGCGTTGTCGAGGCTGAGCAGCCCGATGCGGTGCTCCACGCTGCGGAAGCCCTCGGCCGGGCTGCCCCCCACCCGCTGGGTGGGACTGTCGGGCCGGATCAGCTCGGGGTAGGCCTGCTCGAGCTCCAGCAGTTCCCGGTAGAGCCGGTCGTAGACCGGATCCTCCATCACCGGAGCATCCAGCACGTAGTAGGCGTGGGCGGCGTGGGTGAGCAGCCGGCTCAGTTCAGCCACGCGCGCCGCGATGGGCTCAGGGGCTCCCGCCACGCTGGCCTCAGGCGCCCACCGTGCGGATCCGGTCGATGCGCCACTGGTCCTCCACCTTCACGAAGGTGAAGTCGAGCGGCAGTTCCTCCTTGGCTTCGGTGAGCAGCTTCACCGTGAGGATCAGCTGGCCCTCCTGCAGCCGCGGCCGGCCGGATTTGAGGTTGCGGTACTTGTTGAGCCTGAGGCCGGCCAGGTACTGGATGAACTGCTTGCGGTTCACGTGGGTGCGGTAGTTCTTCGTGGTGAGCAGGTAGGCCCCGTCCACCTGGCCGCTGGCCACCTGGGTGAAGAACTGTTTGATCAGCGGGTTGATGCCCCGGGCGCTGAGCACCAGCTTCACCGCCGTGTACGTCCAGTAGAGGAGCAGGGCTCCGGCACCGGCCAGGAGGGCCTTGCTGCCGATCTCGCGGGTCAGAGCCCAGTCCATAGGCCGGTGAAACTGTGTTGAATGACCCCAGAGTCTGACTGACCAGGCCCCCCGGCGTGCCGCTCGAGCCCCTGCTGCCCCTGTTCCACCGGTTGAACCGGGAGCATTTCGACGCCAGCCTGGCTCCGCACGGCACGCCGCTGGTGGATCTGCGCTGGAGCGATGGCCGCATGCGCCGCACGGCCGGCCTCTACCGCCGGGGCCGCCGCGCCGACGGCAGCGCCCTCTGCGAGATCGTGCTGTCGCGGCCCCTGCTGGACCCCCTGCCCCGCGAGGCCCTGCTCAGCACCCTCTGCCACGAGATGATCCACGCCTGGGTCGACCGGGTGCTGCAGGTGCCGGAGGTGCACGGCCCCCACTTCCGCGCGCGGATGGCGGCCATCAATGCGGCCCAGGATGGCTTCGCGGTGAGCCTGCGCCATCGCTACCCGCTGCCCGGGGGAGCCACGCCCGCCAGCCGCTGGATCGCCCGCTGTCCGCTCTGCGGCATCACCGCGCCCTACCGCCGCCGCGTCCGCGGCCTGGCCTGCCGGGCCTGCTGCGAGCGCCACCATGGCGGCCGCTGGGACGCCAGCTGTCAGCTCCACTTCCACCGGGCCGCCTAAGGTCAGCGCCCCTGCAACCTGGGCGTGGGTGTGTTCCTCTGGACCCTGCAGATCGCCGGGGTCAGCATCGCGCTGGTGGGTCTGAGCCGGGAGCGCTGGCTCGCCCGTCGGCGCCGCGGCGTCCTGCCGCCCTGAGCCCTGGCTCGATAGCGTGGCCGCAACGGCATGGCCCCATGCGAGAGCCCTGGTCCAGGTCCCCATCATCAGCGGCCGGTGGTGACGACGCGCTGCGGGGCTGGCGGCGACCCCCCTCCCCGCGTGTCCAGGGGGGCCGCGGGGAAGGCGTGCGCGGCGATCTCGATCGCTGGGTTTCGGCTGGGCGCCAGCTGGTGGATGGGGTCTCCGGGGCTCGCCCGGGCTCGCGTGCCTCGGGGGGCCGTGGCGCCGGGGGGCTGCCCCGCCTCAATGACCTCGGCCGGTGGGTGGAGGGCAAGCTCGACTGGATCCTGGACGACGAGGACGACTGGCGTGAGTCCTGGGAGGAGCCGCCGGCGCGCGCCGAGCGCGGGCCCACGCGCCGCAGCGACCCCGCAGCGGCAGCGGCCCCATCCCCTTCCCCTTCCCCCCGGCGCCCCCTCGAGGCCCGCTCGCGCCGAGGTGGCGGCGGCGGGTCCCGCGGCGGGGCCCGGGATCAGGGCCTGGCCCCCCCCGCCGGCCCGCTTCTGAGCCCGTGGACGGTGCTGGTGCCGGTGGAGAGGAATGGCCGGAGGAGGACAGCTTCACCCTGCCCCGTTGGCGCCGTTCCAGTGACGCCAGGCCGTCGTCTGCCGAAACCCCGAGCCGCCCGGACCAGGGGCGCCCAGGCCCGGCAGGGGCCTCCGCTCCGGAGCGCGGGGCCGGCGCCAGCCCACGGCCGATGCCCCGCTCCAGCCGGCGCCGCCCGCGCTGATTAGCTTGAGACTCTCTGCATCCCTGACATGAGCAGCCTGGTGGTGGTGGGCTTCCCCAAAGCGGAGGAAGCGGAGGCCGTGCGGCGCGAACTGGTCGACATCCAGCGCGAGCAGCTGATCGCCCTCGAGGATGCCGTCGTGGTGGAGCACGACGCCGAGGGCCAGGTGCATCTGCGCCAAGCCCTCAACCTCACCGCCGCCGGAGCCCTCGGCGGGGGCTTCTGGGGCACCCTGGTTGGCCTGCTCTTCCTCAATCCCCTGCTGGGGGCCGCCGTGGGGGCCGGCGTGGGAGCGGCTTCCGGCTCCCTCTCCGACATCGGCATCAACGACGGCTTCATGCGGGAGCTTGGCGAGACCCTGCCGCAGGGAACGGCCGCGCTCTGCCTGCTGGTGCGGGAGGCCACCCCGGACCGGGTGATCGAGCGCCTGCGCTCCCATGCCCCCCACGCCAGGCTGCTGCGCACCAACCTCAGCCATACGGACGAGGATCAGCTGCGGGACATGCTGGAGCGTGCCCGCCAGCAGGCGGAGGCCTTGCGGCTCGGCTGACTGCGGCCCGGCTGGCTGCGCCGCCGCGGGCTGGCCACCAGGAAGCCGCTGCCGCGCAAGCGCAGCTCCTGGTTCACCGAACCCACCAGCTCGCTCGGAACCTCTGCCGCCATTTCCTCGGCGGAGGTGCTGATCGCGCTGGAATCGCTCAGCAGGGCTTCCAGCAGATCGGCCCACAGTTGCACCAGCCGGTTCTGGGCCACCGGCTGCAGACCCTGCTGCTCCAGAACCACGCCGCAGGCCTGGCGGTTCCACAGGGCGCTTCGGTGGTGGGCCCGCGGGTGCGCCAGCAGGGCCAGGCCATGGCTCAGGGCGTAGGGGGTGGGGGCGCCGTGGCTCTGACGCAGTCCTGCGCCGCTGAGCTGGCGCCCGCACAGAACGGCGGAGATGCCGTAGAGCCGGCCGAGTTCGGTGAGGCTCAGCCAGTCGGTCTCGGGAGGGGAACCCCGGTGGAGGTGGGAGGACTGGGCCATGGGGGCAGTGGGCGTTGACATGGCCTCCATGATCGAGACGCACCTGCCACCGTCAATCCGTCAAGTCTGCGCGGTAGCAACTTGTTACCGTCTTTGCAAATTGACATGTTGAGATGGGGCGGTCTGCGGCGCTGCCGCCCGGGAGAGCACGGCCGGCCCCAGCCACCGTTCCAGCTCGGGGGAGAACACCTCGCGGATCACGGTGAGCGGCAGACCGCCCCGGAAGAAGCGGTAGTGGCGGCTCCAGAACGGCCCGGACTGCCCGAAACGATCACTCAGCCAGGGGGCTTCCACCTGGCCGAGGCCGTCCACCTCCCGGAACAGCTCGGCGCGGTTGCTGGTGAGGCTGCGCCAGATCGGCTGGTCACGCCGCTGCAGATGTTCCTCGGCGCGCACCTGATTCCACCAGCTCTCGGCCCAGGCCAGGGTGTGGGGACCGCAACGGAGCCACACCTGGCGCCGGATCAGGGGCTCCGCCAGCTCCTCCACTTCCGCGGGCGGCGAGGCTCCGTCCCCCGGCTGTTGCGGGCCCATGGCCACCAGTTCGATCTCCACCGGCAGACCCGTGAGGGATTCCAGATGGCGGGTCGGACTGCCGTCACCCAGCAGCAGCAGCCGCCAGGGGCCGGTGAGCTGCCCGCAGCAGCCCTGGCGCAGAGCCCCCTGCACCAGGGCGGTCTGCCACAGCAGCGTCGGCGATGGAGCGGGGGCAACCACCGGCATCGGACTCCTTCACCCAGGATCAGTACCCTAGAAATCGCCGGAGGGTCGCCGCGGCCATGACCCAGGTGCTCCCAGCGGTGGTGGTGGCCAACCTGCATCGCCGCTACACGGGGGTGTCGGCCACGGTGTGCTCCCTCCTGCCGCTGCAGCGCCGCACTCTGGCGATCGGCCTGCTCGACACCGGACGGCTGGGCCTGGCGCCCGCCATGGGCTGGTGGGATCTGGTGCTGCAGGGCTGGAGTCCACCGCCCGGGCAGCGCTGGCGGGTGTGGCACGCGCGACGCGATCTGGAGATCCTGCTGGGGGTGCTGCTGCGTTCGGTGCTGCGCCAGCCCTGGCGGGTGCTGTTCACCTCCGCCGCGCCGAAACCACCCGGCCCCGTCCTGGGCTGGCTGATCCAACGCTGCGACGCGGTGATTGCCACATCGGAGCGTTCGGCCGCCTTCCTGCCGCCCGGCTGCGTGACGGCCACGATCCATCACGGCGTGGACACGGCATTCTTCAGCCCGGATGTCAGCCCGGATGGGGCGCCCCCGGCGCTGGCCCCCCTGCTCTCGGGCCGCCAGGGCGCTGGCCTCGATCTGATCGGCTGCTTCGGCCGCATACGCCCCAGCAAGGGCACCGATCTGGTGGTGGAGGCCTTGATCGCTGCCCTGCCCGACCGCCCCCGCTACGGAGCCTTCTTCACCGGATTGGCGCGTCCGGCGGACCTGCCCTACCTGGAGCGGTTGCGGCAGCGGATTGCGGCGGCGGGGCTGGGCGGGCGGATTCTCTTCCTCGGTGATCTCGACCGCAGGACGGTGCGGGACTGCTACCGCCGCACCAGGCTTTGCGTGGCGGCCTCGCGCCGGGAGGGCTTCGGCCTGACGCCTCTGGAGGCGATGGCCTGCGGCTGCGCCGTGCTCACCTCCCAGGAAGGGGTGTGGCCGGAACTGATTGATGGCGCCGTTGGCCGTCGCTTCGCCACCGGCAGTGCGGCTTCGCTCACCCAGGAACTCATCTGGATGCTCGATCACCCGGCGGAGCTGGCGGCCATGGGCCAGAGGGCCCGGCAGCGGGCCCTGACCCGGAACTCCCTTCAGAACGAGGCCGAAGCGATCAACGGGGTGTACCAGGCCTTGCTGGCGGGCGGCATCAGCCGTTGCCGCTGATGCTCACCCGGCGCTGTTCACCGCCGCGCTCGATCACGGCGGAGTCGCCCTGGGCCGAGCGCAACCGCCAGCCCGAGCTGCCGATCGCCTCCCCCACCGCGGCGCTGGTGGAGGCATTGCCGATCTGGAAGATGGCCGAACCGCCATGGCCCTGGGCCTGCACCACGCCCACCAGCTGGGGGGCGTCTCCGCCGCCGGAGCCGCCGGGCCGGGGACCGGTGCCGACGGAACGGCCAGCGCCGGATGCTGCCGGCGCGGGACTGGCCACCCGGCTGCTCATGGGAACCTTCAGCACATTGGCCGGTGGTGCGGTGCTGGCCGGCAGGGTGGCCAGCTCCTCCATCCAGGGCTCGGCGGGAGGCGGGGGTGGCAGGCCGCCATCGGCGGCTGAGGCGGCATCCACCCCGGCCGGGAGGGTGGCGGCCTGGGTGGTCGGTGCTTCCGCTGCGGCAGGACCCATGCTCCGGAGCCGCTCGATCATCAGCATGTTGCGCTCCTGGCGGATCGCCTGCTGGCTCTGGTTCCAGACATTGAGCCCGATCAGCCCGAGGCCGGACAGCAGGGTCACCGTGACGCTGACACTGGCCAGAATCAGCGAGGGTGAGAGGGGCGACGCCCCGGTGTGCTGCTGCCGGGCGCGGGGCCGTTCACGGCTGGGAGGTCTGGCGGGGGCAGGAATCGGCGATTCCGCGATCCGGCTGGCTGGGCTTGCCGGGCTGCTGGCGGGCAGCGGCGGCGGAGTTTCGCAGATCTCCACATCCACGACGGCGTCCGGCGAGAACACCCTGTTCATCACCTGTTCGGCGCGAAGTTCCCAGTAGGCGCGGGAGGTGGGTATGCCCCGAACCGGTGCCACGGCAGCCCTCCACAACAGCGAGGCGCCAACCTTACCTTCATCTTTCCGAAATGACGAGCAGTGTCCCGCCACCAGGCTGCTCAGCCCCGGACCGGCCGTGCCGGCTCCGGCTCCGGCTCCGGCTCCTTCAGGGCGCTGGCATGCCGCTCGAGGTGGTCGTCGATGAAGCTGGCGATGCCGAAGTAGCTGTGGTCGTAGCCCTCCTGCAGGCGCAGATCCAGCGGCTGGCCCACGGCAGCAGCGGCCTCGGCGAGGGCTTCAGGGTGGAGCTGGCTGCGCAGGAAGGGATCGGCCGTGCCCTGATCCACCAGGATCGGCAGGGGGGAGCCACCATCCGGGCCGATCGCCCGCCGCCCCTCCCGTAGCAGGGCCGTGGCATCCCAGCCCTGCCAGGTGGTGCGATCCGGCCCGAGCAGATGGCCGAAGGCTTTCTGTCCCCAGGGGCAGGCGGCGGGATGGGCGATCGGGGCGAAGGCGGAGACGGCGCAGTAGCGGCCGGGATGGCGCAGGGTCGCCACCAGGGCGCCGTGGCCACCCATCGAGTGGCCGCAGATGCTGCGCCGTTGCGTGAGGGGCAGCGCCGCCTCCGCCAGCTGGGGCAGTTCCTCCACCACATAGGTGTGCATCCGGTAGTGCCGGCACCAGGGGGATGCGGTGGCGTCCACGTAGAAGCCGGCGCCGAGGCCGAAGTCCCAGCCGCCGTCGGGGTCGCCGGGCACCTCGGCTCCGCGGGGGCTGGTGTCGGGCAGCACCAGGGCCAGGCCCAGCTCGGCGGCCCGCCGCTGGGCGCCGGCCTTCTGGGCCATGTTCTCGTCGGTGCAGGTGAGCCCCGAGAGCCAGTACACCGCCGGCACCCGCGCACCCTGCAGGGCGGCCGGCGGCAGAAACACCCCGAACACCATCGAGCAGGCCAGCTCCCCGGACTGGTGGCGGTAACGGCGCTGGGAGCCACCGAAGCAGCGGCTGTCGCTGAGCAGTTCGAGCTGGGTCACGGGGCCGGGCCTCAGAAGTGGATCACGCTGCGAATGCTCTGGCCTTCGTGCATCAGCTCAAAGGCCCGGTTGATCTCCTCGAGCCCCATGGTGTGGGTGATGAAGGTGTCGAGGGGGATCTCACCCCGCTGGGCCCGCTCCACGTAGCCGGGCAGCTCGGTGCGGCCGCGCACGCCGCCGAAGGCGGAGCCCCGCCACACCCGGCCGGTCACCAGCTGGAACGGCCGGGTGCTGATCTCCTGGCCGGCGCCCGCCACGCCGATGATCGTGGATTCGCCCCAGCCCTTGTGGCAGGCCTCCAGGGCGGCCCGCATCACCTCCACGTTGCCGATGCATTCGAAGGAGTAGTCCACGCCGCCGTCGGTGCGGTCGATCAGCACCTGCTGGATCGGCGCCTCGTGCTCCCGTGGATTGATGCACTCGGTGGCGCCCAGCTGTTCGGCGATGGCGAACTTGGCCGGGTTGAGGTCGATGCCGATGATCCGCGAGGCTCCCGCCATCACCGCGCCGATCACCACGGCCAGGCCGATCCCCCCCAGGCCGAACACGGCCACGGTGCTGCCCGGTTCCACCCTGGCGGTGTTGAGCACGGCGCCGATGCCGGTGGTGACCCCGCAGCCCAGCAGGCACACCTTCTCCAGCGGCGCCTCCTTGCTGATCTTCGCCACGGCGATCTCGGGCAGCACCGTGTACTCCGAGAAGGTGGAGGTGCCCATGTAGTGGTGGATCATCCGCCCGTCCCTGGAGAAGCGGCTGGTGCCATCCGGCATCAGGCCCTGGCCCTGGGTGGTGCGGATCGCCTGGCAGAGGTTCGTCTTGCCCGAGAGGCAGAACGTGCACCGGCGGCATTCCGGTGTGTAGAGGGGGATCACGTGGTCCCCCACCGCCACCGAGCTCACCCCCTCGCCCACCGCCTCCACGACGGCGCCGCCCTCGTGGCCGAGGATCGCCGGGAACAGGCCCTCGGGATCGGCGCCCGAGAGGGTGTAGGCGTCGGTGTGGCACACGCCCGTGGCCACCAGCCGCAGCAGCACCTCACCGGCGCGCGGCGGGGCCACATCCACCTCGGTGATCTCCAGGGGCTGGCCCGGGCCCCACGCCACGGCGGCACGGCTGCGGATCATCGGCTCAGGGCGGCTGCCCTCATCCTGAGCGCGGCGGGGAGCGGCTGACCACAACGGCCGCTGCACTGCAATCAGCCGGATTCGGTGGCCGTCAGCGGTTGGGCGGCGCGGCGCTTCCTCAGCTCCAGCCACAGCATCAGCGCCGTGATGTCCGCCGGGCTCACCCCCGGCACCCGTGAGGCCTGCCCGAGGGTGTGGGGCTGCACGGCGGCCAGTTTCTCGCGGGCCTCGTGGGAGAGGGTGGCGATGGCGGCGTAGTCGAGACCGGCCGGCAGGGGCCGGTCGGCCTGCTTTCGCACCTGGTCGATCTGCTGCTGCTGGCGGGCCAGGTAGCCGCTGTACTTGATGTCGATCTCGGCCCCCTCGCGCACATCGAGGGGAAGATCGGCCGCGGCCAGGCCGTGGCGCACCAGATCGGTGCTGTGGAATCCGGGGCGGCGCAGCAGATCGGCCAGGGTGATGGAGCCCTTGATGGCCGCCCCTGTCTCGGCCTCCACCGCGGCGGCCGCAGGATCGCTCGCCTTGAGGCGCACCGCGGCCAGCCGCCGCTTCTCGGCTTCGATCTCCTCCTGCTTGGCGGTGTAGATCTGCCAGCGGCGTTCATCGATCAGCCCCAGCTCCCGGCCCAGGGGGGTGAGGCGCCGGTCGGCGTTATCGCCCCGCAGCACCAGCCGGTATTCGCTGCGGCTGGTGAGCACCCGGTAGGGCTCCCGCAGGTCTTTGGTGATCAGGTCGTCGACCATGGTGCCGATGTAGCTGGTCTCCCTGGGGAAGTGCACCGGTGCCTGGCCCCGCAGCTGGCGGGCGGCGTTGAGTCCCGCCACCAGCCCCTGGGCGGCGGCCTCCTCGTAGCCGGTGGTGCCGTTGAGCTGGCCGGCGCTGAACAGCCCGGCGATGCGCTTGGTCTCCAGCGAGGGTTTGAGCTGGGTGGCCGGCAGGTAGTCGTAGTCCACGGCGTAGGCGGGGCGCAGCATCACGCACTGCTCCAGGCCCGGCAGGGTGCGCAGCAGCTCCAGCTGCAGCCGCTCCGGCAGCCCCGTGGAGAAGCCCTGCACGTAGATCTCGGGGGTGTCGCGCCCCTCGGGCTCCAGGAAGATCTGGTGGCTCTCCTTGTCGGCGAAGCGCACGATCTTGTCTTCGATCGAGGGGCAGTAGCGGGGCCCCTTGCTGTCGATCACGCCGCCATAGATCGGCGTGAGATGGAGGTTGTCTTTGATCAGCTGGTGGGTGGCCGCCGTGGTGCGGGTGATGTGGCAGCTCATCGGCTCACCGCTCACCCAGCTGGCGGGATCGAAGGAGAAGTAGCGCTCGTGCGCATCGCTGGGCTGCTCCTCGAGCTGATCGAGGGCGATGCTGCGCCGGTCCACCCGCGCCGGAGTGCCGGTCTTGAGGCGTCCCATGGCAAACCCCAGGGCCTCCAGGGCTTCGGTGAGCCCTTCGGCCGCCTGCTCGCCGGCCCGCCCGGCCGCCATCGATTGATGGCCCACCCAGATCTGGCCCCCCAGGAAGGTGCCGGTGGTGAGGATCACGGCCGGCGCGGCATAGACGCTGCCGAAGTAGGTGCGCACGCCGGTGATCCGGCCGATCGCCCCGTGCCCCTCCGCTTCAGCGGGATGCTCCAGTTCCACCTCCAGCCCCGTCACCATCGCCTCGCGCAGGGCCAGGTTGGGGGTGTGCTGCAGCAGCTGCAGCATCTGGCGGCTGTACTGGCGCTTGTCGGTCTGGGCGCGCAGGGCCCACACCGCCGGGCCGCGGCTGGCGTTGAGCACCCGCTTCTGCAGGGCCGTGGCATCGGCCAGGCGGCCGATCACCCCGCCGAGGGCATCCACTTCGTGCACCAGCTGGCTCTTCGCCGGGCCGCCCACGGCCGGGTTGCAGGGCTGCCAGGCGATGCGGTCGAGGTTGAGGCTGAACAGGGCCGTGGAGAGCCCCAGCCGCGCCGCCGTGAGGGCCGCCTCGCAGCCCGCATGGCCGCCCCCCACGACGATCACGTCGAAGGATTCGGTGGGGGACACGTACATCGCCGGCTCGGGTGGAAGGTAAGGATCAGCCTGATCCCGAGTATGGCGGGCGCCGGCAGGGGGAGGTTCTCGGGCCCGGGCAGGCAGCACCCGGCAAAGCGGGCTCAGCTCAGCAGCCAGTGCTCGGTGATGTCTCCGGCCAGGTAGGCCCACAGGTCCGGCCGCCCAGGGTTCTTCAGCACCGTCTGGGTGGGGTGGCGCCAGGGACGCAGCACCTCATGGGGCCGGGGCCGGCCATGGAACTTGAGCACACACGCCGCCTGGCGGGCCCGTTCGGCGGCGGCGTCATCGCGGCGGGCCCGTTTGCGCAGGCCCCGGTAGGAGGCCACCAGCCCCTCGGGCCAGAAGGCCAGGGCCCCGGGGGCGTGCTGCCGCAGCACCCGGAAGATGAAGTTCTGGTTGGGCCCGGGGGTGCCGTGGTCTTCCCCCTCCAGATAGGCCTGCCACACCCGGGCCGTGGCGTCGCCGGGCCGCAGCTGCATCAGGCAGGAGTTGAGGGTGGGGTAGTTCCAGTCGCGCACCCCGATCACCGGTGCCGGCTCGGCCGCCGCCGCCCGCAGCAGCGGCGCCAGGCTGGCGCGCACCACCAGGGTGATGTCGAAGTAGAGGAACGGCTCGGTGCCGGTGAGGGCCGGGTTGAACAGCTGGATCTTGCTGCAGAAGCCCTGCAGGCCCCGCTCCTCCAGGCAGCGGTGGGGCTGCCCCAGGCTGGCCATGGCCGGCCGGTTGGCCGCGTCACAGAGCACGGTGAGCCGGTGGGGCTCCGGCAGGTGGCGCGCCAGCATCCGCTGCAGCCGCTCCACGTACACCGGCGCGTAGGTGCGTCCGCTGAACACGGTGAACACCGGCATTGGCACCGGCACCGGCATCAGGCCGCCAGGTTGCGGAAGCGGGTGAACTGGGGCTCGAACAGCAGCTTCACCGTGCCCACCGGACCGTTGCGGTGCTTGGTCACGATCACCTCGGTGATGCCGCGGTCGGGCGTCTCGGGGTTGTAGTACTCGTCGCGGTAGATCATCAGCACCAGATCGGCGTCCTGCTCGATCGAGCCCGATTCCCGCAGATCGCTCAGCATCGGCCGCTTGTTGGTGCGCGATTCCACCCCCCGGCTGAGCTGGGAGAGGGCCATCACGGGCACGTTCAGCTCGCGGGCCATGCCCTTGAGGCCCCGGGTGATGCGGGAGAGTTCCTGCACCCGGTTGTCCGGGGTGGAGCCCTCCATCAGCTGCAGGTAGTCGATCACGATCAGCCCCAGCTCCTTGCCGCTTTCGGCCATCAGCCGGCGGCAGAGCGAGCGCATCTCCAGCACGCCGGCGTTGGGCTTGTCGTCGATGAACAGGGGCAGCTGGCCGAGGCTGTTGATGCCCTGGCCCAGCAGGGGCCATTCCTCCTGCTGCAGCCGGCCGGTGCGCAGGCGGCCGCTCTCGATGCCCACCTCCATGGCCAGCAGCCGGTAGGTGAGCTGCTCCTTGCTCATCTCCAGGGAGAACACGCACACCGGCAGCTGGTGCAGCTGGGCCACGTTCTTGGCGATGTTGAGCACGATCGAGGTCTTCCCCATCGCCGGCCGGCCGGCCACGATGATCAGGTCGCTGCGCTGCAGCCCCTGGGTGATGGCATCCAGGTCGTAGAAGTTCATCGGGATGCCGGCCACCGAGGTGCCGAGCGAGCGGCTCTCGATCTCGTTGAAGGTGCTGGTGAGGATCTCGGCCGTGGGGGTGAGGCCCTGGCTGGGCTTCTCCTGGCTGATGGCGAAGATCTTCTGCTCGGCCTCATCCAGCACCTGCTCCATCGGCTTGCTCTGGTCGAAGCCGAGCTGGATCACCTCGTTGCCGGAGCGGATCAGCTGGCGCCGCAGGAACTTGTCCATCACCAGGCGGGCCACCTGGTCGATCGAGGCGGTGGAGATCGTGCGCTCCACCAGCTCCACCAGCCGGCCGCTGCCGCCCACCTTCTCCAGCAGGCCGGTGTCCGCCAGCCAGGCGGTCATGGCGGTGAGGTCGGTGGGCTTGCCCTGGCTGTGCAGCATCAGGGCGGTGCGGTAGATCTCCCGGTGGGCGCTCAGGTAGAAGGCCTCCGGCCGCAGCACATCCGCCACCCGGCCGATGGCGTCGGGATCGAGCAGCACGCCGCCCAGCACCGCCTCCTCCGCCTCCAGGTTCTGGGGCGGCACCGAATCGGGCAGGGCCTCGAAGCTGGCCTCCTCCCGCAGCCGCGCCCGCCTCGGGCCCGGGCGGGCGCCGTCGCCATCGGCATCGCGGTTGCTGACAGGCACGCTCACCATTGCTGCACGGCTCGCTCGCTGGCTGGGGCCGGCAGCCCGGCCGGGGCTGACGGGGGTGGTCCGCCATTCTGGCGGCAAGGCCAGCCGGACGCCGATGCCGGGCCGACAGCCCCGGCGACAGCGATCCAAAGGGAAACCCCACCCCCGCCGCGCTCAGGCCGAGGGGGTCGGGCTGGGATGGGGGCGCTCAATCCGGCAGCTGCCGGGTTCAGTGGCTCACCACTTCGAGGTTGATCTCGGCCACCACCTCCGGGTGGAGCTTCACCTGCACGCGGTAGGAGCCGGTGCGATGGATCTCGGGCACGAGGATGTCGCGGCGATCCACGTCCTTCTTGGTGGCGGCTTCGATCGCCTCGGCCACATCGCCGTTGGTCACGGTGCCGAACAGCACGTCATCGCCGCCGGTCTGCTTCTTCACGGTGAAGCGGCCGATGGTGGCCAGGGCGGTGCGGAAGGCCTCGGCCTCGGCCCGCAGGGCGGCCTGGCGCTCGGCCTCCTTGGCGCGGCGGGCCTCCACCTGCCGCAGCACCGCGGGGGTGAGGGGCACCGCCTTGCCGGTGGGGAGGAGGAAGTTGCGGGCGTAGCCCGGCGCCACCTCCACCAGATCACCGTCCTTGCCCAGGCTGAGGACGTCTTCGCTGAGTACGACTTGAACGCGCTTGGCCATGGGGAACTACGGGGGGTCTGAATCGCGGGCCGATCGGCCAGCCTACGTGACGGGCTCAGGCCGAATCAGCGGCGGAGGTTGCGCAGGGCCGCCGCGGCCGGCAGCCGCACCTGGCTGGCCAGGCCGAGCTTGCGCATCAGGCGGATGTGCTGCCAGGTGAGGTCGATCTGGCGGCCGAAGCCCTGGCGCGCCGAATGGGGGAAGGCGTGGTGGTTGTTGTGCCAGCCCTCACCGAAGGTGAGCGCGGCCACCCAGGGGTTGTTGCGCGACTGGTCGCCGCTGTCGTGGGCCACGCGGCCCCAGCAGTGGGTGGCGGAGTTCACCAGCCAGGTGCAGTGGTACACCACCACCAGGCGCAGCGGGATGCCCCAGAGCACCAGGGCCCAGCCGCCGGCGCCGGTGACGGTGCCGATCCAGAACAGCAGGCCGGCCAGGGGCAGCTGCAGCACCAGGAACCAGTTGTTCAGCCAGCGGTAGTAGGGATCGCGGGCCAGGTCGCCGGTGAGGCGGGGCACCGCCGCCATGGCCGGAATGGTGTGGAACATCCAGCCCATGTGGCTCCACCAGAAGCCCCGCAGGCTGCTGTGGTGATCCACCTCGGTGTCGGAGAATTTGTGGTGATGGCGGTGCAGGCCCACCCAGTCGATCGGGCCGTGCTGGCAGCTGAGGGCGCCGCAGGTGGTGAAGAAGCGCTCCAGCCAGCGGGGCACGCGGAAGGCGCGGTGGCTGAGCATCCGGTGATAGCCCAGGGTCACCCCCAGGCAGGCGGTCACCCAGTAGAGGATGAGGAAGGTGGCCACGGCCTGCACGCTCCAGAACTGGGGCAGCAGCGCCACCAGGCTGAGCACGTGGATGGCCACCATGAAGCCGATCGTGCCCCAGCGGGTGCCCCGCTTGATGGTGGGCAGGGGTTCGCCGGCCCGGGGCAGGTGCAGGGCGGCGGCGCGACGGCTGCCCTCGGCGCCGCTGTTGACGAAGGCCGGCTGGCGGGTGGCTCGGGTCCCTTGACGGGGCCGGGTCCTGGCTGGTGCTGTTGCGGTCATAACGGACCGACTCCTGATCAATCGCTACGATGGTAGCAATACGAATCAAGATCGAGCAGACGGTTCTGTGGGTTATCGGGACGATCTCGCGGCTGGGCGGGTGGCCTTCGCCCACCTGATCCGGGTCTGGCACGGCCGCAACGGCTGGAGCCACCGGGTGCTCCCCGCCCTGGCGGAGGCGCTCGACCTGGGGCGCGTGCACAACTCCCAGCTCTCGATGCTCCGCAACGGCAAGCTGGCCTCTCCGGGGCCCGAGGTGTTCCTCGCCCTGGGCCGCATCAACCGCCTGCTCGCCGCTGAGGTGGTCGAGGGCGTGCTCTCCGACGCGCTGCGCCGCAAGCTCGCCGACCACCCGGCCCTGCTGGCCGACCTGGAGGCCTCGGCACTGCCGGTGCAGGCCCCCGGAGAGCCGGTCCTCGGCCCGGGCGAGCTGCTGGAGGTGTTCGTGGGCCTGCGCCCCCCGCCCCCCGCCTTCGACCTGCGCATCGGCGACGTCGAGTCGCGGGCCCTCAGCGAGGCCCTGGCTGCGTTGCTCACCGCCGGTCGGCCCTGGCGCCTCTGCCGGGAGCAGGTGCTCGCCGCCTACCCGGTGAACAGGCGCCAGCGCCGCGAGCGCTTCGCGGCGGTGATGGCCGGCCAGAGTGATTACACCGCCGCTGAACTCGAGGCCGAGTTGCCCGAGCTGCGCCGCACCCTGGCCGCCCTCGGCGGGGTGGAGGAGCAGCAGCTCGGGCCTGACCAGTTTCTCGAGCTGCTGCGCCGACGGGCCCGGGAGCTGGTCGGGGGAGCCGACGGCACCGCCCCCGACGAGTTCACCGCCGCCATCCGGGCGGAGCTCGGAGGCCTGTGCAAGCCGTGAGCGGGGCCGGCCGCCCGGGCTCTGCCCGGATGGCAACCGGCACGGGCACCATGGCGGCTGCCGGGATGTGCCGATGACCTCCGCCCGTTGGGCCGCCGAGCGCGTGGAAGCGGCCGCCGCCCGCACCGCCGCCGCGGCCGAGCACCACACCGCCCAGGTGCAGCCGCGGCTTGCGCGGGTGCTGGCGGCGCTGGCGGCCGAGCGGGTGGGGGTGCATCACTTCGCCTCCGTGAGCGGCTACGGCCATGGCGACCAGGGCCGGGAGGTGCTCGATCGGGTGTTCGCCCGCGTGCTCCAGGCCGAGGCTGCCGCCGTGCGGCTGCAGTTCGTGAGCGGCACCCACGCCATCGCCGCCGCCCTGTTCGGAGTGCTGCGCCCGGGCGATCGGCTGCTCTCCATCACGGGTCGCCCCTACGACACGCTCGAGGAGGTGATCGGCCTGCGCGGCAGCGGTCAGGGCTCCCTGGCCGAGTTCGGCATCGCCTACGACGAGGTTCCCCTCACCCCGCCGGGCCGGGTGGATCTGGAGGCGGTGGAGGCCGCCCTGGCCGCCCCCGCCCGCATGGTGCTGATTCAGCGCAGCTGCGGCTACAGCTGGCGCCCCTCCCTGCCGGTGGCCGAGATCGGCGATCTGGTGGAGCGGATCCGCCGGCGCCAGCCCGGCTGCGTGGTGTTCGTGGACAACTGCTACGGCGAGCTGGTGCAGGAGCTGGAACCCACGGCCGTGGGGGCGGATCTGATCGCCGGCTCCCTGATCAAGAACCTCGGCGGCACGATCGCCCCCACCGGCGGCTACGTGGCCGGCCGCGCCGACCTGGTGGAGATGGCCTGCTGCCGCCTCACGGCACCGGGCATCGGCGCCGAGGGCGGCACCAGCTTCGATCTCAACCGGCTGCTGTTCCAGGGGCTGTTCCTGGCTCCCCAGATGGTGGCCGAGGCCCTGATCTGCAGCGAACTGGTGGCCCAGGTGTTCACGGATCTGGGCTTCGCCACCCACCCCCTGCCCGGTGCCGCGCGCAGTGACGTGATCCAGGCCGTGCGCCTCGGCTCCCCCGACCTGCTCAAGGCGGTGTGCCGCGCCTTCCAGGCCAGCTCCCCGGTGGGCTCCTATCTCGATCCGGTGCCGGCCCCCATGCCGGGCTACGCCAGTCCCCTGGTGATGGCCGGCGGCACCTTCATCGACGGCAGCACCAGCGAGTTCTCGGCCGATGCCCCCCTGCGGGAGCCCTACGTGCTCTATGCCCAGGGGGGCACCCACCGGGCCCATGCCCGCCTGGCGCTGGAGAAGGCGCTGGCGGCCCTCGCCGAAAGCGGAGCCTGTCCTCCAGACTGAGCCGCACCTTCCCGTGCACCCGGTCGCGATGGCGCTCTCCTATCCCAGCGACTGTCGCTACGCCGACAGCCATGAGTACCTGCGTCCCGAGGGCGACACCGTGCGGTTGGGCCTCAGCGCCTTCGCCATCGACCAGCTGGGCGACATCGTGTTCGTGGAACTGCCGGAGGTGGGTGCCGAGCTCCTCCAGGGGCAGAGCTGCGGCAGCATCGAATCGGTGAAGGCGGTGGAAGACCTGCTGGCTCCCATCTCCGGCGTGGTGGAGGCCCGCAACGAGGCCGTGATCGCCAGCCCCGAGGAACTCCAGAACGATCCCTACGGCGAGGGCTGGCTGCTGAGACTGCGTCCCGCCGAGCCGGCCCAGATGGAGGCCCTCATGGACGCGGAGACCTATGCCGCCAAGGTGGAGGGTCACTGACGGTGGAAGATCTGCTACGGGAAGATCTGTTTGGGGATGGTCCGCTTCGGCATGGTCCGCTCCGAGATGACCTGATGCCGAACAGTTGCGGCAGCGATCCCCTCCGCCCCGCGAGTTTCGTGCAGCGCCACATCGGGCCGAGCCAGGCCGACCAGGCGGCGATGCTGGAGGAACTGGGGCTCGGGAGCCTGGAGGAGCTGGGCCGGCAGGTGGTGCCGGCCGACATCCTGCTCAGTGCCGAGGAGGCGGAGGCCGGGCTGCCCAGCCCCTGCGACGAGGCCACGGCTCTGGCCGAGCTGGCCGCCATCGCCAGCGACAACCGGGTGGTGCGCAGCCTGATCGGCCAGGGCTACCACGCCACGGCCACCCCGGCGGTGATCCAGCGCCACGTGTTCGAGAACCCCGCCTGGTACACCGCCTACACCCCGTACCAGGCCGAGATCGCCCAGGGCCGCCTGGAAGCCCTGCTCAACTTCCAGACCCTGATCAGCGAGCTCACCGGCCTGCCGATCGCCAACGCCTCCCTGCTGGATGAGGCCACGGCCGCCGCCGAGGCGATGGCCATGGCCCGCGCCGTGGGCCGGCACGGCGGTGCCAGCCGCTTCCTGGTGGATGCCCAGGTGCTGCCCCAGACCCTGGCGGTGCTCCGCACCCGGGCCGAACCCCTCGGTATCACGCTCACCTGCCTCGACGCGGCGGCCCTGGCGGCCCGCCTGGCCTCCGGCACCGCCCCCCCGGCGGAGGAGCTGTTCGCCGATGCCTTCGGGCTGCTGCTCCAGCTCCCCGGCCAGCAGGGCCAGCTCTGGGATCCCGCCCCCCTGCTGGCCGCCGCCGGGGCCGCCGGCCTCGTGACCGCCGCCGCCGTCGATCCCCTGGCCCAGGTGCTGCTGGCGCCGGTGGGGGATCTGGGGGTGGACATCGCCGTGGGCAGTGCCCAGCGCTTCGGCGTGCCGATGGGCTTCGGAGGACCCCATGCCGCCTTCTTCGCCACCCGGGAGGCCTACAAGCGCCAGATTCCGGGCCGCATCGTGGGCCGCTCGCTCGATGCCGAGGGCCAGCCGGCCCTGCGCCTGGCGCTGCAGACCCGGGAGCAGCACATCCGCCGCGACAAGGCCACCAGCAACATCTGCACGGCCCAGGTGCTGCTGGCCGTGATCGCCGGCTTCTACGCCATCCACCACGGGCCGGACGGTCTGCGGGCCATCGCCGAGCGGGTGGTGCGGTTGCGCGGCGGCCTGGTGGCCGGCCTGAGGGCGCTCGATCTGCCGCCCGAGCCCGCTACGGGCTTCGACACGGTGTGCGTGCCCACCCGCCGGGCCTCCGAGCTGCTGGAGGCTGCCCTCGCGGGGGGCTTCAACCTGCTGGCCCTGGAGGGCGGCGTGGGGATCAGCCTCGATGAGTGCAGCAGTGCGGAGGAACTCCAGCGGCTGCTCACCTGCCTGGCCCCCGGGCCCTCCGAGGCCGACCGTGCCTGGCAGGCCTGCCGGGAGGCCCTCGGCCGTGATGACGGGCTGGACGGCTGGCAGGCCATTCCCCAGCGCCGGGGGGCCTGGCTGCAGCAGCCGGTGTTCCACCGGCACCGCAGCGAAACCGAGCTGCTGCGCTACATCCAGCGGCTGGTGAGCCGGGACCTCTCCCTGGTGCACGGCATGATCCCGCTGGGCAGCTGCACGATGAAGCTGAATGCGGCGGCCGAGCTGGCCCCCGTGAGCTGGCCGGCCTTCGCCCAGCTGCACCCGTTCGCCCCCGCGGCTCAGACTGCCGGTTACCGCCGGCTGGCGGCGGATCTGGAGCGCTGGCTGGCCGCGATCACCGGCTTTGCGGGGGTGTCGCTCCAGCCCAACGCCGGCTCCCAGGGCGAATATGCCGGGTTGCTGGCGATCCGCGCCTGGCACCGCAGCCGCGGCGAGCAGCATCGCGATGTCTGCCTGATCCCCACCAGCGCCCATGGCACCAACCCCGCCAGCGCCGTGATGGCGGGCATGCAGGTGGTGGCCGTGGCCTGTGATGACCAGGGCAACGTCGACCTGGCCGATCTGGAGGCCAAGGCGCAGCGCCATGCCGCCCGCCTGGCGGCCCTGATGGTCACCTACCCCTCCACCCACGGGGTGTTCGAGACCGCCATCCGCCGCATCTGCCAGCTGGTGCACGAGCACGGCGGCCAGGTGTATCTCGATGGCGCCAACCTCAATGCCCAGGTGGGGCTGTGCAAGCCGGGGCTGTACGGCGCCGACGTCTGTCACCTGAACCTGCACAAGACCTTCTGCATCCCCCACGGCGGCGGCGGCCCCGGCGTGGGGCCGATCGCGGTGGCCCGGCACCTGGTGCCCTTCCTTCCCGGAGACCCCTGCAGCCCCGGGGAAGCGGGCGCGGCTGGACCGGTGGCTGCGGCACCCCTGGGCAGCGCCTCGATCCTGCCGATCAGCTGGATGTACATCCGCATGATGGGTGGAGCCGGCCTGCGCCAGGCCAGCCAGGTGGCCCTGCTGAGCGCCAATCTGATCGCCCGGCGCCTCGACCCCCATTTCCCGGTGCTCTACCGGGGAGCCCAGGGGCGGGTGGCCCACGAGTGCATCCTCGATCTGCGGCCGCTCAAGCGCAGCATCGGGCTGGAGGTGGACGATCTGGCCAAGCGCCTGATGGATTACGGCTTCCACGCCCCCACGGTGAGCTGGCCGGTGGCCGGCACCGTGATGGTGGAGCCCACCGAGAGCGAGAGCCTCGCCGAGCTCAACCGCTTCTGCGCGGCGATGGTGGCGATCCGCGGCGAGGCCCGGGCGATCGAGGAGGGCCACTGCGACCCCACGGACAATCCGCTGAAGCGCGCGCCCCACACCCTGGCCTGCGTCACCGGCGACAGCTGGGACCGCCCCTACAGCCGCCGCCAGGCGGCGTTCCCCGCCGGGGAGGGGCAGCGGGAGGCGAAGTTCTGGCCCGCCGTCGCCCGGATCGACAACGCCTACGGCGATCGCAACCTGGCCTGCACCTGTCCGTCGGTTGAGGAAGTGGCCCTGGCGGAGCCTTTGGCTACGGCTGCCTGAGGGGTCATGCCGCACACTGGCGGCAGCCGGGAAGGGCAGGCAAAAGATTCTCTTTAGGATTCTTCCCTTGCTTTTCCCGGAAAATCTGGTGCAACTGCGCTCGTGGGCGCAGCAACGGCACGACTCCGTGTCGGCACCCGTTCACCGCCTGGGACTGGGTTTCAGCCATCCATCGTGTGGGGGATCATGAGCGGCGACCAAGACGGCAAGCAGGGGCGCAGCCTCGGTCCTGTGGAAGGGACCAACGTGGTGCGGGTGGCCTTCGGCATGCGACGCGCCCGTCGCACCCGGCCCGAGCGGCCGGATCACTGGGCCACCCTGGTGATCCCGTTCCAGCAGGGCGGCAGCGATCCCACGCCCCCTCCCCGGGCCGCCTGAGCCTGAGCGGCGCCCTGCGGGGTCGGACGGGATCAGTACTGGGCGCCGCTGCGCCGCTGGTGCACCGCCGTGGTGCCGGCGGCATCGAGCACCCCACCCTCACGGGCTTCGGCGTAGATGAGCCAGTGGTCGCCGCACTCCATCCGCTGGCTCACGCGGGCTTCGAGCCAGGCGAGGGCCTCGGGCAGCACGGGCTGGCCTCCGGGGGTCTCCTCCAGGTTGAGCCCCGCAAAGCGGTCGGCCCCCGGGCTGAAGGGTTTGAGGAACTGTTTCATGGGACCGGTCTCCCGGCCCGCCGCCAGCACATTGAGCGCGAACCGGTCGCCGATGTGGAGCAGCCCCTCCACTGCCCGGTCCTTGGCCACGGCCACGGTGAAGCCAGGGGGCGTGAAACTGGCCTGGCTCACCCAGCTGGCCACCATCGCCCCCCCCAGACGCGTATCGCCGGAGGGCTTCACGGCCGTGAGCACGCACAGGGAGCCCACCACCCGGCCCAGCGCCTGGATGGCGGGGTTGGTGCGGCTCTCCTGCAGGCCTCCGGCGGTGCGGCGCTCCTGGCGTTTTCTGGCGCCGAGCAGCTCCCGGCCCAGGGCCGTGCCGGTTTCCTCGATCGTCTTGACGGTGACGGGATCGGGGCTGAACTTCACCTTGATCGGCTCGAAGGCGAAGCGGAAGCCGCCGTCGCGCAGCTTGCTCTCCAGCAGGTCGAGGGCCTCGCCGCTCCAGCCGTAGCTGCCGAACACCCCCACCGGCTTGCTGCGGTCGCCCTCGGCGAGCACTGTGCCGAGGGCCGCCACGATCGGCGTGGGGGCATGGCCGCCCAGGGTGGGGGAGCCGATCAGCAGGGCATCGGCGGAGCGGATCACGGCGAGCAGCTGCTCAGGCTCGCTGAACTCGCAGTTGAGGCTCTCCACCCGCACGCCCGTGCGGGCCACCCCCTGGGCCAGGGCATCGGCGATGGTGGCGGTGTTGCCGTAGGCGCTGGCGTAGAGCAGGGCCACCGACAGCCGGGAGCGGTTCTGGCCCTCCCCCCAGCGGCGGTAGTCGGCCAGGAGGCTGCGCCAGCTCTCGGCGATGGCCGGGCCGTGGAAGGGCGCGATCGTGCGGATCGGCAGTTCGTCGATCCGGTCGAGAACGGTGTCCACCTGCCGGGCCATCGGGGCCATCAGGCAGTCGTAGAACCAGCGCCGGTCTTCCTCGGTGCTGCTGCGGTTCGCCTCGGCGAACCGCTCCTGGCAGATGTGGGCGGAGAAGAACTTGCTGCTCATCAGCAGGCCTGTGCTCTCCTCGAAGGCCATCAGGGCGCCGGGCCAGCGGGGGGTGGGGGCCGGGATCAGCCGCAGCTGCAGTCCAGCGGCCAGGGGCCGGCACGCCTCCTGCTTCACCACGTCGATCGGCGGCTGGGGCGGCAGGGGTGCCGGCTCCGGCGCGCCGGCCGGGGCGGGCCGCCGCTGATCCCAGAGTTCGCGCACCAGCTTGGCCCCGGCATTGGAGGCCACCAGGGCCATGTGGGGCCAGCGCTCCGCCATGGCCCGCAGCAGTTCCACCCGGTTGGGGTTCACCACCCCCACCACCACCTTCAGTGGAGCATCGCCGGGCACCAGCTCCGCCAGGGCCGCGAAGAAGGGTTCGGCATAGGTCATGCCCGGGGGATGGATCAGCACCGGCGGCACGGTGTGGCCGCCCTCGGAGCTGCCCGACTCGAACAGGAAGCTGTTGGCCGTGGTGCCCCGCTCCAGGCCGTACTCCACCTCGAAGCGCGACCGGCGTGGACTCAGCCCCCGCAGGCACACCAGGCCGGGCTCCAGGGGGATCACCAGCACGCGGCGCTCAACTGCCGGGGCTGCTGCAACGGCTGATCCGCTGATCGAGGTCTTCATCAGTAGTGGTTGCCCACCTTGCGGTGGTGCACGGCGGTGGTGGCCTCAGTGTCGGCCACATTGCCCTCCTCCACTTCGGCATAGATGATCCAGTGGTCGGGGCCCTCCATCCGCTGGGCCACGCGGCAGCCGAGGAACGCCAGGGCATCGCCGAGCACGGGCCCGCCGGCGGCGGCTCCCTCCACGATGGCCACGCCGGCGAAGCGGTCGGCCCCGGGCGGGAAACGCTTGAGGAAGTGGCGCAGCAGCTGCTGGTGGTTGTCCTCCCGCAGGATGTTGAGCACGAAGCGGTCGCCCACCTGCATCAGCGATTCGATCGCCCGGTCCTTGGCCACCGCCACGGTGATGCCGGGCGGCTCGAAGCTGGCCTGGCTCACCCAGCTGGCCACCATGGCGCTGCTGAGTGATCCCCCATCGTCGGTGGTCTGCTGGGCCGTCACCACGTAAAGCCCGCCGCTGAGGCGGCCCAGAGCCTTGTCGAGGTCACCGTCGAGGGCTTTCATGGCCGCGATCGTCTTCGCCTTGGTGAGCAGCTGGCCCAGGTCGGTGCCGGCCTCCTCGCAGCGCTGGTAGTCCTCCGCCTGGGGCACCTGGCGCACCCGCAGGGGATCGAAGGCCGGCTTCTGGCCGAGGCTGCGCAGCTTGGCGGCCACGGTGTCGATCGGCTCGTCGTTGCCGCCGAAGGCGTCGTAGCAGGCCACCCACTGCTTGGGCTTGAGGGCCGCCAACAACGTGCCGATCGAGGCCTGCAGCTCGGCGTCGGCTCCGGCCGGCCAGGTGGGCACCACCACGGCGCTCGCCTCGCCCACCAGGGCACTGAGCTCCTGGGCGTCGGTGGCGCGCAGATCCACCAGCTGCACTTGGGCGCCGGCCTTGCCGATGCCGCGGGCGATGGCCTGGCTGAGCCGGTCGCAGAAGCCGTACTGGCTCACGTAACACACGGCCGCGTACACCTCACCGCTGCTGCGGCCCGTGCTCCAGTCGCGGTAGTCGTCCACCCAGAGGCTGAGGTGATGGCGCAGCAGCGGACCGTGCCCCACGGCGATCGTGGTGATCTCCGGCAGCCCCTCCATGCGCTTGAGCGCCTGCAGCACGCTGCGGGCGTTGGGGCCCATCAGGCAGTCGTAGTAGAAGCGGAAGTCCGGGGCGATCGCGCCGGGATCCACGTCGAACACATCTTCGGAGCAGTAGTGGAGGCCGAAGGCGTCGCAGGTGTAGAGGATGCCGGTGCCGTGGTCGTAGGAAAAGATCGTGTCGGGCCAGTGCAGGTTGGGGGCGCTGAGGAAGGAGAAGCGGTGCTGCACGCCGCTCTCGGGGTTGGTGCCCAGATCGAGTTCGTCGCCACTCTTGACGGCACGGCTGCGGAAGGGGCGGTGCACCTGGTTCTCCAGGAACTGGATCGCCACCTTCGAGCCCACGATCAGGATCTCCGGATTGCGATCGATCAGGTGGCCGATCAGCCCGGAATGGTCTGGTTCGGTGTGCGACACGATCAGACAGTCGATCGCCAGGGGATCGACCTGCTCCTCCAGCAGGGGCAGCCAGGTATCGGCGAACTTGAGGTGGCTGGTGTCGATCAGCGCCGTCTGCTCGCCCCGCACCAGGAAGGCGTTGTAGGTGGTGCCGTTGCGAAGACCGAACTCGATGTCGAAGCGGCTGCGGTCCCAGTCCAGCGAGCGGATGGTGGTGGTGTCGGCGGCGATGGCCTCGCACTGCAGGCTGAGGCGGGGCGCCGCTTCGGAGGTGGCTCCGGAGGCGGCGCCGGACGTCGTGGCGGACGTGGAGGTGACAGCTCCCATGGGACACCCGGTGGAACGGCCTGAACTGTAAGGAGGCTGCCCGGAGGGCTGACTCGTGGGGCCCCACCCGCCGATGTGGTCGGCTGTGCTCGGGGCTGTGGTCGTGGTCACCGCCCCTGCCACGGTCACAGCCAGTGCCAGTCGCTGAAGCGCGCGGCCTGCCCGCAGGGCTGGCCTGCGGCGTCCCACAGCGTCCAGAGGCGCGCTCCCCTGATCTGGAAGCGCCGGCCCTGGCTGTCGATGCGCACGCCGCTGTAGCCCTCGAGGGCCGTGGCCGCCCGGGCGCTGCGCAGGGCCTGGTGGCGGCGGCCGCGCTCGTGGGGTTCGGCCGTGAGCTGGGAGGGCAGCCCCACCATCTCCGCCCAGCGGCGCTTCCAGAGCACCAGGGCGGCCCGGTTGGCATAGATCAGCCGGGGGCCGGGATCAGCGCCGGGATCGGCGCCGTCATGGGCCAGCACCGGTGCCGCAGAGCTGAACAGGGCCTCCGCCTGCTGCTCCGGTGATGCATCGGCGCGCAGACCCCCCAGCAGGGGCCGCCCGAAGGCCCGCTGGTGGGACTGCAGGATCCGCAGGGCGGCCTGAAGTGCCGCTGGGGAGAACCAGGCCGCGGGGGTCGGCACGGGGAGGGATCCGACGGGGCAAGCCATTGTGAAACGGCCCCCGCCGGCTAGGGCTTCAGCACCAACTTTGCAATTGGTAGCCATAGACACGCTCAGGGGGATCTGCGCCGTGATTCTTTAGTCGCCGCTGGCAAGCATTGGCGCCAGCTCCTATCACCGGCACGGTGCGCTTCGTTCTGGAGCCCGTCCGGAGGCCAGCGCCTCAGGCGTTGTTCTTTCTCCGGCCATTTCCAGGCTTCCCCGAAGGCTCCATGTCAAGTCTTTCCCGCCGTAAGTTTCTGATCACCGCCGCCGGCACCGCCGCCGGTGCCGTCTGGTTGAGCGCGTGTGGCAGCAACCAGTCGACAACCAGTTCCACCCCTGCCCCCACGGGAGCTTCCGACACCGAGGTGAAGGGTGCCACCCTCGGTTTCATCGCCCTCACCGATGCCTCCCCCCTGATCATCGCCAAGGAGAAGGGCTTCTTCGCCAAGCACGGCATGCCCGACACCAAGGTGGTGAAGCAGACCTCCTGGGCCGCCACCCGCGACAACCTGGAACTCGGTGGAGGCAGCGGCGGCATCGATGGCGCCCACATCCTCACGCCGATGCCGTATCTGTTGACGGCCGGCAAAATCACCAAGACCAACAAGCCGCTGCCGATGTATATCCTGGCGCGCTTGAATGTGAATGGCCAGGGTCTTTCCCTCTCCAATGAGTTTCTGGCTGAAAAGGTCACGATCAAGGATCCCAAGCTGAAGGAGATCGCCGATCGCAAGAAGGCCAGCGGCAAGCTGCTCAAGGCTGCCATGACCTTCCCCGGCGGCACCCACGACCTCTGGATGCGCTACTGGCTGTCAGCCAACGGCATCGATCCCAACAAGGATGCCGACCTGGTGGTGGTGCCGCCCCCCCAGATGGTGGCCAACATGCAGACCGGCACCATGGACACCTTCTGTGTGGGTGAGCCGTGGAACCAGCGCCTGGTGAACAAGAAACTCGGCTACACTGCCGCGATCACCGGTGAGCTCTGGAAGGATCACCCCGAGAAGGCCTTCTCGCTGCGCGCCGACTGGGTGGACAAGAACCCCAAGGCCGCCATGGCCCTGCTGATGGCGGTGCAGGAGGCCCAGATGTGGTGTCAGGATCCGGCCAACCTCGACGAGCTGTGCGAGATCACCTCGAAGGACAAATACTTCAAGGCCAAGGTGGAAGACATCAAGCCCCGCCTGGCTGGAACCTTCGACTACGGCGATGGCCGCATGGTGAAGGATTCGCCCCTGCGCATGCACTTCTGGAAGGACACCGATTCCTACTCCTTCCCCTACAAGAGCCACGATCTCTGGTTCCTCACCGAGGACATCCGCTGGGGCTACCTGCCCCAGGACATCAACACCAAGACCCTGATCGACCAGGTGAACCGCTCCGACATGTGGAAGGAGGCCGCCAAGGCCATCGGCCAGGAGAAGGCCATCCCCGCCAGTGATTCCCGCGGCAAGGAAACCTTCTTCGATGGTGTGGTGTTTGACCCCGAGAACCCGAAGGCCTACCTCGACAGCCTCAAGATCAAGGCGCTGGCCTGAACTCCCCTCGGTCGTCGCTTACCCCGGGCGGCGACCACCCATTCCTCTTGCATGTTGTCGCGATGACCCTCACCGCCTCACCGCCCCGGAGCCGTTCGCGGTTGCGGAGGCTTCTGCCGGGCCTGCCCCAGGTGGTTCCCTATCTGCTCTGCATCGGCTCCTTCCTGCTGGCGTGGCAGCTGCTCTCGCTGCTGCTGGGTGCCGCCCGGCTGCCAGGGCCGGTGAACGTGATCGTGGATACGTGGGATCCGTACATCAGTCAGCCCTTCTATGACGATGGTGGCACCAGCAAGGGGCTGGGCCTGCAGATCCTGATCTCGCTGCAGCGGGTCGCCCTCGGCTATGGGCTTTCCGCCGTGGTGGGCATCGCCATCGGCGGGCTGCTCGGCATGAACCGGTTCATCGGCCAGGGTTTCGATCCCGTGATCCAGGTGCTGCGCACGGTGCCGCCGCTGGCCTGGTTCCCGATTTCGCTGATGGTGTTTCAGGATGCCAACACCTCGGCCGTGTTCGTGATCTTCATCACGGCGATCTGGCCGATCATCATCAACACGGCGGTCGGTATCCGCCAGATTCCCCAGGATTACACCAACGTGGCCCGTGTGTTGCGGCTGCGCAAGTCGGATTACATTCAGAACATCGTGATTCCGGCCACCGTTCCCTATGTGTTCACCGGGTTGAGAATTGCTGTGGGCCTGGCCTGGCTGGCGATCGTGGCTGCCGAGATGCTCAAGGCGGATGGGGGCATTGGCTATTTCATCTGGGACGCCTACAACGCCGGCGGTGACTCCAGCGCCAGTCAGATCATTCTGGCCATCGTGTATGTGGGCATCGTGGGGCTGGCCCTGGATCGGCTGGTGGCCTTCGTGGGCTCCAAGGTGAGCAAGGGAGCCAACTGAGGTGGTCACCGCTGCAGGCCTGGTCACGGTGGATGCCGTCACCCAGGTGTTCCCCCTCGACGGGGGCGGCCACTACGTGGCTCTCGAGAACATTGATCTCGACATTGCCGAAGGCGAATTCGTCTCCCTGATCGGCCACTCCGGCTGTGGCAAGAGCACCCTGCTCAACCTGCTCGCCGGCCTGAACCAGGCGAGCAAGGGCGGCATCCTGATGAACGGGCGCGAGGTGAGCGAACCCGGCCCCGATCGGATGGTGGTATTCCAGAACTACTCACTTCTGCCCTGGAAAACTGTGCGGCAGAACATCGCCCTGGCGGTGAATGCCGTGATGGCCGCAGCCACGCCGGCGGAACGCCGCGCCATCGTGGAACGCAACATCCAGGCCGTGGGCCTCACCCAGGCGGCGGACCGCTTCCCCTCGGAGCTCTCCGGAGGCATGCGGCAGCGGGTGGCCATTGCCCGGGCCCTGGCGATCCGCCCCCGGCTGCTGCTGCTCGATGAGCCCTTCGGTGCCCTCGATGCCCTCACCCGCGGCAATCTGCAGCAGCAGCTGATGCAGGTGTGCCAGGAATCGGGCCTCACCGCCGTGATGGTGACCCACGACGTGGACGAGGCGCTGCTGCTCTCCGACCGGGTGGTGATGCTCAGCAATGGGCCCCGGGCCCGCATCGGCCGGATTCTCGAGGTGCCCCTGCCGCGGCCGCGCGATCGCCTCGACGTGATGGGCC
Source organism: Cyanobium sp. NIES-981 (assembly GCF_900088535.1). Classification (NCBI taxonomy): domain Bacteria; kingdom Bacillati; phylum Cyanobacteriota; class Cyanophyceae; order Synechococcales; family Prochlorococcaceae; genus Cyanobium; species Cyanobium sp. NIES-981. Next base: position 1,904,505 of record NZ_LT578417.1, on the reverse strand, counting down.
ATCCCGATTACTACCACCTTCGCGCCGAACTGATCCATTTCCTCCAGGAGCAGCGCCGCCTGAGGACAGCTCCGCCACGCCCGCAGTAACTCGCCGCCCTGTTCGGACCATGCCTCTCCGGATCCAGCCCCGCCACGGCCGTTCCCCCAGTTCTTCCGCATCTCCTTCCCGTCCACCTTCCCCTGCACCCTCCCCTCCACCCGTCGTGTCCGCTGCCATGGCAACCACATCTGATCCCCGCCGGGGCTTCCTGGAGTTCGAGGCCGTGGGCCAGGTGTTCCCCACCCCGCGCGGCCCGTTCGAAGCCCTGCGCGACATCAATCTGAGCGTGAACGAGGGGGAGTTCCTCTGCGTGATCGGCCACTCCGGCTGTGGCAAGAGCACCCTGCTCAACATGGTGTCGGGATTCCTGCGTCCCAGCCATGGTCGCGTCACCCTGCACGGTGAGGTGATCGAACGCCCCGGCCCCGACCGGATGGTGGTGTTCCAGAACTACTCGCTCCTTCCCTGGAAAACGGTGTGGGAGAACGTGGAGCTGGCGGTGAAGGCGGCGCGGCCGGAGTTGCCCAGGGCCAGCCGCGCCCAGGTGGTGGAGCATCACCTGGCGATGGTGCACCTGCTCGACTCCCGGGACAAGCGTCCCCCCCAGCTCTCCGGTGGCATGCGGCAACGGGTGGCGATCGCCCGCGCCCTGGCCGTGAACCCGGCGGTGCTGGTGCTCGATGAGCCCTTCGGTGCCCTCGATGCGATCACCAAGGAGGAGCTGCAGGAGGAGCTGCTGGCGGTGTGGCGGGTGAATCGCCCCACGGTGCTGATGATCACCCACGACATCGATGAGGCGCTCTTCCTGGCGGACCGCATCGTGATGATGACCAACGGGCCTGCCGCCACCATCGGCGAGATTCTGCCGGTGCCGTTCGAGCGCCCCCGCCGCTACGAATCGATCCAGGAGGATCCGCGCTACGCCCAGCTGCGCAACCACGCCATGGATTTCCTCTTCCGCCGCCACGCCCACGATGTCGACTGACGCGCTCAGCGTCATCCCCGCCGGCACCCTCCCCTTCCCGCCCAGCCAGCCTCCCCTGCACATCGCGGCTGGGCACACCCTCCTCCTCGACGAAACGGCCCTCCTCCGTTGTGCGAGCTTCGTGGTGCAGGCCGGCCTGCTCCGGGTGGCTGTCAGCGAGCCTGGGGAGATCGCTCCCGGTTCATGCGCACCCTGGGACCTGGGCCCCGAGCGGGTGGTGACGCTGGGTTTCCTCTGTGGCGGTGACCATCTGCCCCTCGACCTGCTCCGTCGCGCCCGGCTGCATCTCGAGGCCCTCACCCCTGTGGTGCTGGTGGCGGCGGCGGCGGGGGTGCCGCCAGCTGGCGCGGCCAGCCTCAACGACTGGACCGTTGCGCTGCTGCTGGTGCGCCATCTGGACGACGCCGAGCAGCGGCTGCTGGCGCTGCTGCAACTGCTGGCGGAACGGCTGGGCCGGCGCTGCGGCGCCTGGGTGGATCTGCCGCTGCGGCTCACCCACGAGCGGATCGCCGGTCTGATCGGCCACACCCGCGTCACCGTGACGCGGCTGCTCTCCAAGTGGCGTCAGGCGGGGCTGATCGGGGTGGAGGCCTCGGCCGAAGGGGGGCTGCGCCTCAGCCCGACGCTGCTTGCCCTCAGGCCGGCCGCCGGCCGCAGCGCGGTCTGAAGCCGGCGGCGGCCGCGATCAGGTGCCCGCCACCGCCGTCTGTGCCACCGCCGCCTGCTCGCCATCGCCGTTGCCCATCGCCCGCGCCATGGCCAGGGCAGCGCGCGCACGGCTGTGGTCCTGGAGATGCTCCAGGAACAGGCGGTTGGCCTCGGGGAAGCGGGGCTCCTCCGCCAGGGGCAACGGCCCGGCCGCATCCAGGCCGGTGTCGCCCTCCATGGCAGGGGTGATCACCACCAGATCCGGCGGCAGGGCGGCGTCGTAGCGCCACCAGCGGCTGGGATCGAGGATGGCGGCATGCACCGGATGGGCGGGAGCGGCCTTGTCCGGGCCGCCGCCGCGGGAGCGGGCCTGCTTGGCCAGCACCTTGCGGCGCCGCTTGGCCAGATCGGCCAGCAGCTGGGCCCGGGAGCGCCCCCGCAGCTGGAACAGCACGAAGGGGTCTTCGCTGAAGCGCTCCCCCATCAGGTAGAACACGGCGCTGACGTGCTTGCAGGGGTTGGTCTTGTCCGGGCAGGTGCACTCACTGCGCACCTCCTGCAGCTTGAACGGGAAGAGCCGCTTGCCGCTGGCGGCGAAGGCCCGTTCGATGTCCTCGGGCATCACCCCCGCCAGCAGCTGGGCCGACCAGCGCGCCTTCTGACTCAGGGCCTCGAGCACGAAGCCCCAGTCGTCATCGTTGAGCACGTCCAGCCAGAGCTTCACCTTGTAGGGATCGGGGCGGCTCCCCTGCACCCGGGCGTGCACCCGGCGGCCCTCGAAGCGGATCGAGGTGACATTGCCGGAGCGGGCATAGTCCCAGGCGCGCTCCAGCCGTTTCTTGTAGCGGTAGGAGTTGATCAACTCCATCCACTGGTCCACCCACCACGGCTGCTGGCTCAGGCCTTCATCGCCGAGCTGGGTGGTGATGGGGCTCACGGTCATGGGCTGAGTATGCCCTGTTCCGGTGGCCCGGGCGACGGACCCATCAGGGAGCGGCAGGCCAGCGCCAGCACCACGGCATTGAGCAGATGCCAGGCCGGATGGGTGCCCAGCGGCAGCCAGGGGCACACCAGCGGATCCACGCTGCGCAGGGTGAGAGACACGGCGAAGACGGCGCCGGCCACGAGCAGGGAGGGCCAGCTCCGACTGCCCCCGGGCCGCAGACCCCTCTCCCGCCAGCCCAGCAGCAGCAACACCAGCAGGCTGGGCGCGTAGGCGAGGGACCCATTGACGAGCTGGGGCCAGGAGCGGCTCACCAGGGTGGCCGCCGCGAACAGCGCGACCAGGCCCAGCGCCGGCGGGATCGCCAGACGCCACCGCCGCCGCAGATAGAGCCAGAGGAAGACAAGCTGAAACAGCAGGATCGGCAGCACGTCGGCCACCAGGGCCCAGCGGCTGGCGGTGGTGTGGAACAGGGTGCTGCCCACGCCGATGGCCACCACCAGCGCCACCAGCACCGCCATGCCGCGATCGACCCGCCCCCGGCGCAGCGGCGCCCGTCGCCAGATCCACCAGGCGGCCAGGAAGAAGCCGGCGTTGGTGAGGGCGTTCACCGGCTCGGCCAGCAGTCCTGGCCCCAGCCGCTCGCAGTAGAGGTCGAGGTCCATGCCGACCGCCTCCCTACTCCTCGAGGGCCACCAGGTCCTTGAGCTGCCCCACATCGAGGCCCCCCAGCCAGTCTTCGCCGGAGCCCACGATCTCCTCGGCCAGCTTCGACTTCTCCCGGATCATCCGGTCCACCTTCTCCTCCACCGAGCCGCTGGTGATGAACTTGTGCACCATCACCCGCTTCTGCTGGCCGATGCGGTAGGCGCGGTCGGTGGCCTGGTTCTCCACGGCGGGGTTCCACCAGCGGTCGATGTGGAACACGTGGCTGGCGCGGGTGAGGTTGAGCCCCACCCCGCCCGCCTTGAGCGAGAGCAGGAACAGCTGGGGCCCGCGGGGATCCTCCTGGAAGCGGTCCACCATCGCCTGGCGCTCCGTCTTGCTGGTGCTGCCGTAGAGAAAGGGCACCTCCTGGCGCCAGCGCTTCTGCAGATGGGCCTGGAGCAGCAGGCCCCACTCGGCGAACTGGGTGAACAGCAGGGCCCGGTCGCCGGCCTCGATCACCTCCTCGAGGATCTCCTCCAGCCGCTGCACCTTGGCGCTGCGGGCGGCGAAGCTGGCGGGCCCGGCGCTGGAGGCCGCCTCGGCCCCCTCGCCCAGGGCCAGGGCGGGGTGGTTGCAGATCTGCTTGAGCTTGGTGAGCAGGGCCAGCACCTGGCCGTGCTTCTGACCGAGGGGGGAGCGGGCGATGGCCTCAAGGCTGTCGTCCACCGTGCGGCTGTAGAGCTTCTTCTGCTCCGGCGAGAGGGTCACCCACTCGCTCAGCTCCACCTTCTCGGGCAGGTCGGAGATGATCGATTTGTCGGTCTTGAGCCGCCGCAGCAGGAAGGGGCCCACGCGGGCCTTCAGATCCCGCAGGGAGGCCATGTCGCCGTAGCGCTCGATCGGCAGCCGGTAGCGCTGGTGGAAGAAGCCCTCGTCGCCCAGCACCCGGGGGTTGAGGAAATCCATCAGGGCCCAGAGCTCGCTCACCCGGTTCTCCACCGGGGTGCCGGTGAGGGCGATGCGAAAACGGCTGCCCTTGCCCGGCCGCCCCAGGTCGCGGGCCGCCATCGACTGCTTGGCGCTGGGATTCTTGATCGCCTGGGCCTCGTCGATCACCACGCCCTGCCAGTCGATCGCCTCCAGCAGTTCGCTGTCGCGCTGCAGCAGGCCGTAGCTGGTGAGCACCAGGTCCACCCCCTTGAGGGCCTTCTTCAGGGCGGCCTCGCTGCTGGGCCGCCGCGGGCCGTAGTGCTCCCGCACGCCGAGCTCCGGCGTGAAGGCGGCCGCCTCCCGCTTCCAGTTGGTGAGCACCGAGGTGGGGGCCACCAGCAGCACCGGCCGCTTCAGTTCCCCCTCGGCCTTGAGGTGCTGCAGGAAGGCCAGCAGCTGGATCGTCTTGCCCAGGCCCATGTCGTCGGCCAGGCAGGCCCCCTGGTCGAAGCGGTGCAGGAAGGCCAGCCAGCCCAGGCCGCGCTCCTGGTAGGGCCGCAGCTGGCCGGCGAAGCCCGGCGGTGCCGGCAGGGGGTCGGGGGGCTTCTGCTGGTGGTACTGCTCCAGCACCGCCTGCAGCCGCGGGCCGGCCGTGAAGGCGTGCACCGGCAGCCGGTGGAACGTGTCGCCCTCGGTGGCGGTGAGCCGCAGGGCGTCGTCGAGGCTCAGGCCCGGGTCGGCGGCGCAGAAGCGTTCGGCATTGCGCTGGTCGTTGGGCCGCAGCTCGATCCAGGCCCCCTTGTGCTGCACCAGCGGACTGCGCTTGGCGGCGAGTTTCTCGAGGTCCCGCAGGGTGAGGGTGACCCCGCCGATCATGAACTCCCAGCTCCAGTCGAGGCCCTCGCCGAGGGTGAAGCCCCGGGAGTTGGCCGGCAGTTCGGCCGTGATCGCAAGGCCCAGCCGGCTGGCCAGGCCACCGGCCAGGCTGGCGGGCAGCACCACGCCCACCCCGACATCCCGCAGCTGGGCGGCGGCGGTGCGCACCAGCACGAAGGCTTCCGCCGGGGTGAGCTGCATGGTCTCCGGCGTGGCGGAGTCGAGCCCCCGCAGGATCGGATCGAACACCGTGAGGGCCCGGCCCAGGCCTTCCAGCAGCAGCTCGCTCGGCTGGGGCACGGCCACCTCCCCCAGCTGCAGCCCCTGGTCACCGGCGGCCCAGGCCACGGCGGCCGGCACCCGCAGGCTGGGATCGGCCTCGGCCTGCAGGCTCAGCTTCACCTCCCACAGCTCGTCCCCTTCCGCCGGAGTGAACAGCTCCAGGCAGGCGCGGGCCGGAGCCACCCGGCCCGCCACGCCCTCGCGCCAGTGGTGGGTGGCGATGGTGAGCCGTTCCAGCTCCTCCTCATCGAGGGGCAGCGAGCCATCTCCCTTGCCGAGGGCCTTCTGCCAGGCCGCGAGCAGGGGATCCAGGCCGGTGGTGTCGGGACGGAAGTCCTGCCGCAGCTGGCCATCGAGCAGGGCCCCCACCAGGCTGGCCACCCGCAGCCGGCCGCTGCCCGGCCGGCGGCAGGCCAGGGCCGGATCCCCCTGCAGCCCCGCCGCCAGGGCACAGGTGGCCACCTGGGGCAGGCCGGTGGCGAGCTCCTCGAGGCGGCGCCGGTCGTCCTCCCGGTTGAGCAGGGGCAGCCAGCGGGCCTTGTCCTCCTCGATCTGGGGCAGCCAGCGGCCGCGGGCGATCAGGCTGAGCGACCAGCGCTGCAGGTGGGTCCACCAGCGCACGTCATCGCCGATCTCCGGGTGGTCGCCGGCCAGGGGCAGCAGGCTGAGCCATTCGGCGGCACTGGCGGGGTCGAGGGCCCAGCCCGTCACCTGCCAGGGCCACCACTCCAGCTGCTTCGGGATCGGTTCACCCGCCTGCAGCGGCAGACCGCTCCAGCTGCCGCCCGAGCTTCTGCGGCCGCGGACCGCCTGCTGCCGGCTGGGCAGGGTGAGGGTGGCGCGGGCGGGGCGGAGGGCCTCGGCCCAGAGCCCGTTGTCATCCAGCCATTCGGCCAGGGTGTCCTCGTCGAGGGCCAGGGGGTGCTCCGGGGCGTCCCGCCCCGGGCTGGTGGGGGCGGCCACCCGCCAGGTGTCGGCCCACAGGAACAGCCGTCCTCCCGCCCCTTCCGGTGGAAACAGCCAGGTGGCGTGCAGCAGGCTCATGGGGCGGGCAGGACCGCGGCGGACGATCGGGGAGGAACGGCTAGGACCCGTTCTCCGGCCGCAGACGCCGGACCAGGACCTGGCCTCCGTGCAGCAGCAGGGCCGCGCCGATCAGCGGCAGCCATGCCCGAACGAGGCCCATCATCACAGTTGGCGCAACCGCCACCAGCGCGGCGGGCAGAGGCGCCGGCAGCGGCCAGGGGGCCAGGGGGGGCAGGGCGAGGCTGTGGATGCCGCAGACGGCGCCCACCAGGCCGGCCTGCAGATGGCTGTCGTCGGGGTCGACCCGCTGCAGGTGGAAGGCCAGCAGGCCGTAGAGCACGCCGCAGCCGCCGGCCCGCAGGCCGGCCTCCAGACCGAGCGGCAGGCCCAGCAGCAGGGCGGCGATGCCGGCCCCCAGCGACCAGGCGATCGAGCGCAGGCGCAGCTGCTGGCGGGACGGCGGAGGGGCGAGCTGGCTCACGCGGACATGCCGGCCGGGCCGGACTGCTGCGGGGGATCATGCCGTGCGGTGTCCCGAGGCAGAGTCGCGCGGCATCTTTAGCGTGACGGGCACTGCCGCGCTCTGCGCCATGCGGATCTTCGCAAGGTGGCCCGAACGTCAGGCCCACGCCGTGCGCTGGCTGCTGCTGCTGGGCTGGCTCGCCCTGATCGCCTCGCTGCTGATTCCGCCGCTGGGGGGCTGGGCCCTGCGGCCGCCGCTCTGCACCGACGGCCTGGACTGCCACGGCCACGGCGGCAACCAGCTGTTCTGGGGCGTGGTGGTGCCCAGCGGTCTGCTGATCCTGGCGGCCGGCAGCCATGAGCTCTGGCGCCGCATCTGTCCGCTGGCGTTCGTCTCCCAGCTGTTCCGGGCCCTGGACCGGCAGCGCCGGGTACCGGGCAGGAACGGCAGGCTCCAGCTGGCCAAGGTGGAGAGCGACTCCTGGCTGGGCCGGCACCACCTGGCCCTGCAGTGGAGTCTGCTGATCGCGGGTCTGAGCCTGCGGCTGCTGGCGGTGAACAGCAGTCCGCTGGGGCTGGGCCTGCTGCTGCTGCTCACGGTGGTGGCGGCGGTCGTGGTCGGCTGGGCCTATGCCGGCAAGGCCTGGTGTCAGTACGTCTGCCCGATGGGAGCGGTCCAGCAGGTGGTCACCGGTCCGCGCGGACCCCTGGCCAGCGCCGCCCACCTCGATGCCAGCCGCATCACCCAGTCGATGTGCCGCACGCTCGGCGATGACGGCCAGGTGCGCTCAGCCTGCGTGGCCTGCCAGTCGCCCTGCATCGACATCGATTCCGAACGCACCTACTGGGCCGGATTCGAGGGCAGGCGCGGCCTGCGCTGGGCCTGGCTGTCCTACCCGGGGCTGGTGCTGGCCTTCTTCCTGCTCACCCGTCACCAGGGGCCCGAGGCCATCGAGATGCTGCGCAGCGGCCTGTGGGCCTTCGATGCCGGCCTGCCCGGCCGGGCCCTGGAGCTCTGGCCCCGGGCCGATGCCAGCTGGGGTGTGCCGCGCCTGCTGGCGGTTCCCGCCCTGCTGAGCGCCGCCGGTGCCGGCAGTGTGGCGCTCTTCGGTGGCCTGGAGACGGCGCTGCTGGGCAGGCTGGCGCGGGACCACAGCAAGGAGCGTGCCCAGGCCATGGCCCGCTCCCGCACCCGGCTTCTGGCCACCTTCCTGGCGGTGAACCTGTTCTTCTGGTTCGCCGATCCCAGCCTCGGGGCGGTGGAGGGCAAGGTGGGGCAGCTGATCCGCTCGCTGGTGCTGATCGCCAGCGCCATCTGGCTCTACCGCGGCTGGCCCCGCGATGCGGAGGTCTACCGCCGCGAGAGCACCAGCGCCAGCCTCCGCTCCCAGCTCAGGAAGCGCTTCCCCGGCCTGGAGGCCCATCTCGATGGGCGCACGCTCGAGGAGCTCACGCCCGGCGAGGTGTTCACCCTGGCCAAGGCGCTGCCGGCCCAGCTCGCCGCCAACAGCCAGGCCCTCTACCGCGACGTGCTGGCCGATCTGTTCCGCAGCGGCCGGCTGGAGCGGGCCACCAGCGCGGTGCAGCTCGAGGAGCTGCGCCTCGCCCTGGGGCTCGAGGAGGCCGACCACCACGCGGCCATCCGCGAACTGGAGCTCCAGGACGCGGATCTGCTCGAGCTCGATGGCCGTCAGAGGGCCAGCCGCAGCCTGCGGGAGGACGCAGCAGCGGAGGCGATCCACGACCTGCTGCAGCTGGCCGGGCAGCATGACCTGAGGCCCGACCTGCTCGACACCTCCCAGGCCCGGCGGCTGGAGATGATCCGCCAGGACTCCGGTCTCGACGACGGGGCCTGGCAGGAGCTGCTGCTGCGCTTCGGTCCCCGCTCGGCCTTCGCCCGTCGCCAGCTGGAGAACGGGATGGAGGCCCTGCAGGGGGAACTGTCCCGCCGCGCCGCGCTGGCTGCCGCCGCGACGCACGACGGCCTGCTCCGGCCCCTGCTGCCGGTGAGCGACCTGCGCATCGTGGGCTGCCTGCTGCCCCTGCTGCCCCTGCTGGCCGAGTTCCGCAGCGGTGATCCGCTGCTGCAGCGCTTCACTGCCCTGCAGTCCCTGCTCCCCCCCGGGGTGGTGGGTGAGGTGCTGCGCCGCGACCTCACCCTGCTGCCCCATCCGGATCCGCAGCCAGCCCAGGAGCTTGAGCCCCTGCCGGATCCCCTGCAGGCGATCGAGGACCTGTGGCACGACCCCGATCCGGAGAACGCGGTGTGGGTGCTGTGGCTGCTCGATCAGCGGGATCCGGCCCGGGCGGCACGACTGCGCCGCACCCCCCGCACCGGCCTGCCGGTCACGCCCCATCTCCAGGGCCTCCTGGATGGGCGGCCCCTGGCCGAGGCCCCCCTCCTGGAGCTGCTGCTGCAGGTGCCCCTGCTGGCGGAGCTGTCGCCCTCGGCGCTGTTCAATGTGGCGGCCTGGGGGGAGCTGCGTTCCTGGCCGGCTGGAGCACCGATCCTGCAGGTCGGCGCGGAAGCGGCCTGGATGGCGATCCTGCTGGAGGGCTCGGCCCTGGTCAGCGGCGTCGACTGGCAGGCGCGGGTGTCAGCCGGCGAAACCCTCGGGGAGATGGCCCTGCTGAGCGGCCGCTCCAGGGGTTCGGCCGCCATGGCCCTGGAGCCGGTGCGGGCGCTGGTGTTCGATGCCGCGGCCTTCGAGCAGCTGCTGCACCAGTCCTCGGGCTTCGCCCGCAGCCTGCTGCGCCAGCAGACCCGGCGGATCGAGGGATTGCAGGGCCAGCAGTCGGACGCGGCGCCTGGCCCCTCCGGAGCTCCGTGAGCCCGAAGGTCGCTGAGCGATCATTCCCTTTCCCGGGTAGTTGACCTGAGCCATGGCCGCCGCCACCCCCCCCACCGGTCGATCCCAGCTCGCCCGGCCCCGCAGCGGCGCCGAGATCCGTGCCGCCTTCCTCAACTTCTACGAGCAGCGCGGCCACCGGCGGATGCCGAGTGCCTCCCTGGTGCCCGACGACCCCACGGTGCTGCTCACCATCGCCGGCATGCTGCCGTTCAAGCCGGTGTTCCTGGGCCAGGCGGAACGGCCGGCGCCGCGGGCCACCAGCTCCCAGAAGTGCATCCGCACCAACGACATCGAGAACGTGGGCCGCACGGCACGGCACCACACGTTCTTCGAGATGCTGGGGAACTTCTCCTTTGGGGATTACTTCAAGGAGCAGGCGATCCAGTGGGCCTGGGAGCTCTCCACCGAGGTGTTCGGCCTCAGCCCGAAGAACCTGGTGGTGAGCGTTTTCCGCGAAGACGATGAAGCCGAGGCGATCTGGCGCGATGGGGTGGGGGTGAACCCCAGGCGGATCATCCGCATGGATGAGGCCGACAACTTCTGGGCCTCCGGTCCCACCGGCCCCTGCGGCCCCTGCTCGGAGATCTACTACGACTTCAAGCCCGAACTCGGCGACGACGGCATCGACCTGGAGGACGACAGCCGCTTCATCGAGTTCTACAACCTGGTGTTCATGCAGTACAACCGCGACGCGGAGGGCACCCTCACGCCGCTGGCCAGCCGCAACATCGACACCGGCATGGGCCTCGAGCGCATGGCCCAGATCCTGCAGGGGGCGGCCAACAACTACGAAACCGATCTGATCTACCCCCTGATCGAAACCGCCGCCGGCCTGGCCGGGGTGGAGTACGGGGCGCTTGACGCGAAGGGCAGCACCAGCCTCAAGGTGATCGGCGACCACAGCCGCGCCATCACCCAGCTGATCGGCGACGGTGTGAGCGCCAGCAACCTGGGCCGGGGCTACATCCTGCGGCGGCTGCTGCGGCGCGTGGTGCGCCACGGCCGGCTGCTGGGCATCACTCAGCCCTTCCTGAAGGCGATGGGGGAGGCCGCGATCGCCCTGATGCGGGAGGCCTATCCCCAGCTGGAGGAGCGCCGCGCCGTGATCCTGGCGGAGCTGGCGCGGGAGGAGGAGCGCTTCCTCGAAACCCTGGAGCGGGGCGAGAAGCTGCTGGCCGACGTGCTGGCCACCAGGCCGGCGCAGATCAGCGGCGCGCAGGCCTTCGAGCTCTACGACACCTACGGCTTCCCGCTGGAGCTCACCCAGGAGATCGCCGAGGAGCATGGCCTCACGGTGGATCTCGAGGGCTTCGAGGCGGCGATGGAGGCCCAGCGCCAGCGGGCCAAGGCCGCGGCGGTGAGCATCGACCTCACCCTGCAGGGCGCCATCGACCAGGTGGCCGGGTCCCTGGAGGCCACCAGCTTCCGCGGCTACGAGGCCCTCGAGCACCCCAGCTGCGTGCTGGCCCTGGTGGTGAACGGCGCGCCGGCCGAGCGCGCCTCGGCCGGGGATGCGGTGCAGATCGTGCTGGAGAGCACCCCCTTCTACGGCGAAGGCGGCGGCCAGGTGGGCGACCGGGGCGTGCTGCTCGGCGGCGGCGACCAGACCGCCGTGAATGCCGGTGTGATCGTGAGCATCGAGGCGGTGAGCCGCAACCGCAGCGTGTTCGTGCACAGCGGCCGGGTGGAGCGGGGCAGCCTCGCCGTGGGGGATCTGGTCACGGCCCGGGTGGACGGGGCCTGCCGCCGCCGGGCCCAGGCGAACCACACCGCCACCCACCTGCTGCAGGCGGCCCTCAAGCAGGTGGTGGACCCGGGCATCGGCCAGGCGGGTTCCCTGGTGGACTTCGATCGCCTCCGCTTCGACTTCCACTGCCCCCGCGCCGTGACGGCGGCGGAGCTGGAGCGGATCGAGGCCCTGATCAACGGCTGGATCAGCGAGGGCCACGGCCTGGTGGTGGAGGAGATGGCGATCGAGCAGGCCAGGGCCGCCGGGGCTGTGGCGATGTTCGGCGAGAAGTACGCCGAGGTGGTGCGGGTGGTGGATGTGCCGGGCGTGTCGATGGAGCTGTGCGGCGGCACCCACGTGGCCAACACCGCCGAGATCGGCGTGTTCAAGATCGTGGCCGAGAGCGGCGTGGCCGCCGGCATCCGCCGGATCGAGGCGGTGGCGGGCCCGGCGGTGTTGAGCTATCTGCAGGAGCGCGACGCCGTGGTGAAGGCCCTGGGGGATCGCTTCAAGGCCCAGCCGGGCGAGATCGTGGAGCGGGTGGCGGCCCTGCAGGACGATCTCAAGGCGACCCAGAAGGCCCTGGCGGCGGCTCGCCAGGAGCTGGCCCTGGCCCGCTCGGCGGCCCTGGTGGCCCAGGCCGAGGCCGTGGGGAACGGCTTCCAGCTGCTGGTGGCCCGCCTCGACGGCGTGGAGGGGGCGGCCCTGCAGAACGCCGCCCAGGGGCTGGTGGACCAGCTGGGCGATGCCGCCGCCGTGGTGCTGGGAGGCCTGCCGGATCCTGCCGACCTGGGCAAGGTGATCCTGGTGGCGGCCTTCGGCCAGGCGGTGATCGCCCAGGGGCAGCAGGCCGGCAGGTTCATCGGCGGGGTGGCGAAGGCCTGCGGCGGCGGCGGTGGCGGCCGGCCCAACCTGGCCCAGGCCGGCGGCCGGGATGGGGCAGCCCTGGACGGGGCTCTGGAGCAGGCCAGGCTGACCCTGCGGGCGGCCCTCGGCTGAGGCGCACACGCCCCTGAAAGCCCTCCCTGAGGCCCTTAGTCTGCAGGGCTGCAGCTCCCTCGGCATGCCGGCTCCCGCACCCCATCGCTGGTGGCCGTCAGGGCACTGCCGTTCCCTGGCGGTCACCCTGCTCCTGGTCGCGCCTCCCCTCCTCTCCGCTGCCTCGCCTCCGGCTGCGGCGGCAGCCGAGCCCCCCGTGACCTACACCATCCAGGCCACCACCCTCTCCGGCCTGGGGGCGCTGGCGGCTGGCGATCTTTCGGCCGGCGGCATGATGCGCCTGCTGATGGGCGGCGCGCCTCCCTCCTCGGCCCGCACCCTGGAGCTCAGCCTCGAGGCGCCCGGCCCGGCTCCAGGCGCTCTGCGGGCCGAGCACCGCGTTCCCGAGGGCCTGCGCCTGGGGCCGGTGCTGCCGCTCGTGCCCCCCTTGGCGGCCGCTGCCGAGCCGGGCAACCCCACGCCCGGGAGTCCGCCCGAGCGCCCGCAGGGGCGTCTGCTGCTCTTCCACGGCTGCGCTGACCAGGCCGATGGCCAGCAGCCCCAGGTGGTCAGCCTGGAGCGCCTGCTCCCCGACCAGCAGGCCCTGGCCCGCCGCCTGGCGTCGATGGGCGGCCTGCGCGCCCAGGCGGATGGGCTGCGCTCCGGGGCGACCGTGCTGGGCCGCTGGCCCAACGCGGAAACCAGGGGCAGCGGAGCCGTGCCGGCCGGTGCCTCCCTCGTGGGTGCCCACACGGTGAGTGGCGGCACCACCCCCACGCTCAATTTCTCCCTGGACAGCCGCCACGATTTCCTGGCGCCGGTGGAGCTGGCGATCACTGCGGCCGGCGGGGCCTCCCTGCTGCGCTGGCAGCCGGTGGCCGGCGCCGAGGGGTACCTGGCCCTGGTGGCCGGCGCCGGACGCCAGGAGGGCGATCTGGTGATCTGGACCTCCAGCAGCCGTCCGTGGGGCGACACCCCCTTCGTTGGGCTGAGCACGCTCTCCGGTGGCCTGCAACCCAGCTCCGGTGCCGCTGGCCAGGAGAAGGGCAAGAGCCAGGCCGGGGCCCCGGCCCTGTTGCCGCTCTCCCAGACCAGCTGCGCCGTGAGTGCCCAGGCGATGCAGGCCATGCAGGCCGGCGTGCTCACGTTCGTGGCTCCCGCCGTGCCCCAGCGTCTGCAGGAGCCAGGGGTCTCGCCGGGCTGGCAGGTGCAGGTGGAGCGCCAGTCCCTGCTGATCCAGCCCCTGATGGAAGGGATGCCTCTCGAGATGCCGGCCCGGCAGGAGGAACGCGCCCCGGCTGGGGGCGGCGGCACCTTCAACCTGTTCAAGGGGCTGTTCTGATTCAGGGGGGCTGAGCCGGCAGGCCAATCAGAACCGGAACTGCGCCTTGGCGTAGAGGCCATCGTCGAGCACCCAGTCATTCCAGGGACCCTCGAGGGTCCCTGTGGAGAACTGGTGGGCCCAACCCAGCTCGAAGGCCCAGTTGTCGCCGGCCAGCCAACGCAGCAGCAGCCCGCCGGAGCCGAGGGTGTCGCTGAAGTTGAAGTCGCTCAGCTCGCTGCGCACGCCGCCGGCACCGATGAAGGGCACCAGCTGCAGGGCGTGGCTGCGGTTCTGCCAGAAGGTCCAGGACGCCTCGGTGACGGCCAGCCAGCCGCTGTCGCCGCTGATCAGCTGGGCGGGCAGACCGCGCAGGCCCACATCCGACCCCAGGCTGAACTGCATGGAGGGCAGAAGGGGGTTGAAGGCCCACTGGCCCGCCAGACGGCCGTTGAGCTGCCAGCCAGGTGCGAAGGCCCACCCAGCCGAGATCAGGCCGCCGATGGCCGTGGCCTGGGAGGGGTCGATGCCGGCCTCCCGCCACTCACGGCGCTGTTCGGCGGGGCTCATGCCTGAGAGCCCGGCCAGCAGGTAGGCCGAGCCACCCCAGCCCACCCCCACGCCCTGGCCACTGCCACCGACGCCCAGCCGCAGATAGCCGCTGCGCGGCTTGCGGATGATCTCCGGCACTGTGGAGGGCAACGACGCGCCATCGAGGCGGGTGCGGCTGGAGCTGCCGCTGATCCCCAGGAAGGCGTTCCAACGCTGGGTGAGGCTCTCGGAGAACACCCACTCGAGCTGGCCGAGACCCTGGAGCTGCGTGGTCGAGAGACCATCGGCGGGTGGGTCCAGCTCGATCAGGTCCCGGCGGCTCGCACCGAAGGCCGTGGTGAGATTGAAGGCGTCACCGAGGGGCAGGGTGTAGGTGAGTGAGGTGATCGCTGCCCCCAGCTCTGGCTCGTCGTCACTGTTGAGCTCCCCGTAGAGCAGCAGCACGTCGCCAGCCACCAACGCGCCGGGCTTGAGGAAGCTGGCGACGGCGCGAGCATCACCGGAACCGTTGTTGCCGTCGTTGCGGAGGGAAAGGTCGCCTTGCCAGGCGGGCGCGCCGCCTTCGAGCGTGATGGTGAGGGTGGCCTGGGTGGGGTCGCTGCCGAGTCGGGAGAGGTTGCCCCGCACCTGTTTCACTCCAGGAACCCGGCGCAGCAACTGCAGCTGGCGCTCGAGGCTCGGCAGGTGGAGCAGCGTGCCCTGCAGGGATCGCATCAGGCGGGCGACGCGGCGGTTCAGCCGGTCGTCGTTGCCGTTCACCCGCAGTTCCACCAGGCGGCCCTCCACCACCAGAAGGCGACCCGGGGCGGGGGTGAGCTCCACGAACACACGGCTGTTCACGTAGCCATCGGCCACGAACTGGGCGGTGAGTGCGGCGGCGCAGGCATTCAGCCGCTCGGCTGGAGCACTGATCTGGCTGCAGTCCGCAAGGATGTCGCGCAGTCTGTCGTTGTCGTAGAGGGTGAGTCCCTCGATGGCTGGCAGACCACCGCTGGGCACGGCCGGGACCGGGGCTTCCGGCGCCGGTTCCCCGTCCAGAGGTGGTTTTGCGTTGTCGTCCGGCATCACCTCCAGGGGGGGCTGCTCAGCCCCACGGGCAGGAGCCCGCCGTTCCAGGGATGGCCGGTTCTCCGGCAGCCGCACAGGACCCTGTTGCAGCGGAGGTGCCACCAGCTGTGCGAGCAGCAGCATTGACATACCCGAGACTGGAAGCAATCCCGCGAAGATGATGGGATGGTTCAACAGACATGCAAGCCAGAGCTGGCCTGCTTCGTGAACTGGCCTTGGATGAAGAGCTCACAGTGGCAGCCCCCGCAAGCGTGATACCGCTGATCTGAGATGTGGCTGGTCGCTGTGGTGTTACCGGTTGTGGATACCTGTCTGTCTCCATGGACTGGCCCATGAACTTCAGCCAGAATCAACCTATAGTTTGTTCAGCGTGATAGCAGCCCTCGGGTTGCGCCAGGGAGTTTCAGATGCTGACGTGTGCTCTGCGTCTCACTGAATGCTGGTCATGGATCAAGGCAAGGCCTCACCGTTGGCCTGTCAGCCTGGCCCCTCGGTTGAAGATTCTCGGGCCTGTCCTGGTGGCCGGGATATGGGCCGCACCACCCACCCTGGCTCAGATTACGCCCGATTCATCCCCTTCATCCCTGGGAACGCTCGTCAACAACGGCACCGGCAGCTGCACGAGCGGCGTCTGCACGGTCACGGGGGGCACGGCTGCCGGTGCCAATCATCTGTTCCATCGATTTTCTGATTTTGATACGCGAGCAAGCACATCGCTTGCTGGCGTAAGGTTTCTGAACGGCGCATTCGGTTCCGTTTTTGTGTCGGTAACAGGAGCCAATGGCACCTTTATCAACATTCCTGTGGAACTCCAGAATGCGGCGAGCCTCTTCTGGCTATCTCCGGGAGGCATCTCCGTCAGCGGCAACGGTTCGTTCAGCAATGTGCTCAACCTCCAGCTGAGTACGGCCACCACTCTGAGGTTCCCGGGCGGCCTGGCTTTTGATGGCCAGACAACGGCTGGCCAGGTCGCTCAGCTCACTGGTGCCCCCCAGGGCTTCTTGACAAATCCCGGGGGCTTCAATGGCGACATCTCAATCTTTGGCAACCTGCTTTCCGTAGATCCAGGCTTGTTGCCTGAAACTGTACTGCTGGACTCGCAGTCTGGCAGTATTTCGGTTTCCGGTGATGTGTTCACCAGAGGGGCGGATTTCCTGGCAAAAACCGACAGTTTCTTTCTGCTTCAGGGTCGGCTAGACACCAATGGAGGGGATGTCAGTGTTCTGGCCAATGGGGATATCTTTCTGTTGTCCGGATCCGGAAGCCCTGATCCGCAGGAAAGTCTGAATTCCGGAGGGGGGCGGGTGTCCCTGCGGAGTTCCGCAGGAACGATTGCAACAACGGCGCCAGGCTGTCTGGTGTGTGACAACTCTCCCGGCGCCATTCAGGCTGGCGCAGGAGAGGTGCTTGCGAGCAGCTTTGGCGATCAAGATCTGCAGATCTTTTCTGCGGGTAAAATTGCTTCCGAATCTCTCCAGGGCTCGATCAATATCTCGTCTGATTCCGCCACTCCCCTGGTGATAGGAAGCGTTGACAATCCAGGCTTTTTCGGCGTCCCCTTCGCTGTGTCAGGGCTCCATGCAGCACAGGGAGATTTTGAGGTTTTTGCGGCTGGCGATGTTGTTCTGGCTGACACGATAGAACTGCGTGGTTCCGATTTCAGCGCGATCACATCCCCTGCATCCATTCAGGTGTCCCCAGGAGCTTTTGTCACCACTCAGACGCCTGGACAGATCAATCTGAATGGAAGGGTCATTAACCAGGGATCCCTGCTCGTGGAACAGGGTCGGTTGGCTCTCAATGGCCCTCAGCATCTCAGCGCCGGCTCCATTGAGGTATCCCAGGGGGCTGAGCTGGATTTCTACAATTGCTTCGAAGGCCGCTGCCAGGCATCTCAAGTCCTGCTGCAGCAAGGTTCTCGCCTCTCCGGCAGTGGAACGATCCAAGGTTCCTTCGACGGTTCCACGATGGGGGTGCTGGATCAGCAGGCTGGAAGCGTCATCTCTCCCGGTAGTGCTGGCGGGGTTCGCTCCATTGGCAGCCTCACATTCACAGACCTGAACTGGCAGGTTCAGGATGGCGCTGTTCTGGAGTTTGATCTTGGTTCGATCAATGGCCTTGGAGTTTCGGATCAGATCGTTTTCGGTGCCACTTCCACGGCCACATTTCTGGGGCAGGGTCCCCTCTTCCAGATCCGTCTGGCTGATCCCCTGAATCCCCCTCCGGCCGGGACCAATCCGTTCGTGCTGGTCAATGCCGACTCGGCCCAGCTTGCAGGCGTCGACATCGACATCCTCAATGCCAGGGCTGGACTGGAAGACGGAATCCTTGGCCAACTCCAGCGAGGTTCGATCCAGTTTGCCTTCAACGGCCTGGCCCCCACCCCGGAACCCCCGCAGCCGCCCGCTCCAACCCCAACCCCCAACCCCAACACAACCCCAACTCCGATCCCGACCCCGACCCCGACCCCGAACCCGAACCCGAACCCGACCCCAACGCCAACCCCGACCCCAACGCCAACTCCAAACCCAGGGCCCGATGCTGGCCCGGGTCCGGCCCCAGGCCCGACGCCAGGCCCGTCGCCATCTCCAGATCCCACCCCACCGCCGGTCCCCGGGCCGACTCCAGAGCCTGGTCCGGGGGTCCCGTTCACCCTGCTGCGTGAGTTCACCCAGGCCGTCATTCCCCCCTGGTCGTCCGAGCCTGCAGCGGTCTCGAATGAGCCGACTCCTGGCGGTGCCGGCCCGTTTGCCGGCCCGTTTGAATTGTTAGACAACCTTCAAGCCAACGCTCTCGCGCTGCGACTCCCACTGGGCGAAGACGCGGACGCCGCTGGGGTGCCGCTGATCCTCGGGACCGAGAGCCTCGGCGCGGATCCCTCCCTGGCCCTGCTCACGCAGGTGGAAGACAGGCGACTCGAGGATCTCAATGCGCTCCTGCCGGATCTCGAGCGGCCAGCCTGTCCACCCCAGAGCCTGGCCACCAAGGACCTGCAAAGCCGGCTCTCAGCTGCCAGGCAGGCGATTCGCACCCAGGCGGGCGGACGCTTCAAGCACTACCAGCCGGGCATCCTCAGCCTCACCTTCACCGAAGACCGCACCGCGTCTGCCGATCCCTCCCAGCCGCAACGGGCATTCCTCGACCTCACCCTGGTCACCGCCGAGGGCGAGCCGACGCCCCGCCGGGTTCAGCTCTCCCTGGATCGCTTCCGCCAGCTCCTGGGGAGCTTCTACCAGCAGAACGCGGGGCGTGCCTTCATCGACCCCTCAGATCCCCAGACCCCAGCGCGTCAGCTCCATGCTGCGCTGATCGCCCCAGTCGAGGCGGAACTGGCGGAGCTGGGTGTGACCAGCCTCCTGATCGCCACGGACCGTGGCCTGCAGGCGGTGCCCTTCGCCGCACTCCACGACGGCAGCCAGTTCCTCGGGGAGCGCTACGCCCTGACCCTCACACCCTCCCTGCGGCTCACCTGTCTCACCCCCCCCAAAGACGGGCTCTCCCGGCTTCTGGCGGCCGGGGCCTCCAGCTTTGAAGGTCTTGCCCCGCTGCCCCTGGTGCTTCAGGAGATCGATGGTCTGGCGGCTCAGCGGTCTGCCGACGCCTTCCTCAACCAACGCTTCACGCCGATGGTGCTGCTGGAGCAGGCTGCCGATCCGCGCTACGACCGGGTGCATCTGGCCACCCATGCGGAGTTCCTGCCCGGGGGGCCGCGGCGGGCCAGGGTCCACACCGGAGCCGGTGCGATCTCCCTGGCTGAATTCGCCCGCATGCGGGATCAGCGCGAGGGAGATCCCCTGGAGCTGTTCAGCCTCAGTGCCTGTCGCACCGCCGTGGGCGACGCGGAGAGCGAACTCGGCTTTGCGGGCCTCGCCCTGCAGGCAGGCTCCAGGAGCGCCATCGGCACGCTCTGGTATGTGGATGATGTCGCTACTTCCGCGTTTTTCCTGCAGCTCTACCGCTACCTCGATGAAGGGTTCCCGAAAGCCGACGCTCTGCAGGCCACCCGCCGGGATCTGATCGCGGGCAGGATCCGCCTGGACGGCAACCGGGTGGTGGCTCCTGACGGCATGCCCCTCCTGATCGATCTCACCACCGCGGAGCAGCAGCGCGTCCGCTCGGGTCTGGGCCATCCTTACTTCTGGGCCGGCATCACCCTGCTCGGCACTCCCTGGTGAAACGCCATGAACCAACCCTGGCGCCCCCTCGCTCTCTGCTGCACGATCACCGTGGCACTGGCCAGCCAGATCCAGGTGTCCGCCAATCCACGGGCGACCTTCCCCGGCCGGCTGGTGGGCGGGGGAACCCGTGGGGAGTGCAGCGCACGGATGCTCGTGCACCTCGTACCGCGATCCAGCGTCTTCGCCCCGGGCGATCCCTCCCTGCTCGGCCTGCTGGAGGGTCCGTCCAGCCAGCCGCGTCCTCTGGTGCTGCGCTTTCGCCCCCAGACCGGTACGGCCCCCGCCACCGAACGGTTGCTGCTATCGGGCGGGGCGGCCCTGGTGCTGGTGCAGGGGCCGGGTTTCCCCGACGCCACGCTGTGGGAATCGAGCTACCGCTGTGACGACGGCCTCACCGCTGGTGCCTCGGGGGATCCGCTGCAGGTGGTCTCGACGTCGTCGCCGCCGGCCCTCAGCCTTCTGGTGCAGGACACAACCCCGGATGACGCTCGCTTCCAGCTACGCCTTCAGCAGTTGCGCGGGCGCTGCGGGGGCATGGTCAGCCGCGCAGAGCTGATCAGCACTTTTGAGCTCGGCGATCTGCTTGGTCAGGACTGGCCCGAGCTGCTGCCCGTGCGCTGTCCTTCCTGAAGCTCGAAGATCTCCAGGGGTTCGTCGCGACCTTTGACTTGCCGGGAGCCCCACGCCAGCCAGTCCAGCCCGGACACGAGCTCGTCATCCAGCAGATTGCGGGTCACCGAGGAAATCAGGATCCTGGTGACACCCTGATGGCGATGCTTCTCGAGGCTCTCCAGCCTTGAGCCGCAGTTCACGGTGTCGCCCATCACCCCGTATTCCAGCCGTTCGCTGCTGCCGACCGATCCGGCCAGCACCTCACCGGAGTGAATACCGATGCGCAGCCGGTAGCCCGGCTGTCCTTCCCGGCTCTGGCGGGCATTGAGTTCGTCGAGGCCCTGACGGATGGCGAGGGATGCCTGCACCGCGCCCCGCGCATCGCTGGCCGGATCCTTGCCCACCGGCACCCCGAACACCGCCATCATCCCGTCTCCGGTGAACTTGTTCACCATGCCGTCATGCTGGATCACGGCAGGGATGCAGACCGACAGACAGCGGTTGATCCAAGCCGTGAGCTCAGCCGGTGTGAGGTGCTGGGAAACGGTGCTGAAATTGGCCAGGTCGGTGAACAGCACCGTGGCAGGCAGCTGTCGCCCCTCGAAGATTCCCTCCCGCAGCAGCTGGTCGCGCTTGTCCCAGAGCAGCTGGGCCACCGCTGGGGATGTGGCCTGCCCGAGCAGTCGTTGAATCTGCCGGGAATGCAGCTGGCTGGCAGCGCCCCGCCGCAACCAGGCAGCTGCGGCGAGCATCAGCAGGGCCAGCAGCGGCATGCTGGTGCCGATCCAGATGTGCTGCAGCAGCAGCACCGCCAGGCTGCCGCCCAGGAGTGCCGCCATGCCAGCGGTGACGAACACACTCCGGCGCAGGCTGCCAATGCGTTCCCCCAGCGCGAGTCCGCCACCGGCCGCCAACAGGGTGAGCAGCAGATTGCCCCAACCCGGCATCAGCCACCCCGTCCACCGCTCGCCCCGCTGCAGGTCCATCAGAGCGGCGACCCGCAGCGCATGCACCTCAGCCCCCGGCAAGGTGAGCGGCACGGCGCCGCCGCGGAAGTGGCTCATCGGCACCATGAACAGATCCTTGAGCGACGGGGCGGTGCTGCCGAGGATCACGATCCTTCCGTTGATCGCGCTCGGCGGTACGCCTCCGGCCAGCAGGAGCGAGAGGGACGCGGTGTGGAAGCTGCCCGGCTCCCTGAAGATCAGCATCTGCTGCAGCCCGAGACCCGCGTCAGCCTCACGGTGATAGCCCCCTGAGTCGGCCTGCAGCCACGCAGCGTCGAGGCGGCCAGCCTCGATCCTGTCGCGCAGCTGCTGGTTGCCCTGGGCCACCTCCACCAGCCGCAGCGGCAGGGCCACTGTGGCTTCATCCTGGGCCGTCACGTGCACCAGGTCACGCCGCAACGTGCCGTCCGGGTCGAGGGGAAGATCGTTGTACCCCCTCCGAGCCGGTGGCGTGCCTGGAATGGCCGGGATGCCGTTGGCCACATTGAACACCGAGACCAAGCGCGGATTGCGGGCGAAGCGCTGCCGCAGGCAGGCCTGGTCCGGCCCCACCCCTTGATCGCGGTAGATGTCGAAGCCGATGGCGCTTGCGCCGGCCTCACTCAGCCGGTCAAGAGCCCGGCAGAGCAGTCCGTCATCGAGCGGCCAGCCATGACGGCGGATGTCGTCCTCCCCGATCCCGATGATCGTGATCGGCAGATCCCGCGCCGATGGCGCCGGGCGCATGTTGGTGATCAGGTCATAGAACGCCAGGTCGAGCCTTTGGGCGATGCCGGACAGCTCGATCCCGGCCAGCACCACCGCTGCCCCCAGGGACGGACCGATTCGCAGGAGCAGACGTCCGGCCTTGGACGGGCGATCGCAGGCATCCCGCGGCGGGGGGTGGCTGGCTTCAGGGTTCAAGGGATGCCCTGGTCTGAGGCTCTGATGGCGGGCGCTGCTGATTCTGATGCGATTTGGAGAGCCTGCAGGGCAGCTCACCTGGACGACTTGCCCGGCCAGGCCGGCCGGGAGCAAGCTGCATGCACCTCCGCTCAGCCAGCCGTGACGTCCGTTTCTCAGCGGTCCAGGAGCCTGTGGCGCGCCGCGGCCATGCTTTCCCCCATGGTCCTGCTGCTTCAGGCCGCGCCGCGGCCGGCCATGGCCCAGGCCCAGGTGCAGCTGCAGTGCAACGGCACCCTGCTCGAAGCCCGCGGCTCGGCCGAGCTGCGGCGCGAGGCCAGCCGCTTCGGCTTCTCCCTTGGGGTGGAAGCTGAGGCTGACACCGCTGACCAGGCCCTGGAGAGCCTCCAGGTGCGGCTGGGCGCCGTGCGCCAGGAGCTGAAGTCCCTGGGGGTGGAGGAGCTGGAGGTGAGCTCGCCGAACACCTGGGAGCGCAGCCGCAGCGGCCGGCGGCCGCCGGTGTGGGTGGCCACGCTGCAGATCAGCGGCAAGCTGGCGCTGCGGCAGCTGCAGCCCCTGGTGCGGCGGGTGGGCGGTCTGCCGGGAGTGCGGCTGTCGCCGGTGAGCACGGAGGCCAGGCCCGAGGAGGACCGGGCCAGCCGCCAGCAGCTGTTGCGCGCGGCCTACCAGGATGCCCTGCAGCAGGCCCGGGACCTGGCCGGCGTGATCGGTCTCAAGGACGTGCGCCCGATCCAGGTGCAGGTGGAGGGCGGAGGCCGGCCGGTGACGCTCAGGGCCATGGCGGCGGAGGCTGCGCCCGCCTTCGATCCGGCGGAACTGCCGGCGCCGGTGGATCGCCTGGGCCTGCAGGCGTGGTTCTGCGCCCGTTGAGCGGGTCCCTCAGGTCCGCCCCATTCCCACCGCCCCGAACAGCTGCTGCATGCGCTGGAGGAGGCCCAGCTCGTGGGCCGCGGCCTGCTCGGCCGTCACCTTCTCCAGCTCGCAGCGCCGGCGGTTCACCAGGCGGGCCAGATGGTTCAGGAATTCCGGCTCCGCCTCCACCAGCGGCATCAGGTCGTCCCGCTCCACCTCGAGCAGCACCGTGTCTTCCTCGGCACGCACGGTGGCTGTGCGGCGGCCACCGGTGCACAGGCCCATCTCCCCGAACACCTCCCCAGCCCCCAGGCTGGCCAGGGCCGTCTGCCCGCCCTGGGGCCCGGCCTTCAGCACCGCGACCCGGCCGCGCACGATCTGAAACAGCGCCGAGCTGGGATCCCCTTCCCGCACCACGGCTTCGCCGGGCCCGAAGCGCAGGCAGCGGGTGAGGGGGGCCAGCTGGGCCAGCTGGTCCGCCCCGAGCTCCTGGAACAGGGCGTTGCCGGAGAGCAGCCGGGCGCGGGCCTCCACGTCGATCAGGGCGGGATCATCCTCCGGGGGGCCCTGGCGCTTCGGGCGCAGCTCCCGCACCGGGTAGGGAATGCTCTGGCCTTCACGGCTGAGGGCATACCAGATGTGCTGCAGCACCGTGCTGCGCACCTCCAGGCGCTGCAGCTCGCCCGCGCCCCGCTGCCACACCAGCAGCTCGTAGGTGATGGCACTGTCGGCATAGGCCCCCACCCACGCCCGGGGCGGTGGCTGCTGGAGCACACCGGGGCACTGGGCCATCACCTGCTCCAGCAGCGCACAGGCCTGCCCCGGGGGCAGGGCGTAGTCCAGGCCGATGCTGAAGCGGTTCCCCACCGGGTCATGGGGCGTGAAGCAGCGCGCCGTCGCCTGGGCCACGGTGTCGTTGGGCACCACCAGCCTGCTGCCGTCGGCGGTCTTCAGGTAGGTGTTCATCAGAGTCACGGTCTGGACGATGCCGCCGCTGCCGTTCACCTCGATCCAGTCGCCCTCGCTGAAGGGGGCATCGAGTTGCAGGCTGATGCCCGCGAAGAGGTCCTTGAGGGTTTCCTGGGCCGCCAGACCCACCACGGCGGTGAGCACCGCGGAGGTGGTGAGCAGCCCCACCAGATTCACCCCGGCCCGCTCCCTAAGCACCAGCACCGTGAACGCCGCCGCCAGCAGCAGCATGGCCAGATCGCGCAGGATCTTCGGGGGTTGGGGCCACCAGCCCAGGCCGGCGGGCAGCTGCAGGCATCCCCAGGTGCCCAGGCGGATCAGGGCGAAGCCCGTGAACAGCAGGTCCAGGCTGGCAAGCCAGCGGGCCGGCACCGCCCCGAGCTGCGCCGCCGGCGTGAGCGTGGCCACCACATGCACCAGCAGGGCGGTGAGGGGAAGCAGCAGGGGCAGGGGAGCCAGGCGGCTGTGGCGCACCATCCAGGCCCGCCCCACCACCAGTCCGGCTGCCAGCGCGAGGCTGAGAGCGAGTTGGGACATCGCCATCGGCAGCATCGGGAGCAGGCCTTTGCGGCCCAGACTGGTTCAGAGTGGGACTGACGCTGCCCTACCCGGCCTGCCGGCGCTGTTCCCCATGGCCGTTCCTGCGCTGATGGCTGTTTCTGAGCTGATCGGCGTTCCGCTGGCCGAAGTGGCCGTGCCGAGGGGGCTGAACCTGGCTCTGCTGCTCGCCATGGGGCATTTCCTGGCGGATTTCGCCCTCCAGAGCGATCGGATGGCCCTGGAGAAGTGCCCCCAGGCCCGCGGTGTGCTGCCCTGGGGCTGGTGGATGGCCGCCCATGGCGGGATTCACGGTTTTCTGGTGGCGGTGCTCACCGGTGTGCCCCTGCTGGGCTTGGCGGAGTGGGTTGCGCACGTGTGCATCGACCTGGGCAAGTGCCGCCGCCTCTACCGGATCGGCATCGACCAGGCCCTGCATCTCGCCTGCAAGCTTCTCTGGGTGGCGCTGCTGGTCTGAGGGGCCGTCGGATGGAGGCCATGGCGGCCCTGTCCTCAGGACTGCAGGTAGGTGGTCTGCCCCAGGCTGCTCTCCAGGTGGGCCATCAGGCGCCGTGCGTCGCTGATCGCCAGCTGGCCGCGGCCGATCGCCTCCTCGCTGGCGAGCCGCAGCCGCTCCAGCAGCTGCCGGGGATCGTGCTCCATCACCTGCAGCACCTCGGCGTTGGTGTCGCCCCGCACCACATGGTTCACGAGGTAGTTGCCACCGGGGCCGAGGCGGATGTGCACCGCGTTGGTGCTGCCGAACAGGTTGTGGAGGTTGCCCATCACCTCCTGGTAGGCGCCCGCCAGGAACAGCCCCACCCAGTAGGGCTCACCGGGCCGGGGCACATGCAGCTCCAGCAGGGGCTTCTCCTGTCCGCGGCCGATGAAGCGGGCCAGTTTGCCGTCGGAATCGCAGGTGAGGTCGGCGAAACTGCCCAGGCCCGTGGGCGCCTCATCCAGCCGCTGGATCGGCAGCACCGGAAACAGCTGATCGATCGCCCAGGTGTCCGGGGCGGAGCGGAACACCGAGAGATTGGCGTAGTACGTGCTCGCCAGTCCCGCCTGCAGGGCCTGGAGCTGGTCTGGGATGGGGGTGCCCTCCGGCAGCTGGGCGAGCCGGGCGGCGATGGCCTCGGCGCAGGCCCAGGTGAGCTGTTCGGCCACGGCCCGTTGCGGCAGGCCGAGGTAGCCGAGCCGGAAGGCCGAGAGGGCGTCGTCCTTGAACTTGATCGCGTCGTTCCAGGCCTCCTGCAGGGCATCGCAGCAGGGGGAGGCTTCGCCGGCCGCCGCGGCCGTGGCGTGGATCGCGGCGAGGGTGTCGCGCAGGTTGCGCACCATCAGTGGTTCGTCGGCCTGCTCGGCGGGCACCTCCCCCGGCGGCCGGGCCGTGCCGAGCACATCGAACACGAGCACGGAGAAATGGCTGGCGATCGCCCGGCCGCTCTCGCTCACCAGGGTGGGCACGGGCACCCCGTGGGGCTCGCAGCACTCCCGCACCGTGGCCACCACGTCGTTGGCGTAGTTCTGCAGGGAGTAGTTCTTGGACGCCGCGCTGGCGGTGCGGCTGCCGTCGTAGTCGATGCCGAGCCCGCCGCCCACATCCAGATAGCCCATGGGAGCCCCCAGCCGGGTGAGCTCCCCGTAGATCTGGCCCGCCTCCTGCAGGGCGTCCTTGAGCACGGCGATGTCGTTGATCTGGCTGCCGATGTGGAAGTGCAGCAGTCGCAGCTCGGGGAGGAGGTCCGCCTGGCGCAGGGCCTCCACCGTGGCCAGCAGATCCGGCACCGAGAGCCCGAACTTGGCCCGCTCCCCCACCGAGCTGCCCCAGCGGCCGGTGCTGCGGCTGGAGAGCTTGGCCCGCACACCGATCAGGGGGGCGGCGCCGAGCTCCCGGCTGGCGCGGATGATCCGCTCCACCTCATCGGCCTGCTCGATCACCACCACCGGCTGGCGGCCGAGCCGGCGGGCCAGGATCGCCGTCTCGATGTAGCGCCGGTCCTTGTAGCCGTTGCAGATCAGCAGCGCCTCGGGATCGTCCACCAGCGAGAGGGCGATCAGCAGTTCGGCCTTGCTGCCGGCCTCCAGCCCGAAATGCCAGCGCCGGCCGCTCTCCACCAGCTGCTCCACCACGTGGCGCTGCTGGTTGCACTTCACCGGGAATACCCCCTGGTAGCGGCCGGCGTAGCCGTACTGGGCGATGGCCCGCTCGAAGGCGGCATGGAGCCGTTCGAGCCGGTCTTCGAGGATGTCGTCGAAGCGGATCAGCAGCGGCAGGGAGAGGTCGCGCCCCTGCAGCTCCCGCACCAGCTCCACCAGATCGAGCGAGCCGCCGCGGTCGCCGCGGGGCTGCACCATCACATGGCCGCGCCCGTTCACCGAGAAGTAGGGGTCGCCCCAGCGGTCGAGCCCGTAGAGGCTGGCGCCGTCGTCAGCGCTCCAGGTGCTGGGGGTGGCGGTGAGCACCATGGCCCGGCACCGTGCTTGGAACGTGAAGGAATGTAGTCAGGTGGCCCAGGGGTGAGCTTGCCAAGCGGCAGGCCCGGCGCACACGATGGCCCGGATCCGCCGCATCGAGTTCATGGCCGCCGAACGCACCTTCATCGCCATCAAGCCCGATGGCGTCCAGCGGGGCCTGGTGGGTGAGATCCTGGGGCGTTTCGAGCGCAAGGGCTTCAAGCTGGTGGGCCTCAAGCAGCTCACCCCCAGCCGTGAGCTGGCTGAACAGCACTACGGCGTGCACCGCGAGCGCCCCTTCTTCGCCGGCCTGGTCGAGTTCATCACGTCGGGTCCCGTGGTGGCGATGGTGTGGGAGGGCGATGGCGTGATCGCCAGTGCCCGCAAGCTCATCGGCGCCACCAAGCCCCTCGAGGCCGAGCCCGGCACGATCCGCGGGGATCTGGCCATCAACATCGGCCGCAACGTGATCCACGGCTCCGATGCCCCCGAAACCGCCGACTTCGAGATCGGCCTCTGGTTCCAGCCCTCCGAGCTGAGCGACTGGACCCCCTCCGATCAGAGCTGGCGCAGCGAGGGCTGAATCGCCACGCTGGGGGCCCGCCCCTCCCCCATGCCGGCCCTCCGTCCGCTGCCTGTGCGCGGCACTCTGCTGGCCGCGGTCACCGCGCTCCTGATCGGCCCGGCCGCGAGGGTGCAGGCCTCCCGCCCGTTGCCGACGGTGGCGGATGTGCCCTCCCGGCCGGCCTTCGTGCGGCCGCCCGGCGATCAGGAACGGTCCGCCAGGGTGGGCCAGCGGCTGCCGGGGAGCTCCCTGCTGCGCACCCAGCGCCCCGGACGGATGCAGGTGGACCTGCCGAATGGCCGCAGCTTCCGGCTCGGCGGGGATGCGGTGGTCCGGCTCACACCCTCGGCGCTCGATCTGGAACGCGGCCAGCTGATCGCCTGGATCAATCCCGGCCGCCAGGGCGGTGAGCCGCTGCGGGTGCGCACCCGGGTGGGCACCGCTTCGATCGAGGGCACCACCGTGTTCCTGGAGGTGGATGCCGAGCGCGTGCTGGTGTTCAGCTGGGAGGGCCGGGTGCGGGTCAGCACGGATTCCTCCCCGGCAGGGAGCGCGCAGGCGGGGGGAGGTCAGGAGGTCGTGCTGCGCAGCGGCGAGCAGCTCACCTACCAGAACGGCGCCTGGCTGAGCCCGCGCCGCCTGGGGCGTGCCGAGGCGCTGCAGCGCCGCCGCTCCAGCCCCCTGCTGAACGGTTTTTCGGCCCCGATGCCCACGCTGCCGGTGATCGACAGGGAGCTGGAGAGCCTGGGGGCGGCGCCGCAACCGGGTGGTGGCTGAGATCCGTCCGCCGCGCTGGCGCCAGCCCTGGATCCTGGGGCTGCTCCTGCCTGTGCTGGTCGCCCTGCCCGGCCCGCTGCGGCAGGGGTTCCCCGGGCGGGCGTTGGCGGCCGCCGACGCCCAGCTGCGGGGGGCCGGGTTTCGGATCCGCGCCGGCCTGGGCGCCGACCGGGCGGTCCCGGGCGGCGCGGCCGATCTGGTGCTGCTCGGCATCGATGCCGAGTCCCTGGAGCTGGATCAGCTGCTGACGCGGGAGCAACGCCAGGCTTCGCCCCTGCTCAGTGCCATGGGGGCCTGGCCCTGGCGCCGGGCCCTGCAGGCCGAGCTGGCGGCCTGGGTGCTGGAGCGGGGGGCCGAGCGGGTGCTGTTCAACGTGGTGCTGAGCCAACCCAGCCGCTTCGGTGCCGCCGACGACCGCGCCTTCGCGGAGCGGCTGCGGCCCTGGCGGCAGCGCGTGGTGCTGGCGGCGGCCTTCGCCCAGCGGCAGCAGGAGGGACTGGAGCTGCTGCAGCTGCGGCGCCCCCTGCCGCTGCTCAGCACCGCGGCCGCCCCGCCCCCCGGCCTCACCGCCCTGCTCCAGAGCCCCCAGGGCTTCACCGAAGCGATCCCCGGGGCGGCCTGGCTGCAGGGCCACCTGGCCGGTTTCGCGCCGCCCTCGCCCCTCCCCCTGGCGGACCGGCTCCTGCCCAGCTCCCCGCCGCCGCCCCGTCTGCCGCGCTACATCGACTTCCGCGCTCCCTCGGCCCGCGTGCCCCTGGTGCCCGCCTGGCGGCTGCCGGATCTTCCCGCCTCCTACTGGCGGGGGCGCACCGTGCTGATCGGCGTCACGGCCCCCTCCCTCGGCGACCAGATGGAAACCCCCTTCGGCCCGCTCAGTGGCACGCAGGTGCAGGCCGAGGCCCTGGCCAGCGTGGCGCGGGGCAGCGCCCTGGCGCCCCTGGAGGATCCGCTGGCGGCGCTGGTGCTGCTGGGGTGGGGGCTGGGCGTGTGGGGCGTGTTGCGGGGCTCCCCCCTGGCCCTGGGCAGCGTCGCCCGGGGGCTGGCGCTAGGGGCGGGCGGCCTGCTCCTGGCCGGGCTGGCCTGGGGGCTGCTGCAGCTCTGGCTCCCTCTCTCGGCGCTGCTGGCGATGCCGCTGCTGGCGGGGGGCCTGCGGGCCAGCGGCCAGGCCTGGCACGAACGCCGGGAGCGGGCCTACCTGCATCAGGTGCTGGCCCGGCGGATCTCACCAGCCCTGCTCCGCGACATCCTGCGGGATCCCGGGCCGCTCGGCACCGAGCTGGGAGGGCGCCGCTGCACCTGCGTGGTGCTGTTCACCGACCTGGTGGGCTTCACCGCGCTCAGCGCCCGCCTGGCCCCAGGCGAACTGTTCGCGTTGCTCAACCGCTACTTCGCGGCGATCGCCGCCGCCGTGATCGAGCAGAACGGTCTGCTGGACAAGTTCATCGGTGATGCCCTGATGGCGGAGTTCGGCGTGCCCCGCAGCCGCGGGGAGCGCGCAGAGGCGATGGCGGCCGTGCGGGCGGCGCTGGCCATGCAGGAGCGGCTGGGGGCTCTCAACCGGGAGCTCGCCAGCCAGGGGCTGCCGCTGCTGCAGCAGGGCATCGGGCTGCACGTGGGGGAGGTGATCGCCGGCAACCTCGGCTCCCCCCAGCGGCTGGAGTTCACGGTGGTGGGAGCGGCTGTGAATGTGGCCAGCCGGCTGCAGGGCCTCACCCGCCGCTTCCCCGATCACCCCATCCTGCTCAGTGCCGCCCTGCGGGACCTGCTGCCGGCGGAGGTGCGCACCCTCCCCCTTGGTCGGCACCAGCTGAAGGGGTGGCCCACCCCGCTGGAGGTGCATGCGTTGGCGGTGCCTCCCGTGGAACCGGGGTGAGAATGCGGCGATGCAGGCTCTCCGTGATCCGATGCGCTCCCACCCCCCGCGGCAGCCCCCCCTGCGGCAGCCCCTGCGGCGGGTCTGGTGGCCCCTGGTGCTGGTGCCGCTTGCCGTGCTGCCGCCCACCCCCGCTGCGGCGAGAGAGGCCGCCACGGTGCAGGAGATCCTCGATGGCCGGGAGTTCTACGTCGACGGCCGGGAGGCCAGGGTGAAGCAGCGGGCCGCGGCGCCGCAGGAGATCAGCACCCGCAAGAGCCGGGGGCAGATCCGCTTCGACACCGGGGCGGCCGGCCGGGTGAACCGCTTCTCCCAGCTCCGACTGGGCAGCGGCTGTTTCCTGCTCCGTCAAGGCCAGATCCTCGTCTCCGGTCCCCAGAGCGGCTGCACCCGCTCGGCGCGGATGAGCGTGCGCGGCACCAACTACATCCTCGAGGTCAGGGAGGACGGGCAGGCCGAACTCTCCGTGCTGGAGGGCGCGGTGGAGGTGGAACCGCTGCGGGATGGTGAAGCCGTGCAGGACGGTGAACCCCCGCAGGACGGTGCCCCTGCCCCGAGCACGCGCGTGGAGGCCGGCCAGCGCGTCACCCTGTCGCCCGCCGGTGTGGTGCTGACCCTGCTGCGCCTCAATGCGGGCGATTACAACGCCATCTTCGGCGGGTCACTGTTCGAGGGCTTCAGCACCCCCCTGCCGGCTTTCGGTTCGCTGGAGAGCTACGTGCGCCGCTACGTGCCCGGGGTGAACCTGCCGAGCCTGCCGGTCACCCCCTCGCTCCCGATCCCTGGCCTGAGTTTCCCGCGGTTCTTCTGAGTCGGCTTCTGTGATGGCTTCCTCCCTGCGCCGCACCGTGGCCCTGGCTCTGGCCTCCGGTGGTCTGGCCCTGACAGTGGGCGGGCTGGGGGCCCGGCCGCCGCAGCAGCTGCGCGTTCTCGAACGGGGCCTGGAGGATCAGCTGGTGCGGCTGCGCGGCCGGCGGCCGGTGCCCCAGTCGGTGGTGCTGGTGGCGATCGACGATTCCACCCTCCAGCAAGGGGCCTGGTTCGCCGACCAGTCCCAGGACGCGGAACCGATTCCCGCCTGGGCCGAGGGGCTCAGCACCCTCCCCTGGCCCCGGGCCCGCTACGGCGATCTGCTCGACCGGCTGGGGGAGGCCAGTCCTGGGGCGGTGGCCATCAACGTGGTCTTCGAGGGCCCCAGCAGCCAGGGCCCGGCCGACGATGCCGCACTGGCGGCGGCCATCGGTCGCCAGCGGGGCCGCGTGGCCCTCGCCGCGGAGGTCATGGAGATCCGCGACACCAGCTTCACGGGCCTGAGCCTGGCCCCGCCCGCCGATCTGCTGCGCGAGGCGGCCGGCCCCGGCGGTCTTGGCATCACCAACACCCTGCCGGGCGGCCAGGGTGAGGCCCACAGCCACCCCCAGACCTACAGCGAGCGGATCCTGGCGCTGGCTGGCGCCAAGCCCCAGCCAGCCCTCTCCCAGGTGGCTCTGGAGCGTTCCGGCCGGGTGAGCCGGCAGGCCGATGCCCGGCGCCAGCTGAACTTCTACGGCCCGGAGGCCTCCTTCGAGCGGCTGCCCGCCTGGGAAGTGCTCGATCCGGAGCGCTGGCGCAACCACCCCAGGCGCAGCCTGATCCGGGATGCGGTGGTGCTGATCGGGCCGGTGGGCGCCCAGGGGGGGGCAGGCACGGTGACGCCCTTCGGCACCCTCTCCGGGCTGGAGATGCTGGCGACCGCCACCGCCAATTCGCTGCTGGGTGATGGCCTGCAGACCTGGCCGGTCCAGCCGCTGCCCCGCGGTCTGCTGGCCCTGACGCCGGTGCTGCTGGTGGCCGTCCTGGCCCTGCTGCGCGCGGGCCTGGGCTGGCGGCTCGGGCTGGTGGCGCTGGTGCTGGCCCTGCAGCTGGCCGGCGCCTGGCTGGCCTTCGACCGCCTCAACACCTGGGTGCCCCTGCTGGTGCCCGCCACGGCGCTGGTGCTGCTGGGGGCGCTCTACGGCGGCGATGCCTACCTGGCGGAGGAGCGTGAGCGGCGGCGCCTGCGCCGCACCTTCGAGCGCTACGTGGCCCCCAGTGTGGTGGCGGAGATCCTCTCCGATCCGGCGGCGGCGGAGGGCATCCTGCGCGGCCGGCTCCTGCCCGTCACCGTGCTCTTCACCGACCTCAAGGGCTTCACCCAGCTCACCAACAGCCGCAGCGGCAGTGGTGAGATCGAGCTGCATGTGCGCCAGCTCAACCGCTACCTCGGCGAGATGGTGGAGGTGATCACCGCCCATGGCGGCACCGTGGACAAGTTCATCGGCGATGCGGTGATGGCGGTGTTCGGCTCCCCGCTGGGCCGGGGGCCCCGGGCGGAGGCGGTGGCCGCGGTGCGCTGTGCCGCCGAGATGCGGCGGGCCCTGAGCCGGCTGAACAGCGCCTGGCAGGCCGAGGGCCTGGAGCCGCTCGACAACTGCACGGGCCTGGCTTCCGGGGAGGTGATCGTGGGCCAGATCGGCAGCCCCCGCCGCATGGAGTTCACCGTGATCGGCGACAAGGTCAACCTGGCCAGCCGGATGGAGGGGCTCACCCGCACAGCAGGGACGCCCCTCCTCTTCGACGCCGCCACCGCCGAGCTCGTGGACGGGGAGCTGCCGGTGCAGCCGCTGGGGGAGCTGCCGGTGAAGGGCATGGGGGAGCTGCCGGTGTTCACGCTCCGGGCCCTGCCGGCAGGTTGAAACGGTCCCAGCGGAACGCCTCCAGCAGGTGTTGATCCTCCGCTGGCAGGCGCTGCCCGAGCAGGGAATCCCCCACCAGCTCAGCGGTGATGGCGGCCAGCAGCACCCCGTTGCGGTGGTGGCCCGCCGCCAGCCAGAGGCCGGCCATGGGGCCCGGTCCCAGCAGCGGGCCCTCGTCCGGTGTGCAGGGGCGGAAGCCCCACCAGCGCTCCATCGACGGCCAGCCGCCGGCCGCCGGCAGCAGGGCGGTGAGGCCCTCCTCCAGCTGGCGCTGGCCAGCGGGCGTGAGGCCGGGCCTGAAGCCGGCCTCCGGTTCGGAGGTGGCCCCCACCACCACCAGGCCGTCCTTGCGGGGCACCAGGTACGTTCCGGGCCCGAAGATCACCCGCCCCAGAGCGTGGCGGGGTCCCTGCAGCGACAGCATCTGCCCCTTCACGGGGGTGATCGGCAGCTGGGGCAGCAGCTGGCTGCTCCAGGCGCCGCCGCACAGCACGGCCCGATCGCAGGGCAGCTCCTGGGTGCGGCCGTCGGCCCCGCGCCAGCGCACCGCCGCCAGGGTGCCGTGGTCGTCGGCGCCCAGCTCCAGCACCTCGGCCCCCTCCTCGAACTGCACCCCCCGCTCCACGCAGGCCCGCTCCAGGGCCCGCATCAGGCGCCGGCGGTTGTCGATCTGGCCGTCCTGGGGGAAGAGCAGGCCGGCCTGCCAGGACTTGCCGATGCCCGGCACCTCCCGCTCGAGGCCCTGGCGGTCGAGCGGCTGCCCCCAGCGGGCGGTGGGGTAGGCGTCGCTGGCCTCGGCCGTGGCGAAGGGCACCACGATGCCGCAGCGCCGCAGCCCGCAGCCGAGCCCGGAATCGGCCTCGATCGCGGCCACCCAGGCGGGGATCCGCGCCAGGGAGTGCTGGCCGAGGCTGAGCAGGGGCCCGCGGAGCCCTTCGGCGTGGGGGGCCAGCATGCCGGCCGCCACGAAGCCGGCGGCCTCCTGCCGGCGGCGGCTGAGCACCCGCACCCCCATCCCCCGGCGGGCGAGGTGGTGGGCAATGGAGAGTCCCATCAGCCCTCCCCCCAGGATCAGGGTGTCGGCGCTCGCTGGATTCGCGCTGGCGCTCACGGCGGGGGACGGCAGGCCGCAGGCATCCTGCCAATCCCCCTGCGCCGGCGGCGGGCCAAAGCAGCGGGATCGCTGCAGAGTGGGGAGGCCAGGCAGGGGGGCTGGGGACCGTGCTCAACCGGGGGATCCGCGCCCTGCTCCTGCTGCTGCCCCTGGCGCTGGCGCCGGCCCGGGCGGTGCCGGCCAGCACCCTCGCCCAGGGCAGCAGCGGGGGCGCGGTGCAGGCCACCGTGCTGCAGATCCTCGACCGGCCCGAGCTGTACATCGAGCAGCGCCGGGCCCGGGTGAAGGATGTGGCCCACGAGCCCGAGACCCTCAGCACCCGCGACACCCGGGCCCAGCTTCGCTTCCACACCGGCGCCGGCGCCCGCATCAACCGCCAGTCGCGCCTGAGGCTGGGCCGCGGCTGTCTGCTGCTGGATCAGGGCCAGCTGCTGGTGTCGGGACGCCAGAACGGCTGCACCCGCTCCATGCGGGTGAGTGTGCGCGGCACCAACTACATCCTGGAGGCCTTCGAGAACGGCGACACGGCGGTCACCTCCCTGGAGGGGCGCCTGGAGCTGGTGCGGCTGCGCGATGGGGAACCCACCGGCCAGGCCCCGCTGCTGCTGGAGAGCGGCCAGCGGCTGCGGTTGCTGCAGGCCCTGGACCTCACCACCGTGATCGCCCTCACCCCGCAGGACTACCAGGCGATCCTGGAGGGTCCGCTGTTCCGCGGCTTCGAGCCGCGGCTCCCCGACCAGGGCGCCCTGGAGGACCACCTCAACGCCAACGTGCCGGGCGTGCGCCTGCCCCGCCCGGCGCCCCGGGCAGGCGGCGGGCGGCTGCCGTTCTCCTTCGGGTTCGGCTTCGGGTTCGGCGATGGGGGCCGTGGAGACGGCGATGGACCCCGGCCCGGGGGGAACCGTCCGGAACTCCGGGACGCCTCCCCCAACAGCCGCTGAGCCGGGCCCTGCGGGGGTTCCATAGGATCGGCCCACGCACTGGCGCTGGAACAACGCGATGGCAGGCACCGCCCCCACAGCAGTCCCCCCGACCGCCCCGCAGGAGCGCCCCGCCGCCGCTGCCGGAGCCGCTGCCCCGGCCTGGGAGGCGGTGATCGGCCTGGAAACCCACGTGCAGCTCGGCACCGCCAGCAAGATCTTCACCAGTGCCTCCACCGCGTTCGGCGACGACCCCAACACCCACATCGACCCGGTGGTGTGCGGCCTGCCCGGCACCCTGCCGGTGCTCAATCAGAAGGTGCTGGAGTATGCGGTGAAGGCCGCCATGGCCCTCAATCTGCACATCGCCGAGCACAGCAAGTTCGACCGCAAGCAGTACTTCTATCCCGACCTGCCGAAGAACTACCAGATCTCCCAGTACGACGAACCGATCGCCGAAGACGGCTGGATCGAGGTGGAGGTGGCGGAGAAGGGCAAGGACACCTATCTCAAGCGCATCGGCATCGAGCGGCTGCACATGGAGGAGGACGCCGGCAAGCTCGTGCACGCCGGCAGCGACCGCCTGGCCGGCTCCACCCACTCGCTGGTGGACTACAACCGCGCCGGCGTGGCCCTGGCCGAGATCGTGAGCAAGCCGGATCTGCGCACCGGCCGGGAGGCGGCGGAGTACGCCTCCGAGATCCGGCGGATCATGCGCTATCTGGGTGTGAGTGACGGCAACATGCAGGAGGGATCCCTGCGCTGCGATGTGAACATCTCCGTGCGCCGCGGGCCCGAGGCCCCCTTCGGCACGAAGGTGGAGATCAAGAACATGAACTCCTTCTCGGCCATCCAGAAGGCCTGCGATTACGAGATCCAGCGGCAGATCAAGGCCTACGAGGCCGGGGAGCCCGTGGTGCAGGAAACGCGCCTCTGGGATGAGAGCAAGCAGCTCACCAAGAGCATGCGCTCCAAGGAAGGCAGCAGCGACTACCGCTATTTCCCCGACCCCGATCTCGGTCCGATCGAGGTCACGCCCGAGCAGCGGGAGGCCTGGCGCGCCGAACTGCCGGAGCTGCCCGCCGCCAAGCGCCACCGCTATGCCGACCAGCTGGGCCTGAGCATCTACGACGCCCGGGTGCTCACCGATGAACGCCCCATGGCCGAGTACTTCGAGGCGGTGGTGGCGGCGGGCGCCGACGCCAAGGCCACCGCCAACTGGATCACCGGCGACATCGCCGCCCACGTGAATGCCAACCGGCTCTCCTACGCCGATCTGCCCCTGCGGCCCGAGCAGCTGGCCGAGATGATCCAGCTGATCGAGAACGGCACGATCAGCGGCAAGATCGCCAAGGAGCTGCTGCCGGAACTGCTGGAGCAGGGCGGCTCCGCCAGGGCGATCGTGGCCGAGCGCGGGCTGGGCATGATCAGCGACCCGGCGGCGCTCACCGCCATCGTGGAGGAGCTGCTGGCGGCCCATCCCGATGAAGTGGAGGCGTTCCGCGGCGGCAAGACCAAACTGCAGGGCTTCTTCGTGGGTCAGCTGATGAAGCAGACCGGCGGCAAGGCCGATCCCAAGCTCGCCAACCGGATCCTGGCCGAGAAGCTCAAGGGCTGAGCGGCGCTCACGGTTCCGCGGCGGAATCCTGCGGGGCGCCAGGTTTGAGGATGCCGCCGATTTTTTCGAACGAATCCTCGGCGAAGGTGGAGTCGCCGCTGAACTCGGGTCTGTTGATGATCTTCAGCCCCTCATCCACGTGGCTGATCAGCTTGGCCATGTCGGGCTTGCTGGCCAGGTTGAGGGTGTTCGGTTCCTGGTTGGTGGTGATCACGGCGGAGCCATTGGCGATGGCGCTGTCGATCGTGGTGATCAGGTCGTGGGCGAGCACATATTTCCTGCTGTAGTTCTCGTAGTTGGCGGCCTGGCCGTAGAGCTGGCTGAACGTCCAGGCCGTGTAGAGGGTGAGAGCCGACGTGATGCCGAGATTGATCACGAGGTTGTTCGATTTCGCCCAGCCCTGCTTGCTGATCAGGGCAAGGGAGCCGAGCGCGGCGATCCCGGCCGCTGTGCTCAGCGACAGGGCTGCGTAGCGATGGGAGAAGAAGAACACTCCCACGGTGCAGGCCAGCCGCTGCCCCCGATCCAGCTGCTGCACCTGCTGCAGCAAGCGCTCGGTCTGCCCCGGGGTGACGGCCATGCTGACCCCCGCATTGCTGAGGCTGCCGATGCGCTTGCGCATGTTGCCGATGCGGGCCTGCAGCTCCTGGCTCTGAGCCGTGGCCTCTGCCTCCGTCTGGGGCTGGGGCAGGCAGATTCTCCAGCGGTTGGAGATCTCCGACACCGTGACGAACACGGCCCCATAGAACATCCCGCTGGCAACGATCAGCGCGCCACTGAAGGCGAGATGGCCGCAGAACGTGAGGGTGGTGTGGCGACCTTCCGGCCCTTCAACCTCCAGCCACAGCACAGGTCTGCGCGTCCAGATCCGCCGGAGCTGCCCGCAGCAGCCACTCCAGACGCCTCGCAGGACGTGGGTCAGCGGCAAGCGCCCTCCCTGCGCTGGGCTGGATTCCGGGTCCATGCGCGCGTGGGGGAGAGTCTTCAGGCTATGGAGCCGTCACCGATTCGTCAGTGCCGGCCTGCCGCAGGGTTCTGCGCGCCGTTTCAGAGCGGTGGTGGGAGGGCGACCCAGGGCAGGGCGTTGCCGGCCCGCTGGCGGTTCTCGCCGGAGCCGCCGCCGGCCAGCACCGCCTCGCCGCCCAGGTACCGCCAGCGACGGCCACCAGGCAGCCACACTCCGGCCGCCAGTCCCGGGATCTGCCAACGCCGGGCCAGCCGCTGCGCAGTGCTGTCGAGGGCCGCCGCCGGCAAGGGGGCGGCGGCGGGGCCGCCCGTCGCAGCGGTGATGCCGCCCTCCTCGAGCCGGCGGGCAATCCTGCGAAACAGCAGGGTGGGGGCGTGAACGCCGGGCAGGTTGGAGATGTTCGCCACGATGGCCGCCCGTGCCCGGGAGCGGGGCTCGTACATCACCAGCGCCGTGAACCCCAGCCCCTCACCGGTGTGCCCCCACCAGCCCTCGAGGCTGCCCAGGCCCAGACCGTAGCTGTCGTACTCGGGGCCGCGCAGCAGGGGCTGGGCGGCCGTGCGCCGCTCCCGGGCCGTGCTGCGGCTGAGGAGGAGGCCCCGGCCGAGCAGGCCGGCCCAGCGGCGCAGGTCCGGCAGGGTGGCCACCATCTCGCCGGCGGCGCGGAAGATCGAGAGGTTGCCGGGCTGGGGGGTGAGACGCCCATCTTCGCGCTGGTAGCCCACCGGGCGGGGCCTGGGCCAGCGGCGCTCGTTGGGAGTCACCAGGGTGTGCCGCAATCCCAGCGGCCGGAGCACCTGACGGCGCAGGCTGTGCTCGAAGCTGCGTCCGGTCACCGCCCGGATCACCTGCCCCAGCAGCACGGTGTTCACGTTGGTGTACACCGCCTGCTCGCCCGGCGGGCCCTGCAGGGGCTGGCTCCAGGCGTAGGTCAGCAGCTCCCGCGCCGTGAAGATCCGCCGCGGATCCGCCTCAAAGGCCGCGATGAATTCCGGCGTGGTGTAATCCGGCAGGCCGCTGGTCATGGCGGCCAGATCGCGCAGGGTCACCGCATCGCCGTTGGGCACCCCCTGCACGTAGCGGGACACCGGATCGTCGAGATGCAGCCGCCCCGCATCGGCCAGCTTCAGCAGCAGCGTGACGGTGAACGACTTGGTGATCGAGCGCAGCGGCCAGCTGAGGCGGCCGTTCACGGGCAGGGCGGTGGGGATGGAACGCATGGCCCTGGAACATCTGCCGCAGGCGTTGCCCTGACGCTAGGAGGTGGGGGCGGCCCTGTCGCCGGACCCTCCCAGCGCCAGGGACCGGGCCAGGCCAGCCTCCAGAGCCTCCACCCCGCCCCGGTTGTCGAGCACCACATCGGCCAGGGGCCGTTTGCGCGCCAGGGGCCACTGGGCGGCGATGCGGGCGCGGGCCTCCGCCTCGCTGAGCCCGTTGCGGGCCATCAGTCGCTGCCGCTGCTGGCTCTCCTCGCAGTCGATCAGCCACACCTCGCTGCAGAGGCTCTGCAGGCCGGCCTCGAACAGCAGCGGGATCATCAGCGCCACCACCGGGGCGTCTGCCAGCCGGGCCAGTTCCTCCTCGAACCGCTGCCGTACCAGGGGATGCACCAGTTGCTCCAGCCAGGTGCGCTCCGCCGGATTGCTGAACACCAGGCGCCCCAGGGCGGCCCGGTCCAGGCCATGGGCATCCCAGGGCACCGCGTCTCCGTAGCGCTCCCGCACCGCCGCCTCCCCGGCCGATCCCGGCGCCAGGGCCTCGCGGGCGAACAGGTCGGCATCGAGCACCGGCAGGCCGGCCCGCTCGCTCAGCCAGCGGCCGGCGGTGCTCTTGCCGCTGGCGATGCCGCCGGTGAGGCCGATGCGCCGCTGGCTCCCCTGCCAGCGGGGCTGGTTCAGGCGGGGCAGCATCGCCGGTGGACCCAGCTGCTCCAGTGCGAACTCCTCGCCGTAGCTCGGGGTGGGGCGTTCGGAATAGAAGCGCGTGGAACCGGGCCGGCGCGGCCAGCGGCGCGCCAGCCGGCTGCGCAGCCGC
This sequence comes from Cyanobium sp. NIES-981, assembly GCF_900088535.1. Lineage (NCBI taxonomy): Bacteria > Bacillati > Cyanobacteriota > Cyanophyceae > Synechococcales > Prochlorococcaceae > Cyanobium > Cyanobium sp. NIES-981. Next base: position 1,865,066 of record NZ_LT578417.1, on the reverse strand, counting down.
AGGGCCAGCAGCACCAGCTGCTGCAACCAGCCGGGGCTGCAGCTCCAGCCGAGGCTGCCGCACACCTCGGCACCCACCAGCGCCAGCAGCACCCGCCGCAGGGGCGGCCGCAGCGGGGCCGGCCAGTCGGCCAGCAGCATCGCCAGCGTGGCGTCGGCCACCCGCTGGTTGGAGTCCGCGGCACGGAAGGCCTCGGCCTCCACGCGCCGGTTGAAGGCCAGCAGCTCCTCCAGACCGGCGGGAATGGCGGTGATCCCCATCGCTTCCCCCACCTGGCGCCAGAAGCGGTAGAGGCAGGTCTGCTCGTGGGCGCTGAGTGGCCGCCAGCCGTAGCGTTGCAGCCAGCGGATCGGTTCGGCCACGAAGGTGGAGAGCACGTAGAGGAAATCACGGTTGCCGATCGCGTAGGCGCCGTGGATGCGGTTCATCCGCCTGATCACGGCCTGCCCCGCGGCGCTGGCGGGCCCCCAGCGCAGCAGTTCGGCCACCATCAGGCCGGTGTCGTCGTAGCGCTTGCGGGGCCGCGTGGTGAATTCGCCGGTGCGCTCCAGCAGGCCCGAGATCGAGGGCAGGCAAAACGTCTTGAGCAGGGCCAGCTCCAGGGCGCGGGTGATGTCCCAGGGGAAGAGCTCACCGGCCAGTCTCCGGCACACGGCATTCGCCTCGGCATCGGCCGGCTCCATGGCACCTGGGCAGGACGGTGAGAGTCATCCTGCCGCCGTGCCCCCTCCCTGGCACCCGATCCCCGGCGGCCTCACCGCCCCCTCGGGCGTCCCGGTGGCCGGACTCTCCATTCAGGCTGCTGGCGTCGAGCCAGTGTCGCCCGATCCGCCAAGGTGCGCCTCCAGCTGGTCCAGCCGGGCGAGGGTGCGCTCGAGGCCTCGCTGGTCAGGCTGGCCTGTTTGCTGAGTTCCTCCAGCATCACCGTCTGCAACGCGGTGAAACGGGAGGCCTCGGCCTGGTCGGCCAGGTCGCGGTAGTCGCGCAGTTCGGCCAGGTGACGCCGGGTTTCCAGCAGGGCGGAGGTCTGCAGCACCACCACGAACAGCAGGAACAGCCCTGTGACCACCACAAGCAACACCAGCATCACCACCCCCAGCGGCAGGTTCATGGAAGTAACCCCCAGGGAGAGATCCGAGGGGGTGGTGAATGCCTTCCAGTTCAACGCGGCGAAGATGGCGGTGACCGCCAGGATCAGGAAGGAGAGCAGGGCTTGGAGTTTCATCTGGCAGCTCCGGGACTGGTGCCGTTCGCTGTACGTCCATGCTCTGGCCGGCTGGCCAAGCACTGGGTACTGCAAGGGAAACCTTCACGATCCGAACCAGAACTCCTGCAGCTGGGGCCACCTTATTTGCCGCCGCCCATGGGAGACGTCTCTTCCTGGAACGGGCAGCCCGTCGCTTGCACTTGTTGCCATTGGATGACAGGTAAAGCGGCTGAATCGCCAGGTTTCGTGCATGGCATTCCGGGTTATATCGCCTTCCCGGTGGAATTGTCGATGAGAAGCATCCCCGGACAGCTTGGAAACATCCCCGGACGGCTTGGAAGCATCCCCGGACAGTGTGATCCGCTCTGGTGCCAGGTGTTATTTTAAGACGGGATCAAATTGCTGCCGTTTCTGTTAAAGTTTCTTCGGTCATAAGGTCGCCTGTTCTTGTCTTGCAAGGGGCTAGGTTTTTGCAAGGGCTAGCTGTCGGCGCCTTGCTGTGCTGATCCAGGCCTGTCTGCTTCCCTTCCCCTGCCCCAATGCCGTCTTCCATCCCGTCCTGGCACCCGATCCCCGGCGGCCTCACCGCCCCCGCGGGCTTCCTGGCGGCCGGGATCACGGCCGGCCTCAAGCCCTCGGGCAATCCCGACCTCTCCCTGCTGCTGGCTCCGCAGGGGGCCGTGTGCGCCGGCACCTTCACCACCTCGCGGGTGCGGGCTGCCTGCGTGAACCTCTGCGCCGAGCGGCTGGAGGCCTCGGGCGGCCATGCCCGCGCCGTGGTCACCAATTCCGGCCAGGCCAATGCCTGCACCGGGGATCGCGGCCGGATCGACAGCCTGCGGGCCACCGAGGCCCTGGCGGCCCGGCTCGGCCTGGAGGCGGAGCAGGTGCTGATCTGCTCCACCGGCGTGATCGGTGTGCCGATCCCGATGGACACCCTGCTGGCGGGCCTCGATCCGCTGGTGGAGGCCCTCAGCCCGGAGGGGGGGGGCAGCGCGGCGGCGGCCATCCTCACCACCGATCTGGTGGCCAAGGAGATCGCCCTGGAGGCCGACCTGGGCGGCCGGCGGGTGCGCCTTGGCGGCATGGCCAAGGGTTCAGGGATGATCCATCCGGCCATGGCCACGATGCTCGGCTACCTGAGCTGCGATGCCGGCATGCCGGCGGAGGTGTGGCGAGGGATGGTGAAGCGGGCGGTGGATCGCTCCTTCAATGCGATCACGGTGGACGGCGACACCAGCACCAACGACACGCTCCTGGCCTTTGCCGCCGGCGAGCCCCTGAGCCCCGAGCACCTGGACGCGCTGGAGGCCGGCCTCACGGCGGTGTCGCAGCACCTGGCCAGGGCGATCGCCCGCGATGGTGAGGGTGCCACCTGCCTGATCGAGGTGCAGGTGGCGGGTGCCGCCACGGAGGCCGATGCCCGCGCCATCGCCCGCACCATCTGCGGCTCGTCGCTGGTGAAGTGCGCTGTGCACGGCCGCGACCCCAACTGGGGCCGGATCGTGGCCGCCGCCGGCCGTGCCGGTGTGCCGATGGATCCCGACGCCTTGGCCCTCTGGCTGGGGGAGCACCAGTTGATGGCCGCCGGCCAGCCGTTGGCCTTTGACCGCCCGGCGGCGTCCGCCTACCTGCGCGCTCGGGCCGCCGGCGCCTACCTCAGCGATGACACCGTGCAGATCCGCCTGGTGGTGGGCGAGGGCCCGGGCACCGGCCTGGCCTGGGGCTGCGATCTCTCCGACCAGTACGTGCGCATCAACGCCGACTACACGACCTAGGCCCAGACACGACCCTGGCCCAGGCGGTTCCTCCCCCCTTCAGAGCACCACCCATGGTGTGGCCCAAGGAAGTGCCACCATGGATAGCGATTGCGACCGAGCTGCCCATGCCTGCCGCGACCGCCTACAACAGCCGCAACCTTCGGGGTCAGTCCCTCCTCTTCCGCTGTCTGGAGACGGGGTTCATCACCACGGCCCCTGCACTGACCCGCTACCAGCAGGGACGGGGCATTGACCCATCCCGGCGGGAACTGGTGGGCGAGCGACCGGCAAGCTGGACCAAAGCGGCACCCACGACGACCTGCGAACGTTGCGGGATGGTGGTCAGGGGCAACCAGTGGGCATTCCGCCAGCATCAGCAGTCGAGGCGGTGCCAGAAGGCAAGCTCACTGTCCTGAGGCGCCACCCCCCTCAGCATGCCGGTGGCGTGGGTGACCATCAGCGCACCCCAAGGTGTTGATGGCTGCGGTTGATGGTTGCCGCTGATGGTTAGGCTGAGAGTATTTTTAGAACCACTCTCTGGCATGGGTGTTCATCCCTACGCGGATCTTCCCCCGAGTGCTTTTTGGAAGTCAGGCGTATCCCATGGGGATCCCCATGCCATCCAGGGGATCTACAGGAAAAAGTTCGATCTTTCTCCGCAGACAAGGATCGCCACGGCTGGGTCCTGCTTTGCTCAGCACATCACCCGCCGACTGGCGGGCGAAGGCCTCCATGTTCTGGATGTGGAGCCCGCACCTTCCGGCCTGCCCACGAGCCTGCATCAGAAGTACGGATTCTCCTTGTTCAGTGCACGCTATGGGAACATCTATACGGTGAGGCAGCTGCTGCAGCTGGCCGAGGAGGTGGCAGGTGATCGTGCTCCTCAGGACTATGTGTGGGAGAGGAATGGTCGCTACTTCGATGCCCTCAGGCCTGGCGTTGAGCCTGAAGGCCTTGATTCTCCTGAGGAAGTTGTTGAACATCGCCGTTATCATATTGCAGCTGTAAAAAAGCTGTTCCAGGAGCTTGATCTGATCGTCTTCACGCTTGGTCTCACCGAGTCTTGGGAGCATCGAGAGTCTGGCACGGTGTATCCCATGGCCCCAGGCACTTTTGCAGGCAAGTATGATCCTGAAATCCATGCCTTCAGGAATTCTCAATTTCCGGATGTCATCGGAGATTTCAACAAGTTTCAGGTTCTTCTCAGGAGTCTCAGGCAGGGGCGGCCCTTCAAGGTGATGCTCACCGTTTCACCGGTTCCGCTCACGGCCAGTGCCAGTGGACATCACGTGCTTGTCTCGAGCAGTTATTCCAAGGCGATCCTCAGGTCTGTGGCGGGTCAATTGGCTGACAACCAAGCTCACATTGACTACTTCCCCTCTTATGAAATAGTGACGAACCCGAAACTCTGTTCATCTGCGTTCGCGGAAAATCTGAGATCAGTGCGAGAGAGCGCGGTGGATGTTGTGATGGAGCACTTCTTCTCCCAGCATGCATTCTCCCAGCATGCAGGCCGTGGTTGTTCGGCCGGTCCTGGCGATTCCTCTGGCGGTTCTCCTGGCGGTATGGGGCTGGCAAGGCGACGGGCGGATGCACGCGCGGATGCCCAGGGCAGGCAATCCGATGGGGAGGCTTCGGGTCTGGCCTGCGACGAGATGATTCTGGATGCGTTTGCACCCCGGCAATGAGCTTGAGCTACACAGTCTGGGGCGACTCCCATCTGATCGGCTTCATGGAGGCAGTGGAGAGAATGGGGCTGGGCAATACATCCGACCTCACTTTTCTTCCCACTCCGAATGTCAAAAATATCAAGGAAATCGTTTGCGGTACTGCAAGGTCTGCATCCTTGGAGTTTGACGGGGAGATGCTCTCCGTCGAGTTGAAGCCGCCGGAGCAGTCGGCCTTGGTGCTCGTCGGCAATGGCAACTTCAGTCACTTCTCGGTGTATGAAAGGCAGGGTTCTCTGCCTCCGCTCTGGGTGTGCCTGCCCGGGCCTCGCCAGGCTGCGGTCGCCCAGGCTGGAGGTCTCGCGTCGATCCCCCCGGTTTCGATGGGTCTGTTCCAGGCTGTCTACGCCCCATCAGTCCGTCATAACCTTCTCCATCGGCATGGGTTTACAACGGAGTACTTCAACCGATTCAACACGGTGATCGTTTTTCTCTCGCCCACGCCATCGGCGGACTTCTTCAGAAGACAGCTCTGTTCCGAGGGTTATCTCGAGGCCAACTGCCTGCAGGGCTTCAAGCGCGCTTACGCGGCTGTCTTTGAGCTGGAAGTGGGGCAACTGGGCCTGAGAAGCGTTGAGGTGAATTACCCCCTCAAGCAGCTGGAAGTGGAGGACGGCACCACTGCGCCTGAGTATCTTCTTGAGGAGGTTCTTCAGGTGCATGGCAATGCTGCCTACTGGGAGAGCAGAATCAGAACGTCCTCTCTGCTGTGATGCTGGGATTCCACCGGTTGGGATTCACACAGCATGTTTCCGCCGCCGTGCTGGCTGGTCTTGGGCTCGTGCCGAGGCACGGTCACCGGTCTGGCAGCTATGACCCACCCCGTGTTGCCTGGCCTCCTGTTCGGGCTGGCGGTGGGCTGGAAGGGGTGGCAGCTGGCGCGTTGGTGGCAGGGTCGGCGCCGCGATGGCCCCGCCGCGCTGCAACGCTTCCGGGAGGCTCTCGAGCGGCGCTGGAGGAGCGGCCGGGCCTGAGTGGTGCGGGCTGGGGGGCGGAGCCCGGCGTCAGCGTCGGGCTGCCTGCCAGAGCCAGTACAGCACCACCGCCAGCAGCACCCAGGGAACGAGGGAGCGGAACACCAGCAGCACCAGCAGCAGCACGCCGGCGGAAACGGCGGTGCGCCGGGTGAGGGCCTTCGCCTCGTCGGTCATGTAGCGCCAGCGCGGCAGCAGGGGCATGGAGTGGGTGAACGGCGATCGCCCCAAGTCAACCGCGGCGAGCGGCCCTACTCTTGCCGCCATGGCCTCCTCCAGCCCCACCCGTGCCGTGCAGGCCCGGCCCCGCAACCGCTGGCGCGGCCCCCTGCTGGCCGGCTTCTGCTTCGGGCTGGGCTACGGCGTCACCCAGCGGTTGCTGGCCCTGCAGCTGCCGGGGCTGGTGCAGTTGCGCCAGGGCTTCGACGTACGGGAGTTCCCCGGCACCAGCCTCGAGAGCCTGCGCCTGCGCTTCGGCAACGACACCCAGGAGATCCGCGGCGATCTGGAGGTGCTCGAACTGGAACGTCAGGCCAAGCAGCGGCAGCAGGAGCGCAGGGAGGAGGAACGCAAGCAGGCTGAGGCCGAACAGCGGCGGCAGGCCGAGCAGCGGGCCGAGGAGGAGCGCCGCGACCGGGAATCCGAGGCCTCCGCGTTCCAGCCCCAGCCTGGGCCCGATTCCGGCGCCGAGCCGTCCGAACCCCCCGAGCCCGCCGCCACCGAACCGCCCGCACCCGCCCTGCCGCCGCCTTCTCCCTGACGGGCGGCCGGGCCGCAGCCGCGGGCCCCATCTGGCACAGTTTCCCCAGCAGACCACCGCCCATGCCGGCGCCCCAGCTCCTGATGCAGGCCACCCTGGCGCGATTGGGGGCCCGGCTCGGCAGCGGCCTGGTGGATGCCGCCGCCAGCCTGGCGCTGGTGGTGCAGGACGCTCCGGAGCGGCTGCGGCAGGAGCTGCAGCTCTTCTGGGATGAGGTGGAGCTGGAGGCCGACCGGCTGGAGCGGGGTGGGGGCGATGGCGGTGGGGCGACAGCCCGGAGCAGCTCCGCCCCGACGGGCCCCGGCGCCGTGCAGGATCAGATCGATGCGCTCCGGGCCCAGGTCGCGCAGCTGAGCCGCCGTCTGGATCGTCGGCCGTGATCCGGCGCCCTTTGCGCATCTGGTGGCTGGCCCTGCGTCTGGCCACAGGCCTCTGGTGGGATGGTCAGCGCTGGAGCTATCCCGGTGGACCCACGCCCGAACGGCGCAGCCGGCGGGCCCGCCGCCGCGCCCGCTGGCTCACCGAGGAATTTCTGGCCCTCGGCTCGGCCTTCATCAAGCTCGGCCAGCTGCTCTCCGCCCGGCCGGACGTGCTCCCTGCCGAGCTGGTGGAGGAGCTCGCCGCCCTGCAGGACCAGGTGCCCGCCTTCCCCTTCAGCGTGGTGCAGGCCCTGCTGGAGCAGGAACTGGGCGAGCGCTGCGCCGAGATCATCGACCTGGAGGAGAGCCCGCTCGGCTCCGCCAGCCTGGCCCAGGTGCACCGCGCCAGCCTGCGCAGCGGCCGCCAGGTGGTGCTCAAGGTGCAGCGTCCCGGCCTGGAGAAGCTGTTCCGCCTCGATCTGGAGGTGCTGCAGCAGGTGGCCCGGGTGGTGCAGCGCCATCCCCGCTGGGGCCGGGGCCGCGACTGGGTGGGCATCGCCCAGGAGTGCCGCCGCGTGCTGCTGCGTGAGCTGGATTTCCGGCTGGAGGCCGAGCACGCCGCCCGCTTCCGCCAGCAGTTCCTCGACGACCCCGGCATCCGCATTCCCGCGGTGGTGTGGGAACTGAGCTCCCGCCGCGTGCTCTGCCTCGACTACGTGCCTGGCATCAAGATCACCGACCGCCAGGCCCTGCTGGCCGCCGGTGTGGTGCCCGCCGCCGTGGCCGAGAAGGGCGCGGCCAGCTACCTGCAGCAACTGGTGCGGTTCGGCTTCTTCCACGCCGACCCCCACCCGGGCAACCTGGCCGTCGCCCCCAATGGCGCCCTCATCTACTACGACTTCGGCATGATGGGCCAGCTTTCGAGCCGCCTGCGCTCGAGGCTGGGGCGCATGGTGCGGGCTGCCGCCGGCCGGGATGCCTCCGCCCTGGTGGTGGAGCTGCAGGCGGCCGGAGTGATCGCCGCCGAGGTGGACCCCGGCCCGGTGCGGCGCCTGGTGCGGGTGATGCTCAACGACGCCCTCACGCCCCCCTTTTCCGCCAACGTGCTGGAGAAGCTCTCCGGTGATCTCTACGACCTGGTGTACGGCCAGCCCTTCCGGGTGCCGCCTGAGCTGATCTTCGTGATGCGGGCCCTCTCCACCTTCGAGGGGGTGGGCCGCAGTCTCGATCCCGGCTTTAGCCTGGTGGCCATTGCCCGCCCCTACCTGCTCCCCCTGATGACCTCCAGCGGCAACGGCGGCGATCTGTTCGGCGAACTCTCCCGCCAGGCCGCCGAGGTGGGCAGCCGGGCCCTCGGTATTCCCCGCCGCCTCGATGAGAACCTGGCCCGCATCGAGCAGGGCGACCTGCAGGTGCAGATCCGTGCCGGTGAAACCGACCGCCTGCTGCGGCGTCTTGCCCTGGCGCAGCAATCGGCGGGCCAGGCCATGCTGCTGGCCGGTCTGGCGGTGGCGGCCGCCGTGCTGGCCAGCAGCCGCCAGCCTGGCCTGGTGGCCGTGCCCCTGGTGGCGGGGCTGCCGGTGGGTCTGGGCTGGCTCAGGCTGCAGGCCCGCCTGGCGCGCGACGGCCGCCTGGATCAGATCCCCGGCATCGCCTCAGCTCCCGCCTCCGCCCCCTCGCCCATCGCGGATCCGGCGGCAGGGCCCTGAGCGGGGTCTGCACCTGCGCCGGGAGGCAGGCCGTCAGGCCTTGCCCCGGGGACCCCGGTCCTCGGCGCCGGCATAGGCGGCCTGGCTGCCCAGGTCGTCCTCGATGCGCAGCAGCTGGTTGTACTTCGCCACCCGTTCGCTGCGGCTGAGGGAGCCGGTCTTGATCTGGCCGGCCCGGGTGGCCACGGCCAGATCGGCGATGGTGGTGTCTTCGGTTTCGCCACTGCGGTGGCTGATCACGCTGGTGTAGCCGGCCCGGCCCGCCAGATCGATCGCCTGCAGGGTTTCGGTGAGGGTGCCGATCTGGTTCACCTTGATCAGGATCGAGTTGGCCACCCCCAGATCGATGCCCCGCTGCAGACGCTGGGTGTTGGTCACGAACAGGTCGTCGCCCACCAGCTGCACCGTGCTGCCGAGCTTCTCGGTGAGCAGGGCCCAGCCCTCCCAGTCGTCCTCGGCCACCCCATCCTCGATCGACACGATCGGGAAGCGGTTCACCAGCTGGGCCAGCTGGTCGACCATCTCGGCGCTGGTGTAGCGGCCGCCGTCGAAGGCGTAGCGGCCATCGCTGTAGAACTCGGTGCTGGCCACATCCAGGGCCAGCGAGATCTGATCGGCCGGCCGGTAGCCCGCCTGCTCGATCGCCTGCACCAGCAGCTCTCCGGCGGCCACGTTGCCCAGATCAGGGGCGAAGCCCCCCTCGTCACCCACGGCCGTGCTCAGCCCCTTGTCCTTCAACAGGCCCTTGAGGGTGTGGAACACCTCCGTGCCCATGCGCAGCGCCTCCCGGAAGCTGTTGGCGCCGTGGGGCACGAGCATGAACTCCTGGAAATCCAGGCTGTTGGCGGCATGGGCGCCGCCGTTGATCACGTTCATCAGCGGCACGGGCAGCAGGCAGGCCATCGGGCCACCCAGGTAGCGGTAGAGCGGCAGGCCCACGGCGTTGGCCGCCGCCCGGGCCGTGGCCAGGCTCACCGCCAGGATGGCGTTGGCGCCCAGGGCGCTCTTGTTGTCGGAGCCGTCCAGCTCGAGCATGGCGCTGTCCACGGCCACCTGCTCGAGGGCGCTGATCCCGCAGAGGGCTGGCGCGATCTTCTCCTCGATGTTGGCCACCGCCTGCAGCACGCCCTTGCCCATGTAGCGGCTGCCGCCATCCCGCAGCTCATGGGCCTCGTGGGCGCCGGTGCTGGCCCCGCTCGGCACGATCGCCCGGCCGCTCGCGCCGCCTTCCAGGAACACCTCGGCCTCCACGGTGGGAGTGCCGCGTGAATCGAGCACCTCCCGTGCCACCACGGTTTCGATCGAATAGTCGAGGGAGTCGATCACGGGTGCTGGCCCTAGCGCGGTCAAGGCAGGATCCTATGGGCCACCCCCTCCCGGCCCGGTGTGGCAACGGGCACCGCCCGCACGCCTGCTGGCCAGAATGGTTTCCTCCGCTCCCGCGCCCGTCTGCCGATGCGTCTGCTGCACACCATGCTCCGGGTGGGGAACCTGGACCGTTCCCTTGCCTTCTACACCGAGGTGCTGGGCATGACACTGCTGCGGCGCAAGGACTATCCGGGTGGCCGCTTCACCCTGGCGTTCGTGGGTTACGGCCCGGAGCAGGATCACACCGTGCTGGAGCTCACCCACAACTGGGACACCACGCACTACGCCCTCGGTGAGGGCTACGGCCACATCGCCCTCGGCGTGGACGACATCCATGCCACCTGTGAGGCGATCAGGGCCCGCGGCGGCCGGGTGGTGCGCGAACCCGGGCCGATGAAGCACGGCAGCACCGTGATCGCCTTCGTGGAAGATCCCGATGGCTACAAGGTGGAGCTGATCCAGCTGGGCTCCCGTGCCGATGGGGCGGCCTGATGCGTACGGACGCCCCTCCCCAGCCCGCCAGCCTCACCAGCGAGCCGGACCGCTTCAGCGAGGAGGCCTGGAATCTGCTGCTGGCCAGCCAGGACACCGCCCGCCGCTGGCGCCACGGCGTGATGGATGTGGAGCACCTGCTCCAGACCCTGCTGCTGGACCGCCGTTTCGGCCAGTGGGTCGATCGCCTGCCCCTCGACCCCGATCGTCTGCTCGACCGGCTCGAGGCCTTCTGCGCGGAACAACCCAGCGAGCCTGACGGGCAGCTCTACATCGGTGACGCGCTCGAGGATCTGCTCGAGGACGCCGACCGGCGGCGCGCCGGCTGGGGCTCGCGCCTGCTCGATGTGCCCCATCTGCTGCTGGCCCTGGTGGAAGAGCCCCGCATCGGCGCCCGCCTGCTGGGCCGTGAGGGACTGACGCAGGAGGCGCTGATGCGCCAGCTGCGTCCGGCCGCGCCCGGACGATCCGCCCCGGCGCCGGTTGCGGCTCCACCCCCCGCCGCGGTGCCGCCGGCGGCTGCGCCACCCCCGGCGCAGCCGGCCGATCCCTGGGGGGGAGCGGACGACTGGATCGACGCCGCCCCCACCGGCCGCAGCGCGGGGCGGCCCGCGCCACAGGTGGCCTCGGCCTCGGCCTCGGCCCCTGTCCCTGGCGCTGTTCCTGCCCCTGCCGCCCCCGCGCTGCAGCTGGAGGCCGAGGCCCCTGAGCCCGCCGCTCTGGACCGCTACGGCCGCGACCTCACCGCCGCCGCCCGCGCCGGCGAACTCGATCCGGTGATCGGCCGTGATGCCGAGATCCGCCGGCTGATCCAGGTGCTGTCGCGGCGCAGCAAGAACAATCCCGTGCTGATCGGCGAGCCCGGGGTGGGCAAGACGGCGGTGGCCGAGTGCCTGGCCCAGCGGATCGTGGCCGGCGAGGTGCCCGACGCCCTGCGGGGCCAGCGGCTGGTGGCGCTGGATCTGGGCGCCCTGATCGCCGGCGCCAAGTTCCGCGGCCAGTTCGAGGAGCGCCTGCGCGCGGTGCTGGCGGAGGTGCGCGACGCCGACCCCGGCGTGATCGTGTTCATCGATGAGCTGCACACCGTGGTGAGCGGCGATCGCTCCAATGCCGACGCCGCCAGCATCCTCAAGCCGGCCCTGGCCCGGGGCGAGCTCCGCTGCGTGGGGGCCACCACGCCGGAGGACTACCGCCGCAGCATCGAGAAGGACCCCGCCCTGGAGCGCCGCTTCCAGCAGGTGGTGATCCGCGAGCCGGGGCTGGAGACCAGCGTGGAGATCCTGCGCGGGCTCAAGGAGCGCTACGAGCTGCACCACGGCGTCACCATCAGTGACGCCGCCCTGGCCGCGGCCGCGCGCCTGGCCGACCGCTACATCGCCGACCGCTGTCTGCCGGATTCCGCCATCGACCTGGTGGACGAGGCCGCCGCCAACCTGCGCATGGAGGTCACCTCCAAGCCCCAGCCGGTGGAGGAGGCCGAGGTGGCCCTGCGCCGGGTGGAGCTGGCCCTGCTCTCGGCCGAGGCGGCGCCTGAGGCCGAGCGCATCGCCCTTCAGGAGCAGCGCCGCCAGGCCGTGGAGGCGCTGCAGCAGCTCCAGCAGCGCTGGCGGGCCGAGCGGGAGCGGGTGGCGGAGCTGCGCGACCTCCTGCAGCAGGATGAAGACCTGCGCCATGCCATCGCCGAGGCTGAGCGCTGCGGCGATCTGGAGGAGGCAGCCCGCCTCCAGTACGACCAGCTGCACGGGCTGCAGCAGCGCCGCCTGGCCCTCGAGGCGGAGATGCAGACCGACGCCATGCTGCGCGAGCAGGTGGAGCCCGGCGACATCGCCGATGTGGTGGCCCGCTGGACCGGCATTCCGGTGCAGCGCCTGCTGGCCGGCGAGCGCCAGAAGCTGCTGGAGCTCGACCGGCGCCTGGGCGAGCGCGTGATCGGCCAGCCCGAGGCCGTGGCGGCCGTGGCGGCGGCGATCCGCCGGGCCCGGGCCGGCATGCAGTCGCCGCGGCGGCCCGTGGGCTCCTTTCTCTTCCTCGGCCCCACGGGTGTGGGCAAGACCGAACTGGCCAAGGCCCTGGCGGCGGCCCTGTTCGATGAGGAGGAGGCCCTGGTGCGGCTCGACATGAGCGAATTCATGGAGCGCAACGCCGTGGCCCGCCTGGTGGGGGCTCCTCCGGGCTATGTGGGTTACGAGGAGGGGGGCCAGCTCACCGAGGCCGTGCGGCGGCGCCCCTACGCGGTGGTGCTGCTCGATGAGGTGGAGAAGGCCCACCCGGAGGTGTTCAACCTGCTGCTGCAGGTGCTCGATGACGGCCGCCTCACCGATTCCCAGGGGCGCACCGTGGACTTCCGCCACACGGTGGTGATCATGACCAGCAACCTCGCCAGCCGCTCGATCCTCGACCACGCCCGCGGCGGCCTCGACGCCACCCAGCTGGAGCAGGCGGTGGACCAGGCCCTGGCGGCCCGCTTCCGGCCCGAATTCCTCAACCGGATCGATGAGGTGATCCGCTTCCGGCCGCTGGCCGAAACCGATCTGGCGCGCATCGTGCGGCTGCAGCTGGCCGAGCTGGCCGCGCTGCTGGCCGAGCAGCAGCTGGAGCTGCTGGTGGAGGAGCCGGTGGTCGAGGCGCTGGCGCTGCAGGGCTATGAGCCGGAATACGGCGCCCGCCCCCTGCGGCGGGTGCTGCGGCGCCGCATCGAGAACCCTCTGGCCACCGAGTTGCTGGAGGAGCGCTACAGCGGCGCCCATGGCGTGCGCGTCACGCTGGGGGAGGAGCCCGGCGGGCTGCTGCACTTCGAGCCGGTGCCGGAGACAGGCGGGGAGGGTGTCCGGTAGGGTGATTGTTTGCCGAGTCGCGCGGATCCCCGCGTGCGTCAGCGCCCGTGGTGTCCGAGCCAACTCCAGCCGATCCCAACTCTGCCGCGCCCCCCGCAGCGCCTTCCTCCGAGCAGGGTTCTGCTGAGGCTGCTTCCGCGGAAGCCGCCGCTGCTGCGGAAGCCGCTGCTGCCGAGTCCCCTGCGCCGGCCGGGTTCGGGGCGGCCACCCTCGCGGAGCTGCGCAAGGTGGTCTGGCCCAGCCGCCAGCAGCTCTTCAGCGAGTCGGTGGCGGTGATCCTGATGGTGGGTCTCTCGGCCGCTGCCATCGCCGCCATCGACCGCTTCTACGGCTGGGCGGCCGCCCAGGTGTTCAGCTGATCGCCTCTGGCCGCCTCCATCTGACCGCCTCCACCCGTCCGTTCTCCGCCTTCCCCGCATCCCCAGCCCGAAGCACCGTGTCCGAGACCCTGTCCGAAAGCCACGTCGATCCCGTCGCCAGCGCAGCCGAGCCGATGGCTGACGCCGTGCTCGACCTGCCGGCCGCCGGGGCCTCCTCCTCGGACAACGCCTCCTCGGACGCCATCCCCTCGGACACGTCCGCCGAGGCGGTGAGCGAGAAGCGCCAGGTGGCCCGCTGGTACGCCGTGCAGGTGGCCTCCAGCTGCGAGAAGAAGGTGAAGGCCACCCTGGAGCAGCGGGCCGTGACCCTGGGCGTGGACAACCGCATCCTCGAGATCGAGATCCCCCAGACCCCCGGGGTGAAGCTGAAGAAGGACGGCAGCCGCCAGAGCACCGAGGAGAAGGTGTTCCCCGGCTACGTGCTGGTGCGGATGGTGCTCGATGAGGACACGATGATGGCGGTGCGCAGCACCCCCAACGTGATCAACTTCGTGGGGGCCGAGGAGCGCCGCGCCACCGCCCGGGCCCGCGGCCACATCAAGCCCCGCCCCCTCAGCCGCCAGGAGGTGGACCGCATCTTCAAGCGGGCCGCCGAGAAGAAACCGGTGGTGAAGGTCGACCTCAGCGAGGGCGACCAGATCCTGGTCACGGCCGGTCCGTTCAAGGACTTCCAGGGCGAGGTGATCGAGGTGTCGGGCGAGCGCAACAAGCTCAAGGCCCTGCTCTCGATCTTCGGCCGCGAGACGCCCGTGGAACTGGAGTTCGCCCAGATCAGCAAGCAGAGCTGAGCCTTTGGCTCCCCTCAGCGGCCGCCTCCCTGCGGAGGGTGGCCGTTCCCAGCACCACCTCCATCCCCGGAGGTGATCCGCAGACCCGCCCAGTAGTTCGAGACGATGGCCAAGAAAGTCGTAGCCGTGATCAAGCTGGCCCTCCAGGCCGGCAAAGCCAATCCGGCGCCACCCGTGGGCCCTGCCCTCGGTCAGCACGGCGTCAACATCATGGCGTTCTGCAAGGAGTACAACGCCCGCACGCAGGACAAGGCCGGTTACGTGATCCCGGTGGAGATCTCGGTCTTCGAAGACCGCAGCTTCACCTTCATCACCAAGACCCCGCCCGCCTCCGTGCTGATCTCCAAGGCAGCCGGAATCGAGAAGGGGGCCGCCACCTCCGCCAAGGGTTCCGTGGGTGCCATCAGCCGCGCCCAGCTCGAGGAGATCGCCAAGACCAAGCTGCCCGACCTCAACTGCACCAGCGTGGAGTCGGCCATGCGCATCATCGAAGGCACCGCCCGCAACATGGGCGTCGCCGTCAACGACTGAACCGTTCCCTTCCCATCACCGGGGGAGATCCAGCCAGCCGCCCGTGGCGCCCCGTGCCCCTGGCAGCCCTGCATCGCCCGCACCCCATCACTGCCATGCCAAAAGTTTCCAAGCGTTTTTCCTCCCTCCAGGCCAAGGTGGCCGACCGCGCCTACGAGCCCCTGGAGGCCATCGAGCTGGTGAAGGCCAACGCCACGGCCAAGTTCGATGAAACGATCGAGGCCCACGTGCGTCTGGGCATCGACCCCAAGTACACCGATCAGCAGCTGCGCACCACCGTGGCCCTGCCCCACGGCACCGGCCAGAGCATCCGCATCGCCGTGATCGCCCGCGGTGAGGCCGTGGCCGCCGCCAAGGCCGCCGGTGCCGATCTGGCCGGCGACGACGATCTGGTGGAGCAGATCGCCGGCGGTGCCATGGACTTCGACCTGCTGATCGCCACTCCCGACATGATGCCGAAGGTGGCCAAGCTCGGCCGGGTGCTCGGTCCCCGCGGTCTGATGCCCAACCCCAAGGCCGGCACCGTGACCACCGACCTGGCCGGCGCCATCGCCGAGTTCAAGGCGGGCAAGCTGGAGTTCCGCGCCGACCGCACCGGCATCGTGCACGTGCGCTTCGGCAAGGCCAGCTTCGAGCCCGCCAAGCTGCTCGAGAACCTCAAGGCCCTGCAGGAGACCATCGACCGCAACAAGCCCAGCGGTGCCAAGGGCCGCTACTGGCGTTCCCTGTATGTGACCTCGAGCATGGGCCCCTCGGTGCAGGTGGACTTCAGCGCTCTGCAGGACATCAAGCAGGAGGGCTGAGCGCGCCAGCCCGGCCGCCGGGCGGCTCTTGCGGGAGAGGGGATCACCATGGTCTATGGTTGGGTGCTGGCCAAAGGCCAGATGGGCACGCGCCCAACCCCAGACAGCAGGTTGGTGATGGGTTTTCGGCCGGCTTTCGCCGCACCGCCTTCCCTCTTGCCATAAGTCCTGCCGAGGTGAACGCGACAGGTTTCGGCCTCCAGGCCGTCAGCGGTGAGCAGCCGCCGGCGATCTGATCGGGTCAGGAGCATGCAGCGGCCTCGAGCTGCCCGGTGGCGATTCCTCGGAATCCCCTGCGGCGGTGTCCCGGGCCGCGTACCCGGCTTGTTCCCCCGATCCGATCCTTTCCTATGGGCCGCACGCTGGAGAACAAGCAACAGATCGTCGAAGAGCTCAAAGGGCTCCTCGGCGAGGCTGAAATGGCGCTGGTCCTTGATTTCAAGGGCCTGTCCATCAAGGAAATGTCTGATCTGCGGACCCGTCTGCAGGCCAGCAACGGCGTGTGCAAGGTGACCAAGAACACCTTGATGCGCCGGGCCATTGATGGCAACAGCGCCTGGTCGGATCTCGAATCCCTGCTCACCGGCACCAACGCCTTCGTGCTCGTCAAGGGCGACGTGGGTGGTGCGGTGAAGGCCCTGCAGTCCTTCCAGAAGGACACGAAGAAGTCTGAGACGAAGGGCGGCCTTTTCGAAGGCAAGCTCCTCTCCCAGGCGGACATCAAGGCCATCGGGGATCTGCCCTCCAAGGAGGTGCTCATGGCCCAGATCGCCGGTGCGATCAACGCCGTGGCCACCAAGGTGGCCGTGGGCATCAACGAGGTTCCTTCCGGTCTCGCTCGGGCCCTCCAGCAGCACGCCGATGGCGAGGGCCAGGCCTCCTGAGGCCCGGTTCCCCTCCATCCGCTGCTGTCGAGCTCAACCGATCCGACTGTTTCCCACAGATCTGTTGCTGATTCCCAACCATGTCTGCTACGACCGACCAGATTCTCGAACAACTCAAATCCCTCTCCCTGCTGGAAGCTTCCGAGCTCGTCAAGCAGATTGAAGAGGCCTTCGGCGTCTCCGCCGCCGCTTCCCCCGGTGTGGTGATGGCCGCCGCTCCCGCGGCTGCCGCTGAGGCTGCCGAAGAGAAGACCGAATTCGATGTGATTCTCGAATCCTTCGATGCGGCCGCCAAGATCAAGGTGCTCAAGGCCGTGCGCGAAGCCACCGGCCTCGGCCTGGGCGACGCCAAGGCCCTGGTGGAAGCCGCTCCCAAGGCGGTGAAGGAAGGCATCGCCAAAGCCGATGCCGAGGCCCTCAAGAAGGCCATCGAAGAAGCCGGCGGCAAGGTTTCGATCAAGTGATCGCAGCCGGGGCCGGCTCACTGGCCCCCCAGCTTCCCAAGGCAGAGCCGGCCCTCCGGGGCCGGCTTTGTTGTGGGGAGACGGTGCGGCAGGGCTCACCCCGCCACCGCGGCATTGGGCAGCCAAAAAAAAGCCCCGCCAAAGGCGGGGCAGGATTGTGGAACGGGCTTCGGGAGTCTGTCCTCGTTTCGACCCCGAAGAGACGTTCCGCACTCCTCACACCCCATGAAATTAGAGGATGCGACCGGAGTCAGGGACGTTGCCGTGCCGGTTGCTCAGCTGTCCGTGAGGCGGTTGGCGCCCCTCGCCTTCAGCTGCCGTAGGGCACCACTTCGAGGGCCACCACGCCCGTGGGGCGCGCTGGGGAGCGGCTGGTGCGGCTGTCCCGGCTACCGCGGCTGTCGAGCCTGCCGCTGAGGCGGTTCGAGCTGTCCAGGCGTGCCACGGCGGTCACGGAAGGAGGTGGGGGCGCCGCCGGCAGGGAGGCCAGCTGCCCACCGCCCCGGGCCCGGGCGAGCAGCACCGGCAGGGGTTCGGCGTTCGCCATGTAGAGGTGGCGCAGGGGCTCGTCGCCGTAGGTGCGGCGCTGGAAGCTCCAGCCAGGCGCCAGCTGGAGGGCGGCCAGGCCATCGGCGGGAACCCGGCCGCTGGCGACGGGGATCATGGTGCTGTTCTGGGGGTTGGCAGCCAGCAGCCGCAACTGGCCGTTCTCGCTCTCCACCCTCAGCCGCCAGGGGTTGCTCAGGTCGTTGTCGTTGACCCGCAGGGAGTAGGCGCTGCTCGAGAGATAGCGGCCACAGACGCCCTCAGCCACGTCGCCGTCGTAGGACACCACCGAGCCATCGGGAAATTCCCGCCAGCAGGGTGGCGCCGGCTGGAGCTGCTCCAGCACGATCAGGTTCCAGCGGCCTCCGGCCAGGGGCTGGGCCAGGGCGATGGCCTGGCCCGTGGCGATCGGCTGGCTGCCGAACAGGTTGGCCGCCTGCACCCGCTCCCCTGGCGTGCCGGCCAGCAGGGCCGCCACTCCCGCACCCAGGGCGGCGAGGCCGCAGGCCAGCGGCAGGCGCAGGGCTTGCGGATGCAGGGCGCGTGCGCCCAGGGATTGCCGGCGTCGGCGGCGTTTCGGTGTGCTGGCCATGGCCCTTCCTGCCCTGGGGGCAGCACAGAGTAGGGGGTCTGTTTAGCGAAGATCTGAGGTGTGTCCAGTGGCGGATCGGCCGGTGAGAGTGGTGGCGGCAGCCTGTGATGGGGCCTGCAGCGGCAATCCCGGGCCTGGCGGCTGGGGAGCTCTGCTCCGTTTCGAGGATGGGTCGGTCCACGAGATGGGCGGGGCCGAGGCGGACACCACCAACAACCGCATGGAGCTCACCGCGGCGCTGGCGGTGCTGGAGGCCCTGCGCGACCTGCCCCGCCACCCCGACCTGGCCCTCCGCACCGACAGCCGCTACCTGATCGATGGGCTGGGCAAGTGGATCCAGGGGTGGAAGCGGAAGGGGTGGCGCACCGCTTCCGGCGGCGCCGTGCTGAACCGTGATCTCTGGGAGCAGCTCGACCGGGCCAGGCTGCATGACGTGTCGCTGCGCCATGTGAAGGGGCACAGCGGCGATCCCGACAACGAGCGGTGCGACACGATCGCCGTGGCCTTCTCCCGGGGACGGATCCCGCCGCTGCGGGAGGGGGAGGTGCTGGGCATGGCGCGGCTGGAGGCGGACGTGCCTGCCGGAGCCGGGGAGGCAACGCGGCAGGCGGGGCCGGCGCTGGCCCCTCCCCCAGGGGCGGACCTGGCTCCGGCCGATCTTCAGAAGCTGCTGAGCCGCCTGGAATGGGCGGATCGGGTGGCCACCCAGGGCTATGGGCTCACGCTGGTGGAACTGGCCCAGCTGGTGGAGCAGCCCCTGCGCAATCTCGAGCGCCGCACCAGGCCCTGGACCTGGCGCGACTGGCAGGTGGAGCCGATCGGTGATGGCCGCTGGCGGTTGCGGCGCGGGACGGCAGGATTGGGCGATGGCCGCTGAGCAGCAGAGATGGGCGAGGGCGCACAGGACGGTGCGACGGCGGCAGCAGTGGGGTCGGCGGCCGGCACCACGGGCGCGCTCTATCAACGCGTCCTCGGCCCGGTGCTCTCGCAGGATGGCGGTGCCGATGCGGAGCAGCTGAGCCGGCTCACCCTGGCGGCGCTGGGCCAGGCCGCCCTGCGCCGCCGCTGGCCCGTGGTGAGCGGTGTGCTGGACGGCCTGGGCCAGGAGCTGCGTCGCCCCGATCCGCGGTTGGAGCAGAGCCTGTTCGGCTGCCGGTTCACCAACCCCGTGGGACTGGCGGCCGGCTTCGACAAGGACGCGGTGGCTGCGGCCGTGTGGCACCACTTCGGCTTCGGCTTCGCCGAGCTCGGCACCATCACCTGGCATCCCCAGCCCGGCAATCCCCGCCCCCGTCTGTTCCGCCTGGCGCCGGAGCGGGCCGCGCTCAACCGGATGGGGTTCAACAACCAGGGCGCCCAGGCCGCCCGGCGCACCCTGGAGCGCCAGCGGCTGCCCCCCCCGGGCCAGCGTCCGGCGGTGCTCGGCATCAACCTGGGCAAGTCGAAGATCACCGCCCTGGACCAGGCCCCGGACGATTACGCGGCCTCCCTGGAGCTGCTCGCTCCCCTGGCCGACTACGCGGTGATCAACGTGAGCTCGCCCAACACGCCCGGGCTGCGGGATCTGCAGGATGAGCTGCTGCTGCGTCGTCTGGTGGAGCGGTTGCGCCGCCTGCCGGCCTGCCCGCCGCTGCTGGTGAAGATCGCCCCGGATCTGGAGGACGACGCCATCGATGCCATCGCCCGCATGGCCTACGAGGAGGGCCTCGCCGGGGTCATCGCCGTGAACACCAGCCTGGACCGCCTCGGCCTGGAGGGGCGGCGTCTTCTCCAGACCGGCCGCACCCTGGCCGAGGAGGCCGGGGGGCTGAGCGGGGCGCCGCTGCGGGCCAGGGCCCTGGAGGTGCTGCGCCGGCTGCGGGCCACAGCCGGGCCCGCCCTGCCCCTGATCGGCGTGGGGGGCATCGATTCACCCCAGGCGGCCTGGGAGCGCATCACGGCCGGTGCGTCCCTGGTGCAGCTCTACACCGGCTGGATCTATGCCGGTCCGGCGCTGGTGCCGCAGATCCTGGAGGGCCTCAGCAGTCAGCTCGACCGCCACCGCCTCGCCCACATCGGCCAGGCGGTGGGTTCGGGGCTTCCATGGCGCTGATGCCGCCACCGTTGCTGGCCGCTTTTCGAAAGTTCGGTAGCTTTGCCGCAATCGAGGTGGTCACCCTTGGTACTCGCGGGGATCAGAGAACGGCTGCGCCCCCTCAGGGCCGAGATCTTTCCGAGCACGGTGCTGCTTGACTTCTCCGATCCCCAGCTCCTGGTGGGGCAGGGCATCAAGGCGGGCGGTCCCGATCCGGCCGTATGGCAGGCGCCCGTTCCCGCCCGCACCCTGAAGGACGGCGTGCCCATCGCTGCCGATGCCCTGGGTGACTTCGTGGGTGACCTGCTGCTGGAGCACAGCACGGTGATGGCCAACCTGGTGGTGGCGCTGCCCCGGCCGGCCAGTGCCTGGAGGGTGATCACCTGGCCGGGCGGTGTGTGCCCCGAGGAGCCGATCGCGGCGCTGCGCGAGCGCAACCCCGATCTGCGGCTGCCGTTCTCCCTGCGAGACGCGGCCATCGACCTTCAGCCCCTGGCCGGCCCGGCGGGCCGATCCCTGCTGGTGGCCGCCCCGAACAGCACGGTGGAGGCCTGGATCCAGCTGTTCGCCATCGCGGGGGGCAGCCTCAGCCACCTCCTGCCGGCCCAGGCCTGCCAGATCCTGGCCCTGCGCGACCAGCTCGAGGCAACCCGCCCGGGCACCATGGTGGCCGTGCTGCAGCCCACCAGCAGCGCCTGCCTGCTCGATGTGTGGGTGGCCGGTGCGCCGGAATTCCAGCGCACACTTCCTCTGTGGCCCCAGGATCTGGCCCCGGCGCTGCAGCGCTCCCTTGCCTTCTGCAGGGCCCAGTTCGGTTGCTCCACGTCACGCCTGCTGCTCACCCGGCCGCTGGAGGGCGTCGAAACTCTGGAGGCGGCCCTTGGCCAGGCGCTGGAGCCGGTTGACCTTGCTGGCTTCGGTAGCCTTGCCCTGCAGGGTCTGGCGGAGCTGGACAGGGCTCGATGATCTCCACACCGTTCGATCTCCTGCGCGAGAAGCGCGAGGCCCTGGGGCTGCCGGAACCCTCGGTGGCACAGAAAGCCACCCGCCAGACCCTGCTTCAGGGTGTCGCCATCGGCTCCGGCATCCTCGGCCTGGCCCTGGGCATCAGCGGCCTGCTGTTCCTGCGTGGAGTGTTCGTGAAGGCCGAGCTGGATCGTCTGGCCACGGTGGAGGCCGAGGAACAGCAGCTGCAGAGCCGGCTCAACGGCAGCAACGCCAAGCTCAAGCAGGTGCAGGGTTCCAACCGCAAGCTCGTGGAGGGTCTGATCGGCACCCGCTCGTCGTCCGCCCTGATGCGCGACCTGCAGCTGCGGGTGCCCGAGGGGGTGCAGCTCACCGACGCCCAGCAGCAGGACCAGGACATGGTGCTCAAGGGCCGTGCCAACGACCCCCAGGCGTTCGTTCGGATCAATGCACTCCAGCTCGATCTCAAGCGATCGCCGCTGCTGGATGCGGGCAAGGGGGTCACCCTGCTGAAGGCATCCCGCGACCGCAGCGATGCCACCAAGGATCTCGCCGCTCCCGCCGTGAACTTTGAGCTGCGGTTCTCCTTCCGCGATGGCCTGCCGCCGGCTTCCGAGAAGCTGATTCTCGAGCAGCTCGGGGCCGAGGGCCTCACCCGCCGCATGGCACTGCTTCAGAAGGAGGGACTGCTCCCATGACCAATCTCCAGGCCTCGGTGAGTGCCCAGCAGCAGCTGCGGCGGCAGCGACTGCTGCTGGGTGTGCCCATCGCGGTGGGGGCGGTGCTGGCGGCGGCGGTGGTCGGTGCCGTTCTGGTGCCGCAGTGGTTGCGCCTGCGCACCGATTCCGAGCGCCTCTCCGAGCTGCAGGCCCTGCAGGAGCGTCTTCCCCTGCTGCGGCAGCAGCTCGATCAGTCGGCCCGCGACCAGGAGAAGGCAGACCTCCAGCAGCGCAAGATCCTCAGCCTGATCGAAGGGAGCGGCGAGTTCCTCACCTTCCTCTCCCAGATCGATCGGGAGGCCACCCGGTCGGGGGTGCAGCTGGAGCTCTACGAGCCTGTGCCAGCCCAGCCCCCGGCCCCCGAGGCGCCGCCAGCCACGCCTCCGGCCCAGCCCGGCGGCACCCAGCCGCCGCCCGCTCCTCCCAAGTCGGCCCTGGAAGAGGCCGGCCTGAGTTCCGAGCGTGTGCTGCTCACCGCCCGCGGCAACTACCCCAGCCTCCTGGCCTTCCTGCGGGCGGTGGAGAAGCTCAGCCTGCTGGCGGTGCCCAGCCAGTTCACCATGGCCCTGGTGGACAAGCCGGGCGTGCCCGCCGTGGCCCAGCCTGGAGGTGGCGCCGCGGTGAAGCCCACCGTTCCTGAACTCAAGCTGCTGCTCACCTACTACAAGGCACCCGAGGGCGGATTGAAGCCCCCGCCGCCATCCCGGCCCGCAGCCCCGGCTCCTGGGGCTGCGGCTCCCGCGCCGACGGCCCAGCCGCCATCCTGAGCTGTGCCGGCCGGTGTACGAGCTGAGGCTGCGGTGCTGGCCCGTTTGATTTTCCTCGGTAAACTCCGCCCACAGATGGGGTAGGGCGCGTTGGCCAAGCTCATGAGTTCTCGCCTGTGGCTCTCGGGGTGGTGCAGTGGCTGCCTGGCTGTCGCCTGGCTGGCCCCCGTCAGCAACGCGGCTCCTCGTGTGCCTGCCGCCACGCCTTCGTCGTCGGCACGGCAAGCCCCGGTCAGCGGTGCTGTGCAGCTCAAGGTGCGCCGCCTTCCCGATTCGGTGGAGCTGCTGATCGAGGGCACCGGCATCTCCCCGCAGCTGCAGCAGTCGAGCGATGGGGCCGGCTGGCAGGGGCAGCTGTCCACGGCCGCCCCCTCGGCCCTGAAGCTCGGCCCGCAGCGCCTGTCCCTGCCGGAGGTGGGCCTGCAGAGCATCAGCTTCGACGGTGGCGGCAACAGCTTCTCGATCGGGGTCACCCCCATGCCCGGGGTGACGCTCAGCCGCCCCGTGGTGAGTGCCGACGGCCAGAACCTGATCATCGCCTTCCCCTCACCGGTTCCCCAGGCCTCGCTGCAGGTGAACCGGGTGAATCTGGCCCGGCCGGGTGCCGTGCCGCTGCCCAGCTATGCGCCGCCGCTGCAGCCCCGGGCGGTGGCCCCGCCGCTGGGGGACATGGCGGTGGGCACGATGACCCTGCGGAACCCCGGCTACGTGAACGTGTCCGGGCCCTCGGTGACGATGACGCTCAAGAATGCGCCGGCCCGCGATGCCCTGATGGCCCTGGCCCAGCTGGGGGGCTACGGCTTCGCCTATGTGGACGAACCGCTGGCCGCTGCCGGCCAGAACCCGGCTGGCGTGAATCCCGGTGCCCGCCCGCTCTCGATCTCCTTCCGGGGTGAGTCCTATGCCCGTGCCCTCAACACCACCCTGCTGGCGGCGGGCCTGCAGGGGAAGCTGGAGGGCAACATGATCTTCGCCGGTCCGAACGCCCTCTCCAAGAGCTTCGGTGCCCAGGTGTCGAAGGTGTACCGCCTCAACCAGGTGGGGCCGAATGCGGCGGCGGATTATCTGGCCAACCTCGGGGCCTCCGTCACCAAGACGAACACCATCACCACCTCGGTGACCCAGGGGGTGTCCCAGGGGGAGGCCATTGCCTCCGCCCCCAATTCCCAGACCACCCAGGCCAGCAGTGTCACCACCGTGGAGGCCTATGGGGCCTCCACCGGACCCTTGATCGGCCTGCGCGCCACAACCGACACCCGCCTGGGCACCATCACGATGGTGGGTGACCCGGCGATCGTGGGCATTGCCGAACAGTATCTGCGGCAACTGGATCTGCGCCAGCGCCAGGTGGCCCTCAATGTGAAGCTGCTGGATGTGAGCCTGGAGAACGATGCCGCGATCGACAACTCCTTCGCCTTCCGCTTCGGCAACAACTTCATTGTCAACAACAGCGGTCAGCTGCTGGGAGCCTTCGGGAATCGCCTGCCGCCCGATGAAACCTCCTTCCGTCGCGATATTCCCGAGGATCTGGAACTCACCATTGAAGATGGCAGGGTGACCGTGACCAACCTGCCGCCCGGTGTGGACATCAGTGGTGACCGCAGCCTGGTTTCCTTCGGCAGGAATACCAACCTCTCGCGCAACCAGATCCGCCGCATCGAGCGGCAGACCGGTTCCACCATCCAGGAAGTCACCGATCCGGTCACGGGCCAGAGCAGTTTCGTGGCCATTCCCAACGGCTCCAACTCCGATGCGATCGAGCGCACCATCACCCGCATCCTCGGTCGCAATGCGGGCGTGGCCAGGGTGACGGCCACCGGAATCAACCGCGCCACCCGAGGCAACCCCGGCAGCGGCTACGACGACAACACCTTCTTTGACTTTGTACGGGCCCAGATCACCTCAGGTTCCACCAAGCTGCTGGCCAGCCCCACGTTGATCCTGCAGGAAAATGCGGCCGAGTTGCGCGGCTCCGGGGTGACGCTCGGCGGCACCGACCGACCGGGTGGACTGGATGAGTACAGCCCCGATTCGCCGATCGGCCGCCGCCGCGCCAACGAAGGCGTCGTGCGGGTGGGCACCAATGTGGTCACCAACTACCAGGTCACCACCCCGGAGGGCGGGGGCAACATCGTGTGCGATCCGGAAGTGTCGACGGCCGGCCTGGTGCTGGGCGCCCGGGTGGAGAAGATCGACGACAACGGCTTCGTCACCTTCTCCCTCTCCCCCAGCGTGTCGGCCATCACCGGACAGGAGCAGGCACCGGAGGGATGCGGCTCCAACCTCAATATCCTGAGCGTGCGCCGACTGGATACCGGTGCTGTGCGGGTGCGTGACGGCCAGACTCTCATCCTCACCGGCGTGATTTCAGATTTCGACCGTTCGGTGGTGAGCAAGTGGCCGATCCTCGGCGACATCCCGCTGATCGGTCAGTTCTTCCGCAACACGTCCAACCAGAAGGAGAAGCGAGAACTGGTGATCATGGTGACCCCGCGCATCATCAACGATGAGCAGGGAGGTGCCTATGGTTACGGTTACCAGCCAGGCACCCGCCAGGTGCGCGATTTTCTGGGCACCAGCAGCTTCTAGCCGCTCCACTGGGGCCCAGCGGTGCTGATCACGCCGTTCACTGTTCTGCTGGCGCCGTGCTGCGCCCCCTTCCCATGGAGCAAGCACCAACGCCGAAGCCCCGCTCGGGTGAGCCAGGCCCCGACGACCAGCCGATCGAGGCCCTGGAGCGGGACCTCGCCCTGGCCAGGGCTGAACTGGCCGAATACCAGGCGCTGATCGACGAGCTCCCCGGCATCTACGAAACCAAGTTTCGCCATCAGGTGCAGAGCCTGGCCCAGGACATCAAGCGCCTGCTCGATGAGCGGCGTGCCCTGCAGGGCCAGCTCGACACCGGCTTGCCCCCCGCTTCAGCCCCGGGGCCCGTGCCCGCCCTGCCGCCGGCCCTGGGGCTCACGGAGGAGGGGAGTGCACCGGCTGCGGCGGCTCGGCTGCGGCGGCCGGCTTCCCTGCGGCTGCGGCGCTGGAGGCGTGGCCTGGTCCGCGGCTGGGGCGGGTGGCGCGCGGCGGCGATCCTGCGCAGCCGCGCGCTGGGCTCAGCGGTGCCGCAACGGGCCCGCCTGCCGCTGGTGGCGGCGGTGTCCGCCCTCGGGGTGGCTGCCCTGGTGATCACGGTGGATGGTGCGTGGCGCCGGGCTGCTCCGCCCGCACCGGGGAGGGGGCAGCAGCCGGCGGCACCGGCCGTGAAGGATCCGGCTCCGAAGCCGCAGCAGCAGCAGGATCAGGCCCTGCTGCTCCGCGCCCGCGGCGAGTGCTGGCTGGAAGTGCAGACGCTCGAGGGCGAGGTGGTGGTCGTGAACACCCTGCAGGAGGGGCAGCAGCAGCGCCTCCGCCTGCGCGGCGGCCTGCGGGTGCGGGCCGGGCGGCCTGATCTGCTCGATGTGGCCGTGGGGGGCGGACCGTTCGAGGTGCTCAACCCGATCAACGATGTGGGCTGGCGAACCTTCCTGCCGACCAGGCCCCCCACCTCCCGGCCACCGGAGCCGACTCCCGCTCCCTGAGCCAGCACGGCCCGGCGCTGGTGCCGCTGAATCATGCAGGGATTGTCGTGGCGGTGGCCACTGGCCCCTGGAAGGATGCATGTCACGGTCAATACATAACTGGCATTGGCATTGGCATTGGCATTGGTGATGGGGATGATCCAAGCAATACGATGATCCAAGCAATACCTTGAATCGTGGCTACAATCCCTGAACAGAGCGCACTAAGCGCCTATCGCCTCGTTAACCCGGCGTTAATCCGTTCTTAACTTCATCCCCATGGCCGATTTCACTTTCAACGCCTTTCAACAGGTTACAAGTCAAAATCCTATTCAGTATCGTTTCCAGGTCAACAACGGGCCAATCACCATATCTGATGCCGATGGCATCTTTACGATTGGTGAAAGTTATGTCATCGGCAGTGTCACCTATTTTTACAGAGGAACCACCACCGGAGGTGGTTTCGCCTTCACTACGTCCAGCAACAGTAATCTTGCGGATGGATTTTTCTACGTAGGACAAACGGCCCAACCTACGGGCAACACGCAGAAGACCAACTATCCGGTGACAGCCCAGGATGCCCCGGCCTGTTTCCTGGCCGGCACCCTGATCGACACGCCCCAGGGGCCCCGCCCGATCGAGACGCTTTCCCCCGGCGACCTCGTCAGCACCGCCAACGGGCCGATGGCGTGCAAGTTCGTGTGCCGCTCCGAGCATCCTCCCCTGGCCCTGGCGTCCAACGGTCAGCTCCCTGTCCGCATCGCCCGGGGCGCCCTGGGTGATGGCCTGCCCCGTCGGGATCTGGTGGTGAGCGGCGGTCACGCCATCGTTCTGGAGGGCCACCTCATCCAGGCCGCGGCCCTGGTGAACGGCGATTCGATCCGGCGCACCGACCTGGCCGACTGGGAAGGCAGCGAGCGGATCGTCTACTACAACATCGAATTTGAAACCCAGCAGATCATCACCGCGGAAGGGCTTCCGGCCGAGTCGTACTACGACATCCTGCCGCGCTCCTTCTGGGACAACTACCAGGAGTACCGCGATCTCTACGGCGATGGTTCCCCCATCGTCGAACTGCCGATGTCCAGGGTCAATTTCTCCCGGCAGCTTCCCACCGCCCTCAAGGCGCGGCTGGACACGCTGGCCCAGCCTTGCCTGGTGTGAGTGAGGCCCCTGGGGCTCTAGCCTGACCCCTTCTGGCTGGAACAGGTTTGGCCGCTCTGCGTCCGCGTCGCATCTGCTGCATCGGCGCCGGTTACGTGGGGGGGCCAACCATGGCCGTGATTGCCGACCGCTGCCCCGATCTCACGGTCACGGTGGTGGACCTCAATGCCGCACGGGTGGCCGCCTGGAACGATCCCGACCTCTCCCGCCTGCCTGTGTACGAGCCTGGGCTCGATGCCGTGGTGGGCCGCTGCCGGGGCCGCAATCTCTTCTTCTCCACCGCCGTGGAGCAGGCCATCGCCGCCGCGGACATGGTGTTCCTCTCGGTGAACACCCCCACCAAGACCCGGGGCCTCGGCGCCGGCCAGGCCAGTGACCTCAAGTGGGTGGAGGCCAGTGCCCGTACCGTGGCCGAGGCGGCCACCGGCCACACGATCGTGGTGGAGAAGAGCACCCTGCCGGTGCGCACCGCCGAGGCCATCCAGGCGATCCTCGGCTCCGGCCGCCCTGGCCAGAGTTTTTCCGTGCTCTCCAATCCCGAGTTCCTGGCCGAGGGCACGGCGATCCGGGATCTGGAGGAGCCCGACCGGGTGCTGATCGGTGGCGCCGACCCCGAGGCCATCGAGGCCTTGGCGGCCATCTACGCCCGCTGGGTGCCGCAGCCCCGCATCCTGCGCACCAACCTCTGGAGCAGCGAGCTGAGCAAGCTCACCGCCAATGCCTTCCTTGCCCAGCGCATCTCCTCCATCAACAGCATCGCCGCCTTCTGCGAGGCCACCGGTGCCGATGTGAGTGAGGTGGCCCGCGCCATCGGCGCCGATACCCGCATCGGGGAGAAGTTTCTCCAGGCCGGGCCCGGTTTCGGTGGCAGCTGTTTTCAGAAGGACATCCTCAACCTGGTGTACCTGTGCCGCCACTACGGCCTCGAGGAAGTGGCCGCCTACTGGGAGCAGGTGGTGAGGCTGAACACCTGGCAGCAGCACCGCATCGCCCGCCTGGTGGTGACCCGCCTGTTCGGCACGGTGACCGGCAAGCGCATCGGTCTGCTTGGTTTCGCCTTCAAGGCTGACACCAACGACACCCGGGAGTCGCCCGCCATCCGCATCGCCCGCGACCTGCTCGAGGAAGGCGCCCAGCTCCAGATCGTGGACCCCAAGGTGAGCGAGCAGCAGATCACGCGTGATCTCGGCCTGCCTCCGGGCGAGGGGGAAGGCAGCTGGCAGCTGGCGAGCGGCGTGGAAGCGGCGGCCAGCGGCGCCGATGCCCTGGTGCTGGTCACCGAGTGGGACGTGTTTGCCCGGATCCACTGGCCGGCCGTGGTGGCGGTGATGCGCCAGCCGGCCTGGCTCTTCGATGCCCGGGGCAGGGCCGACGAGACGGCGGCCCGCGCCGCTGGTCTGCGCGTGTGGCGCATCGGCCAGGGTTGACCCGTGCCGGCTTCCCTCACCCGCAATCTGATCACCGGGGGTGCCGGCTTCCTCGGTTCCCACCTGGTGGACCGCCTGATGGAGGCGGGCGAGGAGGTGCTCTGCCTCGACAACTACTTCACCGGCCGCAAGGCGAACATCGACCGCTGGATCGGCCACCCCCGCTTCGAGCTGATCCGCCACGATGTGACCGATCCGATCCGGCTGGAGGTGGATCGCATCTGGCACCTGGCCTGCCCGGCTTCGCCGGTGCACTACCAGCACAATCCGATCAAGACCGCCAAGACCAGCTTCCTCGGCACCTACAACATGCTCGGCCTCGCCCGCCGGGTGGGGGCCAGGCTGCTGCTGGCCAGCACCAGCGAGGTGTACGGCGATCCGGAGGTGCATCCCCAGCCGGAGCAGTACCGCGGCTGCGTCAACACCATCGGCCCCCGCAGCTGCTACGACGAGGGCAAGCGCATCGCCGAGACCCTCTGCTTCGACTACCGCCGCATGCACGGCACGGAGATCCGCGTGGCGAGAATCTTCAACACCTATGGCCCGCGGATGCTTCCGGATGATGGCCGGGTGGTGAGCAACTTCATCGTGCAGGCCCTGCGCGGCCAGCCCCTCACCCTCTATGGCGATGGCCTCCAGACCCGCTCGTTCTGCTACGTGGCCGATCTGGTGGATGGCCTGATCCGCCTGATGAACGGGGAGCACACCGGCCCGATCAACCTCGGCAATCCGGATGAATTCACGATCCGGCAGCTGGCCGAGCTGGTGCGCAGCCGCATCAACCCCTCCCTGCCCCTGGTGTTCGAACCCCTGCCCGAAGATGACCCGCTGCAACGTCAGCCGCTGATCGCGCGCGCGCGCCAGGAGCTCGGCTGGCAGCCCTCGGTGCCCCTGGATCAGGGCCTCGAGCCCACCATCGCCTGGTTCCGCTCCTGCAGCACCCTGCCTTGACCAGGCCCGTGCTCGTGACCGGCGCCGCCGGCTTCATCGGCGCCGCCGTCTGCGAGCGCCTGCTCGCCCGCGGCGAGCGGGTGCTGGGCCTCGACAACCTCAACGCCTACTACGACCCCGCCCTCAAGCAGGCCCGGCTCGGGCGCCTGCAGGCCCGGGCCGCCCCGCAGCAGTGGACCTTCCTCCCCCATGCCGTGGAGGATGCCGCCGCGATCGGCGCCCTGTTCGCCCAGTGGCGGCCCGCCCGGGTGGTGCACCTGGCCGCCCAGGCCGGGGTGCGCTACTCGATCGACAACCCGGCGGCCTATCTGCAGAGCAACCTGCTGGGCTTCGGCCATGTGCTCGAAGCCTGCCGGCGGCACGGGGTGGAGCATCTGGTGTACGCCTCCAGCAGCTCGGTGTACGGCGGCAACACCA
This sequence comes from Cyanobium sp. NIES-981, assembly GCF_900088535.1. Classification (NCBI taxonomy): domain Bacteria; kingdom Bacillati; phylum Cyanobacteriota; class Cyanophyceae; order Synechococcales; family Prochlorococcaceae; genus Cyanobium; species Cyanobium sp. NIES-981. The sequence continues at coordinate 1,834,855 of NZ_LT578417.1, read as the reverse complement.
ACCTGCCGTTCAGCGAGGCCCAGGCGGTGAACCATCCGGTGAGCCTCTATGCCGCCACCAAGAAGGCGAATGAGCTGATGGCCCACAGCTACAGCCATCTCTACGGCCTGCCGGCCACCGGGCTGCGCTTCTTCACCGTGTACGGGCCCTGGGGCCGCCCGGACATGGCCCCGATGCTGTTTGCCCGGGCGATCCTGGCCGGTGAGCCGATCCAGGTGTTCAACCACGGCCGCATGCGCCGTGATTTCACCTACATCGATGACATCGTGGAGGGCGTGGTGCGCTGCCTGGACCGTGCCGCCACGCCCGATCCCGGCTTCCAGCCCCTGGCTCCCGATCCGGCCACGAGCTGGGCGCCGCACCGGATCTTCAACATCGGCAACAGCCAGCCGGTGGAGCTGCTCCGCTTCATCGCCCTGCTGGAGCGTGCCCTGGGCCGCACGGCCCGCAAACAGCTGATGCCGATGCAGCCCGGCGATGTGGAGGCCACCGCGGCCGACACGGCCCTGCTGGAGGCCTGGGTGGGATTTCGCCCCGCCACGCCTCTGGAGGAGGGGGTGGAACGGTTCGCCCGCTGGTATCAGGACCACTACGCCCCCTGAGGGCGCCTGCACCGCCGGGCACACTGGGATGCCCTGTGAGGCGTCGATCCGTGCAACCGCTCCAGAGCCTGCGTGGCATGGTCGACCTGCTGCCGGAGCACACCCCCCTCTGGCAGCACGTGGAGGCCACGGCGGCGGCCCATTTCCGCCGGGCGGCGGTGCGGGAGATCCGCACGCCGCTGCTGGAGGTCACCGAGCTGTTCGCCCGTGGCATCGGCGAGGCCACCGATGTGGTGGGCAAGGAGATGTACACCTTCCTCGACCGCGGTGAGCGCAGCTGCACCCTGCGCCCGGAGGGCACGGCCTCGGTGGTGCGGGCGGCGATCCAGCACGGCCTGCTCAGCCAGGGACCCCAGCGGCTCTGGTATGGCGGGCCGATGTTCCGCTACGAGCGGCCCCAGGCGGGCCGGCAGCGGCAGTTCCACCAGATCGGCCTGGAGCTGCTCGGCTTCGCCGCTCCCCGCAGCGACGTGGAGGCGATCGCCATCGCCTGGGACCTGCTGGCCGATCTGGGGGTGGGCGGTCTGGCGCTGGAGCTGAACACCCTGGGCAGTCCGGACGACCGGGCCCGCTACCGCGACGAACTGGTGGCCTGGCTGCAGGCCCACCGCGAGCAGCTCGATCCCGATTCCCAGCAGCGCATCAGCACCAATCCCCTGCGGGTGCTGGATTCCAAGAACCCCGCCACCCAGGCCCTGCTGGAGGGGGCCCCCAGCCTCGCCGATGCCCTCAGCGGTGAGAGCCACGAGCGCTTCTCGTGCGTGCGGCGGGGGCTGGAGGCGCTCGGCATTCCCTTCACGCTCAATCCGCGCCTGGTGCGGGGCCTCGACTACTACAGCCACACCGCCTTCGAGATCACCAGCTCCCAGCTCGGCGCCCAGGCCACGGTGTGCGGTGGCGGCCGTTACGACGGCCTGGTGGAGCAGCTGGGCGGTGCGCCCACCGCCGCGATCGGCTGGGCGATGGGCCTGGAGCGGCTGGTGCTCCTGCTGGCCGGCGCGGGGCCGGCAGCGGCGGCCCCGCCCCCCCCCGATCTCTACGTGGTGTGCCGGGGCGAGCAGGCCGAGGCCCGGGCCCTGCCCCTGGCCCGCCTCTGCCGCCAGGCGGGGCTGGCGGTGGAGATCGATCCCAGCGGGGCGGGCTTCGGCAAGCAGTTCAAGCGGGCCGACCGCTCCGGTGCTGCCTGGGCGGCCGTGATCGGCGACGAGGAGGCGGCCGACGGCGTGGCGATTCTGCGGGCCCTGCGCCGATCCTCGTCCGCGTCAGGCGGAAGTTCCGGGGAGGATCAGCGCGTCACCCCCGAGCAGCTGGTCGCGCTGCTGCGCGAGGGCCGATGACGACCGAGGACGTGTCCACTCCAGGCGGTCAGCCCAGGGCTGCTGGCAGTTGACTGCCCCAACCATGACTGGGATGTGACAGCCGGCCTAGATGGGTGACCCGACCCTCGCGATCATTGCCGGTGCCGGCGTGCTGCCCAGGATGCTTTCACAGGCACTCACGGCATCCGGGCGCCCCCATCTCGTCTGCCGCCCCCATGGGCTGGAGGAGGTGGAACTCGACGATGCCGAGGAGTTCTACTTCGAACGCTCGATCTCCTTCTTCCGCTCCCTCGGGCAGCGGGGCATCCGGCAGGTGGTGATGGTGGGCAAGTTCCACCGCCCCCGCGCCCTCAACATCATGCGCTTCGAGGGCAGCACGCTGATGGCCGCCCCCCGCATCCTGGCCTCGCTGCGCAAGGGCGACGACGCCTCGCTGCGGGCCCTGGCCGAGATCATCGAGGAGCTGGGTCTGGAGGTGGTGGGGGTCGAGGAGGTGGCGCCGAACCTGCTGCCCGAACCCGGTCTCTACGCCAGCCGGCTGCCGAGCGAGGCGGATCGCGCCGATGTGGAGCGCGCGGCCCACATCGTGGAGGCGATCTCCATGGTGGATGTGGGGCAGGGGGCCGTGGTGGCCGGCGGCCTGTGCCTGGCCACCGAGGCCCTGCCCGGCACCGACGCCATGCTCGACTGGGTGGCCACCAGCCGGGCCCTGCCTCCGGAAGCCCCCCGCTCCGGGGTGCTCTACAAGGCCCCCAAGCTGCAGCAGGATCGCCGCATGGACCTGCCCGCCATCGGCCCCACCACGGTGGCCAAGGCCGCCGCCGCCGGCCTGAGCGGCATCGCCTGGGAGGCCCGCGGCGCCCTGCTGCTCGACGCCGAGCAGACCATGGCCGATGCCGAGCGGCTCGGGCTGTTCCTGTGGGCGCGCCAGCCGATCCGCTGACCAGCCGGGGCGCGGTCAGGCGCCGGCGCGCTCCAGCACCCCCTTGCTGCTCGGCACCGCCCCGGCGCGGCGCGGGTCGATCTCGGTGGCCAGGCGCAGGGCCCGGGCGAAGGCCTTGAAGCAGGCCTCCACGATGTGATGGGAGTTGGCCCCCTCGAGCTGGCGGACGTGCAGGGTGAGGCCGGCGTTGTTCACCACCGCCACGAAGAACTCCTTCACCAGCTCGGTGTCGTAGCTGCCGATCTTCTGGGCCGGGATCTGCAGGTTGAAGCTGAGGTGGGGCCGGCCGCTGCAATCGAGGGCCACCTGCACCAGCGCCTCATCCAGCGGGGCCACGAAGTGGCCGAAGCGGTGGATGCCGCGCCGGTCGCCCAGGGCCTGGGCCAGGGCCTGGCCGAAGGCGATGCCCACGTCTTCGTTGGTGTGGTGATCGTCGATGTGGGTGTCGCCTTTGGCGCTGATCTCCAGATCCAGCAGGCCGTGGCTGGCGATCTGGTGAAGCATGTGGTCGAGGAAGGGCACGCCCGTGTCCGCGCGGCAACGGCCGCTGCCGTCGAGATCGAGCTGCACGCGCACATCGGTTTCACCGGTGACGCGATGGATGTCGCCGCTTCGCATGGCTCTCCCCGCCCGGGAGGCGGGGCTGGATCGGAGCTCCTGATCATGGCGGTCCCCGGGCCCCCGGGCCCGGCGGGCGGCCCAGGACGGCCTAGGGTTAAGGCGAACTTATTGACAACTGCAATGTCTAAAGCGCAGCTAATCGCTTTTCTGGCCAAGGCCGACGCCACCCCCGCCATCCAGCAGCGGATCGATGCCGCCGCCGATGGCAGCGCCGTGGTGGCCATCGCCCGCGAGGAGGGCTTCCTGTTCTCCCCTGCCAGCCTGGCCCGGCACCTCAGGGGTTGAGCTTCACATCCCCGTGATGCAGTACCCCGCGTCCACGTAGAGCACCTGGCCGGTGATCCCTGAAGCCAGGGGGCTGGCCAGGAAGGCCGCCGTGGCCCCCACCTCGTCCTGGGTCACGGTGCGGCGCAGGGGGGCCTTCTCCTCCACGTTGTGGATCATCTCGAGGATGCCGCCGATGGCGGAGCTGGCCAGGGTGCGGATCGGCCCGGCGCTGATGGCGTTCACCCGCACCTGCTTCTCCGGACCCAGTTCGGCGGCCAGGTAGCGCACCGAGGCCTCCAGGGCCGCCTTGGCCACGCCCATCACGTTGTAGTTGGGGATGGCCCGCTCGGCCCCCAGGTAGCTGAGCGTGATCACGCTGGCGCCGTCGTTGAACAGGGGTTTGGCGTGGCGGCACAGGGGCGCCAGGGAGTAGGCGCTCACCTCCAGGGCGCGGCCGAAGCCCTCGGGGCTGATGGCGGAGTAGTCGCCCACCAGCTCCTCCTTGCCGGCGAATGCCAGGCAGTGCACCAGCACATCCAGGGAGCCCCAGTGCTCCTGCACCCGCTGGAACACGGCCTCGATCTGGGCCGGATCCTGCACGTTCAGGGGCTCGAACAGGGTGGGGGCCAGGGGGGCCGTGAGGTCGCGCACCTTCGCCTCGAAGCGGCCCTTCTCATCCGGCAGGAAGGTGACCCCCAGCTCGCAGCCGGCGGCCGCCAGCTGCTGGGCGATGCCCCAGGCGATCGAGCGGTTGTTGGCGATGCCGGTGACGAGGGCCTTCTTGCCGCGAAGATCAAGGAGCATGGGGAGAGGGGCGAATGCCGGTTGCAGCGGAGAGGCCGATGCGGGAACCGTGGCGTTCGGGCGATTCTCCCGCAGCGGCGGCAGTGGCGCTCCAGGGGTGCTCCCGGCCTGGGAACCCGGCGGCCTGCCCTGCGGACACGGCAGGCCTGGCCCTCGTTCCCCGGCCTTGGCTCCCCGGGCTGCGGCCCCCACGCCCGGCTGGGGGGGCAGAGCCCAGCCTCTGGTGGATCGATCGCCGCTGGCCACAGGTGCGGGCGGCGCTGCCCGGGCTGCTCAGGCTGCTCGCACCCAGGGAGCTGGCCCGATACGGGGCCTTCCGCCGGGAGGACGACCGGGAACGGTTTCTGCTGGGACGCTCCGCGCTGCGGCAGCTGCTGGGGTGCTGGCTGCAGTCCGATCCCCGCCGACTGCCGCTGGCCGCCGGGGCGCATGGCAAGCCGGAGCTGCGGCTGGAGGGGAGGCCGGCGGGCCCGCCGTTCAACGTGGCCCATTCCGGTCACCTCGTGGTGCTGGCGTTCCATGCCGACCGCGGCGTCGGCGTGGATGTGGAGCGGAGCCGCCCGCAGCTGGCCTGGCGGCCGATCGCCCGCAGGGTGCTGCCCTCGGCCACGGTGGCCTGGCTGGACCAGCGGCCGGAGGCGGAACGCCCCGAGGCGTTTCTGCAGCAGTGGTGCCTGCTGGAAGCCTCGCTCAAGGCCCGCGGCACAGGCCTTGCCGCCCGTGGCGCCGGGGTGCTCGATGCGCGTCCCGAGCCACGGCGGTGGTGTCTGGCGATGCCACCCGGGTACCGCGGAGCCGTAAGTCTGCTGGGGTGGGGCTGAGATGCCATCCGACGCGATTCCATCCAACGCGATGCCACCTGACGCAATGTCACCCGACGCAATGCCCTCCGAGGCCCAGGACCTGCCCCGCCGCGGCCGCGACCGCCCGGCCTTGCAGGCGACGCTCGCGGCCTGGTTCCCCGCGGCGCAGGGCGGGCTCAGTCCGATCCCGGGGGGGATGGCGGCGGCCCGGCAGCGGCTGGCGGCCCTGGATCCGATCGCCTACGGCCGCAGCCGCAATCACCTGGATGGGGCCGTCACCGGGCTCTCGCCCTACATCCGCCACGGGGTGCTCACCCTGGCGCAGGTGCGCGATGCCGTGTTCGCCTGGCTGCGGGAGCGGGGCTACGCCAGCCCGGAGCGGCAGGCCGAGGCCCAGCGGCTGGCCGGCAAGCTGATCAACGAGCTGGGCTGGCGTGACTACTGGCAGCGGCTCTGGCGCCAGCTGGGCGATGGCATCTGGCACGACCTCGAACCGCTCCGCACCGGCCACCCCGCCGAGGCCTATGCCCCCGAGCTGCCGCCCGACATCGCCGCGGGCCGCACCGGGCTGGCCTGCATCGATGCCTTCGCCGCCGATCTCACCGCCACCGGCTGGCTGCACAACCACGCCCGGATGTGGCTGGCCAGCTACGTGGTGCACTGGCGCCGGGTGCGCTGGCAGGCGGGAGCCCGCTGGTTTCTGCAGCACCTGCTCGACGGCGATCCAGCCAGCAACAACCTCAGCTGGCAGTGGGTGGCCAGCAGCTTCAGCAGCAAGCCCTACATCTTCAACCGGGCCAACCTGGAGCGCTACGCCGGCGATCGGCACTGCCGCACCTGCCCCCTGGCCAGCGGCGGCTGCCCCTTCCAGGCCAGCTACGAGAGCCTGCAGCAGCGCTTGTTCCGGCCCGAGCCGGGGGGGCACCACCCTGTGGCCCCTGCCCTTGCGTCGCTGGAGCAGGGCCGCTGGCAGGTGTCCCCCACGCCCTCTGGGCCGCACCCCCCCTCGCCAGCGCTCACGCGCCCGATCGTGTGGGTGCACGGCGAGGCGCTGGGGCCCGCCAACCCCGCCCTGCGGGCCTGGCCAGGGGCTCCGGCCCTGTTCGTGTTCGACGACGACCTGATCGCCTCCGCAGGCCTGAGCCTCAAGCGGCTGGTGTTCCTGCAGGAGTGCCTGGAGGAGCTGCCCGTCACCGTGCGGCGGGGGAAGGTGGCCGAGCAGCTGCTGGCCTTCGCGGCGGAGCATGGCGCCGATGGGGTGGTGACCTCCACGGCGGTGGACCCCCGGTTCAGCTGGATCCGAAACGCCATGGCCGAGCGGCTGCCGGTGCTGGTGCTGGAGCCGGATCCCTTCGTGAGCCTCAAGGCCGCCCCCGACCTGCGGCGCTTCTCCCGCTACTGGCGCCGGGCCGAGCCGCTGGTGTGGCGGCACTTCGGCTGAGGCCCCCGCCCCACCGGTTCACTCCGTGGGTGCTCCCGGCTCGGCCGTGGTGCCCTTGAGCAGGCTCTCCTCCCGTTTCTGCACCTCGGCCGGCTCGCTGAGCAGATCGGGCTCCTCCAGCAGCGGGAACTTCTCCTCCTTCACCTGCTCCTGGCTCAGGGGCGGCTCCTGCCAACGGAAGCTGCGGCGTGGATCGCGGGCCAGACAGAGGGCTTCGCTCTGCTGCCGCAGGGCCCGCTGCACATCCTGGCGGGCCACCACCTGGAAGAACTCCTGCCGCGGCACCAGTCCCGAGCTGAAGGGGGCCGTGCCATTGCCGTTGAACAGACGGGCGGCATCGGGAGTCCAGCGCGGCTGGCACACGCCGCTCTGGCGGGTGTCGGTGTCGACCCAGATGTGCAGGCCGTAGCCGTCGGGCTGGCTCACCACCGCCAGACCGTCGTGCGGCACGCGGCGCTGCAGGGGGTAGATCGCCCAGGAGGGCTGGCGGTGGGCGGGAACACAACCGGAGACCAGCAGCAGCGACACCAGGGCGGCGGGGATCCGTAGGTTGGGATCTGGCATTGATGAGGGCAGGGCCCATGGCGCTGACGCCGTCCACCATGCTGCCCCTGGGCACGGCCTTGCCGTTCGAGGCGATCAGCGCCGCGTTGGCTGCGGGCTCCCTCCGGCAGGTGAGTGGTGACCCCCTCCAGAGCGAGGCGCTGGGCCGGGATCCGTTGCTCGTGCTCTTTCTCTGTGCCCACTGCCCCTTCGTGAAGCATGTGGAGCCGGAAATCACGCGCCTGCAGCACGACTTCGCCGGCCCTGGTGCCCGGCCGCGGCTCCAGATCCTGGCGATCTCCAGCAACAGCGTGCAGACCCACCCCCAGGACGGGCCCGAAGGCCTCCGGGCCCAGGCGGAGTGCCATGGCTGGCGCTTCCCCTACCTCTTCGACGCCGAGCAGCGGATCGCCCGGGTGTTCCGTGCCGCCTGCACCCCCGATCCCTACCTCTTCGCTCCGGGAGCGGATGGGGTGCCGAGGCTGGTGTACCGCGGTCAGCTCGATGCCAGTCGCCCCGGCAACGGGGTACCCCTGGATGGGGCCGACCTGCGTTCCGCCCTGGCCGCCCTGGCCGCCAGCCGCCTGCCCGATCCCGCCCAGCAACCCGCGATCGGCTGCAACATCAAGTGGCATCCAGGTGCAGAACCGGAATGGGGGCGGTGATCCCCGCCTTGCGGGGCACTTAAGGTTCGCTGCATGAATGTGCCCCCCTTCAGCCTCGGCGAGCAGATCCAGGAGCTGGGTGGGTCGCTCGAAGCCGCCGTTCTCGAGGTGCTGCGCAGCGGCCAGTACATCGGCGGTCCCACCATCGCGGGCTTCGAGGCCGCCTTCGCCGAGGTCTGCGGCGTGCCCCACGCGGTGGGGTGCAACAGCGGCACCGATGCCCTCACCCTGGCCCTGCGTGCTCTGGGGGTCGGCCCGGGCGATGAGGTGATCACCACCTCCTTCAGCTTCTTCGCCACCGCCGAGGCGGTGAGCAGCGTGGGTGCCACGCCGGTGTTCGTGGATGTGGACCCCGCCACCTACCTGATCGACCTGGATCAGCTGGAGGCGGCCATCACCCCCGCCACCCGGGTGCTGCTGCCGGTGCACCTGTTCGGCCGCCCGGTGGACATGCAGCGGGTGTGCGCCATCGCCCAGCGCCACGGCCTGCAGGTGGTGGAGGACTGCGCCCAGGCCACCGGCGCCCACTGGGCCGGCAAGCCCGTGGGCAGCTGGGGGGACGCCGGCTGCTTCAGCTTCTTCCCCACCAAGAACCTCGGTGCCGCGGGCGATGGTGGCGCCGTGGCCTGCCAGGACCCGGCCCTGGCCCAGCGGGTGCGGGAGCTGGCCGTGCACGGCATGCCGCGGCGCTATCTGCACACTGAGCTGGGTTACAACAGCCGGCTCGATGCCCTGCAGGCGGCGGTGCTGGCCGTGAAGCTGCCGCATCTGCCCCGCTGGCTGGAGGCCCGCCGGGCCATCGCCGGCCGCTACCACGCCGAGCTGGCCGGACTGCCGGCGGTGGTGCTGCCGGCGGCGGGCCCCGAAGGCCACAGCTGGAACCAGTTCGTGGTGCGCGTGCCCGCCTGTCCGGTGGGCACCCGGGTCTGCGCGTCCCGCGGCGGCGCTTCCTGCACCCCCTCCAGTGACAGCCCCAGCCATGGCCTGCCGGAGGCCTGTTGCCGCGACTGGCTCAAGCAGCAGCTGCAGGAGGCCGGGGTGAGCACGATCATCTACTACCCGATTCCGATCCACCGCCAGCCGGCCTACGCCCACCTGGGCTATGGCCCGGGCAGCCTGCCGGTCACCGAGCGCCTGTGCACCGAGGTGCTGAGCCTGCCGATCTTCCCGGAGTTGCCTGTGGTTCAGCAGGAGCGGGTGGTGGAGGTGCTGCGCCAGCTCGTGATCGGTGCGGTGGCGTTCCCCCCATCCCCCCCAGCCACCAGCGTTTCGGACCGGGCCGGTTGCGCGGCCTGATTCAGGCCCTGATCCCGGCATACAGCGCCTTGAAGCGCGCCTGCTGCACCCTGTGCTCCACGATCGGGCCGGGGTAGCCGCGCCGCTCCAGGGGCGGAATGGCGCCGCTGATCAGATCGGCCGTGGCCACATGGCGCAGTTCCGGCAGCCAGGTGCGGATGTAGCTGGCCTCCGGGTCGAATTTGGCCGCCTGGGTGGCCGGGTTGAAGATCCGCAGGGGCTTGGGGTCCATGCCGCTGCTGGCGCTCCACTGCCAGCCGCCGTTGTTGGCGGCCAGATCGCCATCCACCAGCCGGGCCATGAAGGCCCGCTCGCCCCAGCGCCAGTCGCAGATCAGATCCTTCACCAGAAAGGAGGCCACGATCATGCGGCAGCGGTTGTGCATCCAGCCGCTGGTGTTTAGCTGGCGCATCGCCGCATCCACGATCGGCACGCCCGTGAGCCCCTCCCGCCAGGCCTCGAAGCGCCCTTCGTCGTTCTCCCAGGGAAACCGCCTCCACTGGGGCCGGTAGGGGCCGTCGGCCAGCTCCGGGAAGTGGAACAGTGCCTGCTGGTAGAACTCGCGCCAGGCCAGCTCCTGCTCCCACACCGTGATCGACTGCCGCGCCTCCTCACTGCGGGCCAGCGCCCGGGCCTGCTGGGCGGCAGCCCAGGCCTGGCGCGGGCTGAGCGTGCCGAATTTCAGCGCCGCGCTCAGTGCCGAGGTGCCGGCCTCGCCGGGCAGGTTGCGGCCCGGTTCATAGGCCAGCAGCCGTCCGCCATCGCAGAAGCGCTGCAGCTGCTCCTGGGCGGCGGCCTCGCCGGGGCGGCAGGGGCAGAGGTCGACGCCAGCAAAGCTGTGGGGCCGATGCAGCCCGGTGGAGGGGTCGGGCTGCACCAGGGGCAGGGGCGACGCACCGGCCTGGTCGAGCGCCTGGAGCTCGTGCTCGCCCAGATCCATCAGGCCCGAGGGCGCCGCTACCGGCTCGAGGCCTCCCGCCGACGCACTGCCCAGACCCGCCTTGGCCTCCACCTGGCTGCGCCAGTTGCGCCAGAAGGGGCCGTACACCCGGTAGGGATCCCCCTGGCCGGTGCGCAGGGCCTCCGGCGCGATCAGCAACTGGTCCCAGTCCACCAGCACCCGCCGGCTGTCCGCCTGCAGCGCCGCCGCCACCCGGCGGTCGCGCTCGCGGCCGTAGGGCTCCACGTCGCGGTTCCAGGCCACCACCGGTGCCTTCAGAGCCTCGGCCAGCTGCGGCAGCACCACGGCCGGATCGCCCCGCAGCACCAGCAGGCGGCTGCCGGCGGCGCGCCAGCTCTCCGCCAGTTCCCGCAGGCTCGCGGCCAGGAACCAGAGCCGGGCCGGGGCCAGGTCCGCCGCCTCCAGGATCCCCGGATCCAGCACGAACACCCCGGTCACGGCTGGGGTGGCCGCGGCGGCGGCGGCCAGCCCCAGGTTGTCGGCCAGCCGCAGGTCGCGGCGGTGCCAGAACAGCCAGCGCGCGCTGCTCATTCCATCCCCAGCTGCTGCTTGGCCCGCAGCCAGGCGGTCACGCTCTTGCCATCGAGGTACTCATCGCCGCTGGCCAGGGCCGCATCCAGTTCGGCCGGTTGCAGCAGCAGCACCTCCAGGTCTTCGTCGTCATCGCCCACCGGCTGCTCGCTGAGGGCGGTGAGCTCGCGGGCCAGAAAGAGGTGGATCACCTCGTCGGCGTAGCCGGGGCAGGGCAGCAGCGTTCCGAGCGGATCCCAGCGCTCGGCGGCATACCCCGCCTCCTCCTGCAGCTCCCGCCGCATCGTGCTCAGCGGCGTCTCCCCGGGATCAAGGGTGCCGGCGGGGAACTCCAGCACCCGCGTGGCCACGGCGAAGCGGTACTGGCGCAGCACCACCACCCGGCCGTCATCGAGCAACGGCACCGCCAGCGCCGCGCCGGGGTGACGGATCACGCCGAAGGTGCCCTCCACCCCGATCGGCAGCGCCAGGCGGTTCACCTCAAAGCGCAGCTTGCCGGCCTGCAGGGAGGCGGTGGTTTCCAGATGGCGCGCGGGCTCGGGAGCGGGCAGGGGCGCCATGGGCGGGGCATCAGCTGGCTCCCAGCATGGCGCTCAGGGGCGCCGCCAGGCCGTCCATGCCGGGGTGCGGTGGGCCTCCAGCCAGCCCTGAGGTCCAGGCTGCTGGCTGGCGGTGATCAGAAGCGTCGCTCCGCTCTGTTCCGCCAGGGTCGCCAGCGCGGTTGGGGGCAGGGTCCCGTAGGCCTGCGCCAGCCGGTCGCGGGCCTTCCATCCCCCTGGTCCCTGCCAGACCCCGGCATCGCCCCCGGCCAGGGCCGTGAGACGCGTGAACCAGGTGTGCAGGGCGGTGGCGGCGGTGGGCACCTGCTTGAACTGCACGAAGCCGGCGCGGCCGGTCTGGAGGGCCAGGTCCTCGAAGCCCGAAGGGGGCGTCACCACCAGGGCCGTCGGGGGGCTGTGGTGCCGGATCCAGCTGTACAGCTCCGCTCGGGCCGGGGTGTCCACGAAGCCGCGCGCCCCCCTCGCCAGGGCCTGGGGCAGTTCCCGCAGCAGGCCCGCCAGGACGACCACCAGCACCAGGCCCACCAGCCCCCGCTGCAGCCCCCGCTGCAGCCGCCGCCGGCCCGCCGGCCCCAGCGGCCCCCGGCGGCCAAGCCAGCGGGCCAGGCCCGCGGCCAGCAGTAGCCACAGGCCGAGCATGAGCAGCGTGTCGGCCACACGGAAGGGGTAGAGGCTCAGCAGCAGCAGGTCTGGTGTGGTGGCCGCCGGAGCCTCCGCCGCGCTGGCGGGAACGCGGACCCCTGCCACCAGGCCGAGCAGCGCCAGGGGCCAGCTCATCGCCACCCACTGGGCCAGGTCGCGGCTGGCCAGCCGCCGGGGGTCGCTGCCAGGCCGCCGCACGCCGGCTCCTGCCGCCGCCAGGGCGAACAGGCCCAGCATCAGCCCCAGCCGGGCCCAGTCGCCCGCCGACCAGCTGCTGGGCAGCAGGTGGTGGGGATTGCGCAGCACCACGTAGATCCAGCTCGCCGGCGGCAGGCTCCCCCCGGCGGGGACCGCCGGTGCGCTGCCCCCCCCAGCAGTTGCTCCACCACCGCCAGCAGCGCCGGCAGGGCGGCCAGCAGGAAGCCCCAGGTCCATGGGGCCAGGCTGGGCCGCCTCCAGCGCCAGCCGGCGCGCAGCAGGGTGAGCCCCGCCAGGCTCAGAACCCCAAAGCCCCCCACCAGCAGATGGAAGGAGCAGGCCAGGCCGCTGTACAGCCCGCAGGGCCACCAGCGCCGCTGCCGCCAGGCGGTGTAGGCCAGCAGCAGCGCGGCATAGGCGAAGGTTTTGGGCTCGGCGCTGCCCACCATCCACTCGGCCGCCACCACCCCCTGCTGCAGGCTGAACAGTCCCGCCGCCAGGGCCGCCAGCGCCGGCGGCAGGCCCAGGGGCACCGTGAAGCCAGCCAGGGCCCAGCCCCACAGCCCGTAGCCCAGCAGCCTCAGCAGCAGCGACCCGGGCCCGAAGCCCAGCCAGCCGACGACCCGGCCGCTCAGCTGCTGGAACAGCCACTGGTAGCCCTGGCTGTCGTTGAGGTACCAGTCGCCCGGGATCCAGCCGGGATCCACCGCCTGCCGCGCCAGGGCCAGCTTGCCGGCCTCATTGCCGTCCAGGTTGCCGTCGAACAGGCACAGGGCGGCCACCACCAGGCTGATGGCCAGGGCGCTGCGCCAGCGGGTGGGGGTGGGTAGCTCGGCACCGCGCCGGGAGACCGGGGACAAAGGGGACGACGTGGCGGTGGGGCTGGTCCCATTCAAGGGCGTCATTCTGGCCAGCCGGGCCGTGGTGCCAGCCGTTCGGGCGCGGGCTCGGCATCCTCCCGGCCGGACACGGCGGCCAGCAGTTCCGCCACGCTCTTCTCGGCCCCAGGTGGCACCACCTCCGGCATCAGGGCCGCCAGCGGCGCCAGCACGAATGCCCGCTGCTGCCAGCGGGGATGGGGCAGCCACAGCGCCGCGCTCTCGCAGCGGTGCCCGCCGCACCAGAGCAGGTCGAGATCGAGGCTGCGCGGACCCCAGCGCTCCTGGCGCCGGCGGTCGAAGGCCGCTTCCAGGCGCTGCAGCGCCAGCAGGAGGGCCATGGGATCGGCGGTGGGCGGGAGGCTGGTCAGCAGCACCGCGTTCACATAGGGGGGCTGTCCCGGCGGCCCCCCCACCGGAGCGGTGCGGAACAGGGGCGACCAGCGCAGCGGCGGGTGTCGTGAGCTCCCCGGGTCGTCACGGCTGGCCCCGGCCCAGGCGCGCACGGCGGCGGCCAGCCGCGGACGCACGGCGGTGAGCGTGGCGATCGGGTCGCCGAGGTTGGCGCCCAGGGCGATGGCGGTGCTCACCGGATGGTCAGCCTGCGGCCGGGTGCTCAGGGCTCGCCGAGGTAGTCGCGTTTGCCGAGCACCACGCCATTGTGGCGCAGGATCGCGTAGGCGGTGGTGGTGTGGAAATACACGTTCGGCAGCACGAAGGTGGAGAGGAACGGCCAGCCCTCCATCGTGATCGTCTGGCCCCGGCCCACCGGCACGGTCACCTGCCGCTCGGCGCTGCCCTCCAGCTGCCCGGGGCTGTAGCCGTCGAGTTCGCCGATGGCGCTGCGGAGCCGCGCCATCAGCTGCTCGAAGCTGGTTTCATCGTCGGCCACCGCCGCGGCCTCCACCCCCGCCAGGCGGGCCACGCCGCGGCGGGCGATGTCCGCGGCGATCTGCACCTGCCGGGTGAGAGGGAACATATCCGGATAGAGGCGGCTGGCCAGCAGCACGGCCGGATCGATGCCTTGGCTCTCGGCGTGGGCCTGGGCCTTGGCCAGCACCCCGATCAGAGTCGTGAGGGTGCGGCGCAGGGGGGGCACGGCGGCCTGATGCATGGAGATGGCCATGGGGTAGGCAGGAGTCGTTGTTGCCGAGGTTCTGCAGGCTACGAGGGCTTACTGACCCGGATCGAGAAGTCCTCCCGACATGACCTGGGCCAGGCAGCTCATGCTCTCGGGGCTGTCGAGCAGCCCCAGTGCGATCCCGCTCAGTCCCGTCATCATTCCCGGTGACGTCAGCGGTCCCGCCACCAGGCCCCGGAGGTCATGGCAACCGCCACCTTGGTTGAGTCGCGCCAGCACATTGGCCTCCAAGGCATCGGCGTCCTGGCGTCGTTGCGCCAGCCTGAGGATCACCACAAGTCCCATCGTCCCGCAGCAGAGATGGTCGGAAGCCAAGGGTTTGGCAGCCGTGCAGTCCAGAGCCGCCTCCCACTCCCTCTGGAAGCTCTCACCTCCAAACCCGCACTGGCTCATGCACAAGCGCGACAGGACGACACCCGGCGCGCCGTGGCACCAGGCCACCATGAAACGAGAGGTGCTCTCAGGCAGGCGCAGGTCCGGCCAGTTGCCCAGGGCAGGGCAAAAGTTGAGCGTCTCCAGATTCAGGGCGCGTTCCGTCGCTTCCAGGGCTCCTGCCAGGTTCAGGTGGTGATGGAGAACGGCAAGGGCTGCGCTGATGCCCGATGTGCCGTGAGAAAAGCCCAAAAGACTCCTTCCCTCATGGGCAGGCGGCCATCCTCCCTCTGCGTTCTGCGACCGGATCAGATGCCTTCCGGCCCGGATGGCAAGTTCGGTTGCGCAGTCCTCCCGGAGTTGCAGCAGCGGGCCCACCAGTCCTGCCACGCCTCCCATGAGGTCAAACACGCCATCAGCGTCGATCCGTTCGTTTTGGAGGCCATGCAGCAGCCTGAGGGCCAGCTGGCGATAGGACGACCAGCCATGCGGTGGGGGCTGCTGGAGCCGATCCAGCTCCAACAGGGTCAGCACTATCCCTCCGCTGCCGGATAGACCGAGGGGCTGATCACGCCACCAGCGGTGGAGCACCCCAGGATCACCCTGGAGGGCCAGATCAGCCAGGGGATGCATGAGCTCCCTCACCATGTGCTCTTTGTGCCGATCGATGGCCTGACTGAGACATGCCATCAGCAGAACAAATCCGGCGCAGCCTCCATAGAGATCCATCCCTAAAGGGCCATAGCAGAACGTTCGACGATCAGCGCCGAGCACCAGATCCAGCCAACCGAGGGACCCGTCGGAGCTTCTGATCGCCAGGTCGCTGATCTGCTCACACAGCTGCTGCGCGAAATGGGATCTTGGTACGGTCTCCCGGGAGGGGAAAGCCGTCAGGTCGCCTGAAGAACTGCGACGGGCGCGCTGGGTTGGTTGCTCCATCCCTGGTCGCTCCATCCATCGAGCTCCAAGCGCACCCTCGATCAATCGGCATTGGAAAGCGATCGTGTCGGGGCTGAGCTCCTGCAGTCGTTCGAAACAGGCCTCAAGCCCACTGGATTTGAAGAAACCTTCAATCGGGTCCATGCCATGGCCGAGAGGTAGACAGGTCTCGTCCGTTGGATGCTGGAAACAAGGCACATCGCGCTGCTCCAACTGGGCCAATTCAGCGGCGAAGACGGGCCAGTGGCGGGGTTCCTCCTCTGCCTTCAGATAGCTTCGAGCCAGAGCTTCGAGCACCAGCCCCTGGGCTTGTTCGCTGGCAAGCGCCGCTGGCTGACGACACTGCTCGAGAATGGATTCGTAGACCCGGGTATGGCGAAGCACAATGCGTCGTGTTTTCCCACCCAGGCGATGGAAAGCCCCCGTGCCTGCCAGCAAGCCGTTCCTGCGCGCCAGAATCAGTTCTGACTGCCGCCGGAAACCCTCCACAAAGACCTTCCGAAAACGCGGTAATGGGTTGTGCGCTCCAGGTCCCACAGGCAGGCTGCTCGGCCACGGGATCGCCTCGCGCACAGGGCCGCGCATCATCCCGTCCGTGTTGATGGCTATCCAGCCATGGACCGTCCTGGTGTCGGATACTTCGGGAGAAATACCCAGGGCACTGATGTCAACGGGGGTAGAGGCTTCTCCATGAAAGCTCCAGCTGGGTAACAGGCCCGTTCTCAGGACGGATGAGCTCAGGGTACGAAGCAGATCACTTTTCTCGGGTAGTGAAGTGCTTTGCTTGGTGTGATCAACAACGTTAGGCTCAAGGAGTGTTTCTGCATCCACCAACAGAAGTTGATCGCCATGTGCTATCAAGTTCTGGTGATGCCCATCAGTGCAGCCAAGCAGGTGAAGCACCGCCAAGAGCCTGCCAGCATTCAGGTAAAATCTCGATAGCTCATCGTCGTTCTTGCATGGGCTCTGAACGATGGTTTCCATGTAGCCATGGTCACCACGGCAGACCGCCTTGGCCGTTTTCAACGGCGGTAAGCGGCTACGGGAATTTAGCTCGTCAACCAATGCATTGTAGGCTTCTTCCAGTCCAAGGCTCCGTGGTTTGTGAATGACGCCAGGATGCTCGGGCGGATCGGAGAATCGGATTGACGTGACGCTTCTTCCTCCTCGATGAGGATCTCCAAGTCCAGTCTCTATCGCGGTAATAAAAGCTGATTTCGGAATTCCAAAAGTTGTTTCTAAGCAGTCCCTGTCTGCATTAATCTGGAGGATTATTTCCAGAGAAGCCTGTTCCCACAGGAGTAACGCGTTAGCCAGTAGTCGACCGAGGACTGGATGACGCTTCAGCAGGGTTTCAAGGCCTTCCTGGCGTTTTCGCTCCACGAAGCCAGAATAGAAGTGGTGCGTGATGGATCCATTCTCCGGGGTCTGCTTGTGGGCTAGCAACATGATTCCCGGGCCGCGCTGCTGGTGAAAGTCCTCCCAGAGGACATGTTCCGTCAGGTGACACAACCTGCTCAACAGGGTTCGGCCAATGCCACGCCAGGCAGTGGGGGTTATGCGTTGCTGGGACTGTCCCTCCACCCTGTCCTGGAGCTGTGACAGCAGCGCGGCGACGGCTGGCTTCCACAGGTCCTGAAACGGCAAGGGCATGGGTGGCGCCAGCGCGTGGTACTCCGCCCCGGCCTCTGCAGCGGTGCCACCGTGCTGGAGGGCCCGCCGGAGGCGCGCGAGGGACTCTTTCAGGACGGGGGCCGAGAAGGCGTTGGAGTCATGAATGAGAAGGGTGCAGGGGGCGGTCCACTTGCGCCGTCGCTCCAATGCCCAAGGGGTTGACTGCCCAAGTGTCTTCCTCCAGGCCTTGACCAGAACCGCATCAAGGGCTGGGACCTGGGGTTGTCGGTGCCAGGGAGTGCTCGGCAAGACGAGTTGACGCCGGAGGTGAAGATGTTTACGGTAGATGAGTTTCTATTGAATGAGTTGGTACCATGCAACAACTCAGCGCGTTCCTGGAGTGTTTGGACCGGGATAATGAGCTTCGGTTGGGTTTTGAGGCCGCCTCTGCTTCTGGCACGCTTCATGCATTTCTGCTGGGCCGTGGGTTTCCACAGGTTGCAGCCGTGGTTCAGGAGCAATTCCTTCCCTTCACCCCATCGCTGACAAGTTTTGAACTTGATACCTTGGTCGGCCAGGATTGGCAGAGCTTGGGTACAAGTACTGGTGGTTGTAGTCCCACCACCTACTGCGGCTCTACCTGTGGAGCGGGGTGTGCTCGGTGAGCAAGGCTTGGATGCCCGGTTGGGTGCGTCATACCCAGGGCCTCTGTCAGGCTGCATGCTGATGGCGGACAAGGTGCTGGCACTTGGGAGCGAGCACGCTTGAGGCAGCGCCTGGGCTTGAGGCAGCGCCTGGGTTTGCATAGGCGCTCTGCCTGTCTGCTTGCCCCCATCGGCCAGACTGCAGCCCTCAGTGCACCAGGCCCGGCTCCATGGTTGTCAGCGGCTCCGCAGCTCCTTCGGCCCAGGCCGGCCAGGACGGTGTCCGCTCCTTCCCGCTGGCGGCGATCACGGGCCACGGCACCTTGAAACTGGCCCTGCTGCTGGCCGCGGTGGACCCGGGCCTGGGCGGTGTGGTGATCGCCGGTGGCCGCGGCACCGGCAAGTCGGTGCTGGCCCGCGGGCTCCACGCCCTGCTGCCACCGATCGATGTGCTCGATCTGGGCACGGCACCGGCCCAGGCCCTCAACGTGGATCCCCGCCGCCCGGAGGACTGGGACGCCACCATCGGCGCCCGCCTGCAGCAGCTCGGCGCCGATCCCAGTGGCTCCGATCCCGCTGCCCTGCTGCCCACCCGGGTGATCCCCGCCCCGTTCGTGCAGGTGCCCCTGGGCATCACCGAAGACCGGCTGGTGGGTTCGGTGGATGTGACCGCCTCGCTGGCCAGCGGCCAGGCCGTGTTCCAGCCGGGCCTGCTGGCCGAGGCCCACCGGGGCGTGCTCTACGTGGACGAGCTCAACCTGCTCGACGACACCATCACCAACCTGCTGCTGGCGGCGGTGGGCAGCGGCGAGAACCGGATCGAACGGGAGGGCCTCAGCCTCTCCCACCCCTGCCGCTGCCTGCTGATCGCCACCTACAACCCCGAGGAGGGGGCCGTGCGCGACCACCTGCTGGATCGCTTCGCCATCGCCCTCAGCGCCAACCAGGCCCTGGATCTCGATCAGCGGGTGGCGATCACCCGCTCGGCCCTCGACCATGCCGAGGCGAGCGACGCCTTCCGCAGCCGCTGGCAGGAGGAGACCGACGCCCTGGCCACCCAGCTGCTGCTGGCGCGCCAGTGGCTGCCGGACGTGCAGATCAGCCGCGACCAGATCGCCTACCTGGTGAACGAGGCCCTGCGGGGCGGCGTGGAGGGGCACCGCTCGGAGCTCTACGCCGTGCGGGTGGCCCGGGCCCACGCCGCCCTCTGCGGCCGCGATGGCGTCGATGCCGACGACCTGCAGGTGGCCGTGCGGCTGGTGATCGCACCGCGCGCCCGGCAGATGCCGCCCCCCGACCCCGAGCAGCCCCTGGAGCCACCGCCGCCACCCCCCCCCCAGGGGGAGCAACCTCCTGAACAGGAGCCCGAGCCCCCGGAGAACGACCAGGACGACGAACCAAGCGACGAGGACCCCGAGGAGGAGGACCAGGAGGACGACACTCCTGAGGACCAGGCGCCTCCTTCGGTGCCCGAGGAGTTCATGCTCGATCCCGAGGCCGTGGCGATCGATCCCGACCTGCTGCTGTTCGGCGCCGCCAAGGCCCGCAGCGGCGGCAGCGGCAGCCGCGCCGTGGTGTTCAGCGACTCCCGCGGCCGCTACGTGAAGCCGATGCTGCCCCGCGGCCCGGTGAAGCGCATCGCCGTGGACGCCACCCTGCGGGCGGCGGCGCCTTACCAGAAGTCCCGCCGCGAGCGCGAACCGCACCGCAAGGTGGTGGTGGAGGACGGCGACCTGCGCGCCAAGCAGCTGCAGCGCAAGGCCGGCGCCCTGGTGATCTTCCTGGTCGATGCCAGCGGCTCGATGGCCCTCAACCGCATGCAGAGCGCCAAGGGCGCCGTGATCCGCCTGCTCACCGAGGCCTACGAGAACCGCGACGAAGTGGCCCTGATCCCCTTCCGCGGCGAGCAGGCCGAGGTGCTGCTGCCCCCCACCCGCTCGATCACCGCCGCCCGCCGCCGCCTGGAATCCATGCCCTGCGGCGGCGGCTCCCCCCTGGCCCACGGCCTCTCCCAGGCGGCCCGGGTGGCCGCCAACGCCCTGGCCACCGGCGATCTGGGCCAGGTGGTGGTGGTGGCGATCACCGATGGCCGCGGCAACGTGCCGCTCAGCCGCTCCCTGGGCCAGCCCGAGCTGGAGGGCGACGAACCGGTGGACCTCAAGGAGGAGGTGAAGCAGGTGGCCAGCCGCTACCGGGCGTTGGGCATCAAGCTGCTGGTGATCGACACCGAGCGGAAGTTCATCGGCAGCGGCATGGGCAAGGACCTGGCCCAGGCGGCCGGTGGCAAATATGTGCAGCTGCCCAAGGCCAGCGATCAGGCCATCGCCGCCATCGCCATGGAGGCGATCAGCGCGGTGTAAGGCCCGCGGAGGCCCTCACGGGGTCGAAGGAATCGGATAGGCCTCCGGGGCTTTGCCGTGGGGGCGGGCCTGGCGCCGGGGGTTCTGGTCGGCGGGCGTCGTGCCCTGGTCGGCCGGCTTGCCGGCCTCGGCAGCGCTTCCCTTCTCCTGGGCGTCCCGCTCCCGCTTGGCCTTGTCCCGGGCGGCGGCTGTCTGGGCGGGATAGAGCTCCTCGAAGAATTCCCCCAGGCCCACCGCAACGCTGCGCAGCCCGTCCATGAAGCGGGGGTCGGCCGTGAGCTTGTTCACGTCGCCCCCCACGGCATCCCAGCGGGCGGTGAGTTGTTCGGCATTGGTCACCGTCTGCTGCAGCTGGGCCACGGTCTTGGGGTTCTCCAGCGCGGCGATCAGGCGGCGCAGGTGGGCGGAGCTGGCCCTGATGTTGGCGATCGCGGGCCGGGCCTCCTGCACCGACTGGTCGAGGCTGCCCACCAGTGCACGACCCTCCTGCAGGAAAGCGGCGGCGTCCTTGGAGGTTCTGTCCACACTGGTGGCCACGCCGGCAAACTTCTGCACCAGTTGCTCCTTTTCCCCCTGCTTGAGCAGCTGTTCCATCTGGCTGATCACGGAGCCGAGGGTGGGCTGCTCGCTGCCCTCGATCCGCGAGCCGTTGCAGAGCATGCGGCTGCGCGGACAGCCGGGTGCCCGCGGGCTCGGTGCCGTGGCCTCCATGGGTTTGCCCGTGCTGATCAGGGCCACCTGGGCCTCGCCACCGAGCAGGGACCCCTGGCCCACCACGGCCTTCGCCGGCAGGGCCAGTTTGAGGCTGGGGTTGGTGATTTCGAGCTCCGCCACCACCGCTTCCGGGGTGACCCGCACCGAGCGCACGCTCCCCACCATCACGCCCCGAAACACCACCGGGGAGCGGGCCGCCAGGCCCCCCGCCTGGCTGAAGGTGGCCTCCACGGTCCAGAACTGCCGCGTCAGCGACAGGCCCCGCAGCCAGAGGGAAAATCCCGCTGCACCGGTCACGGCGGCCAGCAGGGAGAACCCCACAATCGCCTCACGCACGGATCGGCGCATCGATCAGGCCTCCGCCGGCTGCATGGGCCCGCGCAGGCTACCGCTCCTGAACTGCACCACATAGGGATTGTCGGTGTGGCGGTAGGCCTCCAGGTCTCCGCTCCAGCGGAACGCTCCGTCGTAGAGGAGCACCACCTGCCCGCCCGTGCGCTCGATCGTGCTGTGCACATGGCTCACCACCACCGAACTGGCCTGGGCCACGGCGGTGGTGCGCACGATCAGATCCTCGATGCGGGTGCAGGCCACCGGATCGAGGCCTGCGGTGGGTTCATCGAACAGCAGCAGCGGCATCTGGCTGTCCTCCTTCTGGGGAGCGGAGATCAGGGCGCGGGCGAAGCTCACCCGTTTCTGCATGCCCCCGCTCAGCTCACCGGGCAGGCGTTCCTCGATGCCACCAAGACCCACGGCTTCCAGGGCATCGGCCACCCGGCGCCGGATCTCCGCCTCGGGAAGACGTCCGTAGCGGTAGAGCAGGAAGCCCACGTTCTCCCGCACGGTGAGCGAGCCGAGCAGGGCCGGGTTCTGGAACACCAGGCGCACATCGGGCGGGTTCTGCTGGTCGAGGCGCAGGTAGGTCTGGGGGCGGCCATGCAGCAGCAGCCGGCCGCTGCTGGGCAACTGCAGACCGGCCAGCAGGCGGAGGATCGTGGATTTCCCCGCGCCCGAAGGCCCCACCACCACGAGCCGCTCGCCGGGCTGCAGGGTCAGGCTGACCCGGTCGAGCACGCAGTTCCGTCCCCAGCGCACACTGAGATCCTGCAGCTCCACCAGGGGGACGGCGGGCCCGGATGGGGCGGGCTCGGTTGGGGTGGGAGCAGCCAGGCGAGGGGCTTCAGCACTGGGGGCATCTTCGCGCCTGCCCAGGCAGGCGTCTGCCAGCGCTGACACCGGGCAGCCCACCTACAGTCGGCCAGAGCCCGAGCCTCCAGCCACGCCCACCCCTTCCCCAGCGTCGGCTCCCCGGCCGCGCCGGTCCCGCCGGCTCAGATCACGGGCCAGCTGGGTCGGACGCGGTGAACTGCGCCAGCGTGATCTGGTGAGCCGCTCGCGCCGCGCCGTGCGCTGGCTGCAACCCGGCCTTGTGGTGAAGCGCTGGGTGTTCACCTCCGGCCTGGGGCTGCTGATCGCGCTGCTGGGCGCCGCCGTGTGGGCCGATCTGCAGCCCATCTACTGGACCATCGCCGGCATCCAGTGGCTGCTGAAGAACATCACCACCGTGCTGCCGCGCGGCATCACCGGTCCGCTGGTGCTGGCGATCGGTGCCGCCCTCATCTGGCTGGGCCAGAGCCGCAGCTTCGGCACCATTCAGCAGGCCCTGGCCCCCGATCGCGGCACCCATCTGGTGGATGCCCTGGCCGCCCAGGGCCGGCTCAACCGCGGCCCCAGCATCGTGGCGGTGGGCGGCGGCACCGGCCTGTCCACCCTGCTCAGCGGCCTGAAGCGCTACAGCAGCAACCTCACGGCGATCGTCACCGTGGCCGATGACGGCGGCAGCAGCGGCGTGCTGCGGCGGGAGCTGGGTGTGCAGCCCCCCGGCGACATCCGCAACTGCCTGGCCGCCCTGGCCCGGGAGGAGCCCCTGCTCACCCGTCTGTTCCAGTACCGCTTCCAGGCGGGAAATGGCCTGGAAGGCCACAGCTTCGGCAACCTCTTCCTCTCGGCCCTCACGGCGATCACCGGCAGCCTGGAGTCGGCGATCACCGCCAGCAGCCGCGTGCTGGCGGTGCAGGGTCAGGTGGTGCCCGCCACCAATGCCGACGTGCGGCTCTGGGCTGAGCTGGAGAACGGCGAACGCCTCGAGGGGGAGTCGGCCATCGGCCATGCCTCCAGCCGGATCGTGCGGCTGGGCTGCACGCCCGAGCGGCCGCCGGCGCTGCCCCGGGCGCTCGAGGCCATCGCCCATGCCGATCTGATCGTGCTGGGTCCGGGCAGCCTCTACACCTCCCTGCTCCCCAACCTGCTGGTGCCCGAGCTGGTGGCGGCCATCGCCCGCAGCAAGGCCCCACGGCTCTACATCTGCAACCTGATGACCCAGCCCGGCGAGACCGATGGTCTCGACGTGGAGGGCCACCTGCGGGCGATCGAGGCCCAGCTGGCCACCCTCGGGGTGAAGCAGCCCCTGTTCACGGCGGTTCTGGCCCAGGAAGACCTGGAGGACACGCCGCTGCTGGATCGCTACCGCCAGAAGGGGGCCGCCCCGGTGATCTGCGATGTGCGCAAGCTGCAGCGCCAGGGTTACGAGGTGATGCAGGCCGCCCTGCAGGGGGCCCGCCCCACGGCCACCCTGCGCCACGATCCCCGCAGCCTGGCCGTGGCGGTGATGCGCTTCTACCGGCGCCACCGCAACGCCATGCGCTCGGCGCCCAGCCGCTGAGGTTCGTGCCGGCCAGGGATCCGAGTAGCCTCCGCCCATGGCGGTTTCCGACCAGCATTTCCTCCACCTGCCTGGCCACCACCTGCTTTATGGCCGTGTTCCCAAGGCCGCCAACAGCAGTGTCAAGGCGGCGCTCACGGCCCTGATCCGCCCGGAGCTGCGGCGCTCACGCCACAGCCTGCGCCAGCAGCTGCTGCATCGACTCTGGCCCAGCCGTTCCTGGCTCGGGTTGTCGTCGCAGATGGATCAGTACTGGGATCGGCTTCCAGGCTCGATCGCCAATCCGGTGAACCTGGCCACCGCCAGGTCGCTGCGCGGCCGCTGTTTCAGCTTTGCGGTGGTGCGGAATCCGTTTGACCGTCTGCTCTCGGCCTACAACAACAAGGTGATCGAAAACCCCGACTGCACCGCCAGGCTGAGGGCGATCGGGGTGCATCGCGGCATGGCCCTGCCCGCGTTCCTCGCCTGCGTGTGCGCGGCCCCTACGGCCGATCTGGACGTGCACGTGCTGCCCCAGAGCGACATCCTCTGCCTCGGGGACGAGCCGGTGCCCACCTGGGTGGCCTACGCCGAAAGTCTGGAGGTCCACTGGCCCTTCCTGGTGCGCAAGGCCCGGCGGGCCGGTGTGCGGGGACTGCCCCGCCGGCTTCCCAACCGCAACAGCCGCCGCGGTGGCAACACGGCCGATCTGGAGGCGCTGCTGGCCCAGCCCGCCCTGGTGGGTCTGCTGCGGCGGCGCTACGCCGAGGACTTCCGCCTCTTCTATCCCTGGCTCCAGGAGGGGGAACTCAGCGTGGAGCGGGTGCGGCAGGGCGGGCCCCGCCGGCCGAGGCACTTCGTGCCCTAGTAGGCGTCCTGCATCTCGTAGAAGTCCGGCTGCACGTAGTCCTTGCGCAGCGGCCAGCCCTTCCAGTCCTCCGGCATCAGCAGCCGCTTGGGGTGGGGGTGGCCCTCGAAGCGGATCCCGTACATGTCGAAGGTTTCGCGCTCCTGCCAGTCCGCGCCGCGGAACAGGCCGTAGAGGCTGGGAATGGTGAGGTCACCATCCCTGGCCAGGAACACCTTGAGGCGCACTTCCTCAGGACGCACCTCCCCTGAAAGCCTGGGGGAACTGGCGCTATGCTCGGCCAGCACGGCCAGCTTCACCAGGTGGTAGAAGCTCACCAGCCGGCCGCCGGGGCCTTCGTCGTAGCCCCCCTGGCACTGCAGGTAGTCGAAGCCGTGGGCCTTGAGCGCCGTGGCCAGCACCGGCAGGAAGGCCGGCTCCACGCCGATCACCTCCACACCGAGGTGGTCGGCGGGAAGAACCTCATGGTCGAAACCCTGGCTGCGGAGCCATTGGCTCACCGGGCCGGGTTCCACGGCGGCGATGGCGTCGCTGCTGGGGGTGGGCTCAGGCATCGTTCTGGGAAGCGGGGCTGTCGGAGGGCTGGGCCTCGGAGATCGAAGCGGTTCCTGCGGTGGCGGTGTCGCGGAGAGTACCGAGCGGCAGACCGGCCGCAGCGGCCAGGGCCTGGCGCTGGGTTTCAGCCCCGAGGTAGGCCCCGGTCACGATCGGCTCCACCGCCTTCATCTGATGGGCCACCGTGCAGTAGCGGTGGGTGGGACGGAGCCTGCCCCGCTCGGGCAGGGCTTCGTTGCCCACCTTCTTGCGCAGCTTGATCACGGCATCGAAGATCGCCTCCGGCCGCGGTGGGCAGCCGGGCAGGTAGAGGTCCACCGGGATCAGTTTGTCCACGCCGCGCACGGCCGTGGTGGAGTCGGCCGAGAACATGCCGCCGGTGATGGTGCAGGCGCCCATGGCGATCACGTACTTGGGCTCGGGCATCTGCTCATAGAGCCGCACCAGGGCCGGGGCCATCTTCATGGTCACGGTGCCGGCCACGATCAGCAGGTCGGCCTGACGCGGGCTGGAGCGCGGCACCAGGCCGAAGCGGTCGAAGTCGAAGCGGGAGCCGATCAGGGCCGCGAACTCGATGAAGCAGCAGGCCGTGCCGTAGAGCAGAGGCCAGAGGCTGCTCAGCCGGGCCCAGTTGTGCAGGTCGTCGAGCGTGGTGAGGATCACGTTCTCCGAGAGGTCGGAGGTGACCGCCGGAGAGCCGACCGGTCCGCAGCTGGCGGCGCGCACGTCCCGCAGGGCGTCGATGCTGGGGCTGGAGGAGGAAGGGGTGATGGTCATGGTGGGATCCGTCAGCTCCATTCGAGGGCGCCCTTGCGCCAGGCGTAGGCCAGGGCCACCACCAGGATGGCGATGAACACCAGGGCTTCGATGAAGGCGAGCAGGCCGAGGCGGTGGAAGGCCACGGCCCAGGGATAGAGGAACACGGTCTCGACGTCGAAGATGACGAAGACCAGGGCAAACATGTAGTAGCGGATATTGAACTGAATCCAGGCCCCGCCGATGGGCTCCATGCCGGATTCATAGGTGAGCTCCCGCTCACCCTGGCGGCTGTCCGGCGACAGCAGCTTGTTGGCCACCAGTGCCAGAACGGGAACGGCGGCGGAAATCAGCAGGAAGCCCAGGAAGGCGTCGTAGCCGGAGAGCACGAACATGCGGGCGCAGCCAACGTGGCGCGCAGTCTGGCACCTGTGCCGGGTTCCGATGGCCACAACGGCAGGTTCCTACAGTTGCCGTCCCTGCCCGTGTCCGGTGACCGACGAGATCGCTCCGCAGGAGCAGCCGACAGCCAACCAGGACACGGCTCCCCAGGCCGTCTCCGACGCCCCCGCCGAGACCGACGACCCCGCCGAACTCTCTGCCTCGGCCCCTGCCGATCCTGCCGAGACTGTTGACGATCCCGACAGCCATCGCTTCGAGTGCCGCAGCTGCGGTTACGTGTACGACCCGGGGGAAGGGCTCAGGAAACTGGCGATCCCCGCCGGGACGCCTTTCCTCAGCCTGGATGCCGCCACGTTCCGCTGTCCGGTGTGCCGCAGCAAGATGGGGGCCTTCAAGGACATCGGGCCACGCAACAAGCCCAGCGGGTTCGAGGAAAACCTCAACTTCGGCCTCGGGGTGAACCGGCTCACCCCCGGCCAGAAGAATGTGCTGATCTTCGGTGGCTTCGCCCTGGCCATCGCCTTTTTCCTCTCCCTCTATTCCCTGCGTTGATCCTGCGCCGATGACCCGCCCCTCGCTCCCGCTCCGCTCGCCCCAGCCCAGCGGCTCGGGCTTCCGTCTGCTCCCCTCCCTGCTCTCCCTGATCCTGGTGGTCGGGATCGCCTTCGGCCTCGGCGGCTGCGTCACCACCGGCCTGCCCGAAGCCGCCGCCAGCCCCTGGGAGGCGGTGCCGCTGGCCACCAGCGGCAACCCCCTCTCGCTGGCCTTCTCCGATGCGCGCCATGGCTTCCTGGTGGGGAGCAACCGCCTCATCGTTGAGACCAACGACGGCGGCGCCCACTGGGAGCCGCGGGCGCTCGACCTGCCGGAGGAGGAGAACTTCCGCCTGATCAGCATCGATTTCAGCGGCGATGAGGGCTGGATCGTGGGTCAGCCCGGGCTGCTCCTGCACACCACCGACGCCGGACGCAACTGGAGCCGCCTGTTCCTGGACACCAAGCTCCCCGGTGAGCCCTACTTGGTCACCGCCCTCGGCCGCAACAGCGCCGAGCTGGCCACCAACGTGGGCGCCATCTATGACACCCGCGACGGAGGGGCCAGCTGGCAGGCCAGGGTCGACGACGCCGCCGGCGCCGTGCGGGAGCTGCGCCGCAGTCCTGACGGCCGGTACGTGAGCGTCAGCAGCCTCGGCAACTTCTTCGCCACCTGGGATCCCGGCCAGGACGTGTGGCAGCTGCACCAGCGGGTGAGCAGCCAGCGGCTGCAGACCATCGGCTTCCAGCCCGATGGCGCCCTCTGGATGCTGGCCCGGGGGGCTCAGATCCGCTTCGGCTCCGACCCCTCCGACCCGGAGCAGTGGAGCAAGCCCGTGATCCCGATCACCAACGGCTACGGCTATCTCGACATGGCCTGGGATCCCCGCGGTGCGATCTGGACCGGCGGCGGCAGCGGCACGCTGCTGGTGAGCGATGACGGGGGCAAGAGCTGGCAGAAGGATCCTGTGGGCGCCGAACAGCCGTCCAACTTCACCCGCATCGTGTTCCTGGCTGACGGGAAGGGCTTCGTGCTGGGCGAGCGCGGTTCCCTGCTCCGCTGGGTCGGCTGAGCCGCCCGCCAACTTCTGTAACCAAGGGGGGCCGCCGTTCCCGCTGGATCGGCCCAGCCCCCTAGGATCGCCGGGCTGAACGCTTGTCGCTATGGCTGCCGGCTCCACTGGGGAACGCCCGTTCTTCGAAATCATCACCAGCATTCGCTACTGGGTGATCCACGCGGTCACGCTGCCAGCGATCTTCCTGGCTGGCTTCCTCTTCGTGTCCACCGGCCTCGCCTACGACGCCTTCGGAACGCCCCGCCCTGACGCCTACTTCCAGGCCCAGGAAAGCAAGGCTCCGGTCGTGAGCCAGCGCTACGAGGGCAAGAGCCAGCTCGACCTGCGCATGCAATAAGACGCCATGACCCAGTCTCCCGTTTCCACCACGCCACGCAACTACCCGATCTTCACGGTGCGTTGGCTGTCTGTGCACGCCCTCGGCATCCCCACGGTGTTCTTCCTGGGGGCCCTGGCCGCGATGCAGTTCATCCGTCGCTGAGGCCTGCTGTCATGCAACGCAATCCCAACCCCAACAACCTGCCGGTCGAGCTCAACCGCACCAGCCTCTACCTGGGTCTGCTGCTGATCTTCGTGACTGGCGTGCTGTTCACCAGCTACTTCTTCAACTGATCCGGAGAGCACCCCATGAGCGGCAAGAAATCTTCCCTGCCCGACGGCCGGATCCCGGATCGCCTGCCTGATGGCCGCCCAGCCGTGGCCTGGCGCTCCCGCTGGACCGAAGGCGTGCTTCCCCTGTGGTTGGTGGCCACCGCTGGTGGCATGGCCGTCATCTTTGTGGTGGGCCTCTTCTTCTACGGTGCCTACACCGGCGTCGGTTCGGCCTGAGCCAGCCGCTGCAGGCAGGCTTCCGCATCCGTCCCCCGGCGGTCAGCCCTGCTGGCCCCGGGGGATCGGCATGTGGGCCCACCGATCGGCATGTGGGCCCACCGCTGTCGACAGCCACATCCCGGCTCCTCTGGCGCATCCCCGGTGAAGAAGCGCACCCTTCTGAATCATGAGGCCCTGGCCTGGCTTGCGGGTGCTCTGCTCAATGCCTACGGCCAGCTGATCCTGCTCACCTCCCGCATCGCGGTGCAGCGTGATCCCGCCACCACCCGGTTGGTGCTGGAGCAGGGGGGACCCGTGATCTACGCCCTCTGGCACTGTCACGTGTTCTTCATGCCGATGCTGCGTCTGAGCAGCGGCCGGCCGGTGGCGGTGCTGCTCAGCGCCCACCGCGACGCCCAGATCGTGGGTGTGGCCGCCCGCATGCGGGGGGTGCAGCTGGTGGCCGGCTCCTCCACCCGTGGCGGGGTGCGGGCCTATCTGCAGTTGATCCAGATGCTGCGGGCCGGCAGGTCGGTGTGCATCACGCCGGATGGCCCCAGGGGGCCCGCACACCGGGTGAAGCCCGGGGTGGTGCATCTGGCCCGGCAATCCGGCTGCGCGGTGGTGCCGATGGGCCTGGCCGTGACCAGGCAGCGGCGGCTGCGCTCCTGGGATCGAACCCTGTTGCCACTTCCCTTCTGCCGGGTGGTGCTCACCCTCGGCCCGCCCCTGTGGCTGCCACCCGCCCAGGACCCCCGCACGCTCGGCCTCCAGGCACAGCAGGTGGAAGCGGCGCTGGAGACAGCCTCACAGCAGGCCATCCGTGCCCTCTCAGTCCGTGCCCTCTAGGTCCGTGCCCTCTGAGTCCGTGCCCTCTGAAGGGAGGGCGCGGCACCGGCGGCTGTTCGAGGCGGGCCCGGTGCTGGCCCTCTGGCTGCTGCAGACCCTGCTCACGCCCGCCATCGCGGCGCTGCTGCTGGTGCGGCTCTGGCAGGGCAAGGAAGACCGTCGCCGCCTACCGGAGCGGCTGGGCTGGTCGGTCCGTCGGCGCCCCCCCGGCCGCCTGCTCTGGCTGCACGCCGCCAGCGTGGGAGAGCTCACCGCCCTGGTGCCGCTGCTGCGGGCGTTGGTGGAGGCCAGTCGCCGCAGGGGGGTGCCCCCGCCGGCGGTGCTGGTCACCAGCGTGAGCCGCAGCTCCTCCCGCCTGGCCGGCCGGCTGCTGCCGGAAGGTGTGATCCACCAGTGCGCTCCGGTGGATCACTGGCTGGCCTTCGCCCTGTTCCGTCGCCACTGGCGCCCTGATCTGGGGGTGCTGGCGGAGGCGGAGCTCTGGCCGGAGCTGGTGCGCTCCATGCCGCGGCTGCATCTGGTCAACGCCCGGATGAGTGAGCGCTCCTTCCGCCGTCACCGCCATCTGCCCTGGCTTGCCGCCTGGCTGTACGGCCGGGCCCGGCTGTGCTGGGCCCAGTCGGCTGCCGATGCCGACCGCCTGCGCCGCCTCGGCGCTCCCCGGGTGGAGGCGGTGGGTTCCACCAAGCGCGATGCCGATCCCCCGCCGGCCGATGGCGCGATCGTGGCGCGCCTCGCTCCCTGGCTTCAGGGCAGCCGGGTGCTCCTGCTGGCCAGCAGCCACCCCGGAGAGGAGCGGCGGCTGCTCGAGGCCTGGCCATTGCTGCGGCAGGGCCTGGGACCCTTGACGCTGCTCCTGGTGCCGCGGCATCCGGAGCGGGCTGCGGAGGTGCTTCAGGAAGCCCTCAGGCGCGGACGGACGGCCAGGGTCTGGACCCGGCTGGCCCAGGCAGGGCCGGACCACCGCAGGATCGAGGTGCTCGTGGTGGATCGGCTCGGAGCGATGGGCAGCTGGCTGGCGGTCGCCGATCTGGTGCTGATGGGCGGCAGCCTGGCGGCGGGGGACCGCCCCGTGGGCGGCCACAACCCCCTGGAGCCGATCCGGGCCGGCCGGCGGGTGGTGTGCGGACCGGACATGGCCAACTTCGCCGGCCTCACTGAGGAACTCGAAACCAGCGGCTGGCTGCATCGCCTGCGTTCCCCCGAGGACCTTGGCCCCACCCTGTTGGAGCTGCTGCGTTCCGAGGCGCCTCTGCCGCCGCCGCTGGTGCTGAGCGGTCCCTGCAGCACGATTGCCCCGCAGCTGCTCGACGCCCTGCTCTCCCCAGCCTGAACCCATCCTGCGGGTCCCCCTGATGCCGTTCACCACCCCTCCGTTCTGGTATCGCCGCAGTCCGTCCCTGCGGGCACAGATGCTGCGGCCCCTGGCGCTGCTCTACGCGCTCGCCACGGGGCTGCACCGCGGCTGGGTGACCCCCCTGCGCTTGCCGGTGCCGGTGGTCTCGATCGGCAACATCACCCTCGGCGGCACCGGCAAGACCCCCCTGGTGATCGGTCTGGCCCGCGAGCTGCAGCGGCGCGGCCTGCAGGTGGCGGTGCTCACCCGCGGCTACGGCAGTGGCCGCCGGGTCCCGATCCGGCTGGGGGACCGGCGGGAGGTGCAGACGTCGCAGCGGGTGGGGGACGAGGCGCTGGAGCTTCTCGGCAGCCTGCCGGAGGTGCCCGTCTGGGTGGGGGCGGACCGGCGCAGTGCTGCCCGCCAGGCGGTGGCTGAGGGGGCAGCGCTGCTGTTGCTCGACGATGGTCTGCAGCATTGGCCCCTGGCCCGGGACTGTGATGTGACCGTGCTGGATGAGCGCCATGGCCTCGGCAACGGCCTGCTGTTCCCAGCCGGACCCCTGCGGGAGCCGGCCGCGAGCCTCGGCCGCGCCGACCTGCTGGTGCTCACCGGCACCGGCAGCTCCCCGGCCGATGGCCCGGACGGGGAGGGCGGGATGGCGGAGCGCAGCGGCCGTGCGGATCCCGGCAGCCTTGGCTGGCCTGCCGGCAAGCCCTGGCTGCGGGTGCCGGCCACCCTCCACCCCGCGCCGAGCCTGCGGGAGCGGCCGCTGCTGGCCTTCTGCGGCATCGGCCTGCCCCGCAAGTTCTTCGCCGCGCTGCGGCAGGCGGGTCTGCGACTGGTGGGCACCGAGTCCTTCCCTGACCACCACCCCTATGCTCAGGCCGATCTGGAGCGGCTCGTGGCGTTGGCCCAGGCCAGAGGGGGAGCCACCCTCGTGACCACCGTCAAGGACTGGCAGCGTCTGCCTTCGAACTCCCGCTCCATGGTGGCGGCGGTGCCCCTGGTGCTCGAGCCGGCGGCGGTGGCGGCACTCGCCGATGCCGTGCTTGACACCGTGGCCCACCGGCGCGCCAGCCCGCACCATGCCAGCCCGCACCATGACTGAGGGGCAGGCTGCACCGCGGTTGCTGGTGGTGGCCGGGGAAGCTTCGGGCGATCTGCACGGCGGGGCGTTGCTCTCGGCCCTGCGCCTCCGCCTCCCCGGCGCCGTGGTGCGCGGAGTGGGGGGGGAGCAGATGCGGGCCGCCGGCCTGCAGCAGCTGGCGGATGTGCGAACCCTCTCGGCGGCGGGCCTGGTGGAGATCCTGGGCAGCCTGGGGCGTCATCATCACGTGATGCGGCTGCTCAAGCGGCAGATGGATCAGCACCGCCCCGATGCCGTGGTGCTGATCGACTACCCGGGATTCAATCTGCTGGTGGCCGGGGAGGCCCACCGGCGGGGGATTCCGGTGTTCTTCTACATCGCGCCCCAGGTGTGGGCGTGGGGCCGGGGCCGGGCGCGGCGCATGGCCCGCATCATCGACCGGCTGGCGGTGATCTTTCCGTTCGAGGAACCCCTGTTCAACGCCCATGGCCGCGCCTTCGCTCGCTATGTGGGTCATCCGCTGATGGATCAGATCCAGGTGACCCAGGGCCGCGAGGCCACCCTGCTCACCCATGGTCTGGCGGCCGATCAGCGCCTGCTGCTGCTGCTGCCGGGCAGCCGGCGCGCGGAGATCCGGCTGCTGCTGCCGGATCTGCTGGCGGCGGCAGCGGTGTTCGCCCGGGAGGGCTGGCAGGTGGCCCTGCTGCGGGCTCCCACGGTGGATCAGGCCTTCCTGGAGCAGGTGGCCGGCCCCCTGCCGGTGCGCTGCCTGGAGGGGGACACCTGCAACCTCCTGCACGCCGCCGATGGGGCCCTGGTGTGCTCCGGAACGGCCACGCTCCAGGCCGCCCTGCTGGGCTGTCCCCATGTGATCGCCTACCGCTTCTCGCCGCTCACCTACCTGCTGGGCCGGCTGATCACCCGCCACCGGGT
This sequence comes from Cyanobium sp. NIES-981, assembly GCF_900088535.1. Classification (NCBI taxonomy): domain Bacteria; kingdom Bacillati; phylum Cyanobacteriota; class Cyanophyceae; order Synechococcales; family Prochlorococcaceae; genus Cyanobium; species Cyanobium sp. NIES-981. The sequence goes on along the minus strand of NZ_LT578417.1, from coordinate 1,802,088 downwards.
GCTGGGGCTGCCCAATGTGATCCTGGGCCGGGTGCTGTTTCCCGAGCTGCTGCAGCGGGCGGTGACGCCCGCGCATCTGGTGCGGGCCCTGCGGCAGCTGCTGGCCGATCCCGCCCGCTGGCAGCAGGGGGTGGAGGAGCTGCGGAGCAGGATGGGGCCGCCCGGCGCTTCGCTGCGGGCGGCCGACGAGCTTGTGGACCTGTTGCGATGAGGATGCGGGTGTACGGGCGCTTCCTGGCCTACGGCCAGCGCTACCTCTGGCCCACCTTCCTGCTGGCGCTGCTGTTCAATCTCGGCTACGGCGCCTCCACCGGCTTCGTGCCGCTGGTGATCCGCTATCTGTTCGACGACATCCTGCCGGGCAGTGACCGGGCCCGCCTCTATGCCGCCCCCGCCGTGATCCTCGGCGTGATCGTGCTGCGGGCGGTGTGCCAGTACCTGGGGGCCTACCTCACCGAAACGGTGAGCCAGTCGATCACCGCGGATCTGCGCGCCGACCTGGCCGCCAAGGTGATGGAGCTGCCCCAGGCCTACATCGACCGCCACCCCTCCACCACGCTGATCTCGCGGCTGCTCAGCGATGTGACCCTGGTGAAGACAGGCATCGTGGATGGCTTCTCCGCCATCTTCAAGGACTCCCTCACCCTGCTGGCGCTGGTGGTGGTGGCCTTCTACCAGGACTGGCTGCTGGCCCTGATCGCCTTCATCCTCTTCCCGGTGGCGATCCTGCCGGTGCTGCGCTCCTCGAAGAAGGTGCGGCGCCACTCGAGCAGGGGCCAGTCAAGCCTGGCGCGGCTGGCCAGCTACCTGCAGGAGGCGCTGGTGGGCTCCCGCGTGGTGAAGATCTTCGGCATGGAGGCCTACGAGCTGCGCCGCTTCCGCGAGGAGAACGCCGCCGTGCTCGGCGCCGCCCTGCGCACCACCCGCGCCAAGCTGGCCAACCAGCCCTTGATGGAACTGCTGGGGGCGGTGGGCTTCAGTGCCGTCCTGGTGTACGGCGGCGAGGCGGTGATCGCGGGCACCCGCACCACCGGCAGTTTCTTCGCCTTCCTCACCTCGCTCTACCTCTGCTACGCCCCCTTCAAGGGGCTGGCCAAGGCCAATGCCACCCTCCAGCAGGGCGTGTCCGCGGCCCACGATCTGTTCGAGATCCTCGACACGCCGGCAGACCCGGTGGATCCTCCGAGTCCGGTGGTGGTGAGCGGGCTGCAGCGGGAGCTGCGGGCCGAGGCCGTGAGCTTCGGCTATGGGGCCGAGCCCGTGATCCATGGCCTCAGCCTCACCATCCCCGTGGGCAGCACGGTGGCCCTGGTGGGGCCGAGCGGCGGCGGCAAGAGCACCATCATCGACCTCTTCTGCCGCTTCTACGACCCCGGCGCCGGCCGCATCTGCATCGACGGCACCGACATCCGCGACCTCTCCCTGGCCTCGCTGCGGGGGTTGATTTCCGTGGTGGATCAGAACACCTTTCTGTTCAACGACACCGTGGCCAACAACATCGCCTACGGCCATGCGGAGGCGTCGCGCCAGGCGATCGAGGCGGCGGCCCGGGCAGCCAATGCCCATGGCTTCATCACCCAGCTGCCCCAGGGGTATGACACCCTCATCGGCGAGAACGGCACCCTCCTTTCCGGCGGTCAGCGGCAGCGCATCGCCATCGCCCGTGCCCTGATCAAGAACGCCCCGATCCTGCTGCTGGATGAGGCCACTTCGGCCCTGGATTCGGCCTCCGAGCAGGTGGTGCAGGAGGCCCTCGACCGGCTGATGAGCAACCGCACCACCTTGGTGGTGGCCCATCGCCTCTCCACGGTGGTGAATGCGGACCGGATCTGCGTGATCGAAGCGGGTCGGCTGGTGGAATCCGGCACCCACCGCCAGCTGCTGGCTCGCGGTGGCCGCTATGCCGTCTTATTTTCGACACAATTCTCAAACACCGAAGCGGTTACGCCCCTATGACCATCGCCCCCAGCCGATCGGCGGCCGATCAACCCGCCACCTGGGAGCGCTCCGACTGGGCCAGTGCCTTCCGCAACGTGGGTACCGAGCTCAGCGATGAGGCCCTGACCCCGGCCCGCGGTTCCATTCCCCCGGAGCTGGCCGGCACGCTGTATCGCAATGGCCCAGGCCGGCTCGAGCGCGGCGGCCAGTGGGTGCATCACCCCTTCGATGGCGACGGCATGATCACCGCCCTGAGCTTCGCGGGCGGAGAGGTGCGCCTCAGCAACCGCTTCGTGCGCACCCAGGGCTGGCAGGAGGAAGAGGCCGCCGACCGCTTCCTCTACCGCGGTGTGTTCGGCACCCAGAAGCCGGGTGGTCCGCTGGCCAACGCCTTCGATCTGCGGCTCAAGAACATCGCCAACACCCATGTGGTGCGGCTCGGCGACACGTTGCTGGCCCTCTGGGAGGCGGCCGAGCCCCACGCGCTCGATCCCCACAGCCTCGAGACCCGCGGCATCACCCTGCTGGACGGGGTGCTCAAGCCCGGGGAGGCCTTCAGTGCCCACCCGCGCTTCGACCCCGGCCACCACGGCACCCCGCGGATGGTGACCTTCGGCGTCAAGACCGGCCCCCGCAGCACGATCCGGCTGATGGAGTTCGCCACGGCCGATGACTCCGCCAGCGGCGTGCGGGCGGGCCAGCTGCTGGCCGAACGCCGCGACACGATGGCGGGCTTCGCCTTCCTGCACGACTTCGCCATCACCCCGAACTGGGCGGTGTTCCTGCAGAACGCCATGGGCTTCAACCCGCTCCCCTTTGTGCTCGGTCAGAAGGGTGCGGCCCAGTGCCTGGCCTCGAAGCCCGGCGAGCGCGGCCGCTTCTGGCTGGTGCCGCGCCCCGGCAGCCCTGCGGCCCAGCGCCATCCCCAGCCCCTGGTGGTGCCGGCACCGGAGGGCTTCGTGTTCCACCACCTCAACGCCTTCGAGGATGCCGCCAGCGGCGAGCTGGTGCTCGATTCGATCTTCTACGCCGACTTTCCCTCCATCGGCCCTGGCCAGGACTTCCGTGCCGTCGATTTCGAGGCGATCCCCGAGGGCCAGTTGCAGCGCTGCCGCATCGACCTGGAGCGGGCCGGCACCGATCCGGCCGCTGCCGTCCGCTGCCAATGGCTGGAGCGGCGCTGCTGCGAGTTCGCCATGGTGAACCCCCAGCGGCAGGGGCTGGAGGCCCGCTTCGCCTGGATGGCCGTCACCGAGCAGGAGCGGGGCAATGCTCCGCTGCAGGCCTTCGAGAAGCTCGATCTTCTCAGCGGCGCGCGCACCCTCTGGAGTGCGGCCCCGCGGGGTTTCGTCAGCGAACCGGTGATGGTGCCCCGCCCGGGGGCGGCGGCCGAAGACGATGGCTGGCTTCTGGCTGTGGTGTGGAACGGAGCCCGCTGCGCCAGCGACCTGGTGATCCTCAACGCCGCCGATCTCTCGGAGCAGGCGGTGCTGGAGCTGCCCCTGGCCATCCCCCCCGGCCTGCACGGCAGCTGGGTGGCGGACCCTGCCTAGCCCAGTTCCCAGCTCCCGGCCTGGGGCTCTGCCGGGCTAGCTGGCCAGCAGAGCGCGTAGGCCGGGCTCGAGCATGGCGAAGGCGCGGCCGCGATGCCCCAGCCGCGCCTTGGTGGCCCGGTCCATCTCTGCGAAGGTGCGTCCTGCTTCCGGCACGTAGAACACCGGGTCGTAGCCGAAGCCACCCTCACCCCGCGGTGCCTCCAGGATCAGCCCGGGGCAGTGGCCTTCCACCTCCAGATGCACGGTCCCGGTGGGGCCGGCCACGGCCAGGGCGGCGGTGAAGCGCGCCTGGCGGCCGGGCCGGGTGCCGGTGGCATCGGGCTGGTCGGTGGCATCGGCCAGCTCGCTCAGCAGCCGGGCGATACGGGCCGGGTCGCTGTCGGCGTAGCGGGCCGAGTGCACCCCGGGGGCGCCGCCCAGGGCCTCCACGCTGAGGCCGGAATCGTCGGCCAGGGCCCAGCAGCCGGTGGCCCTGGCCACGGCGATCGCCTTGAGGCGGGCGTTCTCGGCGAAGGTGCTGCCCGTTTCCTCCACCTCCAGCCCGGCTGGCTGGGGCCGGACCTCCAGATCGAGGGCAGCCAGCAGCTGGCCGAATTCCCGCACCTTGCCGCTGTTGCCGCTGGCGATCACCAGCACCCTGGCCCCACTGCCGTCTGGGTTGCCGTTGTTCAGCACCGTCAGCACCCGCTCCGTCTCACACCTGCTCGGCCAGCTCTCGGGCCCAGCTGAGCACCGCGGCCACCCTCTCCTCGCCGGGCGCCTCGCAGTAGAGCCGCAGCAGTGGTTCGGTGCCGGAGAACCGCAGCATCAGCCAGTGGCTGGGGCCGAGCCGCAGCTTGACACCATCGGTGCGGATCACCGCCTGCACGGGCAGGCCGGCCACCTCGGCCGGCGGCGTGGAGGCGAGCAGGGCCTCCAGGCGGGCCCGGGCCGCCATGTCGGGCAGGCGCAGATCCAGGCGGTCGTAGGCGGCCGCGCCACCGCCACGGCGCTGCAGGGCGTCGATGCGCTGGCCCAGGGGTACACCACCCTCCACCAGGGCCTCGATCAGCAGCAGGGCCGCGAATGGCGCGTCGCGTTCAGGCAGATGCATGCCGAAGCCCACCCCGCCGGATTCCTCGCCTCCCACCAGCACCTCACCGGCCAGCATCTCGGCGGCGATGTACTTGAAGCCCACCGGTTTCTCGAGCACGGTGCGGCCGAGGTCCTCGGCCACCTGCTGCATCAGGTCGGAGCCGCTCACGGTCTTGATCACCACCCCCGGCAACTGCCGGGCCCGGGCCAGGTGATCGATGAACAGGGGCATCAGCAGCTGGGTGCTGCAGAAGCGGCCGTGCTCATCCACCGCGGCGATGCGATCGCCGTCGCCATCGAACACGATGCCCATCGCCGGCTGGCCGCCCGCACTGCTGCGGCGCACGGTGGCGATCAGCTCCTGGAGATAGGGCGCCAGCGGTTCGGGGGGGTGGCCGCCGAAGAGGGGGTCGCGCTGCGAGCGGATCTCCTGGATCGCGCCGGCGGCCACGGCCGCTTCGCCCAGCAGGGCCGGCAGCACCCCGGCCGCCGAGCCGTGCATCGGATCGACGATCACGGTGAGGCCGAGCCGCTGCAGCCCCGCCGCCAGGGCGGCGGTGTCCACCTTGGCCCGCAGGCCCTCCAGGTAGGCCCCGAGGGCATCGAAGCGGTCGGTGTCGCCTGGCTGGGGCACCGTGATGCCGCCGGCCGCCAGCCGGGTTTCCACCCGCTGGGTGAAGTCGCCCTCCACCGAGCCGCCGAAGGGACCCTTGATCTTGAGGCCGAGCCATTCGGGCGGGTTGTGGCTGGCGGTGATCACCAGGGCGCCCAGGGCGCCGCGCTGCACCACGGCCCAGCTGGCGGCAGGTGTGGGGGTTGGGCTGCTGGCTAGCATCGGTTTCAGCCCCGCGCCGCGCACGGCGCTGCAGATCGCCTCGGCCAGCTCCGGTGCGAGGAAGCGGCGGTCGTAGCCGATCACCACCTCGCGGCTGTTCAGGCCGTCGGGAGCTGCATGGGCGAGCTCGGCGGCGGCGGCGGCGGCCACCGGCAGCAGCCGTTCCAGGGTGATGTCCACGCCCAGAATGCCCCGCCAGCCATCCGTGCCGAAGGCGATCGGTGCCGCCTCCAGGGGCAGGGGGGCTGAGGACATCGGCAGGGCTCAGGCGTGCCTGCCCATTCAACGACGTGGGCCTGCCCATGGGGGGCAGGGTCTCAGGAGCAGCACCAGGATCCCCAGCGAAGGGGCGATCACGCTGCGCAGCAGCCACGGCGCGCGGGCAGGTCGGGCTGTGGCCGGGCTCCCGACAAGAAAGCCCGCCGGGGTGAGCCGGCGGGCCTGGTCAACCCCTGGAGCCGGGGCACCCGGTGAGGGGGATCAGCGCTCGTAGGTGTTGCCGCGGTAGGTGAGCTGCTTGTGGTCGTCCTGCTCGCCCTTGTCGGTCGGCTGGTCGTGGTGGGCATCCACGTAGGGCACGCCCCTGTAGGCCTTGGCCATCAGGAACTGGGCGTCATGCAGACGCTGGGTCTTGAGGATCTTGTTTCTGACGAGTTCGAGCACGTTCATGGTGATCTCCACAGCGCCCACCTCCCCGTTGCCTGAGATGGGTCCAACTGCATCCGCCTGGGGACAGGAGGATCAACGTGTTCACAGTCTAGAGCTCTGGTAGCGGTTGCTACAGACACGCCCTGGGGGGTGGATTGCCGAACGGCGGCCACCCGGGGATGCCGCCCGCGGCTTCGGGCAGGCCTGGAGCCGCGCGGAACGCCGGACGAAGCCCCTCCCTAGCGTGGGTGGATGCCCCAGGAGGTGATCACCGACCGGCTGCTCCGCAGCTGGCTGCGCTGCCGGCGCCGCGCCTGGCTGGACCGCCATGGCGACCCTGACCGCCGCCTCTGGACCGCCCACCGGGCCCTGGCGCTCAGTGATCAGCTGGCCAGCTTCCAGTTGCTGCTGCCCGAGCGGCCCAGCCATGGCGAAGCCGCCTGCGCCGCCGGTGCTCCGGGGGTCGTGGGGGTGCGGCTGCATGGCGGGGGGCCGTCCGGCCAGGACCTGCAGGCCCACCCGCCGCTGCTGCAGCGCGTGGCCGGCCGCAGTGTCTGGGGCGGCCATGCCTACCGCCCGGTGCTGGGCAGGCAGGGGCGCAACCTCACCCGCGAGCACCGCCTGGTGCTGGCGCTGTGGGGGCGTCTGCTGGAGAGGCGTCAGCAGGCACCGGTTCCCCAGGCCCTGGTGGTGGCCAGCGATGGCCGCGGTCTGCAGCAGGAACGCCTCACGCTGTCCTCCTCCCTGCAGCGGCAGCTCGACGACAGCCTGGACCGCCTCACTGCCGACCTGCAGCGCAGCCAGTCCCCACCCCTGGTGGCCGACCGCAAGAAGTGTGTGCTCTGCAGCTGGCGGGGCCTCTGTGATCAGGAGGCCGCGGGGGAGGGCCACCTCAGCGAAGTGAGCGGCATCGGCGGCCGCCGCCGCGAGATGCTGCTGGAGCAGGGAATCACCAGCCTCGCCGAGCTGGCGAACGCCGATCCGCAGCAACTGGCCGAGGCTCTGGCGCTGCATGGCGACCAGCACCGGGAGGTGGCGGCGCAGCTGGTGGCCCAGGCCCAGGTGCAGGCCAGCGGCCGGCCCCTGCGGCTCCATCCCGACGGCCCGGCCGATCCCCTGCCGGAGTTGTCCCAGGCCCCGGGGGTGCTCCTCTACGACATCGAATCGGATCCCGATGCCCGCGACGACTTCCTGCACGGCTTCGTGGTGCTGCCCCGCGGAGCCGATGACCGCTGGCCCCCCGCCTGTCCGGCCGGCGGCGCCTGGCGCTACCAGCCGCTGCTGGCCCGCCACGACCACGGCGAGGCGCGGCTCTGGCAGCGCCTGCAGCGGCTGCTGGCCCGCTACCCCGGCTGGCCGCTGCTCCACTACGGCGAAACGGAGGCCATCGCCCTGATCCGCCTGGCGGGCCGGCAGGGGGCCCGTGAGGCCGAACTGGCCGCCCTGCGTGCCCGCCTGCTGGACGTGCATGCCCGGGTGCGCCGGCACTGGCTGCTGCCGGTCAGCAGCTATGGCCTCAAGGCCGTGGCCAGCTGGGTGGGATTCCGCTGGAGCCAGCCGGGGGTGGACGGTGCCCGCTGCCTGCTGTGGTGGCGCCAGTGGCGCCGTGATGGCGGCACCCGGAGGCTGCAGCGCATCTTCACCTACAACCGCGATGACAACCTGGCCACCTGGGCCGTGGTGCGCTGGCTGCTGGATCAGCAGCAGCACGGCGTGGAGGCTCAGCGGGACTGAGACCCTGTTCCCACCGGCGGCATGGTGAAGGCCTCGGGCACGGACATCCGCACGAGCCCCGCCCCCGGCCCGGTGCCGAGGCGCAGGGAAGGGAGCTCCAGGGCCTGGCGGCGCACCAGGGCCAGGCCGATCCAGTCGCCCCCCTCCAGCTGCAGGGCCGACGTCACCTGGCCGAGCCGACCGGCGTCGGGGGTGTCGGGGTGGGTCAGCACGGTGCCGGGTTCCGGCGCGGAGGCACCCGCCGCCGGCTGGGCCCAGTGCCAGCGGCGCAGCTGCTGCTTCACGCCGTCGTAGGTGGCCAGCTTGGCCAGGGTCTCCTGCCCGACGTAGCAGCCCTTCGAGAGGCTGACGCGGTCCGCCAGCCCGAGCTCGAATGGGTTCGTCGCCTCGTTGACTTCCGCGGGTGCCGCCGGCAGGCCCTGCTGCAGCCGCCAGCGTTCCTGCTCGCCGCTGGTGAGGGCCGGCAGCTTGGCCAGCTCGTCGGGGAGCGATACGCCGTCCCGCAGCAGCCAGCTGGGCCCCAGGCGCCAGCCCAGGCCCCCGCTGAGCTCCTGCCAGCCCTGGGCTCCTCCGGCCGTTGCGGATGGGCCGGAGCTGACCGGCTCCGCAGTGAGCACGGTGATCAGCCGGGCGGGTTCCACCCCCCCCAGCTCCACCTGGTCAGCCGGGAACAGCACCCGATCCAGCCCCGCCCGCACGGCCTCGCCATCCCCGGTGCTCACCACCAGCCAGGCGCCGGCGTCGTCCACCAGAACCTCCGCCAGGGCACGCATCCGCCCCGTCGGAGAGATGCAGCAGGCGGGGATCCAGCTGCCCGGGCCGGCCTGCTCGATGGCGGCACTGGTCTGGCCGTGCAGGAAGCGTCGGCTGTCCGCGCCCTGCAGTCGCAGCAGGGCCACCGGCTGTTCCACCCGGGCGGGTTCCGGGGGCCGCCAGGTCCAGGGGGTCGGCATGGCTGGGTTCTCGCTGCAGGGCGGCTGAGGTGCGGTGGGCTCCTAGCGCAGCCCCGCTGCCGTTGCCGCCACCTCCTCCAGCCGGAAGAGGCTGCGCAGCTCGAGGCCGGCCGCCGTCATCGCCTCCAGGCCCCCCTCCTGACGGTCCACGATGGTGACGACCCTGCCGACCGTGTAGCCCGCCTGCCGCAGCTGGTGGACGGCCTTCAGGGAGGATCCGCCGGAGGTCACCACGTCCTCCAGCACGGTGATCCTCCGGCCGGTCTCGGGCAACGGACCCTCCAGCCAGGCGCCGGTGCCATGGCCCTTCGCTTCCTTGCGCACGATCAGCGCGTCCAGGTCACGGCCGTCCAGGGCCGCCCGCATCGCCACGGCGCTCACCAGCGGATCGGCACCGAGGGTGAGGCCGGCCACGGCCGCGGCCTCAGGCTCCACCTGCTCCAGCAGCAGGGCACCGAGCAGGGCCAGCCCCAGGCCGCTCAGGCTCACCGGCTTGCAGTTCACGTAGTGATCGCTGCTGCGCCCCGATGCCAGGGTGAAGAGGCCGTGTCGGTAGGCCTGTCGCGCCAGCCGCACCAGCAGCTCCTGGCGCATGGCCGCCGTGGTGGTGGGCAGCAGGATGGGCGGCATGGAAACGGACAAGGAAGGTCCTGGCAAGGGTCGGGGCTGGTCGAACCGGCCTTTCCTGACTAGTTTGCGTCAATCAGGTTGTCGTCGTTCGCCGTGACGGAGTTGTCCCCCTGCGCGCCAGTGCCACCGGGCACGCGGTCCAAGCTTTCGGATCGGCAGGCGTGGCGTCGGTCCAGATCCCTGCCGCCGCTCTCCGCTCTCCCCCGCGAGCTGGCTTCCCGGGTCGGACGTGCCGTCCTCGGGAAGCGGCGGCATGCGCCGCTCCTGCTGGCGCCCCTCGCGCTGGCCGGGCTGGCCGGGCTGGCCGTGTTCCATCCCGCCCAGGCAGGCCCGGTGGTCTGCACCACCACCCTTGAGGCTCCCCCCGCCGACCCCGCCCTGCAGGGCAGGCCCGCGGCTCCCGTGGAGGTCACCCGCTGCAATGCGGTGCAGACCGTGCCGGATCTGGTGCAGCGCCGCTACTACAGCTGGACGGCTCCCTACGCCCGCGGGGTGAGCCTCACCAACCAGATCACGGAACTGTTCGGGATCGCCATGGGCGGGGGTGACGGCACCCGGGTGATGGGGCTCGGCTTTTCCGATCAGGCCATCGTCTGGGACGGCACGGCGATCGAGAACACCTACCGCGTGCTGAAGGATCAGCAGAGCGACCCGATGCCCTGGCGCACGGCCGACGTCTCGAACGGTTTCTCGGGCAATCTGGGCAACCAGCAGGCCGCCCCTGTCGCCTGGGAGGATCCGGGCCCCACCTGGTCAGCTCCCGTCCGCGGCCTGTGGTGATCTCCCCGGGCCAGGCCGTGACATGCACGAGCTGTCCAGGTCCGGGGGACCCTGCCTGATCCTCCGCCATTCCGGGGGTCTAGCAATCTGGTGAATGCAGCGGGCTCATAATCCGCCTGAGGCGAGTTCGATCCTCGCGACCCCCATCCATGGGCAGGATGTCCTTCATGCAGCAGTCGTGGTGTCAGGCGTGATCGGGCCCAGCCGGTGCGGCAGCTGTCAGCGACTTCCGGCTCCGCTGCCGCCGGGGCCTGCCGCGTGATCCTGCCCCTGGCCTTGCTGGTGCTGGTGGTGCTGCTGGCGTTCTTCTCCGCCGGAGAACTGGCGGTGATCAAGATCCGCCCCAGCCGGGTGAGCCAGCTGCTGGAGAGTGGTGAACCCGGGGCCAAGGCCGTGGCGCTGCTGCAGCGGCGCCTGCGCCGGGTGCTGGTGGCCACCCAGCTGGGCGCCGTGCTGGCGCTGGTGGCCCTCGGCTGGGCGGGGCGCTCGGTGGCCGACCGGCTCGCCCAGCTCGGGTCCGGCTCCCCGCTGCCGGCCTCCTGGCTGGATGCGGCCGTGTTCCTCGTGCTGGTGCTGGTGGCCACCCTGCTCGGCGGCCTGGCGCCGAAGGCCTGGGTGCTGCACAACCCGGAAGCCTCGGCGCTGCGGCTTTCCCCCCTGCTGGCAGCGGTGAGCCGCAGCCTGGCTCCGGTGATCGGCCTGATCGAGCGGCTGTCCGCCATCCTGCTGCGGCTGCTGGGGCTGCCACGCAACTGGGATGAGCTGGTGCCCATGCTCTCGGCCGGTGAGCTCGAAACCCTGATCGAGTCCGGCAGCGTCACGGGCCTTATGCCGGATGAGCGCAACATCCTCGAGGGTGTGTTCTCCCTGCGGGACACCCTGGTGCGGGAGGTGATGGTGCCGCGCTCCGGCATGGTCACCCTCCCCCTGGAGGTCACCTTCGCCGAGCTGATGCGGGCCGTGCACGACACCGCCCATGCCCGCTTCCCGGTGATCGGCAGCTCCCTGGACGACGTGAAGGGCCTGCTGGATCTGCGGCGCCTGGCCGATCCCATCGCCCGGGGTCTGCTCCGTGCCGATTCCCCCCTGGCGCCCTACATGTTGCCGGTGACCCAGGTGCAGGAGAGCACCCCCCTGGCCGATCTGCTGCCGCTGATCCGCAGCGGCCAGCCGCTGCTGGTGGTGGTGGATGAGCACGGGGGCACCGAAGGACTGGTGACGGTGGCCGACCTCACCAGTGAGATCGTGGGTGAGGACGACGATCCGCTCGACGGCGAGGCCGAGCTGCACGTGCTGGCGGAAGGCTGCTGGTCGGTGGCCGGCGACCTGGAGATCTTCGAGCTGAACCGCCATCTCCCCGTGCCCCTGCCCGAGGCCGATGGCCACCACACCCTGGCGGGCTTTCTGCTCGAGCGCCTGCAGCACATCCCGGCCGCCGGGGAAGGGGTGCGCTGGAAGGGCTACCAGTTCCGGATCCTGGCCATGGATGGCCCCCGCATCGCCAGGGTGGAGATCGAGCGCCGGCCCGATCCCCCGGCGTCGCCAGCGGCCCAGGGTTCCGACAAGGCGCAGGAGAGCAGTGATCGCCGATAATCAGCGCGTTTGCACGCCCTTGCCATGAACCCTGTGCGTGTGGGTGTCATCGGCATCGGCAACATGGGCTGGCACCACGCCCGGGTGCTCAGCCTGATCAAGGACGCCGACCTGGTGGGCGTGGCCGACCCCGACGCACGGCGCGGCCAGCTTGCCACCGAGCAGTTCGGCTGCCGCTGGTTCGCCTCCTTCGAGGAGCTGCTGCCGCTGGTCGATGCGGTGTGCATCGCTGTGCCCACCCTGCTGCACCATCCTGTGGGACTGCGCTGTCTGGAAGCGGGCCGCCATGTGCTGATCGAAAAGCCGATCGCCGCCAGTCAGGAGGAGGCCGGTGCCCTCATCCAGGCGGCCGAGGCGGCGGGGGTGCTGTTGCAGGTGGGGCACATCGAGCGGTTCAATCCCGCCTTCCGCGAGCTGCTCAAGGTGGTGGCGGGGGAGGAGGTGGTGGTTCTGGAGGCCCGTCGCCACAGCCCCCACCCCGATCGCGCCAACGATGTGTCGGTGGTGCTGGATCTGATGATCCACGACATCGATCTGGTGCTGGAGCTGGCCGGTGCGCCGGTGGTGCGCCTGGCGGCGGCGGGCGGGCGCTCCGCCGAGGGACCGATCGACTACGTGAACGCCACCCTGGCCTTCGCCAATGGGGTGGTGGCCAGCCTCACGGCCAGCAAGATGGCCCACCGCAAGATCCGCAGCCTCAGCGCCCACTGCCGCGCGTCCCTGGTGGAGACTGATTTTCTCAATCGCACCCTCCACATCCACCGCCGGGCCCATGAGACCGTGAGCGCCGAGCATGGCGAGCTGGTGTACCGCTCCGATGGGGTGATCGAGGAGGTGAGCACCACCTCGATCGAACCCCTCTACGCCGAACTGGAGCATTTCCTCCAGTGCGTGCGCGGCCGTGAGGTGCCGGCCGTCGACGGCCTCCAGGCGTCCCGGGCCCTGCTGCTGGCCGACCTGATCGAGCAGTGCGTGGAGCAGCCCAGCCTCTGCATGAGCCTCGAGCAGCCGCTCTGATCGCGTCGGTGCCGCCGCGGCCGCTCAGTCCTCCAGCGTCAGCTGCCGCAGCGCTTCCAGCTGCCAGCGGCGGCAGGCGGCCGGTGAGGCGTCGTAGAACGCCTCCCAGGCGGCCGCCTTGTGGAGGTTGTAGGCCTCCGGTGGGATCTGGGGATGGCACAGCTGCCAGCCCACCCGCACGGCGTGGCCGATCACCACATCGAGCGTCAGATCGTCCTCGAAGCGCACCTGCGGGTTGGCGTCCACGAAGGCCATCAGGGTGATGAGGGTCTCGGTGCAGAGCTGCCGGTATTCCGGTGCCTCGATCTTGCTCAGCAGATGCTCCACCAGGGCGGCGAAGTTCTTTTCCCCCGGCGTCTTCTCGCTGAGCAGGGGAGAGCTGGCCAGGCGGTTGCGCCGCTCCAGCTTGTCGCCGATCACGATGCCGCGGCAATGGTGCAGCAGCTCCCAGACGCCGGCATAGAAGTCGCGCGGCACCTGGCCGAGGGCCCCCAGCCGCACCCTGTGCTGCAACCAGCTCTCGCCGCCGGGCAGCTCCTCCAGCGGGGCCGGAACGCTCCAGTGCACCCGCCCGCTCACATGCAGCTGCTCCTTGCGCTTGAGGGAGGCCTTGGCATGCTCCACATCGGCCATCAGGGCCTGCAGACGCCGGCGGATCGCATGGGGGGGCTGGCCGCAGAGGGCTTCGAACGCCTCGCTCGGGCTGAGGTCCGCCTCGGCGGCCAGCTCGCTGGTGAGCAGCAGCAGCAGCTGCCCCAGCTGCAACGTGAGACTGCCGCTCAGCAGCCTGGGCTCGTGGCGTGCCAGGCCGTCGAGGGCCAGCAGCAGCTCCTGCTGCAGCATCCACTCGCGGCTGTCCTCGCCGCTGAAGCGCCGGATCATCGCCGCGATCGCGGCACTCCCCTGGGGCTCGGTGAGCAGGGATTCGGTGGTGTAGTTGCGGCCCACCACCACCTGGCGCTGGCGCACGAGCAGGTCGGTGAGGGCGTCCTCCAGCTGGGGATGCACCAGGCCGAGCCAGCCGGCCGTGCGGCGCACCACATCCCAGTCGGCCTCCGCCAGGGCGCGGTGGTACACCTCCTTGAGCAGGCTGCGCAGCGGCACCGGCTGGGCCTGTTCGGGGCCCTGCAGCAGGGCTTCGCCGCCGAGACGCAGCACCAACTGCTCCAGCACCTCCGCCTGTTCCTCCAGCGAGGTGCTGCGCCAGAGCCTGTCGGCCAGTTCGGCGATGCTGAGGTCATCGCGCTCCAGTTCCTGCTCCTCGGCGGCGGAGAGCGGGGCCTGGCGGCTGCTGGCCTGCAGCGGCACCGACGAGCGGGGAGCACTCGGCGGCCCGGCTGCCGTCCGGGCCGGCAGGGTGACCCAGTGGGCCTGCCCGGCCAGCTGGTCGAGGCTGGCCAGCTCCACGGCAACTCCACCCACCTCGCCGGCCAGGAGCTGGGCTCCCAGGGTGAGGAACGGGGCAGGATCGCTCTGGAAGGCCGCCGCCGCCACCGGGATCAGCAGCAGGGGCGAACCGCTGCCGCGCCACTGGCGCTGCAGCATGCGCAGTTCGGCCTGCACGGTGTCCACCAGCAGCTCGGCGTCATCGGCCAGATAGAAGGTGCCCTCCTCCAGCACGGCCGGCACGAAGGCCAGCCGCTCGTCCTCCCCCCCCGGCTGGGGACAGCGGTAGAGGCGCGCCGTGGCCAGGGTTTCCATGCGCACCGGCGGATGACCGGTGAGCCCGAGGCGGCGGTTCGCGCCCACCTGCCCCAGCCGCTGGGCCAGGGACTGGGACCCCTGGATCACGATCGTGTCGCCTCCGGCCTCCGCCCCATCCGGGGCGTCCAGGCTGCGGCTCGTGGGCAGGCCCGCGCCGTGCAGGGCCTCGGCCACGGCCCCATTCCCCGGCACCAGCCCCACCAGCACCCGATCGGCCCGCGGCGGTGCCGGCAGCCTGCGGCCACTGGGGTCGAGATCGGCGGGCGTGATCAGCCCCGCCAGCAGCAGGTCCCCGAGCCAGGTGAGGCTCTGGGTCCAGAGCAGGGGCACGTTGTCGTTGGGCTGGCGCGGCTGACTGCCGGGCTGCCGCCGCTCCCGCGCCACCGCCTCGGGCGGCACCAGGTACAGCTCCGGCAGCAGGGGCACGCCGTCCTGCACCAGGCTCACGCTGGCGAGCCGGCCGCGCCACTGCCGCGCTTCCTGCCAGCGTTCCTCACAGCAGGCGGTCACCAGCTCGTAGGCCCAGAACAGGGGCCACTCGCATTCGATGTGCTCGAACTGGGCCAGCTCCTCCCGCTCGTAGTGGAGGCGGGTGTGGTCTTCCACCACCGTCTGGTGGCCGTCCCGGCGGAAGCGCTTGTAGCCGTAGGCGCCGCCCAGCTCGGCCCGGATCTTGTTGCGGGTGCGCTCCGCCAGCTCGCGGTCCTCCACGGCCCAGGCCGGATAGCCGATCACCGACAGGCAGGCGGCATCCACCTCCTTGCTGCCGGACTCACGGGGCAGCAGCCCGTCCAGTGCCCGGCGCAGCCGCACGATGGCGTCGTGGGGAATCACCAGGCAGCAGCTGCCGTCCCCATGGGGGCCGAACAGATCGAGGTCCTCCAGGGCCTCGAGCGCCGCCTTCACCAGGCCGATCGAGCTGGCGTTGCGCTCCGGCAGGCCATGGTTGCCCTTGTCCCCCCGCTCCCAGATGCCGTAGTCGGCCACCCGGTAGGCCCGGGCCACGTAATACACGAGGTTCTGCACGAAATCGCGCTCGTGGGCGCTCTGCACCACCACCAGCCCGGAGCGGGTGAGCTGGGCCAGCTGCAGCAGGAACAGCGCCGTGGCATCGAGCTGCAGGTGGCCCCAGCCGTCGTCCGGCACCACGGGCGCCCCGGTGCCGGTGTCGTACTTGGCGTGGAGGGCGTCACGGCGGTCGAGGCTGTGCTTGAACCGCTCCACCTTCGCCGCCTGCCGCAGCATGGCGTTCAGCAGCCCCCGCATCAGCTGCAGCACCCGCTGCTCCAGCTCGAAGGCGCGGCGGCAGGGGCCCTGCAGGCGCCGGTAGGCCAGGGCCAGCCCCCACACGCACTGGATCGAGTACACCCCGTCGCGCACCCAGGCATCGCCGTAGTTGCCGTGCACGGTGTTGGCGGTGCTGGCCGGGAGCAGCCCGGTGATCGGATCCTGGCGGTCAAGCACCACCTGGCTGATCTGCTGGTCGAGTTCCGTCAGCAGAGAGGCGGTGGCCGGGTCGGCCATCAGCGCGGGGCTGTCTGGCGTTGGGGCCATCTCGGACTGGGGCATTCGGGCGGTGGGGGTGGCCCGGGCGCAGGCCGGCCATAGATTCTCTCGCGCAGCCGCACCTCTCCATGGCATCGAAGGCCACCGAAGCCAGGTCCCCCGGGCGGCGCAGCCAGGTGCTCACGGTGCCGATCGATGTCTGCCCGGATGTGCGGGAGGCGGCTCTGGCCCTCCATGCCAGCGGTGGCGGGCAGATCGTGACCCTCAACGCGGAGATGACGATGGCCGCCCTGGCCAACCCGGCCCTCGGCCAGGCCATCGCGGCGGCCGATCTGGTGATTCCCGACGGTGCCGGCGTGGTGTGGGCCCTCGGCCGCCAGGGATTCAGGGTGCGGCGCACCCCGGGGATCGAGCTGGCCCACAGCCTGCTGGTGCACGCGGCTCAGGCGGGCTGGCGGGTGGCCCTGGTGGGTGCCGGGCCGGAAGTGATGGCGAGGCTGGTGGAGCGGCTGCGCCAGGAGCTGCCAGCCCTGCAGCTGGAGCGGGCCATCCATGGATTTCAGCCCGCCGAGGCCTGGCCCGCCATCGAGGCCGAGCTGGTGGCGTCGGCTCCAGACCTGGTGCTGGTGGCGCTGGGGGTGCCCCGCCAGGAACTCTGGATCCAGCAGCTCCCAGGACGCCGGGGCGGCCTGTGGATGGGGGTGGGGGGCAGCTTCGACGTGTGGGCCGGCGTCAAAAAAAGGGCTCCCCGCTGGATGGGAGCCCTGCACATCGAGTGGCTGTACCGGCTGCTCCAGGAACCGAGCCGCTGGCGGCGGATGCTCGCACTGCCGGCGTTCGCCTGGCGGGTGCTGCTGGAAGGCTGAGGGAGCAGGGCCCGCGGGGCCGGGGCCTCAGCGGAAACCCACCGAGGCCTGCCACACGAAGGCGAGCAGCAGGAAGAAGAAGGGAATGATCGGCAGGATGTCCACCAGGGGGCCGAACGCCTGGTAGGCCTCGGGCAGCTGGGCCAGGGTGTGCGTCGAAAGATGGGACATCGAAGCGGTAGCCAGCAGCGCGGAGACGGCCATCCCTGCAAAAGATTCAGCAAGAGCTGGACGCTACCACGTGTGGGCCGCTGGGGAGTCGGGATTCCAGGGAGCGAAATCCTCTGCAAAACAGCCCTCCCGGATCGCCCGGGCCATGGCGCCGCTGAACCGTTGCAGCTGGGTGATGTTGTGGAGGCTGAGCAGGATCTTGCCCAGCATCTCGCCGGCACGGATCAGATGGTGCAGGTAGGCCCGGGTGTGGCCGGTGCAGGCCGGGCAGGGGCAGCCGGGATCGAGCGGGGTGTGGTCGTGGCGGAAGCGGGCATTGCGCAGGTTCCACCGCTCCCCCCCCACCAGGGCGGCGCCGTGGCGTCCCAGACGGGTGGGCAGCACGCAGTCGAACAGATCGAAGCCCTGGGCCACCGCCAGGGCCATCTCCGGCAGGCTGCCCACCCCCATCAGGTAGTGGGGCCTGGCGTCCGGCAGGAGCGGACCCACCTGCCGCACGATCCGGTGCATCTCCTCCACCGGCTCTCCCACGCTCACCCCGCCCACGGCGATCCCCGGCAGATCCATGGCGGCCACCTCCCGGGCCGATTCGGCCCGCAGCCGCGGGAAGCAGCCCCCCTGCACGATCCCGAACAGGGCCTGGCCGCTGCGCTGATGGCTGGCCATGCAGCGCTCCAGCCAGGCGTGGGTGCGGCGGCAGGCCGCCTCCACATCCGCCTCGCTGGCGGGATAGGGGGGGCACTGGTCGAAGGCCATTGCCACATCGGCGCCGAGCGCCGCCTGGATCGCCATCGCCCGCTCCGGCGTGAGCAGGATGGTGCGGCCGTCCCGGGGCGAGCGGAAGCTGACGCCGTTGTCGTCGATCCGGTTGATCGCCCCCAGGCTGAACACCTGGTAACCCCCGGAGTCGGTGAGCAGGGGGCCCGGCCAGTCCATGAAGCGGTGCAGACCACCCGCTTCGGCCACGATGTCCTCGCCGGGCTGCAGATGCAGGTGGTAGGTGTTGGCCAGCACCATCTGGGCGCCCGTGGCGGCCAGCTGCCCGGCCGTGACGCCCTTCACCGTGGCCAGGGTGCCCACCGGCATGAAGCGGGGCGTGGCGACCGTTCCGTGGGGCGTGTGAAAGCGGCCGCAGCGAGCCAGGGTGTGGGGGCACCGCGCCGTGATCGTGAAACCGAAGGGTGGCGGTGTGAAGCTGATGGTGCCGCGCCGGGGCTGCTCCCGACGCTAGAGCGCGTCCGCCCGTGTCCCAGGATCTGTCCACCGCCGAGGAGCACCATCAGCCGCGGGCCCCGGGCTGGCTGCGGGACCTGGCCGGTGCCTGGATCTTCTACAGCGTGCTGCCGGCCTGGCCACGCCCGACCCCCCGCTTTCGCCGCATCGCCCGCTTCGCGCCGCTGATCGGCCTGGTGCTGGGGGGGCTGCAGGCCCTGCTCTGGCTCGGCACGGCCGGCTGGTTGCCCCTCGGCGCCCAGGTGGCGCTGGTGCTGGCGCTGGCGCTGCTGCTCAGCGGCGGGCTGCACCACGATGGCGCCCTGGACACGGCCGACGGCCTGGCGGCCGGCCCCCGGGCGCTGGAGGCGATGGCCGATAGCCGCGTCGGAGCCGCCGCCGTTCAGGCCGCCCTGGTGCTGGCCCTGCTGCGGGGCACGGGCCTGCTCTGTCTCGCCGCCGCTGCCCCGCTGCCGCTGCTGTGGACGGCGTTCTGGGGGCGCTGCGCCCCCCTGCTGGCCATGGCCTGGTTTCCCTATCTGCGTCGGCAGCCCGCCGCCGGCGGCACGGCCGGCTTTCATCGCCAGCACTGGCTGGGCCTGCGCCGGGAGCTGCGCCCGGCCCTGATCGCCGGCGGCCTGCTGGTGGCCCTGAGCTTCAGGGCGGCGCTGCCCGGGCTGCACGGCTCTCCTCTGGCGCCCGTGGCCCCGCTGGCCCTGGGCCTGCTCGGCGGGGTGCCTGCCCTGGTGGTGCCCCGCTGGCTGGGCGCCCGCCTGGGCGGCCACAGCGGCGACAGCTACGGCGCCTGCGTGGAATGGACCGAGGCCCTGGGGCTGCTGCTCATGGGGCTGGTGCTGCGGGCCCTGGCAGTTCGAGGCTGAAGGCGTTGCCCTCCGCCGGCAGGTCCGGATCCAGCGCGGCGGGAGAGGAGGCCAGCTCCAGGCTGCCGCCCAGGGCATGGGCCAGATCGCGGGCCAGGGCCAGACCCAGGCCGGTGCCCGGCAGTTCGGCTCCGCGCTGGCCCCGTGCCCCCCGCACGAAGATCCGCTCCCGTTCCTCGGCGGCGATCGGCGGGCCGGCGTCCCACACCACCAGCCGCCAGCCTCCGGAGGGCCTGGCCTGGCACTGCAGGCCCACGGCGGTCCCGGCCGGGCTGTAGCGGAAGGCGTTCTCGAGCAGGTTGGCCAGGATCTCCGCCACGGCGCCGCTGTCGCCCTGCCACGGCGGCAGCTGGTCGGGGCTGTGCCAGGGGCGTGCCTGCAGGGAGGCCGTGGCGGCGGCCCGTTGCACGAGGGGGGCGAGCAGGGCCTCGAGCGGCTGGCCGGTGGGGCCGCCCAGGCTGGGTGGCAGCAGCAGGGGTGTGGGCTCCTGCCCCTGGGCGGCGACCAGGGCCCCGCCCTCCAGGTGGCTGATCGCCTCCACATAGCGCTGCAGCTGCTGCTCTTCCTGCAGCAGCCCTTCCACCAGCGTGCGGTTGCGCTCGTCGCCGTCGAGGCGCCGCAGCAGCAGCTGGCCGAAGGTGCGCAGGGCGGCCAGGGGATTGCGCAGCTGGTGCAGCAGCACCCCGAGCTGCTCCCGCTGGGCGGTGAGCTGCTGCTGCATCCGCTGCTGCTCGAGATCGAGACAGAGCCCTTCGGTGAGGCAGAGGGCCACGGCCTGCAGCCGCTGGCGCAGCGGTTCCGGCCAGGGCAGCTGGAGCGTGTCCACCCGCAGCGCCCCCAGCAGCACGCCCTGATCCCGCAGCGGCAGCCAGCGGCGCAGCTCGGCGGCCCCGCTCAGGGGATTGTCCAGGGCGAGCGCCGGCAGGGCCCGGTTCGCCAGGGGCCACTGCCCCACCGGTACCAGATGGGGCGCCTCGCCTTGGCCGGCCTCCGCCACGTACACCACCAGGCTGGTCACGTCAGGCCTGTCGGCGAACTGGGCCAGCTGGAACTGGAGAAGGCTCAGGAAGCGCTTGGAGACAGCCATCACCTGAGCTCGGGACCCGCCATCGCAAGAAATTTTCGGGAGGGGCGAAAAGATCCGCGAAAAAGTCTTAAGATCTTGGTATCGACCACTACCCCGCGACCCGCAACGGGCCCCGGGGCACCGTCTCGACGGCTTCGGTTGCGTTCTGGCTCAAACGAGGCTACAGCAGTGACAGGCCCGACCTCCGGGCTGCTCCACCTGCTGGTTTCCCGCTGCGCCTCGGCGCATCGGGATCTGACGACGATGTCCCGCGCTCCCTGCGGTCTCCAGTCGGTTGGGCGTCGTTCGTTCCGGGCACTTCTGTAACCGGTTCCTGGCAGGCGGGTCTGTCCCGTTCGCTCTCCTCGTCCCCCTCTTTCTCCCGCCTTCGGGAGCTGTCTCATGTCAAAGAAGCGCAAGCGGATCAGCCGCCGCCGTCTCGCCGGTCAGCGTGTCCTGGCCCATGTGGCCACCTTCCATCTCGAGACAGGCTCCCACAAGCCCGTGACGGCTGCGCGCCGCTACATCGCCGAGCAGGCTCTGGTGCCGCCCGCGATCCTCAACGTGCGCCGCAACGAGCACACCACCGACCGCTTCTTCTGGGGTGAGAAGGGTCTGTTCAGCGCCCAGTATGCCGAGGAGAACCACTTCCTGTTCCCCTCCCTGCGGGCCATCGTCGACAGCATCGGAGAAGAGGTGCTCTTCGAGGGCATCGAGGCGCTTGCCTCCGACGACTGGGAGGAAATGGAGGAGTACGAATACGCCTTCGTCTGAGGCTGGGGTCTGGGGGGCGTCGGTGCTGAGCGGTCTGGCCCTCTCAGCACCAGCCCTGAACAGCACCAGCTCTCTCAGCACCAGGACCCCTCGATCACCTGCCGCAGTCTCGGCAGCACCTGCTCATCGATGCTGTGGCCGCCCGGGTGCTCCAGAAGCTGCACGCTGTAGCCCCTCGATTGCAGCTGGCGGGCCAGCTCCTCGCTGGCGCCGTAGGGCACCACAGGATCCTGCCGGCCGTGGGTGAGAACGACCGACGGACTGGTGGGGCCGCCCTTCGCCGGTGACCAGTCGGGGTGGGGATAGCCGCTGCAGCCGATCAGCGCGGCCACCGGCAGATCCCCCTGACGGGTGACCACGTCCACCGCCATGGCGGCACCCTGCGAGAAGCCGAGCAGCACCGAACGGTTCAGGGGAACCTGCTGATCGAGCGTGAGCAGGCGCTGGCGCAGCCTCTGCAGGGCCTCGGGCAGGCCGGGCCAGCCGGGCTGCTGCAGGTCGTACCACTGCCTGCCCAGGCCGCTGGGGTGCAGCCCCGGCGCCCGCAGAGCCACCACACTCACAGCGTCATCCACCAGCAGGCTGCCCAGGTCGAGCAGGTCGTCGGCATCGGCTCCCCAGCCGTGCAGCAGCACCAGACGCCGTTCGGCCCGTTCCGGGCCACGGTGCAGCGCACCCGGGGAGGGCTGGGGAGCGGCTGGGGAGAAGGGCGGGGAGGCGTCGGCCAAGGGACGGGGCGGAGCTGCTGCGTAGGTTGGCTGAAAGCCACCCCCACCTGCAGCCATGGCACCCACGGCTCTCCTGAGCGTGTCCAACAAGGATGGTCTGGTGCCCCTGGCCCAGGGGCTGCTGGAGGCGGGCTTCCAGCTGATCTCCAGCGGCGGCACGGCGGCGGCGCTGAAGGCGGCCGGCCTGCCGGTGACCAAGGTGGCGGATCACACCGGCGCGCCCGAAATCCTGGGGGGGCGGGTGAAGACCCTCCATCCCCGCGTCCATGGGGGCATCCTGGCCCGGCGTGACGACGCCGCCCACCAGGCCGATCTGCAGGCCCAGGACATCCCCCTGATCGACGTGGTGGTGGTGAACCTGTACCCCTTCCGTGAAACCGTGGCCGATCCGGCGGTGTCGTTCGAGACCGCCATCGAGAACATCGACATCGGCGGTCCGGCCATGGTGCGGGCCGCTGCCAAGAACCACGCCGACGTGGTGGTGCTGACCAGTCCGGCCCAGTATCCCGGTTTCCTGGAGGCCCTGGCCCGGGGCGATCTGAACCAGGCGCTGCGGCGCCGCCTCGCCCTGGAGGCCTTCGAGCACACCGCCGCCTACGACGCCGCCATCAGCACCTGGCTGGCGACCCGGCTCACGGCCCCGGCGGCCCAGCCGGCGGAGGCAAACCGGCAGGAGGCGCCTGCCAGCCCGCCCCTGGAGCTGCAGCTGCCGGCCCGTCAGTCCCTCCGCTATGGCGAGAATCCCCATCAGAGTGCCGTCTGGTACAGCGCGCCCGAGGCCGGCTGGGGCGCAGCCCTGCAGCTGCAGGGCAAGGAGCTGAGCTACAACAACCTGATCGATCTGGACGCGGCCCTGGCGACCGTGCGGGAGTTCGGCTACGGCCCGGCGGCGCAGCCGGCGGCGGTGGTGGTGAAGCACACCAATCCCTGCGGGGTGGCCGTCGGCAGTGGCTGCGCCGATGCGCTGGCCCGTGCCCTCGCGGCCGACCGCCTCTCCGCCTTCGGCGGCATCGTGGCGCTCAACACCCCGGTGGATGCCGCCACCGCCGCCCATCTCACCAGCCTGTTCCTGGAATGTGTGGTGGCCCCGGACTTCCGGCCGGAAGCCAGGCAGACCCTGGCGGCCAAGGCCAATCTGCGGCTGCTGCAACTGGCCCCCGAGGCGATCGGGCGGGCCTCCCGCCAGCAGGTGCGCACCGTGCTGGGCGGTGTGCTCGCCCAGGACCTCGACGACCGGCCGGTGGAGCAGAGCGCCTGGGAGGTGGTGAGTGTTCGCCAGCCCACGCCCCAGGAGCTCGCCGATCTGCGCTTCGCCTGGAAGCTGGTGCGGCACGTGCGCTCGAACGCCATCACCGTGGCGCGCGACGGCCAGAGCCTGGGGGTGGGTGCGGGGCAGATGAACCGGGTGGGTTCGGCCCGGCTGGCCCTGGAGGCGGCGGGTGATCGGGCCCAGGGGGCCGTGCTGGCCAGCGACGGCTTCTTCCCGTTCGACGACACGGTGAGGCTGGCGGCCGGCTACGGGGTCCGTGCCGTGATCCAGCCGGGTGGCAGCGTGCGTGACAAGGATTCCATCCGCGCCTGCGATGAACTCGGGATGGCGATGGTGGTGACCGGGCGGCGTCACTTCCTCCACTGAAACCCTGGGCACGCCAACCCTGGGCACGCCAACCCTGCTCAGTTGTAGCTTCGCTGCATCGCCTCCTTCCTTCCTCTTCTTCTCCTCCTCCTCCTCCTCCTTCCCCCCAGCCACGCCATGCCTGAGTCGCTCGCCTACAACCTCAACTTCCTCCATCCCCTGATGATGTGGAGTCTGCTGGGGGTGTCCGGCTACGGGATGTTCCTCGGCATCAAGGCCAAGAAGACGCGCACCGCCCCCGACGCCGAGACCCGCAAGCTGCTGATCAAGGGGCACTACGCCAAGCGCCACTTCCAGGTGGGCAGCATCCTGCTGGCCCTGCTGGTGCTGGGCACCTTCGGGGGGATGGCCGTCACCTACCTGAACAACGGCAAGCTGTTCGTGGGCCCCCACCTGCTGGTGGGCATCACCATGACCTGCCTGATCGTGCTGGCCGCTTCGCTCACGCCGCTCATGCAGCACGGCAACCTCATCGCCCGCAAGGCCCACGTGGGCCTCAACATGCTCATGGTCACCCTGTTCCTCTGGCAGGCCGTGAGCGGCATGCAGATCCTCAACAAGATCTGGGAGAACCGGCCGGCCTGATCATCGGACCGGCCTGAGGCTCAGAACTGGGCCCGCTGCCGCGGCGGGCAATCCAGCCCATGGCTGGCGTGGAAGTCCTCCTGGACCTTCCAGGTGAGGCGCCGGGAAATCTGGCGCACGATCTGGCGCAGCAGATGTTCTCCGCTGCTCTGCACCAGGCCCTCCGGCAGCAGCGTGATCACCCCGGGAAGCCGGATCCACACGCTCAGGTCCAGCTCCCAGCGCACCAGAGTGGTGGGCTGCACCTCGGCTTCCGCGCTGTCCAGCCGCAGGGAGGCCCTGAAGTCCACGTCGTAGAGGTTGTCCATGCTCCCGGCGCCGCCGGCCGCGGGCACGGTGAGAATGCGGTAGATCCCCTGGCTCTGGGGCAGCAGCTCCAGGCCGATGGTGGGTTCCACCTCGAAGCCGAAATTGCCGAAGCGGCCGAGGGTGAGGCTGTAGCCGTTGCTGCCCAGGGGCGTCACGGCCATCGGCGCCGCACAGCGCCGGAACCAGCCCTCATGGCGGTCCAGGTACTGGGCCACCGTGGCGTCGGCGGCCCGCATCTCCATCAGGTCGGCGAAGTGGCTGCGGTAGCACTTGACCCGCGGATCATCCGCATGGCGCAGGGTCTGCGTATCGGCGCGGCTGGCCGGTTCGGATGGTGCCGTCGACAGGGGGGTGGACGACAACAGCGACGGACGGAACTACGGGGACAGGTGGTGGGCAGGAATCCGCTGGACCCCGACCGGAACCGGCATCAATGTAGGGCCCCACGGCCGCGCCGGCGGCAGCGAGCGCGACAGCGGCGACCTGCCGGCCTGGCCTGGCCTTCAGGCCTCGCAGAGCTCGATCAGGCGCTCGATCACCGCTTCCACGATCCGGTCGGGTGTGGAGGCTCCCGAGGTGATGCCCACCCGGATCGGTCCGGCGGGCAGGAACGGCTCCTCCAGCTGCAGGTCACCGCCCAGCGGTTTGTGCTCGATGCGGTTGCCCGGCCCGATGCGCTCGGGGGTGTCGATGTGGAAGGAGCGGATGCCGCGGCTCACGGCGATCTCCTGCAGGTGGGTGGTGTTGGAGGAGTTGTATCCGCCGATGACCACCATCAGATCCAGGGGTTCATCCACCAGGGCGAACATGGCGTCCTGCCGCTCCTGGGTGGCGTCGCAGATCGTGTTGAACGCGAGGAAGTGCTCGTTCAGCTCGGCCGGGCCGTAGCGCTGCAGCATGGTGCGCTCCACCAGCCGACCGATCTCCTCGGTCTCGCTCTTGAGCATGGTGGTCTGGTTGGCCACGCCAACCCGGATCAGATCGCGGTCCGGATCGAAGCCCGGCGAGCAGGCCTTGGCAAAGCAGGCCATGAAGGCCTCGCGGGCTGACTGCCGGGTGGCGGCGTCGACGTCCCGGGCCCCCAGCAGCACGTAGTCGCACACCAGCTGGGCTTCCGCCAGATCCAGCACCACCAGGTAGGTGCCCGCGAAGCTGCTGGTGGCCAGGGTTTCCTCGTGCTTCACCTTGCCGTGGATGATCGAGGTGAAGGCGTGCTTCTTGTGCTTCTCCACGGTGTTCCACACCTTGGATACCCAGGGGCAGGTGGTGTCCACGATGTGGCAGCCCCGCTCATTCAGGAGCTGCATCTCCTGCACGGTGGCGCCGAAGGCCGGCAGGATCACCACATCGCCGCTGGCCACATCGGAGAAGTCCTTCACCCCCCCATCCACGGGGATGAACTGCACGTTCATCTCGCGCAGATGGTCGTTCACCGAGGGGTTGTGGATGATCTCGTTGGTGATCCAGATCCGCTCGCTCGGATAGTGCCGCCGGGTTTCGTAGGCCATGGCCACGGCCCGCTCCACCCCCCAGCAGAAACCGAAGGCCTCCGCCAGGCGCACCGTGAGCCGTCCCCGCTGGAGGGCGTAGCCGTTTTCCCGCAGCTTGGCCACCAGATCGCTCTGGTAGGCCTGCTCGAGGCTGCCCGCCACCTCCTCGCCCAGGCCGAAGCCACGGCGGTTGTACCGCTCGGAATGGTGCAGCGAGCGCTTGAAGGCACGGGTATCCACGGCAGCCCCTGGGCAGTGGGGGAACTCTATGGGGCACGGCGGGAGGCTGCCGGAAAGGCGGCGGCCGCGGCGGACTCAGGCCGGCTCCCGCGGCTCCACGGCCGCCAGGCCCTGCCAGTGCACGCCGGTGGCCGTGAAGCCGAACACACACGGCAGCACCTCCACGCCCGCCTCCAGGGCGGCGCGGAACAGCTCGCCGTAGCGGGGATCGGCGGAGTCGCCGGGAGCGAAGCGGTCCACGTCGCTGCGGCTGAGACAGGGCAGCAGCACGGCGCGGGCCTCCGGCAGCAAGGCGGTGAGTTCCACCAGGTGCTTCTGGCCCCGCTCGGTCACCGTGTCGGGAAACAGGGCCAGCGAACCCCGGGTCCAGGTGGTGTTCTTCACCTCCAGATAGATGGGCCGCGGGTCCGGAGCCCCTTCGGCAGGGGTGAGCAGCAGATCGATGCGGCTGCGGCGGCCCTCGCCGTAGGGCACCTCGGCCCGGATGGCGCCGATGGGCCCCAGCTGGGCCTCGAGGCAGCCGGCCTCGACCGCGGCCCGCACCAGCCGGTTCGGCAGCGCCGTGTTGACGCCCACCCACACCGGCTCGCCGCCGGCGCCGGGCACCTCGGCCTGCTCCCAGGTCCAGGCCAGCTTGCGGCTGGGCGAGGGGTCGTGGCGCAGCCGCACCCGCCCGCCCGGCAGCAGCACGCCGGTCATCGGGCCGGTGTTGGGGCAGTGGGCGGTCACCACGGCGCCGTCATCGAGCTGCACATCTGCCAGGAAGCGCTTGTAGCGCTTGAGCAGCACCCCCTCCACGAGCGGCGGGAACGCCAGGATCTGCGGGGCCATCACGGGCAAGGCAGGGCTGCCAGGGGGATGCCCGCCATACTGCCGCTCGAGCTGACGGGCCATCCGGTCCGGACCGATGCCCCAATCCCTGCGCCGCATTGCCCTGATCGTGGCCGTGGCCACCGCGATCAGCAAGGTGGCCGGTCTGGTGCGGCAGCAGGCCATCGCCGCCGCCTTCGGTGTGGGTGCCGCCTATGACGCCTACAACTACGCCTATGTGCTGCCGGGTTTCCTGCTGATTCTGCTGGGCGGCATCAACGGGCCCTTCCACAGCGCCATGGTGAGCGTGCTGGCCCGGCGTCCCCGCGAGCAGGGGGCCCATGTGCTGGCGGCGATCAACACCCTGGTGGGGGCCGGCCTGCTGGTGGTCACCCTGATCCTGCTGCTGGCGGCCGATCCGCTGATCACCCTGGTGGGCCCGGGTCTGGACGCGGAGCGCCACGCCATCGCCGTGGTGGAGCTGCGCTGGATGGCGCCGATGGCCCTGTTCGCCGGTCTGATCGGGCTGGGTTTCGGCGCCCTCAACGCGGCCGATGAGTTCTGGCTGCCCTCGGTGAGTCCGCTGCTCTCCAGCGTGGCGGTGATCGCTGGCCTGGCCCTGCTCTGGTGGCAGCTGGGCTCGGCGATCACCCTGCCGGAGAACGCCCTGATCGGCGGCGTGGTGCTCGCCGCCAGCACCACGGTGGGGGCGGTGCTGCAGTGGCTGATCCAGCTGCCCGCCCTGGCCCGTCAGGGTCTGCACCGCTTCCGGCTGGTGTGGGACTGGCAGGACCCCGGCGTGAGGGAGGTGCTGCAGGTGATGGGCCCGGCGACGCTCTCCTCCGGCATGCTGCAGATCAACGTGTTCGTGTCGCTGTTCTTCGCCTCGGGCATCCCGGCGGCGGCGGCGGGGCTCGGCTACGCCAACCTGCTGGTGCAGACGCCCCTGGGGTTGATCTCCAACGCGCTGCTGGTGCCGCTGCTGCCGGTGTATGCCCGCCTGACGGCGCCGGAGGACCGCCCTGAGCTGGTGGCCCGCATCCGCCAGGGCCTGATGCTCTCCAACGCCTCGATGCTGCCGCTCGGGGCCCTGATGGCGGCGCTGGCGGTGCCGATCGTGGCCCTGATCTACGAGCGCGGCGCCTTCGATGCCGGCGCCGCCACCCTGGTGGGCCAGCTGCTGATGGCCTACGGCATCGGCATGCCGGCCTACCTGGCCCGCGACGTGCTCGTGCGCGTGTTCTACGCCCTTGGCGATGGCGTCACCCCCTTCCGCTGGTCGCTGGCGGGGATCGGCCTCAACGCCCTGTTCTGCTGGGCCTTCGTGGGCGGGCCCACGCCCTGGGGCGAGCCGCTGCTGCCGGTGCTCTACGCCGGCGCCGCCGGGCTGGTGCTCGCCACGGTGGCGGTGAATCTGATCACCTGCGCCGGGCTGCTGCTGGCGCTTCAGGTGCGGCTGCAGGGCCTGCCGTTGCTGGCCTGGGGCCGGGACAGCGGCCTGCTGCTGGGCGCCGCGCTGCTGGGGGCCGCGGCGGCCTGGGCGCTGGCCACCACCGTGAGCTGGCCGACGGACCTGCTGGGGCGGCTGCTGCAGACGGGCCTGAGCAGCGGTGTCGGGCTGCTGGTGTACGGCCTTCTGGCCCACAGGGCCGGGGTGCCCGAGGCGGAGCAGGTGGTGAGCCAGTTCAGCCGCCGCCTGCCCAGGTGGGGCGGACGTTGAGCGGACCCGCTCCAGGGCTCAGGCGGGAGGGCCCACCTGGCGGTCTTCCCGCACCTGCAGGGGAAGTTCCAGGTGGGAGCGGCCCAGCAGCTGGGCGCCCTGCACCGACACGATGCGGGCCTCGATGCCGAACTCGCGGAAGGCCGTTTCCAGCTCCTGGATGAGGGCTTTCTCCACCTGGGCCTCGGCGTCCACCACCTTGCCGATCAGCCGGCTGCCGAGGCGACCGAGGCGCTGGCCCACCACGTCGCGGGCGTTGGTGACCTCGATCAGCAGCACGGCCCGCTCGCGGTGGCCGCAACACTATCGGCAAAAGGGTTCGAGCACCTCCTCCAGGTCGCGCAGCTGCCCCGCCGGCACCAGCCGGGCCAGGGGCAGGCGGGTGCTGCCGCCCCCGATCGGCACCTGCACCGCCTCGAGCGCCTGGCGGGCGCACACGCTGCAGCCGGCCTGCAGCCGGGCGGCGCACTCGATCGCCAGCTCCTGCGCCAGCCCGGCATCGCCGAGGTAGAGGTGCCAGCCCGCCACCTGCAGGTAGAGCCTGTCGGCCAGGGCCACTTCCAGATCCTTGAGGTCGCTGGCGGAGAGGCTCATGCTTCCTTGCGGGGGCGCAACGAGACGACCACCCCAGCGTGCACCAGCAGGGCCGCCAGCCAGAGCAGGCTGAAGATGCCGAGATGCCCCCAGGGGTGGCGCAGTTCCTGCACCACCCACAGGCCGCTGTTGATCGCCGAGAACAGGGCGGCGTGGAGGGTGAGGTTCACGATCCGCTCGAAGTGCCGGAAGGTGGGGTCCTCAGGATTGGCGGGTCCGTACCAGCGGATGGGCATGGGAAAGCTCGGTGGGTGCGCGGCAGGGGTGGGCTCACAGGAGGGGTGGGACCGCCGGCGGACCGTTTGACGGATGGGCCCTCCATGCGGTGAGAATGGTCCCATGCGCTTGTAGCTCAGCGGATTAGAGCATCTGACTACGGATCAGAGGGTCGGGAGTTCGAATCTCTCCAGGCGCGCTTCTCTCCATCGCCCCGGTCCGCCGGGGCGTTTTTTTTGCCGCGTTCCTGACCGGCGCCCGGTTGGGCAGCAGCGGGTCCCTGCCGCGGTGGGAGCACCCCGCTTCCTTACGATTCCAAAAAGACCGCTCCCCGCTCCGATGGCCGACACCGCCGCCGCGATCAATCAGTCCCTGGCGGCCGGCGATCCCGCCATCGCCGCCCTGATCGGCAGGGAGCTGGAGCGCCAGCAGACCCACCTGGAGCTGATCGCCTCCGAGAACTTCGCCTCCCGCGCCGTGATGGAGGCCCAGGGCTCGGTGCTCACCAACAAGTACGCCGAGGGCCTGCCCCACAAGCGCTACTACGGCGGCTGCGAGCACGTGGACGCCATTGAGGAGCTGGCGATCGAGCGGGCGAAGCAACTGTTCGGCGCCGCCTGGGCCAACGTGCAACCCCACAGCGGCGCCCAGGCCAACTTCGCCGTGTTCCTGGCCCTGCTCCAGCCCGGCGACACGATCCTGGGCATGGATCTGAGCCATGGGGGCCACCTCACCCACGGCTCGCCGGTGAACGTGAGCGGCAAGTGGTTCAAGGCCGTGCACTACGGCGTGGATCCGGACACCCAGCGCCTCAATTTCGACACCATCCGCCAGCTGGCCCTGGAGCACCGGCCGAAGCTGATCGTGTGTGGCTACTCGGCCTACCCCCGCACGATCGATTTCCAGGGCTTCCGCGCCATCGCCGATGAGGTGGGCGCCTACCTGCTGGCGGACATGGCCCACATCGCCGGCCTGGTGGCCGCGGGCGTGCACCCCAACCCGGTGCCCGTGTGCGATGTGGTGACCACCACCACCCACAAGACCCTGCGCGGCCCCCGCGGCGGCCTGATCCTCTGCCGCGACGCCGAGTTCGGCAAGCAGTTCGACAAGGCGGTGTTCCCGGGAAGCCAGGGCGGTCCGCTGGAGCACGTGATCGCCGCCAAGGCCGTGGCCTTCGGCGAGGCCCTTGAGCCTTCCTTCCGGGCCTACAGCCAGCAGGTGATCGCCAATGCCCAGGCCCTGGCGGCCCGGATCCAGCAGCGGGGCATCGACGTGGTGAGCGGCGGCACCGACAACCATCTGGTGCTGCTGGATCTGCGCGGCATCGGCATGACCGGCAAGGTGGCCGACCTGCTGGTGAGTGATGTGCACATCACCGCCAACAAGAACACCGTGCCCTTCGATCCCCAGTCGCCCTTCGTGACCAGCGGCCTGCGGCTCGGCACCGCCGCCTGCACCACCCGCGGCTTCGATGAGGAGGCGTTCCGTGAGGTGGCCGACGTGATCGCCGATCGCCTCCTCAACCCCGAGGACACCGCCATCGAACAGCGCTGCCGGCAGCGGGTGGCCCAGCTCTGCGGCCGTTTCCCTCTCTATGCCCCGGCCCGGGCCCTGCAGCCTGCCTGAGCCTCCCCCTTCCCCGTAAGGTGGCGGCCAACGCCCTGCCCCAAGGCGCCTGCGTCGGCCCGCTGTCGTGACCCTTGCCTACAGCCCCAACGCTGCAGCGCTGCTCACCCTGGCTGCGGCTGCCGTGCTCACCGCCCTGGTGGTGCCGGTGGTGCGCAGGCTCGGTCTGCGCTTCGGCCTGATCGACAAGCCCGATGCGCGCAAGCAGCACACCCAGCCGATGGTGCGGCTGGGTGGCGTGGGCATCGTGATCGGTTTCAGCCTCGCCCTCACCCTCACCTGGGTGCTGGGGGGGTTCGCCCAGCTGGAGGCCAGCAAGGACGCCCTCATCTGGACCACGCTGGGAGGATCCCTCTGCTTCTTCGTGATCGGCCTGGCCGATGACCTCTTCGCCCTGCCGCCCCTGCCGAGGCTGCTGGTTCAGCTGCTGGTGTCGATGGCGGTGTGGCTGGAAGGCGTGCGCATCGGCAGCATCGATCTGCCCTTCGGCTGGATGGGATCGGCCCCGGCGGCGCTGCAGCTGCCTGACTGGCTGAGCCTGCTGGCCACCCTGGTGTGGCTGGTGGGCATCACCAATGCGATCAACTGGCTGGACGGCCTCGATGGCCTCGCGGCCGGTGTCAGCGGCATCGCGGCGGTGGGCCTGCTCTCGGTGAGCTTCAGCCTGCACCAGCCCGCCGCCGGCCTGCTGGCCGCCGCGCTGGCCGGCAGCTGTCTGGGGTTTCTGCGCCACAACTTCAACCCCGCCCGCATCTTCATGGGCGATGGCGGCTCCTATTTTCTCGGCTTTGCCCTCGCCGCGATCAGCATCGTGGGCCCCGCCAAGGGGCTCACCAGCGTCAGCCTGCTGCTGCCCCTGCTGATCCTCTCCCTCCCCCTGGCCGATATGTCGGCGGTGATCATGGGCCGGCTCAGCGACGGCCACTCGCCCTTCTATCCCGACCGCCGCCATCTGCACCACCGCCTGCTGCGCACCGGCCTCAGCCACCGGCGCACCGTGCTGCTGATCTATGCCTTCACCCAGTGGCTGGCTTCCCTGGCCCTGGTGCTGGTGAATGCGGAGATGCGCTTCCTCTGGCTGGCCCTGGCCACCGCGGTGCTGATCTGGGTGCTGGTGAGCACCCGCCGTGAGCTCCAGCGCCAGGACAGGCCCTCCGCCCGCCAGCGCCAGCGCCAGCGATGACGGCCGAGATCCTCTGCATCGGCACCGAGCTGCTGCTGGGCAACATCACCAACGGCAACGCCCGCTGGATCGCCGAGCAGCTGGCGGCCCTGGGCATTCCCCATCGGCGCCAGCAGGTGGTGGGCGACAACCGCGACCGGGTGATCGCCGCGGTGCGCGAGGCCTCCCAGCGCTGCCGGGTGCTGATCACCACCGGCGGCCTCGGGCCCACCCCCGACGACCTCACCACCGAGGCGATCGCCGCCGCCTTCGACACGCCGCTCACCGAGCGGCCGGAGGTGTGGGCCGACATCGAGGCCAAGGCCCGGGCACGGGGGCGCCAGCTCTCCGCCAGCCTCCGCCGCCAGGCCCTGCTGCCCGAGGGTGCGGCCGTGCTGCCCAATCCCACGGGCACGGCCGCAGGAATGATCTGGAGCCCGCTGCCGGGTTTCACGGTGCTCACCTTCCCGGGGGTGCCCAGTGAGATGCACGCCATGTGGGAGGCCACGGCGGCCCCCTGGCTGCGCCAGGCCGGGCTCTCCCAGGGGGTGTACGCGAGCCGGTTGCTGCGCTTCTGGGGCGTGGCCGAATCGGCCCTGGCCGAGCAGATGGCCGATCTGCTGGAGGGCACCAACCCCACCGTGGCGCCCTATGCCGGGGCGGGGGAGGTGAAGCTGCGGCTCACCGCCCGGGCCGACACGGAGACAGCCGCTGACGGCATGCTGGCGCCGTTGGAGGCCGAGATCCGCCGCCGGGCCGGCCAGGCCTGTTTCGGGGCGGATGGGGACAGCCTGGCCTCGGTGGTGCTCGAGCAGCTGCGCCGGCGTGGCGAGACCCTGGCCGTGGCCGAGAGCTGCACCGGTGGCGGCATCGGGGCTGCCCTGGCGGCGGTGCCCGGAGCCTCGGATGTGTTCCTGGGCGGGGTGATCGCCTACGCCAATGCGGTGAAGGAGGGCCTCTTGGGGGTGAGCGCCCTGGATCTGGAGCGGCATGGGGCCGTGAGCGATCCGGTGGCGCTGGCGATGGCGGCTGGAGCCAGGCGGCTCGCCGGAGCCACCTGGGGCGTGGCCGTCACCGGCATCGCCGGGCCCGGGGGCGGCAGCGAGCAGAAACCCGTGGGTCTGGTGCACATCGCCGTGGCGGATGCCTTGGGGGCCTGGAGCGAGGGGGTGCGGTTCGGCTCCAGCCGCGGCCGCCACTGGATCCAGACCCTCACGGTGGGCGAGGCCCTGAACCGGCTGCGCCTGCGGTTGCTGGCTTCCTGAACCACCAGCTCCCTGGCTCAACGTCGGCGCCCCTGGCGCCTCGCTTCGGAGGGGAGCAGGCCGTAGCGGCGCTGAAAGGCGGTGCTGAACCCCGCCAGGTGATGGAAGCCGTGCCGCCTGGCAATGGCGGCCACGCTGTCCTCCTGGCCTGCACGCCCTATGTCCGCCCTCGCAGCCTCGAGCCGGCGCTGGCGCAGCCACTGCATGGGCGAGCAGCCCACCTGCCGTTGGAAGCGGTATTGGAGGGTCCTCACGGAATCGCCGCTGCGCTGGGCCAGCTGGGTGAGGGTGATCGGCTGGTCATGGTGGGCATCCATCCACTCCAGCAGCTCCTCGAAGATGGGGTCCCTGCTGAGCGGCGCCGGGACCGGTCGGTCGGGGTCGGCCAGTGCTGGCCAGAGCAGCAGCACGAGATGGCGGCGCAGCAGATCCTCCAGTTGCAGGGCCCCAAAGCCCCCCGTCAGGAGCAGGGGCTGGTCCAGCAGGCGCAGGGTCCTGCGCAGGGAGGTGAACACGGCGTTGCGCAGCGGGTCCTCGCTGCCGTCGAGAAACACCGGCCGGTGGAATCCGCTGGGCAGGCACGGGGCTTCACCATCGGCGCAGCCGGCCATGGCTGCGGCGGTGGCCGCGAGCCGTTGGGCGGAATCGTGGATCAGCACCGAGACGATGCTCTCGCTCTCGCACTGGAAGGCCGTGACGGGCAGGAACATCCCCGTGCTGCGGGGGGTGAGGCGAACGCATCGGCCATCGGCCCGCAGATCTGCCCCTCCCTGCTCGGTGAAGGCCAGGGTGACCGCATCCGGCAGCGGGTCCATCTCGATCCGCAGCGGTGAGTGGGCCGTGCCCGCCACACAGAGGCGGCCCAGGGGCACCACCACACTCCGCATCCGCAGCGCTGCCGCGGGTCCGACGTGCACGAGGCCCCGCAGCGGCAGCTGGTCGGCGATCCTCCGCACCACGGCATCGGCCTGGGTGAGCGTCACCGCCTGCTGATCGAGGAAGGGAATGGCCCCGTGCATGATCAGCCCTGGATCGTGGTGACGCCGTCATCCCATCCTGATCCGATTCCAGCGAAAGGGCCGTGGATTCCGCATGGCATGTTCTCCATGAACCTGAAGGCGGGCTTGGGGTCTTCGGGGAGTCCTGCAGCCCAGATCCTTCCTGGGGATGGCACACGGCGAGGCCGTTTTGTCTGGAGCTTGTCTCATTGTGAGGTTGTGAATTCTGTTGACCTTGCAGGGCTTGCGATGAAGAACCAACGGCAAGCGTTTGGCCTGTCGTCGTCGCCTGACATGCCAGCGTGTCGCCCTTGGCTTGAATGACGACGCCCTGATGGCGCTTCTCCAGCCAAGCGACTGAGAGCGTGGAACTTGCGTTATTTCGATGATGTTGCGCGGAGGTGTTCTTCGCGGACTCTGATTGCAACGTTTTTTGTGACTCGCTCATCCCTTTCGGAGCGGGCGAGCCATCGTTTGGTGTCTATGGATGGGCCACCTCGTGGCGTTGTCGTGTTCGTTGTGTCACGGCCAGTGATTCCGGCAGCGCTCCTGCTCGGCTCTGTTCTGCTTGGGTGTCTCCTGCTCGGCTGGCTCCCGGCTGGGGTGGCGCTGCAGCCGGCGTTTGCGCTGGGGTGTCCCGAGGGCATGGTGGCCATACCGGCCGCCAGCTACCGGATGGGTGCCGCCGGCCGTCGGCCGGAGGAGTTGCCGGCGGCCCGGGTGCAGGTGGGGGCCTTCTGCATGGGCACCCACGAGGTCACCAACCGCCAGTTCGCCGCCTTCGTGGCGGCCACCGGCTACCGCACAGTGGCGGAGCGCCCCCTGCCAGCGGAGCAGTTCCCCGAGCTCTCCCCCTCTGAGCGCCGGGCGGGCGCCCTGGTGTTCCGGCCCGTGGCAGAAGGTGAGCAGATCGATGAGCTGGCGGGGTGGCACTGGGTGCCCGGGGCCGACTGGCGCCATCCCGAGGGGCCGGGCAGCTCGATCGAGCATCGCCTCGACCATCCGGTGGTGCAAGTGGCCTACACGGACGCCGCCGCCTATGCCGCCTGGAGCGGTGCGGCCCTGCCCAGCGAGGCCCAGTGGGAACTGGCTGCCCGGGGCGGGCTGCGGGATGCGGTGTTCGGCTGGGGTGACACCTGGGATCCCCGCCGCGCCAACACCTGGCAGGGGCCCTTCCCCCACCTGGACACGGGCGACGACGGCCACGCGGGCACGGCGCCGGTGGGGTCCTATCCCCCCAATGGCTACGGCCTCCATGACACCACCGGCAACGTGTGGGAGTGGACCCGTGACTGGTACGCCCCCGGACACGGCGGGCTCGGCCAGGGCCCGGATCCCGTGGTCGTGGATGCCGCCGTTTCCCAGGACCCGCGGGACCCGGGGGTCGCCAAACACGTGATCAAGGGGGGCTCCTTCCTCTGCTCCCCCGCCTATTGCTCCCGCTACCGCCCCTCTGCCCGGGAGGCCGAAAGCCCGGACACGGGCACCAACCACCTGGGCTTCCGCCTGGTGGCGTCGCTCACCGCACCCCCCAACCCCCATGGCTGACCTCCGCCCCGCCACGCTGCTGGCCCGGCTGCGCCGTATCCGGTTCGGCTGGGGCAGGCGCCTGGGTGCCCTGGTGCTGGCGCTGGCGCTGGTGGCCTGGCAGGGCGGCTGGACCCCCGCGGCCGCCCAGCGGATGGTGAGCGGTGTGCTGGGCAGCCCGGCCGCCAAGGCCACGATCTCCGGCCGTCAGCTGCCGGCCCCAGCCCGTCCCTTCGGCGGGGTGATCAAGGAGAACGCCCTTCAATCCACGTCCTGGTGGCCACCGACGGTGGTGCCGCCCAAGGAGGCGCCGAACGTCCTGCTGATCATGACGGACGACGCCGGTTTCGCCATCAACAGCGTGTTCGGTGGCGTGATCCCCACGCCTGCGATGGAGCGCATCGCCAGTCAGGGGCTGCGTTACAACCGCATCATGTCCACGGCCCTGTGTTCCCCCACGCGGGCGGCGCTGATCACCGGGCGCAATCACCATTCGGTGGGTTTCGGGGTGATCGCCGAGCAGGCCACCGGTTTCCCCGGCTACGACAGCATCATCGGCGTCGAGAACGCCACCATCGGCCGGATCCTGCGCGACAACGGCTACGCCACCAGCTGGTTCGGCAAGGATCACAACACCCCCACCTACCAGGCCAGCCAGGCCGGGCCCTTCACCCAATGGCCCACCGGCATGGGCTTCGACTATTTCTACGGATTCGTGGGCGGGGATGCCAACCAGTGGGGGCCGAATCTCTTCCGCAACACCACCCAGATCTACCCCTGGAAGGGCCAGGAAGGCAGCCTGAAGCTGGATCGCTCCAATCTGGCGGCGAAGGTGTGGCCCGTCACCGGTGAAGAGCCCTCCTGGAATCTGATCACCGCGATGGCCGATGACGCCATCGACTGGATGACGCGCATCCATCAGACCAACCCCGAGCAGCCGGTGTTCCTCCACTACGTGCCCGGCTCCTCCCATGCTCCCCACCATCCCACCAAGGAATGGGTGGACAAGATCCATGCCATGCATCTCTTCGATGATGGCTATGAGAAGCTGCGCGAGCGGATCTTCGAGAATCAGAAGAAGCTCGGTGTGATTCCCGCCGATGAGGAGCTCACCCCCTGGCCCGCTGACATCCTGACCCCCTGGGATCAGCTCAGCGAGGAGGCCAAGCAGCTCTACATCCGCCAGGTGGAGGTGTTCGCCGCCTATGTGGCCTACAACGACCACGAAATCGGTCGGGTGATCCAGGCCTTTGACGATCTGGGCAAGCTCGACAACACCTTGATTATCTACATCAACGGCGACAACGGCACCAGCGCCGAGGGCGGCCCGGAAGGCACCTTCAGCGAGGTGGCCTTCTTCAACGACGTGCGCCCACCGGTGGATGTGCAGATGAAGTACTACGACGCCTGGGGGACCGAATACGCCTACAACCACATGTCGGCCGGCTGGTCGTGGGCCTTCGACACCCCCTTCGACTGGTTCAAGCAGAACGCCTCGCGGCTCGGTGGGGTGAACCAGAACATGGTGATCTCCTGGCCTAAACGCATCAAGGACAAGGGCGGCCTGCGCGAGCAGTTCGTCCACGTGATCGATGTGCTGCCCACGATCCTCGAGGCCACCGGCATTCCGGCCCCGGACACGGTGGACGGCATCCCGCAGAAGCCGATCGAGGGCACCAGTTTTCTGTACACCTTCGATCAGGGCAATGCCAAGGCTCCGTCCCGCCATACGACCCAGTACTTCGAGATGATGGGCCAGTGGGCCCTCTATCACGACGGCTGGCTGTTGAGCACCAAGGTGGACCGGGCCCCCTGGGATGCCTTTGGGCCGGCGAATCCGGATCCGCTCAACAACCAGGTGTTCCAGCTGTACGACCTCACCAAGAACTTCAACCAGTCGGAGGACATCGCCGAGCAGCACCCCGAGAGGGTGGCGGCCATGCGAACGATGTTCGTGGAGGAGGCCAAGAAGTATCAGGTGTTCCCGCTCAATGCCTCGGTGGCGGCCCGGGTGGCGGCCCAGCGGCCCAGCCTCACCGCCGGGCTGAACGAACTGGTGTACACCCGGCCGATGACCGGAGTGCCCCAGGGCGATGCGCCTTACCTGCTCAACACCTCCTACAGCCTCACCGCCGATATCACGGTGCCCCCAGGCGGCGCCGAAGGCATGATCGCCACCTCCGGCGGCCGCTTCGCCGGCTGGGGTTTCTATCTGCTCAAGGGCAGGCCGGTGTTCAACTGGAACCTGCTGAATCTGGACTGGGTGAAGTGGGAAGGCTCGGAGCCCCTCTCACCCGGACAGCACAAGGTCGCGTTTGACTTCAAGTACGACGGCCTTGGCCTCGGCACCATCAAGTTCAACAGCTTTGCCGGTGTGGGCAAGGGCGGCACCGGCACCCTCAAGGTGGACGGCAAGGTGGTGGCCAGCAAGCGCATGGAGAAGACCATCCCGATCATCCTGCAGTGGGATGAGAGCTTCGACATCGGCTCCGACACCATCACCGGCATCGACGACAGCGACTACCTGCCGCCCTTCCCCCTCACCGCCAAGCTCAACAAACTCACGATCCGGATCGATCGTCCCCAGCTGTCTCCGGCCGACATCAAGAAGCTGGAAGAGGGCATGAAAACCGCCGCCATGGGGATTCAGTGATGATCCGCCTTGCGCTTTGCTGCCGTGCCCTGGCTGCCGCTCTGGCCCTTGCCCCACTGGCGCCGGTGGCCAGCCTGGCTCAGGTGTTGAAGGGCCCGCCCGCGGACCCCAGCTTCCGCTACTCCACCCCGATTCCCCCAGGGGTCGCCATCCCCGACACCCTGGAGACGCGCCTTGGCACCCTGCGGTTCCAGGGAGGCGTCCCCGACGCCTCCACCACGGACAGGCTGCTGGACAACCTGGATTTCCAGCGCGCCGTGCAGGCCTACCTGCTCGGCCTGCCGCCGGTGAACCAGCTGGCCAATCGCAGCGCCATCCTCACCATGGGCCCCGCCAACCGCACGGTGCCGATCTGGGAGCAGCTGGTGGATTCCCGCACCGTGGAGCTCACCGCCAACGACAACACCCCCTACACCTGGTTCTGGCTGGATCTGCGCCAGGGCCCGTTGGTGCTGGAGGTGCCGCCGAAGGTGCTGGGCCTGATAAACGACATGTGGTACCGCTGGAGCGGCGATCTCGGCATCACAGGAGCGGACAAGGGGCGCGGCGGCAAGTATCTGCTGCTGCCACCCGGGTACAAGGGAGCGACCCCCAGCGGGTACTACGTCATCCGGCCGTCCACCTTCAGCATCTGGGCTGGCTGGCGCAGCTTCCTGGTGGATGGCGATCCGAAGCCGGGGGTCGACGCCGTCAGGGCCCGCACGAAGATCTATCCCCTGGCCCAGGCCGCCAACCCGGTGAAGCCCACCTTCGTGAACATGAGCGGCAAGCCGTTCAACATGGTGGGCCCCTCTGGCTTCCGCTTCTGGGAGATGCTGAACCAGGTGGTGCAGGACGAGCCCACCACCGAAGTGGATCCCACCACGCTGGGCCTGTGGGCCTCGATCGGGATTCAGAAGGGCAAGCCGTTCGCGCCTGATGCCCGCATGAAGGCGATCCTCACCGAGGCCGCCGCCGTGGGTGACGCCACGGCCCGGGCGCTCGCCTACCGGATGCGCGACCGGCAGGGCTACATCTACGACAACGCCAACTGGCGCTATGCCTTCTTCGGCGGCTACACCTTCGAGTGGCAGCCGGGCGTGGCCAATCTGGACGCAGCCGCCTTCTTCTTCTTTCTTGCCACCGGGGTCACCCCGGCCATGGACACCAAGATCGTCGGCGAGGGCTCCACTTACCCCTGGACCGCGCTGGATGCCAACGACCAGCCCCTCGATGGGGGCCGGACCTATCGCTTGCGGCTTCCGCCCAACGTGCCGGCGAAGAACTTCTGGTCGGTGATCGTCTACAACGCCCAGACCCGCTCGATGCAGCAGACGAACCAGCAGTTCCCCAGCGTCAGCAGCCAGAACACCGACCTGCAGACCAATGCCGATGGTTCGGTGGATGTCTACTTCGGCCCGAAGCCGCCCGCCGGCAAGGAGTCCAACTGGATCCAGACCGTTCCCGGGCAGAGCTGGTTCACGATCCTGCGTCTCTACGGCCCCCTGGAGCCGTGGTTCCAGCGAACCTGGCGCCCGGGGGAGATCGAACCGCTGTCCTGAACCGCCGGCCTGAACTGCCACCGGAGCGATGGAGGATCTCAACCGCTACGTGATCACCCTGCTGGCGTTGATCAACCCCCTGATCTGCGCCCTGATGCTGCGCCAGTGCACCGAGGGGGCTTCACGGCAGGAGCGGCTGCGCGGCGTGGGGAACGTGGTGCTGCGTACCGGCTTGATCCTGGTGCTCAGCGCGGCCCTGGGGCCGCGGCTGTTGCACACCCTGGGCATTTCCCTGGATGTGTTTCGCATCGTGGGCGGTGCGGTGATCGCCCTGATCGGCTACGGCATGTTCCAGTCGCCCCAGGGCCAGCCGCCGGCCTCACAGTCCTCCAGCCCCCTGGATCCGATCGTGATCTTCGCCGCCAGTCCCGGTACCGTGGCTACGGTGATCACCCTCTCGGTGATGCGGGGGCCAGAGGAGGGGCCTCTGCTGGCCGTGGCCGCCGTGGCGATTGCCCTGGCCATCACCGCCGTGGTGATGGCGGCTCTGGTGCTGCGCCCCGGACGGGCCGGAGGTGCCAGCTCCTCCCTGGTCACCCGCTTCCTGGGCCTGATCCTGATCGCGATGGGGTTGCAGTTCGTGCTCACCAACCTCCGGGCTTTCTTCCGGGCCGCCTGAGCGCGGCCGCCGCCGTCGGGCCTCGATCACTTCCTAGCTCTTTGCTGCTTGCCCCTTGCTCTGTGAGGTGCAATACAGAAAGCGCGTTAACAGTGGGTTAAGTGGGGGCGATGTTTGATGGCTGACCGCGTGCTCCAGCTGGACGCCTCCACGTTCGTGGGCAGGGGCCTGCACCGTGAGTGCCACCGCCACCCCGACGACCCGCGTCTCTGCGTGAAGGTGGACATCGGCGACGATCCCCACGACAGCCGCCGGGAGCGGCGCTTCTACCGCCACCTCGAGCGGCGAGGCATTGCCTGGGACGTGGTGCCCCGCTCCTTCGGGCCGGTGCAGACCAATCTCGGGCCCGGCTGGAGTTTCGAGCTGATCCAGGACGCCCCGGGCGTGGTGGCCCGGACGCTGCAGCACTATCTGGACGACCTGGAGGCCTCGGAGCGCTACTGCCGCCAGCTCTGCCAGGGGCTCCAGGCCCTGCGGCAGGCGATGCTGCGCGACGGCATCCTCACCCTGGCCCTGCGCCCCAAGAACGTGGTGTGCCGCCGCGTCGGTGACGACACCGTCCGGCTCTTCATCGTGGACAGCATCGGCAACACCGACTTCATCCCGATCTGCAGTTACAGCCGCTGGTTCGCCCGCCGCAAGGCCGCCCGCAAGTGGGAGCGCTTCGAGCAGAGCCTGCTGATCCGCTATCCCCACAACCCCTTCCTGGCCAGGATCCTGGGCAGGCTGCCCCTGGACACGTCCCTGCCGGTGGCCGGAACGGCCCCCTCGGCACCGGCTGTTGCGGAGTCGCTCGATGGCCCCTGCCGCGCGGTCACCCCCAGCTCCCGCGCCTCACGGCCGCCAGGTGCTGGCGGCTGACCCCGGTGCCTGGCAAGGTTGGTCTCTTTGACCCACGGATGCGGGTTCCCCTGCTGCTCCTGGCCACGGTGATCCTCACTGTCCTGCCCAACGGGGCGCAGGCAGCCTCCACCGACTGGCTGCGGTACCGCGATTTCTACCTCGGTGCGGGGCGGCCCTATCTGCTCAGCTTCTGTGCCATCTGGCGGGATGCCAACGCCC
This sequence comes from Cyanobium sp. NIES-981, assembly GCF_900088535.1. Taxonomy (NCBI): domain Bacteria; kingdom Bacillati; phylum Cyanobacteriota; class Cyanophyceae; order Synechococcales; family Prochlorococcaceae; genus Cyanobium; species Cyanobium sp. NIES-981. Next base: position 1,760,369 of record NZ_LT578417.1, on the reverse strand, counting down.
AGGGCCACTCGCTCTGGCAGCCGGGGCTGCTGCGCAGGCTCAATGCTCCCCTGGCCCGTGAAGGTTTCTCGGAGGCGGAGATCGACGCGATCACCGCCGGTCAGGTGGTGGCCATGAGCCAGGCCTGCCCGGGCATCCGTTGATTAGGGTTGCCGATTGCGCGTCGAGGGGATCCGGTGAGCGCCGCCACGCTGTACGACAAGGTCTGGGACCTGCATCGGGTGGCCGATCTGCCCGGCGGCTCGACCCAGCTGTTCATCGGTCTGCACCTCATCCATGAGGTCACCAGCCCCCAGGCCTTCGCCGCCCTCAAGGATCTGGGCCTGTCGGTGCGCCACCCCGAGCGCACGGTGGCCACGGTGGATCACATCGTGCCCACCACCTCCCAGGCCCGGCCCTTCGCGGATCCCCTGGCTGAGGCCATGCTCTCCACCCTGGAGCGCAACTGCGCGGAGCACGGCATCACGCTGCACGGACTCGGCAGCGGCCGCCAGGGCATCGTGCATGTGATCGCTCCGGAACTCGGCCTCACCCAGCCGGGGATGACCGTGGCCTGCGGCGATTCCCACACTTCCACCCACGGCGCCTTCGGGGCCATCGCCTTCGGCATCGGCACCAGCCAGGTGCGCGATGTGCTGGCCAGCCAGAGCCTCTCGATGGGCAAGCTGAAGGTGCGTCGGATCTGGGTGGAGGGCCGACTGCAGCCCGGCGTCTACGCCAAGGATCTGGTGCTCCACATCATCCGCAGCCTCGGGGTGAAGGGAGGTGTGGGCTACGCCTACGAATTCGCCGGTCCTGCCATCGCGGCCCTGTCGATGGAGGAGCGGATGACCCTCTGCAACATGGCGATCGAAGGGGGTGCCCGCTGCGGCTACGTGAACCCCGATGCCACCACCTTCGCCTACCTCAAGGGGCGCCCGTTCGCGCCCCAGGGGGACGCCTGGGAGCGGGCCGTGGCCTGGTGGAGCAGCCTCGCCAGCGGCCCCGAGGCCGTGTTCGACGACGAGGTGCGCTTCGATGCCGGCGCCATCGCCCCCACGGTGACCTGGGGGATCACCCCGGGCCAGGGCATCGGGGTTGATGAGGTGATCCCCACCCTCGAGAACACGCCCGCCGATGAGCGGCCCCTGGCGGAGGAGGCCTACCGCTACATGGATCTGCGCCCCGGTGCACCGATTGCCGGCACCCCGGTGGACGTGTGCTTCATCGGCAGCTGCACCAACGGCCGCCTCAGCGATCTGCAGGCCGCGGCCCACGTGGCCCGGGGCCGGCGGGTGGCCCCGGGCATCAAGGCGTTCGTGGTGCCCGGATCGGAGCAGGTGGCCGCCGCCGCCGAGGCCGAAGGTCTCGATCAGGTGTTCACCGCCGCCGGTTTCGAGTGGCGTGAGCCCGGCTGCTCGATGTGCCTGGCCATGAACCCCGACCGTCTCGAGGGGCGCCAGATCAGTGCCAGCTCCAGCAACCGCAACTTCAAGGGGCGGCAGGGCTCGGCCTCCGGCCGCACCCTGCTGATGAGTCCGGCCATGGTGGCCGCCGCCGCCGTCACCGGCCGGGTGAGCGATGTGCGCGAGCTGCTGGCGGCCACCCCGGCCGCCACGGCCGCCCCCACCCGCTGATTCCCAACGCCTCCGGCGTCGCCTCCCGTTCCCCGATGTCCAGCCCCAGTTCCACAGCCAGCCCCTCCTATCCGAGCGGTCCGATCGCCCGCATCAGCGGCACCGCCGTGGTGGTGCGCGGCGATGACATCGACACCGATCGCATCATTCCCGCCCGCTTCCTCAAGTGCGTCACCTTCGAGGGCCTCGGGGATCAGGCGTTCGCCGACGACCGTGCCGAGCTGCAGGGGCAGCATCCCTTCGATCGGCCCGAACACCGGGGCGCCAGCCTGCTGCTGGTGAACCGCAACTTCGGCTGCGGTTCCAGCCGTGAACATGCCCCCCAGGCCCTGATGCGCTGGGGCATCCGTGCCGTGGTGGGGGAGAGCTTCGCGGAGATCTTCTACGGCAACTGTCTGGCCCTCGGCATCCCCTGCCTCACCGCTCCCCATGCGCTGATGCTGGCCCTCCAGCAGGCGGCCGCCGCCGCCCCCGCCAGCGTGTTCCACCTCGATGTGGCCGCGGCCACCCTGGAGGGAGCTGGCGATCGCTGGGGGCTGGATCTCCCGGCGGGGCCCCGGCAGATGCTCGCCAGCGGGCAATGGGATGCCACAGGCCAGCTGCTGAGTCACGGGGCGGCACTCGACGCGCTCGTGAAGCGACTGCCCTACCTCAATGACTTTCAGGTGGGCGGGCTCGCGCCGGCGGCCTGAGCCCCGCCCCCCCGGTGCTCCGGCCTGGGCACGAACGGAGTGCCGCCGCCGTTGAAGTCGAAGTCGTTGAGTCGGATGCGGATCCCGCCGATGCCGTCATAGGGGCTGTAGAAGATGCCCAGTTCATAGGCCCGCTGCTGCAGCTTCAGCTCCACATAGGAGTAGCTCACATCGCCGTAGAAGGGCGAGCCGTTGTCGATGTTGAAGGTGGCGCCGGCCTCCAGCACCAGGGGGCCATAGAGCTGCTGGGCGGCATTGAAGCTCACGGTGCGCAGATCCACCGTGCGATCGAATCCGAAGGGGCTGGCGCCATCGAGAAAGGTGCCGGCCAGGGAGGCCGAAAAGCGGGTGTAATCGAAGAACGGCTTCTCGAACCGGCCGATGGTGAACGACGGCCCGGCCGCCAGGGTGAGGCTGTTCTGCCGGGCTCCATCCTGATAGAGGGCGGCGCTGCCGTTGATGCCGAAGTCCAGTCCCAGTCCGGGGATCACCGGCTGGGCCGCGTAGCGGAGCCGTGTGAGAGGGTCGGGATCGCCGCCGTCGCGGTCCTCCCAGAGTCTCAGGGAGCTGCTGAGGCCGCCGCGCACCAGGCTGCGCCACTGGGTATCCAGCGTGTCGGTCTCGAACAGGGCCGCCTGGTAGTTGCCGCTGAGGGCTCGCCAGTTGAGGCTCACGGGTGTGAAGTACGGCGTGGAGGGCGGTGTGGCCTCAGGGCTCTTCGGTGTGTTGAACAGCAGTTCGCCTTCAGCTTCGGCGCCGTAGGAATACACCAGAGTCTGTAATCCCAGGCTGCCGTTGTAGATCCGCTCGCGGTAGCTGCCGAACAGCAGGGCTCTGCTGCTGCTGTGGCCCGGCAGCTCCAGCGGGGTGCCGAACTGCACGTTGCTGCGTGTGCCGGCGCGGAAGTTGTCGGGGTTGAAGGTGGACAGGCTGGCATCGCCGTAGAGGCGGAAGCGCCCGAGGGGAACGTCCAGCAGGGCGGCGAGGCCGAAGAGATCGCCGAACTCGGCATCCTGCTCCACATCGGGGCCCACCAGGCTGCTGCCTGGACGCACGTAGCTGTCGGTGCGCCCCTCGATCGCCCGCTGGATCAGCAGCTGGGGCTGGAGCCGCAGGCTCCCCTGCGCCCCCAGGCGCAGGGGGGGCAGGTTGTAGCCGAGATACACCCCATCGCGATCACGCCGGTCGGAGTCCACGCTGATCGCCGTCTGCTGCTGGCCGATCTGGGTATCGCGGATCGCGGGCACGGCCAGGCGTTCGCCCAGCAGGATGCGGCTGCCGCGGGCCCGGATGCTGGTCACACCACCGGGCTGGATCACGGCCTCGACGCCCCGGGCGTAGGTCCAGGCCTTGGCCGGGGTGAAGGGATCGTTGGTGAAGGCCACCGCCTCGGCGAACCAGCCGTTGCGCCGGATGCTGATGCTGCTGGCCTGGAAGCGCAGGCGGTTGAGCTTGCCGCGCCGGGGGGGCTGGGGCCGGTAGCTCCCCGTTCCCCCTGGCGCGGGGTTGTCGGAGGCGATCAGGGGCGCCAGATCCACCTTGACCGTGGTGTCCACGCTCTGGCGGAAGCGCACATCGCTCACCCGCTGCCGCAGGGGTTGCGGCGCCGCCTCGGCGCCTGGTTCGCCCGGTGGGGCGACGGCGTCTGCCGCCGGGTTGGCTGGCGGGTTGGTTGCCGGGGCCTCGCTGCTGGAGGCACCCTCCATGGCCACGTCATTGAGGATCTGGCTGAGGCGACGGTCCCGGCGGCCTGCATCACCGCCGGGGCAGCCGGGCGGGGCCGGCATGGTGGGCAGCGGGACGCGCCGCGGGGGCAGCAGCTGCAGCACGGATCTGCTGCTGGCTCCGGCGGTGAGTTCCGGACAGGCGAAGCTGTCGTCGATCTCCGCTGCGGCGGTCGGCTCGCCCGCACTCCCGGCAGCCGCGGGAGCCGGCGGCTCGGGGCGGTCGGGGCGCAGGCCCTTCACCTCCCGGGACAGGGACTCCTGATCCACCACCCCGTACACGTCGGTGATGGTGCCGCTGCCTTCCCAGGCGTTGTAGCGGAGGCTGCCCGCCTGCAGCCGCTGGTCGCCCTTGAACAGCCGGATCCTGCCGGTGGCGAACACGCTGCGCCGACCCTCGCGCAGCTCGATCCTGTCGGCCAGCAGCCTCCAGCCCTCCAGCCTGGCCTCCACGTTGCCGCTCGCGGTCAGCGTTCCCGAGAGCCTGTCGTAGCTCTGCCGGTCGGAGCGGAGGAGCAGAAGCCTGGTCTCACCGGCGGTCTGTCCATCGCCTGGCCCACTGACCTCGGCCTCGGTGTCCGGCGGAGGGGCTGTCTCGGCCCTGCTCGGCCCCAGCGGCGCCTGCAGCAGCAGCAGCGCGCACAGCAGCGAACCTGGCCATCGGTGGGCTTGGCGATGGCTGGCCCGCAACCTCGTCACAGCGTCAGTCGGGGGAAGGCGAGCATCGGGCCCGGTGGTCTGGGCATCGGCAGGGCCCAGCCTGCTTGTTCAGGCCGCCAGCGTGGGTGCTGGTGAGGACGGGCGTAGAACTGATCGTGGGCGCCGCCAGGCCACACCCAGAAGCCGGGAGTTCCGCGGGAACCCTGCAGGAACCCTGTCAGTGCTTCAGTCTTCGAGATCCTTGCGGCTGGGCGTGCGGCTGGGATCGCTGGCCAGGAAGCCGAACACAAAGATCCCGATGAAGAAGAAGACGACCGAGTAAACCGAGATCTTGAGAGCGAGCATGGTTCGGCCTGGCGCGGTGCGGGCGGGTAACAGGGAGTGACGGCCACCACTGGAGTCTGAGAGGACTCCCCGGCGGCGGCATCATCCTATGGGACCTGGCCCGCCATCCAACGATGCCCGCGGTCTTCGGGGCGGGCCTGCGGCCTCAGATTGAAACGATTCAGTCACGTTCCACCGTTGCTTTCCTCCCCTCGCTCCCCGCGCCCATCCCTGGCGGCCTGCCGTGCCTGACCCCGTCCTTGACCTCCAGGCTGCATGGCAGTGCCCCCAGCCGGACGGCGGTGGCGGCTCGGCGCTCGAGCATCCCTGGGGCGCCGCGCACCGCCCGGACTGGCGTGCCCGTGGGTTGGTGAGCTGGCCCCGGGGCCAGGTGTGGCACCACCTGAAGCTCCAGGTCTGCTGTCCGCCCGCCTGGCAACGGTTGCAGCACCCCGTGCCCCGGGTTCAGGCCCGTCTGGCGCTGGGCTGGTGGGCCGACCGTGCCGAGCTGTGGGTGGATGGGGTTCGGGTGCACAGCGGCGACCTCTTCGACACCGCCTGCCGCTGGCTGCTGCCCGAGCGCTGGTGGGGTGGAGAACCGCTGCAGCTGGAGTTGCGTCTGCGCAGCCCCCTGCACGACGACGGCGCCCTGCTGCACAGCCGGGTGGAGCTCGAGCCCCTCGACCCCGCCGATCCCCTCGGGGTGCTGCTCACCACCCGCCAGGCCCTGGTGGCCCTGCGGCAGGAGGCGGGCCTGGCCCCCCTGCCGGGAGCCGCGGCCGCTGTGCACCTGCTGGGTCATGCCCACCTCGACCTGGCCTGGCTCTGGCCCGTGGCCGACACCTGGCAGGCGGCGGAGCGCACCTTCGGTTCCGCGCTGGATCTGATGGAGCGGTTCCCCCAGCTCCATTTCGCCCACTCCACGCCGGCGCTCTACGCCTGGCTGGAGCGCCAGCGTCCGGCGCTGATGGAGCGGATCCAGGCGGCCGTGGCGGCAGGGCGCTTCGAGCCGATCAATGGTCCGTGGGTCGAGACCGACTGCGTGCTGATCAGCACGGCCTCGCTGCTGCGCCAGTTCCAGGTGGGGCAGCGCGACAGCCGCGAGCGTTTCCCCCAGCTGAGCCATCACCTGGCCTGGTTGCCGGACAGCTTCGGCTTCGCCAGCGGCGTGCCGGCGGTGGCCGCGGCCACCGCCGTGCGCTGGTTCTGCACCCACAAGCTGTTCTGGAACGCGTCCCAGCCTTTCCCGCACCGGCTCTTCCGCTGGCGCAGCCGCTGCGGGGCCGAGCTGCTGGCGCTGATGACCGCACCGATCGGCACGGACGGTGATCCGATCGCCATCGAGCGCCACCGCCTCGCCTGGCAGCGGGCCACGGGCCTGCCCCAAGCCCTGTGGCTGCCAGGGGTGGGGGATCACGGCGGTGGCCCCACGGCGGAGATGCTCGAGCAGCTGCAGCTCTGGGAGGGCCAGCCGGAGGCGGCGCCCCAGCGCCATGGCACATTGCGGGCCTACCTGGCCCAGCTGGTGCCCCTGCGTTCCCAGCTGCCGGTGTGGCGCGATGAGCTCTACCTCGAGCTGCACCGGGGCTGCCCCACCACCCGCCCTGACCAGAAACGCCACAACCGCACGCTGGAGCGGCTGCTGCGGGAAGCCGATCTCGCTGCCGTGCTGGCGGGCGATGCCGAGGGGGCCGACTGGCGGTTCCTGCTGTTCCAGCAGTTTCATGACATCCTGCCCGGCACGGCCATCCCGGAGGTCTTCGAGCAGGCTGAGCCGCAGTGGCGTGCCTCCCGCCGGGAGGCCAGGGCCCGGCGCGATCGCGACCTGCGCCGCTGGCTGGGCATCGGGCGAGCGGTGCCGCGCGCGCCCCTGTGGTGGGCTGTGCAGCTCCAGCCCCTGGCGGGCCACCGCCGGGTGCGGCGTCTGCCCGCCGGCCGCTGGTGGGCCGCGGGGGCACCACTGCCGCAGCAGCCGGCGGCGGCCGGTGGCTGCTGGGTGCAGTTGCCGGTGATGGCGGGGGTGGTGGCCCAGAGGCTGGAGCGCCGCCAGCCGATGGCCAGCCTGCACCCAGCGGGTGCGGAGCAGGAGCAGGTGCAGGAGATGGCGTCGGCGATGGTCGCCGGGACGACGCCCGATGGGGACCAGCCCGTCTGGACTGCTGGCGCCCGTGCCGGCAACGGGTTGCTGGCGGTGGAGATCGGGCCCCAGGGGGTGGAGCAGCTCTGGGACGGCGAGGGCCGCAGCCTGCTCGCAGCACCGCTGCGCTGGTGCCGCTTTGCCGACCGCGGCGAGTTCTGGGATGCCTGGGATCTGGCCGCCGACTACGCCGATCACCCCCTGCCCTGGACCTGGCAGGGCGTGCCCAGCTGGCGTGAGCGGGGACCGCTCTGCGCCAGTTTTGTCTGGCGAGGGCGTTTCGGCCGCAGCAGGGTGCGGCTGGAGGGCCGCCTCCTGGCCGGCACTCCCTGGCTCGAGCTGATGCTCAGCTTCGACTGGCGGCAGCGCCACGAGTTGTTGCGTCTGGAGCTGCCCCTGGCCCAGCCCGCCGAACGCTGGGCTGCCGACACCTCCGGAGGGGTGCTGGAGCGTCCGGCCCAGCCGCTCACGGAGCGCGAGCAGGCCCGCTGGGAAGTGCCGGCGATCAGCTGGATGGCCTCCGCGGGCCCGGCCGGCGGCCTGGCGGTGCTGCTGGACGGCCCCCAGGGGGTGTCCGCCAGCGGCGATACCCTCGGCGTTTCGTTGCTGCGGGCGCCCACCTGGCCCGATCCCGGTGCGGACAACGGCCGGCGGCGCCAGCGGCTGGCGGTGATGCCCGCCGTGCCCACCTGGCTGGATGCCGCGATTCCCGATCAGGCGGTGAGCTTCCGTGAGCCGCTCTGGCTGCGGCCCCAGGGCCGGGCCGCTGACCAGGGCCCCTGCCAGGCCCAGGCCCTCCCGCCCCTGGCCCCAGGCCTCTCCCTGGTGAGCCTGCGCCCCGCGGAGCGGCCCGGCGAAGCCCTGATCGCCGTGGCGAATCTCACCCCCTGCCGCAGGCGGCTGGAGCTCGGCGGGGGCTGGGATCTGCTGGAGCGGGTGGACGCCCTCGAGCAGCCGCTGGACGCGCCGCAGATGGACCTGCTCAGACCGTGGCAGCTGGGTTGCTGGCGACTGCGGCGGGTCGTCCCGGCGCCTCGGACACCTCAGTCGTCGTGATCGTCGAAGGGGTCGGTGAGCTGCTTGGACGGTGGACCGAAGGCCATGTAGATGCCGAAACCGGTGAGGCTGAGCAGCACGGCCAGCACGGCGAGGGCGACCGAGAGGGCGGGTGAGCCGGTGGTGGTGGGATCCATGGCGGGAGGCCTGTGCTGACGGTGGTTCGGGATCAGGACGGGCGACCGTTGCGGCCAGCGCCCCGGCCCTGAGCCCAGGCGCATGGTTCCGTCACAACTCTCGACAGCCCGGCACGCCGGGGTTGTGAGGCCATTACAGTAGCCACCTCCACACCTCGCGCGAGACGCCCGAAGCAGCCATGGCTCAACGCACCCGTCTCGGAGACCTGCTGCGTCCCCTCAACTCCGAATACGGCAAGGTTGTTCCCGGCTGGGGAACCACGCCCGTCATGGGCATCTTCATGCTGCTGTTCCTGGTGTTTCTGCTGGTGATCCTCCAGCTGTACAACCAGTCGCTGCTGCTCGAAGGCATCAACGTGAACTGGAACGGTGCGGGCTGATCCGCGCCGCCCACCCTCTCCCCGATGAATATCTTCGGAATCGGCTTACCCGAGATGGCGGTGATCGCCGCCATCGGCCTCCTTGTGTTCGGTCCGAAGCGCCTGCCTGAGCTGGGGCGCACCCTGGGGCGCACCCTGAAGGGTTTCCAATCGGCCTCTTCGGAATTCGAGAAGGAGTTCCGCACAGCCATTGCCACGGCGGAGAGCTCCTCGGGAGAGGACGCGGCTCCCGCCCTCGGCGCCTCGCCGGTCGCTGAGTCCGAGCAGCCATCCGCCGTTCCCTCTGCCTCCGAACCCGTCAGCCAAGAACCCGTCAGCCAACCTGCGTCGGAGCCGTCCACCGGCGCCTGAGCCCGCTCCGGGCCCCTCCCGCGATCGCTGCGGGAGAGCCGTCGCCGTGATCCTCTGAACCGTTGCCCACCGATCCCACGCCCCAGCCGGCACGCCTGCAGTTGGTGGTGGGGCTCGGCAATCCCGGCAGCCGCTATGCCGGCACCCGGCACAACGTCGGTTTCATGGCTCTGGAGCGTCTTGCCCAGGCCTGGGGAGGGCGTTTCCGCCAGCAGTCCAGGCTGCATGGACTGCTGGCCGATGTCGGTCAGGGCGAGCGCCGTCTGCGGTTGCTCATGCCCCAGACCTACATGAACGACAGCGGCCGCTCGATTCGCGCCGCCCTGGACTGGTTCTCCCTCCATCCGGCTGAGCTGCTCGTGGTGGTGGACGACATGGATCTGCCACTGGGCAAGCTGCGCCTGCGGGCCAGCGGCAGCGCGGGCGGACACAACGGGCTGCGCAGCACCATCAGCCACCTGGGCACCCAGGACTTTCCGCGCCTGCGGATCGGCATCGGTGCGCCGGCCCAGAACCCGGCGGAGCGGCGGGCCCGTACCGTGGGGCATGTGCTGGGGCGTTTCAGTCCGGCGGAACAGCCCTGCCTGGAGGCGGTGCTCCACGAGGTGGAGTCCGGCATCGGTCTGATTCAGCGCCTCGGCGTGGAGCGTGCCGGTAATCGTTTGAACAGTTTTCAGCCCGAGACACCGTCAGCCTGACCCCATGGCCCCTCTGCCAGCCACCACAGCCCAGCTGCGCGTGCTGCACCAGAGCTTCAGCCACCGCCGGCTGGAGGGGGAGGTGAGCGCCGGTGGGTTCCACTGGACCTTCAGCTGGGCCTTCGACCGGGGTGAACTCTGCGTGGAGCCCTCCCTGGGCCGGGCCCTGATCCAGGACGCGCTGCTGCGCTTTCTGCTCAAGGCGGACTACCAGCTCGAACCGGGCGGGGACTATGCCTTCACGGTGCGAGCCCGCTTCTAGGTGTCCGCCTCAGGCCTCCGGCGGGACGGGCCAGGTCCGCAGCACCCCATCGGCGGACCTGCGGAAGCGGCGGCCGAGCCAGCGCTCCACCAGCAGCTGGGCCACCACATCGTCGATGTCGCGTGGAGGGAGGCGCAGCCCGCGGGGCAGCAGCTGGCGCCAGCTGGGCCTGCGGCGCAGCTCCCAGTAGCGGGTGCGCGCCGCCAGGGTAGTGCCGCGCTCCTCCACGCTCAGGGGCTCCAGGGTCAGCCGGCGCAGCCACTGCGGCCAGGGCCGGCTGCCGGTGCCGTCACCCAGCACCACCTGGCGCAACCCCCGCTGCTCGTGCCACGCGGCCAGCAGGGCCAGCGCCTGGGGGGGAGGCAGGATCGCGGCCTGCAGCACCTGGCCAGCCTCGCGGTCAACCAGCACCAGGCCGCACTTGCTGCGGCCTGGATCCAGGCCCGCCAACAGCGGCGGCTGCTCTGGGTCCCCCGCCGGACTGCCGCGATGGCCGGTCATGGTCGTGGCGGCCGCGCGGGAGGGTTCTGCCAACCGCCAAGGATCCGCAGCTCCACGGTGATCGGGTCCGGGGTGTCGGCATCGCGCAGGGCCACCGCCTCGAGCTGCACCACCGTGGCGGCGGGCCGTTCCGCCAGGGTCCGGGCCAGCTGGTTGAAACTCGCGGCATCGAATTGCAGGCCATCCACGAGGGTGCCCTGCCGCTGGGCCTGGGCGTAGGCCGCCGCCAGCAGCAGGTTGAGCCGCCGCACCAGCTGCTCCGGGCTGCGCAGGTCGGCCTCGATCGTGGTGCGGGCCATCACCTCGCCCTTCTCCACAACCTGGCGGTTGGGGCGGAGGTCCGGGAAGGCCAGCACCTGCCGCTCACCGCGCAGCACGTTGGCCGCCGAGAGGATGCTCACCACCCAGCTGCCCGGGCGGGCCAGCAGGCTTTCCAGCCGGGCGATGTCGTTGCTGGGCACCAGCAGGATCTGACGATCCACCGGCTGGCCGGGCAGCACCCGCCTGAATGCATTGATGTTGGCCTGCTGGAGCAGCGTGGTGATCACCTCCTTCGCCTGGTCGGGACGCTCCAGCTTCACCTTGGCGCTGGCCAGGGGCTGCCCGGTGGAGATCACCACATCGCCGCGGCGCAGGGCGATCAGGTTGGTCTCGAGTTCCTCCAGTTCCTTCGCTCCGGCGGCGATCTTCTCGCGCACGCTCTTCAGCTCGGCTTCGGTGCGCTTGATCTCGGCGTCACGGCCGCTCACCACCCGGGCCAGCCGGTCGCGTTCCTGCTCGAGCCGGGCGCGCTGGGCCTGGAGGGGAGCCAGTTCGCGGCGCAGGGCGGTGGCCTGGCGCTCGGCCTGGGCGAGCTCCTTCTGCACCCGGCGCTGGCCCTGCTGCGCACGGGCCACCTCCGCCTGGCTGGAGGTGAGTCTCTGGCGGCTCGCCTCCAGCTGCGTCCTGGTGGTGCTCAAGCGCTCCTCGAGCCGCTCGAGTTCGAACAGGCCGGTGCGCAGCCGCTCACTCACCAGCAGCATCAGCCCGAGCGACACCGCACTGATCAGGCTGCCGGTGAGCACGGTGATCAGCACCGCTGTGCGCCGCGGCCGCAGGTTGAACAGGCTCAGGCGCGCCTTGCCGACACGGCTGCCCAGGCGATCCCCCAGGGTGGCGAGAACGCCACCCAGCACCAGCAGCGCCAGGATCAGCAGCCAGCCCGACACAGGCTCTCCCCAACGGGGTCAGTATCCCGCCTTGGCGGCGATGGCCGGCCCGGCCCGGTCACTGGCTCAGCTGAACCGCTTGGCCAGGGCGATCGGGTCGAACACCGTGATCTTCTTGCGATCGATCTGCACAAGCCCCTCGTTGCGCAGGTCCCCCAGCAGCCGGGTGATCGTCACCCGGGTCGAGCCGATCGCCTCGGCGATGGCCTGGTGGGAGAGCCGCAGATCGATGGTGATGCCTTCGGTGCCGGGAACCCCGAAGTCACGGCAGAGCACCAGCAGAAAGCTCACCAGCCGGGAACTCATGTCCCGGTGGGTGAGGGTTTCGATCATGGTCTCGGTCTGCAGGATCCTGGAGGAGAGGCCCTGGAGCAACAGCAGTCCCACGCTGGCGTCCTGCTCGATCGCCTTGCGCACCGAGCTCGCCGGCGCGCTGAGGAGCTCCACCCGGGTAAAGGCGATGGCGTGGTAGAAGCGATCCGAGCGCTGGCCGGTGAGCAGGGAGAGCACACCGAAGAGGCTGTTCTCCCGCAGCAGGGCCACCGTGATCTCCTCCCCCGACTCGTACACGCGGGAGAGCCTCACGGCGCCGCGACGCAGCAGGTAGACCCGCTCGGCGGGATCGCCCGGAAAAAAGATGGTCTTGCTGCGCTCGATCGTCTCGATGCTGCTGCCGGCCAGGCTTCGGATCACCTCCAGCAGCGTCTGGGTGTTCTGGCCCGCCGATCCGATGCCGCTCACCACCCCGGGGGCCCCACTGCTGGGGGTGTTGGCGGTCCTGCTGAAGCCGCGCGAGGCGCCAACCATGGGGTGGGGAAGGCAGATGGCCGGACCCTAAAGATCAGGCCGGGGCCTTCGTGTAGCAATCGTCACGCTTTGTTGGTCGGCGGACCTGGCGGCACCGCCGCTGTTGTCGTGGCCAACCGCGACCGGGCAGCGGCCTGTGCCGGTGATACACCTGTTCCCACCAGGGGTGGTGTCTGTGCGCTGCGCTACGGCGGGATGCCGCTACATTCAGTCCTGCGTCGCTGCAGGGCCATGGCCGCCAGTCTCACGACCAGCCCGGGCTCCGGCAGCGCCGAACCGGCCGGGCCTGCCAGGGTGGCGGCCCTCCCCTCCCGCCGTTCCCCGCGGCTCGAGGTGCTCGCTTCCGCCGCCACCGACACCACGCCCCTGCCCTCCCACCGGCCCCTGCCGCCCGCCGCCCTGCCCGTGCGTCTGGCCGCGCAGCCCGAAGGCATGCTCCAGGTGCACACCGCCCCCTTCCGGGGCAGCGCCAATTCCGTGCTCAGCCAGGCCCTGCGCAGCGCGGGGCTGGGCAGCCGCGTGCTGGTGAGCCAGCTGCTCAAGGGCGGCGTGGATCAGGGCCTGGCCGCCAGCCCCTGGCTGTGCGGCCGGCTCCAGTGGCTCCGCCCCGCCGTGGTCGCCTGCCTGGCCGAGCCGGCCCGGGATCATGATCCCTCCGTGCTGGAGGCTGTGCAGGCGGTGTGGGCCTACAGCCGTCAGCAGCTGCTCCAGGGTGCCGTGGATCTGATGGTGCTCGATGAGCTCGGCCTGGCCGTGGAGCTCGGCTATGTGCCCATGGAGGAGGTGCTCACCACCCTCGAGCAGCGCCCCCCGCACCTGGATGTCATCCTGACCGGGCCTTGCATGGGTCCTGAGCTGATGGCGCTGGCCGATCAGGTGACCCAGCTCCGCCGCGGCTTCTAGCTCCACTCCCCATGCTCAAGAACGACCGTTGGATCAAGCAGCAGGCGGCCAGCGGAATGCTGGAGCCGTTTCAGGCCAGCCTGGTGCGCCATCTGGAGCCTGAGCAGGCGGCCCGCCCTGTGCTCAGCTACGGCTGTTCCTCCTATGGCTACGACCTGCGTCTCTCGCCCCAGGAGTTTCTGATCTTCCGGCACGTGCCCGGCACGGTGATGAACCCCAAGCGGTTCAATCCGGCCAACCTGGAGCCCGCTCCCCTGCATGACGACGAGGACGGCTCCTATTTCATCCTCCCGGCCCATTCCTACGGCCTCGGAGTGGCGCTGGAGCGCATGCGCGTGCCCGCCAACATCACGGTGATCTGCCTGGGCAAGAGCACCTACGCGCGCCTCGGCATCATCGTGAACACCACCCCGGCCGAGGCCAGCTGGGAGGGGCATCTCACCCTGGAGTTCAGCAATTCCTCCGGGGCCGACTGCAGGATCTACGCCAACGAGGGCATCTGTCAGTTGCTCTTCTTCGAGGGCGATCCCTGTGACACCACTTACCACGATCGTGCGGGCAAATACCAGCATCAGCCGGAGCGCGTGACCCTGGCGCGGGTGTAGCCCAGACACGCTTCCCCCGGCGCGATCAGGGGGCCAGACGGGCCCGGTGCAGCCGGCTCTTCTCGTACCAGGCGGCGATCTCCGGCGTCCAGCTCTGCAGGTGGGGCCAGATCAGATCGCAGAGCTCCCGGATCTCCTGCTGGGCGTCGAGCTTGGCCCGCAGGTCCAGGAAATGCAGCAGGGCCCGCAGGGTGAAACTCACCACGAAGTGCTGGCGGTAGTCGAACGGCAGCAGGCCGCGGGCGTGCTCCTCGGCGAAACCGGCGGCCAGCAGGTCGCGATAGCGCTCGGCGGCCCGGCGGCAGAGGTCGAGGTCAAGCGAGCGCTGCTCTTCCGCGTAGACGTACTTCTTGCCCTGGCGGTCGGCATAGCTGCCGACCGGCCGCAGATAGAACACCTCCTCCAGGTCCAGCTCGCCGTTGGCGGCCCGGCAGATGCGCTCGCCTGTGTAGCGCATCGACTGCACATCGAAACTCACACCCACCCGGTGGGTGCGTGCCTGCTGCATCACCGAGTGGGGAAACCAGCCCACGTTGAGCACGATCTGGGCGTGCTCGAGCGGGCCGTAATGGCCCCGTTCCCCGGCCAGCAGCCGTTTGACGCAGATCTCACCGGCCTGGCGCTCGTCGGGCCAACCGGCCCGGTCCAATGCCACGAAGTCTTCGCTGTAGTCCTGGTGCATCCCGGCGTAGACGCACTGCTGGGGGTTGGGCGTGGCGGCGATCAGCGCCACGCGGAAGCGGGAATCCATGGCGAGGGGTGGTGAGGATCTCAGCCGTGGCTGCGTGGTCCTGCCATGGTGCCAGCCGCCTCGACCCCGGACTCGATTCCGGCCAGGGGACTCACCGCACCCACCCCGGGCAGTGGCGGCAGGGGCTGATCGCTCACCAGGGCCTCCGCCAGGGCGAGCAGCTCGGGCTGGCTGCGGGCGCCGATCGAGCGGCCGACGGAGTCACCGCGGCGGTCGAACAGCTCGAGCTGGGGGATGCCGTTCACCGCGAACCGCTCCAGCTCGGGCTGCCAGCGCGGGTTGTCCACGTTGAGCAGCACCACATCCAGGCGGCCGCGGTAGCCGGATTCCACGTTCTCCATCGCCGGCGCCATGGTGCGGCAGGCCTCGCACCAGTCGGCGTAGAACTCCACCAGGGTGGGGCGCCCGTCGGCCAGGGCGACCGGGAGCTCGGGGGAGCGCCGGGCCAGGGCCTCCAAGGGCGCCTGGGGCTGGAGTCCACCCCGCAGCCAGAGCACCACCGCGGCCAGCAGGGCGGCGATCACCACCAGGGCCAGACGCTCACGCCGGCCGGGACGTGGGGCATCAGGGGAGTTGCTCATCGTGGATAGCTTTGGAGAGGACTGCTGCGCTTGCGCTGCACTCTGCCAGCCCTGTCAGGCCCGTTGACCCGTGAAGCGGCGACTCACTCTCCATTTCCCCCGCGAGGCGGTGCATCAGCCGATCACCTACCGCCTGGCGGTGGACTTCGACATCGCCGCCAAGATCCTGCGGGCCCAGATCGCCCCGAACCAGAGCGGCACCATGGTGGTGGAGCTCTCCGGCGATATCGACGAACTGGAGGCCGCCGAGGTCTGGCTGGAAAGCCAGGGACTGGGCCTGAACCGGGCCCCGGGGCAGATCGCCGTGGACCGCCAGCGCTGTGTCGACTGCGGCATCTGCTCGAGCGTCTGCCCGAGTGGCGCCTTGCGCTTCGCCGCCCCGGACTGGCAGCTGCAGTTCGACGCCCAGCGCTGTCTGGTCTGTGAGCAGTGCATCCCCAGCTGCCCGCTGGAGGCCATCGCCCTGGTGCTGGACCCGTCGTGATCAGCGCGCTGACCGAAGCCGTGATGTCGGCGCTGCTGTCGTTGCTGCGGATTCTGGTTCTCCCCTTCCGCGCTCCGATGCTGCTTCTGCTGGCCGTGATCGCGGTCTACGAGGGACTGCACTGGGGGCTTTCCGGCTCCGCCTTCGCCATCGGGGGCGGGCAGGCCGCGTCTTCCGGTGCGGGAGCGATGGATGCTGAGATCCTCTACCACGTGTTCTGGTCGATCGACTGTCTGCACGCCCTGATGGTGGTGGTGGTGTGCACCATGCCCGAACTGATGATGCGCAGGCTGTCGGAGCTGATGGCCGCCAGCCGGGTGGTGACGCTGGTGCTCACCCTGCTGCTGGTGACCGTGGGCGGGCTCTATCTGCTGCACCTCAAGGTGCTGGGCAACATGCTGATCCTGGCTTCGGCTGTGCTGCTGGCCCGGCTGGATCTGGCCCGCCTGCGCATCGTGCCGCCGGCCCAGAACCTGGCCCTGGCCTTCGCCACCGTGGTGCTGCTGGGGGCGGCGGTGGGGCGCTGGCTGGCTGGGGCGGTCTAGGCGGACAGGGGGACCAGCGCCGGGCAGGGGCTCAGCTGCAGAGGGGCAGATCGGTGTTCTGGTAGGTCCAGAGGTTGCCCAGCACCTTCTTCACGTACAGGCGTGTCTCGGGGTAGGGGATGGCTTCCACCCACCACTCCGGCAGCGTCTTCAGCCGGGGGTTGCTCCAGCCGGCCGCCGCTTGGGGCCCTGCGTTGTAGCTGGCGGCCACCAGGAAGGGGTTGCCCTGCCAGCGGTCCATCAGCTGCCGCAGGTAGCGGCCCCCCAGGGTGGCGTTCAGCTCCGGGTTCTCCAGGCTGTCGGGCGTGGTCGGGCCGCCGGCCAGCTCGGCGGCGGTCTCCGGCATCAGCTGCAGCAGGCCCACCGCGCCCACGGGGGAACGGACGGCTGGGCTGAAGCGTGACTCCTGCTTGGCCACCGCCGCCAGCAGCGCGGCCGGCACCCGCTCCTGCTGCCCGGCCTGGTTCAGCACATCCACGAAGGCGGGCTCGGCCTGGCTGAGGGCCAGCTCCATCTGCAGCGCACAGTCGCTGCTCGGTGCCCTCAGGCTGGCCTGCTCCAGCTGGCCCAGACCGGTCCACTGGTCGCCCACGCCGCGCCGCAGCCGGCCTTCCAGCACCAGGTGCTGCGGGCTGGTGATGGCGTCCTCTCCCCGCAGGTGCCGCCACTGTTCCCAGGCCTCCAGGTTCTGGCCGAGCCGCCAGAGACCGTCCAGGTCGTCGAGCCCGCTCATCAGCGGCCGCCAGGTCCCGTCCCTCAGCGGCGGTGCCGTGGCCGGGTCGAGCACGAGGTCGCCCCGGCCGAGGCGCTGCGCTGCCCTCCAGCCGTAGTAGCCCCCGGGATAGCGGGCCAGCAGATCGGCCCAGCCCGCCTTCGCCTGTGGGCGTTCGCCCAGTTCCCACTGACTGAGCGCCAGCCAGAAGCGGCGGCGGGCATCCAGCGGGGCCGCCATGGCATCGGGGTCGAGGGCGCTGGTGCCCAGCAGCACGGCAGCACCGCGCCAGTCCTCCCGGAGCAGGCGTTCGCGGGCCTGCTGCCATTGCAGATCCCAGCTGGCGGGGTCCTTGGGCCAGCGTTGCAGAACGGCCAGGGTGGAGGAGGTCTGCCCCAGCACCAGGGCGCGACGGGCCTGCACCGGCGCGGTCTCCTGCAGGGCCGGCGGCAGCGAGCTCAGCCGCTCCAGGCTGGAGGGGGACGTACCGTCGGCCAGCAGCCTCACCGCTTCGAGAGCCTCAGGGCTGTCTGGTTGCCTGCGGGCCAGCTCCAGCAGCTGGGCCTCCGCCTGCTCGCGGCTGTCGCTCTGCCGGATCAGGGTGCGGGCCAGTTCGAGCTGGGTGGCGGGGCTGCCGGCGGTGTCCCCCAGGCAGGTGCGGGCCCCGGCCGGATCCCCCAGCCGTGCCAGGGCCTGGGCCAGCTCATCGCGCCGGACCGGGTCGGATGGGGGCGCCCCGCAGGCCTTGGTGATCACCTCCCTGGCGCCGGGCCAGCGGGCCCCCCAGCGGGCCAGGTGGCCGGCGCCCGCGGGGCCGGCTTCCACCGCCGCCGCCAGGGCCGCCGGGTGCGCGGGGAACTGCGTCAGCAGGCGCTGCCGCAGGCCGGGTTGCTTGCGCCCGAGTGCATAGAGGGCATCGGCAGTGGCCGGGCTCTTCGGGAAACGGCGCAGCAACTGGCTCCAGAGCCGCTCGCTGCCCACCCCATCCCCCTGCCGCGAAGCCGCCTGGGCGGAGCGCTTCAGCACCACGGCGGCAAGGGGATCCTGTCCCCAGGCCTGGTTGCGCAGCAGCCGGCTGATCCAGGCCTGATCGGGGCTCCGCTGCCGGGCCGCGTCTTCGTTCGCCACCAGCAACAGGGCGGCGTCCCGGCGGCGCACCGGATCAGGCGAGAAGCGCCGTTCCCGCTCCAGGGCGGCGACTGGGGTGGCGGGGGTCAGCCCGGGCCGCTGCAGCAGCAGGTGCCGCCCGAGCAGCAGCACACCACCGCTGCCCAGGCAGGTGAGAGCGAGCAGCGGGCCAAGGGAACGCAAGAGCGGGGCGGCGGATGCACCGGCATTCTGGTGAGGTTCGCTCGCGGCGGTCTGGTGCGGTTGCCTCCCCTGCCACCCTGGCTCTCCAGCCTGCCGGGTGCGGGCCAGCGGTTGCGGACCCTGCGGCTCTGGGCGTTGGCGGGGGCGGTGCTGCTGCTGCGCCCCTTCTGGCCCCTGAGCCTGCTCCCCGGCTGGGTGGTGGGGGCCCTGCTGATCTGGGCCGTGCTGGAGCTCCTGGCCTGGATCTGGTGGCCGCGCCGCTGGCGCTGAGGCGGGTCCGCGTAGCCTGCGCCGATCAGCTGCGCTGCGATGGCCCCGACCCTGTCCCATCCGTTGGGTCATCCCCTCGGGGAAGGCGAGGCCGAGTTCGGCACCGATGGGATCCGCGGCCATGTCGGCACCCAGGTGACGCCGGCCCTGGCCCTGCAGCTGGGCTACTGGGCCGGTGAGGTGCTGCCGGCGGAGGGGCCGGTGGTGATCGGGATGGACAGCCGGCTGAGCGGCCCGATGCTCGCCGCCGCCCTCACCGCCGGGCTCACGGCGGCGGGCCGCGATGTCTGGCAGCTCGGGCTCTGTCCGACCCCCGCCGTTCCCGGGGTGATCCGCCGGGCCTCAGCCGCGGGCGGCCTGATGGTGTCGGCCAGCCATAACCCGCCGCACGACAACGGCATCAAGCTCTTCGGCCCATCCGGCGCGAAGCTCAGCCCGGCGCAGCAGCGGGCGATCGAGGCCGGTCTCGCCGGCCATGCGGGCGCCTGCCCCTTCAGCGGCACCGGCACCGCCCGCGACCGCGGCGACCTGATGGGCGACTACCGCCAGAGCCTGGTGGCGAGCGTGGAAGGGCGCCGGCTCGACGGCTGCCGGATCGTGCTCGACCTCTGCCACGGCTCCGCCACCGCCTGTGGCGAGGCCGTGTTCCGGGCGTTGGGCGCCGAGGTGATCGTGCTCCACGGCCAGCCCGATGGAGCCAGGATCAACGTGGGCTGCGGCAGCACCCACCTGGAGCCCCTGCGCCGGGCCGTGCTCGCCCACGGGGCGGCGATGGGGTTCGCCTTCGACGGCGACGCCGACCGCATGCTCGCGGTGGACGGACTGGGCCGGATGGTGGACGGTGATCAGATCCTCTACCTCTGGGGCTCAGCCCTGCTGGGCCGTGACCTGCTGCCCGATCAGCGCATCGTGGCCACCGTGATGTCCAACCTCGGCTTCGAGCGGGCCTGGCAGGCCAAGGGGGGCGTGCTGGAGCGAACACCCGTCGGCGACCAGCACGTGCATCGCGCCATGGAGGAGCTGGGAGCCGGTCTCGGGGGGGAACAGTCCGGCCACATCCTCTCGGCCCGGCACGGCATGAGCGGCGATGGTCTGCTCACGGCCCTGCAGGTGGCCACGCTGCTGCATGGGCAGGGCCTGAGCCTGGCGGACTGGCTCGAGGCGAGCTTCCGCCCCTATCCCCAGGTGCTGGTGAACGTCACCGTGCCGGATCGCCTGCGCCGGCAGCAGTGGCAGCGCTGCGAACCCTTGCGCCAGGCCGTTGAGCAGGCCGAGGGAGCCATGGCCGGGGAGGGGAGGGTGCTGGTGCGTGCCAGCGGCACCGAACCCCTGCTGCGGGTGATGGTGGAAGCGGCCGAGCAGGCCGCCGTGGACCACTGGGCGGGCCATCTGGCCTACCTCGCCAACCAGCACCTCAACGCCGCGTGAGCAACAGCGGCCCTAGGAACCCTGCCGGCGTGCCGGGGCGGCGGCGCCAACGCTTGTGGAGCTCATCGGCCAGCAGCGGAGCCGGGGCGCAGGCCAGCAGCCACCCCCACCAGGCTAGCGGCAACGGTGCCAGACCGAAGACGGCCGCCAGGGCAGGGGAGCCCTGCAGGGCCGCGAAGGCGGCCAGCTCCACCGCGATCCCCAGCCAGAGCAGCAGGTTGTTCCAGAGCGGCAGCTGCCGCAGCGATCGCCACTCCGAGCGGCAGGCCAGCACGGTGCCCACCTGGCCGAACACGATCGATCCAAGGGCCACGCTGGAGGCCTGCCGCTGCAGGACGATCACCTCCGGCGGAGCGGTGTGGTGCAGCAGATCCGTGGCCAGGGTCTGCAGCAGAGTCAGCCCCACCCCGTGGCTGCTCCAGAACAGCCCATAGCCCAGCATCGCCAGCACGGCTTCCGTCATCCCCAGCACCAGGTAGGCCCGCTGCAGCACGCTCCGGTCCAGCAGGGGCTGGTGCCGGCGCCGTGGCGGCTCTCCCAGAACCTCGGGCTGCGGGGGCTCGGCCCCCAGCCCCAGGGCGGGCAGCAGGTCGGTGCCCAGATCCACCGCCAGGATCTGGAGCACGGTGAGCGCCGCCGGGATGCGCAGCACCAGCATCGCCAGGAACGGGGCCACCTCCGCCACGTTCGAGGCCAGCACGTAGGTGATGAAGTGGCGGATGTTCTGGAACACGGCACGGCCCTGCCGCACCGCCAACACGATGCTGGCGAAGTTGTCGTCGACCAGAACGATGTCGGCGGCCTCCCTGGCCACATCGGTGCCCTTGCGACCCATGGCGATGCCCACATCGGCGGCCCGCAGGGCGGGCGCGTCGTTGACGCCGTCCCCTGTCACGGCGACCACTTCGCCCAGGGCCCGGTAGGCCTGTACCAGGCGCAGTTTCTGGTCGGGCGCCATGCGGGCGAACACCAGGCGGGAGCGGAACTTGATCACCTGGCGCAGCTGCACGTCGCTGAGACGGCTGAGGTCGGCGCCGCTGATCACCCGCACCGGATCGGGCCCCGGATGCACCGGCGCATCCAGCAGCCCGATCTGGCGGGCGATGGCCTCGGCGGTGAGGCCGTAGTCGCCGGTCACCATCGTGACCTTGATGCCGGCGCGATGGCAGGCGGTGATCGCCTCGCCCACGCCGGCCCGGGGGGGGTCGTAGAGCCCCACCAGCCCCAGCAGCACCAGGTGGCTCTCCTCCAGCACGGCCGTGGCGGCCGGCCGGGCGGCCACAGCCAGCACCCGGAAGCCCTGGCGGGCCATCCGGTCGTTGGCCTCCCGCACCTGCTGAAGGCCAGCCTCCCGAAGCGGCTGGGGGACGCCCCCCTGAAGCCAGTGGCTGCAGCAGCCCAGTAACTCCAGCGGTGCCCCCTTGCTGCACACCATCCACTCGGCCGGCTCCGGCCAGCGGGAATCGTTTCGCCAGTGCAGCAGCACGCTCATCCGGCGCCGCAGCGAATCGAACGGGAGCTCCTGCAGCCGGGGCAGCCGCTTCTGCTCCTGCTCCAGCGCCAGCCCGGCCTGCAGCGCCGCCTGCAGCAGGGCGGTTTCGGTTGGATCCCCAACGGTGTCGGTCCCGGCGCCGTCCTCCCCGGGCTTGGGGAGCGGGGCGTTGCAGCAGAGCGCCGCCGCCAGCAGAAACAGGGGCTGATCGGGGCTCCAGGTCTCCTGCACGGCCATGGCGTTGGCCGTGAGGGTCCCCGTCTTGTCGGTGCAGATCACGCTCACGCTGCCCAGGGTCTCCACGGCCGAGAGGCGCCTGACCAGCACCTTGTCGCCCGCCATGCGGCGCACCGCCAGGGCCAGGGCCAGGGTCACCGTGGGCAGCAGTCCCTCCGGCACGTTGGCCACGATGATGCCGATGGCGAACACCAGGCTTTCGAGCGGCCCCATGCCCACGAAGGCCAGGCTGGCCAGGAACGCCAGCCCGCCCATCGCCAGGGCGATGGCCGTGACTGTGCGGACGATGCGGCCCACCTGCACCTCCAGCGTGCTGACCGAGCGCTCGGTGCCGGCGGTGAGGTGCACCACCTGGCCGAACTCGGTCTCCGAGCCGGTGGCGTACACCAGCGCCCGGGCCCGACCGGCGGCCACGGTGGTGCCGGCCGGCAGCAGATTGGGGGTCTCCGAGGTGTGCAGCCTCTGGTCCTGGGCCTCCTCCGAACGGGCCACCGGCAGGGATTCCCCCGTGAGCACGGCCACATTGAGATACAGCGCCGCCGCCGTCAGCACCCGGCAGTCCGCCGGCACCTGATCCCCCTCTTCCAGGTCCACCAGATCGCCGGGCACCAGCTCCTCCACCGGGAGCGACTGCACCGTGCCGTCCCGGCAGACCCGCACCTGGCGCGGCAGTACCTCGGTGAGCGCCGCCAGGGTGCGCTCGGCCTGGAACTCCTGCCAGAAGCTGAAGAGTGCATTGATGAGCACCACGCTCCAAATGGCCCAGCCCAGCTCCGGCGTGCGGGCCAGGAAGGCCATGCCCCCGGCGGCCCACAGCAGCAGGGCCATGAAGTGCCGCAGCTGATCGGTGAAGCGCAGGATCAGGGGGCGCCGGCGCTGGGGAGGCAGCCGGTTGGCCCCGAACTGCTCCAGCCGGCGCCTGGCTTCGGTGGCCGCGAGTCCCTCCGGCCGGCTCTGCAGTGCCGCCAGCGCCTCCTCGGGGCTGAGGCTGGCGATCGGGCGGGACGCGGAGAGCAGCATGGAGGGATCTCCCTGGCCTGAAGGCTAGGAAGGGCCCTCAGATCAGGCGCGATCCGCTCGCCCGGCGGCGCTGCTCCGGATCGAACACGGCGGCCACCGTGCGGATCAGCCAGCGCCCCTGCCGGGTCACCTGCACCACGCCGCGGTCCCCCCGGCTCTGCAGCTGCACCAGGCCATCGGCGGCCAGCTCCTGCAGCCTCCCCCACTCCGGAGCGAACCGCCCCAGGTCCAGCTCCACGGCGAAGCTGCACATCACCTGGCGGATCAGCTCCCGCCGCTCCAGCACCGCCGGATCGCGCACCACCAGGCCCCGTTCCACCGGCAGGCGGCCCTGCGCCAGCTCCGCCGCCCAGGCCTTGAGGTCGCGCTGGTTCTGGCAGAACAGGTGGGGAAACTGGCTGATCGCCGTGGGCCCCACCCCCAGCAGCTCCAGCTCGCCGCCCGTGGTGTAGCCCTGGAAGTTGCGGTGCAGCCTGTCCTCCCGGGTCGCGGCAGCCAGGCTGTCGCCGGCCAGGGCGTAGTGGTCCATGCCGATGGCCTCATAGCCCCTGCTGCAGAGCAGGGCCTGGGCGGTTTCGAGCATGGTGATCCGCGCATGCTGGCTGGGCAGATCGCTGGCGGCGATCCGGCGCTGCAGCGGCAGCTGCTGCGGCAGGTAGGCGAAGGAGAACAGCGACACCCGATCCGGACGCAGCTCCTCCACCAGCTCCAGGGTGCGGCGGAAACGCTCCGGGGTCTGCAGGGGCAGCCCGCAGATCAGGTCCACATTCACGCTGGCGAAGTCGGCCTCCCGCAGCCAGCCCATCACCCGCCGCAGCTGCTCCACCGGCACCACCCGGTTCACCGCCTTCTGCACCACCGGATCCGCGTCCTGGATGCCGAAGCTGAGGCGGTTGAAGCCCAGCTGCCGCAGCTGCAGCACCCCATCGCGGCTGAGGAATTCGGGGTTCACCTCGATCGAGGCCTCCAGGTCGGCGGCGAGGTCGAAGTGGCGGGCGATCAGCTCCCAGAGCCGGTTGGTTTCCTCGGCGTTGAGGTAGTTGGGGGTGCCGCCGCCCCAGTGCAGCTGGGCCAGACGCCGCCGTTGCGGCATTGCCGCGGCGATCAGCTCCAGCTCCCGCTCCAGCGAGGCCAGGTAGGGCTCCACCACCTTCGAGCCCAGCTGGGTGGTGATCTTGTTGCAGCCGCAGTACCAGCAGGCATGGCGGCAGAACGGCACGTGCACATAGAGCGAGAGCGGGGCCGTGGTGGGCGCGGCCAGCTGCTCCCCGAGCTCCCTGGCGCCCACGTCCGCGCTGAAGGCCGCCGCCGTGGGGTAGCTCGTGTAGCGCGGCACGGGCTGGTCGTACTTGAGCAGCAGGTCGAGGGGGCTGAGGGGAGAGGCAACAGGGGCCATGGAGCCGGTGGCGTGGAAGGACGGGGGGGGATGGGGGACAGGCCCTGGTGAGAGGGGGGATGGGCAGCCGTCAGGCCGGTGGCGGCTCCGGCAGGAGGTCGGCCAGTTCCGCCAGCAACCGCTGGGTGGTGACGAAGGCCTGTTCGGCCTCGTCCAGCAACTCCTCCTCCTGCGGCTCCGTCAGCACCAGCTGCTCGATGCCGTCATGCAGCGCCTGCTTCAGGGCCGGGATCCCACGGGCGAAGGCCCAGAACGTGGGGGTGCTCAGCTGGTGGCGCGCCAGGATGGCCGCGGCCTGCTGGGCCAGCTGCTGACCGCCGGAGAGGTCGCCGCCGTAGCGCACGTAGACGTGGGCCATCAGCCGGTGCGGGGCCTGGCGGGCCAGCCCCCGCAGCTGCTCGAGCCAGATGGCCGCCGCCGCCGAGGGCGGGGTGGCCGGCAGCACCGCCAGCTGGGCGAGGTCGTGGCGCAGGGCCGGGGTGCGGGCCAGATCCGCCCAGGGCAGGGCCGTGGCGCCGAGCGAGGCCGCCAGGGGCGGGGCCTCCTGCTCCAGCAGGGCGTAGGCCGGTGCCAGGGCGCGCAGCAGAGCGGCCAGTTGCCGGGGGTCGGCCTGGCCCGCCAGCAGGGCCCTCGAGAAGCGCATGCCCTCGGCGTGGTGGTGGGCCCTGCCGATGCGGGCGTGCAGTCTGCGCAGCCGGGGCCCCAGCGTTCGTGCCCCCCGATCCCCGCCGGGAATGGCGTGGTTGGAGATGGGGCGCTCGGGGATGCCGGGCTCGGGGATGCCGGGGTCGGCCATGGCGCTGGGATCGGCGGCGGGACGGGTGAGGGGCATGGCGGCGATGGGCGACGGGGTGGAGGGGATGGCCGGGGGACTGCTCAGGCGGCAGCCGGAGTGGAGGGCACCATCGGTTGCAGGAACTGGCGCAGCAGCAGCAGGGCGAAACGCCCCTGCAGCCCCAGCCGGCGCAGGGGCTGTCCCCGGCTGGCGCGGAGCTGCCGGAACGTGGCCACCAGCTGATCGCGCAGGGCCAGATAGGCGCTGCCCTCCAGCTGGAACACCACGGGGAAGGCGCGGCGGGCCGTGCGGTTGGTCTGCCGCATCACCTCGGCATCGAAGTGATCGGGATCCATGCCCAGCAGCCGGTAGAAGTCACCCCGCTCGCAGACGGTGAGGCTGTGGGTGAGAAAGACGCTCCAGAGAAAGAATCGGCTCAGCAGGCGTCCCCGCACACCGCCGCGCAGCTCCGGCCAGCAGCGGATCAGCAGGTTGAAGATGTCGCCGTGGCGGTTCTCGTCCTGGCACCAGGGCTCGAAGAAATCAAACAGCGGCGCGAAGGCATGGTCTGGATGGGCCTTCAGGTGCCGGTCAATCAGGATGTAGCGCCAGTAGCCGATCTTCTCGGAGAGATATACCGAGTAGAGCACCCAGTTGAGCGGGAACCACGTGATCGGGCGCCTGCCGCTGAGGGCGGGCAGATCGATGTCGATGCCCTCGGCCACCAGGGCCCGGTTCAGAAAGCCGGCATGGCGGGCTTCGTCGCGGGCCATCAGGTTGAACAGACGGCCCAGCTCCGGCCGGTGGGCCCTCTGCAGCTGGCGGGAGAGCTCCTTGAACAGCAGGAAACCGGAAAATTCCGACACGCAGGAGCGCACCAGGTAGCTCTCGTAGGCCTCCTTCTCCTCGGCGCTGAGGGCGGACAGCCGCGCGAGCGGGGCCTTGCGATCGAAGTGATCGCGGTTGTAGTCGGCCTCCATCTCGGTGAGCATCGCCTCGAAGGCGGCCCTCTGGGCGTCGAGATCGGTGCGGGCGGCTCTGGCGATGTCTGTGGTGTAAAAGCGCGGCGTCAGCAGGTTTTCCTGCAGATGGGGAGCCGGGCCTGCTGCAGTGGTGCTGGCGACGGTCATGGCCGTGGTGGAAGCGGGCGGCGAGGCCAGGGCCGGGCGGGAGGAGCGGGCCCTCGGCCTTGCCATGGCGACGTCACTGTATAACGACAGCGTGATGACGCGATGCCATGAACATGTGAAGTTGTCGTACATTGAGCCAGCGCGTCGCTCGGGCCGGGGAGGGCCAGGCCGTGGACCATCTGGCCGACTACTTCAAGGTGTTCTCCGAGCCCAACCGCCTGGCGGTGCTGGAGGCCCTGCGGCCCGGCCCCCTCAACGTGACGGCCGTGGTCGAGAAGACCGGGCTCAGCCAGGCGCTGGTCTCGAAGCATCTCAAGCTCCTCACCATCGCGGGCGTGGTGCAGCGCCGTCCGGAAGGAGCCCTCGTGTTCTATGCAGTGATTGATCCGGCCGTGTTCGCGTTGATCGCCCAGGCCCAGAAGCTCCTGCTGGCGGCGCGCCGCCAGCAGCTCGATGCCCTCGCGGCCATCCTCTGAGATGGCAGAGGAGATGGCGGAGCACCCGCGGGCCGGAGGGCCGCCGGCCACCCTGGCCCAGCTGCGGGCCGCCCTGGCGGCCGGGGAGCGCCAGTTCCGGGGTCTGCGTCTGGGGGAACTCGACGCCCAGGACCTCGACCTCTCCCACTGCAACCTGGGGGGCAGCTGCTTCAAGGAGGCCCGCTTCGGCCGTGCCCGGCTCCGGGGGGCCCAGGTGGAAGGCTGCTGCTTCCAGCGGGCCCTGCTCTGGGGAGCCGACCTGTCCGCCCTGCAGGCGGCCCACTCCTTCTGGCAGGACGCGGACCTCTCCGGCGCCCGCCTGCAGGGAGCCTGCCTCAGCGGGGCCTTCCTGCACCGCTGCTGCCTGCGGGGGGTGGTGGCGGCCGGCAGCGACTGGCGCCAGGCCCGCCTGGTGGAAGCGGATTTCCGCTCCGGTCTCGACCAGCTCACCGACCTGGGCGCCGCCGATTTCCGGGGGGCTGATCTCACCTTTGCCCTGCTCCGGGGCGCCAATCTGCATGGCGCCAACCTGCAGGGTTGCTGCCTCTACGGTGCCGATCTCACCGGCGCCGATCTGCGCCAGGCGGATCTGCAGGGCTGTGATCTGCGCGATACCCAGTTGCAGGACGCCCCACTGGAGGGGGCTCTGCTGGGCGGGGCTCTGCTGCCGAAGACCTGAGCGTGGTGTCGTGCGGGACGCTTCAGGGGAGGCGCTCGGCGGCGAGGGCCAGAGCCCCGGCGCAGGCATCCCCTGCCGCTGCCCGCAGGGCCGCCGTGGGCAGGGTGGCGCGCAGAGCCAGCGCCAGGTGCTGCCGCACCACGGCCAGGTGCTCCAGCACGCCGCCCATCGGCCAGATGGTCGCCGGCTCCAGCTGCAGCTCCCGGGCGATGGTGGCGGCCATCGCCGCCAGGGCTCCCGCCTGGCGCTGCACGATGGCCAGCGCGGCGGCGTCACCGGCCGCCGCCGCCGCCGCCACGACCGGGGCCAGCGCCGCAAAGCCGGCGGGGCCGAAGTCCGGTTGCACCACCAGGGCCTTGATGGCCTGCGGGCTCCCGGCCGCCGCCGGGTCGAGGCCCAGGGCGCTCCAGAGCTGATGCCGCAGGGCGGTCTCCGGCTCCCGGCCGTCTGCCATGGCCAGGGAAGCGGTGAGCCCATCGCGGCCGATGTCCATCGCCGAGCCCGCGCCATCCAGCAGCCATCCCCAGCCAGCGCAGCGATGCTCCCGCCCGTGGCGGTTGCGCCCCACGGCGATGGTGCCGGTGCCGCTGATCAGCACCAGCCCCTCGGCGGCCTCCCCCATCGCCCCGCGCAGGGCGGTGCGCTCGTCCCCGGTCACCTCCACCCGTTCCAGCGGCAGAGCGAGGATCTCGGCGGCCAGCCGGCGGCCCTGCTCCTGCACGGCACTGCCCACTTCGATGCCGCTGGCGCCGATGGCGGCCGCGCTGAGTCCCGTCGCCGCCACGGCAGCGGGGCAGGCCGCGAGCGCCACGGCCAGGCTGGCGCTCAGGGCCTCGTGAAACGCTGCCGGCCCGCCTGGGGCCTGCAGATGGCGGACACCGGGACCTTCCCCTTCCGCCAGCTGGATGCAGCCGCCGCCGGGCGGGCAGAGGGCCAGCCGGCAGGTGGTGTGGGTCTGGCCGGCGTCGAAGCCCGCGATCACCGGGATGGGCGCGGCCATCGGTTCAGGGCTGTGGCGGCATCGTCTGGTCTGCGGAGCTCTGGCGCCCGGCGGCAGCGAGGCTGGCCAGGCTGAACCAGGCACTCAGCTGCACTTCCGGCCGGAAGAAGATGGTGTCGGTGAGGCCCTGCACCCCCAGGCCCGCGATCACGGCCAGGGCGGCCAGGGCCGGCAGGGCCCAGGAGCCGCCTTCCCACCACGCGCTGAGCGCCTGGCGGATGGCGGCGATCACCAGACCCACCCCCACCAGCAGACCGGGGATGCCGGCCTCCACCGCCAGCTCCAGGGGGATCGAGTAGGCGCTGAGGGCATTGAACTTGGGCTGCTGGAACAGGGGATAGATGCGGTTGAAGGCATCGTTCCCAGGCCCGATCCCCAGCCAGGGCCGGCTCTGGATCATGTCCAGCGCCGCCAGCCACACGTTGATCCGGAAGTTGTTGGAGCTGTCCTGACGGCCGGCCACCAGGCTCATCACCCGCACCCGCAGCGGTTCCACCTGGGTCACCAGCACCGCCAGCAGGGCGCTGGCCAGGAGCAGCAGCAGCAGGGGCACCAGCCGCCGCCACAACCGTGGCCAGGAGCGGGTGAGGCGCATCGCCAGCAGCAGCAGCACCACCGCCACCTGGGCCACCAGGCCCATCCAGGCGCCGCGGCTGTAGGTGAGCACCAGGGCCGCTGTGCCGAGGATGAGAGCACTGAGGGCGTACAGCCGTGGCGGCCAGCCCGGCCAGCGCAGCAGGGCCACCAGGGCCAGCGGCAGGATCGGCAACAGGTAGCCCCCCAGCAGGTTGGGATTGCCCAGCGTGCCGTAGATCCGCACCGTGCCGTCACTCACGGAGTTGGGGTCGGCCCAGCGGGCCAGTTCGCCGGTGTCGCCGTAGAGCTGCCGGATCCCGATCACGCTGGTGAGCAGCTGGCCGCCCAGCAGGGCCGCCACGATCCGATCCCACCAGAGCGGAGCCTGATGGAGCAGCTCCTGCATCAGGGCGTAGACCCCCAGGTAGCTCACCAGTTTGAGCAGGCCCTTGGCGGCGGCCACCGGCACCGGAGAGAAGCCTGTGGCGAGCAGCGACACCGCCAGGATGGCCAGGATCCAGGCGTGGATGGGGCCGACTCCGGCGGCGGGGCGCCGCAGCACCAGCAGCAGCCACAGCATTCCGCTGGCCAGGATCAGCAGGGAGAGGCCAGTGCGGCTCAGCACCGGCAGACCCGCCATCAGGACGCAGAGGGTGAGTCCTGCGATGGGCAGCAAGCGCTCCGCCAGCGGCCCTCCCCCCTCGGCCAGCCACCCCTGCCATCGCAGCAGCAGGGGGGCGGGCACTGGGCTGGAGGATTCACCCACGGTGGCGATGGCTCGGCTCTGGCGGGATTATGGGCGCCTCCCCGGCAGGGACGCCCGCGCCGGCCTCCAGCACCTGCTCCAGCTCCAGCAGCGGCGGCATCTCCTGCGCGTTGCGGAGATAGAGCACGCGATAGACCGGCAGTCCCTGGGCCTGCACATGCCGTTCCCGCTCCGTCGGCACCGGCAGAGGATTGCTTCGGCGCCAGGGCCGGCTGTCCTCCGGCGGCCTTGTGAAGCAGCCGCTGGCCTCGATCAGCTCCACCATCGGCGTGATCACCGCCAGCACATCGCTCTGGATGAACAGCTGGCGTCCGGGGGCGAGCCCGCCGGCGATCCCCCGCAGCAGGGCGGGCTGCAGCACCCGTCGCTTGTGGTGGCGGCTCTTGAACCAGGGGTCGGGGAACTGGATGCTCACGCGCTCCAGCAGACCCGGCGGCAAGCCCTCCAGCCACGGCTCGAGGCTCACGTTGGCATTGCAGAACAGGAAGTGGAGATGGTCGAGTCCCAGCGCCCGGCGCTCCGCCTCCGCGGCCTCCACCAGGGGCCTGCGGATCTCCAGCCCCAGGTAGTTGCGCTGGGGTTCCAAGGGCGCGAGGGCCAGCAGGAAACGGCCCCGGGCGCAGCCGATGTCCAGGTGGATCGGCAACTCCGGCCGGGGGAACAGATCAGCCGGAGGCGGCAGCGGCCGGGGCTGCTGGTAGAAGCGGCTGAGGGGATTGACGTGCTGCCGCACCATCAGGCGCTGGTCGCTCCCTGTCGGGGCACCACGAACCCCCAGCTGGCGGTGTAGCCGTGCAGCTGGGTGCTGCCGGCGATCGGCCCGATCTCGCCGTTGCAGAAGGCTCCACCCACCGGCAGGTCGCCGAAACACTCCCGGCAGAGGCTCACGTCGCCGTCAGGCTCCCCGTACAGCCCCTGGCCGCGCCCGAGACAGGCGAACAGCAGTGCCGCCAGCGGTTCGGGTTCCCGGCTGTGCTGGCGCCGCAGCAGCTGGCGCAGTTCCTGGCGGGAGGCGGTGGCATCGCGCAGCTGGAACTGCACCTGCTGGCCGATCCGCATCCGTTCGGCCACCGCAACCGCGCCGTTGCGGGGATCGACGCCGATCAGGTTGCGCACCAGGAATGCCGGAGGCTCCCCGCTGTTGCGCCCCTCCAGGCTGAAGCTGTTGCGCCCCACGCCGAGAAACAGGGAATGCTTCACCAGGTCGCGCTCCTCGGCGCTGAGGCCGGTGAGGATCTCCTGCAGCGCCGCCACCGGGCTGTTGCGCCGGTTGTTCTGGCTCACCTCCAGCACCACGTTGCGCTGGGCCTGCTCCACCTCGAACACCGGCCCGATCGGCCTGCAACCCTGGGCCACCACCGGATCCAGCCCCCAGGCGCCGCCGATCAGGCAGCCCACGGCGCCGCTGCACACGCGGTCGTCGAAGAGCAGGGATCCGTGGCGGGCGCTGTGCTGCCCCGCGATTCCCCCCACCTTCACGGCGGTGGGGCAGGCGTAGTCCAGGCCGCTGATCAGGTCGTTGATGGCCGGGAAGCCGGGATCGATCAGCAGCAGCATCGAGGCGTCGGTGGCCGGATCCGGCTCGCCCAGCAGTGACAACCAGGGTTCGGCAGGGCCATCGAGGTCCGGCAGGGGCCCGTTCTCGATCGCGAACGGCGTGAGGATGGCCCCGGGCAGGTGGAGCAGGGTGAGGCTCACCCCGGGCTCCTGTTCCAGCTCGCGGCTCTCCCGGCCTGCTGGCGTGCCCACCACGCCGCCACCCAGGCAGCCGATCCAGTGGCGGGCCCGGAAGCGTTCGCGCAGCAGCGGCAGCAGCCGGGGCAGGTCGCTGGCGTAGGTGGCCGACACGAACACCAGGGCCAGATCAGCCGTGCCGACGCCCCGCAACTGGCGGCTCAGCGCCTGCAACGATCCTTCCAGGGAGGGCTCGGTGGCCAGCGCCGTGCGGCACCAGGCCGGATCCGATGGCCCCCCCAGACGTTGGGCCAACCAGCGGGGCAGGGGAAAGGCAGCCATAGGGGAGGACCCTATCGCCGCCAGGGGGTGCGGATAATGGCGCCTTACCGAACCATGCCTGTGCCGGATTCGCTGTACCGCTCCCTGGTGTGGCTTGATCACCGCCTGGCCGTGCTGTTCAGCGTCGGTCTGCCGCTGGTGCTGCTCCTCTGGGCCGCGCTGCGGCGGGAGCGGGCCCTGGTGCGGTTGCTGGGGATCTACTGGAAGGTGGCCAGCCTGTTGCTGATCACCGTGCTGCTGCTCACCGACCGCCGGCCGGCCGGGCTGGTGGTGGCGGTGATCGCCCAGTTGCTGCTGGTGGTGAGTCTGTGGTTCTGGGTGGATCTCAACGAGGAGCTGGCCGATCTGCCGCCGTGGCGCCCCCTGCCCCTCACGGTGCGCATCTGGCGCTGGGCCATCACCTTCTGGGCTCCGCTCGGCGCGCTCTTCAGCGCCACGGCGCTGGGCTGCATGGATGCGGCCCGGCTGGCCTCGCCCCGCTGCGCGGTCTGGATCCAGGCGCCGGCGGAGCTGCACCGCCATGTCGCCGCCGTCTTCGGCTTCGTGTTCGGCGGCCAGTGGACCCCCGCCGTGGCCGCCTTCGTGGGCTACCTGGCCCTGGTGGCCTACGCCGTGGGTCTGCTGCAGTGGCTGCTGGTGCGCCTGCCGCGGCAGGGGAGGGTGGCCGGTGAGTTCTGAGCCGCCCTCGAATTTTCTGAGCCAGCTGGAGGAGCTGAGCCGCCAGCGCCCCGATCGGGTGCTCCGCCTGCGGGGACGGATCGACGGCGAGCCGCTGGAGCTGCTGATCTTCCGCGGCTTCTCCTGCAGCACGACCCATCCCACCGCGTTCGATCCGGACCAGTCCGTCCTGCCGCCGGGGGCCGGGCTCGAGGCAGCCGAGCTGCTGGCGGGCCCCCTGGATCCGGCGGCGGAAACCCTGCTGGCCGGTCCCCAGCCCCCGGAGACCTTCCTGGAGCCCCAGACCTGGCTGTAGCGGCCGCAGGCCTGCCTAGCGTGGTCGCCAAAAGCCGCGATGCAGCTTCGCCACGTCATCAACCTCCACAAGGGCTCCACCCCGCTCATGGTGGCCGGTCTGATGGTGGCCTACGGCAATGCCACGCTGGGCCCGTGGGTGTACCTGGCCCTGCACGGCACCTACGGCCTGATCTGGCTTCTCAAGGACGCCATCTTCCCTGACCGCCAGTGGCAGCAACCGATCGCCTGGCCGATGGCGGTGGTGGGCTTCCTGACGCTGGGGCTGTACTGGCTGGCGCCGTTCCTGCTGATCCGCAGCGGGATGGTGCCTCCCCTGCCCCTGGTGGCCGCGGCGATCGCCTGCAACATCCTCGGGGTGTTTCTGCACTTCGGCAGTGATGCCCAGAAGCACTTCACGCTGCAGGTCCGGCAGGGCCTGATCACCGAGGGTTTCTTCGCCCGCAGCCGCAACACCAACTACCTGGGCGAGCTGCTGATCTATCTCTCCTTCGCCCTGCTGGCGATGCACTGGCTCCCCTACCTCGTGCTGGCCGGCTTTGGTCTGGGGGTCTTCCTGCCCAACATGCTCAGGAAGGATGCCTCCCTGTCCAGGTATCCGGAGTTCGAGGCCTACCGGGCGCGTTCGGGCCTGCTGCTGCCGCGCCTCCGGGCCAGTGGAGACGCCTGAGCTGAATCCGGTTCAGCCGAGGACCGTCGCGCAACGTCCGCAGAGGCTGGGGTGGATGCTGGAGGTTCCGATGTCGCTGGTGTAGTGCCAGCAGCGCTCGCACTTGGTGCCCGCAGCCCTGGCGACCCGCACCGTGATGCCGTTCTGCTCGGTTTCGGCCAGCACCCCATCGGGCGGTTGCCCCCCGACCCTGAGCTCGGAGACCAGCAGCCAGTCGGCGAGGTCATCGACGCCCGGCCGGCCAGCGGCGGCCAACCAGTCCAGGGCTTCGCGCAGGGGGGCCGTTCGGGCGTCCCCGGCGATCTCCAGCTGCACCTGGGCTTCCAGGGAGGCGCCGATGGCCTCCCCGCCGCCGCCCCGGTCGGCCCCCTTGCCGGCCTGCTTCCGGCAGGCCTCCAGCTGGCGGTTCACCAGAGTCCGGAGCTCCAGGATCTGGGCCATCGGGCCCTCCACCGCCGGCTGGTGCCAGCTGGGCGGTGCCGTGGGCCAGCCGCGCTGGAACACCGACACCTCAGCCACCGGATAGGGCAGGTTCTGCCAGATGTCCTCGGCCATGTGGCACAGCACCGGTGCGATCAGGCCGGCCAGCCGTTCCACCACCAGGGCCAGCACCGTCTGGCAGCTGCGGCGGCGAAAGTCGCCGGCCCCGCTCACGTAGAGCCGGTCCTTGGCGATGTCGAGGTACACGTTCGAGAGGTCCACCACGCAGAAGTTCTGCAGAGCCTGGAAGAAGCGGTAGAACTCGTAGCGCTCGAAGTCGCCCGTCACGGCGTCGATCAGCGCGGCGGTGCGCTGCAGCATCCACCGATCCAGCAACGGCAGCGCGTCCACGGGGATGGCGTGGCCCCCTTCCTCGACAGGCCGCGGGTCGAAATCGTGCAGGTTGCCGAGCAGGTAGCGCGCCGTGTTGCGCACCTTGCGGTACACATCCGCCAGCTGCTTCACGATGCCCGGACCCAGGGGCACATCGGCGGAATAATCCACCGAGCTCACCCACAGCCGCAGCACATCGGCGCCGTAGGCCGGCTCCTGCTTCTCGTTGCGGCCCCCCTCCACCAGCACCGCCGGATCCACCACGTTGCCGAGGGATTTGCTCATCTTGCGGCCCTTCTCATCGAGGGTGAAGCCGTGGGTGAGCACCCGCCGGTAGGGCGCGGTGCCATTCACCGCCACCGAGGTGAGCAGGCTGCTCTGGAACCAGCCGCGGTGCTGGTCGCTCCCCTCCAGGTAGAGGTCGGCGGGATAGTCAAGGCCCCGCTCCTGCAGCACGCCGGCCCAGGAGGAGCCCGAGTCGAACCACACGTCCATCGTGTCGGTGCCCTTGCGCCACTGGTCGGCCTGGTGGGCCAGCTCGGGCGGCAGCAGGCCGGCCTCCTCCCGCTCCCACCACACGTCGGCGCCGTGCTCGGCGATCAGGGCCTGGATGTGGCCCAGGGTGGCCTGATTGAGCAGCACCTCACCGGTGTCGCGGTGGTAGAACACGGGGATCGGCACGCCCCAGGTGCGCTGGCGGCTGATGCACCAGTCGCCCCGCTCGCTCACCATCGCCTCGATGCGGTTGCGGCCGCTGGCCGGCAGCCACTCCACCCGGGCGATGGCGTCGAGGGCGGCCTGGCGGAACCCCTCCACCGAGGCGAACCACTGCTCGGTGGCGCGGAAGATCGTGGGCTTCTTGGTGCGCCAGTCGTAGGGGTAACGGTGTTCGTAGTGCTGCTCGCTCAGCAGCACACCGGCCTCCCGCAGGGCCGCCACGATCGCCGGGTTGGCGTCCTTGAGCACGTTCGTGCCGGCGAAGGGGCCGGCCTCCTCGGTGAGGGTGCCGGCCTCATCCACCGGGCAGAGCACCGGCAGGTTGTACTTCCGGCCGGTGTTGAAGTCGTCCACGCCGTGGCCGGGAGCGGTGTGCACCAGCCCCGTGCCGGCTTCGGTGGTGATGTAGTCACCGCCGATCACCACCTGGCCGCGGCGCTCCAGCAGGGGGTGGCGGTACACGATTCCCTCCAGCTGCTCTCCCTTCAGGGTGAGCAGGGGCCTGAGGGTCAGCCCCAGGGTTGTCTCCAGGCCCGCCACCAGCTCGGTGGCCACCACGAGGTGATTGGAGAGGCTGTCGCCGCGGTCCACCTCACAGATGCTGTAGTCGAGCCGGCCGTTCACCGCGATGGCCAGGTTGGCGGGGAGGGTCCAGGGGGTGGTGGTCCAGATGGCCACGGAGAGCGTGATCGGCCGGCCCTGGGCCCCCATCGCGCCGGAGTCCTCCACCTCGATGCCCTCGGCCCGCAGGCGGCCGGCCAGGGCCGTGGGCACGGCCTCCACCGGGAAGGCCACGTAGACGCTGGGGGAGGTGTGGCCGTCGGGGTACTCGAGCTCGGCTTCCGCCAGGGCGGTGCGGGAGCTGGGGCTCCAGTGCACGGGCTTGAGGCCCCGGTAGATGTGGCCCGCCAGCACCATGGCGCCGAACACGCCGATCTGGGCCGCCTCGTAGCTCTTCTGAAGCGTGAGGTAAGGGGAATCCCAGTCGGCCCAGATGCCCCAGCGCCGGAAGCCGGCTTTCTGCCCTTCCACCTGCTCCAGGGCGTAGGCGTGGGCCTTCCGGCGCAGGCTCAGCGGCGTGAGCCCGGCGCGCTCGCTGCTCTTGAGCCCCTGCAGCACCTTCAGCTCGATCGGCAGGCCGTGGCAGTCCCAGCCGGGCACGAAGCGTGCCCGGCGGCCCTGCAGCAGCGCCGTCTTGTTGATGATGTCCTTGAGGATCTTGTTGAGGGCGTGGCCCACATGCAGGGCCCCGTTGGCGTAGGGAGGGCCGTCATGCAGGGTGAACACCGGGCCGCTGTTCTCCCGGCTGAGCCGTTCGTAGATCCGCTGCTCCGCCCAGAAGGCCTGGATCTCCGGCTCCCGCACCTTGGCATTGGCCCGCATCGAAAACGGGGTCTGCAGCAGGTTGAGGGTGTCCTTGTAGGAGGCAGGCGCAGAGCTGGCGGTCACGGCGCCTCGGGCAGGAAAGGGGGATTATCCCGTTTCGCCGCCGTCATCCGCCGTGGATGACGGCGCCTCGCAGCTGCTGGCGCCGCTCTCCGGCGTCTGGGCGGTCTCGAGCAGAACCTCGACGTCATCCAGCGACGCCACCACCACCGGCGGGGCGGGAGCCTCTGCCCCATCCCCGGTCGCAGGCTCCTGACGCACCCAGCGCTTGGTGGTGGGGCGGGGTTGGCGCCGCTGCCGCAGCCAGCCCAGCACCCCTGCCACCGACCCTGCGGCCAGCTCCAGCAGCCGGCCCAGGCTGGCCCCCAGCTCGCCCAGGCTGGCCTGCCAGCGTTCCCGGGACCACAGCCGCTGCTGCTCCTCCGGGGTGAGGGCCCGCCAGCGGCTCTGGCCCACCTCGAGACCCAGCCGGCCGATCAGCAGGCCTCCGCACAGCACCCCGAGCATCGGCGCGCCGGTGAGGCGCTCGGAACTGGTGACGAGCACCAGGCCCAGCAACAGCACAACGGCGCCCCAGGCCGAGTCGCGCGGCCGGCTCAGCTCCGCGGCCACGACGGGAAGCAGCAGCACGGCAAGCCCCACCACCAGGGCCAGGTCTCCCCCCAGGGTCGCGAGCATGGGTGCAGAGCAGCGGACTCCATTCTGGGTCCAGCCCGGGGACTGGCCTCCGCAGCGGGTTTGCCTAGAGTCCGGCCCTGCCCACCTGGCGGAATTGGTAGACGCGCTGGGTTTAGGTTCCAGTGGCTGCGGTCGTGGGGGTTCAAGTCCCCCGGTGGGCATCGACCTTTTCTTAAGTTGCAGGCAACTTGTCGCTCAACAGCGCGTCGTCGTCCATGACCCAGGCCCCGGCTGTTGAGCGCCCCCTGGCCGTTCCCGCCCCGCGCCACTCGCCGTCGAGCGCGGTGCCCAGGCACTTTCTGGATGCTCCCTCCGCCTGGAACCCCACCGTGGGCCTGTTCCTGGGCGGCTTCGCCCTGGCCGGTCTCACCATCTGGGGCTGGTTCGTGGGGGGCTGGCCGCTGCCGGTGCTGCTGATCACGGGCTTTCTGGCCCTGCATCTGGAGGGCACGGTGATCCATGACGCCTGCCACAACGCCGCCCACCCGAACCGCTTCTGGAATGCGGTGATGGGTCACGGGGCGGCGCTGCTGCTCGGCTTCAGCTTCCCGGTGTTCACCCGGGTGCATCTTCAGCACCACGCCCATGTGAACGATCCGAAGCACGACCCCGACCACATCGTGAGCACGTTCGGGCCGCTGTGGTTGATCGCTCCGCGGTTTTTCTACCACGAAGTCTTCTTCTTCCGCCGCCGTCTCTGGCGGCGCTACGAGCTGCTGGAGTGGGGCCTGGCGCGCGGCATCTTCGTGGCCATTGTGGTGGCTGCGGCCAAATACGGATTTCTCCCCTTCATCTTCAATTGCTGGTTCGCCCCGGCCCTGATGGTGGGCGTCACCCTGGGTCTCTTCTTCGACTATCTGCCCCACCGGCCGTTTCAGTCACGCAACCGCTGGCACAACGCCCGGGTCTACCCCAGCAGGCTGATGAACTGGCTGATCATGGGTCAGAACTATCACCTGATCCACCATCTCTGGCCGTCGATCCCGTGGTTCGAGTACCGCCCCGCCTATCACGCCACCAAGCACATTCTGGACAGCAAGGGTTCCCCCCAGCGCCTGGGCCTGTTCGAAAGCCGCGCCGATGGGCTCAACTTCCTCTACGACATCCTGCTCGGTGTGCGCAGCCACAGCAAGCGGCGCAGCAAGCTCCGCCCCCTGGCAGCGCTGATGCCCACCCGCCATGCCCGCCGTCGGGTGCTCGAGGTGCTGCACCGCACGGCGGTCTCGCCCGTGCGCTGAGCTCAGCGCTCGGCCTCGATGCGCTTCGGTCTCAGCCCGCCAGGATCTGCGGCACCCGGAAGAAATCCCCCTCGCGCTGAGGGGCCAGATCCAGCAGTTCCTCCCGCACCCCGGTGGTCACCACCTCATCCTCCCGGGTCACGTTCGTCACCTCGACGGCGCGGGTCGTCGGAGGCACCCCCTCGGTGTCCACGGCCTCGAGATGGGCCACATACTCGAGGATGCGCTCCAGCTGGCCGGTATAGGTGGCGATCTTCTCCTCAGGCAGCGCCAGCCTGGCCAGATGGGCCACCTTGCGCACGTCCTCGGCCGAGATCTTGCTCATGGGGCACGGTTGGGCTCTGGGCCATGAAGCTAGCTCTCGGCGTTGAGGAAGCGCTCCAGATCGGTGCACAGCGCCGAGGCGGCGAGGTCGAGGAAGGTGGCGCCGTGCTCGGCCCGGGCCAGGAAGGGGTCCGAGCCCATGCGGCCGTCGGGGTGGCGGCGGCGGAAGTCGGCCGGGCCGTGGATCGGGCCAGCCGGCGCCGGCTCCGGCAGGGGCCTCTGCTTGCCGGCCAGGCTGGGTTCCAGATGCAGGGTGAGGGCGATCTCGCTGGGGGTGGCATGGTGCCCTTCCCGGTTGCCGTAGAGCTCGCGCGCCTTCTGCAGCACCGCTGGCGCCATGAACCAGTTGGCGAGGCGGCAGCGCAGCTCGGCGGCCCGGGGCAGGCCGCGGCTGGCCGCCGTGGCGTAGGCCTGGGCAAAGGCGGCCTTGCTGGTGGCGATGTTGCCGCCGTGGCCATTGATCACGAAGATGCGCTCGAAGCCATGGCCGGCCAGGGAGAGCACCACGTCGTGCAGCACCGCCATCAGGGTGCTGGGCTGCAGGCTCACCGTGCCGGCGAAGCCCAGATGGTGTTCCGCCATGCCGAAGGCCTGCGCCGGTGTCACCAGCACCCCGCTGCGGCGCCCCACCTCCAGGGCCACGGCTTCGGCGGTGAGCGCATCGGTGCCGATGGCGCCGGTGGGGCCGTGCTGCTCCGTGGAGCCCAGGGGCACGATCACGCCCCGACAGCGCTCCAGGTAGGCCTCCACCTCAGGCCAGCTGCGCAGCTGCAGGCGGATGTCCTCCGTGCGGCGTTCCGCGCTGGAGGGGGCGGTCGCCGATGGTGACGGGGTCTGGCTGGTCACAGGGGATGGGGGCGGGTTGGGTCGTGGTGAACAGCGGCAAGTCCGCCAGGTCTGCCTAGGATCAGGCCGCGCGCTGCGCCGTTGGGCCCATGCTGCACCGCAAGCTCTATCAGTTCTGTGCCGAGAAGCGGCCCGTGTGGGTGTTTCTGCGGGATCAGCAGCGCTGGATCGAAGAGGCGCTGATCACGGAAATCGAGGGCGACCTCGTGACGCTCCACTACGACGCCGAAGAGGACGACGAAACCCACAGCTGGGAGGAGAGTGTGCGGCTCGATTCGATCGGTGCCGTGAGCACCCGGCTTGCCTATGTGAACCGCAGCGACATGGCCGAGCTGCCCACGGCGGAGGACTGCCCCGAGGCTGAACGGCTCAGCAGCTGAACTTCGCGGCTGAATCCCTCGAGGCCTTTCTCCCAGGGCAAGGCATCAGCCTGCACTGCATCAGTCTCCACTGCATCAGTGGGCTGTGCCGTTGCCGTCGTAGGCCTCCGTGTCGTAGTACCCGCCCTTGGTGCCGAAGAACAGCGTGGCCAGGCAGAACAGGCCGCTGCCGGCCAGCAGCACGCTGGCGAGGGTGAAACCGGAGGATTCCATGCTGGGGAGAGGGATGGGGGATCAGTGGGCTGCGGGCCTTCAACCCCACGATGGTGGCGCGCCCGTGCCCAGTCTGCCGGCTGCGGCGTTCTTTGCACGGCCCGCGGAACAGGTGGCCCCCGATCTGCTGGGCTGCTGGCTGATCCGCCGCTGGGACGATGGCCGCCAGCTGGAGGGGATGATCGTGGAAACCGAGGCCTACTCCCAGGACGAGCCCGCCTGCCACGGCCATCGCCGCCGTTCCCCCAGCAACGCCACCCTGTTCGGGGAGCCGGGGCACTTCTATGTGTACCTCACCTATGGCATCCACCATTGCGTGAACGTGGTGACGGGGCGCTGCGACTGGGCCAACGGGGTGCTGCTCAGGGCCCTGCAGCTCCCCGCTGAGCCGGCGCGCACGGCGGCGGGCCCGGCCCTGCTGGCCCGGCGCTTCGGCCTGGACCGGCGTCATGACGGTCTGCCGGTCGCCCCCGCTTCCGGGCTGTGGATCGCCCCGCGCCGCTGGCCGCCGGGGGAGGATCCCCCCCATACCCAGACCACCCGGATCGGCATCAGCCAGGGCCAGGATCTCCCCTGGCGCTGGTACCTCCGGCAAAGCCCCAGCGTGAGCCGTCGGGCGCGGGGGGACCGGCGGCCGCGCCTGTCGCCTGCGGCGGGGCATGCCGGGCCCGGCCTCTAGGTTGAGGAGGATTGCGCTTCCCGGGTCTTGAGCAGCTGGGGTCATCGCCATGTGATCGATCTGGCGACGTTCTCGTGCGACGACCTCGCCAAGGTGCTGGAGCTGGCCCAGCGCTTCCGGGCCATGCCCTTCAGCGGGGTCCGCAAGCTGCCCGCCCTGCAGGGCAGGTTTATGACCAGCCTGTTCTTCGAGCCGAGCACCCGCACCCGCAGCAGCTTCGAGCTGGCGGCCCGTCGCCTCTCCGCCGACGTGCAGAGTTTTTCACCCTCATCCAGTTCCCTCAGCAAGGGCGAGAGCCTGCTGGATACGGCGCGCACCTATGTGGCCATGGGGGCGGATGTGCTGGTGGTGCGGCACCGCTGTGCCGGTGTTCCCCAGCTGCTGGCGGAGGAGCTGGATCGCAGTGGCGAACGGGTCGCGGTGCTCAACGCCGGCGATGGCCTGCACAGCCATCCCAGCCAGGGCCTGCTCGATCTGTTCACCCTGGCCCGCCATTTCTCGGCCGAGGCGCCGACCCCCGAGGTGCTGCGGGGCAGGCGCATCGTGATCGTGGGGGATGTGCTCCATTCCCGGGTCGCCCGCTCCAACCTGTGGGCGCTCACCGCCTGCGGCGCCGAGGTGGTGCTGTGCGGTCCGCCCACGCTGCTGCCGGAGGCCTTCGCCTCCTTCGTGGAGGCCCCACCCCCTGGCCAGGCCGGCGATCCGGTGCCGCAGCGCGGCAGGGTCACCCTGGAGAGGGATCTGGACACGGCGCTGGAGGGGGCCGATGCGGTGATGACCCTGCGACTCCAGAAGGAACGGATGCGTGAGCACCTGCTCACCAGTCTCGAGGCCTACCACCGGGCCTATGGCCTCAGCCACCAGCGTCTGAAGCGTTGCGGCAAGCCTGTGCCCGTGCTCCATCCCGGGCCCGTGAACCGGGGCGTGGAAATGGCTTCCGCCCTGCTCGACGACCCTTCCGTCTGCCTTGTCGAGGAGCAGGTGCGCAACGGCATTCCGGTGCGGATGGCCTTGCTCTACCTGCTGGCCGCCGAGGCGGCGGCGGCTCCCGGGCTCACAGCAGCTTGAAGCCGTCCAGCAGCAGGCCGTAGAGCAGGCCGATCCTGGCCATGTCCAGCAGGTTCAGGCCGAGGGTGTGGCTGGTGCTCCGCAGCAGGGGCCCGCGGGCGCGGATGGCCAGCTCGATCACCAGCACGCACACCAGCGCACCCACGGGATCGATCTGGGAGAGCTGGCCTGCGATGGAGGCCACCACCCCGCCGATCGAGAAGCTCAGCAGCAGCACGATCAACTGCAGCGACAGACGCCGCCAGGGGTTCCTGGCCCAGCGCTGCAGGCGCAGGGGGGCCTGGGCCACGCTCTGCTGAAAGCGTGTCTGCTGGAGTGACCGCGGTTGCGGGTTGGTCACCGGGAGGCGCCGTTAGAGGGCTGCTGGACCATGGCCTGGGCTTCGCGGTGCCAGCTTCCCGAACCACCGAAGCCGGCTGCCGGGCTCGACCGACGCGGGACACTGACAGGAAGGAAGAAGTGGCAGGACCTCGGAACTGGCGATCCCCATCACCCGGCCCAGTCCTGCCAGCCATGGTCTACACCATCTCTGGAGCCTTGACATCCCTTCGGCGCTACTGATAGGGGATTCCAATGAAAAAGCCCGGGGCCTGGGGCCCGGGCCGGGTGATGGGGACGCTGTTAAGAAAGCGACGGATTGCCGGGTCATCAAGGGGTGTGGGTCGTTTGCCAGAGCGTCCATCCCACCCCTTGACCCCCCGGGGCAGCGGTTCAAGGCTGGACTCAGCTGTCGCTGTCCTTCTTGCGGGATGACTTGCCCTCCAGCAGTTCGAGCAGCGCCTCCATCTGGGCCATCACGCCGCGCACCTCTCCGGCTTCCGGCAGCAGGCCGTCCTCCAT
The DNA here is from genome assembly GCF_900088535.1 of Cyanobium sp. NIES-981. NCBI lineage: Bacteria > Bacillati > Cyanobacteriota > Cyanophyceae > Synechococcales > Prochlorococcaceae > Cyanobium > Cyanobium sp. NIES-981. The sequence continues at coordinate 1,717,839 of NZ_LT578417.1, read as the reverse complement.
GACGCCCTGATGCATCTCACGGAGTTCCTGACGGATGTAGCGGAGGTGACTCACCACCTGTTCGCGCTTCGACTGCGACATGGATGGGGGACGGATGTGCCGTACCTTTTACTGCATCGCCGGTTCCCGGGCGCTCATTTCTGGCCGAACCGCTCACGGGCCATGGCGTAGAAGGCCTCGTCGATCGGCTGCACGCCAGCCTCGGCGGCCATCGCTTCGATACGGCGCCGCACGGCCGGCCGCACGAAGAATGGCACTTCCTTGAGCCGGTTCTCGGCCTCGCTGGTCCACTCCATCAGGTCGACTCCATCAGGTCCACTCCATCAGGATCAGGCGCACTCCGTCACGTCTGGGTCATCAGCGGGGGCATCAGGTCCGGAGCATCAGATCCGGAGCATCGGGTCAGGGCGGCAGGGTGGGCCGCCGGTGCGGGAAGTGGAGAATAGGGGACTCGAACCCCTGACCTCTGCGGTGCGATCGCAGCGCTCTACCAGCTGAGCTAATTCCCCTACAGCGGGCCATTATCGCCATGGAGCCTGCGCCTGTCAGCCCGCTGTCAGCACGGCCCTGATCCCGACCCCCTGCGTTCCCCTGCCGCCATGGCCTCACCGTCAGAGTCCATCACCCCGGAACGGCTCGCGGCCTTCGACGAGGCCATGGCCGCCTCCCTGGCCCAGCGGCTGGAAGAGGATGACTACCCCACGCCCTTCGACGGCCTGAGTGACTGGCATCTGATGCGGGCCCTGGCCATCCACCGGCCCGAGCTGGCTCGGCCGTACGTGCACCTGGTGGATCAGGAGCCCTTCGATGAGGACTGATGGCGTTCCGGGCTGATGGGGCGGCGGCGGCGCCGGCTGCGCCGCTCGCAGGCCGCCGCATCCTGGTGGGCATCAGCGGCAGCATCGCCGCGGTGAAACTGCCGCTGCTGGTGAGTGCCCTGGTGCAACAGGGCGCGGAGGTGCGCTGTGTGCTCACCCCAAGTGCCGCGCGGCTGGTCAGCCCTGAGGCCCTGGCCTGCCTGAGCCGCAACCCCTGCCATCTGGACGCCGACCAGTGGAGCCATCGGGAACCCCGCCCCCTGCACATCGCCCTGGCCGAGTGGGCCGAGCTGGTGCTGCTGGCTCCCCTCACGGCCACCACCCTGGCGCGCTGGGTGCATGGCCTCGGCGACACGCTGCTCGCCAGCACATTGCTGGCCTGTGAGGCGCCCGTGCTGGCGGCGGCCGCCATGAACACCAGCATGTGGGACTCACTCCCGGTGCAGCGCAACTGGAAGGTGTTCAGCCGCCTGCCCTCCGTGCTCGCCCTGGCGCCGACGGCTGGCCTGCTGGCCTGCGATCGCCAGGGGGCGGGGCGGATGGCCGACCCCGACCTGGTGCTGCTGGCGTTGGAGTCGCTCGCGCTGGTGGGAAACCAGCGCGACTGGCAGGGGCTGCGGCTGCTGGTGAGTGCCGGCCCCACCCGTGAGCCCCTCGATCCGGCCCGCTGCCTCACCAACCCCAGCACAGGTCGGATGGGCGTGCTGCTGGCCCAGGCCGCCCGGTTGCGGGGTGCCCGGGTGGATCTGGTCCACGGTCCGCTCAGCGTGCCGCCGGGATGGCTCGAGGGGCTCGCCTGCAGCCCCGTGCAGACCGCCGCGGAGATGCAGGCGGCGCTGCTGGAGCGTCAGCCGCGGGCAGATGCGGTGGCCATGGCGGCCGCCGTGGCCGATCACCGCAGGGCCCGGCCAACGGCCACCAAGTTGCAGAAGCTTGACCTCGAAAGGGCGCTTTCCCAGGGCTGGGAGGCGGTTCCCGATCTGCTCGCCCAGCTGGTGGAACGGCGCCCTGCCGGCCAGCGCATCCTCGGCTTCGCCGCCCAGTCCGGTGATGTGCTGCCCCTGGCCCGGGCAAAGCTGGCCCGCAAGGGCTGCGACCTGCTGTTCGCCAACCCGATCGACCGTCCGGGCTGCGGCTTCGGCGGCCTCTCGAATGGGGGCTGGCTGCTCGGACCCGGCGATCAGGTGAGCGCGCTGGCCCAGGCCCACAAGCTGGCGATCGCCCACCAGCTGCTCACGGCCCTGCACCCCACCAGGGGCGGGCCGGGGCGGAGCCCCGGCGATCCGGCTCAGGCTGCCAGCGGCTGATCCGGGCCGTCGTCGGCATGGTCGGGCTCCTGGCACGGCACAGCCGGCTCGCAGCCCGTGTCCCGCTGCAGCAGGTCCATGAAGGTGCGCAGCTGCAGCCGGGGGATGTAAGGCCAGCCTCCGCTCTGCTCCATCCGCCTCAGCAGGCTGAACAGGTGGTTGCGGTCGGCGGGGAGACTGCTGCGGAAAGGGCCGTCCTGGATGGTGCGGTGCAGCTGCTCCACCTGGCGCAGCAGGTCGAGCAGCTGTTCGGGCTGGCCGCTGAGTTCGCCGGCCAGGTCGGCGGCCTGGTTCAGCACGGCGTCGAGCCGCTGTTGCTGGTCGTCGGAGAGGGGCATATCCAGGTCGTGATTGCAGCGCCCCCTGCAGGGCGATCGCTCTCGCATACAGGTTGTTGAGAGCCGCGACATCGTACGGGGAATCCAGGAATGCCACCGGTAGGATCCGCCCCAGCCCAGTACTAGCCCCCTCCCTGCGGCGTTCTCCCCATGCGTTTTCGTCCTCTGCTGGCCCTTGCGCTGGCGCTGTGTCTGACCCTGGTGACCGCCTGCAGCGGTGGGGCCAAGGCCGTGGATCGCGCCAACCTCACCTACGAAGACATCCACAACACGGGTCTGGCCAACGACTGCCCCACCCTGCCGGATTCCGCCCGCGGCTCGATCGCCCTCGAGGGCTCCGGCGCATACAGCCTTCGCGAGATCTGCATGCATCCCAGCGAGGTGTTCGTGAAGGGTGAGCCCGCCAACAAGCGCCAGGAGGCCCAGTTCGTGGCCGGCAAGATTCTCACCCGCTTCACCACCAGCCTGGATCAGGTCTACGGCGATCTGCGCGTGGAAGGCGATGACCTCAGCTTCAAGGAGCAGGGCGGGCTCGATTTCCAGCTGATCACCGTGCTGCTGCCGGGAGGCGAGGAAGTGCCGTTCGTCTTCTCCAGCAAGGAGCTCGAAGCGAAGGCGGACGGTGCCGCCATCAGCACCAGCACCGATTTCAAGGGCACCTACCGGGTGCCCAGCTACCGCACCTCCAACTTCCTCGATCCCAAGGCCCGGGGCCTCACCACCGGCTACAGCTCGGCCGTTGGGCTGGTGCCCGCCGGTGACGACTTCGCCGGCGAAACCGTGAAGCGCTACGTGGACGGCAAGGGCGCCATGGAGCTCTCCATCACCAAGGTGGATGCCAGCACCGGTGAATTCGCCGGGGTGTTCACGGCCGTTCAGCCCTCCGATACCGACATGGGCACCAAGCAGGCCCTCGACGTCAAGATCACGGGCCAGCTCTACGGACGGCTGGAGAAAGCCTGAGCCTCAGCGGCGCTCCCTGCCCCGTGTTCTCCCCGAGGGGGCCGTGCCCGGCCCCCTCTTTTTCATGGCTTCGCTCGCTGTGTGGTGCGATCTGGGAGAATCCCAGCCTGATCAACGCAGGGAGTTTCCATGTCCACCACCACCATGGCCGGTCTGATCGCCCCCCACGGCGGCACGCTGGTGGATCTGATGGTGGCGGATTCAGAGCGCGAGGCCGTGCGTGCCACTGCCGGCCGTGCCGTGGAGTGCAGCGATCGCAACGCCTGTGACGTGGAGCTCCTGGTGGTGGGCGGCTTCTCCCCTCTGCGTGGCTTCATGCATCAGGAGGACTACGACGCCGTGGTGGCCGGGCACCGCACCACCAGCGGCCTCCTGTTCGGCCTGCCGATCGTCTTCGACACCGAGGACGACACCATTGCCATCGGCGATCGTCTGCTGCTCACCTACAGGGGGCAGGATCTGGCCGTGCTCACGGTGGAGAGCAGGTGGGAGCCCGACAAGGCCCGCGAGGCCCAGGGCTGTTACGGCACCACTTCGATCGAGCATCCCGCCGTGCGCATGATCTGCGGCGAGCGAGGACGCATCTACCTCGGCGGCCAGGTGCAGGGCCTGTCCCTGCCCCAGCGGGTGTTCCCCTGCAAGACCCCCGCAGAGGTGCGCGCCACCCTGCCGGAGGGGCAGAGCGTGGTGGCGTTCCAGTGCCGCAACCCCATCCACCGGGCCCACTACGAGCTCTTCACCCGGGCTCTTGAGGCGTCCAACGTGAGCGAGGGGGCCGTGGTGCTGGTCCACCCCACCTGCGGTCCCACCCAGGACGATGACATCGCCGGCGCCGTGCGCTTCCAGACCTACGAGCGGCTGGCGGCCGAGGTGAACAACCCCCGCATCCGCTGGGCCTACCTGCCCTATTCGATGCACATGGCCGGCCCGAGGGAGGCCCTGCAGCACATGATCATCCGCAAGAACTACGGCTGCACCCACTTCATCATCGGCCGCGACATGGCCGGCTGCAAGTCGAGCCTCACCGGCAGCGACTTCTACGGCCCCTACCAGGCCCAGGACTTTGCCCGGGACAACGCCGCCGAGCTGGGCATGGAGACGGTGCCCTCCCTCAACCTCGTCTACACCGAGGAGGAGGGCTACGTCACGGCCGAGCATGCCGAGGCCCGCGGTCTGCACGTGAGGAAGCTGAGCGGCACCCAGTTCCGCCAGATGCTGCGGGGCGGCGAGGAGATCCCCGAGTGGTTCGCTTTCCGTAGTGTGGTGGAGGTGCTGCGGGCCGCGGCCTGAAGCACCCGGCGCTCCCCTGGGGGACCGCGCCGGTTAACATTCCGTTACTTCTTTCTCAGCTGAGGCGAGGCCGTGAAAAAACGCTGGCGCAACGCGGGGCTGTATGTGCTCCTGGTGGTTGTGGTGATCGCCGTGGGCACGGCCTTCCTCGACCGCCCCAATCCGGCCAACGCCCCCCGCACCCTGCGCTACAGCGACTTCGTCGAAGCCGTGCAGGACAACGAGGTGTCGCGGGTGCTGATCTCCCCGGACCGCGGCACGGCCCAGGTGGTGGAGAGCGACGGGCGCCGCGCCATGGTGAACCTGGCTCCCGACAAGGACCTGCTCAAGCTGCTCACCGACCACGACGTGGACATCGCCGTGCAGCCGAGCCGTGAACCGGCGGCCTGGCAGCAGGCGGCCGGCAGCCTGATCTTCCCCCTGCTCCTGCTGGGCGGCCTGTTCTTCCTGCTGCGCCGCGCCCAGGGGGGCGGCGGCAACCCGGCCATGAGCTTCGGCAAGAGCAAGGCCCGCGTTCAGATGGAGCCCCAGACCCAGGTCACCTTCGGGGATGTGGCGGGCATCGAGGGCGCCAAGCTGGAGCTCACCGAGGTGGTGGATTTCCTCAAGAACCCCGACCGCTTCACGGCGGTGGGCGCCAAGATCCCCAAGGGTGTGCTCCTGGTGGGCCCTCCCGGTACCGGCAAGACCCTGCTCGCCAAGGCCGTGGCCGGGGAAGCCGGTGTGCCCTTCTTCTCGATCTCCGGATCGGAGTTCGTCGAGATGTTCGTCGGTGTCGGCGCCAGCCGGGTGCGCGACCTGTTCGAGCAGGCCAAGAAGAACGCTCCCTGCATCGTGTTCATCGATGAGATCGATGCGGTGGGCCGCCAGCGTGGTGCCGGCCTGGGCGGCGGCAATGACGAGCGGGAGCAGACCCTGAACCAGCTGCTCACCGAAATGGACGGCTTCGAGGGCAACACGGGCATCATCATCGTGGCGGCCACCAACCGGCCGGATGTGCTGGATGCCGCGCTGATGCGTCCGGGCCGCTTCGACCGCCAGGTGGTGGTGGACCGGCCCGACTACAGCGGCCGGCTGCAGATCCTCGAGGTGCACGCCCGCGGCAAGACCCTGGCCAAGGACGTCGACCTCGACAAGGTGGCCCGCCGGACGCCGGGCTTCACCGGTGCCGATCTGGCCAACCTGCTCAACGAGGCGGCCATTCTGGCGGCACGGCGCCAGCTCACCGAGGTGTCGATGGATGAGGTGAACGACGCCATCGAGCGGGTGATGGCGGGTCCGGAGAAGAAGGACCGGGTGATGAGTGAGCGTCGCAAGCGCCTGGTGGCTTACCACGAGGCGGGCCATGCCCTGGTGGGCGCCCTGATGCCCGACTACGACCCGGTGCAGAAGATCTCGATCATTCCACGCGGCCAGGCCGGCGGCCTCACCTTCTTCACTCCCAGTGAGGAGCGGATGGAGTCGGGCCTCTATTCCCGCGCCTATCTGCAGAACCAGATGGCCGTGGCCCTCGGGGGCCGGGTGGCTGAGGAAATCGTCTACGGCGATGACGAGGTCACCACCGGTGCCTCCAACGACCTTCAGCAGGTGGCCCGGGTGGCCCGTCAGATGGTGACCCGCTTCGGCATGAGTGAAAAGCTCGGGCCCGTGGCCCTGGGCCGCAGCCAGGGCGGCATGTTCCTCGGCCGCGACATCGCCGCCGAGCGCGATTTCTCCGAAGACACCGCAGCCACCATCGACGAGGAGGTGAGTCAGCTGGTGGAGGAGGCCTACCGCCGGGCCACCGAGGTGCTCACCAACAACCGGTCCGTGCTCGATCAGCTCGCCGATCTCCTGGTGGAGAAGGAGACCGTGGATGCCGAAGAGCTTCAGGAGCTGCTGATCGGCAGCGATGTGCGGGTGGCCGAGTACGTCTGAGCGACAGCGGCCTGAGCGACCCCTTCCCACCTCTGATCCAGGCCCTGCACCACCAGCCCCTGCTGGTGGTGCTGCGCGCTGAGCAGCCTCTGGAGCTGGTGCCTCGCCTCACAGCCCTGGCGGCGCTGGGTCTCAGGCACGTGGAGATCGCCTGGCAGAACCATCCCCGCTGGGTTGCCCAGTGCCTGGAGCTGCGGCACGTTTTCCCACAACTCCGCTTGGGGGCTGCCTCGGTCTGCAGCCTCCCTGCCCTGCAGATGGTGCAGGAGGCGGGTCTCAGCTTTGCCATGTCGCCCGTGCTCAGCCCAGAGCTCTGGTGTGAGGCCCGCCGCTCCGGTCTGGCCCTGGTTCCCGGGGTCTACACCCCTTCCGAGGTGCAGCAGGCCAGGGCCCTGGGATGTCCAGCCGTGAAGCTGTTTCCGGCGTCCGCGCTCGGACCGCACTACTGGCGCCAGCTGCGTGCCCCCCTGGGCGACCTTCCCTTCTGCATCGCCGCCGGCGGCCTGCGACCGGCGGACGTGCTCCCCTGGCTGGACGCCGGCGTGGAAGCGGTGGCGCTCGGTGGCGGTCTCGACGGTCCGGGTGGGGTGGAGTGCCTCCGCTCGCTCCTCGGCCGGCTGCCTCCCTCCCCGCCGGCGTCAGCGCCGCCGGGCTCTCCTCTTCACCAGAGGCTGCACTGACCCTGCTGGCGCAGCAGGTGATCGGCCAGCACCAGCGCCACCATGGCCTCCACCATCGGCACCGCCCGCGGCAGCACGCAGGGATCGTGGCGGCCCTTGGCCGCCAGGGTGGTGGCGGCACCGCTGGCGTCGATGGTCTGCTGCTCCTTGCGGATGGTGGCCGTGGGTTTGAACGCCACCCGGATCACGATCGCCTCTCCATTGCTGATGCCCCCCTGGATGCCGCCGGAGTTGTTGGTGGCGGTGCGCAGCCGGCCTTCGCGGCTGGGCAGGAAGGCGTCATTGTGCTCGCTCCCCTTCAGCAGGGTGCCGCCGAAGCCGGAGCCGATCTCGAATCCTTTCGTGGCCGGCAGTGACATCACCGCCTTGGCCAGATCGGCCTCCAGCTTGTCGAACACGGGCATGCCCAGCCCCACGGGCGGGTTGCGCACCACGCATTCGATCACGCCGCCGCAGGAATCCCCTTCCCGGCCGATGGCCTCGATGCGGCTGATCATGGCTTCGGCCGCCGCCGGATCCGGACAACGCACGATGGTGCCCTCCACATCCTCCAGGCTCACGCCCGCCGGATCGATGTCCGCTTCGATCGTGTGGATGCGCTTCACCCAGGCCAGAACCTCCGTGCCGTTCGCTCTGGCCAGCAGTTGCTTGGCGATGGCACCGGCCGCCACGCGCCCGATCGTCTCGCGGGCCGAGGCCCGTCCGCCGCCGCTGCGGGCCTGGATGCCGTACTTGGCCTGGTAGGTGGCATCGGCATGGGAGGGGCGGAATGCCACGGCCATCTCCCTGTAGTCGCCGGGCCGCTGGTCCTTGTTGCGCACCAGCATCGCGATCGGCGTACCCAGGGTCTGGCCATCCAGCAGGCCGCTGAGGATCTCGACGCGGTCCTCCTCCTGGCGTGGTGTGGTGATCCGGCTCTGGCCGGGTCTGCGCCGGTCCAGATCCCGCTGGATCAGCTCCGGATCCACCGCCAGGCGCGGGGGGCAGCCGTCCACGATCACCCCTACCCCGCCGCCATGGGATTCCCCGAAGGTGCTGATGCGAAAGAGCTGGCCGAAGCTGCTGCCCATGGCTGTTCCACGTTGCAGCGAGCGTAGGGGTTGGGCTCTGCCGCCGAGGCGCCCAGAGGTGCTGGCTGCGCTCAGGCGGTCAGGGTGTCGCCCCCCGTCTTCAGCACCTCCAGCCGGTTGAGGGACTGCAGGAAGGGGATCGAGAGCAGCACGGTCACCAGCACGTAGGTGAGCACGGCCACCGACACGCCGGGCAGATCCCGGGCGTAGGTGGTGGCGAACATCAGAGCCATGCCGGGATTGCGCATGGAGGTCACCAGGGCCACGGTGATGCGCTCGAGCCGGTTGGGCCCGGCGAGGGCGTAACCAAGGCCAAGGCAGAGCCCCACCATCAGCACCATCAGCACCAGGCCCATGGCATTGGCGGCCATGAACGGCAGCAGCTTCGGTCCCGCCTTGAACAGCACAGCGGCGATCAGCAGCAGGAGCAGGCCGTTGGCCACCCGGTTGAGGGGAGATTCGATCCGATCGGCCAGCCCGGGCTTCCAGCCCTGAATGCCCATCCCCAGCACGAGCGGCAACACCTGGGTGCGTCCCACCTGCAGCGCCACCTCCACAGGTCCGATGTCCCAGGAGGTGGTGCTGTAGGCGGCACGGTACACATCCGCCATCAGCGGCACGGACACGATGGCGGAGATCGCCGCGCCCACCTGGAGCACCGCCGCCAGTTCCCGGTCGCCGCCCTTCTTGCCGGCCTTGCGCAGGGTAAGGGGGGCGCTGGGACACACCGCCATCAGGGCCAGGCCGATCCGGGCCGAGGGTGCCAGCCCCTGGCCCACAGGCAGATGCAGCACTGCCAGAGCCAGGAGGGGCACCAGGAGGCAGGAGGCGGGCAGCACCCTCAGGAACAGGCCAGGGCGCTGGCGGATCCGGCCAAGGGCCTCCAGTTTCAGGCCCATCCCCAGAGCCAGCATGATCGTGAACAGGGTGATCGAGGCGAACATGCGGCCTTGGGCGCAGAGCAGTGCTGGTTCCCGGAACCCTAGGGAGGAAGGCTGTCCCTGTCCGGGATCCCCACCTGACTGTGTGACCGGGCCGCCCATGGACGCCATCCGCCGGGCCATGACCGGGCCATGACATGAAAAAGCCCCCCTCGAGGAGGGGGGCCGGCGGGATTCCGTTGGGGTGATCGCCTCCAGCAGAGGCGATCGCTTCAGCCTCAGCCGATCGCCGGAGCGGTCAGCGCCACAGGGGTGGCTTCGGCAGCCGCCAGGTCGAGCGGGAAGTTGTGAGCGTTGCGCTCGTGCATCACTTCCATACCCAGGTTGGCGCGGTTCAGCACATCGGCCCAGGTGTTCACCACACGGCCCTGGCCGTCGAGGATCGACTGGTTGAAGTTGAAACCGTTCAGGTTGAAGGCCATCGTGCTCACGCCCAGGGCGGTGAACCAGATGCCGACCACAGGCCAGGCAGCCAGGAAGAAGTGCAGGCTGCGGCTGTTGTTGAAGCTGGCGTACTGGAAGATCAGGCGACCGAAGTAACCGTGGGCAGCCACGATGTTGTAGGTCTCTTCCTCTTGGCCGAACTTGTAGCCGTAGTTCTGGCTCTCGCTCTCGGTGGTCTCACGCACCAGGGAGGAGGTCACCAGCGAACCGTGCATGGCGGAGAAAAGGGAGCCACCGAACACACCGGCCACACCCAGCATGTGGAAGGGGTGCATCAGGATGTTGTGCTCAGCCTGGAACACCAGCATGAAGTTGAAGGTGCCGCTGATGCCGAGGGGCATGCCGTCGGAGAAGGAGCCCTGACCGAAGGGGTACACCAGGAACACGGCGCTGGCAGCAGCCACGGGGGCGCTGTAGGCGACGCAGATCCAGGGGCGCATGCCCAGGCGGTAGGAGAGTTCCCACTCACGACCCATGTAGCAGAAGATGCCGATGAGGAAGTGGAACACCACCAGCTGGTAAGGACCGCCGTTGTACAGCCACTCGTCGAGGCTGGCGGCTTCCCAGATGGGGTAGAAGTGCAGGCCGATGGCGTTGCTGGAGGGCACAACAGCACCGGAGATGATGTTGTTGCCGTAGATCAGCGAACCGGCCACGGGCTCACGGATGCCGTCGATGTCGACGGGGGGCGCAGCGATGAACGCCACGATGTAGCAGATGGTGGCAGCCAGCAGGGTGGGGATCATCAGCACACCGAACCAGCCCACGTAGAGGCGGTTGTTGGTGGAGGTGACCCACTCGCAGAACTGCTGCCAGCTGTTGGCGCCGGAGCGCTGCTGGAGAGTGGTGGTCATGAGAACAGGAGAATGGTGCTCCGAAGAGCGGGTAAGTAGGGCGGCACTGCCGGTGAAGCACAGATCCCGCGAGGGCTCTGGGGCTAGGTCGGCGGCCGCGGACGGAATCCCGTCACCAATGAATGTAACACAACATTGCGGGGTTTGTGAAGAGGGGTTGCAGGTGGTGAAGGGTTTCCGGGGGAAGGCCCTGGCCCGGCGGGCGGCCTGGCCTGCAGAGCGGCGATGCCCATGAAGTCCCGAGGCCGTGTCATCACCTGGAGTCCGAGCGTCACGCTGGTGCCCACCCGCGCCTGCTTCAACCGCTGCGCCTATTGCAGCTTCCGGGAACCCTTGCCCGTTGCCACCGGCCCCACTCCCAGCCCGATGCCCCTGCTCGACGATGCCGCGGCATCCGAGCAGCTGGCCCGCCGGCCGCAGGCGGCGGAGGTGCTGCTCCTCAGCGGTGAGGTGGCCCCGCATTCCCCACAGCGCCCGTCGTGGTTCGCCGGCCTGATGCGCCTCAGCCGTCTGGCCCTGCGGGGCGGGCGGCTGCCGCACACGAATGCCGGCCCCCTGGGCCTCCGGGAGATGGCGCAGCTGGGCCGGCTGAATCCCTCCATGGGTCTCATGCTGGAGGGGCTGGGGCCGGCCTATGCGGCCCTGCACCGCCAGGCCCCCAGCAAGGTGTTGGAGGTGCGCCTGCAGCAGCTGGAGCAGGCCGGCCGGCTGGGGATCCCCTTCACCACCGGGCTGCTGCTGGGGGTGGGGGAAACCCGCGCCGACCGGCACGAAGCCCTCGAGCTGCTGGCGCTGTTGCACGCCACCTGGGGCCATCTCCAGGAGGTGATCCTGCAGCCGTTCCGTCCGGATGGTGAGGCAGCGGCGCCCCTGGGGGCTGCTGAAGCCGCCCCCCTGCTCGAACTGATCGCCGAAGCCAGGCAGATCCTCCCGGCCGAGGTGCACCTGCAGCTGCCGCCGAACCTCTGGCCCCGGGACCTGCTGCTCGACGCCATCGCCGCAGGAATCGACGATCTCGGCGGTCTGGACACGGAGGACGTGATCAATCCCGCCTACCCCCAGCCCGGCCCCGCCGCCCTGGCGGAGTTGCTGGGTTCCGCCGGCTGGGAGCTGCGCCCGCGGCTCTGCGTGCATCCGCGCTGGATCCCCTGGCTGCCGGCGACCCTGCGGACCGCGGTGGAGGCCGCAGCCCAGCGGCTCCCGCTGGATGGTTAGGGTCCCGTCACAGGCATCACGAACCACACGGCCGTGGCATCCCCCACCGACCCCAGGGTGCTGCTCGTCCGGCTTCCCTGCAATCCCATCTTTCCCATCGGCCCCATCTACCTGGCCGATCACCTGCACAAGCAGTTCCCCGGGATGCCCCAGCGCATCCTCGATCTGGCGGCTGTGCCCCTTCTCGATGTGGAGCTCTGCCTGGCCCGGGAGGTGGAGGCGTTCCAGCCCACCCTGCTGGTGTTCTCCTGGCGCGACATCCAGATCTATGCCCCGGTGGACGGGCGCAGCGGCAACCCCCTGCAGCATTCCTTCGAGGTGTTCTATGCCCGCAATCCGCTCAAGCGGCTGAGGGGAGCCCTGGGAGGCCTGGGCCTGATGCGCTCCTTCTACGGGGAGCTCTGGCGCAATCTGCGGCTGGTGCGCCAGGGGGTGCGCCGGGCCCGGCGCCACCATCCCGAGGCCCGGGCCGTGATCGGTGGCGGCGCCGTGAGCGTGTTCTACGAGCAGCTCGGCCGCAGGCTGCCCCGCGGCACGGTGGTGTCGGTGGGGGAGGGCGAACCGCTGCTCGAGAAGCTGATCCGCGGCGAATCGATCGCGGCCGAACGCTGTTTCCTGGCCGGTGAGGCGCCCCGCCCGGGGCTGATCCACGAACAGCCCGGCGGCATGGAGAAAACCGCCTGCAACTACGACTACATCGCCTCGATCTGGCCCCAGCTCGCCTGGTACCTCGACGGCGGCGATTTCTACGTGGGCGTGCAGACCAAACGCGGCTGCCCCCACAACTGCTGCTACTGCGTCTACACCGTGGTGGAGGGCAAGGCCGTGCGGGTGAATCCCGTGGAGGAGGTGATCGCCGAGATGCGGCAGCTCTACGCCCGGGGCGTGCGGGGCTTCTGGTTCACCGATGCCCAGTTCATCCCGGCCCGCCGCTACATCGAGGATGCCAAGGCGCTGCTGCGGGCGATCCAGGCCGAGGGCTGGACCGACATCCGCTGGGCGGCCTACATCCGGGCCGACAACCTCGACGCCGAGCTGGCGGAACTGATGGTGGCCACCGGCATGAGCTACTTCGAGATCGGCATCACCTCCGGCAGCCAGGAGCTCGTGCGCAAGATGCGCATGGGGTACAACCTGCGCACGGTGCTGGAGAACTGCCGCCTGCTGGCCCGGGCCGGCTTCCAGGACCAGGTGTCGGTGAACTACTCCTTCAACGTGATCGACGAGCGGCCCGAAACCATCCGCCAGACCGTGGCCTACCACCGCGCTCTCGAGGCGATCTTCGGTGCCGACAAGGTGGAACCGGCCATCTTCTTCATCGGCCTGCAACCCCACACCCATCTGGAGCAGTACGGCTTCGAGCAGGGCATGATCAAGCCGGGCTACAACCCGATGAGCATGATGCCCTGGGCGGCGCGCAAGACGCTCTGGAACCCCGAGCCGATGGGAAGCACCTTCGGCAGGATCTGCCTGGAGGCCTTTGACCGCAATCCCGCTGACTTCGGCCGCACGGTGATGGATCTGCTGGAACGCGACTACGGTCTGGCCCCCCTGGAGGAGGCGCTGCGGGCGCCGGTGGAGGGCCGCCGCGCCCTGGCCACGGCCAGGTCCTGAGGCCAGGACCCGAGGCTCCCGCTTCGCTCAGCCGCCATCAGATCGGCTGGGTGAACCGATGGGGCACCCCAGGCGCCTGCAGGCGACGCGCAGACGCCCGGGAGAGCACCTGAGCGTGCTGTTCTGGGCTTTTCCTCTTCAGGCTGAGAATCCAAGCTCTCAACCCAAGCTGAGAATCTGAGCGGAGCAATGCAACCCAGTCTGTGGGCCCTGGGTGCGCGCCGCGAGGGGCTTGATTCCGAGAGCGAACGCGCTCCACCCACCCAGGCTTCGCTGAGCTCAGCCATCGCGAGGTGGTAGCGCAGCCAGAGGGTCAGGAGCGCTCATGGGTCTTTGCGCCGGCGGCTCATCAACAGGATGGCCAGACCGATCCAGCCGAGCAGTCCTCCCAGCGGATTGATCGCCGCTCCGCCCGGGCCCGCCCACCAGCCCGCCGCGCTGGGCGACACCTCCAGCAGGCCGCTCTGCAGCAGAAACCAGCCCCCCACCAGGCCCCCGTGCAGCCCGGCGCATCCCCACAGGGAGCCGCCTCCCTCCCCCCTTTCCCGGGCCAGGCCGATCCCCAGCAGCATGAGGCCGCCCAGGAGGCTGAGGGCCAGCAGTCCCGGCTCCCGTGACCAGGGGTGCACCAGGGCGAACACACCGGCCTGCCCGATCAGGGCCCGCCGCCGGCTGACCAGCAGCTCCAGCTCCCCCCACAGCCAGCCGCGGAACAGGATCTCCTCGGCCAGGCCCACCCCGCCGCCGAGCAGCAGGGCGTTGGCCCAGCGTCCGGGGTCCGGCAGCTGGCCGGGCCAGTGGGCCTGCCGGCTGAGCAGCAGCCCGGCGCTCACGAACGCCAGCAGGCCGAAGGCACGCACCAGACCCACCAGAGCGGTGCGGACGGCGCGGGCCGGCGGCACCGCCAGGCCCAGACGCCGCCAGGGACGGTCCACCCCCCACACCCTGCGCAGGCGGACCGGCAGGGTGGCCAGGAGAAGGGCGAAGGCGATCACCGCCCCCGCCAGGTCCACCTGGTCAGGCCGCCATGCCGGCATCAGCCATCCCAGCGGGCGGGAGAGCAGAACCCCCGCCAGGTAGAGGAGAGGGACATACAGGAGCGTGCTCCACCAGCGCGGTGTGCCGGCGCTGTCTGCCGGCGCGAGCTGCCCCATCAGGTCTCGGGTTCGAGGCTGCTGGTGAGGCCCTTGGCCTTGAGGGTTTCGCAGTAGAACTCCGCCGGCTCCAGATCGCACACGATCACCAGGCCCACGCCGGTGTTGTGGGCTTCCAGCATCACCGCGATCGCATCCTGTTCACTCAGGGACGGCACCACCTGGCGCAGGGTGGTGACCACGTACTCCATCGAGTTCACGGGGTCGTTGTGGAGCAGCACCTTGTAGCGGGGCGAGGGTTTGCGCACCCGTTCGGGTGCCTTCTCCATCACCGCCGCACCGCTCTCACGGCTGGGGGTCTGGGTGGCCTGGGGCACTGTGGTCATGGCGGCAGCTGTCATGACGACTTCCTTATTTAAGGCGTGATTCAAGAAGCGTGCGATGGGTGGGGGACGGGTGGGCGCGGCTGCGCTGGAGCGGAGGGAGCGGGGCCCCTCAGAGCGCCCGGATGCGCCGCATCGCCTCCTCGACGTTCCCGCGGCTGTTGAAGGCCGAAAGGCGGAAGTAGCCCTCCCCGGCGGCGCCGAAGCCGCTGCCGGGGGTGCCCACCACATGGGCCTGGCCCAGCAGCAGATCGAAGAACCCCCAGGAATCCACCCCCTCGGGGGTCTTCACCCACACGTAGGGGGCCTGCTCGCCGCCGTACACCTGGAGACCGGCGGCGCCCAGCTCGCGGCGGATGATCGCGGCATTCTCCATGTAGAAGCGGATCAGCCCCTGCACCTGGGCCTGGCCTTCCGGGGAATACACCGCTTCGGCGCCCCGCTGCACGATGTAGCTCACGCCGTTGAACTTGGTGCTCTGCCGGCGGTTCCACAGGGTCCACAACTCCACCTGCTGGCCGTCCGCCGCCGTGCCCATCAGGCCGCGGGGCACCACGGTGAGGGCGCAGCGGGTGCCGGTGAAACCGGCGTTCTTGGAGAAGGAGCGGAACTCGATCGCGCACTCCCGGGCCCCCTCGATCTCGTAGATCGAGTGGGGCAGGCTCGGATCCTGGATGAAGGCCTCGTAGGCGGCATCGAACAGGATCAGGGCATCGTTGGCGCGGGCGTAGTCCACCCAGGCCTGCAGCTGCTCCCTGGTGGCCACCGCGCCGGTGGGGTTGTTGGGGAAGCAGAGATAGATCAGATCCACCTTGTTGGTGGGGATCTGGGCGGTGAAGCCGTTCCCGGCCGTGATCGGCAGGTAGGTGAGGCCGCCGTAGCGGCCGGCCCCATCGGCGTCGCCGGTGCGGCCCGCCATCACGTTGCTGTCCACATACACCGGGTACACCGGATCGGTCACGGCGATGCGGTTGCCCTCCCCCAGGATGTCGAGGATGTTGGCGCTGTCGCACTTCGATCCATCCGACACGAAGATCTCCTCGGCGGTGATCTGGCAGCCGCGGGCCTGGAAGTCGTGCTTCGCGATCGCCTCGCGCAGCCACAGATAGCCCTGCTCGGGGCCATAGCCGTGGAAGCCCTCGCGGGTGCCCATCGCATCGATGGCCGCCTTCATGGCGGTGCGGCACGCCTCCGGCAGGGGCTCGGTCACATCGCCGATGCCCAGCCGGATGATCTGGGCTTCGGGGTTGGCCTCGCTGAAGGCCTTCACCCGCCGGGCGATCTCGGGGAACAGATAGCCCGCCTTGAGCTTGAGGTAGTTGCCGTTGACCTGCACCACAGGGTTGCTGATCGAATCTCTGGCGGCATCCTGCTACGGCAGGGGCTGCATACCATCAACGCAGGCCTGCCGCCCCGCCGTGACCCTCGCTGCTTCCCCCGCGGTCAGCGCCGCTGCCCCCACCCCCGCTGCCCCCATCGACTTCGGGGCCCTGATCGACCTCACGATCAGCAAGCCCGCCCGCTACCTCGGCAATGAGCTGGGCGTGGAGCCGCGCGACTGGCAGGCCGCCGCCGTGCGCTGGGCCCTCACCTACCCCGAGGTCTACGAGGTGGGGGCCAGCAATCTCGGCCACGTCCTCCTCTATTCGATCCTCAACGCCCTGCCCGGCCAGCTCTGCGACCGCGCCTACCTGCCGGCCCCCGATCTGGCCGCCCGGCTGCGGGAGCGCGCGCTGCCTCTGTTCGCCGTGGAGAGCCGGCGTCCGCTGGCGGCCTTCGACATCCTCGGCTTCAGCCTCAGCTACGAGCTCGGCGGCACCAACATCCTGGAGATGCTGGATCTGGCCCGGTTGTCCCTGCGGGCCGACCGGCGCGGTGATCTGCCGCTGGCCCACCCCGAGGCGCCGCCGCTGATCTTCGCCGGCGGCCCCACCGCCACCAGCAACCCCGAGCCCTTCGCGGCCTTCTTCGACTTCATCGCCCTGGGCGATGGCGAGGAGCTGCTGCCCGAAATCGGCCTGGTGGTGGCCGAGGCCAAGGCCGCCGGCCTCAGCCGCCGCGACACCCTGCGGGATCTGGCCCAGGTGCCGGGGGTCTACGTGCCCGCCCTCTATGGCCCGGGTGCCGATGGGGTCACGATCGAGCCGCTGGAGCCAGGCCTGCCGCGCCGCATCCAGCGCCGCACCGCCACGCCCATGCCCCACTACGCCATGGGGCTGGTGCCCCATATCGAGACGGTGCACGACCGGCTCACGGTGGAGATCCGGCGGGGCTGCACCCGCGGCTGCCGCTTCTGCCAGCCCGGCATGCTCACCCGTCCGGCCCGGGACGTGGAGCCGGAGGCGGTGATCGAGGCGGTGGAGGAGGGGATGCGCCGCACCGGCTATGCCGATTTCTCCCTCCTCTCCCTGAGCTGCTCCGACTACCTGGCCCTGCCGGCGGTGGGCGTGGAGCTGCGCAACCGCCTCGCCGACCGGAACGTGAGCCTCACCCTGCCGAGCCAGCGGGTGGACCGCTTCGATGCGGACATCGCCCACATCCTCGGCGGCACCCGCAGGGCCGGGCTCACCTTCGCGCCGGAGGCCGGCACCCAGCGGCTGCGCGACATCGTGAACAAGGGCCTCACCGATGCCGACCTGCTGCGCGGCATCCGCACGGCGATGGAGAGCGGCTACCGCAAGGTGAAGCTCTACTTCATGGTGGGCCTGCCCGGAGAAACCGATGCCGATGTGCTGGGCATCGCCGACACCTGCCGCCGGCTGCAGGAGCAGTGCCGCGATCTGGGGCGGCTGGAGCTGAATCTCACCATCAGCAACTTCACCCCCAAGCCCCACACGCCGTTCCAGTGGCACAGCGTGTCCACCGAGGAGTTGCGACGGCGCCAGGGGCTGCTGCGGCAGGCCCTGCGCCAGCTGCGCGGCATCAAGACGAACTTCACCGACGTGCGCCTCTCCGCCGTGGAGGACTTCGTGGGCCGGGGCGACCGCCGCCTGGCGCCGGTGATCGAGGCCGCCTGGCGCGCCGGTGCGGGCCTCGATGCCTGGTTCGAGTCGGCCGACCGCACCTACACCGCCTGGACCGGGGCGATCGAGGCGGCCGGGCTGGGGGGCCGGTACCGGGCCCTGGAGATGGGCGCCTGGAGTGCGGCTGAAGCCCTCAGCGCCGACGATCTCGCCGGTTTCTGCCGCCAGAGCCTGCCCTGGGATCACGTTGATTCCGGGGTCGACAAGCTCTGGCTGGCCGAGGATCTGCAGCGGGCCCTGGTGGCGACGGTGGTGCCCGACTGCTCCTTCGACGGATGCAGCAGCTGTGGCGTCTGCGGCCCCGAGCTGGGCCACAACGTGGTGATCCCCGCCCCTGTGGTGCCGGCCCAGCTGCCCCAGAGGCCCCCCGGCAGTGAGCGGGTGCAGCGGCTGCGCCTCGGCTTCGCCAAAACCGGCTCCCTGGCCTTGATCAGCCACTTGGACACCCTGCGCCTGCTGGAGCGGGCGCTGCGCCGCTCGGGGCTGCCGGTGAGCTTCACCGGCGGTTTCCACCCCCTGCCACGGCTGCAGCTGGCGCTGCCCCTGCCCCTGGGGGTGGAGGGTCTCGGGGAATGGATGGATCTGGAGTTCACCGAGGTGCTGGATCCCGCCGAGGCTCGGCACCGGCTGCAGGAGCAGGTGCCGGCTGAATTTCAGCTGCTTTCGGTGGCGGCCGTTCCCAGCTTCGGCCCCAGCCTCTCCCAGGAACTGGAGGCGGCCCACTGGCGCCTGGAGCTGCGCCCGGCGCCGGGAGCACTCGTGCCCTGCGTCGAGAGCTGGCCCCAGGCGATCGCCTCGCTGCTGGCGGCCGACTCCCTCCCCTGGCATGACCGCGACAAGAAGGGCCGTCCCCGCAGCCGCGAGTGCCGCCCGGCCCTTCGCCGCCTGCGTCAGCGGCCGGCGTGCCCTGGCGACCGTCCGCAGGACGGCCCGGTGGAGCTGGAGCTGGAGGCGGCCATCGATGCGAGCGGCCGCAGCATCAGGCCCGAGCAGCTGGCCCACTGGCTGGGCGAGGTGCTGGACGTTCCCCTCGTGTGCGGCGCGAGGCAGCGGCTGGCCCTCACCCTGCGCGAGCCTGACCGGGGCACGGACGACGCATGCTAATTTTCAGCCAAGGCGATCAGGCCGTTTGCCTGCAAGCTTCCGCGGCGTTTTCGCAGCGCACAGAGCTTTTCCAGCGCAGACCGCAGCCGGCAGCCACCTCCGTTGGCCCCTCTGCTCCAGAGTTCCCCGCTCTGGAAATCGCCCACAGCGCTTTCCAGTTCCCTGCGTCCTGAAAGCACTCCGCGGCTCGATGCGCGGTCAGATTCCAGCAGCATTGCGAGCAGCACTCCCGGAAACGGCCTGGCCTGTTCCGATCACGACATTCTTTCCATCGCCTTCCGGCAGGCCAGCTTTCGGCCTCCCGGTCTGCTTCATCCTCTGGCAGGGTCCCACGCGGGGCCACCTCTTACCCCATGCCCCAGCAGATCGTCATAGCCGAGCAACTGCGGATCGCTGCAGTGCTCAACGACGAACGTGTTGATGAGTTGATCGTGGCCCAGGGCCGCTACCAGATCGGTGATGTCTACCTCGGCACCGTCGAGAACGTGCTGCCGGGCATCGATGCGGCCTTCGTCAATATCGGCGAGAGCGAGAAGAACGGGTTCATCCACATCACAGATCTCGGCCCCTTAAGGCTGCGCAAGGGAGCAGCCGGCATCACCGAACTGCTCGAACCGAGGCAGAAGGTGCTGGTGCAGGTGATGAAGGAGCCCACCGGCACCAAGGGTCCGCGTCTCACCGGCAACCTGGCCCTGCCGGGGCGGTATCTGGTGCTGCAGCCCCATGGCCAGGGTGTCACGATCTCCCGCCGGGTGAATGGCGACAATGAGCGCAACCGCCTGCGGGCCCTGGGTGTGCTGATCAAGCCTCCCGGGGCGGGGCTGCTGGTGCGCACCGAGGCCGAGGGGGTGGGTGAGGACCTGCTGATCGAGGATCTCGAGTCGCTGCTGCGCCAATGGGAGGCCATCCAGGCCGCGGCCGAGACGGCTTCCCCGCCGGTGCTGCTCAACCGGGACGAGGACTTCATCCACCGCATCCTCCGCGATCTCTACAGCCAGGATCTGGTGCGGGTCGTGGTCGACAGTCCGGAAGGGGTGTCGCGGGCGAAGGCCTTCCTCGGCGCCGACCACGGCAACGTGCTGGTGGAGGCCCATGACGCCCCCACCGACATCCTCGAGGCCTACAAGGTCAGCGCCGCGATTCACGATGCCCTCAAGCCCCGGGTGGATCTGCCCTCGGGCGGCTACGTGATCATCGAGCCCACGGAGGCGCTCACCGTGATCGACGTCAACTCGGGGTCGTTCACCCGCTCGGCGAACGCCCGCGAGACGGTGCTGTGGACCAACTGCGAGGCCGCCGTCGAGATCGCCCGCCAACTCAAGCTCCGCAACATCGGCGGTGTGGTGGTGATCGATTTCATCGACATGGAATCGCGCCGGGATCAGCTCCAGGTGCTGGAGCATTTCACCCAGGCCGTGCGCGACGACGCGGCCCGTCCCCAGATCGCCCAGCTCACGGAACTGGGCCTGGTGGAGCTGACCCGCAAGCGGCAGGGGCAGAACATCTACGAACTCTTCGGCCGCGCCTGTCCCAGTTGCGGGGGGCTTGGCCACGTGGCGGTGCTCCCCGGGCGGGACAGCCTTCAGCCCCTGGCCAGTGCGGGTGGCCTGGTGCGTTCAGCGGCCGCGGCCCGTGCCGAGGTCGCCGCACCCTCCGCCGCGGCCGAGTCCGGCGGCTCCAGGCGCCGGCGCGGGGGACGGGGCGGCAGATCCTCGGTGGAATCCGGGGACTCCGCCGTGTTCGTTCCCGTGGCGCCGCTGCTGGACCAGGATCAGGAGGACGGGGCCCGGCCCAGCCAGGACGCTCCCCGCCGCCCTGAGCCTGAGGTGCTCACGGTGCCGATGGATGCGGACCAGGAAGCGGTCTATGGCTGGCTGGGTCTGAGTCCGGTCCTCCTGCTGGAGGCTCCTCCTGCCTCCGACACCGCCGTGGTGCGGGTCGTGCGGCCCGGGGTGGACCCCGAGGCTGTGCGCGAGGAAGCACGGCAGGAGCTGGCCAGCAGCGGCTCGCGCCGGCGCCGGGGCCGAGGTGGTCGCGGCGGCAGTCAAGGGCAGGCGGTGGCCGAAGGCAGCGGCGAGGCGCCCCAGGCCGCGGCGGAATCCCCGCTCACCGCGGCCGCGAGCCTGGCGAATGGTGTCAGCCGCGGCGAGGCTGCCGGCACCCCGACGCGCACGGCACGCCGGGGCAGATCAGCCTCCCCTGCCCCCGCGCCGGTGGACATCACCCCGCTGCCGGCTCAGCTCAGCACCGAGACGGTGGTCACGGTCTCGGTGCCGACCCGGCGGGATGAGCCCGTGGCAGCACCGGTTCCCGCGGCGAGCGCCGCCACTGCCGTCAGCAGCCAAGCCCTGCCGGAGGACGGGGAACCCCGCCGCCGTCGGCGCCGTTCGTCTGCGGCCGTCTGAACTCCTTGGCCGATGACCCCTGGCTGGGCCGGGATCCGGCCTCCTGTGCCGGCGTGGACGAGGTCGGCCGGGGCTGCCTGTTCGGCCCGGTGTTCGCGGCAGCCGTGGTGCTCGGGGCAGATGCGGCCGCCGCGCTGTCCGCCCAGGGGTTGACCGACAGCAAGAAGCTCAGCCCCAGCCGCCGGGCGGCCCTCGTGCCGCGGATCCACCAGGCCGCTCAGGCCTGGGCTCTGGGCCAGGCCTCCGCTGCCGAGATCGACCGCCTCGGCATACGCCTGGCCACCGAGCGGGCCATGCTCCGGGCCCTGGCCAAGCTGCCCCGGCCCCCTGCCCTGCTCCTGGTTGACGGTGTGCTGCCCCTGCGGGGTTGGCCGGGTGACCAGGCCACGCTGGTGCGGGGTGACAGCCGCAACGCCGCCATCGCAGCCGCCAGCGTGTTGGCCAAGCAGGCCCGGGACCAGCTGATCCAGGCCCTGGCCGCCCGTTTCCCGGGCTATGGCCTCGAGCGTCATGCCGGCTACGGCACCGCCCAGCACCGCGCCGCCCTGCATGCGCTTGGCCCGACGGCGCTGCACCGCCGCAGCTTCCTCCGCAGGCTGCTCAGTGCTCCTGGCACCAGCACTCGAAGTCGGCCACCAGCTGCTGGCCCACCCGCCCCTTGATGCTCCGCAGGATCCCCGCCAGCACCGAGCGTCCGGTGGCCTCGAGCACCCGGGGGGGGATCAGGCGCAGCAGGGGTGGCTGGCTCACGCTCACGGCGAGGTTCGCCTCCCCTTCCAGCCCCTCATCGCCGGCCACCAGCCAGGAGCCCAGCTGCAGCTGAAAATCGTCCACCAGGCCTAGCCCTTCCAGCTGGCAATCACTGGCCTCGAGCTCCAGCCTGCCCGGCTCGAGGCGGGTGTGCAGCTCGACCACCGGCTGGATCTTCAGCTGAAACACCTCAAGATGGCTCACGGCGTAGCGGTAGCGGCCCGGCGCCAGCCGCTCGAGCTGGGAGGGATCCAGCAGGGCCTTGACCACGCGCTCCTCTTCGGCCAGATACCTGACCAACCTGTCCTTCTGGTGGCAAACGCCAAGTTGCAGTTGCTGACTGGCACGGAAGGCCAGGGGCATCGCCTGAGGGCCGGCGCGGCATGATCCTATCGGTCGCCCCTGGGGCTCCAGTTCTGTAGAAGGTTCTGATGCGCGTTGCCTTTCTCGGTCCGGCCGGTACCTACGGGGAGCAGGCTGCCCAGCAGCTGATCGCGCTGGAGGGCCTGGCCGATGCGGAGCTGGTGCCGCAGCTGGGGATCCGTGCCGTGGTGCAGGCCCTGGCCCAGGGGGATTGCGATGCGGCCGTGGTGCCGGTGGAAAACTCCGTGGAGGGGGGCGTCACCACCTGCCTCGATGCCCTCTGGGAGCACCCCGACCTCGCGGTGGCCCGGGCCCTGGTGCTGCCGGTGCGCCATGCGTTGGTGGGATCCGGCCCGATCGCGGGCATCAGCGAGGTGCTGTCCCATCCCCAGGCTCTCGCCCAGTGCAGCCAGTGGCTGGCCGACAACCTGCCGAAGGCCCTGCAGCTGCCCACCAGCTCCACGGCGGATGCGGCCCGCATGGTGGCGGGCAGCCGTTTCCGTGCCGCCATCGCCTCACGCCAGGCCGCCGAGGAGCATGGCCTCACGGTGCTGGCCTATCCGGTGAACGATGTAGCGGGCAACTGCACCCGCTTTCTGCTGCTGCGCCGCGGCATTCGCGCCCACACCGGCACCCTGGCCAGCCTGGCCTTCTCGCTGCATTCGAACCAGCCGGGCGCCCTGCTTGAGGCGCTGGGCTGCTTCGCCCGGCGTGGTCTGAACATGAGCCGGATCGAATCGCGCCCATCCAAGCGGGAAATGGGCGAGTACATCTTCTTCGTGGATCTGGAGCTTCCGGATGCGCCCGAGGTGCTGGAGGGAGCCCTGGGGGATCTGGCTCCCCTGTGCGAACACCTCGCCCTGTTCGGGGCCTACCCGATCAGCCACCAGGGCGCCGGCTGATCCCTCTCCGGCTCTGTGGAGTCAGGCCGGCTTGCGGCCCCGGAACACTCCGAACTGCATCAGGCCGGTGGCGAAGGCCCAGTGCATCAGCAGGATGGTGGGGGTCTCCCTCAGCCCCTGCAGCACGGCCGCGGGGCCAAGGCCGAGGATCGCTCCGGGCCTGCGCACCCCTTCCAGGATCGAATCCAGCCAGGAGGGCAGGGTGGCCCGCGTCCAGTCCGCCGTCTCCACGGCCAGGCCGCCGGCCCAGCGACTGTCGTTGAAGTTGGCCTCCAGCGAGCGGATGCTGGCGAACTCGGGGTGGGCCCACTGCTCCAGGAGCTGGCGCATCACCCAGCGCTCCCTGGCGGACATGGCGCCGTCCCGTGGATCGCGCCGGTTCCAGTCGGCCACGGCCAGCAGCCCGCCCGGCCGCAGGCATCGCAACAGTTCATCGGCATACCCCTGCTTGTCGGGCATGTGGGGACAGGCCTCCACGCTCCAGACGGCATCGAAACTGCCGTCCCCCACCTCCAGGGCCATGGCGTCCATGACGGCGAAGCGGCAGTGGCTGGCCAGATCGGCTGGTGTGAGTTCCCGGGCCCGGGCGATCTGGACGGGGCTGATGCTGATGCCGAGCACATCGAAGCCGTAGTCACGCGCCAGAATCCGTGCACTGCCGCCGATGCCGCAGCCCACATCGAGCACCTTGCTGCCGCGTGGCAGCCGCTCGAGCCCGCTCCAGCGCACGAGCTCGTGCACAAAGTCCTCCTTGGCCCGGCGGAAGTCGCGGCGGCCTGCCCTGGCGGGTGGATCGCCATAGTGGCCGAGGTGGATGTGCTCACCCCAGAGCCTCTCCAACAGGGCATCCTGGGTCCAGCGGTCGTAGGCGGCGGCCACGCTGGCCGAGTCCCGGTAGCGGCGATTGCGTCGCAACCACAGGGCTGCCGCTGATCCGCCGGCTACAGCCAGGGCTGCAGCCAGAGGCCAGCTGAATGGGGGCATGGGCGTGTCTGGACGGGAGGAGGCGTTACTGGGGTTGGAAGGTGTCCTTCAGGACGGTGCGGGCGGCCAGCTGACGTCGGGTCTGGTCGAGCAGGTCGAATTCCTGTTGCAGCCGAGCGGCGGTGTCGGTGAGTTCCAGCAGAGCCTGCTGGTGATCGGCGACGGGTCCACCCAGGTGGGAGGCGATCCAGAAGGAGAGCTCCCGCGGCAGGTCGGGCAGGTCGTTCGGCAGGGTGGCGGGCTTGCCGACCAGCTTGGCGGTCAGCTCCACAACATCGTGGAGGGCCTGGTTCACCGAGACGGCCAGGGTTTCCAGGTCCTCGGGGGACTCGGGCACGGCGTCCTCGATCCAGCTCACCAGGCCCACCCGGTAAGGGGCCTCCCGCACGATGTCGAGCACCCGGAAACGCTGCTGCCCCATCGTGACGATGTTGCTGCGATCGTCGTCCTGGGTCTGGCAGTGGATGATCTCCGCACAGCAGCCGATGCTGGCCATGGTCTGGGCCTTGGGATCCCAGCGCACCACGCCGAAGCGCCGGTCCTCGGCCATCACCGTCTGCAGCAGCATCCGGTAGCGGGGCTCGAAGATGTGCAGCGGCAGCACTTCCTGGGGGAAGAGCACCACATCAGGCAGAGGGAAGAGAGGCAGCTCCCTGACGGCCAGTTCACCCATGGCTTGCTGAGGAGTTGCTCGACCATCCTAGGAACTGGGCCAGCAGGCCGCGCCCACGGGCACCCCGATGGATCAGAACGATCAGCGCCCGGGGGGGGTCAGAGCTTGACTTCGATGTCGACGCCGCTGGGCAGGTCCAGCTTCATCAGGGCATCGATCGTCTTGCCGGAAGGGCTGTAGATGTCGATGATGCGGCGATGGGTGCGGGTTTCGAAGTGCTCCCGCGAGTCCTTGTCCACGTGAGGCGAGCGCAGCACGCAGTAGATCTTGCGCTTGGTGGGCAGCGGAATCGGTCCGATGGCCGTGGCGGCGGTGTGGTCGGCGGTCTCGATGATTTTTTCGCAGGAGAGATCCAGCATGCGGCGATCGAACGCCTTCAGGCGGATGCGGATCTTCTGCTGGGCGATGGCAGTGGACATGGGGAGGGCGTGGACGCCGGCTTGGCGTGGAAACGACGAGTGGGGGGCCTGTGCAGCTCCCAAGAGCGGCAACCCGGGTTGTCTAGGTTCTGGAACCATCGGGTGGGCAGCCCCGCCACCCGATCCAGGTGGCAGGGCTGCCCAAGGAGGGGGTGGAGGAAGACCTCCCGCACCCGACCTTAGGAGACGATCAGGCGATGATCTTAGAGACCACGCCGGCGCCGATGGTGCGGCCGCCCTCGCGGATGGCGAAGCGCATGCCCTGCTCGATGGCCACCGGGCAGATCAGCTCGCCGGTCATCTTGATGCGGTCGCCGGGCATCACCATCTCCACGTTGGAGCCGTCGTCGGCGGTGAAGGCGGTGATCTGGCCAGTCACGTCCGTGGTGCGGATGTAGAACTGGGGCCGGTAGCCGGCGAAGAAGGGGGTGTGGCGGCCGCCCTCTTCCTTCTTCAGCACGTACACCTCGCCTTCGAACTTGGTGTGCGGGGTGATGGAGCCGGGCTTCACCAGCACCATGCCGCGCTCGATGTCCTCCTTCTGGATGCCACGCAGGAGCAGACCCACGTTGTCGCCGGCCATGCCCTCGTCCAGCAGCTTGCGGAACATCTCCACACCGGTGACGGTGCTCTTGCGGGTGTCCTTGATGCCGACGATCTCGATCTCCTCGCCCACCTTCACCTTGCCGCGCTCGATACGGCCGGTGGCCACGGTGCCGCGGCCCGTGATCGAGAACACGTCTTCGACGGCCATCAGGAAGGGCTTATCCACTTCCCGCTCGGGCTCGGGGATGGAGGCGTCCACGGCATCCATCAGCTCACCGATCTTGGCTTCCCACTCGGCGTCACCCTCGAGGGCCTTGAGGCCGGACACCTTCACCACGGGGATGTCGTCGCCGGGGAAGTCGTAGCTGCTGAGCAGCTCACGCACTTCGAGTTCCACCAGCTCGAGGATTTCCTCGTCATCCACCATGTCGCACTTGTTGAGGGCGACCACCAGCGCGGGCACACCCACCTGCTTGGCCAGCAGGATGTGCTCCTTGGTCTGGGCCATCGGGCCGTCGGTGGCGGCCACCACGAGGATGGCGCCGTCCATCTGGGCGGCACCGGTGATCATGTTCTTCACGTAGTCCGCGTGGCCGGGGCAGTCCACGTGGGCGTAGTGGCGGTTGTCGGTCTCGTACTCGACGTGGGCCGTGTTGATGGTGATGCCGCGCTCACGCTCCTCAGGAGCACCGTCGATCTGGTCGTAGGCCTGGGCCTTGGCGAAACCCTTCTTGGCCAGCACGTTGGTGATGGCGGCGGTGAGGGTGGTCTTGCCGTGGTCAACGTGGCCGATCGTGCCGATGTTGACGTGGGGCTTGTTCCTTTGGAACTTCTCGCGAGCCATGGGAGGAAAGAATCGGGGGGATTAGGTGGGTATGGTTGAGGATCAGGACTTGCCCTGATTCTTGGAGATGATGGCCTCGGCCACGTTGCGAGGTACTTCCTCGTAGTGGCTGAATTCCATCGAGAAGATACCCCGACCCTGGGTCATGGATCGGAGCTGGGTGGCATAGCCGAACATCTCGGCCAGGGGCACCTTGGCCTGGACCTTGGACTGCCCATCATCGATGGATTGTCCTTCGACCTGGCCGCGGCGGGACGAGAGGTCGCCGATCACCGAACCGAGGAAATCCTCGGGGATCTCGACCTCCACCTTCATCATCGGTTCAAGGAGCACAGGATTGCACTTCTTGACCCCGTCCTTGAAGGCCATGGAGCCGGCGATCTTGAACGCCATCTCCGAGGAGTCGACGTCGTGGTACGAGCCGTCGACCATGGTGACACGGACATCGATCATGGGATAACCCGCGATCACGCCCGATTCGCAGGTTTCCTTCATGCCGGCTTCTGCCGGACCGATGTATTCCTTGGGCACGACACCGCCAACAATCTTGTTGACGAATTCGAACCCTGAACCCGGTTCGCCGGGTTCCATTTCGATCACCACATGGCCGTACTGGCCCTTACCGCCGGTCTGGCGGGCAAATTTACCTTCGCCCTTCGCGCTGGCGCGGATGGTTTCGCGGTAGGACACCTGGGGAGCACCGATGTTGGCCTCCACCTTGAATTCGCGCAGCATGCGGTCCACCAGGATCTCGAGGTGGAGCTCGCCCATGCCGGCGATCACCGTCTGGTTGGTTTCCGGATCGGTGGAGACGCGGAAGGTGGGATCTTCCTCGGACAGGGACTGCAGGGCTTTGGAGAGTTTGTCCATGTCGCCCTTGGTCTTGGGCTCCACAGCCACCGAGATCACTGGCTCAGGGATGTACAGCGACTCCAGGATGATCGGGTCACTCTCCACGCAGAGGGTGTCACCGGTGGTGGTGTCCTTCAGGCCCAGGACAGCGCCAAGGTCGCCAGCGCGCAGTTCGTCGACCTCTTCCCGGTCGTCGGCCTTGAGCACGATCAGCCGCGAGATGCGCTCCTTCTTGTCCTTGGTGGAGTTGAGCACGTAGCTGCCCTTCTGCAGCACACCGGAGTAGATCCGCACGAAGGTGAGCTTGCCGAACGGATCGGCCATCACCTTGAAGGCCAGGGCGCTGAAGGGGGCACTGTCGTCCGCCGGGCGCAGGGCTTCGCTGCCGTCGGACAGGAGACCCTGGATCGGGGGCACGTCCACCGGGGCGGGCAGATAGTCCACCACGGCGTCGAGGAGCAGCTGCACCCCTTTGTTCTTGAAGGCCGAGCCGCACAGCATGGGCACCAGGCCATGCTTGAGCACCCCTTCGCGAATGCCGTTGCGCAGCTGCTCTTCGCTGAGTTCGCCGGTTTCGAGGAACACTTCCACAAGATCCTCGTCGGTTTCAGCCACCGACTCCATCAGCTTGTTGCGCCATTCGGCCACCTCATCGGCCATCGAAGCCGGAACATCGGTTTCCTCGATGTCCTTGCCGAGTTCATCCTTGTAGATGAAGGCCCGGTTCTTCACCAGATCGATGATGCCGCTCAGCTCGCCCTCGGCGCCGATCGGCAGCTGAATCGGTGCGGCGTTGGCCTTGAGACGGTCCTTGATCTGCCCGTAGACCTTGAGGAAGTCGGCCCCGGTACGGTCCATCTTGTTGACGAACACCATCCGCGGCACCTTGTACCGGTCAGCCTGCCGCCAGACCGTCTCCGACTGGGGCTGGACACCGCCCACAGCGCAGAAGACGGCGATCACGCCATCGAGCACCCGCATGGAGCGCTCCACTTCGATGGTGAAGTCGACGTGTCCAGGGGTATCAATGATGTTGATGCGGTGATCCTTCCAGCTCGTGGAGATGGCCGCCGCCGTGATCGTGATACCCCGCTCGCGTTCCTGGGCCATCCAGTCGGTCACGGCAGCACCGTCGTGCACCTCGCCGATCTTGTGCACCACCCCGGAATAGAAGAGGATCCGCTCGGTGGTGGTGGTTTTGCCAGCGTCGATGTGGGCTGCGATGCCGATATTTCTGACGCGTTCCAGTGGAAAGGCGCGAGCCACGGGGGATGTCTCCGAAAGGTCTACAAAAAACAGTCGATACTGTACTGATCAGCGATGGGCTGATCGCGCCACGGGGGCGCGCCAGGGATCAGTAGCGGTAGTGCGCGAAGGCCTTGTTCGCCTCCGCCATCTTGTGGGTCTCTTCCCGCTTGCGCACGGCACTGCCGGCTTCGTTGGCGGCATCCATCAGCTCACCCGCCAGTTTCTGGGCCATGCTCCGGCCGTTGCGGGCCCTGGAGAAGTTCACCAGCCAGCGGAGGGCCATGGCGGTACCGCGTTCCTGGCGCACTTCCATCGGCACCTGATAGGTGGCGCCGCCCACACGCCGTGCCCGCACCTCCACCAGGGGGGTGGCGTTGCGCACGGCCGTCTCGAACAGCTCCAGGGGATCTGAGCCGGTGCGCTCATTGATCAGGCTGAAGGCGTCCGACAGGATCCGCTGGGCGGTGGACTTCTTGCCGTGCTTCATAAGCCTGGCCACGATCATCGAGGCCAGACGGCTGTTGAACTGGGGATCGGGAAGGATCGGGCGCTTTTCGGCAGCGTTGCGGCGGGACATCGGAGTTGCGAGGTGCTTGGGGAGACGGAGTCATCCAGGGAGCGGAATCGGCCCGGGGCCGGATTCAGGCGTCTGCCCTGGAGGTCAGATCAGGATTTCGGGGTCTTGGCGCCGTACTTGGAGCGGGCCTGGCGGCGGTCCTTGACGCCAGCGGTGTCCAGCGTGCCGCGGATGATGTGGTAGCGCACACCCGGCAGGTCCTTGACCCGACCACCCCTGATCAGAACAACCGAGTGCTCCTGGAGGTTGTGCCCGATGCCGGGGATATAGGCGGTCACCTCAAAGCCCGAGGTGAGGCGCACGCGCGCCACCTTGCGCAGGGCTGAGTTCGGCTTCTTGGGAGTGGAGGTGTACACACGGGTGCACACCCCGCGGCGCTCGGGGCAGGAACGCAGGGCCGGCGATTTCGTCTTTCGTGTCAGACGTTGCCGTTCTGTGCGGATCAGTTGCTGGATAGTGGGCATCGAGGGCCGGAGAACACAGGTCGGACGTCCGACCGATTTCGACAATCCGTCACCTTACTGGGTCGCCTGCCGCCCCACCCGGGGCCGCTACTCGCCGCGACGGCTGAAGGCCGAGCCGCAGGCGCAGCTCACGACCCCCTCGCTTGGGAGCACCAGAAAGCCACCTCCGCTGAGATCGCCCCGGTACTCCAGGGTCAGGCCGGTGAGCAGCTCCAGCTGTTCGGCCGGCGCGTAGAGCGTCACGCCATCGGCGCGGGCGACCGGCACTCCCGCCAGATGGCCCGGCCGCACCCGGATGGTCCAGCGCTCGCACCCCCCGTCCACCAGATCGAGGTGGACCAGTCCGGGAGTTCCCGCCACGGCGGCCTGGCGGCCCAGCTCTGCCGCCGCACTGGCGGAGAGGCGCAGACTGTGGCCCTTCGGCATGGGGCTGGGGGAGGGGGATGGGAGCTTCGCGTCCCACTTTCGCACCGCAGAACGGCCTGGTGGCACCGCGCCACGGCCGGCCCAGGGCACAAGGCCGGCTCAGGACACACGTCCGGCTCAGGGCACAAGGCCGACGCCGTTGTGCACGGATCCCGCCACCCCACGTCCCTTGACCTGATGGCTCCCCCCCAGGACCAGGCCGGTGGAGCTGCCGCCGTCGAGGTTGAGGGCATCACGCATGCCCAGTCCCAGCAGCAGCTGGGCGGTCTGGGCCAGGGTGGGCCCGCTGCCGCTGCCGCCCTCGAGGGTGATCAGCCACACCTCACGGCCATCGCTGCCCAGCACCGTGCGCGGCGCCCCCTGCCGCAGGAAGCTGGCGCTGAAATTCTCGGCAGCTCCATTGAGGGCGAACCGCCCACCCTGCAGCAGCAGGGGGCCACCGCCGATCACCTGGCTCTTGCCCCCCAGAGCCTCGCTGGGCCGGCTGCTGAGCTGCAGTCGGTGGCCAGGGGCCCAGGGCAGTCCGACGCCGCCGCGGCCCACCAGCAGGGTCTCGCCCGGGCGCAGCGGCACACCCTGGGCGAGCTCAGGGCTGTCGAGGCTGCGGCTCACCACGCCGTCGGCGCCGAGCAGAAGCCCGGTCTCCGAGCCACTCAGGGCCTGGTAGTACGGCCCCCAGTCCGCGGTGTAGCGGCTCACGCCCCGCTGCACATAACCGCTGTTCACCACCACGATCGGCAGGCGCGCCCGGTCGGGTCCCACCACCCACTCCTCCAGCCGCAGCCGCCCGAAGCTCGGCAGCTCCCTGCCGTTCCATGCCGCCACCCCCCGGTTGAGGATCGGGCCTGACATCCAGCGGCCATCGAGTTTGAGGGCGCCAAGGGGCAGGCGCCGCACCCGGTTGAAATAGCCGCCGTTGATCGCCACCACGGCCCGGGTCTGGCCCGCGAGCTGCACCAGGGAGGTGAGCCCCTCCATCGCGCCGGGCCGCACCAGCGGCCGCAGCTGCAGGGGGGCGGTGCGGGGATCGATCCGCACGGCATTGATTCGCACCCCGTCGCGGACCAGCCGGTCCCAGCGCAGCGTGCGGCCGATCATGGCCTGCACCTCCGGACTGATCGGCGCCGGCGCGACCGGCCCGGTGTCACCCTCGGCGGGGACGTCGATCACCAGGCGGTTGGGCTCCCCGAGGGTGAACACCTTGCTCACCGCTCCACGGCGGGGCCGCACCGCCAGCCCCCGCCCGGCGCTCTGCACCACCAGTCCCAGGGTCTGGAGTTCCTGCACCTGTGCCGGGCTCGCCTGCACATCCAGCTGCAGCAGGCCAGCGGCGCTGCGCACCAGAGCGGGGCGGCCCAGGTCGAGCACGAGCCGCCGCGCCCCGGGCTGGGTGCCGCTGCGCACCTGGAGCACCGGCGCGGTGGCCAGGCTGAGCGAGAGCTGGGCGCCACGGGCCAGCACCTGCACGCCCACGGCGGAGAGCAGGGGCATGGCGTCCACCGCCACCTCGTCCTCGAGGCTGCGCTGCAGGGCCGGGGGCACCAGCAGGGGCTGCCCGAACCATTCCAGATCCAGGCTGCCGTCAGGGCGGCTGCGGCTGCTGATCCCCAGCTGGTTCTCCAGCACCTCCAGAGGGAGCCAGAGCTGCCTGGGCGGCCCTTCCGCCGGTCCGAGCCAAAGCCAGGAGGCCTGCTGCTGCTGGCCGTTGATGCTGATGCTGGTGCCCCGGCGCTCAGTGCCCGCCTGCGGCCCGGCCATGGCACCGCCGTCCTTCGCCGGCGGCGGCGGCGGCAGCGGCAGTCTGGGAGCGGCCGCGCTGGCGGCAGGCAGGAGCACACCGGCCAGCAGGCCCCCGGCCAGCAGGCGGGGCACAAGCCATCCGTCGGCGGTGCGGCCCACGCGGCCGGAGCGCACGACCGCCGCGGCGGGGTGGGGAGGGATGGAAAAGCTCGCTCCGACGGATCCCATTCCAGCGGTGCAATCCTGCTGACGCTAGCCCTGCTACGGGGATGCCCATCCCTAGGATCGGCTTCAGCGCTTCTGAAGGCTCAACGGCTGCATCCCCCTGCCGGGACCCTGCAGCCTTGGGGGGCCCGCCGACACCAACTCCAGAATCCCGGGCTATGCCTCGACCGACCCGCACCGTTTGGCCCCACTGCGACAGCCCCGCTCCTGAGGCCGTGGCGGGTGAACGGGACGCCTGTGGGGTGGGATTCCTCGCCTCCCTGAAGGGCGAGACCAGCCATTGGGTGCTGCAGCAGGCCCTCCGCGGCCTCGACTGCATGGAACACCGCGGCGGCTGTGGAGGAGACGCCGACTCCGGTGACGGCGCCGGAGTGCTCTGCGGCATCCCCTGGAGCTATCTCGAGGCGGTGTGGCCAGCCGCCGCGGACTCCGTGTCGCAGCATCGCGGTCTGGGCATGGTGTTCCTTCCCGCCGATGCCGAACGCCGGGAGCAGGCCCGCCGTTTCTGCGACGTCGAGGCGGCCCAGCTGGGTCTGCGCTCCCTCGGCTGGCGCCCCGTGCCGGTGGATCCCAGCGTGCTCGGGCCCATGGCGCGCTCCACGGCCCCCGCGATCGAGCAGTGGCTGCTGGCGGCCGAGGTGGATGGCGATGCCCTCGAAAGCCTGCTGTTCCGCCTGCGCCGCCGCTGCGGCGACCGTGCCCGCGAGGCCTGGGGGCCGGGCGTCGGCGACCTCTACTTCGCCTCGCTCAGCCACCGCACCGTGGTCTACAAGGGCATGGTGCGCTCGGCGGTGCTGGCGGCGTTCTATGCCGATCTGCGCGACACGCGCTTCGCGGTGAGTTTCGCGGTGTACCACCGCCGCTTCAGCACCAACACCCTGCCCCGCTGGCCCCTCGCCCAGCCGATGCGCCTGCTCGGCCACAACGGCGAGATCAACACCCTGCTGGGCAACATCAACTGGGCCAGGGCCTCGGAAGTGAATCTCGAGGCGGTGTGGGGCGACGCTGCCGCTGACCTTCGCCCGGTGGTGAACCCCGCCTTCAGCGATTCCGCCAACCTCGATGCCACCCTCGAGCTGATGGTGCGCAGCGGCCGCCCCATCACCGAGAGCCTGCTCACCCTGGTGCCCGAGGCCTTCCGGGATCAGCCGGAACTGGCCGACAGGCCCGAGATCCAGGCCTTCTACGAGTACTCCGCCTGCACCCAAGAGCCCTGGGACGGCCCGGCCCTGCTGGTGTTCGCCGACGGCCGCAGCGTGGGGGCCACCCTCGACCGCAACGGCCTCAGGCCGGCGCGCTACTGCATCACCAGCGACGGCTTCGTGGTGATGGGCTCGGAAACCGGGGTGGTGGACCTGGTGGAGAGCAGCATCATCGAGAAGGGCCGGCTCGGCCCCGGGCAGATGCTCGCCGTGGACCTCGAGCACTGCCGCCTGCTGCACAACTGGGACGTGAAGCAGGAGGTGGCGAGCCGCCACCCCTATGGAGCCTGGCTGGCCGAACACCGCCGCACCCTGGCGGCCCAGCCCTGGCAGAGCCAGCGCCTGCTCGACGACCTGGAGCTCCTGAAGCAGCAGACGGCCTTCGGCTTCACTGCCGAAGACCTGGATCTGGTGATCGAGGACATGGCCGGCGCCGCCAAGGAGCCCACCTACTGCATGGGCGATGACATTCCCCTGGCGGTGCTCTCCAGCAAACCCCATCTTCTGTACGACTACTTCAAGCAGCGGTTCGCCCAGGTCACCAACCCGCCGATCGATCCCCTGCGCGAGAAGCTGGTGATGAGCCTGGAGATGCATCTGGGCCGGCGGGGATCACCCCTGCGCCCGGAGCCGGCCTCGGCGGCCGTGCTGCATCTGTCCAGCCCCGTGCTCAATGAGGCCGAGCTGGAGGCGGTGGGGCAGCAAGGGCTCCCCAGCACCACCCTCAGCACCCTGCTGTCGATCGAGGCTGGTCCGGCGGCTCTGGAGGGGGCGATCAACCGGCTCCGCAGCGAGGCGGAGGCGGCCGTGCGCGGCGGCAGCCAGATCCTGGTGCTCTCCGACCGCGGCATCAATCCCACCACCACCTACATTCCGCCCCTGCTGGCGGTGGGTGCGGTGCATCACCACCTGCTGGCCCTGGGCCTGCGCCTGCAGACCTCCCTGGTGGTGGACACCGCCCAGTGCTGGAGCACCCACCACCTGGCCTGCCTGATCGGTTTCGGTGCCAGTGCCGTGTGCCCCTGGCTCACCTGGGAAACCACCCGCCACTGGCTGGCCCATCCCAAGACCCAGAAGCTGATCGAGCGGGGCAAGCTGCCCGAGCTCACCCCAGCCCGGGTGCAGGCCAACGTGCGCAAGGCCCTGGAGGACGGCCTCCGCAAGATCCTCTCCAAGATCGGGATTTCCCTGCTGGCCAGCTACCACGGGGCCCAGATCTTCGAGGCCATCGGCATCGGCGCCGACCTGATCGATCTGGCCTTCCGCGGCACCACCAGCCGGGTGGCGGGGCTGAGCCTGCGGGATCTGGCCAGCGAGACGCTCAGCTTCCATGCCAAGGCCTTCCCGGAACTCAACCGCACCAAGCTCGAGTTCATGGGCTTCGTGCAATACCGCACCGGTGGCGAATTCCACCTGAACAGCCCCGAGATGGCCAAGGCCCTCCATGCCGCCGTCGCGGCGGGGCCGGGGTACGACCACTTCGCCACCTACAAGACCCTGCTGGAGAACAGGCCGGTGACGGCCCTGCGCGATCTCCTGGAGCTGAGGCCCGCGGCCAACCCGCTGCCCCTGGATCAGGTGGAGAGCGTGGAGAGCATCTGCAGCCGCTTCTGCACCGGTGGCATGAGTCTGGGGGCGCTTTCGCGCGAGGCCCATGAGGTGCTGGCGGTGGCGATGAACCGCATCGGTGGCAAGAGCAACAGCGGCGAGGGAGGCGAGGATCCCGCCCGCTTCCACGTGCTGGACGACGTGGACGCCGAGGGCCGCTCCGCCACCCTGCCCACGATCCGCGGCCTGCGCAACGGCGACAGCGCCTGCTCCGCGATCAAGCAGATCGCCTCCGGCCGCTTCGGGGTGACGCCCGAATACCTGCGCAGCGGCCGGCAGCTGGAGATCAAGGTGGCCCAGGGCGCCAAGCCCGGTGAGGGCGGCCAGCTGCCCGGCCCCAAGGTGGATCCCTACATCGCCTGGCTGCGCAACAGCAAGGCCGGGGTGGCCCTGATCTCCCCTCCTCCCCACCACGACATCTATTCGATCGAAGACCTGGCCCAGCTGATCCACGATCTGCACCAGGTGCACCCCGCGGCCAAGGTGAGCGTGAAGCTGGTGGCGGAGATCGGCATCGGCACGATTGCGGCGGGCGTGGCCAAGGCCAATGCCGATGTGATTCAGATCTCCGGCCATGACGGCGGCACCGGTGCCTCGCCGCTCAGCTCGATCAAGCACGCCGGCACCCCCTGGGAGCTGGGGCTCACCGAAGTGCACCGTTCCCTGCTGACCAATGGCCTGCGGGATCGGGTGCTGCTCCGCGCCGATGGTGGCCTCAAGACCGGCTGGGATGTGATCATCGCGGCCCTGCTCGGTGCCGAGGAGTTCGGTTTCGGCTCGGTGGCGATGATCGCGGAGGGCTGCATCATGGCCCGCGTCTGCCACACCAACAACTGCCCGGTGGGGGTCGCCAGCCAGAAGGAGGCCCTGCGCCAGCGTTTCACCGGGCTGCCCGAACATGTGGTGAACTTCTTCCTCTTCGTGGCGGAGGAGGTGCGTCAGCTGTTGAGTGTGCTGGGCGTCGCGCGCCTGGAGGACCTGATCGGTCGCACCGAACTGCTGCAGCCGCGGGATGTGCCCCTCACCAAGACCCGCAGCCTGGATCTCTCCTGCCTGATCGATCCTGTGGCGGATCCCGCCGACCGCTCCTGGCTGCGCCATGACAGCAGGGCCCATGGCAACGGTCCCATTCTGGAAGACACCCTGCTCGCCGATGCCGCTGTGATGGCTGCCATCCACGGTCACGGTGCCGTGGAGCGCCACCTTGCCATCGTGAACACCGATCGCAGTGTGGGAGCCCGCCTGGCCGGCGAGATTGCAGCCCGCCATGGCAACCGGGGCTTTCAGGGCCAGCTCGATCTCACTTTCACGGGTGCGGCGGGTCAGAGCTTCGGGGCCTTCCTGCTGCAGGGCATGAACGTGCGCCTGATCGGCGATGCCAACGACTATGTGGGCAAGGGCATCAACGGTGGACGTCTCACCGTTGTGCCACCCCCCGGCAGCAGGGATCCTGGCAGCCAGGTGATCCTCGGCAACACCTGTCTCTACGGGGCCACGGGTGGTGAGCTGTACGCTCTGGGTCGAGCCGGCGAGCGCTTCGCCGTGCGCAACAGCGGCGCCCGTGCCGTGGTGGAGGGCGCCGGTGACCACTGCTGTGAATACATGACCGGTGGCGTGGTGGTCGTGCTGGGCACTACCGGCCGCAATGTAGCTGCCGGCATGACCGGTGGCGTGGCCTTCCTGCTCGATGAAGCCGGTGGCCTGGCCGATCGCCTCAACCCGGAAACCGTGGCGCTCTGCGACCTCAGCACGCCGGAGCAGGAAGACCTGCTCCGTCCTCTGCTGGAAGCCCATCTGCAGGCCACGGGCAGCGCCAGGGCCGCCGCCATCCTGGCCGACTGGCCGAGCTGGAAGGCCCGCTTCAAGGTGCTGGTGCCGCCGAGCGAGAAGGAGACCGTGGGACTGTTGGACCGGGAAGCGGTGGTGGCCTGAGGGTGACCCCCGGAGGCTGCCGTGGACGGCGGCCTCTCCTCCCGGATCAGCGCTTCCGGATCAACGCTCCTGATCAGCGTGCCGGATCAGCGCGGATGCTGCTGCATCAGCCTCCGCACCTCCCCGGCGTGGTAACTGCTGCGAGTCAGGGGGCTGCTGACAACCTGAAGAAAGCCCAGGTGTCTCTCGCCGTAGTCCTTGTAGGCGTCGAACTGTGCCGGGGTGACAAAGCGATCCACGGGAAGATGCCTGGGGCCCGGTGAGAGATATTGGCCGATGGTCATGATGTCCACATGCTGACGTCGCAGGTCGTCCATCACGGCCTGAACTTCGTGATCCTCTTCCCCAAGTCCCACCATGATCCCGGATTTGGTGTAAGCACGGGGCCATGCTTCGTGAACGCGCATCAGCAGCTCGAGGGACCGCGCGTAGATCCCCTGAGGCCTGGCTTTTCGGTACAGCCGGGGTACGGTTTCGATGTTGTGATTGAGCACATCCGGTGCCGCCTCCATCACGGTGGCCAGGGCGTCCCAGTTGCCGCAGAAATCAGGAATCAGCAGTTCGATCGTGGTGCCCGGGGCGCGCTGCCGCACCGCTTCCATGCAGGCGACGAACTGTCCAGCGCCGCCATCGGGGAGATCGTCTCGGTTGACTGATGTGATCACTACGTGCAGGAGCCCCAGCCTGGCCACGGCCTCTCCCAGCCGATCGGGCTCCGTGGGGTCGAGAGCCCGCACGCTCCTGTCGAAATCGATGTCGCAGTAGGGGCAGGCACGGGTGCAGCCCGGCCCCATGATCAGGAATGTCGCCGTACCCCCTGCGAAACATTCGCCGATGTTGGGGCAGCTCGCCTCCTGGCAGACGGTGTTGAGCCTCAGATCCACCAGCAGGTCGGCGACTGCGCCGATCCTTTCCCGCTGGGGAGCTTTGACACGCAGCCAGTCGGGCTTCAGCACTGGATCGAGGGGGCCTGGCGGCCCGGTCATCATGGCCCGATACCCTACAAAGGGGCCCCTGGGGCGAGGCTGGCTCAGGTTGGGGACCCCCCGGGCTGAGGCCCCCCATCCCGTAAAGTGCCCCCATCGGGATGTAGCGCAGCTTGGTAGCGCACTTCGTTCGGGACGAAGGGGCCGCAGGTTCGAATCCTGTCATCCCGATTCAGCATCAGCTCAGGTCCGCGCCGGGGTATCCCCTCGGTGTGACCATCTTTCCGTCTTTGCAATAGCTGCTGCTGTTGCCGATCAGCACCAGGGTGAGCATGTCCACCTGCTCCACCGGCAGATCCGCCAGCGTGGACAGCTGGACTGTTTCCTCAGCCCGCCCCAGTTGGCGGGCCAGCACCACCGGGGTGGAGCCCGGGCGGCTTCCCAGCAGAATCTCCCGGGCCCGGGCCAGCTGCCAGTCCCGGCCGCGGGAGCGTGGGTTGTACAGGGCCACCACGAAGTCTCCCGTTCCGGCCCCGTGCAGACGCCGTTCGATCACCGGCCATGGGGTGAGCCGATCGCTGAGGCTGATGGTGCAGAAGTCGTGCATCAGGGGAGCTCCGGCGCGGGCTGCCGCCAGTTGCAGCGCAGAGATGCCCGGATGCACCGCAAAGCGGGGCCGGGCATCGGAGGGTTGCTCAAGCCACAGCTCGAGGGCCAGGCCCGCCATGGCGTAGATGCCACTGTCGCCCGATGACACCAAAGCGACGCTCAATCCCTGGTTCGCCAGGTCCAGGGCAAGGCGGCAGCGCTCCCGTTCCTGGGTCAGCTGCCCGTCCCACCGCCACTGATCGGGTCGGCGCAGCGGCTCCAGCAGATCGAGATACAGGCCGTATCCCACCCACACCGTGCTCTCCGCCAGGGCCCGGCGGGCATCGGCAGTGAGGAGATCGAGCTGTCCCGGTCCACTGCCCACCAGATGCAGGCATCCCTGCTGGGGCGCCCACTGCCCAGCGGCGGAGGCGATGGCCAGGGTGGCGGCACCCGATTCCTTCGGGCCGGACAGGCCGGAGCGTTCGATGGTCTTCGGCAGCAGCAGCCTGGCGCCCGGGCCTGCGGCTGCCAGAGCGGCGGCCTCGGCCACGCTGGCTGTTCCCATCTCTGCCTGCACCACCCGGGAGGGGTTGGGCACGGCGATGCCGTCCAGCACCGAGGCTGGCAGCCAGCGCACGAACCATCCCCGCTGGCTCGCCAGGGCGAGCAGGGCCGGCTCATCGGCCTTGCGGTCGATGCTGGCCAGGCCCGCAATGGCTTCGGGTGCCAGGTTCAGGCGCTCCAGTTGCCGGTCCACCAGCCGTTCCAGCAGCGACAGGCTGGTGTGGCGCTCGCAGCCGATGCCCAGCCACAGGCAGGGAGGATGCCAGCGACATCCAGGGCCGCGCTCGGCCGTGATCACCAGATCGGACGGGCTGCCGGGTGGGTCGGCCGCGCCGCCCTCCAGCGCCGGCAGTCCCTGGCTGGCGTCGAGGCGCAGCCAGGTGCGGCAACCGGCGTTCTGCCGCAGCTTCAGTGCGGCGGGCGCCCTGGCGGCTCGCTGCATCAGCCCTGTCCAGTCCCCGGAGCTGCTGCGCCGCCAGCTCCAGCGCTCCCCGAACTGATCGAGGCTGAGCCGGCCCTCGCCGCTGCTGCTGCCGGTGCTCACCACCTCTCCCCCGAGGATGGCGGCAACGCTCTGGGCCAGGGCTTCGCCGCCGGCGGCGTGGGCGCCCAGCAGCGGGATGGCGAAGCGGCCGCGGGGATCGATCACCACCACGGCGGGGTCCTCCCGCTTCCCCCGCAGCAGGGGAGCGATCAGCCGGCTCACCAGCCCGCAG
This sequence comes from Cyanobium sp. NIES-981, assembly GCF_900088535.1. Lineage (NCBI taxonomy): Bacteria > Bacillati > Cyanobacteriota > Cyanophyceae > Synechococcales > Prochlorococcaceae > Cyanobium > Cyanobium sp. NIES-981. Next base: position 1,677,827 of record NZ_LT578417.1, on the reverse strand, counting down.
GCGCCCACCACCAGAAAGGCCCGGGCCTCATCCCAGTGCTGCTCGAGGGCGGTGCGGGCATCGGGCCGGGCGGTGCTGCTGACGCAGCAGCTGGCCACGCCCGCCGCATGCAAGCGCAGCAGCAGTGCGTCACCGGCCGCACTGAAGCTCAGCCCCCAGATCCCGCTCCGGCGCCGTTGCGGCTGGGAGGATGGTGCTGGCCGATCTGCTGCCCTCATGGTGAGGTCGGGGCCGAATGGTCCAGCCCGCCCAGGGAGGGGGTGTCGGCCGGGGGTGCCGCTTCCCCCCCCTCTGCCTCGACGAGTTCCTCGCTGACCTCCTCGACGGCCTCTTCTACGACCGGATCTGGCGGAGGGTTCTCCTGGGCGACCCCGGTTGGATCCAGGGGCGGCCGGGCGGGGCCATCCACGGGTCCCTGCTCCGGGCCTTCCACCGCTTCCACCGCGTCGGGCGCAGGCTCAGGCATGGGCGAGCGCGAAGCAGCAGACGACGGAGACGACTCCCTGTCCCCTCCCCCCCGGCTCTCTGGCGTCGCAGCCGGTTGATCGCTCTGGGCGGCCGGCTGCTCCCACGCCGTGCCTGCGCCCCCGCCACCAGGAGGGGCCGCAGCTTCGACGGGCGGCGGCGGCTGCCTGCCCAGCAGCTGGGCGGCCTGATCGGGGGCCAGGGCTGCGGCTTCCCAGGCGGGGCCAGGTTCGAGGGGATCGATCCAGACCTCGCGCACCAGGCTGTTGAAGGGGGGATTGAGGGGGGCCCCCAGCCCATCCACCAGTTCCAGCAGCACGGTGTTGGATCCCCTGCGCCAGCCCTCCAGCCAGAGCGGGGTGTTCTCGTCCACCAGGAAACTGTCGCCGTTCACGGTGATGCGCAGGCGCCAGCCGGCGTCGCCCTGGCGCAGGCCCTGCAGGGGAGCATCCCGCAGCAGCCAGTCGATCAGCACCGGCTGGTGGGGGCTGGGAAACGCAGGACTCACCGGGATCAGCTGGGGTGTGCCGGCCGCCGGCTGGCTCAGCGGGTTGGGAGCCACCCGTGCCAGGCGAATCTGATCGGAGGCCGCGGCGGCCTTCACCGCCTCACCCCAGGGGCGGGCGGCGTAGGCCGTCACGCGGTGACTGCCCGGTTCCAGGGGGGGCAGCTCGATGGACAGCGAGCTGCTTCCCCCGCCAGCGGTGGGGTTTCCAGCAGGGCCGGCCTGGCTGAGGCGCAGGGGGGGCTGCTCGTCGATCTGCACCACCACATGGGGGCCCATACCCAGGCTGCCTGCATCGGCCAGGGGCCAGTCCTGAACGGCCAGTTCCAAGGTCCATGGGACGGCGGGCAGCACGCTGCCGTCCGCAGGGGAGTCGATCCGCACATGGGGGTGATGGGCGGCCAGATCCCCCTGCAGCTGGCGCACTCCCCCGGGTGGAGGCACTTCCTGCAGCGATCCGCCCGGGGCGGTCGAGGCCAGCGGCCCGGCAGCGTCGTGCCCGGGCTGCCCCAGACGCTGACATCCGGCCGTGAGCAGGGCGAGCAGGAGGGCCAGCCCAAGGGCCACGAGCCCTTGCCAGCCCGGGCTCCCAAGCCCTTGGCGTGCCCTGAATCCCGGTCCCCCGGGGATGGTGGCCCTCACCCGTTCCGGCTCCGCTCACAGATGGGGGCATTCTGCTGGCTGGCGTGAAGCCAGCTGGAATGCCGGTGTCACCCGCAAGTGTCTTTCTGCGGGAATGATGTAACAAAGTGCCTTGAAATTGCCGCAATCCCTTGTCGCTTACTCCTTGTCAGACCCCAGTGCTGGCCTGGGAAGCCGACGGATTGAACCTTTGTAACTGGCCGCCCAGAGCGGATCAATTTGGCCCTTATAGTGCCGCCAGCGGTCCCCTATCTGGGGCCCAAAGCCCCAGCCACAGCAGTCGGTTTCGCGGATTCCGCGACATCCGTCTCAGGCTGGAGCCCATGACCCTGCCGGCTTCGGGCGGCCTGTGTCATGGGGCCCACTGACAGCGGGTTCCCGTCTCGACGGCTCCCGTTGTCTCCAGGGGTGGACCACCACCTCGACCCCGTCCCTCGAGGAACGTCTCGATGACCATCAGCCCACCAGAGCGTGGGGAAAAGGCCAAGGCCATGGTCGACCGGAACCCTGTTCCGGCCACGTTCGAGCTTTTCGAAAAGCCCGGACATTTCGATCGCAGCCTGGCCAAGGGTCCCAAAACCACAACCTGGGTTTGGAACCTCCACGCCAACGCTCACGACTTCGACAGCCACACGAGCGACCTCGAAGAGGTTTCTCGCAAGATCTTTTCGGCTCACTTCGGCCATCTGGCCGTCATCTTCATCTGGTTGAGCGGTGCCTTCTTCCATGGCGCCCGCTTCTCCAACTACACCGGCTGGCTGGCCGACCCTCTGCACGTCAAGCCTTCAGCCCAGGTGGTCTGGCCGATCTTCGGCCAGGAAATCCTCAATGGTGATGTGGGTGCCGGGTTCCACGGCATTCAGATCACCTCCGGTCTCTTCCATGTCTGGAGAGCCTGGGGTTTCACCAGCGAGTTCCAGCTCCTCTGCACCGCCATCGGTGCCCTGGTGATGGCTGGTCTGATGCTGAATGCCGGCGTCTTCCACTATCACAAGGCCGCGCCGAAGCTGGAGTGGTTCCAGAACGTTGAGTCCATGCTCAACCACCACCTGGCTGGCCTGCTGGGCCTGGGCTCCCTGTCCTGGACCGGGCACCTCCTGCACGTGTCCCTGCCCACCACGGCCCTGATGGATGCCATTGATGCCGGCCAGCCCCTGGCCCTCAACGGCAAGACCATCGCCTCCTACGCCGACATCCCACTGCCCCACGAATTCCTGAATCAGGACGTTCTGGCGCAGCTGTTCCCTGGGTTCGGCGCGGGCATCTCCGCTTTCTTCACCGGCAACTGGGCGGCCTACAGCGATTTCCTCACCTTCAAGGGTGGCCTGAATCCTGTCACCGGCAGCCTGTGGATGACCGACATCGCGCATCACCACCTGGCGATCGCGGTGCTGTTCATTGTGGCCGGTCACATGTACCGCACCAACTGGGGCATCGGCCACAGCCTCAAGGAGATCCTGGAAGGTCAGAAGGGTGATCCCCTGCTCTTCCCCGCTCCCAACGGCCACGATGGCCTGTTCGAGTTCATGACCACCAGCTGGCACGCCCAGCTCGGCGTGAACCTGGCCCTGCTTGGCTCGCTGACCATCATCGTGGCGCATCACATGTATGCGATGCCGCCCTATCCCTACATCGGGATTGATTACCCCACCCAGTTGTCACTCTTCACCCACCACATGTGGATCGGTGGCTTCCTGATCGTGGGTGCCGGTGCCCACGCCGCCATCGCGATGGTGCGTGACTATGACCCGGCCAAGCACATCGACAACGTGCTCGATCGGGTGCTCAAGGCCCGCGATGCGCTGATCAGCCACCTGAACTGGGTGTGCATCTGGCTGGGCTTCCACAGCTTCGGCCTTTACATCCACAACGACACCATGCGTGCCCTGGGGCGTCCCCAGGACATGTTCAGTGATTCGGCGATCGCGCTGAAGCCGGTGTTCGCCCAGTGGGTGCAGGGTCTCCACGCCGCAGCCGCCGGCAGCACCGCTCCCAACGCCCTCGCTGGCGTCAGTGAAGTGTTCAACGGCGCCGTGGTGGCTGTGGGTGGCAAGGTTGCTGCCGCTCCGATTCCCCTCGGTACGGCGGACTTCATGGTCCACCACATCCATGCCTTCACGATCCACGTCACCGTGCTGATCCTGCTGAAGGGTGTGCTTTACAGCCGCAGTTCCCGTCTCGTCCCCGACAAGGCGAACCTCGGTTTCCGCTTCCCCTGCGACGGCCCCGGTCGTGGCGGCACCTGCCAGGTGTCGGCCTGGGACCATGTGTTCCTGGGTCTGTTCTGGATGTACAACTCCCTGTCCATCGTGATCTTCCACTTCTCCTGGAAGATGCAGAGCGATGTGTGGGGAACCGTCAATGCCGACGGCAGCGTTCAGCACATCACCAACGGCAACTTTGCCCAGAGCGCCATCACCATCAATGGTTGGCTGCGTGATTTCCTGTGGGCCCAGGCCGCACAGGTGATCAACAGCTATGGCTCGAGCTCCAGTGCCTATGGCCTGATGTTCCTGGGTGCCCACTTCATCTGGGCCTTCAGCCTGATGTTCCTCTTCAGTGGCCGTGGCTACTGGCAGGAGCTGATTGAGTCCATCGTCTGGGCTCACAACAAGCTGAAGGTGGCGCCGGCCATCCAGCCCCGTGCGCTTTCCATTACCCAAGGCCGTGCCGTGGGTGTCGCCCATTACCTGCTGGGCGGTATCGCGACCACCTGGTCTTTCTTCCTGGCCCGCATCATTGCGGTCGGCTGACCTTTCCTGACCTTTCCCAATGGCAACGAAATTTCCTTCGTTCAGCCAGGGTCTGGCACAGGACCCGACAACCCGCCGTATCTGGTACGGCATTGCCACGGCTCACGACTTCGAGAGCCACGACGGCATGACCGAGGAGCGGCTTTATCAGAAGCTGTTCTCCACCCACTTCGGTCACCTGGCCATCATCGGCCTCTGGGTTTCGGGCAACCTGTTCCATATCGCCTGGCAGGGCAACTTTGAGCAGTGGGTCACCGATCCTCTGCATGTCCGTCCCATCGCTCACGCGATCTGGGATCCCCACTTCGGCCAAGGAGCCATCACCGCCTTCACCCAGGCCGGTGCGTCCTCCCCGGTGAACATCGCGTATTCCGGCCTGTACCACTGGTGGTACACGATCGGCATGCGCACCAACGCCGAGCTCTATCAAGGGGCCATCTTCATGATGATCCTCTCGGCCTGGGCTCTGTTCGCCGGTTGGCTTCACCTTCAGCCCAAGTTCCGGCCTTCCCTGGCCTGGTTCAAGAATGCTGAGTCCCGCCTGAACCACCACCTCGCGGTTCTCTTCGGCTTCAGCTCCATCGCCTGGACCGGCCACCTGGTCCACGTGGCCATTCCTGAATCCCGTGGTCAGCACGTGGGTTGGGACAACTTCCTCTCGGTGCTGCCGCACCCCGCAGGATTGGCTCCCTTCTTCACCGGCAACTGGGGCGTCTACGCCCAGAATCCCGACACCACTTACCAGGTGTTCGGCACCGCCGAAGGTTCAGGCACCGCGATCCTCACCTTCCTGGGTGGCTTCCACCCCCAGAGTGAGGCCCTCTGGCTCACCGACATCGCCCATCACCACCTGGCGATCGGCTGTCTGTTCGTGATCGCGGGTCACATGTACCGCACCAACTTCGGTATCGGTCACTCGATCCGCGAGATCCTGGACGCCCACAACCCTCCTGCCGGTACTCCCGGTGATCTGGGCGCGGGCCACAAGGGTCTGTACGACACCATCAACAACTCCCTCCACTTCCAACTGGGTCTGGCCCTGGCCAGCCTCGGTGTGGTGACGAGCCTGGTGGCGCAGCACATGTATTCGATGCCGTCCTACGCGTTCATCGCCAAGGACTACACGACGCAGGCTGCTCTCTATACCCACCACCAGTACATCGCCATCTTCCTGATGTGCGGTGCCTTCGCCCACGGTGCGATCTTCTTCATCCGTGACTACGACCCCGAGGCCAACAAGAACAACGTTCTGGCCCGGATGCTCGAGCACAAGGAAGCGGTGATCAGCCACCTCAGCTGGGTGTCCCTGTTCCTCGGTTTCCATACCCTGGGCCTCTACGTCCACAACGACGTGGTGGTGGCCTTCGGGACTCCCGAGAAGCAGATCCTGGTGGAGCCGGTGTTCGCCCAGTTCGTCCAGGCAGCTTCCGGTAAGGCCATCTACGGCATGAACGTGCTGCTGGCCAATCCCGACAGCCTGGTGAGCAATGCCCCTGGCCCCGGCGCCGTCTGGCTGCCCGGTTGGCTGGATGGCATCAACGCCGGTGACAACTCCCTGTTCCTGCAGATCGGACCTGGCGACTTCCTGGTGCACCACGCCATCGCCCTCGGTCTGCACACCACCACCCTGATCCTGGTGAAGGGTGCCCTTGATGCCCGGGGTTCCAAGCTGATGCCCGACAAAAAGGACTTCGGCTATTCCTTCCCCTGCGATGGCCCCGGCCGTGGCGGCACCTGTGACATCAGCGCCTGGGACGCCTTCTATCTGGCGGTCTTCTGGGCCCTGAACACGGTGGGTTGGCTCACCTTCTACTGGCACTGGAAGCACCTCGCCATCTGGCAAGGCAATGTGGCCCAGTTCAACGAATCCAGCACCTATCTGATGGGTTGGTTCCGCGACTATCTCTGGCTCAACAGCTCCCAGCTGATCAACGGTTACAACCCCGCTGGTTCCAACAATCTGGCGGTCTGGGCCTGGATGTTCCTGTTCGGCCACCTTGTGTGGGCGACCGGCTTCATGTTCCTGATCTCCTGGCGTGGTTACTGGCAGGAACTGATCGAGACCATCGTGTGGGCTCACCAGCGCACCCCGCTCGCCAACCTGGTGGGCTGGCGTGACAAGCCCGTGGCCCTCTCGATCGTTCAGGCCCGTGTGGTTGGTCTGGCTCACTTCACTGTGGGTTACTTCCTCACCTATGCGGCCTTCCTGATCGCCTCCACCTCCGGCAAGTTCGGCTGAGCCGACTTTCCCGATCCAGCCTCACTCGAGGGACCTGACACACCCCGGCTCTGCCGGGGTGTTTTTTTCTTATCTGGGCTAGAACAGCTCCGTTTGACCGGGGCAGTCCCCACGCCGCCATGCCCACCATCGTGCCCGTTGCCACCTCCAGCCTGTTGGTGGCTCTTGGAGTTCTCCCAGGGGCCTGGCTGCGCTTTCGTGTGGTGAACCATCTGGAACCCATGCTTCCCCGCAAGCACTGGGGCACCTTCGGGGTGAACATGGCTGCGTGCTTTGCCCTTGGTCTCCTGGTGGCCATGCAGCAGAGCTGCGCTGGTGCCGGCCAGCGCACCATGCTGCTGATGGGAACGGGCTTTCTGGGCGGTTTCAGCACCTTCTCCTCCTTTGTGGCGGAGCTCTATGTGGTGGTGCGCCAGTTCCACTGGGCCGAAGCAGTGCTGCTGGCCTCGGGCTCAGTGCTGGGAGGACTTGTGGCCATGCAGCTGGGCCTGCTGATCGGGGGACTGCCGTGAGCCCCCCCCTGCGCCGGGAACTGGCCGACCTGGCCCTGCTGGCCGCCGGTGCCATCCCGGGAGCGCTGCTGCGCTGGCGACTGGATCTGCTGGCTGCAGCCAACAGCGGCCCCTTTGCGGGGCTCCTGCAGGCGTCGTTGCTCGCCAATCTGGCTGGCTGTCTGCTGATCGGTCTGCTGATCGTGCAGCCACCCGGTCGCTCCCGGCTCTACCTGCTTGCGGGGATCGGCTTCTGTGGCAGCCTCACCACGTTTTCCACCTGGATGCTGGTCCTCGCCCGCCGCCTGTCGGCGGGAGAGCTGTTTTCCGCCGCCGCCGTGCTGCTGGTGAGCTTGTGCGGAGGTCTGGCCCTGGTGGCGCTGGGGGCCTGGCTGGGCAGGCTGCTGCTGAGGGAAACGTCCCCTTGAGCGTCTTCCAGGCAGGGGTGCTTCACCTGCGCTGCAGGTAGTTCTGGCGCACGTACGACCAGTCTTCGCAGCGCAACGCGTTGCCGTCGGTCTGGGCCCGTTCCCCATGCAGGCACGCCACCATGGCCTCGTGCCCCTGGAGCAGAGCACGGCTGCGCTCCTCGTTCAGTCGCGCCTGCAGCTGGGGCGTGTCGTCCCCGGCCGGCGGCAAGGCGGGAGCCACGGGGGGCTGGGGGGCCCCAGCCGGCGGCTGCTTGCCGCAGCTCCCCAGCAGGATCGCCATGCCGATCACCACGAGGGGGACGCTTGAGAGGAGGGGGCGCATGACGTTCGGCTCTCACGGCAGCTGCGTCTCCATCCTGCCCCTGCCCAGGCCCGTCTCGGCTCTGCGGCCTGGTGAAACGCCCGGCTCTCCAGACACGCTGACATGAAAAAAGCCCCGCGGCAGCGGGGCAGATCCGGCGAGGCTGAATGTCTGTGGGACCCTGGCCCAGAGGACCCTGGCTGGAGGGTGGGGGGCAGGCCTCAGCCCACGCTCCAGACGCCACCGGCGATGCTCCCCAGGAACGCAGTCCCTGCCAGGAACCAGGCGAAGGCGGCGCCACCGCAGCCGCCGAGCCAGAAGCCGCTGGCAAATTCGGCCCAGCCCGCCTTGGTGAACAGGTCAGCCGGAGGATTGTCGATCGTGGCATCGGCCGGCTGCACGTTCGGACCGGTGCCGGCCGTTCCGTAGATGGACAGGCACACGGTGAGGATCGACACCAGCCCGACAGCCGCCAGCAGCCCTGCGGTGCTGGCGTATTCCGTCTGGCGCAGCGGACCGGTGACGGCGAAGGGGCCGTAGAGGAGGAAGCCGTGGGCCATGCCCACTTCCAGACCGCGACGGTTGGGGGAGAGGGCCGGCCGGTAGGCCGGCAGGGCATTCAGGAAGGCCTTGGTGAAGTAGCTGCTGTTGACGGGGGTGGCCAGATTGCCGACGCAGGGGTCGGCCACGGGGGTCACGGTCATGGGGGTGGGGGCAGGGTGATGAAAGGGGCGTGGTCACTCCAGGGGGAGTGGTCAGTCGCGGGCCTCGATCACGTTGAACAGCAGGGCCATCGCCACGGCTGGGCCGAGGATCCCCACGAGGGGCACGAACACCGAGGGCATCCAGGCGGCAGCGAATTCTCCAGTCATGGCGCAGGCCAGTAGCAACCGCCGGTACTGTAAGGATCGTTCCCAGGGCAGCCTTCCCGGGCTGCAGCTGGCGACATAAAAGTTCAATCCATGCCCCCCTCCAGCCTGGGTGCCGCGGCGGCGGTGCTGGCCCTGATCGTCTGGTGGCTCGGCCGCCGGCGGCCCGCCGTGATGCTGCGCTCCACCGATGCCTCAGCCGTGGCCGCCCTCAACCGGGCGCAGCTTGAGGCCCCCCTCTCCTCCGGTCCCTTTTCCCAGTCTCCCGCGGAGCGCTCTGCCGCCGACCCCGGCACTGGACACCTCGAGGACGACCTTCCGGTGCCCCCCCCGGGGCGGCCCCCCAGCCCGCTCGAGCGCCGCAGCCTGCTGGGCCGCCTCCACCGGGGCTTGCGGGGCGACAGCCAGGCCCGCCTCGCCGCGATTCGGGCCGCCCGGCGCTGGGGCGATCAGGCTGTGCTCCCCCTGCTCCGGCGTGGGCTGCGCGACCCCGATCCGGCGGTGATGCGGGAGGCGGCGCTGGGCCTGGAGCGCTTCCGGGGCCGCACGCCGGCCACTCAGGTGAGGCTGGCGGCGCCGCCGCTGCCCCGCAACGTCTCGCGCACCCTGTAGATCGGGCGTCCCTGGCTCTCGTGGTACGTGCGCATCTGCACCTCGGCCAGCAGGCCGAAGCAGAACAGCTGCACCCCGGCCAGCACGCTGATCAGTGCCACCAGCAGCAGGGGACGGTCCCCGATCTCCGCCCCCAGCACCAGCTTCTCCACCACCAGGGCGGCGGTGAACAGCAGCCCCAGCAGCATGGCCGCCAGGCCGCCGAAGCCGAACACGTGCATGGGCCGGGTCAGGAACCGCTTCATGAACCACACGGTGAGGAGATCCATCAGAACGCGAAAGGTGCGATCGAGCCCGTACTTGCTCTGGCCGAAGCGTCGGGCGTGGTGGTTCACCTCCACCTCGCTGATCCGGGCTCCCTCGATGAAGGCCAGCGCCGGCAGGAACCGGTGCAGCTCGCCGTAGAGGTTCAGGTCGTCCACCACCTCGCGGCGGTAGGCCTTCAGGGAGCAGCCGTAGTCGTGCAGGCGCACGCCCGTCACCCGGGCGATCAGGCGATTGGCCAGACGGCTGGGCAGCAGCCGCCACAGGGCATGGTCCTGGCGCTGGTGGCGCCAGCCGCTCACCAGGTCGTAGCCCTGCTCCAGCCGCTCCAGCAGCATGGGGATGTCGGCCGGGTCGTTCTGCAGATCACCATCCAGCGTCACGATCACCGCGCCGCTGCTGGCATCGAAGCCGGCGGCCATGGCCGCCGTCTGGCCGTAGTTGCGCCGCAGCAGCACCACCACCAGCTCCGGCACCGCGGCACTGAGGCGGCGCAGCACGGCGGCGGTGCCATCGGTGGAGCCGTCGTCCACCACCACCAGCTCATGGGCAAGCCCGAGGGGGCGCACCGCCCTGAGCACCTGCTCCACCAGCAGCGGCACGCTCTCCTCCTCGTTGTAGAGGGGCACCACCACCGAGAGATCCATTGCCACAGGGCCGGGCCGGGGCCCCGAACCTACGCGGGCAGGGGACTGCCGTCGTGGCAGCGCATCACCCGCCCCGCCCCGCGCAGCTCCCGCCGGTAATGCACCGTCACGGGATCGGGGTTGCGGGGGCTGAGATCGTCGATCCCGATGCCGTTGCGCCCATGGGCCTGGCCGGAGCTGTGCAGGTAGCGGCCCCCGCCCAGGTGCAGGCCCACATGGGTGCAGCGCTGCGGGGTGCCGAAGAAGATCAGATCGGCGGGCTCGAGCAGCTGGATCACCCCGGGACGCACCGCCACCGGCTGGCAGAAGCGCTCCTGCAGGTAGGCATCCCGCGGCAGCCAGATGCCGGCACTGGCGTAGGCGGCCTGCACCAGACCCGAACAGTCGTAGTCCGGCCCCAGGCTGCCGCCCCACAGGTAGGTGTTGGGGCGGTGCAGGGCAGCCATGGCGAAGGCCAGCACCGCCGCCAGGCGCCCGGCGATCGCCGGGCGATCCAGCAGGCGCGGCGTTGGAGGCGCCGCCGCGATCGCGATCCCCAGCAGTGCCTGCGGGGCGATCCAGCCGGGATAGCCATCCTCCAGCAGGCGCACCCGCAGCCGGGATGGTCCGGCGTCCACCGGCAGGGGGTCGGCCAGCACCTGCAGGCAGCGGCCGGGGACGGCCTGGCTGGCGAGCCCGGGCCCCCGGGGACGGCTGAACAGATCGAGGGGACCCAGCAGGCGCCAGGTGGTGCCCGGCTGGAGCAGTTCGGTGGCGGCCGGCGTTCCGGCAGCCGGGGGAGGGACCTGGGACAAACCTAATCTCGCCAGAGCATGAGCGGGCAGCGATGGCGTTCTACAGCCCGGATCCGGCGATGGCGCAGGTTCTGGCCGATCTGGTGGGACTTCTGGAACTCCAGGGGCGCCTCGGGTTGGCCCAGCAGCTGTCGATCACCTGGGTGCGCTTTGACCGCTCCCAGATCGGTGCAGCCCTCGATGGGGGCTCCGAAGCGTTCTGGCAGCGGCGGCCCCCGGGCGCCGGCTGGGGTGGTGATCGGCAGCGCTATCCGGCCAGTGTGGTGAAGCTGGTGTATCTGATCGCGGCAGAAGCCTGGTTGCAGGAGGGTCTGCTCGAGCCCGACCAGGAACTGCAGCGTGCCTTGGAGGACATGATCCGCGATTCCAGCAACGACGCCACGGGGCTGGTGGTGGATCTGCTCAGCGGCACCACCAGCGGCCCGGCCCTGCCGCCCGAGCGCATGCGGGCCTGGACGGCCCAGCGTCAGCTGGTGAACCAGTGGCTGACCGCCATGGCCTGGAGCGAACTTCAGGGCTGCAATGCCTGCCAGAAAACCTGGGGGGAGGGGCCCTACGGCCGCGAGCGGGTGTTCTATGGATCGGAACTGGAGAACCGCAACAGCCTCAGCAGCGATGCGGCCTCGCGGCTGTTGCTGGCCGTGATCGCGTCAGCCCTGGTCTCGCCGCCGGCCTGTGGGCGGATGCGGCAGATTCTGTGGCGCCCCCTGGATCCAGCCAGTCGCACGGCGGACCCCGAGAATCAGGTGGACGGCTTCCTGGGCGCCGGGCTGCCGGAGGGGGCCAGCCTCTGGAGCAAGGCCGGCTGGATGAGCCAGGCCCGCCACGATGTGGCCTATGTGGAGGCCGAAGGGCACAGCCCCTTCCTGCTGGCCGTGTTCAGCGAGGGGGCAGCTCAGGCCGCCGACGCCACACTGCTGCCTGACATCGCCGCCCATCTGGCCCACGCCTGTCGCCTGAGCGGAACCGGCACCGGTTGAGCCGGGGGTCTGCAGGCGGTGGGATCCCAGCGCAGATCTCCCGCCGGAAGGCGGAGACCATGGCAGGAGATGGAGTCAGGCGGGGCTGGGAAACGGAGAGGGAGGGATTCGAACCCTCGACAGAAGTTGCCTCCTGTAACTCCTTAGCAGGGAGCCGCTTTCAACCACTCAGCCACCTCTCCAGCGGCGACAAGAGCTTATCAGTGCATCCTCCGGTAACCCGGCGCCTCCTCCGGCCCCCGGCAGGACGCTCAGCCGGGGGCCTCCGGCCGGCTCCCCTCCTCCGGGTGGGCGGCGAGCCGCGGGAGTCGCAACTTGAAGCCGCAGAGGATTTCCCAGGGAATCGTGCCGCAGCGATCACTCCAGTCCGTGGGGTGGATCTCCTGATCCCCATCCCGGCCAAGCAGGGTCACCACGGCACCCACATCCAGTGCGGGGCAGTCGGTGGCGTCGAGCACCAGCTGATCCATGGTGATGGCGCCCACCTGGGGAAGCCGCTGGCCCCGGTACAACACCTCGAGCTGGTTGGAGAGCTGGCGGGGCACGCCGTCGGCGTAGCCGATGGCCACCACGGCCAGCCGACTGGGGCGGGTTGTGTGGAAGCGGTGGCCGTAGCTCACGCCCACCCCTGCGGGCACCGTCCTGGTGAGCGTGACACGGGCGTGGAGGTGCATGGCCGGCTGCAGCTCGAGCACTCCGGCCAGATGGCGGGCCGGGCTGTGGCCATAGAGCGCAAGGCCCACGCGCACCATGTCGTAGTGGAGGCTGCTGCAGCGCAGGGTGCCTGCCGAGTTGGCCAGGTGGCGGACTCCGGCCTGGAGGTTCTGCTGCCGGAGGTGGGTCAGTACCGCCTCGAAGCGTTGCTGCTGCTCCCGGGTGCAGGGATCCACCTGCCGGGGGCGCCGCGGGTCCGGGGGGGCATCAGCGTTGGCGAGGTGGGAGTAGACCCCCGCCAGCTGCACCGCATCGAGCTCGTGAATGGCCGCCACCAGCCGTGGCCCCTCCTGCCAGGCCGCGCCGAGGCGGGCCATGCCGGTATCGAGCTTGAGCTGCACGGCCATCACGGTGCCGCTGCCGCTGGCCAGGTTCTGGCACAGCAGGGCCTCGCGCATGCCGCTGATAGTGGGCATCAGCTGCCAGCGCAGGCAACTGCGCAGTTCCTCCGGCTGGCTGAGTCCCCCCAGCACCAGGATCGGCGCGTCGATGCCGGCTTGCCGCAGCTGGATCCCCTCCCCCAGCGTGGCCACACCGAAGCAGGTGGCACCGCCGGCCAGGGCGGCGCGGGCCACCGGAACCGCACCGTGGCCGTAGCCATCGGCCTTGACCACGGCCATCAGCTGGGTGGAGGGTCCGATGGCGCGTTTGATGGCCCTGGCGTTGGCCTCGATCGCGCCGGTATCCACATCCACCCAGGCGCGATAGCGCTCCAGACCCGCTTCCACCATCGGCAGGTCCGGCATCCAACCGGGGTTGGTGGCCTGGGTCACGGAAACCTCAGGACAGAGTCCGTAGCATGGCGTCGACTCCCGGCTCTGACATGGGCCCCGTTCTCGTCCTCAACGCCTCCTACGAACCGCTCAACATCACCACCTGGCGCCGCGCTGTGGTGATGCTTCTCAAGGGCAAGGCCGAGGGGCTGGAACATGACGCCACGCATGTGATCCGGGAGGATACTCTGCTTCCCACGGTGATCCGTCTGCGGCACTTTGTGCGGGTGCCCTACCGGCAGCTGCCGCTCACCCGTCGCAATCTGTTCCACCGCGACGGCCATTGCTGCCAGTACTGCGGCTACAGCGGGGACAAGCTCTCGGTCGACCATGTGGTGCCCCGCAGCCGCGGGGGGGCCGACAGCTGGGAGAACGTGACCACGGCCTGTCTCAGTTGCAATGTGCGCAAGGGCAACCGCACCCCCAGAGAGGCCGGCATGGTGCTGCTGCGGGCCCCCCATCGTCCGGCGAGCGGCCTGGGCTATGAAGCCACCTGCCATCTGCGTTCAGGGCGGCATCACGAGTGGGCCAAGTACCTGATCGGCGTGGAGGTCGTGGCTCAGGAACGGGCAGCCTGAGGCCAGCCCTGCAGGCTCTGCCGGGGCGGGCTGGTTTCAGGCACTCACTTCAGCAGCCAGCTCATCCAGGCGCCGGGCCTGGTCGGCGGCGATGCAGGCGCCGATCACATCCTGGAGCTGGCCGTTGAGCACGGGCTCCAGCGCGAAATTACGTCCCAGCCGATGGTCGGTGGTGCGGTTGTCCTTGTAGTTGTAGGTGCGGATCTTCTCGCTGCGATCGCCACTGCCCACCTGGGCCAGACGGGCGGAACGCTCCCGGGCACTGGCCTCCGCCAGCTGGCGCTCGTAGAGCTTGGCCCGCAGGATTTCCATGGCCCGCTCCCGGTTCTGCATCTGGGAGCGCTCCTGGGTGCAGAACACCCGGATGCCGCTGGGCTTGTGCAGCAGGTCCACCGCCGTTTCCACCTTGTTCACGTTCTGCCCGCCGGCACCGCCGGAGCGGGCCGTGCTGATCTCCACGTCGCCTGGCTCGATCTGCACCTCCACCGGATCCGCCTCCGGCATCACCGCCACCGTGGCCGTGGAGGTGTGCACGCGCCCCTGGGATTCGGTGGCAGGAACCCGCTGCACCCGGTGCACACCGGCTTCGAACTTGAGCTGGCTGAACACCCCCGCGCCGCGGATCGCCAGGATCAGTTCCTTGTAACCCCCGAGTTCGGCCTCGGACGCGCTCACCGGCTCCACCTGCCAGCCCACGCCCTGGGCGTAGCGCTCGTACATGCGTGCCAGATCACCGGCCCAGATCGCCGCCTCGTCGCCGCCGGCACCGGCCCTGATTTCCAGCATCACGCTGCGGTCGTCGCGGGGATCCCGAGGCAGCAGCGCGATCGTGAGGGACGCTCTGAGGCTCGCGATCTGCTCGGCGAGCTGCTCCAGCTCCTCGCCCGCCAGCTCCTCCATGGCGCGGTCACCGCGATGGTCACGCAACAGGGTTCTGGCTTCCGCCTCCTCGGCCAGGAGTTTCTGCAGTTTCTGTTGATCCAGCACCAGGGGTTCCAGGCGTGCCCGCTCCCGGGCAATGGCCTGGAGCTGGCCGGGATTGCTGGCCACGGCAGGGTCAGCCAGCTGCCGTTCCAGGGTTTCGAAGGTGCGTCGGGCGGCTTCCAGCCGTTCATGCAGCAGGGAGGTGTCCATCAACCCGAGGCTTCATGGTGGGGAGGGCGGCGCCGTGCGGACGGCAAAAAGGCCGGATGCCCGATGCACCCGGCCATGACGATGGAGGCGCCTGAAGCAGTGCTCAGGCCTTGGAGCTGTCGTCGTTGGATTCGGCAGTGACAGCCGGCTTCGCCGAGGCGTTGCTGTCCGTGCTGGCCATGCCGTACTTGCGCATGAAGCGGTCCACGCGACCTTCCGTATCCAGAATCTTCTGGGTGCCCGTGTAGAAGGGGTGGTTGCCGCTCCACACGTCCACGTGGATCTCAGGCGAAGTGGAGCCGGTGGTCATCACCACCTCTCCGTTGCAGATCACCTTGGCATCGGGATACCAGGTGGGATGGATGTCGGCCTTGGGCATGGCAGGAGGAATCGAAAGAGGGCGGCGATCAGCGCTTGGAGAACTGGGGTGCCTTACGGGCTTTCTTGAGGCCGTACTTGCGGCGCTCCTTGGCGCGGGGGTCGCGGCTCAGGTGCCCTTCGGTCTTCAGGGGCTTGCGGTTGTCGGGGGAAAGACCGCAGAGGGCGCGGGCAGCTCCCTGCTTGATGGCATCGGCCTGGCCGGTGAGGCCGCCGCCCCGCACGTTCACGAGCAGGTCGTAGTCGGCGGCCAGGCCGAGGGTGTTGAGCGGAGCCTTGACGGCCGCCAGGTACACGGGGTTGTAGTTGAGGTAGTTGTCACCCGGCCGGCCGTTGATGGTGACCGTACCGGTGCCGGGAACGACACGCACACGGGCCACGGCGGTCTTGCGCCGACCCGTGCCCCAGTAGACGACATTGGAGGTGCTCATTGGGCAGCGGCGGCGGGATCGAGGGCGAGGGGCTGGGGTTGCTGGGCGGCGTGGGGGTGTTCCGTGCCCTTGTACACCTTGAGCTTGCGGAACAGCTGGCGGCCGAGGGCGTTGTGGGGGAGCATGCCCTTGATCGCCTTCTCCACGATGCGCTCGGGAAGTCGGGCCTGGAGGTGGGCGAAGGTTTCGGTCTTCATCCCACCGGGGCGACCGGAATGGCGCCTGTACACCTTCTGGGTGGCCTTGTTGCCACTCACCCGCACCTTGTCGGCGTTGATGACGATGACGAAGTCACCGGCGTCGAGATGGGGGGTGTAGCAGGGCTTGTTCTTGCCGCGGAGCACAGCGGCAACTTCGCTGGCCAGGCGGCCGAGGGTCTGATTCTCCGCATCCACCAGGTACCACTGGCGTTCGAGAGAACCAATCGAGGGCAGGGGAGTCTTGTTCATATCGCCTGGTCAGGCACCGGCAGGCCGTAGGGGGCTGGGCAGGTGGTCGGGGATGAGCGGGGCTTGGATGCGCCCATTCAAAAGACCATACCGCTTGGCCGCTGGGGGCCCTGCGGAACGGCGGATTGTGCAGCAGGGAGAACCGGTGAATCGGTGGTCTCCAGCTGATACCGCGGTTGGCAATCATACCAGGCAGCCGTGGGGAACACCGGCTCCGCATAGCCCACCCGCAGCAGGCAGAGCCCCTGGGGTGGAGCGGCCTCCTTCACCGCCTCGCGGTCCCGCAGGCGCCAGCGCAGCGTGTACGCCTCCGGGCTCAGACGACCTTCCCCGACCGCCACGAGCTGGCCGATCACCAGCCGCACCATGCCGTAGAGAAAGCCACTGGCCTGCAGCTCCACCCGGAGGAGGTCGCCCTCCCGTTCCAGCAGCACCTCCTGGAGGGTGGTGCGGGCGTGGCGGCGGTGGCTGCCTGCCCGCTGGAACGCCGAGAAGTCGTGCTCCCCGAGCATGCCCTCCAGGGCATGGCGCATGGCGTCTTCACCCAGCCGGCACTGGTAGCGATGCCAGCTCCAGGGGGCCAGAAACAGGTTGGGGGCGCGGCCGTTGAAGAGGGTGTACCTGTAGCGCCGGTACGTGGCGGAAAAGCAGGCGTGCCAGTCGGGCCCCACGCGGCTCACCGCCCTCACCCGGATCGTGGGCGGAAGGCGGCCATTGAGGGCCTTGGCCCAGCGTTCAGCCGGGATGGGCCCATGGCTGTCGAAATGCACCACCTGGGCCGCCGCATGCACACCCGCATCGGTGCGGCCTGCCGCCCAGGTGCGTGTCCCCTTACGACCGGGCGGAGCGGGAGCAGGTTCCAGCGCCTCGATCGCCTCCTCCAGTGCCGCCTGCACGCTTGGCGCGTTGGGCTGGCGCTGCCAGCCGTTGAAGGCAGCGCCGTCGTACTGCAGGCAGAGGGCGATGCGTTGGACGATGCGGTGGGCGATGCGGAGGGCGACAGGGCAGAAGCGCCGTTCGGGTCATCACCCGTTGGCGTCACGGCCGAGCACGGGATCGGAACGGCGGGTGGGGTGGCAGGGTCAGACCAGCTCGATGATGGCCATCTCGGCGTTGTCACCGCGGCGCGGAATGGTGCGGATGATCCGGGTGTAGCCACCCTGGCGGTCGCCGTAGCGCTCCTGGGCCTTGTCGAACAGGGCGTGCACGAGCTGCTTGTCGTAGATGTAGCCCATGGCGCGGCGGCGGGCCGCGAGGGTGCCGTCCTTGGCCAGGGTGATCATCCGCTCGGCCTCATCGCGGAGTGCCTTGGCGCGGGCCTTGGTGGTGGTGACGCGACCCTCGCGGATCAGCTGGGTGGTGAGGCCACGCAGCATGGCCTTGCGTTGGTCGGCGGGGCGTCCCAGCATCGGGACTCGGCATTGGTGACGCATCGTTCGTGGGTTGCTAGGGAGGATTCGGATGCCGCCGATCAGGCGCTGGTGCGGCTCTGGGGCAGGGTGATGCCGATGCGCTCCAGCGCCTCGATCACCTCATCAGCCGACTTGGAGCCGAAGTTCTTGATCTCCAGCAGGTCTTCGTAGCTGAAGCCCATCAGGTCGGACACGGAGTTGACCTGGGCGCGCTTCAGGCAGTTGTAGGCCCGAACCGACAGGTTCAGCTCTTCCAGCGGGATCTGGGCCTCAGCCGAAGGCTCGGGCTCCTGCCCAGCCTCCTCGACGACGCTGAGGGTGGCGAGGGGCTGGAAGAGGGCGATGAGCTGGTTGGCTGCCTGGGCCATGGCGTCATCCGGGGTGATGCTGCCGTTGGTCTCGATCTCCAGCCGCAGGCGCTCCCGGGCCGAGCCGCCCTCACCCACGGCGGTTTCATCCACGGTGTAGTTCACCCGCTTCACGGGCTTGAACACCGCATCGATCTGGAGCAGATCGATGGCACTGGTGTCCTCGCTGTGGCGGTCCACAGGCCGGTAACCGACACCCCGCTCCACATGCACCTCCATCTCGAGGCCGAAGCCCTCGGCCACGGTGGCGATCAGCCGGTCGGGGTCGATCACCTGAACCTGGGAGGAGAACTGCAGGTCGGCTGCGGTCACAGTGGCAGGGCCGTTCACCACCAGCCGGCCGATCTCAAGCTCCCGGCTGCGGCTGTTGACCGCCACCTGCTTGCAGTTCAGCAGGATGTCCAGAACGTCTTCGCGGACACCGGGGACGGTGGCGTACTCATGGTTGACGCCGGAGATGCGCACGGCGGTGATGGCGCTGCCTTCAAGGCCGCCGATCAGCACCCGCCGCAGGGCATTGCCCAGGGTGGTGGCCTGACCCCTGTCGAGGGGGCCGATCAGGAAGACACCGGTCTGGGCGCGGTCTTCCGCCACCTGGTGTTCGATCCGGTCGATTTGGTAGTGCAGCACGGTCTGAAGAGTCGGGAGATTGGGCAGTGGGCCCGTTGGCTGGAACGGGGCGACGGTCTTCAGACGCGGCGGCGCTTGGAGCGCCGGCAGCCGTTGTGGGGCAGCGGCGTGACGTCGCGAATCAAGGTGATTTCGAGGCCTGCGACCTGCAGGGCGCGGATGGCGGTCTCGCGGCCGGAACCGGGACCGCGCACCAGCACCTCGATCTGACGCATGCCCTGCTCGAGGGCGCGCCGGGCGGCAGCTTCCGCGGCGGTCTGGGCCGCGAAGGGGGTGCCCTTGCGCGCTCCCTTGAAGCCGCTGGCGCCCGCAGAACTCCAGGAGATCACCTCACCGGCCGTGTCGGTGATCGACACGATCGTGTTGTTGAAGGTGCTCTGGATGTGGGCAACGCCATTGGGAACGTTGCGCTTGGCCTTCTTCGGACCGGTTTTCTTGGCTGGCTTCGCCATGGTGGGGGGACCTGCTCGGGCAGGAGGTGATCAGGGAACGTGGGGACACCCTGGTGACGCCGGAGCTGCTGACCGTCTGGGCAGGCGGTGGCAAGGAATCCGGCGGCAGGGCGGGGGAGTGGCCGGTGGCCACCCGTGGGGTGAAGCGGCGACTACTTCTTCTTGCCTGCCACGGTTTTGCGAGCGCCCCGGCGGGTGCGCGCATTGGTGCGGGTGCGCTGTCCACGCACGGGAAGACCCATGCGATGACGCCGTCCCCGCAGGCAACCGATGTCCTGCAGGCGCTTGAGGGCCATGCCTTCCTGGCGCCGCAGGTCCCCCTCGAGGGTGAAGGTCTCGGCGGCACCGCGCAGCTTCTGCACGTCGGCGTCGCTGAGATCCTTCACCCGGGTGTCCGGGTCGACGCCGGTTTTGGCCAGGATCTTCTGGGCACGGGTGAGACCGATGCCATACACATAGGTGAGAGCGATCTCAACCCGCTTGTCGCGAGGGATATCAACGCCGGCAATCCGAGCCACGTGGGGATAACGATCAAGGGTCAGGGGTGCCCATGCCTGGGGCAGGGTGGGCCGGCGGAGCCGGGCCCAGGGTGGAGGGGCTGGCCTTGCGGGGCGAGGTCAGCGGCGGGTGCAGCGGCCTTGGGGGACGTCCCGGGCTGGGATCAGCCCTGGCGCTGCTTGTGCTTGGGGTTGGTGCAGATCACCATGACCCGGCCGTGGCGGCGGATCACCCGGCACTTGTCGCACATCTTCTTGACTGAGGCACGCACCTTCATGGGCGTTGTGCTCTCCGGTTTTGCAAACCGCCACCGTATCACAACGGTCAACCGCCCCTGCTCAGCGACCCAGGCGCACCTCAGCCCAGCAGGGCATCGATCCGTTGGCTGACGCTCTCCACCTCGCCGCTGGCATCGACGGGCTGCAGCAGGCCCCTGTCGCCATAGAAGCGGATCAGGGGAGCCGTCTGATCCCGGTAGACCTCCAGGCGATGGCGGATCACCTCCTGGTTGTCGTCCTCCCGGCCCCGGCCCAGCAGCCTCTGCAGCAGCACGGCGTCGTCCAGCTCCATCAGCACCACCAGTTCGATCTGCTGACCGAGCTCCTCAAGCAGGCTTTCGAGGGCCTCGGCCTGCGGCACGTTGCGGGGGAAACCGTCCAGCAACCACCCACCCCCGCCTGAGGCCGCCTGCTGCTCCAGCCGGCTGCGGACGATGGCCAGCACCAGGGCGTCGCTCACCAGTTCTCCCCGGGCCATCACAGCGGCGGCCTCCTGGCCGAGGGCGGAGCCGGCCGCCACCTCCGCCCGCAGCAGATCACCGGTGGAGAGGTGCAGCAGCTGGCGCGAGCCTGCCAGAAGCTGGGCCTGGGTGCCCTTGCCGGCACCGGGGGGACCCAGGAACAGAACGCGTTGCTTCATCGGGCGGGTAGGGGGAGAGGGGGGGAGTGGACGGGCTGGGGCGGAGGCGGAGCTACTGCCGCACCATGCCCTCGTAGCGCTGGGAGATCACGTAGGTCTGCACCTGCTTGGCGGTGTCGATGGCCACACCCACCAGGATCAGCAGAGACGTGGCCCCCAGGCCCTGAAAGGTGCGGACCTGGGTGGCGCCCTCCACGGCCGAAGGGATGATGGCCACGGCTCCCAGGAAGAGGGCACCCAGCAGGGTGAGGCGGTTCTGCACACCGCCCAGGTAGGCGGCCGTGGCTGAGCCGGGCCGCACACCCGGCACCGCGACCCCACCGCGCTTGAGGTTGGTGGCGATGTCCACCGGGTTCACTGTGAGCGAGGCGTAGAAGAAGGAGAAGCCCACGATCAGCCCGAAGAACACCAGGGCGTAGAGCCAGGGGGTGCTGCTGTTGGGATTGAGGTACCCCGCCACCTGGATCAGCCAGGGGCTGCGGGTGAGGTTGGCGATGGTGAGCGGCAGGAACACCACAGCCGAGGCGAAGATGATCGGCATCACCCCACCGGCGTTGAGCTTCAGCGGCAGGTAGCTCTGCCGGGCCGCCAGCAGATTCACGCCGCCCACCTGGCGCTTGGCGCTCACGATCGGGATCCGCCGGTTCCCCTCCTGCACGAAGATGATTCCCACGATCGTGAGCAGGAACACCAGCACCAGCACCACGATCCCACCCACGGTGCTGCGGTCACCGCTCTGGGCCAGCTCGATCGTGGAGCCCAGGGCCCGCGGCAGGGTGGCCACGATGTTCACGAAGATCACCAAGGAAGCCCCCTGGCCGATGCCCCGCTCGGTGATCACCTCGCTGATCCACATCACGATCATGGATCCTGTGACCAGGGCCAGGGCGGTCTGGAGCACGAACACCGGCTCGGAGAGCCCCTCGGTGGCGTACTGGCGCAGGATCAGGGCGAAGACGGTGCTCTGGAGGATTCCCCAGCCGAGGGCGACGTAGCGCGTGATCTGGGCGATCTTGCGACGTCCGGCCTCTCCCTCGTTCTTCTGAAGCTCCTCCAGCTGCGGCAGGGCGGCCGTGAGCAGCTGGATGATGATCGAGGCGTTGATGAAAGGCAGGATGCCAAGGGCGAACACGCCCAGGGTGGAGAGGCCGCCACCGGTGAAGATGTCCAGGAAGCCGATCAGCTGCCCCCCCCTGGCGAGGAAGTCCTGGAAGGCCACCCGGTCGATCCCGGGAACGGGGATGTAGATGCCGAGCCGGACCAGCAGGAGAAGGCCGAGGGTGGTGATCACCCGGTCGCGCAGTCCCTTGGACTGGATCAGCTGGCTGAGGATCTCACCGGCGCTGGGGTTGCGTCCCCGACTGAGAAGCATGGTGGTTGGGCTTGGGGGAAGGGAGAAGCGGCCGCATCCTGCGGTGGAAGGCATCAAAAAGCCGTCCGCCGCATTCCGGCAGACGGCTCAGACCTTAGGGCGACGGCCGGGCGTGGCTGGCGCCGGGGGGAGTCAGATGACTTCGCAGCTGCCGCCTGCGGCTTCGATCTTGGCGCGGGCACTGGCTGTGAAGGCGGAGGCCTGCACGGTGAGTTTCACCGAGAGGTCGCCGTTGCCGAGCACCTTGAGGGGGTGCTTGGGGCTGGTCACGATGCCCTGCTTCACCAGGGAGTCAAGGTTCACGGTGCTGCCGGCGGTGCAGGCTTCGAGCTTCGCCACATTGATCACGGTGAATTCCTTGCGGTTCACCAGCTCAAAGTGCTTGAGCTTGGGCACGCGCCTGTAGAGGGGCATCTGGCCGCCCTCGAAACCGGGACGGGTGGGGCGGCCGGAACGGGACTTCTGGCCCCGCATGCCGAAGCCGCAGCTGGCCCCCTGGCCGGCGGCGATGCCGCGGCCCTTGCGCAGCTTGCGGCGCCGGGCGCCGGGGTTGGCTTGGAGAGATTGAAGAGTGATGCTCATCGGGAGGCCTCAGGAGTAGATCTGCTCAAGGGAGATGCCCCGCTCCTTGGCGGTCTCCTTGTGGGTGCGGAGCCCGGCGAGGGCCTCCATGGCGGCGCGTGCATTGTTGAGCGGGGTCTTGGACCCGAGGCGCTTGGCCAGCACGTTCTTGATTCCGGCCAGCTCGAGCACGGTGCGGATGGAGCCGCCTGCGATCACCCCGGTACCGGGAGCGGCGGGCCGGATCAGCACGCTGGCGGCGCCATCGCGGCCGTTGCTCAGGGTGGGGATGGAGTTGCTGCGGGTGAGAGGCACCTTGACCAGGTGCTTCTTGCCGTCGGCCACACCTTTGCGAACGGCACCGATCACATCGCCGGCCTTGCCGACCCCGACGCCCACCTGGCCCTTCTCGTTGCCCACCACCACGATGGCGCGGAAGCTCATCTTCTTGCCGCCTTTCACGGTCTTGGAGACGCGACGGATCTGGACGACCCGCTCCTGCCATTCGGAGTCGCGTTCCTGGCCGCGGCGGTTGTCGCGGCCCCGGCCACCACGGCGATCACCCCGGCCTTCGCCGCGGCCGCCTCGGCGCTCCTGCTGGCCATCCGCCGCCGCCGGGACGTCGGCTGCGGCTGGAACGGCGTTGGATTGAACTTGATCGTTGGTTTCGGTCATGGTGAAAGTCGGGATCAGAACTGAAGGCCCGCTTCCCGGGCGGCGTCAGCCAGGGCCTTGACCCGGCCGTGGTACAGGTTGCCGCCGCGATCGAAGACCACCTGGGAGATGCCCTTGGCCAGGGCACGCTTGGCCACGAGCTGGCCGACGGCCACGGAGGCGTCGCAGGTGCCACTTGCGGTCACGCTGGGACGCAGCTCCTTGTCCACCGTCGAAGCCGAGCACAGCGTGCTCTGGGCGGCATCGTCGATGACCTGGGCGTAGATGTGGTTGTTGGAGCGGAAGACGGCCAGGCGCGGACGGTCGGCTGTGCCGGTGAGATGGCGACGCAGACGGCGGTGGCGCTTCTGGGTCTGCTCTTTGCGAGAGGGGGATGACATGGCAATACAGGGTAACGACGCTCAGGCAGACCTCATTTCTTGCCGGTCTTGCCGGCCTTGCGCAGGATGCGCTCGCCCGCGTATTTGATGCCCTTGCCCTTGTAGGGCTCGGGCGGGCGGATGGCGCGCACCTTGGCGGCTTCGTTGCCCACCAGCTCCTTGTCGGCGCCGGAGACGAGCACGGTGGTGTTGCCCTCGACGGCGAAGGTGACGCCCTCCGGGGGCACCATCTCCACCGGGTGGCTGTAGCCGGCTGACACCACGAGCTTCTTGCCCTGGACGGCGGCGCGGTAGCCCACCCCGACGATCTCGAGCTTGCGGGTGTAGCCCTGGCTGACGCCCTCGACCATGTTGGCCACCAGCGTGCGGCAGAGGCCGTGGCGCTCACGGGAGCGGCGGCTCTCGCTGGTGGGGCTCACCACGATCGTGCTGCCCTCCTGGGCAACCGCCACCCCCTCGGGGAGGGTGCGGCTCAGTTCCCCCTTGGGGCCTTTGACGGTCACCGCGAGGCCGCTGAGGCTGACGGTGACCTTGTCGGGCAAGGAAATGGGGGCTTTACCAATACGTGACATGAGTCAATCTCCCTGATCAGTAGACGTAGCAGAGCACTTCGCCACCCACGCCCTGCTTGCGGGCGTCGCGGTCGCTCATCACACCTTTGGAGGTGGAGATGATGGCCACACCGAGGCCACCGAGCACCTTGGGCAGCTGGCGGTTGTTCTTGTAGATGCGCAGACCGGGCTTGCTGACGCGCTGCACGGAGCGGATCGTGGGCTGGCGGTGCTTGCCGCTGTACTTGAGTTCCACCACGAGGTGCTTCTGCACACCCTCGCCCTCTTCGCTGATGCCGGCGATGAAGCCTTCCTTCTGCAGCACGTTGGCAATGCTGCGGAGGAGGCGGGAGGAGGGGATACGGGTGGTCTCGTGATGCTTCTCACTCGCATTGCGGATGCGGGTGAGCATGTCGGAAATCGGGTCGTGATTGGCCATGGTCGGGTCCGAAGAGGGCTCAGTTGCTGCGGAACGGCATTCCCATCTCGCGGAGGAGGGCCCGGCCCTCTTCGTCGTTACGGGCGCTGGTCACGATCGTGACGTCCATGCCACGGATCGCGTCGATCTTGTCGAACGAGATCTCAGGGAAGATGATCTGTTCCCGAATCCCCAGGGTGTAGTTGCCACGTCCATCGAAGCTCTTGGGGCTCACTCCGCGGAAGTCGCGGATGCGCGGCAGGGCCAGATGGATCAGGCGTTCCAGGAACGCGTACATGCGCTCACCGCGCAAGGTGACCGCCACGCCGATGGGCATGCCCTGGCGGATCTTGAAGCCGGCAATGGCCTTCTTGGCCCTGGTCACCACCACCTTCTGCCCGGTGATGGTGGCCATCTCGGTGATGGAGGCCTCAAGAGCCTTGGCGTTCTGGGCGGCTTCGCCCAGGCCCCGGTTGACGGTGACTTTCACCACCTTCGGGACTTCGTGGACATTGGAGAGATTCAGATCCTTGAGGAGCTTGGGCTGAATCGTCTCCCGGTAGCGCTGTTTGAGGGACATGGCGGGGAAAGTGGTTGCGCTTCTGGGCGGGGTCAGAAGGCGGACGGGGGTTCGGAGATGAAAAGATCGCTGTAGGAGTTGGGCCTGACTTCACACCGTCCATGGATGGCGGGTGTGGTCAGAGCTGTGGGAATTCAGTCGAGGATTTCCCCGGTTTTCTTGAGACGGCGTTTCTTGGTGCCGTCGCTCTCCACAACGATCTCGACGCGGCTGGCCACGTTCTTGCTGGTGGAATACAGCATCACGTTGGAGGCGTGCAGGGAGGCCTCCTCGGTCACGATGCGACCTGTTTCACCCTCCTGGGTGGGTTTGACGTGCCGGGTGCGCAGGTTGATGCCTTGCACCACCACTCGGTTTTCGTAGGGCAGGGTGCGAAGAACCTCACCGGTCTTGCCCTTGTCCTTGCCGCTGATCACCTGCACGGTGTCGCCTTTGCGGATGCGCATCTTGGTGCGCGTAGCGGGCGTGGCTTTGGGGGTTGCGGTTGCCATCTTCAGATCACCTCCGGGGCGAGGGACACAATCTTGGTGAAGTTGCGCTCCCGCAGTTCGCGGGCCACCGGACCGAACACCCGCGTGCCCTTCGGGTTGTTCTCGTTGCCCAGGATCACCGCGGCGTTGTCATCAAAGCGGATGGCGTTGCCGGTGTCGCGGCGCAGGGTGGCCCTGGTGCGCACCACCACGGCCTTGACCACATCCGATTTCTTGACACCCATGTTGGGCATGGCGTCCTTCACGGCGGCCACGATGACATCGCCGACGTGGGCATAGCGGCGGTTGGTGCCCAGCACACGGATGCACTGGATGCGCTTGGCGCCGCTGTTGTCAGCGACGTTGAGAAACGTTTCCTGTTGAATCATCGGTCGTTCCTCTTCAAGTGGCGGCGGAGGTGTTGATCACCTCGGCCACGGTCCAGCGCTTGGTGCGGCTGAGCGGCCGGGTTTCGGTGATGCGCACGCGGTCGCCCACCTTGCAGTTGTTGTCTTCGTCGTGGGCCTTGTAGCGCTTGGTGCGGCTCACCGTCTTCTGGTAGATGGGGTGAGGGAAGCGGTTTTCCACCGCCACCACCACCGTCTTGTCCATCTTGTCGCTGACGACGGTGCCGACCCTTTCCTTGAGTGCCATGGGATCGAGGGGGGTATCAGGTAGCTGAAACAGCCTGGGCTGCGGAGGCCTGGCGCTCGTTCCGCACCGTGAGCAGGTGAGCCAGCTTGATGCGGGCTTCCTTGAAGCGGTGGGGATGTTCCAGGCGGCGCGTGGCCTGCTGGAAGCGCAGGTCGAACAATTCGCGCCGGGTGGCGTCGATCTGTTCGGTGATGTCACCGTCCGTGAGCTTGCGCACGTCGGCGATAGCAGGAAGGGCCATGGTCAGGACTCCACAGTGTTGGCAGGCTCGGCCGAAACCGAAGCAGCGGCTGCAGGGGTCTCACCACCGGCGACCGGCTGATCGTCGAGGGTGAGGAACTTGGTCTTCACGGGCAGCTTGTACTGCGCCAGGCGCATGGCTTCCCGTGCGATCTCGGGGGTGATGTCAGCCCCCCCCATCTCGAACAGGATGCGACCGGGCTTGATCACCGCCACCCAGAATTCCGGGTTGCCCTTGCCGGAGCCCATGCGGGTTTCCGCGGGGCGCATGGTGACGGGCTTGTCCGGGAAGATCCGGATCCAGATCTTGCCGCCCCGCTTGACGTAGCGGGTCATGGCGCGGCGGCTCGCCTCGATCTGGCGGGAGGTGATCCACCCGCACTCCTGGGCCTGCAGGGCAAATTCCCCGAAGGCAATGGTGTTGCCGCGCGTGGCGACACCGCGCATGCGGCCTCGCTGTTGCTTACGGAACTTGACGCGTCTTGGACTCAGCATGGTTCAGGCCTCCTGATCACTCCTGGTTCGAACGGTCTTCGAACTGTTGCGGCTGCCGGCTGGTCCGGCGGCGGGGAGCGGCGCCCACGGGCAGCTGCTCCTTCTGGCCCGGCAACACCTCGCCCTTGAACACCCACACCTTGATGCCGAGCACCCCGTAGGTGGTGCTGGCCAGCTTGGTGGCGTAATCGATGTCGGCGCGCAGGGTGTGCAGCGGCACCCGGCCCTCGCGCGTCCACTCGGTGCGGGCGATCTCGGCACCGTTCAGGCGACCGCTCACCTGGATCTTCAGCCCGAGTACGCCGGCCCGCTGGGCCCGCTGCACGGCCATGCGGATCACGCGGCGGAAGGCCACCCGCTTCTCGAGCTGCTGGGCGATGTACTCGGCCAGCAGGAAGGCGTCGGCATCGACGCGCTCCACCTCCACCACGTTGATGCGCACCTGGCGGTTCGCATCGCCCACGGTCTTCTGGATGCCGGTGCGGAGGTCTTCGATGCCGCTGCCCTGGCGGCCCACCAGCACACCGGGGCGTGCGGTCTTGAGTTCCACTTCGAGCTGGTCGGCCTTGCGGGCGATCAGCACGTCGGAAATGCCGGCGGCGCCGTATTTCTTGTGGATGAACTTGCGGATCCGATCGTCCTCCTGCAGGAGGGTGGGATAGGTCTTGCTCGGGGCGTACCAGCGGGAGCGGTGGTCCTGGGTGATCCCCAGGCGCAGGCCGGTTGGATGGATTTTGTGTCCCATCGGTTCGGTGTCCTCGGGGTCAGGCGGAAGGGGCCACAGCAATGCTGATGTGGCAGGTCTGTTTCTTGATCGCGTAGGCGCGACCCTGGGCGCGGGGCCGGTAGCGCTTCATGGAAGGGCCCATGTCAGCGCTGGCGGTGGTCACCACCAGGCTGGCCGGATCCATGCCGAGGTTGTGCTCGGCGTTGGCCACGGCGCTGCGCAGCACCTTGGTGATGGGCCCGGTGGAGCGGTAGGGCATGAACTCGAGCATGATCAGCGCCTCGCGGTAGGTGCGGCCGCGGATCTGGTCGAGGACACGACGCACCTTGCTCACGGAGCCGCGGATGTAGCGGCCGTGGGCGAGGGCCTGGTTCGGAGCGGTGTTAGCCATAGATCATCGGCCTCCCTTTTTGTCCTTGATGTGGCCCCGGAAGGTGCGGGTGGGGGCGAATTCCCCGAGCTTGTGGCCCACCATCTGTTCGGTCACGTAGACCGGCACATGGGATTTGCCGTTATGGACGGCAATCGTGTGGCCGATCATCATCGGCAGGATGGTGGAGGCGCGTGACCAGGTCTTGATCACGGTCTTGTCGTTGGCGGCGTTCTGCTTCTCAACCTTGCGAAGCAGGCTGTCGGCGACAAACGGACCTTTTTTGAGTGAACGTCCCATAGCGGTTCAGGAAGCGGGCAAAGCGGTGTGGTTCATCAGGAATCGCGTCCGCCTCGGCTCCGCTTGGAGGTGCGGCGGCGTTTCCGGAGCACAAACCGGTTGCTGGGCTTGTTCCGCTTGCGGGTTTTGAGGCCGAGGGCCGGCTTGCCCCACGGGGTGACGGGGCCGGAGCGGCCGATGGGGGCACGGCCTTCGCCACCACCGTGGGGGTGGTCGCAGGGGTTCATCACCGAACCGCGCACCTCGGGGCGGCGGCCCAGCCAGCGCTTGCGGCCGGCCTTGCCCAGGCTGGTGTTGCGCACCTCGGAGTTGCCCACCTCCCCAAGGGTGGCGTAGCACTCACGGCGCACCAGCCTCACCTCGGTGGAGGGCAGCTTGAGGGCGACGTAGTCCCCTTCCTTGGCCATCACCTGGGCGCTGGCACCGGCGGTGCGCACCATCTGGCCACCGCGGCCGGCGTAGAGCTCCACGTTGTGAACGCTGGAACCCAGGGGGATGGCCGAGAGCGGCAGGGCATTGCCGTTCTCGATCGGGGAGTCGGGCCCGGACACCACCTCCTGGCCGATCTCGATGCCCGCGGGGGCCAGGATGTAGCGCTTCTCGCCGTCGACGTAGAAGAGCAGGGCCAGGCGGGCGTTGCGGTGCGGGTCGTAGTGGATGGCCGCCACCTTGGCTGCCACGCCGTGCTTGTCGCGACGGAAGTCGACGAGGCGATAGAGGCGCTTGTGACCGCCGCCGCGATGGCGGCAGGTGATCACACCGCGGTTGTTGCGGCCCTTGCGGCGGTGCTTGGCCACCACCAGGCCCCGCTCCCGTCCGCGGCCAGTGACTTCGGTGAAGTCACTGGCGACACGGGTGCGGGTGCCGGGGGTGGTGGGGCGGTAGTTACGGATTGCCATGTGGTTGTAGACCCCTCCTCAGGACTCAGGGAACAGCTGGATGGCGTTGCCCTCGGCCAGGCGCACCACGGCTTTCTTGACCTGGGCGCGCTTGCCGGCGAAGCGGCCGACGCGGCGGCTGCGACGCGGCGGGTTCATGGTGCTGACGCCCACCACCTTCACATCGAACAGGCTTTCGATGGCCGCCTTGATGTCGGGCTTGGCGGCCCGGTGGTCCACCTCGAAGGTGTACTGATTCAGTTCGAGGGCACGGGTGGCCTTCTCGGTGATCAGCGGCCGGCGGATCACATCCGCGAGCCGGCCTGCAAAACGTTCAGCCATCGCCGTAGACCTCCTGAATCTTCGCGAGTGCCTCCTCGCTCACCACCAGCTTGCTGGCGTTGAGCAGGTCGAACACATTGAGCTGATCGGCGGCGATCAGCTTCACCTTCTCGAGGTTCCGCACGGACTTGCGTACGGCTTCGGAAGCGTTGTCGAGGATCACCAGCACCTTGGCGCCGGCCTCGATGCCGAAGCGGGCGAGGGCTGCGCTGACCTCCTTGGTTTTCGGCGTCTCCAGACCGGTGCCGAACCCCTTCACCACGGTGATGTCCTCCACGCGGCTCATCAGGGCGGTGCGCAGGGCCAGGCGACGCTCCTTGCGGTTCATCGCCAGGTTGTAACTGCGGGGCTTGGGCCCGAACACCACGCCGCCGCCCGGGCGCAGGGGGGTGCGGATCGAACCCTGGCGGGCCCGGCCGGTGCCCTTCTGCTTGTAGGGCTTGCGGCCACCACCGGCCACCTCGGCCCGGGTGAGGGTGCTGGCCGTGCCCTGGCGGGCGTGGGCCAGCTGCCGCACCACGGCACGGTGCACCAGGTCGGTGGCGGAGCTTGTCTTGGCGACCTTGAGGTCGAGGTCGGCCTTGCCGGCCTCCTTGCCCTGCCAGTCGCGAATCACACAGTGAGCCATGTTGTCGGTCCTCCTCAGTTCCCGGCCTTGGCGCCCACCCGGTTGGCCGGGCGGATGTTGAGCAGCGCGCCGGGCTTGCCGGGCACCGATCCCTTCACCACCAGCAGATTCCGCTCGGTGTCCACTTTCAGGATCACCAGGCCACGGGTGGTGGTCTGCTTGCCGCCGTAACGGCCGGCCATCCGCTTGCCGGGATAGACCCGGCCCGGGGTGGTGCCAGCGCCGGTGGAACCCGGCTCACGATGGTTCTTGGAGCCGTGGGTCATCGGGCCGCGGCTGAAGCCGTGGCGCTTCTGGTAGCCCGCGAAGCCCCGGCCCATCGTGTCGCCGCTCACATCGACCTTCTGGCCGGGCTCGAAGGCGGCGACGGTGACGGCACCGCCCAGCTCGAGACCATCCAGGCTGTCGACCCGGTATTCCTTGAGATGGCGGAGCAGGTCCTCACCGGATTTGGCGAGGTGGCCCTGGGCAGGCTTGTTCACGAGCTTTTCGCGAATGTCGCCAAAACCGAGCTGCACGGCGGTGTAGCCGTCCGTGTCGGTGGATTTGAGTTGGGTGATGCGGCAGGGACCAGCCTCGATCACGGTGACCGGGATGGACTTGCCCGCCTCGTCGAAGAACTGGGACATGCCCAGTTTCTTCCCAAGAATGCCGATGGACATAGGAGGGGAGTCAGCGCCAGCTGGACCACCGGGGGTACCGGTGAAGCCGATGCAGATGCCTGAATGTCGTGCTGTGCCGTGTCGTCCATTCCGGATCCGGGCTCTGCGGTCGGCGTCGGCGACGACCCCGGCAGAGCTCGGAACCCTGAAGAGAAATCCAGGGCGCTAGCAGACAGACCCGAGGATCTGATCAGCGCGGCTGGGACTTGCCTGGACCGGACGGACCGTCTCCTGGGAGAGATCAGCGCGTTCAGGCAGTTTCCCGGCGACGAGACAGAAGCTTTTCCAGGGTCGTCAGGGCCGAAGCGAAGACGTTGGAAAAACCCGTGCTGCCGCGCAGGCCGTGGAGGCCGCCACCACTGGCGACCTGGTGCGAGGTTCTGGAGGCCCGGCTAGCGGTCGGGCACAGATTCCAAGCACAGCTGACAACCATACCCCACAGCCTTCCCCCTCCCGGTGTTGTCCCCAGGGAACGTTCCCCATCCCCGGGAAGCTGGCAGACTCGCCCCACCGCGTCACCATCACCATGCCGCTGCTGTTGTCTGGTCGGGGATTTCGACAAGACCTCGAGCGGGCCGGTGCCCTGGCTCTGTTCGCTCCGTTGGAGGGGGGGGCGGAGACCCGGCTGATGCGGCGCCTGCGGGCCGCCGGCTACCGCGCCCAGATCACGTCCGCCCGCGGCCTGGGCGACCCCGAGGCCTTCCTGCTCCAGCTGCATGGAGTCCGTCCTCCGCACCTGGGCCACCAGAGCGTGGGACGCGGCGCCGCCGTCGGAGAGGTGCACCGCGTGATGCCGCAGCTGGGCAGTCTGCTGGAGGGCGACCAGCCCATCCTGCTGTGGCTGCTGGAGGGGCAGGTGCTCTCCACGGCGGAGCTCAGCTCCTTGGTGAAGCTCACCCAGCGGGAGGCCCGCCTCAAGATCGTGGTGGAGATGGGCGGGGCCCGGGAGCTGCGCTGGCAGCCCCTGGAGGCCGTGTTGGCCGCCGCCTGAGGCGTGCTGCGCCACGCGTCTGCGGGAGGGATCCGCGGCGATGACGCCTGAGACGGCCCTGCGCTGCGGCAGCTGGGTGAAGTGGATCGCCGGTGCCAGCAATCACGATCTGGCCGCCATCGAGGACCTTGCCGGCCTCTACGCGCTCGCCGGAGTGCATTGCCTGGATGTGGCGGCCGACACCGCAGCCGTGGCCGCTGCCCGCCGCGGCATCGCCTGGGCCGAAGGCCATGGGGCCGAACGTCCGTGGCTGATGATCAGCCTCAGCGACGGTGAGGATCCCCACTTCCGCAAGGCCTGGTTCGATCCGGGGCAATGCCCGCCCGCCTGCCCGCGCCCCTGTGAGCGGGTCTGCCCGGCCCTCGCCATCGGCGTTGGAGCCACCGGTGCCGCCGGGGTGCTGGAGGAGCGCTGCTACGGCTGCGGCCGCTGCCTGCCGGCCTGTCCGCTGGGCCTGATCGAGGAGCGTGGCCGCGTGCTCCCGGCAGCGGCGGTGCCTGCGCTGTTGCGGCAGCTGGCTCCCGATGCGGTGGAGCTGCACACCCAGCCAGGACGTCAGCAGCCCTTCGAGCAGCGGCTGGAGCAGCTGCGCCTCAGTGGGGTCCCGTTCCGCCGGGTGGCGGTGAGTGCCGGCCCCGAGGTGGCCGAGCAGGAGCTGTGGCAGCGCTACCGGGCCCTGCGTGCCCATGGACTGGCGCCGCTCTGGCAGCTGGACGGCCGGCCGATGAGCGGGGATGTGGGTGATGGCACCGCCCATGCCGCCGTGACCCTCCTGCAGCGCCGTGGCCGCCGGCTGCCGCCCGGCCCCCTGCAGCTGGCCGGCGGCACCAATGCCTCCACGCTGCCCCTGCTGCAACGCCAGCCTGCGCTGGCGCGGCTCTGCGCCGGCGTCGCCTTCGGCGGCGTGGCCCGGCGCTCCCTTCAGCCGCTGCTGCAGGAGGCCCAGCGGCGGGGTGTGTCCCTGCTGGCGGCCTCGGAGCTGTGGCCCCGGGCCCTGAAGCAGGCGCGGGGTCTGGTGCTGCCCTGGCTAGAACGAGGCCACCCCAGGCCGTTGCGGTGCCGTCCCCCGAGCCCCTGATCCCTCCCCCTCCCATGGCGGCCGAGCTGCCGGCCACGGGGACGCCCCAGGCCATCAGCGACGACCTCGACCGGTTGTTGGCGGTGCTCCCCGCTCCGGTGCGGGCGGCCCTCGCCAGTGCGGAGAGCCGGGCCCACCTGCTGGAGGTGGTGCTGGACCTGGGCCGGCTGCCGGAGGCCCGCTACCCGGGCCGGGCCTCCCTGCTCGGCGATCGGCCGGTGGAGCGCAGCGATCTCGATGCGGTGGTGGACCAGCTGGGCGCCTTCGGCGCGGACAACCGGGCCGGCATCGCCTGCACCCTGCACCGCATCAGCGCGATCCGCAACCGCACCGGGGCCATCGTGGGCCTCACCTGCCGCGTGGGCCGGGCCGTGTTCGGCACGGTGGTGATGGTGCGCGACCTGCTCGATTCCGGCCAGTCGCTGCTGCTGATGGGCCGCCCCGGGGTGGGCAAGACCACGGCCCTGCGGGAGATCGCCCGGGTGCTGGCCGACGATCTCGGCAAGCGGGTGGTGGTGATCGACACGAGCAACGAGATCGCCGGCGATGGCGACATCCCGCATCCCGCCATCGGCCGCGCCCGCCGCATGCAGGTGGCCAGGCCTGACCTGCAGCACGAGGTGATGATCGAGGCGGTGGAGAACCACATGCCCGAGGTGATCGTGATTGATGAAATCGGCACGGAACGGGAAGCCCAGGCGGCGCGAACCATTGCGGAGCGGGGCGTGATGCTGGTGGCCACGGCCCACGGCAACGAGCTCACCAACCTGATCAAGAACCCCACCCTCAGCGATCTGGTGGGGGGGATCCAGTCGGTCACCCTCGGGGATGAGGAGGCGCGGCGGCGGCGCACCCAGAAGACCGTGCTGGAGCGGGCTGCCGAGCCCACCTTTCCCCTGGCGGTGGAGATGCACAGCCGCCATCGCTGGCTGATCCACCGGGATGTGGCCCAGACGGTGGACGGGCTGCTGCGGGGCCAGGCCGCCAGGCCCCAGGTGCGGGAGCTGGGGCCGGATGGACGGTTGCAGCTGCAGGAGGACCTGCCCCCCCGCCCCCGTTCCATCGCCAGGCCCCTGTCGCCCCGAGCCGCCGCAGCGCCCGGCGTTCCGGCCCCTGCCGCCAGCCCCCCTGCCGCCAGTGCTGGGGGCGGGGCGCCCCCACCTGAGCCTTCACCTGCGGCTCCGCCACCTCCTCCAGCCACCGCGCCCCCGCCGTTGCGGGTCTACGGCGCCGGCATCAGCCGCAGCGCCCTCGAGCAGGTGGTGCGGGCCCGGCAGATGCCCGTGGCCGTGGTGGGCAGCGTGGAGCTGGCTGACGTGGTGCTCAGCGCCCGCCAGCAGCTCGGCCGCGACCCCCACGTGCGCCGTCTGGCCCAGGATCTGGGCCTGCCGATCCTGGTGATCAAGAGCAGTGCCATGCCCCAGTTGCAGCGGGCCCTGGAGCGGCTGCTCGCCCGCCACCGCCCCCTGGAGCCCCCCTCGCCGGCCCCCGAGGGCGATGACACCCTGGCGGCCCTGGAGGAGTGCCGCCTGGCGGTGGAGCACGTGGTGCTGGCCCAGGGCCAGCCCGTGGAACTGCTGCCCCGCAGTGAACGGGTGCGCCGCTTGCAGTGTGAGCTGGCCAGCCGCTACCGGGTGCGCACAGCCGTGTTCGGTCCCAGCGGCGATCAGCGGCTGCGCCTGTTCCCGGCCTGAACGGGCTGGGCTTCACGGCGGCTGGTGATTGACGAAGGACCGGACGCTGTGGGTAACTATCTAGGCAACGGCGAGCGCCGCTGCGGGATCCGGTCTCACCAGCTGGGTTTCCCCCTTTCAGGAGCTGCTGCCCCGGCAGCCTGACTCCACCGACATTGGGCCGTCGCCAAGTGGTAAGGCAGCGGGTTTTGGTCCCGCCATTCCTAGGTTCGAATCCTAGCGGCCCAGTTTTTCCCCAGCACTCTGGGAGCCCTGCCGTGACTGGGAACTCCCCCGCCGCTCCCCTGGTCGTCTTCGACTTCGACGGGGTGCTCGTGGACGGCATGGCCGAGTACTGGTGGGCCGCCCGGGCGGCGGCCCTGCAGCTGGCCCCCGCCATCGCGCTGCCCGAGCAGGCGCCTGCCGCCTTCGCCCGCCTGCGTCCGCTCATCCACAAGGGATGGGAGATGGTGCTGATGGCGGCGGAACTCTCCCGTGCGGACCTCGCCCTGGAGGACCTCCTCGCCCACTACAGCCAGCGGCTGCCCCAGCTCCTCGCCCGCTGGGGCTGGAGCGCGCCGCAGCTGCAGCAGACGCTTGAGCAGGTGCGATCCCGCGCGATCCGCGCGGACCTGTCCGCCTGGCTCGCCCTGCACCGCTTCTATCCCGGCGTCGTGGAGCGGCTGCGGCGGCTGGACGGCGACGGCGTCGCCTGGATGGTGCTCACCACCAAGGGCAAGGACTTTGCCCACCGGATCCTGCAGGCTGCCGCCCTGGAGCCCTCGGCCCTGCACGGCCACGAACAGGGCAGCAAGCCCGAGGTGCTGCGGCGGCTGCTCGTCCGCCATCCCCGCCTGTGGTTCGTGGAGGACCGCCGCCCGACCCTGGAGCGGGTGCGCGCCGATCCGGCCCTGACGGCCGTGCGCTGCTTTCTGGTGAGCTGGGGCTATCTCGGTCCGGCGGATGGCGTCGATCTGCCCGACGGGATCCACTGGCTGGAGCCGGAACGCTTTGCCGGCCCCCTGGCGCAGTGGCCCTGACCCGCTAGGGTACGTACGTACTAGGCGCGATTGAGACGCTGGTCTCGTTTGGTGGTACTGACTTCCCGGCGGCCGCAGGATGGCTCTGCGGCCCGATTCACCCTCCGTTTTCCTCCCCATGCCTGCTGATTCCAAGGCCGCTTCCTTCGCCACGACCGGTGCCGCGGCCTCCTCTTCCGCCGATGCCCGTGCCGCGGCGGAGCGGGACAAGGCCCTGGGCCTGGTGCTCAACCAGATCGAGCGCAACTTCGGCAAGGGCTCGATCATGCGCCTCGGCGATGCCTCCCGCATGCGGGTGGAAACGATCTCCACCGGTGCCCTGACCCTCGATCTGGCCCTCGGCGGCGGCTATCCCAAGGGCCGGGTGGTGGAGGTCTACGGCCCGGAGAGTTCCGGCAAGACCACCCTCACGCTCCATGCCATCGCCGAGGTACAGAAGCGCGGTGGCGTGGCGGCGTTCGTGGACGCTGAGCACGCCCTCGATCCCGTCTATGCGGCCGCCCTGGGGGTGGACATCGAAAACCTGCTGGTATCCCAGCCGGATACGGGCGAAATGGCCTTGGAGATCGTCGACCAGCTGGTGCGCTCCGCCGCCGTCGACATCGTCGTGGTCGACTCGGTGGCGGCTCTGACGCCCCGGGCCGAGATCGAGGGGGAGATGGGGGATCTGGCGGTGGGCAGCCAGGCCCGTCTGATGAGCCAGGCCATGCGGAAGATCACCGGCAACATCGGCAAGTCCGGCTGCACCGTGATCTTCCTGAACCAGCTGCGCCAGAAGATCGGCGTCACCTACGGCAGTCCGGAAACCACCACCGGCGGCAATGCGCTGAAGTTCTACGCCTCGGTGCGCCTCGACATTCGCCGCATCCAGACGCTGAAGCGCGGCACCGAGGAATACGGCATCCGCGCCAAGGTGAAGGTGGCCAAGAACAAGGTGGCCCCCCCGTTCCGGATCGCCGAGTTCGACATCCTGTTCGGTCGGGGCATCAGCACCCTGGGATGCCTGCTCGATCTGGCCGAGGAAACCGGTGTGGTGATCCGCAAGGGCGCCTGGTACAGCTACGAGGGCGACAACATCGGCCAGGGCCGCGACAACACCATCACCTGGCTGGAGCAGAATCCGGAGCAAGCTGCCGAGATCGAGCAGCGCACCCGGCGCAAGCTCACCGAAGGTTCGGAGGTGACGGCCAATTCGATGAAGCCCCTGGCTGCGGCGGCCAAGGCTTCAGCCAGCACGGCGTCCGCCGTTGAGGGATCGGGCATGGCAGCTGCTTCCGGGGGCGATGCTGGGGCCAGCCCAGCCGGTGCTCTGCCGGTGGCCGGATGACAGCCGGGCGCGGGTGGCAGGTCAGCCTCACCGGCTGTCTGCCACCGGAGACAGGGGGCCGGCCTTCAGGGGGTGATCGACGGCGCTGCGGGAGCAACGTCCTGGCTGGGGGCACTCTGGAGCACCTGTGCCACTCGCTGGAGTTCCTGGATGGCTTCGGCTCCTTCCAGTTTCACCAGCTCATGGCCGTTGCGGGATTCAACCCAGCTGATGCCGAAGTCGGAGACCAGAAACCGCACCATGTGGTTGGTGCCCAGGTTGGCGACGAAGGAGGCACCGTGACCATCGCGGCCATCGCCGCAGCTGTAACAGGTGGCGGCCATGCCGCGGCTCTGGAGGCTTGTGGCCAGGGCCTCAAGGCTCATCACCAGATCGTGGACAACGGAGCGGTACTGCTCCGCGAGCCGGGGAAACATGGGTCTAGCGCCAATAACTACGGATCCTAAGCATTTCTTCCGTTTTCTGTGGGTATGAATGCCTAGTTCCGGACCTGGCCCCGGACCTGGGTCAGCCGTCCGCCAACGTCCACCATCCCAGGGCCGGACCCAGGAAGCGCACCGTGAGCCAGAACAGCACGAGGGCCGCGATGCCGATCCAGGCGCCCCTGGTGGTGATGGACACGAACCGGTCGGCCTGGGGGCGGGTGAGGGGCAGCCACGGGGCGATCCGGGGCGAGGTGTCGCCGTCTTCGGCACGCTTCGGTCCCTTGGGGGGAAGGCCCTGGATGGTGCGGCGGCGTGCTTCCCCCATCGGTCGTGCTCCGGAACGGCTTTCACCGGCTCAGGCTAGGTGGGGGGTTACGGCGGCAACAGCTGACGGAGGTTCACCCATGGCTCCAGGGCCCCGAGCACCTGGCGTCCCCAGCTGCGGCCGCGCAGCCTGCCATCCAGGATGGCCAGTCTTCCTCCCTGTCCCCGCAGGCCGGTGATGGCCAGTTGCAGGCGGGTGAGCCCGTCGGGCAGCAGCCGCTCCCGGAACCAGTCACGGCCCTGGCGCCGCAGGGCCAGCACCTGGGCTGCCGTGAGCGGATCCTCCAGGCTGGCGATCGGCAGCAGACCGACCACGATCTGGCACGGCAGGGGCAGAAGGCCCTGGTGGTCCAGCCACCAGCTCCAGCGCGCGCAGATCACCCCGTTGGATTCAGCCGTGCTGCTCTCGTGCACCACCCGACTGCCGAACTCGGCGGCCAGGCCGCTGGTCAGGGAGAGACGCAATCCCTCATCGTCGATGAGGATGAGGCTGAGCCCTGCCTGCCCCAGCACAAGGCGGCGGCACTGGTCCAGCAGGTGCTCGCCGTAGCGCGGGCTGTTCGGCAACGGTTGGCGGAGGGGGGCGTACACCGGCAGCGGATCGGACAGCGGCGTATCGCCCAGATCCACGCAGACGTTCGGGATGAAGCCCAGGCCGGCATCCCCGTTGCCGGTCAGCTGCGTGCTGGATCCGGCCAGTTCCGCCACCAGCACGGCGCCGCGACCCTCGAAGAGACCGTTGAGCAGGTGCAGCGGCTCGAGCGGCTGCCGATGCAGGCTCCAGACGAGGGCCGGACCCTGGTGCTGGCAGGCGGCTTCCAGCGCGGCCCAGCTCACCCAGGCGTCTCCCCCGCTGGCCTGCCATCGCTGCCAGGGTTCCGGCAGCGGCTGGAAGAGGCCGAGCAACTGCCGCAGCGGGGCCTCGTCTTCCGGCGCGAGGGGCAGGGGACGGCGATCCCCCCCGGGGTGGGCCATCACCTGCCGGCTCAGCCGTCCGTGCAGCTCCGCCAGCGCCGGAGCGGCAGCGGGGTGGGCGCGGGCCAGTCGGTCCCAGTCGGCTCCCACCAGTCTCATGGCCAGGCCGGCCCGGAGCCGGGCATCGAGCTGCTCGGCTTCCGGGATCACCAGCTGCCGCCCTCCCAGGGTGCCCCCGCGCCAGGCCTGCAGCAGCTCCTCCACGCTGAGCAGCCACAGCCGGGCACCCTCGGAGCCGGGCCCCTCATGGCAGGGCAGGGCCAGGCCAGCAGCCGCCAGCCGGGGCAGCTCCACCTCCAGCAGCCGCTGCCGCAGGCCCGGGCTCAGCACCAGCGCCACCGAAGCTTCGCTCAAGGCCAGCGGCACCAGCAGGCCCAGCAGCCAGCCAGGGCCGCTGCCCGGCGTGAGCCTCACCAGGGTGTGATCGCAACGCCGCAGGCTCCGAGCCACCAGCCGACAGAGGCTGAGCTGATGGGGCCAGGCGTCCTGACTTCTGCGGCCCTCCCTGCGGAGCAGGGCCTTCAGCTGGTGATGGGCATGGGCCTCGAGCATCCGCCGCCGTCAGCCGGGGCCTGAATCGTACGAAGCTGGCCCGGTGGCACTGCAGCCGTGATGACAACACCACCGTTGGTGAGCCCCCCCTTGGTGCCGGCCCGGCTGGAGGGTCCCATCGGCATCGTGGGCCTCGGCCTGATCGGAGGTTCCCTGGGCCTGGATCTGCAGGCCCGGGGGATGGAGGTGCTGGCCCTGGTGCATCGGCAGGCCACCGCCGAACGGGCGCGGCAGCGACGCCTGGCCACGCACGTGAGCCTGGATCCCGCCATCCTGCGGGGCTGTGCCCTGGTGGTGCTGGCCCTGCCGCTCGACCGGCTGCTGGCGCCGGAGCCCGCGCTTGTGCAGGCCATTCCGGCGGAAGCGGTCGTCACCGACGTGGGATCCGTGAAGGCACCTGTGCTGGAGTGCTGGACGCCGCTGCACCCCCGCTTCGTGGCCGGCCACCCGATGGCGGGAACCGCTGCGGCCGGCGTGGAGGCTGGGCAGCCGGGGCTGTTCCGCGGTCGCCCCTGGGTCCTGACCCCAGACCCCCCCACCGATCCGGCAGCGCTCGATCAGGTGGTCAGCCTGGCGGCGGCGGTGGAGGCCCGCTGCCTGGTCTGTCCCGCGGCGGAGCACGATCGCGCCGTGGCCCTGATTTCACACCTGCCCGTGCTGGTGAGCGCGGCGCTGCTGCAGGGGGTGGATGACGCGGCCCGCCGGCAGGGGGGCGGCATCCCCGAGCTCGTGCGGGCCCTGGCCTCGAGTGGCTTCGCCGATACCAGCCGGGTGGGAGGGGGTAACCCGGAGCTGGGCACCTTGATGGCCCGATGCAACCGGGAGGCGCTCCAGGATGCGCTCGCCGCCTACCGCCGCAGCCTCGAGCAGCTGGAGCGGCACCTGGCCCAGGAGAACTGGAGCGCCCTTCAGGAGGAGCTCAGGGATTGTCAGCAGTTGCGTCCGGGCTTTCTCTGAGCGTCAGCTCCCGGCCCTGGCGCGCCAGCAGCTGGCGGCTGGCCATCAGGGCGGAGAGGGTCACGCCGGCGGTCCCCTCGCCGGGATAGATGGCATCGCCGCAGAGCCAGAGGCCCTCCAGCGGAGTTCGGCTGGCCAGGCCGAAGGGACCGAAGCTGGAGGGCCTCTGGCCCAGGCCCCCCACGAACCCGAAGGGCCTGCCGGTCCACCGGGCGAAGCCCCGGGGTGTGGCCAGTTCCAGGTGCCGCCAGGCCGAGGACGGCAGACCGAGGTGATGCTCCACCCCCCGGCGGATGCCTGCCATGGCCCGGGCCTTGGCGGCCCCATAGGCGGCGGGAGTGAGGGCGAACCAGGGCCGTGCCTCGGTGAAGACACTGGCGATCAGGGTGGCCTCACCCTCCGGTGCCCGGCCGTCTCCAGGCCTGCTCACGGACAGGAACAGGGAGCCCGGGGCATCCCAGGCGATCTGGAGGTGGCTGGGGCAGTCGGCCGGCAGCGCAGCGCGCTCCACCGCCGCGTAGAGCACGAGCGCGCCGGACGGGTCCGGCAGGCGGGTGAGCCGGCGGTGGTAAGCGGCCGGCAGCCCCGCGGGACCCACCAGATCCGGCAGGCTCTGGGGCGGAATCGCCAGCACCACATCCGCGGCCTCCCAGCAGCGCTCTGCGGGGCCATCGCGGCCGGGGGCCCGGGCCCGCACGGCCCATCCGTGGTTCCGGCGCTGCAGCTGCACCACGCGGTGACGCAGGCGGAGCTGGCCACCGGCCCTCGCCAGGGCTGCCTCCAGGGCGGTGCTCAGCACCTGCATCGACCCCTGCAGATGCCAGAGCCCCAGCGGGGCCTGGGCCATGGCGAGCACCGTGGCCCCATAGAGGGCCGCCGTGCGCTCCGCCGGTTCCTGGGAATAGAGCCGCAGCTGCAGATCGAGGAAGTGCCGCAGGCGCCCATCCCCCCCGCAGCCGCAGAGCTGCAGCACCTGATCGATGCTGGCTGAAGCCAGCAGACCCGAAGCCAGGTTGGCCGGTCTGAGGGCCCCGAGCAGCCGGCGCAGATCCCAGAGGTTGCGGGGGGGCAGCACCGGATCGCGGGCGGCGAACTCCCAGTTGGCCTGATGCAGGGCAGCGCACAGCCGCCAGAACGCCCCGCTGCCAGGAAACTGGCGCTCCCGTTCCTCGTGCCAGCGCGCCGGGTCCCGCCAGAGGCGCACCGGTGGGCTGCCATCCGCCAGATCCACCACACAGGCGGGATCGAGGGGGCTGGCCGCAGGGATGGGCAGGCCGAGATGGGCCAGGATCCGGGCGTGGCTCCCCCCCGGCTCCAGGCCCGCCACCTGGGTGGCCCCCACATCGAAGACATAGGGCCCGCGGCGGAAGGTGCCGGCACAGCCACCGGTCTGGCTGTGGGCTTCCAGCAGCTCCACGCTCAGGCCGGCATCCGCCAGCAGGGCAGCGGCGGTGAGCCCGGCGACGCCGGCCCCGACCACCACCACATCCACGCTCTGCCCCATGGCGGCATGCTGGCAGCCAGGAGCGCGCCATCGCGACATGTCCGGTCTTCCCCTCGAGGCGCTGTCGGAGTGGCTGCTGTCCCGTCTGGGCAGCCAGGTGCACCGTGCGGTGCCGGTGGGAGGGGGGTGCATCCATCAGGCCTGGCGCCTCAGCTGCGCGGATGGCCGCACCCTGTTCGCCAAGAGCAACCGGGCCGGAGCCCTGCCGATGCTGGAGGCCGAAGCCACGGGACTCGAGGCCCTGGCGACCTGGTCGCCGCCGGAGCTGCTGGTGCCCCTGCCCCTCGCCTGCGGCGTGGTGGGGGATCGGGCGGTGCTGGTGCTTCCGTGGCTATCCCTGCAGGGCGGTGGGGCCGGCTGGGCCCTGCTCGGCCGGGGGCTGGCGCGGCTGCACAGGAACAGCCTGGGGGGCCACGCCGGGTGCGGATTCGGCTTCCCCGCCGACAACTTCATCGGCTCGGCACCCCAGGCCAACGGCTGGCGACCCTGCTGGGCTGACTTCTTCGCGGAGTGCCGGCTGGCCCCTCAGTTCGCGATGGCGGCGGCCCGGGGTGAGCCCTGCAGCGGGGCGGCGGCCGTGATGGAGGGCGCCCGCCGGCTGCTGCGGGACCATGCCTGCGACCCCGTGCTGGTGCACGGGGATCTGTGGACTGGCAACGCCGGTGTGATGGAGAACGCCGCGGCCCTGTTCGATCCGGCCTGCTACTGGGGCGACCGGGAAGTGGATCTGGCCATGGCCAAGTTGTTCGGTGGCTTCCCCGACGAGTTCTTCACGGCCTACCAGGCGGAGTGGCCCCTGCCGGCAGGAACCCAGCCCCGGATGGAGCTCTACAACCTCTACCACCTGCTCAACCACGCCAACCTCTTCGGCGGCGGCTACCGCCGCCAGGCGGAAGCCTCGATGGCGAGGCTTCGGGCCATCGGCGGGGGCGGGGGCGGGGCCGGCTGAGCTGAAGAGCAGCGCAGTGCTCAGCCCGCGGTGCTCAGCCCAGGTACTCGCTGCGGAGGTTCTGCAGCCTGTTCACCACGGCGGAGCGCTTCTCGCTGGTGGTGAGGTTCTTCCAGCTCCACTGCCCGACAATGACCAGCCCCAGGAGCTCCAGCAGGCCAGGCACGATCGGCAGCAGGTTGATCGTGTCGAGAACGCCCTTGATCAGGATCTGGGCCACGATCACCACCAGCAGGATGCCGACCGCCTTGCCGATCCGCCCCATCTGGGTCCAGTCCACCTGGCCCAGCGTCTGGTTGATCTGCCCCAGGATCTCGCTGTAGCGCTCCTTGATCTCGGCTGCTGTCTGGGAAGCGCCGGCGGTGCCGGATTCCGTGGCGGTGGCGCCGAACGCCGCCGTGCCGGCGTCGCTGGCCTGCTGCGTGGTGTCGCCGGATTCGACCGTGGGGGTGGTGGTGTCGTTCATGACCTGCGCAGCGCTCCGGCTCACAATGCTCCATAAAGTATCGGTGTGCCCTCCACCGCGCCAATCGCCTTGGGCGTTGATCCCGACCTGCTCACCGTGCTGGTCAGGCTCCTCACCTGTGCGGCTCCGGACGAGGGCTGTGCCCTGCTGCTGGGGCGCCGGTTCCCGGCCGCGGCGATGGATGGGGGCTCCCTGTGGCATCTGGAGCGGGTCTGGCCCTGCCTGAACGTCTGGCCGCGGCCAGGGGAGCGGGGTCATCGCTTCGCCATCGATCCCAGGGAACAGCTCGTGGCCCAGCGCTGGAGCCGGCCGCGGGGGCTGGCGGTGCTGGGAGCCGCCCACAGCCATCCTGCGGGGCCGGCGCGGCCGTCGCCCACCGATCGGGCTCTCACCCTGGCCCCGGCGCTGATGGTGATCGTGGGCAGGGATGGTGACCCTTGCGCCTGGTGGCTGGAGGAGGGGGAGGCCCCACCCCGGCCGCTGCCGTGGAGAATGGGTGATTGATCCGGTCCGCGGCCCGAGCTGCCGCGGCCACGCTCCTGCCGATGCTTCCCCCCGACACCACTGGCGTCCAGCTCAGCTCCGATGAGGTGGCCCGTTTCTCGCGCCATCTGATCCTGCCGGAGGTGGGCATGGAGGGGCAGAAGCGCCTCAAGGCGGCCTCGGTGCTCTGCGTGGGAACGGGCGGCCTGGGTTCCCCCCTGCTGCTCTATCTGGCGGCCGCGGGGGTGGGGCGGATCGGCATCGTCGATTTCGACCTGGTGGACCACTCCAACCTGCAGCGCCAGGTGATCCACGGCACCAGCTGGGTGGGCAAGCCCAAGATCGAATCGGCCAAGGCGCGGATCCACGAGATCAACCCCCACTGCCAGGTGGATCTCTACGAGACGGCCCTCACCAGCGAGAACGCCCTGGCGATCATCGAGCCCTACGACCTGGTCTGCGATGGCACCGACAACTTCCCCACCCGCTACCTGGTGAACGACGCCTGCGTGCTGCTGGGCAAGCCGAACGTGTACGGCTCGATCTTCCGCTTCGAGGGCCAGGCC
The DNA here is from genome assembly GCF_900088535.1 of Cyanobium sp. NIES-981. NCBI lineage: Bacteria > Bacillati > Cyanobacteriota > Cyanophyceae > Synechococcales > Prochlorococcaceae > Cyanobium > Cyanobium sp. NIES-981. The sequence goes on along the minus strand of NZ_LT578417.1, from coordinate 1,633,486 downwards.
ACCGTGTTCAACCTCGATGCCGAGAGCCCCAACTACCGCGACCTGTTCCCCGAGCCGCCGCCGCCGGGCATGGTGCCCTCCTGTGCCGAAGGCGGTGTGGTGGGCGTGCTGCCCGGGATCATCGGCGTGATCCAGGCCACGGAGGCCGTGAAGATCATCACCGGCATCGGCACCACCCTCAGTGGCCGGCTGCTGCTGTTCGATGCCCTGGCGATGAAGTTCCGGGAGCTGAAGCTGCGGCCCAACCCGGAGCGTCCCGTGATCGACAAGCTGATCGATTATCAGGAGTTCTGCGGTGTGGGCGGCAGCGCCCCCGGCCAGGAGGAGGCGGGTTCCGTTCCCACCATCACGGTGGCTGAGCTGAAGACCGTGATCGACGGCCGGCTGGAGGAGATCCTGCTGCTGGACGTGCGCAATCCCCAGGAGGCCGAGATCGCCGTGATCCCCGGATCCGTGCTGGTGCCGCTCGATCGGATCGAGAGCGGTGAGGCGATCGAGGATGTGCGACGGCTGGCCGAGGGCAAGAAGCTCTACGTGCACTGCAAGCTGGGCGGCCGCAGCGCCAAGGCCCTGCTGGCCCTGGGGCGCCATGGCATCGAGGGCGTGAACGTGAGCGGGGGCATCGACGCCTGGAGCCAGGAGGTGGATCCCTCGGTGCAGCGCTACTGAGCTGGTGCAGCGCTGCTGAGCGGCCCGTTCAGTAATCCACGCCGCGCTTGAGGTCCACCCCCCGCTCGGCGTAGTGCTTGTGGCACACCATCTCGGAGTGCACCGAGGCCAGGTCGAAATAGAGGGGGCGGTTGCGGCAGCGGCCGGTGAGGATCACCTCCGTTTCGGCCGGTTTGCGCAGCAGGGTCTGCACGATCGGCTCCTGGGGCAGCAGCTCCAGGTCCACCGTGGGATTGATCTCATCGAGGATCACCGTCTTGTAGAGCCCGCTCGAGATCGCCGCCCGGGCGATCTCCCAGGCCCGCTCGGCCTCCACGTAGTCGATCGGCTGCTGCTGGCCGCGCCACACGATCGCATCGCGGCCGGAGCGCAGATGGTCCACCAGGTGGGGATAGCTCTCCCGCAGGGCGGCGATGGCGGCATCTTCGGTGTAGCCGGCGCCTCCCTTGAGCCACTGCAGGATCAGCACCCGGTGGCTCTTGTCCTGGCTGATGCCCCGGCCGATGGCCTGCAGGGCCTTGCCCAGGGCGCTGGTGCTCTTGCCCTTGCCCTCGCCGGTGTAGATCTCGATGCCGTCGAGGCCCAGGGGTTCGGCCGTGGCGTCCTGGCGGCGATGGGCGCGCATTTCGGAATGCAGATCGGCCAGCTGCACCAGCTGGCGCGGCGCGCCCCGCCCGGTGCAGATCACCTCCATGCCATCGGGCTTGGCCGCGAGGGTGCGGCAGATCTGCTCGGTGTCCAGCAGACCGAGATCGAGCACGGGGTTGAGCTCGTCGAGCACCACCACCGAATAGAGGTTGCTGGCGATCGCTCCCTTGGCGATGTCCCAGCCCCGCTCGGCCTCCTGCCGGTCGAAGCGGGTCACCTGCTCGGCGCTGAAGAATTCGCCGCGGCCGGTGCGCACCTGGTCGATCAGGTGGGGAAATCCCTGCTGCAGCGCTTCGATGGCCGCATCCTCGTCGTAGGCGCGGCCGGGTCCCTTGAGGAAGCGCAGCAGCAGCACCCGGGTGCGCTTCTGCTCGCAGATGCCGAGCCCGATGGTGCGCAGCACCACCCCCAGGGCCGCCTGGCTCTTGCCCTTGCCGTCGCCGTCGTACACGTGCAGCTGGCCGTGGGTGCGCTCATCGCGGTCCGAGGCCGTGCGGATCCCGATGCCGGCGCTGCTGCCGCGTCCGCTGCTCCGTCCGCTGCTCCGTTGCGGCGAGGGCGTGGTGCTCGGGCTCATCGCTGCCGTGCGTTGGCGGCGATGCTACCCACCGTGTTCCGAGAACCCGTCGCGCAGGATCCCAGCCAGCCTTGCCAGGATCGCCGCACGTCCCCCCGCTCCCGCTGCCCAGAAGCCGTGCCGTTCACCCTGCTCGAGAGCCTCCCTGCAGCCCTGGATCAGGGACTGGCCGACCTGCGGGCGCGCCTGGCTGCCCTGCCCCGGATCGTGGTGGCCTACTCCGGCGGTGTGGACAGCGCGCTGGTGGCGGCGATCGCCGTGGAGCAGCGGGGCTCTGGTGCCCTGGCGGTCACCGGGGTCTCGCCTGCCCTCGCCCCCCACCTGCGGCGGGAGGCGGCACTGCAGGCCCGCTGGCTGGGCATCAGCCATCAGGAGATCGCCACGGCCGAGCTGGCGGATCCGGCCTATGCCGCCAACCCGGTGGATCGGTGTTATGCCTGCAAGCGTGAGCTGCATCGGGTGCTGGCCCCGATCGCGGCTGCCGCCGGGGCGGCCGCGGTGCTGGATGGGGTGAACCACGACGACCTGGGCGACCACCGCCCCGGCATCCAGGCGGCCCGGGAGCATGGTGTCCGCTCACCCCTGGCGGAGCTGGGCCTCGACAAGGCGGCGGTGCGCCATCTCTCCCGCGCCCTGGGCCTGCCCTGGTGGGACAAGCCGGCCCAGCCCTGCCTGGCGTCCCGCTTTCCCTACGGCGAGGCGATCAGCGCCGCGCGCCTGGAGCGGGTGGCGGCCGCCGAAGCCTGGCTGCTGGAGCGGGGCTGGTCCGAGGTGCGGGTGCGTTGCCAGGGGGAGACCGCCCGGATCGAGTTGCCGGCTGCGCAGCTCCCCGCAGCTCTGGGGCAATGGAGCGAGGTGTCGGAGCGTGAGGCCCTGGTGCAGGCCTTCCTGGGACTGGGCTTCACGGCTGTGGGCCTCGATCTCGAGGGGCTGGTGAGCGGCAAGCTCAACCGCGCTCTGGTCGGTGGTGCCCTCCGGGCCCGCCTCCCCTGAGCCCCCGATCGCCCGTCTCCCCATCAACACCCCCCATCAACACCCCCCATCTACACGCCACGCGATCAACGGACAGCAAAACCCCCGGAAGGGGGCTGACAACAAAGCCCCCGGAAGGGGGCTGAGTTTCCGCAGCACGGCTCTCGGGCTCAGGCTGCCAGGGCCGGCTGGCGTTCCTCCGCGGCGATGGCCCCGGGGGTTTCACGCCGGAAGCTCGTGAGCTTGTGGTGGCTGGCGGCCAGTTCGCCGGCGAGCACGGCACAGGCCCGCTCCGGCATGGTGTGGTCGCCGCAGGTGAACACATCCACCGCCGCGTAGCCGGACTCCGGCCAGGTGTGGATTGAGATATGGGATTCCGCGAGCAGGGCCAGTCCGGTGACGCCCTGGGGTTCGAATCGGTGGGTGATCAGGTTGAGGAGGGTGGCACCAGCACGCTTCGCAGCGGCGGTGATGGTGTCCCTGAGAAAAGCTTCGTCGTTGAGCTTGGCGGTGTCGCAGCCGTAGAGCTCAAGAATGCAGTGTTTTCCGACCGTGTCGGAGATCTGGTGAGGCAGGGGTTCCGCGACAGGGGCGGCAGGGGTTGCACTCCATCCGGGGTGGGGGTGGAGGCAGGGAAGGGTCTGGGTCATCGAATCCGACCGCACAAGCCGCCCACCATACGTGAAGTTCCCGCCGCGGCGCCTCGGACCTGGGCCGCGGCCTCAGATCGCTGCCCTCAGGGCGCCGGCGCGCAGATGCACGATCTGGCTGCGCTGCTGCCAGCCATCGCTGAAGGCCCCCAGATGGGTGGCACTCACCAGGCACTGGTGGCCCTCGCCCACGGCCTCGAGCAGCAGCTGCTGGCGGGTCGGGTCGAGTTCGGCCAGCACGTCATCCAGCAGCAGCAGCGGCGGTTCCCCCACCACGCTGCGCACCAGGTCCAGTTCCGCCAGCTTCAGGGCGAGAACCAGGGTGCGTTGCTGCCCGGCTGAGCCGTAGCGCCGCGCCGGCTGGTCGCCGAGGGTGAAGGCCACCTCATCCCGGTGGGGCCCCACGCTGCACTGGCCCAGGCGGAGCTCGGTGTCGCGCTGGGCCGCCAGCTGGCTGCTGAGGGCGGCCCGCCAGGGCTCCTCGGCCTCGTCCCCCTCCAGCCGGGTGCCGCTGCGGTAGGCGATGGCGAGCGCATCCCGCCCGCCGCTGAGGCGCTCCTGCCACTGGGCCGCCAGGGGGTGAAGCCGTTGCAGGGCCCGATGGCGGCGGCGATGCAGCCGCGTTCCCACCAGGGCCATCTGCTGATCGAACGCATCCAGCAGCCCCGCCTGGTCCCGCCCCATCCCCCGTCGCAGCAGCTGACTGCGCTGGCGCAGCAGCCGGCCGTAGCGGCTGAGCAGATCGCCGTAGAGCGGTTCGAGCTGCAGCACCACCCGGTCGAGCCACTGACGCCGGCCAGCGGGCTCCCCCCGCACGAGCTCCAGATCCAGGGCGCTGAAGCTGACACAGCGCAGGTCGCTGAGCAGGTCGAGCTGCCGTTCCAGGGGTTTGCCGTTGCGCCGCGCCTGGCGCCCTCCCCGGGGACGCAGGTCCAGCTGGAGCTGCTCGCCGCTGGCGGTGAGGCCCCGGATCCGGGCGTGGCTGCACCCCTGCTGGATCAGATCCCGGTCGGAGCCGGTGCGGTGGCTGCGCAGGGACCCCAGCAGCTCCACCCCCTCCAGCAGGTTGGATTTGCCCTCGCCATTGGGGCCGAGCACCAGCAGCCGGGGGGCCTCCAGGTTCAGCTCCAGCCGCGTGATGTTGCGGAACTGCAGCAGCTCGAGGCGTTCCAGCCGGATGGGTCCTGAGGCGGTGAGCGGCTAAGGTAGCCCTGGTGCGGTCACCACCCGCAGACGCCCACTCCACCAGTTCGCGAGGCTGGGGATGGAGCCCGGACCCCTGGTTCCGGCCCGCGGGCATCTGGGCATGTAGCTCAGTTGGATAGAGCGTCAGATTCCGGTTCTGAATGTCGGGGGTTCGAGTCCCTCCATGCTCGTCGTTGGCCAGTCCTGTGCCCTGCTCCCTCCCGGCTGCGGTCGGGGGGGATTTTTGTGGCCGGCAGACGGCTCAGGCCGTCCCCCTCTCCTGGCCTGGCCCGTCGTCGCCCTTTCCAGGGGCCGTCAAGGTGCCTGCAGAGGTGCCTTCAGAGCTTCAGCCCCATGGCCCGGATCCCCCCCGGATCGACGATGAAGCCCTGGCGTTCGAGGGCCCGGAGGGCTTCGGGCGGGGCCGAGAGCGACACGCTGCACCCGGAGAGTTCCCGGCGCAGCCGCCCCAGGGAGGCCTGCACCAACGCCCGCATCACCTGATCGCGGTTGGCATCATTCGGATCGGTGCACAGATCCCAGAGGTTGGCGTTGAGGGCCAGGTCGCTCGTGGCGCGTACGAAGCCCACCACCGTGCCCTCGGGCCCGGCGACCCCCAGATGCCAGACACTCCGCTCCAGCGCCCGTTGCCAGCGCTCCGGCGACCTGGGGGCTTCTCCCGATGCCGTGATCAGCCCGTTGAGAACCTCAGCCGCCGGCCAGGGGTTGGACAGCAGGCTGTAGCCCTCCTGCAGCCGGGGGGGCGGTGTCTGCGGACGAAAGGGGATCAACAGGGAGCCCAGGGTGATCGCGTGCGATGGGTCAGCCGGTGTTGCGCATGCCGGCAGCGATGCCGTTGATGGTGAGCAGGGCACCCCGCAGCAGTTCACTGCGGCTGTAGGTGCGGCCATCGGAACCGCTTCCCGTAGCTTCGCGCATGGGTGGTTGCCGGTTCTGGTCCCGCAGCCGGCGCAGCAGGGCCACCTGCAGGAAGCCCAGGGGAACGATCGTGCGGTTGCGCAGATCCACCGAGAGCTGCAGGGCCGGATCGCCATCGAGCAGCCGCTGATGGCCGGTGATGGCCAGCACCAGATCGCGGGTCAGATCGAACTCTGCGGCGATGGTCTGGAAGATCTGCTCGAAGGCTTCGCGCCGCTCTGGCCGGCCCAGGGCCTGCACGTAGTGATGGGCCAGGTCGATGTCCACCTTGGAGAGGGTCATCTCCACCTTGGAGATCAGCATCCGGAAGAACGGCCAGCGCTGGTAGAGCAGCCGCAGCAGCTCCAGTTGCTCGGGGTCGTGGTCGAGCTCCTCGCGCAGAGCGGCCCCCACCCCGAACCAGCTGGGCAGAAGGAAGCGGCTCTGGGTCCAGCCGAACACCCAGGGGATGGCCCGCAGGCTGGAGAGGTCCTTGGCACCGCTCTTGCGGCGGGCCGGCCGGCTGGAGATCTGCAGCTTGCTGATCTCCTCGATCGGGGTGCATTGCTGGAAGAAGGCCACCAGATCGGGGTTGTCGTGCACCAGGGCGCGGTAGAAGTCGCGGGAGCGGGCCGCCAGGCGCCCCATCAGCTCGTTCCAGGTGGGGGTGTTGTCCACCGGGGTGCTCACCAGGCTGTTCTGCAGCACGGCCGTGGTGAGGGTCTCGAGGTTGTAGAGGGCCAGCTCGGGCAGGGAGTACTTGGAGGCCAGCACCTCCCCCTGTTCGGTGATCTTGATCCGGCCGCTCAGGGTGCCGCTGGGCTGGGCCAGCACCGCCTGGTAGGCCGGCCCGCCGCCGCGGCTCACCGAGCCGCCGCGGCCGTGGAAGATGCGCAGCGCCACGTCGTGCTGGGTGGCGAGCTGCTGCAGCGCGATCTGGGACTTGTGGATCTCCCAGTTGCTGGAGAGGAAGCCGGAATCCTTGTTGCTGTCGGAATAGCCCAGCATCACTTCCTGGAGCGGTTGGCTGGCGTCACTGGTGGCGAGCAGGCGCCGGTAGAAGGGCTGGCTGAACAGCTGCCCCATCACCGCCGGGGCCCCCTGCAGGTCCTCGACCGTTTCGAACAGGGGCACCACCAGCAGGCTGGAACTCTGGGCCACCGGATCCACCAGGCCCGCCTCCTTGGCCAGCAGCAGCACCTCCAGCAGATCGGACACCGTGTGACTCATGGAGATCACGTAGGTGCTGCAGATGCGGGTGCCGAACTCCTGCTGCAGCCGTTGCACCATCCGCAGCACCGCGAAGGTCTCGGTGGTGGCAGCGCTCCAGCTGGCGGCGGGCGGGAAGAGGGGGCGGCGGGTCTGCAGCTCCCCCAGGAGCCAGGCCACCCGTTGCTCCTCGTCCATTTCGCCGTAGGGAACGGGCAGCTGCAGGTAGCGGCTCAGCTCATCGAGCGCGTCGCTGTGGCGGGTGCTCTCCTGGCGGATGTCCAGGCTGGCGAGGCAGAAGGCAAAGATCTGCACCTGGCTGATCAGGTGCTGCAGCGATTCACAGCTGAGCCCCGTGCCCTCCAGGCTCTGGAGCACCAGTTCCAGATCGTTGCGGAACTCATCCACCGCCGCGTAGTGGAGCTCCTGAAGGCCGGCGCCCCCCCCCAGACCGCCCAGCACCGGCGCGGTGGAGGCGAGTCCGTCGCAGGGGGACTCCCAGCCGGCGTCGGCCAGCAGCTGGTTGCGTTCCTGGGTGAGGCGCAACCGCTCGAGCACGTAGCTCAGCTTGAGGCGGTAGGGCTCGAGGCGGTAGCGGGCGGCCCGTTCCTCGTAGATCTCGGGAAAGCGGAGCCGGTCCATCTCGAGCGATTCCAGCAGCGCTGGACTCACCTGGCTCCACTGCATGGAGATGCTGAGCTGGTCCCGCAGCTCACCCACGGCCTTGACGTAGCGCTCCAGCATGAGCTGGCGCTGGAAACAGGCCGTGCGCCAGGTGATGTCCGGCGTGACCGAAGGATTGCCATCCCGGTCGGCCCCCACCCAGGAGCCGTAGGTGCAGAACGCGTCGCGGGGAGGCTCCACATCGGGGTAGCTCTCCGCCAGGGCGGCGCTCACCCGCTGCCGCAGCAGGGGCATGGCCTCGAACAGCACCTCCTGGAAGAAGTGCAGGGCGTAATCCACCTCATCGAGCACGGTGGGCTTGAACTGGTGCAGTTCATCGGTGCGCCACCAGAGGCGGATCTCCTCCTCCAGCTGCAGGCGGAGGCTCTGCCGTTCCACCCGGTTCAGGCCGGAGCCCTGCTCCAGCTTCTGAATCAACGTGGCCACCCGCCGCTGCTTGTGGCGCACGGTGTGGCGCACGATCTCGGTGGGATGGGCCGTGAACACCAGGCGCAGATCGAGATTCCGCAGCAGGTTCTCGATCTGGGCCGGCGGCACGTTGAGGTTGCGGAGCCGCTCGAACAGCTGGCGGAACGTGGCCGGCTCGGTCTGGCTGGCCAGCGGCGGCAGGAAAGGGTCGCTCGAGACAGGCTCGGGGAGGGTCTTGAGGCTGTCGAGGTAGCTGTCCTCCTCGATGTGCTGTTCGAGGATGTTGACCAGCTGGAAATAGAGGGAGAAGGCCCGGGCAGCCGCAATCGCTTCGGCCAGATCCATCTCGCGGATCAGCTGCACGATGGCGGCGCCGTTGTCGACGGTGGCGGTGTCGCCCTCCGTGGGATCACTCAGCTGTTTCAGGCGAAGCAGCCGCTCGGCATGGTGCGGAGGGCACTCGCTGCGGAGCACGGTCTGCCACAGGTCTTCGACCAGCTCCATCCGCTCACCGAGCAGACGGGTGGCGCGAGGGGAAGGTTCAACGACGGAAGGCACCAACTGCCGCATGGAGGCTGGACGATCGTCGCGTGTGGTGGTGATCATCCCAAAAGACCCAGAGCCGGGTCTGTGCCCGTCATGGCGGAGAGGCGCAGCTCCTGGGCTGCCATGGAGGCCACCTCTCCGCCCAGGATGGCACGGATCGTGCTTCCCTCCCGGTGCTGCCGCAACCAGGTCATGGCCTGGTTGCCGTGGCGGAGCACACCCTCGAGCGGCGCCAGCACGGCTGTGAGGCCCAGCTCCGACGCCAGCGGCGCCACCTCGCCCAGCAGCCTCTCCAGCCACTGCTGGGCCTGGATCGGCGTGCCATCCCGCCAGTCCCGCAGCTGGGCGTCCAGGCTGCTGCGGGCCGCGGCCCTGTCGTTGGCATCGGCCAGCAGGGCCAGCTCGGCCCGGTCCAGGCTGCTGGCCAGCAGGGGATCCCAGCGCTGGGGATCCCGCTGCACCTGCCAGAGCCGCAGCTCCGCCAGGGCCGTGATCGCCAGCAGCACCAGGGGATCGCTCACCAGATCGCAGATGCGGATCTCCAGCCGGTTGAGGCCGTAGGGGCGGTCGTCGCCGTTGGGCCGCACCGAGGTCCAGAGGTGCCGCACGTTCTGCATGGTGCCGGCCTCCAGCTGCTGTTCCATCCAGCGGATGTAGTGGCCGTGATCGAGAAACAGGGGCACCTGCTCTGGCGTGAGCGGGAACTGCAGCCAGCGCTGGGAGTGGGCGCCCGTGGGGACCCCATCCAGGAAGGGGGAGCTGGCACTGAGGGCCAGCAGGAGCGAGGCCTCGCAGCGCAGCAGGCGCAGGCCGGCGAAGAGGGGTTCCATCGCCCGCAGCCCGAGGTTGATGTGCACGCTCGCCGTCACCACGCGGGTGCCGTAGGTGTGCTCGATGTAGTCGTGATACGGGTTCTGGGGGTTGGAGCGCTCGAAATGGCCGCTGTCACCCAGGCTCAGGGTGCTGCCGGGCAGCAGGGTGAGGCCGCGCTGGCCCAGCCAGTGCCGCAGCCGCTGGCGTGGTTCGAGCAGCAGGACCAGCAGGCGGTCGTAGTCCGTCTCCGGGGCCGTGATGTACTCCAGATTGCGGTGGTCGGGCTCGGTCACGAAGCCAGGCAGGGCCGCCGCGGCCTCAGCCGAGCAGCCCACCACCGTGCCGTCGTCGCGGCCGGTGTACAGCTCCACTTCGAAACCCTTGAGCAGCAGCGGCGATCCCGGGGGCATGGATGCGGCCTCAGAGGAATTCACGCCAGACACGCCAGGGCCTTCAGCATGCCGCGTGCCTTGTTGAGGGTTTCCTCGTATTCGGCCGTGGGCCTGGAATCCGCCACCAGACCGGCACCCGCCTGCACCTGCACGCGCCAGGTGCCCCCATCGCCGGGTTGCACCACCATCGTGCGGATGGTGATGGCCGTGTTCAGGGCTCCGCCCAGATCCACGGCGCCGTAGACGCCTGAGTAGGGGCCCCTCGCATCAGGTTCAAGGGCATGGATCAGCTGCATGGCCCGGATCTTGGGAGCGCCGCTGACCGTACCTGCCGGGAACGCCGCCATCAGCAGGTCCCACACGCTGCGGTCCTCGGCCAGGAGCCCCTCCACCTGGCTCACGATGTGCATCACGTGGGAGTAGCGCTCGATCACCATCAGGTCGGTGACCTTCACCGTGCCGGGCTGACAGACGCGCCCGAGATCGTTGCGGCCCAGATCCACCAGCATCACGTGCTCGGCCCGTTCCTTCGGGTCGGCCAGCAGGTCGGCCTCCAGGGCCAGGTCCTCGGCTTCGTCCGCCCCCCGCGGACGGGTGCCGGCGATGGGCCGGAGCGAAGCCCTGATCCCTCCGTCCGGCAGGGGGTCGGCCTTCACCATCACCTCCGGACTCGACCCGATCAGGTACCAGCCGCCGAAGTTGAAGAACGCCATGTAGGGCGATGGATTCACCATCCGCAGGCTGCGGTAGAGCTCGAAGGGATCCCGGCGGATCGAGGTCTCGAGGCGCTGGCTGATCACCAGCTGGAAGACATCCCCGGCGGCGATGTGCTCCCGGGCCTGCACCACGGCGGCCTCGAAGTCCGCCTGGCTGCGGTTGCTGCTGGTGGCCAGGTCACTGCCGCTCCGTTCGTCCCACTGGAGGGGAGCCACGTCTGCAGGCAGGGGGGCGTGCATCTGCGCCTCCAGCGCCGTGATCCTGGCTGCGGCCTCCGCATGGGCGGAGGCTGGATCGGCACCACCGCTGAGATCGGCGTAGGCGATCGCGGTGATCTGGCGCTTGACCTGATCGAACACCAGCAGGCTGTCGGCCAGCATCCAGCAGCCGTCCGGGGGGGCCTGGGCACGCACGGCATGGACGGGCACGCTGGGCTCGATCCACTGGATCAGCTCGTAGCCCCAGAAGCCGAACAGCTGTCCCACCGGCGGCAGCCCGGGAATCGGCGGGCTCTGGAGCGGCTGGAGGCAGGTGCGCAGCAGCTCGAAGGGGTTGCCCTCAAGCTCATCGCAGCGCCCATCGCGCCACTGGCGGATCGCCTGGGGGCCGCGGGCGGTGAGGATCCAGAGCGGGTTGGTCACCACGAAGCTCCAGCGTCCGATCCTTTCGCCCCCCTCCACCGACTCCAGCAGCACCCCATGGCTGCTGGCCGCGCCCACCTTCAGCCAGGTGGTGAGCGGGGTTTCCAGGTCGGCGGGCCAGCGCTTCCAGAGGGGGATGAAGGTGTGGCCCGCCGCCACCTGGTCCAGGAAGGCCTGGTCAGGGAAGGACTCGTCCGGGAAGCCGGGTTCGCTGGTGTCGGAGCGATCGGACGGGGACATGGGAGAACCGGCAGGCAAAAAAAACGGGGCACCGGGCCCCGCCTTTATAGGAGTTGATTGGACGGGGTCCCTCGGGACTCAGGCGTCGTAGGTGTTCTTGCCGGTGAACTTGAGATTGGCGGGGTTGGTGTTGGCGCCGATGGTGCGGGGATTGTGGCCAACGATGGGGCGACCTTCGTTCACTTTTTCGGGGAACACACCATCTTTGGGATGGAGATATTCGGTATCGCCACCGGGGAAGATGCGGTAGATCTTGTAGTCCTCGATGCGGGGCTTGAACTTGGTGCGGAGCTGGGTGCCGAGGGCGAGGCACTGCTCCTTGCGGGCGAAATACATGAGGTTTTCGCCTTCGTTCATTTCGGCCGCCCCACCGGTGGGCAGTTCGAACACCTGGGCCTTGGAGCTGGTCCAGGTGATCGCGTACTTCTCTTCGGTTTCAGCGGCGTTGAGCAGGCCGCCGGTGCTGCCGATGTACTTGGGAAGTTGACCGCTCAGTGCCGTTGCTGTCATGACGAGGTTCAGGTGTCGGCAGACTGTTTCAGCGGGAAGCTAGCACCGTGTTTTTGCTCCCTCTCGCGGCTCAGCTCCACTCTTCACACCCGTCAACAAACCCGTTCAGACCCCTCCCGCTCAGGAGCCTGCAGCTCAGGAGCCTGCAGCTCAGCTGTCTCCAGCTCAGCAGACCGGAAAGAACACCGTGAGGCCGTTGCCGCTGCGTTCGGTGAGCCGGCCCCCCATCCGCTCGAACAGCTGCTGGGTGGCCTGATGGCTCAGCTGCAGGCTGCCGGTGGTGGGGTTCCAGCTCAGCACCGGCCCCACCAGCTCCCGGGCGGTGGCCTGGCTGGAGGGGGCGAGGGGCTGCAGGTCGGTGCCCTCGCCACTCAGCTGCAGCTTCAGCCGTGCTCCGGCGGGTTGCAGCGACACCACCACGGTGCTGCCGGCCGGCAGGCTGCGGCTGAAGCGGTCGATCAGTCCGCCCAGCATCGTTTCCAGCCGGGCTGGATCGCTGAGCACGGCAGGCAGGCCATCGGCCAGCGTGAGCCGCAGGGTGAGATCACGGCGGGCCAGCTGGCGTTGCCAGAGCGCCTCGAGCTGGGCCAGCAGCTGGCTGAGGTCGGTGCGGGCCAGGGGATGGTCGGTGGGGGCCTGGGCCGGGTCGCTCCGCCGCTGCAGCTCCGCGGCCAGAAAGATCAGGCCGAAGCGGTCGATCTGCTCACTGCATTCGCCATCGATATGCTCCAGTCGCTGCCGCACCACGGCCGGCAGGTCGCCGCGGCGCAGCAGGGAGCGGATCAGGGTGCGGATGGTGGCCAGGGGGGTGCGCACCTCGTGGGTGAGGGCCTCCAGCAGCGCCAGTTCCGTCTTCACCGCCCGGCTCTCGGCCTGGGAGGCCTGCGGTGGCCGCGGCTCCTCCACCAGGGGCTGCAGCGTGAGGCTCGGGGCGATGGCCGCCAGGCGGTCGGCCAGGCGCGGCCAGAACCGTTCGCCGAGGGAGGGATCGCTGTGGAGCGGGCCCAGGCGCTGCACGGCGGCCCGCAGATCGGCCGCGGCGGGCTGATCGGTGCACTCCAGCCGCTCGTGGATCAGGGTGAGGGCCCGCGAGAGCACTTCGGCGTCGAACCGCACCACCAGCCGCCGCGCCTCGGCGGCTCCGTCCAGGCAGAGGGCCACCTGCAGGTGCGGAGTGATGAGCACCAGCACCGGGTCATTGCCGTCGTCGGCCTCGAGCGGCAACCGCCGGAATCCACTGGCCGGGTCGTCACCGGCCTGGCGTGTTGCCGCTGCCCCGGGAAGCAGCGGCGCGCCCGGGGGCAGCAGTGCCTCCAGGGGGCCAGGTGTCCACACCCATCCCTGCAACTGCTGCAGCAGGTCCGGCTCATAGAGAGCCGGCAGCGGGGCGGCCAGCCAGAGCCCTGAGAGGCTTCCCCGGGGCAGGAGAAAATCCTCCTGCAGGGTGGCCAGGGCTGCCCACCACTGCCGCCGCACACCATCGTCGCGGCTGGATCCGGGAGGCACCCCCTCACAGAGGCAGCGCCGCAGCTCGCGCAGGCTCGCCAATCCGCTCCTCCCCTACCAGCGGTTCGGCGAAGCTCGGCCCCGCCGCGCCACGGAGGCGCACAGCCCCAGGGCCATGAAGTTCATCAGCATGGCCGAGCGGCCGTAGCTCAGAAACGGCAGGGGGATGCCGGTGATGGGGCCGAGGCCGATCGTCATGTTGATGTTCACCACCACCTGGAACATCAGCATCGCGCCGATTCCCACCACCACCAGGGATTCGTAATCGGTTCGCGCCTTGCCGGCGATCTGCAGCAGCCGCCACATCAACAGCACGAAGCCGGCTACCACCAGCGCCGAGCCGATGAAGCCGGTCTCCTCGCCGAGGGCGCTGAAGATGAAATCGGTGTGCTGCTCGGGAATGAACCGGAGCTTGGTGAGGGACCCCTGCATCAGGCCGGTGCCCCAGAGCTGGCCGCTGCCGATGCCCACCGTGCTCTGCAGCAGGTGGTAGCCCCCGCCGAGCGGGTCCTGGCCCGGGTCCAGGAAGAGGGTGAGCCGATCCCGCTGGTGCGGCCGCAGCCCGTGCTCCCAGAGCCAGGGGGTGAGCACGGCGAACAGGGCCTGCACGCCCACGGCCACCGCCAGCATCACCCGCTTCCAGGGCAGCGACGTCCAGGCCAGCCAGCCCATCAGCGGGATCCAGCCGATCAGCAGCCACGGCACGGTGCCCGAGGCGATGGCGCTCACCAGCGGCGAGAGCAGCAGCACCACCCAGGCGGCCGGCATGCCGGCCCAGAACAGCATCACCAGCAGCACCGCACCGAACACCAGGGAACTGCCGAGGTCGGGCTGGATGAACACGAGCAACCAGGGCAGGCCGATCACGGCCACCGGGCGTATCAGGTCCACCGGCCGCTCCACCGGGTGCCTGGCCAGCACATCCGCGAGCAGCAGGATCGCGCCGAGCTTGGCGAACTCGGAGGGCTGCACGTAGAAGCCGCCGATGTTGATCCAGCTCTGGGCGCCGAGGGCGCTCACCCCCACCACCCGCACGGCGATGAGGCTGGCCACCATGACGGCGAAGACCGGCCACTTCCAGGGCAGCAGGCGCTCCAGGGGAAGCCTGGCCAGCAGCAACGCCACCACCATTCCCACCGCGCCGGTGATCCAGTGCTGGTACCAGTCGGCGTAGTTGGCCTGACGCTGGGTGCTGGCGATCAGCACGCCGGCCACCAGCACCATCGCCAGGGGGATGCCCCAAAGGAACCAGTCCACGTTGGCCAGGGGACGCCGTCGTGCCGCTCCGCCCGCCGAGAACAGGCCCCGGTTCCGTCGCGGCAGGGTCACCATCCGCTCAGGCGGGCACCGCCGCCAGGGAGGCCACCCTGCCGGCCAGAGCCATGAAGCCCCGGGCCGTCGCGGACTCGGGCGCCGTCAGCACCACCGGGCGGCCGCCATCGCCCGCCTCACGCACCGGCATCTCCAGCGGCAGCTCCGCCAGCAGAGGCACGCCGGCCTCCCGGGCCAGCCGCTCCCCGCCCCCCTGCCCGAAGATCGGGTAGAGCTTGTCGGGCGCGTCCGGGGGAATGAACCCGCTCATGTTCTCCACCACCCCCAGCACCGGCACCCCCATCTGCAGGAACATCGCCAGGCCGCGGCGGGCATCGGCCAGGGACACCTCCTGGGGGGTGGTGACCACGATCACGCCGGCCATCGGCACCGCCTGGGCCAGGGTGAGCTGGGCATCGCCGGTGCCGGGGGGAAGGTCCACCACCAGCACATCGCGTTCCCCCCAGGCCACCTGGTAAAGGAACTGGCGGATGATCCCGTTCAGCATCGGACCGCGCCAGATCACCGGCTGGTTCTCCGCGATCAGCAGCCCCATCGACACCATGGCGATGCCGCAGGTCTCGATCGGCTGCAGCTCCTGGCTGGCGCCCTCGCCGCTCACTTCGGGGGTGCGGTCGGCCACCCCGAGCATGGTGGGCGCGTTGGGCCCGTAGATGTCGGCGTCGAGCAGGCCCACCCGCAGGCCGCTGCGGGCCAGGGCACAGGCCAGGTTCACGGCCACCGTGCTCTTGCCCACGCCCCCCTTGCCGCTGCTCACGGCGATCACCTGCTTCACGCCCGCAATCGGCTGGCGCTGGGGCAGCTGCCCCTGGCCGCCGGGTCCATGTCCGGCGGCACCGATCGGGGCGCCGCTGTGGCCCGCGGCCTCGGGCTGGGCCAGCTCGATCTGCACGTCCTGCACGCCGTCGAGGCCGAGCAGGGCCTGCCGTGCCTCGCTGACGATCCGATCCCGCTGGCTCTGGGCAAAGCCGGGCAGGGCCAGCCGGATCACGGCCCGCTCCCCTTGCAGGCGCGGATCCTGGATCCAGCCCAGGTCCAGCACGCCACGGCCGCTGCCCGCGTCCTTGAGGCCGCTCAGGGCGGCACGGGCCTGCTCGACAGTGGCCATCCGGGGAGCACGTAGGGAGGAGCGATCCTAGGAGGCATCAGCCGGTTGGCTGGCATGACAGAGCCTCTCGAACACTTGATGGCCGGCCGTCCGGGCTGAAATGGTGAAACCGTTTCAGGCGCCCGTGGGGCGCGATGTGATGCGCAAGGCCGAGTCGACGCTGGGGGCCGCCGGGAGTGCGGACGTGGGTGCCGAGGGCGGCGGCGGGGGGCAGGCGCCGGCCCTGGAGGCGCCGCCGGCGGGGTCCCGCCAGAGGGCCCGCGAGCTGCTGCTCGGCCTGCAGGATTCGATCTGCGCCGGCCTCGAGCAGCTCGATGGTGAGGGCCGCTTCGCCGAGGAGAGCTGGGAGCGGCCGGAGGGCGGCGGCGGCCGCTCCCGGGTGATGAAGGAAGGCCGGGTGTTCGAGCAGGGGGGCGTGAACTTCTCGGAGGTGCAGGGCTCGGAGCTGCCCCCCTCGATCCTCAGCCAGCGGCCCGAGGCCAAGGGGCATCCCTGGTTCGCCACCGGCACCTCGATGGTGCTGCATCCCCGCAACCCCTACATCCCCACCGTTCACCTCAATTACCGCTACTTCGAGGCGGGGCCGGTGTGGTGGTTCGGCGGCGGCGCCGACCTCACCCCCTACTACCCCTTCCTGGAGGATGCCCGCCATTTCCATCGCACCCTCAAGGGGGCCTGCGACAGCGTGAACCCGGCCTACTACCCGGTGTTCAAGCCGTGGTGCGACGAATACTTCTTTCTGCGCCACCGCCAGGAGACCCGGGGCGTGGGGGGGATCTTCTACGACTACCAGGACCCGCGGGGCGTGCTCTACAAGGGCCAGAATCCCGAGGGCCCTGCCGCCGCCGCCAGCCTGCGCCAGGGCCCTCTGCCCCAGAGCTGGGAGCAGCTGTTCCAGCTGGCCAGCGCCTGCGGCCATGCCTTCCTGCCCAGCTACGTGCCGATCGCCGAGAAGCGCCAGCACACGCCCTTCGGGGATCGGGAGCGCCAGTTCCAGCTCTACCGGCGCGGCCGCTACGTGGAGTTCAACCTGGTGTTCGACCGGGGCACGATCTTCGGGCTGCAGACCAACGGCCGCACGGAATCGATCCTGATGTCCCTGCCGCCGCTGGTGCGCTGGGAATACGGCTACAGCGCCGGGGAGGGCAGCAGGGAAGCCCTGCTCACCGACCTGTTCACCCGCCCCCAGGACTGGCTGGAGGACGGGTCCCTGGAGGAACGCTGCGCCCCTCACCAGGCCGTGAACTGAGGCCGCTGCCGCCGGGGCGGGGCGCGGCGGTCGTCGGCCTGGTCAGGCTGGGGGTGGCCAGGATGGGGGCGCCTCCGGGTGGCATCTCCGCGGGCTCAGCCAGCCCGCGCTCCAAGGCTGCCACCACCCGCTCGGCGATGGCGCCGATGGTGGCGTTGCGGCGGCGCGGATCGCGCAGGGCCCGCTCCAGCGGCCCCTCCAGCTTGCCGATCTCCAGGATCGCGATGCCGCGGCGGGGGGCCCCGAGCCCTTCGCGGTAGCGCAGGGGGTAGGCCCCGAAGGCCTGGGCCAGGCTCTCGTCCAGCCGGCTGGGCTGGCGGTGCAGGGGTGGAATCAACCCCGAGCCCACCCCATCCGGTCCGTAGGCGTCGTAGTGGATCTCCAGCGCGTAGCCCCCCCGGGCCGCGTGGGCCTTGCCGACGCTCCAGTTGGTGCGCGGGTCGTCCCCATCGGCGATGGTGCGCACGGGAGGGTCGTACAGCCGGATCGCCAGACCCCGCTGGCGGCCCAGGGCCACCACGGCCCGGGCCGTGAGCAGGTTCCAGTAGAGCTCGTCGCGGATGCCGGGCTGCATCGGCCGGGCCCCGAGGCGATCCACCGCTTCACCGGCGGTGCCGGCGCCGCCGATGCCCTGGGAATCGGCGTGGCCGGCCATCACCAGAATCTCGGTGTCGCCCGGCAGGGCGCGCAGACCGATCCAGTCCTTCTGGCCGCTGAGGCGGCTGCGGGGTCCGGTGAGGGGGTCGGGTTCGGGGATCACCGGCGCCCGGGCGACGGCGGCCGGAGCCAGCAGCAGCCCTGTGAGCGCGAGCAGCAGGGCCGGCTGGCGCAGGTTCGGTGGGCGGAACGGCATGGGATGACACCAGCGGGGACGCAGTCCAGGGGGCGCGTCCCATCGGCCCCCATCCTGAGGGAGATTCAGATGGGGGAGCTCAACAGATTGGCATCGCTGAACAGCCCGAGCCGGGGCCCGAGCTCCAGCTCGATCGCGATGAGTTCGTCACGGTGGGCCCGCAGCCGCAGGGCGCTGCCCGTGGCCAGGTCGTGGCTGATCAGCCGCAGTTCCAGCGTTTCAGCGCGGGCGGCGCGGCGGCTGTAGATCAGGCCTGCCATGGGACCCAGCAGGGTGAGCAGCAACGGCCACCAGCCGAGGGACGGCTGCACCTGGCGGATCACCAGGCCCAGGCAGCCCGCACCCACCGCCCCGAGCAGGGACAGCAGGCCTGCCAGCAGGCCGCTGGAGCGCACCTGGCCGCGGAAGCGGAGGCTGCGCTGGTCGGGATCGCTGGCCTCCGCCATCCAGCCCCGTTGCTGCAGCCAGGTGCTGAGGCAGTCGAGCACCTCCAGGGGTGGCCGCGACGAGCGCACCTCCACGGTGGTGGTGCGGTCCTTGCTGGCGGCCCGCAGGAAGAACACCAGCCCCACCGCCAGCAGCAGGGTGAGCACGAGGGTGGAGCTGCTGGAGGTCATGGCCTGGCCGTTTCACCCCCATTCTGGAGGGGAGGCAGGCGGGCGGCGTTCAACATGGACCTGCCCGCCGCCGCACCGCCGCCCCTGCCATGACCACCACCCCCACCAGCAACCTGCCGTCCCCGGCCCGGTTCGCCGTGTTCGACGGCGATCTCGACGCCGACTGGGCGGAGCTCTACGCCGGTGCGCGGGCCCTGGCGGTGGACACCGAGGCGATGGGCCTGATCCACGGCCGCGACCGGCTCTGCCTGGTGCAGATCTGCGACGACGCGGACAACGTGTGCTGCATCCGGCTCCGCCGGGGTCAGCGCTCGGCCCCGCGCCTGCAGGCCCTGATGGAGAACACGGCCATCGAGAAGGTGTTCCACTTCGCCCGCTTCGATGTGGCCGCCCTGGCCGAGAACCTCGGCATCGCCGTGGATCCGATCTTCTGCACCAAGATCGGCAGCCGTCTGGCCCGCACCTACAGCCCCCGGCACGGCCTCAAGGATGTGGTGCAGGAGCTGGTGGGGGTGGAGCTCGACAAGCGCGCCCAGAGCTCGGACTGGGGGGAGGTGGAGGATCTCACTGAGGCCCAGCTGGCCTACGCCGCCGGCGACGTGCGCTACCTGCTGCAGGCGCGCGACCGGCTGGAACGGATGCTGCGGCGCGAGGAGCGCTGGGAGCTGGCCCAGCGCTGCTTCACCTGCCTGCCGGTATTCGCCGACCTCGATCGCCAGCGCTTCCATCTGCTGTTCGAGCACTCCAGCGGCGGCAACCGCTGAGGCCTGCCGACAGTCAGTCCTCCAGCATGAAGTGTTCGTCGCTGCCCACCGCCTCCAGCAGGGAGGAGAGCATCGCGTGGCTGGCGGCGCTGCTGGAGGTGGCCTCGGTCAGCAGCTCTTCGGCGAGGCCCAGCCGTCCGGCGGTGTCCCGGATGCCGGCCGCCGCGGCTTTCACCTCCACCCGACGCCGGGCGGCGGCGAGGCTCACCCCCATGGCGCTGGCCAGCCTGGCGCAGGCGGCGTTGTAGGCCCGATCGGGAATGCCCGCCATGGGTGCTGCCGTGTCAGAACCCCTGCATCATCCCAAGGAGCAGGCGTTCTTCCACCAGGGCGGCGAGGCGGTCGCCGCCTCCGGCCTCCCCCATGTGCCGCTGGCCCCGCTGGCCCAGGTGTCGCCGCAGAGCACCATCGTCGAGAAGCTGCTCGAGGCGCCGGGCCAGATCCGCCGGTCCGGCGCAGGGCTGCACTGCACCTCCCAGCAGACGGCTCTGCCGCCGCGCGAAGTTGATGGTGAACTGGGGGCCCGGCCCCGGCAGGGAGAGCACGGGCACCCCCAGCCCGGCCAGTTGTTCGGTGGCCGTGCCGGCATTCGCCAGTCCCACCTCGGCCCAGCCGGCCCACTGCGCAAAACGGCCGTAGCCGAGCAGCACCTCCAGGCACCCGCGCCGCCAGGCGGCGTGGGCTCCGAGGGCTGCGGCGTCGGAGCCCAGCGCGATTGGCTCCAGCCCGTGGCGGCACAGGTGCTGATTCCATTCCTGCCGCTCCGGGCGGCTGGTGCTGGCAATCAGCAGCGTGGCGGCGGCGGTGGGCTGCCATGGCACCAGCACCTCCAGCAGGCGGCTGGCATTGCGCAGGCATTCCGGCACCCGGCTGCCGGGCAGGAGCAGCAGCCGTCGCCGCCGGCGCAGCCAGGCGGGCGGGGGTGGCGCTGAGCCGAGGTGATCCAGCATCGGATTGCCTGGAGCCTGGGCGGGCACGCCACGCCGGCGCAGGCCCCGGGCCGTGAGGCGGTCGCGCACGGCCACCAGCCGACAGCGTCGCTGCCGCATCAGCATCCATTCCCAGGGGTCCCATTCGCTGCCCTTGCAGCGGTGGTACGCATCCGCCGCAGGTGTGGGGCGCCAGCCCCGGGGGGGTGGGGAAGTCCAGGTGAAATCGCTCTTGGGGGTGCCGATGAAGCCGTAGGGCGCCCCCGAGGCCCAGGCCAGCAGGAGGGGGAGCACATCGCCGATCGCCAGCACCGACCCGCCGGGGTTGCTCCTGCACCAGGCCTGCAGCACGCGCCACTGCTGCCAGCTCAGCTGGGCGAGGCCTGCAAGCAGATCCTGGCCCAGTCCCGCCAGGCTCTGGTTGCTGAAGCCTCCGCTGGGCAAGGGGCATCGCGGCCCCAGCAGCCGGACCAGGCCGCGGGCGGCGCTGCTCTCAAAGCTGCCGCCCTCGCCCACCAGCGGCAGCACGGCCGGAAGCAGGTCGGGCTGGCGTTGCCGCAGAGCCTCGATCACCCGCAGGGCGATCAGGTCTTCGCCATGGCCGTTGCTCAGAACCAGCAGCGGGGCAGGCATGCCATGGCTGATACGATCCGCTCACGGGAGTTTGCTCCCCAGCCGGCGGCATGGCCAAGTGGTAAGGCAGAGGATTGCAAATCCTTTACCCCCAGTTCGAATCTGGGTGCCGCCTCTTCTCTGATCCTCCGACCCGGCCTGGCAGGGCAGCCTGGGAGGTTCGCCTGGGAGGTCAGCCTGCGCGCCCTGGGCCACCCGCGGCTTCCGCGGCGGGATCGGTCCTGCTCCAGGCCTGGGCTTGCCCTGCACTTGTCCTGCAGCAGGGACTGCAGGTCGTGACATCCATCGCCAGGGCCCCGCAGCGTGCATAGCGTGATGGGGACGTGGTTCAGAAGAATGATGCGATCCAATGGCCCTCAAGCCCGTGGCCCCCATGCCCGTGGCCTTCAGGCTGCTGCGGCCATCGGATCGGGGTTCAGGGCCCTGGCGCTGCTGCTGCCCCTCACCGCCCTGCTCAGTGGAGCTCTCCAGCCGGCTGGAGCCTGTGAGCGCCACCTCGACGGACACCAGAACGGTTCCGAGACTGCCCAAGAGGTGATGGGCCGGTGACAACGCAGCCCCGGGGAGGGCCAGCGCATCACCACAGCCGGGCTTCGGCCATCCAGCGGCCCCCGCTGGGATTGCGCGCCTCACAGTGCAGCTTCCCCTGCTGCAGAGTGCAGGTCCCCCTGGCCAGGTGGGTCCGGGGCAGCTCGAGGATCAACCCCCGCCTGTCGTAGCGGCTCCCCGCCACCGTGCTCACCGTCAGGGCGGTGGGCTGGCGCGGCGCGCAGTGCCCGTCGTCGGAACAGGCCATGGCTGGCTGGCCGTCCTGCAGCTCCCCCACGAACAGCAGGTCCTCGGCGGCGACCTTCGGATCACGGCCCTCAGCCAGGAAGCGCACGCTGAGCATGCCGGCGAGATTCTGCTCCAGACGCACACCGTGGCAGCCGTAGTCCTGCTGGTTGATGCGCAGGTCACAGTCATGGGTCTGCCGTTCCCACCGCCCGTAGCCCTTGCCGAGGGCCGGGGCCTGGCTCACGGCCATGGGCAGAGCGGCCGCCTGTAGACCGATCAGTAGCCCGAATCCGCCACGCAGTAGCCCTGGCAGCTGATGCCGTTGCCGGCGGTGCGACCGCAGTGGCCGCAGAGCACCGGCTCGTCGGCAGGCGCGGGGACTGGCGGTGGAGGGCACGGCTCGCGGGCAGGCTGGGTGGAGGACAGGGGCGTCGGCAACGCGCTCATCTTGGACGGTTCACCGCAGACGATCCACCACACCATGGCGCATCCGAACCCGCCGCTGCCCCCGGCCCCCGGTATCGGCGTGGGCACCTGGGCCTGGGGCAATCAGCTGCTCTGGGGCTACGAGCCCGGGCAGGATGGCCAGCTTCAGGCCACGTTCAACCGGGCTGTGGAGCTCGGGCTGTGCTGGTTCGATACGGCCGATTCCTATGGCACCGGCCGTTTCAACGGTCGCAGCGAGATGCTGCTGGGGCAGTTCTGTGCCGGCCTGGCCCCCGGTCAGCGCGAACGGATCTGCATCGCGACCAAGCTGGCCCCCTTCCCCTGGCGCCTGGGACGCAGCGGGCTGAAGCGCGCCTTCGAGGCCTCCAGGCAACGTCTGCAGGGCAAGCTCGACCGGGTGCAGCTCCACTGGAGCACCGCCCGCTATGCCCCCTGGCAGGAAGGGCCGCTGCTGGAGGGGCTGGCCGACCTGGTCAGCAGCGGCCAGGTGGCGGAACTGGGAGTCTCGAATGTGGGCCCCCGGCGGTTGCGGCAGATGCACGCCCAGCTGGCCCGGCTCGGGGTGCGGCTCAGCAGCCTGCAGGTGCAGCTCTCCCTTCTGAGCACGGCGCCGCTGGAAGCCGGCGGTGCGGCGGAGGTATGCCGTGAGCTCGGGATTGAGCTGATCGCCTACAGCCCCCTCGCCCTGGGCCTTCTGGCCCGGGGGCGAGGCCAGACCACACCCAGGGGCCCCCGCGGTGCCCTGTTCAGGCGCCTCAGCCCCCAGTTGGACCCTCTGCTCTCGGCGATGGAGGCCATGGCCATCTCCCGAGGCGCTCCCCTGGCGGCCGTGGCTCTGAACTGGTGCCGCGCCCACGGAGCGATGCCGATCCCCGGTCTGCGCCAGCAGGCCCAGGCCGAGGTGGCCGGGCAGGCCCTCCGCTGGCAGCTGGACTGCGGCGAGCGGGACGAACTTGATCGTCTGGCCCGCTGCCTGCCGCGCAGGATGCCGGCCAACCCCTTCACCAGTTCCTGAAAACGGCAGGCTGGCGGACAAGGCTGGCTGATCAGGAGCCCGCCGGAGCCGGGGTGAGCACCACGGGCATGGCCTGGGGACGCGCCACCGGCATCACGGGCACAGGGCGGCCGCCTTCGGCCTGGGGCGGGGTGCCAGCGTCGGCCTGTTCTGGCTGGGACTGGTTGTCCGGTCCGCAGGCCGTGAGGGCCTCCTGAAGCAGGGAGTCGAAGGTGGCGCCGGGCAGGCGGTGCCTGGCCAGCTCCATGAAGGCCCGGGCCAGGGATTCGCCGGCGGCCGCGCGCAGGGCCGGGTTGTTGCGGCGCAGGTCCTGTTCCTCGTCGATGGCCCGGATGAACCGCTCGGTCACATCCCGCTTGGTGCTGGCACGGATGCGGGTGTCCTGCTCCGCCTGGTTCAGGCCGGCCCGGGCCTCCAGTTCCCCGAGGCGCCGCAGCAGGCTCTCCAGCACCTCCCTGGCCTCCTTGGCGATGTGAGCCAGCTGCCCGTCGGAGAGTCGGGGCAGGTCGGCCACATACACCTTGCCGTGGTCCCGCAGGGTGAGGAAGGTGGGCCGCAGACCTGCCCGAGCGCCATGGGGATGGCCATCGCGGGGCCGGACCGGCCGGGTCGGGGGCAGGGGGCCGGCCGAGCTGCGGCGCCGGGTGATGCGTTGCCCTGTGGAGAAGGAGCTTTGCGGCTTATTCATGCGGTATGGCGTGGAACGGCGTGACACCGGCGACCCCTGCCGTCGGCGGGCTCTGCCGCCGGCGGGCCCCCGGAACCGGCACATGCCGGGAGACCATGGACTTGTCGGGAGACGATGGACTGGCCGGGTGAATCGGACTGGCCGGGTGGATCTGGCCTGAAGAGGGGGAGGCGCCTGGGACCTCAGGCAGGGGCCAATCTGCCAGCGAAGCTGGCAGAGATCCAGCCGGGCGCTGTTCGGCAATCCGCCGGGCTGGCTGGCCCTCGCGCTGGCGGCGATCAGAGCGGCAGCCCGCTGATCCCGCCGCTCTGCTCGGGCGCAGCCACCACCTCACCCAGCCTCCAGGCCTCGTGACCGGAGGCTGCGCAGCAGCTGAGCGCCGCCTGCTCGGCGCCCGGAGGCACCACCAGGCAGTACCCCACGCCCAGGTTGAAGGTGTGCCAGAGGTCGCTCTCCGGAACCTCACCGGCCTCCTGCAGCCAGCGAAACACCGGCGGCCGTTCCCAGCTGGCCGGGTCCACCCTTGCCTGGAGGCCGGGAGGAAGGCAGCGGGGCAGGTTCTCGGGCAGGCCTCCGCCGGTGATGTGGGCCATGCCCCGCACTGGCACCTCCGAGCTCCGCAGATCTTTCACCAGGCCGCCGTACAGACGGGTGGGGGTGAGAAGGGAATCGAGCAGTCCCCGGTCGCTGCCGGGCAGCGGGGTCGTGGCGCCGGCGCCACTGGCCTCGAGGATGCGGCGCACCAGGCTGTAGCCGTTGCTGTGCACGCCGCTGCTGGCCACGCCGATGATCCGGTCACCGGCCTCGATGCGGCTGCCGTCAATCAACGCCTCCGCCTCCACCACCGCCACGCAGAAGCCGGCCAGGTCGTACCGGCCCGGGGCGTAGAAGCCCGGCATCTCGGCCGTCTCCCCCCCCAGCAGGGCACAGCCGCTCAGCCGGCATCCCTCGGCAATACCCTCCACCACGGCGGCCATGGCCACCGGGCTCAGCTTGCCCGTGGCGATGTAGTCGAGAAAGAAGAGGGGCTCGGCGCCGCTGGTGATCACGTCGTTGACGCACATCGCCACCAGGTCGATGCCGACCTCATGGTGGCGGCCATGGGCCTGGGCCAGTTCGAGCTTGGTGCCGACCCCATCGGTGCCGGCCACCAGCAGAGGCTCCCTGAGTCCGCTGGGCAGCCGGCAGAGCCCGCCGAACCCCCCCAGCTGGCCCAGCACCTCGGGGCGCCGTGTGGCTTCGACGCTGGAGCGGATGCGATCCACGAAGGCGCGGCCTGCTGCCACGTCCACCCCGGCCGTGCGGTAATCCATCCCTCGAACCCCGGTCTGTGATCTCCACGATCCTCCGACGGCGGGGGCAGGGAGCCGGGCCCATGGGCCTGTTGCCGCGAGCCAGTCGCCGGATTGGCACAAGCTTGAATCAGTGTGGCTTATTGCAGTGATCGGACTGACTGATCAATCTTCCGGCGCCAAGGCCGGTCAAGCGCAGGCCAGGGCTTGGGAGTGGGGTCTGATGAAGAAAACTGATTGGTCGTGGACGGGATTCTGCTGGCAGAAACCGCGTGGAAATGCCACTACCTTTGCGCAGTTGTTTTCTGGTTAGGAACTCCGCAGGCGAATTCGCTAATCCTTTGGCCCCCGTCCACATCCAAAACCTTCCGCAGCGGTTCTTGTCCGCTTTGGGACGTTGTGAACGGGTCCGAGCGAATCCAACGCCCGCGAACCTTTTCCTGAGGTTGCTGTTCTGCAGCGGGTTTCGCTTGTTATGCACCGAACCATCTCGCTCGGGGCCCTTGCCCTCACTCTTGCCGGTAGCGCCCTGGTTCCCGGTCTTGCGGAATCTGCCCGGGCTGCTGACGCCGCCACCCCTGTTTCCTCCTCTCCCTCGTCGTCCCTGGCCATCCGCGACGCCGAGCCTGCTGTGCCAGCGCTCGAGGGGCTGCAGCAGATCGCCCCTCCTGTACGCATCGCCAGCAATGCTCCCGCCGTGGTGAAGGTCATCCGCGGCGACGCCAGCTGGTACGGCCCTGGCTTCTACGGCCGCCGCACGGCCAACGGTGAGCGGTTCCAGCGCGGCACCCTCACCGCCGCCCACCGCACCCTCCCCTTCGGTACCAGGGTGCGCGTCACCAACCTGCACAAC
Organism: Cyanobium sp. NIES-981; assembly: GCF_900088535.1. NCBI lineage: Bacteria > Bacillati > Cyanobacteriota > Cyanophyceae > Synechococcales > Prochlorococcaceae > Cyanobium > Cyanobium sp. NIES-981. The sequence continues at coordinate 1,607,644 of NZ_LT578417.1, read as the reverse complement.
GGCCGCACCACCGTGGTGCGCATCAATGACCGGGGCCCCTTCCATGGCAACCGGGTCATCGACCTGGCCCATGGGGCGGCCTCTGAGGTGGGCCTCACCGCCAGCGGTCTGGCGCCCGTGAAGCTGGAAGTTCTGCGCTGATTCCGGCGCCGCCTCCGGGTCGCTGCCCATGAACCGGCATGATGCCGCCCACCTGCTCCCGCGGTGGGCGGTTTTCATTGGCCAGGCCTCCCGTGCAACTGCTCCACTCCCCTGAAGCGCTGGTCGCCTGGCGCCGGCAGCAGCACGCGCCGCTCCACTTCGTTCCCACGATGGGGGCGCTGCATCGAGGCCATCAGGCGCTCATCCGTGCCGCGGCTACCCCGAGGGCCGGGGTGGAGCCCGCGGTGCTGGTGAGCGTGTTCGTGAACCCGCTCCAGTTCGGGCCGGAGGAAGACTTCGAGCGCTACCCGCGCGATCTGGCCGCTGATGCCGTGCTGGCTGATGCGGCAGGGGCGGCGGCCCTGTTCGCTCCCGAGGCCCGGGCCCTGTTCCCCGGGGGAGCCGGGTCCACCACCCGCATCCGGCCGCCGGACTCCCTGACGCAGAGCCTCTGCGGACCAGGGCGCCCCGGCCATTTCGAGGGGGTGGCGACCGTCGTCGTGCGGCTGCTGCGTCTGGTGCGGCCCCACCGGCTCTGGCTCGGGGAGAAGGATTGGCAGCAGCTGGTGATCCTTCGCCGGGTGATCACCGATCTGGGACTCCCCGTTCAGGTCCACGGGGTGGGCACCGTGCGGGAGCCGGATGGCCTGCCCTGCAGCTCCCGCAACAGCTACCTCTCGGAGCGGGAGCGGCAGCAGGCGGCGGCTCTGCCGGGCGCCCTGGCCGCGGTGGCCCGGCGGGCCCTGCAGGATCCGTTGCCCTGCGCTTCCCCTCCTGCCCAGCTGCGCAGCCTGCTCGAGGAACAGGGCCTGCAGGTGGACTATGCCCAGTGGGTGGAGGCTCACACCCTGCAGCCGGCCCACCGGGTGTCAGGGTTGACTCTCCTGGCGGCGGCGGCCCACTGTGGGTCGGCGCGGCTGATCGATCACACCTTCCTGATGAGCCGCGCCCCGATCGTTGCCATCGACGGCCCCGCCGGAGCTGGCAAGAGCACCGTGACCCGTGCCTTCGCCAGCCGGCTCGGCCTGGTGTATCTCGACACCGGAGCCATGTACCGGGCTGTCACCTGGTGGCTGCAGCACCAGGGGGTGGATCCTTCCGACCCTGCGGCGGTGGCCGCCCAGCTCGGCGAGCTGGACCTGGGCTTCCGGGGCACAGGCGAGGAGCAACGGGTGCTGCTTCGGGGCCTTGACATCACCGAGGCCATTCGCAGCCCCGAGGTCACCGCCGCGGTGTCCGTGGTGGCGGCCTATGGCTGCGTGCGCGAGGCCCTCACCACCCAGCAGCAGGCCATGGGCAGCCGCGGCGGGCTGGTGGCGGAGGGACGCGACATCGGCACCGCCGTCTTCCCCGAGGCTGACCTCAAGGTGTTTCTCACGGCCACCGTGGCCGAGCGTGCCAGACGCCGCGCCCGCGATCTGCGTGAGCGGGGCTTCGCCGTGCCGAGCCTGGCCGAGCTCGAGGCCCAGATCGCCGAGCGGGATCACCGCGACTCCAGCCGCGCCGTTGCCCCCCTCCAGATGGCGCAGGATGCCGTGGAGCTGGTCACCGACGGCATGGGCATCGAGGCGGTGATCCAGGCCCTGATGGACCTGTTCCGGGAACGGGTGCCCCACGATGCCTGGCCGGATCCCCTGACCGGGGCCGCCTAGGCACGCCCCGCTCAGGGGCTGGGGCGCAGGTGCTCCACCAGGCCCAGGCAGGCATCGAAGAGCAGATCGAGCACCCGATCGAACCCCTCGGGGCCGCCGTAGTAGGGATCCGGAACGGCCTCTGCCTGGTGCTCACGGCAGTAGCGGGTGAGGGGCTCGATCCTGGCCAGATCGGCGCGGGAGCCCAGTTCCCCGCTGAGGCCGCGCACCTGCGCGAGGTTGTCGTCATCCATCGTGAGGATGTGGTCAAAGCTGGTGAGGTCTGCCAGCTGCAGCTGGCGGGCCCTGCTGGTGAGGGTGAGGCCCCGCTGTGCGGCAGCGGCCTGCATGCGGCGGTCCGCCGGTCTGCCGGTGTGCCAGCCACCGGTGCCGGCCGAGTCGACCACGAACTGATCCTCCAGCTGCCGCTGGGCCAGCAGATGCAGGAACACCCCCTCCGCGGCGGGGGACCTGCAGATGTTTCCCAGGCAGACGAACAGCACGCGCGTGGGCTCGGTCACGGCTTCTCGAGGCGATGCAGAGCCAACTCTGCCCGCAGCTGCACCACCCGGGGATTCTCCTCACTCGCCTGCGCCAGGCCGCGCAGGCCCGCCAGGCTCCGCTGCTTCAGAGGCGCCGCGCCCGGCAGGCCGGAGGCCAGGGATTCGAGTCCAACCGCCACGGCGTAACGCACCACCCACTCCCCATCGCCGGTGGCGGCCAGCAGCGCCTCCAGGCATTGTTCACGCACGGCCTGGCGGCGGGCCGGCTCAAGGGCGTCCAGGCCCAGCTGGCCCAGACCCCGGGCCGCTGCCCGCCGCACACTGGCCGCCACATCCGTTCCGAGGGCCTCGATCAGCAGATCCAGGCCGCGCACGTCCCCAATGCCGGCCAGAGCCCTCACGGCCCAGGCCCGGGCACCGTAGTTCTCGGCATCCAGCCGAAGCAGCGCCTCCACGGCGCTCTCCCCGAGGGCGATCAGCCCCTCCACCGCGGCCACGGCAGCGCCGGGGTTGTTGAAGCCGAGCACCTCCACCAGGGTGGCAGCCGCCCGTTGGTCGCTGCAGCCGGCCAGGGCCCGGGTGGCCAGCACCAGCGCTTCGCTGCTCCCGGCCTGCTGGACTGCCGCGATCAGGGTCAGCACCCTGTCGTCGGACTGCGCGGCGGAGAGGGAAATCATGCCGCTCACAGCAGGGCATCCATGCAGGCGAGCAGCCGCTCTTCGCCAGGGTCACCCTGCCCCCGCTCCACCAGCCCCCGCAGTGCGATCAGCTTGAGGCTGTTCTCCGCCAGCGTGGTGCTGATGGCCTGATGGGCTGGGCGCCACCCCGCAGCGCCCAGGTCCATCAGGGCAGCACGGCGCACCTGCAGCTGGGGATGCTCGAGCAGCTCCAGCAGCAGGGCGCCCCACCGGGGGTCTCCGCTCAGCTGCAGCAGGGTGCGGGCGGCGGCGCTACGGATCAGGGGCCGGGGATGGCCAACGAAGGGTTCAACCACGGCCATCACCTCGGGCCTCACCACACCCAGTTCCCCCAGGGCCTCCAGCAGCGCCTCACAGGGTTCCACCAGCCTGGGGCTGCCGGGTTCCTGGGCGCCCGCGCCGGTTGGGCCGCTGGCCAGCCGGCGGCAGAGCGGGGCCACCGCTTCGCGGGCCCCCAGCTGACCCAGTGACCGGGCCGCTGCCTCCCGCAGCCCGTGGTCCTCGTCCTCGAGGGTGTCCAGCAGGTCCGGGATGGCCACCAGGGCGGCAGGGCCGAGCTTGCCAAGCGAGCGGGCCGCATTGCGGGCAACGGCATTCTCCTCAACGCCGGCGCTGGGATCGCGGGGGCGCCGCTGGCGCAGTGCGGCCTGAAGCAGGGGCACGGTGTCCGGATGCCGGCTGCGCATCCGACCCACCCACCAGGCCGCGTAGTACTGCTGGGAGGGATCCGCCGTCTGGCGCAACCGGGCCAGGGCCTCTGCCTCGCTGATGGGTTCGCCGGCCGTGGTCGGCATCTCTGAACTGGCCATGGATGGGGTCCCTGCGCCGTGCAGCTGGTGTCGATGATCGCAGTCCATCGGGCCGTCGCAGGCCGATGGGCAACAACCGAATCAGGGCAAGAAAAAAGCCCCCCTGAAGGGGGGCGGGGCCTGGAACCGTGGGAGCGGAACTCAGACGAGGGCGGCGATGGCGTAGTCGATGTAGTTGTTGGCGATCACACCGGGGTCACCGGAGATGCCGTGGTTGGCCTTGATGTAGTTGAGGGCCTCGACGTACCAGGAGGGGGAGAGTTCGAAGGCGCGGTTGATTTCATCGAGACCGGCGATCAGGTACTCATCCATGGGGCCGGTGCCACCTGCCACGAGGCAGTAGGTGACCATGCGGAGGTAGTAGCCGATGTCCCGGGCGCACTTGGCCTTGCCGCGGGAGTCGGAGGCGTAGTTGCTGCCCTGCATCTGGGTGGTGTAGGGGAACTTGTTGTAAACGGCCTGGGCAGCGCCGTTGACGAGTTCATCGGCCTTGGCGGTGAGGGCCTTGGCGGCGCTGAGGGCGTTGGCGGCGCGCTCGAAGCGACCGAAGGCGGCGTTCAGCTCGGTGTTGGAGAGAAAGCGGCCCTGGGAATCAGCGGCGGCGACGGCCTCGGTGAGGGGGGTCTTCATGGGAGAGAAAAGAGGAAGGTGGAACCGTTGTTGATCAGGGGGAGGTCAGGGACGACCGGGTGATCGGTGCCGATCAGCCGACAGCGGCAGCAGCGCGGTCGAAGTAGGTGCCGACTTCGCTCATGAGAGCGGAGCAGTCGCCGGGGGTGATGCCGTTGCGGTCGTTGGCGATGGCGATGGCGGCGTCCTTCATCTTGCGGATGCCTTCTGCCACGGAAGCGCCGGGGACGCCGAGGGCGAGGTAGGTTTCACGGAGGCCATTGAGGCAGCGGTCTTCCAGGACGGAAGCGTCGCCGGTGAAGATGGCGTAGGTGACGTAGCGGAGAACGATCTCCATGTCGCGCAGGCAGGCGGCCATGCGGCGATGGGTGTAGGCGTTACCGCCGGGGGCGATCAGAGCGGGCTGCGAATCGAAGAGATCGCGAGCGGCGTTGGTGACGATCTTGGAAGCGTTGGAGGTGATGCGGTTCACCGTGTCCATGCGCTTGTTGCTCTCGGCCACCATGGCGGCGAGGGCGTCAATCTGACCGGCGTTGATGAATTCGCCGCGGGCATCAGCCTGGGCTACAACCTTGGTGAAGGCGTCGAACATTGAAGGGCTCCTGGTCTCGACGAGGGGTCGGGAAGGGAAAGAAATGGGACGGAAGGCGTGGTGCTATCCGCTGTGCGATTGCACGGGGCCATTTTGATCAACTTGTCGCCGGGAATCGCGTCGGTTCACAAAGGGTCACCCACGGGCTGGGCGTGGGGTCCGGGGGCCGCTGGATCCGTGCCTTCTCCTGGCATCCTGCGGTTGGCTGGCCCGGTCTGCCGCCGTGGGAGCGGCGGTGGAGAGGGCATGAAAAAAGCCCCCGATTGGGGGCTGATCAGGGATCGCGCGGAATCGCGATGCGATCGATCGGATGGGGACCTGGCCTGGGGCTGATCCGGACCGAACTCAGACCAGAGCCGAGATGGCGTAGTCGATGTAGTTGTTGGCGATCACACCGGGGTCACCGGAGATGCCGTGGTTGGCCTTGATGTAGTTGAGGGCCTCGACGTACCAGGAGGGGGAGAGTTCGAAGGCGCGGTTGATTTCATCGAGACCGGCGATCAGGTACTCATCCATGGGGCCGGTGCCACCTGCCACGAGGCAGTAGGTGACCATGCGGAGGTAGTAGCCGATGTCCCGGGCGCACTTGGCCTTGCCGCGGGAGTCGGAGGCGTAGTTGCTGCCCTGCATCTGGGTGGTGTAGGGGAACTTGTTGTAAACGGCCTGGGCAGCGCCGTTGACGAGTTCATCGGCCTTGGCGGTGAGGGCCTTGGCGGCGCTGAGGGCGTTGGCGGCGCGCTCGAAGCGACCGAAGGCGGCGTTCAGCTCGGTGTTGGAGAGAAAGCGGCCCTGGGAATCAGCGGCGGCGACGGCCTCGGTGAGGGGGGTCTTCATGGGAGAGAAAAGAGGAAGGTGGAACCGTTGTTGATCAGGGGGAGGTCAGGGACGACCGGGTGATCGGTGCCGATCAGCCGACAGCGGCAGCAGCGCGGTCGAAGTAGGTGCCGACTTCGCTCATGAGAGCGGAGCAGTCGCCGGGGGTGATGCCGTTGCGGTCGTTGGCGATGGCGATGGCGGCGTCCTTCATCTTGCGGATGCCTTCTGCCACGGAAGCGCCGGGGACGCCGAGGGCGAGGTAGGTTTCACGGAGGCCATTGAGGCAGCGGTCTTCCAGGACGGAAGCGTCGCCGGTGAAGATGGCGTAGGTGACGTAGCGGAGAACGATCTCCATGTCGCGCAGGCAGGCGGCCATGCGGCGATGGGTGTAGGCGTTACCGCCGGGGGCGATCAGAGCGGGCTGCGAATCGAAGAGATCGCGAGCGGCGTTGGTGACGATCTTGGAAGCGTTGGAGGTGATGCGGTTCACCGTGTCCATGCGCTTGTTGCTCTCGGCCACCATGGCGGCGAGGGCGTCAATCTGACCGGCGTTGATGAATTCGCCGCGGGCATCAGCCTGGGCTACAACCTTGGTGAAGGCGTCGAACATTGAAGGGCTCCTGGTCTCGACGAGGGGTCGGGAAGGGAAAGAAATGGGACGGAAGGCGTGGTGCTATCCGCTGTGCGATTGCACGGGGCCATTTTGATCAACTTGTCGCCGGGAATCGCGTCGGTTCACAAAGGGTCACCCACGGGCTGGGCGTGGGGTCCGGGGGCCGCTGGATCCGTGCCTTCTCCTGGCATCCTGCGGTTGGCTGGCCCGGTCTGCCGCCGTGGGAGCGGCGGTGGAGAGGGCATGAAAAAAGCCCCCGATTGGGGGCTGATCAGGGATCGCGCGGAATCGCGATGCGATCGATCGGATGGGGACCTGGCCTGGGGCTGATCCGGACCGAACTCAGACCAGAGCCGAGATGGCGTAGTCGATGTAGTTGTTGGCGATCACACCGGGGTCACCGGAGATGCCGTGGTTGGCCTTGATGTAGTTGAGGGCCTCGACGTACCAGGAGGGGGAGAGTTCGAAGGCGCGGTTGATTTCATCGAGACCGGCGATCAGGTACTCATCCATGGGGCCGGTGCCACCTGCCACGAGGCAGTAGGTGACCATGCGGAGGTAGTAGCCGATGTCCCGGGCGCACTTGGCCTTGCCGCGGGAGTCGGAGGCGTAGTTGCTGCCCTGCATCTGGGTGGTGTAGGGGAACTTGTTGTAAACGGCCTGGGCAGCGCCGTTGACGAGTTCATCGGCCTTGGCGGTGAGTGCCTTGGCGGCGCTGAGGGCGTTGGCGGCGCGCTCGAAGCGACCGAAGGCGGCGTTCAGCTCGGTGTTGGAGAGAAAGCGGCCCTGGGAATCAGCGGCGGCGACGGCCTCGGTGAGGGGGGTCTTCATGGGAGAGAAAAGAGGAAGGTGGAACCGTTGTTGATCAGGGGGAGGTCAGGGACGACCGGGTGATCGGTGCCGATCAGCCGACAGCGGCAGCAGCGCGGTCGAAGTAGGTGCCGACTTCGCTCATGAGAGCGGAGCAGTCGCCGGGGGTGATGCCGTTGCGGTCGTTGGCGATGGCGATGGCGGCGTCCTTCATCTTGCGGATGCCTTCTGCCACGGAAGCGCCGGGGACGCCGAGGGCGAGGTAGGTTTCACGGAGGCCATTGAGGCAGCGGTCTTCCAGGACGGAAGCGTCGCCGGTGAAGATGGCGTAGGTGACGTAGCGGAGAACGATCTCCATGTCGCGCAGGCAGGCGGCCATGCGGCGATGGGTGTAGGCGTTACCGCCGGGGGCGATCAGAGCGGGCTGCGAATCGAAGAGATCGCGAGCGGCGTTGGTGACGATCTTGGAAGCGTTGGAGGTGATGCGGTTCACCGTGTCCATGCGCTTGTTGCTCTCGGCCACCATGGCGGCGAGGGCGTCAATCTGACCGGCGTTGATGAATTCGCCGCGGGCATCAGCCTGGGCTACAACCTTGGTGAAGGCGTCGAACATGGAAGAGCTCCTGGTGAAGAGGAAGGATGGATGTCTGGAAGCGTTTCAGGCCTGATGACGGCAGCAGCCTGGGTCGGCGGATCTCCGTGGGTTGACCGAAACCGAGGGATGGACCGCAAACGGGATCCAGCCGATCCCTGAGGGCCTTGACCGCCGCTGGCGCTGCCGTGAAAGCCGCTGATGACCAGCTGCTTCCAGGGCTGCCGACGGGCTCGGCGCGTGAAGGTGAACACGCTCCAAGCTTGCCGCGCAAAGCACCTGACCATTGTTAAGGAAGGGTGCCGGGTGGCGGGGGCCAGCTTTACGAAGGGTCACCGGCTGGGTGCTGAGCCCCCTTGGCAGTGTCAGTTCACCGGCGTCACGCTGGCGACCCGCCCGCCCTGGCGGTGGATCATCTGCTGGGCTTCCAGCAGCTTGTCAAAGGTGACGAAGCGGGCCGTGCTGGCACGCTTGTGCAGCCGGTAGTTGCTCAGCCCGGTCACTTCAATCCGGTAGACCCTGGCCTTCTGGCCGATGCCGCGAGCCATGCTGGTGATCGATTCATTCGCCACCTGCGTGGGCTGGTAGCCAGCGCCTTTGGCATTCGGGCTCACCACGGGAACCGCCCGGTCCTGGTGCAAGGCCTTGCCCAGCCGGAAATTGGTGCCCGCGGTGTCCCCCTTCACCGAGGCAGCGACGCCGCGGGCCAGCTGCATCAGCCAGGAGAACTGGCGGCCCTGCTGGCCACTGGAATAATCCCATCCGTGCACGTAGGGAACCGTTTCCTCCCCAAAACGTTGCTGGTACTCGCTGCTGTCGATGTAGGAATCGATCTCAGCGTCATACCCCTGTTCCTGCAGGATGGTGAAGTGGTGCAGCATCTCCGCCTTGTTATTGGGCGCGCGTCCGAGCAGATGCTTGTGATTGAGCTCGATGAAATGATAGGGGTTGCAGTTCTCAAAGAACTTGCTGCGGTACAGGCCGCTTTTGGCGACTTGACGAACGAACTCCCGAACACTCAGTAGGTTGTGCTTGAACAGGGACTCTGTTTGTGTGAGCCTCTCGCTCTGCATGATGTATTGATTGCCCAGAACCTGTTTGTAGACAGCGCGAATCAGGCCGGCTTTATCTTCCTGGGAGCTGACACTCCAGTTCTCTTTGTTCCGATCATTGCTGAAACGTTCAATGCCGAGGTGCGAGGCATTCAGGAGGGGCATGGCGGGGGCGAAGCAGAGGGAGATGGCGCCGAGACGTCGGCGCATGCGAAAGGGAGCCTATGAGCATTCCCCCGGGCCTTCACAGGCTCGACAGCAAGCTTCACAGCCCATTCTGCTGCGGTGGGCCGGGGGAGTTCATCAGGGCAAGAAAAAAGCCCCCCTGAAGGGGGGCGGGGCCTGGAACCGTGGGAGCGGAACTCAGACGAGGGCGGCGATGGCGTAGTCGATGTAGTTGTTGGCGATCACACCGGGGTCACCGGAGATGCCGTGGTTGGCCTTGATGTAGTTGAGGGCCTCGACGTACCAGGAGGGGGAGAGTTCGAAGGCGCGGTTGATTTCATCGAGACCGGCGATCAGGTACTCATCCATGGGGCCGGTGCCACCTGCCACGAGGCAGTAGGTGACCATGCGGAGGTAGTAGCCGATGTCCCGGGCGCACTTGGCCTTGCCGCGGGAGTCGGAGGCGTAGTTGCTGCCCTGCATCTGGGTGGTGTAGGGGAACTTGTTGTAAACGGCCTGGGCAGCGCCGTTGACGAGTTCATCGGCCTTGGCGGTGAGGGCCTTGGCGGCGCTGAGGGCGTTGGCGGCGCGCTCGAAGCGACCGAAGGCGGCGTTCAGCTCGGTGTTGGAGAGAAAGCGGCCCTGGGAATCAGCGGCGGCGACGGCCTCGGTGAGGGGGGTCTTCATGGGAGAGAAAAGAGGAAGGTGGAACCGTTGTTGATCAGGGGGAGGTCAGGGACGACCGGGTGATCGGTGCCGATCAGCCGACAGCGGCAGCAGCGCGGTCGAAGTAGGTGCCGACTTCGCTCATGAGAGCGGAGCAGTCGCCGGGGGTGATGCCGTTGCGGTCGTTGGCGATGGCGATGGCGGCGTCCTTCATCTTGCGGATGCCTTCTGCCACGGAAGCGCCGGGGACGCCGAGGGCGAGGTAGGTTTCACGGAGGCCATTGAGGCAGCGGTCTTCCAGGACGGAAGCGTCGCCGGTGAAGATGGCGTAGGTGACGTAGCGGAGAACGATCTCCATGTCGCGCAGGCAGGCGGCCATGCGGCGATGGGTGTAGGCGTTACCGCCGGGGGCGATCAGAGCGGGCTGCGAATCGAAGAGATCGCGAGCGGCATTGGTGACGATCTTGGAAGCGTTGGAGGTGATGCGGTTCACCGTGTCCATGCGCTTGTTGCTCTCGGCCACCATGGCGGCGAGGGCGTCAATCTGACCGGCGTTGATGAATTCGCCGCGGGCATCAGCCTGGGCTACAACCTTGGTGAAGGCGTCGAACATTGAAGGGCTCCTGGTCTCGACGAAGAGTCGGGGCGGGTGAATAGAGATGCCAGGTTATTCATGTCCCGGCATCGCCAGGCCCATGCCAACTTGACGCGTCCATTCTTGACAGTATTGATCCTTGTCGCGAGCAGCGTTTACAAACGGTCACTACGGTCACTCCACAGACGGCCGGCCCGTGCAGGCGGCTCGGGATGGCTGGGATGCCCATGACAAGAAGGGGATTCCCATGAAAAAGCCCCCGGTCAGCGGGGGCTCGGCGGTGGCAGGCTGCGGGGCTGCGGAGGGGGTCAGCCTTCGCTGCTCGACTGAATCTTCTTCCGTGCCGGGGCCGCCTTGGAGCCGGCACCCACCAGATCACCGCCGTTGACCGAGACTGCCGTGATCTTGCCACCCATCCGCTGAACCAGACGCATGGTCTCGTTCATCCGGGTGTAGGGCACGTTCATCACCATGTCGGCGGTACGTGAGTAGTCGTTGTTGGCGAGACCGGTCACGGTGAAGGTGACCTGACGGCTGCTGGTGAAGCTGGTGCCTCGCGTTCCTGCGGAAACCTTCATGGCTGAAAAGTCAGTGGGTAGGGAGGAAAGATGGTTGGAGCGAGCAGCTCGGCGGGATCAGTTCACCGGCGTGATGCTGGCGATTCTGCCACCTTCACGGTGAATCTGCTGCTGATACTGGAGCAGCTTGTTGAAGGGAATGAAGCGCACCCTGTTGCTGCGCTTGTGGAGCCGGTAGTTGTTGAACCCAGAGATTTCCACCCGGAATGTGCGACCCTCCTCGCCAGAGCCCACGCCCTGACGCGTCACGCCGTCGCTGCCGACTTTCCGGAAGACCGCACCCTTGGCATTGGGGCTGACCACGGGCATGGGCTGTTCCGAGTGGACAGCTGGATTGAGGCGGGACTGGGTCTTGAGGAGGTCGCCCCGCACAGAGGCACCCACGCCGCGGGTGAGTTGCAGCATGTAGGAGAACTGCAGGCCCTGCTGACCAGAGTTGTAATTGAAACCGTGCAGATAGGGTACCGTCTCCTCACCGAAACGCTCCTGGTATTCGGCGCTGTCGATATAGGAATCAATTTCGGCGTCGAATCCCTGCTCCTGCAGGATCGTGAAGTGGTGCAGCATCTCGGCCTTGTTCTGAGGAGCCCGGCCGAGCAGATGCTTGAAGTTCAGTTCGATGAAGCGGTAGGGGTTGCAGTTCTCGAAGAACTTCTGCTTGTAGAGGCCACTCTTGGCAACCTGGCGGACGAACTCGCGGACACTCAGGTAACCACGCTTGAACAGCGACTCAGGGCCTTCAAGGCGCTCGCTCTTCATCACGTACTGGTTGCCAAGCACCTGCTTGTAGACCGCACGGATGAGAAGCGCCTTGTCATTGTCCGAGGCGTTGGTCCAGTTCTCTTTGTTACGGTCGTTGGCGAAACGCTCGATGCCCAGGTAGGCAGCGTTGGCGAGAGTCATGGGCGTGGGGCCGTTGGGGAGAAAACGCGTCGTGACCGTTGGCCGCCATGGCAGGACAATCGGCCGATGCAGCGCGGCGCAGCGATAAACGACTCTGCCAACAGCTGCATCAGCAGATCCTATGGGCCGTTCGGAGTCCCATGGCGAGGCTTTCAGAATCGTTACAAACCCTGGGCCTGGCGCCCGCTGCTGGAGTCGATACCATCCCACCCAACAGTGCTGCGCAGCCATGGGCGTCGACGCCGTGGGTCCACCGTCCGGGTTCGGCGGGGCTGCACCCCAGGCCGGGGGGGATCCCAGGTTGCTCGACCGGCTGGCCCTCCAGCTCAACACCGTCTCCGAGCTGCTGGAGACGCTCACGGTCAGGGTGCTCGAGCTGGAGGAGAGGCTCGACGCCCACCAGCAGGCCTTCGAGACCTGGAAGGATCTGCACCCAGCGCCTCCCCAGACGGAGATGGCGGAGCTGCGTCTGGAGGACACCGAAGATCGGCTGAGCAGGATGGAAGCCCTGCTCCAGGGGCTGGATCAGCTGCATGGATCTCCGCCCCCGCCTTCCCTCCAGGGGCGACGCCGGTTGGCCCCGGAGGACGCCGAGCCCATGGATGCTCCCTTCGAGGAGGAGGAGCAGCAGCCGTTCATGGATGAGATGGCTGATCAGCTGACGGCATGATCCGCCGACCGCTCACGGCTGGAAGGCGTCGTGCCAGGCGGCAGGGATTTCGTGGCTGTAGTCGTCCGTCCGGCTGAATTCAAAGGGCCCCGCCAGGGAACCCCACACCTGGGCGTGGGATTGCGGGTCGTGTCCGGTGTCGATGGTGCGCATCCCATGGGCATCGAGTTCGAGCCGGCTCACCAGGTAGGTGGTCTGACCCTTGCGCTCCACCAGACAGCGACAGCCCGGTTCCACCTCACCGATGAATCCTCCGGCATGCTCCCGCACCACGTAGGCACAGCCCTCCAGGGGGCGCAGGTCGGCAGGGCTGATGCGGCTGCGCAGCGCCTCGTTCTCCGCCGCACCCCAGAAGCGCTGGTCATCGGCCAGGGCCTGGTTCTGGATGACCAGGCCATCACCCTGCCGCTCCGCCCGCAGCACCCGGATCCGATACGGCGCCGCGGGATTGATGGCGTAGCTCTGTTCCAGCAGCAGGGATCCCGGGGCGAGCTGGGGAAGTGGCCTCATCTTCACCAGGATGTGGGCGTAGAGGGGCGGGTTGTCGAAGGCCTGTTGCTGGTTGCTGAAGCCGGCGCACAGCATCTGCACCAGGCGACTCAAGGGGGGGGCTGTGCCGATCACCGCTGGGACCAAACTGTGCTGCGGCCAAATTAGGACCTGCCCCAGGGTGCTCCGTGCGGCCCTACCGCCTCAGAGTCCGAGCAGCCGGAGTCGGAATTGCGCCACCTGCTCGGCCAGTTCCGGAGAGCTGCGGCAAAAGGGATGATCCGCGAGCTGCTCGAGCACCGTGGCCAGGCTCGCCTCCCGGTCGAGCTCGACGCCGTGGTCGGAGCGGCTCAGTTGCTTCCAGGCCTCATCGAAGGCCTGGGCAAAACTGTCGGCGTTGTCGAACAGCTGGGAAGCGCTGCCGGCAGGCTCACGGATCGGGGCCATGGCAGGGGCGTGCGAATGGATCAACGGGGCAGGCGAGTCCTAGCACCGCCAGGCGCGCAGAGACCAGCGCCAGAACGATGGGCATGCTGTCTGACGCTGACTGTCTGCCCCTGACTGTCTGACGCTGAGGCTGTCTCTGACAGTGGTTCTGATGGCAATGCCAGGACCCAGATTTGAACTGGGGACACGGCGATTTTCAGTCGCCTGCTCTACCAACTGAGCTATCCCGGCCCACCGCCTTGGCGGCACCGGGATCTTAGATCACGGCCGGCGGTGTTCCGGGGTGCGGGCGAGGCAGGCCATGCCCAGCGGCCGCCAGCCGGCCGCTTCGAGGCTGGCCGCAGCGTTGCAGGCGGTGGCGCCCGTGGTGAGGATGTCATCGAGGATCAGCACGGGCCGCCGTCCGCGGGGATCCTGATGGGCCGTCACCAGGCAGCGGAACGCCCCTTGCTGGTTAGCCCAGCGCAGGTCGCGGTTGAGCCGGTGCTGCCCGAGCACGGGCCTGCTGCGTGCCAGCAGGGGAGCCAGTGGCCATTGCAGCTGGGCGGAGAGCTGGCGGGCCAGCAGTGGCGGCAACGGGTTGGCGCGGCTTTTCCAGCTGGGTATGGGCACCAGGAGGGGGGAGGCCCGCAGCGTGGAGAGGCGGGGATCAGCCTGGAGGCTGGTGGCCAGTCTGCGTACCAGTGGCAGCAGCCGCTGGGGTTGGAGGTCACGCCGCAGGCCCAGGAGCTGGCGCCGCAGCCCCGCCTCGTAGAGCCCTGCGGCCCACCAGGGCAACGGCAGCTCCCCCTGGGTGGCCGGCTCGCGCTGCTGCAGCGATCCGGGCAGCTGGGTGCCGTCCCGGTGCCTGATCAGCCACTCCAGCGGCAGCAGGGTGACCAGGCACCGGGAGAAGGAGACAGCCATCGCAGCGCCGCCGGTAGACCGGCAGTGTTGCCACAGGCTCCCCCCGGCCGCAGCCCGCTGCTCAGGCGGGGCCGGGCAGGGCGCGCAGCATCGCCACGAGGGTGCGGTGGGCGTCTTCGCTGTCGCTCAGGGTGTGGTCGAAGGCCACGCGCACGGCCGCGCCATCCACGTCGAGCTCCATGGCGTCGGGTTGGATCGCCACCATCCGCGCCTGGGTGGCGTCTTGGAGGCCGCCGTAGTGGCGCGCGTAGCTGAGCACCGCTTCGGCGTGGTCGTCGTTCATGTGCTTACAGATGCGCTCGCTCACGGCGGCGTTCAGGGGATCGGCGGGCATGGACGGAGGCAGTGCGGCGGGGTGGAAGGGGTCAGTCTGGGGCCTGCCCGTGTCGTCAGGCGGCGGCGAAGCGCTGCCAGAGCAACAGAGCGAGCCGGATGGCACTGAAGCCGACGTAGCCCGCCAGCACCACGAATAGGGCCATCGAGATCCAGGTGCGCAGGCGTTCGTTCATGGGGTGGCGAGGGAACTCTCGAGCTTGGATGCGGCCAGTCTGGCCATGCCGAGGGCGGCGGAGAGCCCGGGGCGGTTGAGCACCGGCACGCCCAGCCGCTGTTCGCGTAGGCGCCGCCACTGGGGATTGCGGGCACCCCCTCCCAGCGTGATCACCCGCCGGATCGGGGGGATGCCGAGGGAGGCGAGCTTTCGCCATCCCGCCAGCTCGATGTCCGCCAGGGCCTCCAGAAGCGCCTGCAGGTAGAGGACGTCACTCACCGGCCTGGGCTCCAGCACCGGCTCCAGCCCGGGGTCATCCACCGGGAAGCGCTCCCCCCGGCCGAGCAGGGGCCGCAGAGCCAGGCCCGTGGGCTGGGCAGGGTTGATCTGCCGACTCAGTTCCTCCAGCTGCACGGGGCTGTAGAAGCGGCTGAGCACTCCCGCACCGCTGTTGGAGGCCCCACCCACAAGCCAGCGGCCGGCCACCCGGTGGCAACTGATCCCGGAGCCGTGCACCGGCATGGTCGAGAACTGCTTCAGCACAAGAGTGGTGCCCAGCACGGTGATGCCGTCCTCAGGGGAGGGGTTGGCCGCCAGCACGCCGGCGTTGGCATCGGTGCTGCCGGCCACGACCTGGCACTGCCGGGGAAGCCCCAGCGCGCGGGCTGGGCCGGGGGCCAGGGGGCCCAGCGGTGTGCCGGAAGCGCAGATGCGCGGCAGCGCCGCACTCCAGGGCTGCGCGGAGATCTGGCCGCACCACTGCCCGCGTTCCAGGTGCCACCCCAGCCGCAGATTGTTGCCGGCTTCTCCCCACTGCCAGGTCCCGAGCAGCCAGCCCATCAGCCAGTCGGCCTGATGGCGCAGGAGCAGGCCGTCGGTGGGGCCGGGCACGCTCTCCAGCAGGCGAAGGGCGCGGGCCAGGCTGCCGCTGGCACTGGCCGCGGGGCCCACCAGGGCGGGTGGTCCGCCTGCGATCGCCTCGGCCGCTGCCCCTTGCTCGGGGCAGGCCTGCGCGTAGGAGAGGGCCCGGCCAGGACGACCCTCCAGCAGGGTGCCGTCCTGGCGGCAGAGCAGCAGGGTTCCGGAGGTGCCATCGATGGCGATCGCGCCGACGGCCTGCCGCAACGCCTCCGGGATCCGGGAGCACAGATGCTGGAAGCCCCGTTGCCATCCCAGGGGGTCGTCGAAGGGGGCCGGGTAGGGCGAGGCCTGCTCATCCAGCGGGCGGCCGGCAGCATCGACGACCACCAGACGAAGCCCGCTGGTGCCGAGATCGAGGCCCAGGGCACAGGGCAGGAGGGGGGGCACCGGCGGGGGAGCAGCCAGGCCTGAAGCGGCAGGCCTCAGGCTGCAGCCGCTACGGCGCCGGCCTCCCGCAGCACGGCGGCGATCGTCGCCACATCTTCCCAGGGGAGCTGGAGATCACTCCGTCCGAAATGGCCGTAGGCCGCCACGTCCTGGTAGAAGCGGCCGCCGCGCTGCTGCGGCAGCTCACGCAGACCGAAGGTTTCGATGATGGCCCCAGGGCGCAGGTCGAAGTGCCGCTGCACCAGTGCGGTGAGGTCGGCATTGCTGCGGGTGCCCGTGCCGAAGCTCTCCACCAGGATGCTCACCGGTTTGGCCACGCCGATGGCGTAGCTCAGCTGCACCTCGGCCTTGCGGGCCAGGCCGGCGGCCACTAGGGCCTTGGCCACGTAGCGGGCCGCATAGGCGGCCGAGCGGTCCACCTTGGTGGGATCCTTGCCCGAAAAGGCGCCACCCCCATGGCGGGCATAGCCGCCGTAGGTGTCCACGATGATCTTGCGGCCGGTGAGCCCGGCGTCCCCCTGGGGCCCACCGACCACGAACTTGCCGGTGGGATTGACCAGGAAGCGCGTGCTCTCCCGGCTGGGCCTGAGTGCCAGATCCGCCGTGGCGGGCACCACCACGTGGGACCAGAGGTCGGCGGCGATCCGCTCCCTCAGCGCCTTTTCCTCACTCAGCCCATCAATCTCAGGGGTGTGCTGGGTGGAGATCAGGATCGTGTCAATGGCGACTGGCCGCTCATCCTCATAGACCACGCTCACCTGGGTTTTGCCGTCGGGCAGCAGGTAGCCCAGGGTGCCGTCATGACGCACTTCAGACAGGCGACGGGCCAGGCGGTGGGCCAGGCTGATCGGAAGCGGCATCAGCTCCGGCGTCTCGTCGCAGGCGAAGCCGAACATGATCCCCTGATCGCCAGCCCCCACCTTGTCGAGGGGATCGCCGTCGTGGTCGTCGGCCTCATCCACGCCCTGGGCGATGTCGGGGGACTGCTGATCGAGGGCCACCAACACGGCGCAGCCGTGGGCGTCGAAGCCGCCGGCCCTGGCCCCCGTGTAGCCGATCTGCTGGATCACCCCACGCACGAGGGTGTTGAAGTCCACCCGCGCCGTGGTGGTCACCTCCCCGGTGATCAGGCAGAGCCCCGTGTTCACCACGGTCTCGCAGGCCACCCTGGAGGCGGGGTCCTCGGCGAGCAGGGCATCGAGCACGGCATCGCTCACCTGGTCGCAGATCTTGTCGGGGTGCCCCTCGGTCACGGACTCGGAGGTGAACACGTACCTGCTCATGGCTTGCGGCCTGCCGGGGGCCACACAGCTTATGGCGTGACGTTTCAGCTGAAGGGCCTCGGGCGACTCAGCGCAGGAGGACCTCCAGTTCCTCCCAGTGCCGCATGTGGGGGAACGTGGGATCCAGGGGCGGCGGGCTGCCCCAGCCGGCCAGGTAGCCCACGGCCAGCGGGAGACCGGCACGGCGGGCCATCAGCAGGTCGCTGTTCGCATCGCCGATCAGGGCACAGCGCTGGGGCTGCACGCCCAGGTCACGGCAGAGGGCCAGCACAGCGGCCGGGTCAGGCTTGCGAGGACTGTGCTCCGCGCTCCAGATCGCCTGGAAGTGCCGGCGTAACCCCTGGCTGGAGAGGAACGCCTCGATGCCGGCCGTCTCGTCGTTGCTGATCACGGCGCACGTCACCGCCGCTTCCGCCAGGCGCTTCACCAGGGCGTGGAGTCCCTCGGTGGCCTGGGCCTGCCGGGCGCTGCCGTGGCCCTGCAGATGGTCGGTTGCCAGGAACGTGGCCTCGCTCAGTTCGACGGACTCCGGCCAACCCAGCCCGAGCTGGGCCAGGGCGGTGGCCGTGGAGATCAGGTTGTGGGCGCGGCTGGCAACGGCCGTGGTGCCAGCGGGATCGAGTCCGCTGCCGCGGAGGCCGTAGGCCCGCTGCAACAGGTCCCGCAGCTGCGGGCCCAGCCGGGCATGCAGGGCTTCATCGTGCTGCCGCAGCAACTGGTCGCAATGAAAAACCCTGGCGGTGGCCAGGGCGTGCAGGCCGGGCTCACTGACGGAGAGGGTGCCGTCCTTGTCGAACAGAACGGCCTCCACCTCCCCGATCAGCTCACCCCGCAGCAGGAGCAAGGCCACAGCGGGGCTCAGTCGAGGGTGACACCCATCGGCTCGTTGTCTTCGGCCTGCTCCAGCAGCATCTGCTTGTAGCGGGCCGCCATTTCCTCGGCCTTGTCGAACACCTTCTGGGGGTCGGTGAGCATGTCGCCGGGTTCCGGCTCGAGAGCTTTGGTGGAGAGGGAGATCCGGCCCCGCTCGGCGTCGAGATCGATGATCATCACCTTCATCTGGTCGTTCACATTGAGCACCGTGTGGGGCGTCTCGATGTGCTCGTGGCTGATTTCGGAGATGTGCAGCAGGCCGCTGACCCCACCGATGTCGATGAAGGCGCCGTAGGGCTTGATGCCGCGCACGGTGCCGAGCACCACCTCGCCCACTTCGAGGCGGTTCATCTTGCGCTCCACCAGGGCGCGACGGTGGCTGAGCACCAGCCGGTTGCGCTCCTCATCCACCTCCAGGAACTTGAGGGGCAGGAAGTCGGCCACCAGCTCCTCCTTGGCCTTGCGGGTGCTGATGTGGCTGCCGGGGATGAAGCCCCGCAGCCCTTCCACCCGCACCAGGGCGCCACCGCGGTTGGTGGCGAACACCTCGGAGTAGATGGTGGCGTCCTCCTTCTGCAGCTGCCTGACCCGCTCCCAGGCGCGCTGGTACTCGATCCGGCGGATCGAGAGGGTGAGCTGGCCGTCCTCGTTCTCCTCGCTGAGGATGAAGAATTCCCGGATCTCGCCGGGCTCCAGCACGTCGCTGAGCCCTTCGACGCGGTTGATCGACACCTCCTGGAGCGGCATGAAGGCCGCTGTCTTGGCGCCGATGTCGATCATGGCGCCCTTCGATTCCAGGGCGAACACGGTGCCGTTGACAACGTCACCCGGTTTGAAGTTGTAGTCGTACTTGCTGAGCAGGGCGGCGAACTCATCCAGCGTGAAACCGACGCCGTCGAGGTCGCGGGTCGCGGCCCGGCTGCTGGGGTCATCGGCCGTCGGTACCTCTTCCGGGATGGCGAGGTCGAGATCGGCTGCCGCTTCAGCGGCCAGGTCCAGATCGGCCTCGGTGCTGCTGATTTCGGAAGGGGTCACGGTCATGGTGGATGGCGGCCTGCCAGTGGCAGTGCGAGGGGGAACGACCAATCCGCCCGCCAGCGGCTTCGTCGCGATCCACCATCGTAACAACGCACCTCGCCTTGGCCTGGAGCTGGAGGCTCAGCCCACGGCCGCCAGGGCTGAGGGCTTGGCCGTGCGGCGGTGGAGCCCCTCCAGGGTGGCGATGAAATCACTGATCCCCTGGAACTGGCGGTACACCGAGGCGAAGCGCACGTAGGCCACCTCACTCATCTCGGCCAGTTGCAGGAGCACCAGTTCACCGATCTCGGCGCTGCTGACCTCCCGGCCCGTGCGCTGCTGCAGCACCAGCTCGATCTCGTCGACCACCAACTCGAGCCGGGCAGGTTCCAGGCCGGTCTTCTCGCAGGCCCGCAGCAAGCCGTGCAGCAACTTGCCGCGGTTGAAGGTTTCCCTGGAGCCGCTGCGCTTGATCACGGTGATCGGCACGGTTTCCACACGTTCGTAGGTGGTGAACCGGAACTCGCAATTGAGGCATTCCCGCCGCCGCCGCACACTGCGCCCGGCATCAGCCGCTCGGGACTCGAGCACCCGGCTGTCGGTGTGTTGGCAGGAGGGGCATTGCATCCCCGTCGATCCGGGAGGGTTATGGAAGTTTAAGCAGACCATCTCCCGTTGAGAAGTGGCTGAGAAGGATGACCTTCCTGGGCGGCATTCCGTTCTGGCATGCCGCGGCCGTGGCAAGAAAAAAGCCCCCGATTGCGTCGGGGGCTGAAAACCTTGGGGCCAGAGTTCATTTGCCGATCTTCGGCGGATCGCGGAAGGCGATCGCGAAGAACAGGGTGGCCAGGGCCAGGGTAAGGATCAGGATGTAGGCAAAGCTCTCCATGAGGGGTCTCCGGGGTCAGCTGAGGGTGGAGCCGGCCGGGGGGGTATAGCCCTCAGGCAGACGGCGGGTGGACTTGTCGCCGAGCTTCTGGAACAGACCGAACTCCACCTGCTCACCGAGATCAGGGTCGATGCCGGCGAACACATCCCGGTAGAGGGTGCGAGCGCCGTGCCAGATGTGCCCGAAGAAGAAGAGCAGTGCGAAGGTGGCGTGGCCGAAGGTGAACCAGCCGCGGGGGGAGCTGCGGAAGGTGCCGTCGGAGTGGTAGGTCTCGCGATCGAATTCGAAGGCCTCACCCAGCTGGGCCTTGCGGGCCAGCCGCTTCACATCGGCGGGGTCGGTGAAGGTCTGACCGTTCAGCGCGCCTCCGTACACGGTGGCGGTGATGCCGGTCTGCTCGAAGGAATACTTAGCCTCGGCGCGACGGAACGGAATGTCACCGCGGACGATGCCGTTCTGGTCTTCGAGCACCACGGGGAAGTTCTCGAAGAAGTTGGGCAGGCGTCGCACTTCCAGGTCACGTCCCTCCTTGTCGGTGAAGGCGATGTGGCCGATCCAGCCGGTGGGCAGGCCGTCGCCGTTCACCATGGGGCCAACCCGGAACAGGCCACCTTTGGCCGGGCTGTTGCCGACGTAGTCGTAGAAGGCCAGTTTCTCGGGGATGGAGCCGTAGGCCTCCTCCTTGGTGGCACCGTTGTCGAGGGCGGTCTGCACACGCCGGTTGATCTCGGCCTTGAAGTAGCCCTGATCCCACTGGTAGCGGGTGGGTCCGAAGAGTTCCACCGGTGTGGCGGCAGCGCCGTACCACATGGTGCCGGCCACCACGAAGGCTGCGAAGAACACGGCGGCGATGGCGGAAGCCAGCACCGTTTCGATGTTCCCCATCCGCAGAGCCTTGTAGAGGCGCTCGGGGGGACGGGTGGTGATGTGGAAGATGCCGGCGATGATGCCCACGATGCCGGCAGCGATGTGGTGGGCCACGATCCCGCCAGGGTTGAAGGGATTGAATCCCTCGGGGCCCCAGGCCGGCTGCACTGGTTCGAGATGCCCGGTGAGGCCGTAGGCGTCGCTCACCCACATCCCCGGGCCGAACACGCCGGTGAGGTGGAAGGCGCCGAAGCCGAAACAGCCGAGGCCGGCCAGCAGCAGGTGGATCCCGAAGATCTTGGGCAGGTCCAGAGCCGGTTCCCCGGTGCGGGGGTCCTGCCAGATCTCGAGATCCCAGTAGGTCCAGTGCCAGATGGCGGCCAGGAACAGCAGGCCACTGAAGATGATGTGGGCGGCGGCGACGCCTTCGAAGCTCCAGAACCCGGGATCGACACCGGTTTCGCCGGTGATGCTCCAGCCGCCCCAGCTGCCAGTCACGCCGAGTCGGGCCATGAACGGCATGACGAACATGCCCTGGCGCCACATCGGGTTGAGCACCGGGTCGGAGGGATCGAAGATCGCGAGCTCATAGAGCGCCATGGAGCCGGCCCAGCCGGCCACCAGCGCGGTGTGCATGAGGTGCACGGCGAGCAGTCGGCCCGGGTCGTTGATCACGACCGTGTGCACCCGATACCAGGGCAATCCCATGGGGGGTAGTTCTGGGGTGGGTTGGGCGATCGTAAGGGCGTAACCGGCTCCGCGGCGGCGCAGGTTACGGAGCGCAACGGCTCGCACCAGAATGGCGGCAGATGCGCCTGCGCCCATGCCCGTGATCCGATTCGTGCGTGAGGGTCGTGATGTGGAGTGCTACCCCGGCGAGAACCTGCGCGAGGTGGCCCTGCGGGAGGGGCTGCAGCTCTATGGCCTGAAGGGAGCCCTCGGCAACTGCGGTGGCTGCGGCCAGTGCATCACCTGTTTCGTGGAGATCCCGGAGGGCACCGCGGCCCAGGCCCTGAGCGGCCGCACTCCCGTGGAGGACCAGAAACTGAGACGGCGCCCCCAGAACTGGCGCCTCGCCTGCCAGGCGCTGGTGCAGCACTCCCTCGTGGTGCTGACCCGCCCCCAGGTGGGCCTGGCCGACAAATCGGCGCGCCTCGATGCAGCGATGGCATCGCCCCTTCCCCCCGGACCCACGGAATGGCCTGCGGCGGCAGAGTCCGCCGATGACGAGGGTGCCGACGCCGAAGGTGGCGATGGCGAGGGTGGCGATGCCGGTCCGGTGCAGGCCGCCACGGACGCCCGTCCCGGCGACCTGCCGGCCTGAGCGCCAGCGAGCGCCAGGAAGACCCAGCCGCAACGACCCAGGCGCAACGACCCGAGCGCAACGACCGGTGAAGGGGTCAGGGAGCCACCGGAACGACGGTGATACCCTCCGGTGACCTTCAGCTCCGCTATGGAAACCAACGATCTCGGCTTCGTGGCCAGCCTGATGTTCGTCCTGGTTCCCACCGTGTTCCTGCTGGTGCTGTACATCCAGACCAGCAGCCGCCAGGGTGGCTGAGACGGCATCGCCCGTTCCACCCCACCAGCACTCGGCACCAGCGCTCGGCACCAGCGCTCGGCACCAGCGCTCGGCACCAGCGCTCGGCCTGATGGGCCCGACCATGCTCCCGTCGCCAGCTGTGCTGGCGGCACGGCTGCCCCGCCCAGGCTCATGGCTCCCGGCGGGGAGCCTGTCTGGCACCGCCCACTCCAGGCGGAATCACCGCCGGCCTTCGGGTTCGCGAACCAGGAGCACCGGAGCCGGGGCGTGGACACGGATGTAGTCGCTCACCGAACTGCCGAGCAGACGATCCAGATCCACCAGGGCCTTGGCCACCACGGGCCGCCGGTCCTGGGAGGCGATCACCACCAGATCGCTCTTCAGTTCTTCGGCCGCCGCGCAGACGGTGCGTCCCACATCGCCGGTTCGGTGCACCGGCTGCAGGCTCACCCCCAGGCCCCGGGCTCGCTGCACCGCCCGCTCCAGCACATCATCGGCCGGTGATTTGCCGCCCCGGGAGGGGGTGAGGTCCTGGCGGGTCACATGGATCCCGGTGAGGGTGCCCCCGGGGATCTCCCGCACCAGCTCACAGGCCAGTCGCAGCGCATCGTCGCCCACCCCGGTGCCATCGATGGCCACCATCACCTTGTTGATGTGGCGCACATAGAGGTCGTCGCGCACCAGCAGCATCGGGCGGGTGGAGAGCTGGAAGACGTACTGGCTGGCACTGTTGCTGAGAATGGACTGCAGCCGGCTCAGCCCCCGGGACCCCATCACGATGAGGTCGGCATGGAGCTCCTCCGCCACCCGCAGCACCGTCTGCTTGGTGTCGCCCTGGCGGATGATGGTGTTGATCTCACTGGGGTCGAGCTTCAGGCGCCCCACGGCGGCGGCCACGATGCCGGCCGCTTCCTGCCAGTGCTCCTGAAAGTCCTCGCCGGCCTGTTCCGGCACCACGTGGAGCAGGTTCAGGCGGGCCTGACGCACCACGGGGATCTCGCGGAGCATCCGCACCATCTCCTCCACATGGCCTTTGCCGGAGTCGGCGATCAGAACGTTGCGGAACACGGCTGGGCAGCGGGCTATCGGGCAGCCTATGGCGGTTTGTGAGGCCTGAAGCTCCTGGCATGCACACCGTGATGGAGGAGCCCCGCAGCTGGCGGATGGAACGTCGCGTCCTGCCCCAGCACACCGACCATGCGGGGGTGATGTGGCACGGGGCCTACGTCGCCTGGATGGAAGAGGCCCGGGTGCAGGCCCTGGAGGCGGCGGGCCTGGCCTACAGCGAGCTCTCCGGGCGGGGCCTGGAGCTGCCCGTGGTGGGGCTCGCGATCAGCTACCGCCAGGCCCTCTTCCATGGCGATCTGGTGCAGGTGCGCAGTGTGGTGCTGCCCCGCCAGGGCATCAAGCTGCCCTGGTACTGCTGTTTCGTGGCTCCTGACGGTGCCGTCGCCGCCGAGGCGCAGGTGGAGCTGGTGCTGCTGGACAGCTCCGCGGGGCCGGACCGGCGGCGGGTGCTGCGCAGGCTGCCGCCGGATCTCGCCGCGGCGGTGGAGGCCCTGCGCCGGGGACCGTCTTAGCATCAGTACAGATGTACTGATGCTGATGGGTCAGGTGCTGCAGTTGCCGCTGCGGGCGGCGGAGGTGCCGGGCTGCCAGGGGGCCCGCGGCGGAGGGCGCGGGCGCGCCTGGTCTCGGGAGCGGCGGCGCTGGTGGCTGCTGTGGGCCTCCTGTCCTGGGGTCGGCTGGGTGCGCCTCCGGGCGATCGAGGCCACGTTCGGCGATCTGGCCGAGGCCTGGCAGGCGCCTCTGGAGGCCTTTGCGCTGCTGCCCGGGATCGGAGGCGCGTGGCTGCAGCGCCTGGCTGGCTTCCGTGGGCACTGGGGGCCCGATCCCTTCGGCGGTTCGGCCCCGCCGGCTTCGCTGCGGAGGCTGCTGGCCTCCGAGCGCCGTGTGCTGCTTCCCGGTGATCCCACCTATCCGGCAGCGATGGCCGCCCTGGAAAGGCCGCCACTGGCGCTGCACTGGCGCGGGCATGGTGCCCTCTGGCCACTGCTGGCCCGTCGCCAGGGGGTGGCGATCGTGGGCACCCGTCGCCCATCCCGCCACGGAATGGCCGCTGCCGAGGCCCTCGGTGCGGCCCTGGCCCGGGCTGGCTGGCCGGTGGTGAGCGGCCTGGCGGAGGGGATCGATGCGGCGGCCCACCGCGGCTGCCTGGAGGCGGGTGGGGTGCCGGTGGCGGTGCTGGGCACCCCGCTGGAGCGGGTCTATCCACGCCATCACGGCCGTCTCCAGCGGGAGGTGGCCGAGCGCGGACTGCTGGTGAGCGAGCAGCCGGCCGGCGCGGCCGTGCGCCCGGGCCATTTCGCGGCCCGCAACCGTCTCCAGGTGGCCCTCGCCCAGGCGGTGGTGGTGGTGGAGTGCCCCGAGTCGAGCGGGGCGCTCCATTCAGCCCGCCTGGCCTGGGACAGCCTGCTGCCACTCTGGGTGGTGCCGGCCGACGCGGGCCGCCTCTCGGCCCGGGGCAGCAACCGCTTGATGACGCAGGGTGCCTCCGCGCTGCTCGAGGCCGACGACCTCATCCAGCAGCTCGGCCCCGGGCCCCACCGGCGGCCCCCATCGGCTGTCCGGCCTGGCGGCCGATCCAGCGGCTCCGATGCGGCTCTGCTGCAGGTGCTGGAGGGTGGAGGCGCCTGCCTGGAGCAGCTCTGCCGGGCCCTGGACCAGCCTGCCCCCCAGGTGGCCGCACGCCTGCTCACCCTGGAGCTGGCCGGGCTGGTGCAGGCGGAGCCAGGCTTGCGCTGGCGCCGGATCTAGGGTCTCCCCAGGGCAACGGGGCCTTGGGATGCTGCAGGGGCCAGCCAATCGGGCCGCTGACTCGGTCAGCATGGCCGGCGAGGCCCTGCTGGCCTGGCGCCGACGCTGTCTGGCGGAGGGTGGTCGGCCGGCCGATTTCGACTGGCTGCTCGATCTCGCCGGCGGCCTGCGCTGGACCCAGCTTCAGCGCCTGCGGCTGGACCCCGCTGCGGCCGTGCAGCTCCGGCGGGATCCGGCCGAGCTCGAGCAGCTCTGGCGCCGGCACCTTGAGACAGGCGAACCCCTGCAGTATCTGGTGGGCCTCTGCCCCTGGCGCGATCTGGAGCTGCAGGTGGGCCCCGGGGTGCTGATCCCTCGCCAGGAAACCGAGCTGCTGGTGGACCTGGCGCTGGAACTCTGCCCGCAGCCCCCGTCGCTCTGGGCCGATCTGGGCACGGGCTCAGGCGCGCTGGCGGTGGCCCTGGCGCGGCAGTGGCCTGATGCCAGGGGCCTGGCGGTGGACCTCAGTGCCGCGGCCCTCCGCCAGGCCCGCACCAATCTCGAGGTGTTCGGAGCGGTCGGCCGGGTGCGGTTGCTGCAGGGCAGCTGGTGGGAACCTCTGCTGCCCTGGCGGGGAGCGGTGGAGCTGGCGCTGGCCAACCCCCCCTACATCCCCACTGCCGTGTGGGAGGAGCTGGAACCGGTGGTGCGCGACCACGAACCCAGGCTGGCCCTGGAGGCGGGGGACGACGGGCTGCAGGCCATCCGGGCCGTGGTCCAAGGTGCCGGGGCGGGGCTGGCTGCCGGTGGCTGGCTGCTGCTGGAGCACCATCACGACCAGAGTGAGGCTGTGGCGGAACTGCTCGCCGAGGCGGGCCTGACCCAGGTGCAGGCCCATCGCGACCTCGAGACCGTGCGCCGCTTCGCCTCGGCCCGCAAGCCCCAGCAAGCCTCCCGTGACCGTTGACCCCCTGTCGCCCCAGATCTGCACCCCGCCCCAGCTGGCGGAACGGCTGCGCGGGGGGGAGGCTGCCCTCCTCCCCACGGACACCCTGCCGGCCCTGGCCGCCTGTCCGGAGCATGCCGGCCAGATCTGGGGCCTCAAGAGCCGGCCGGCCGGGAAGCCCCTGATCCTGATGGGCGCCGAGCTCGAGCAGCTCCTTCCCCTGCTGGGTGAGCCCTGGCGGCCGGAGTGGCAGACCATGGCGGGCCAGGGCTGGCCCGGCGCCCTCACCCTGGTGCTGCCCGCCTCCGGCCCCGTGGTGGAAGCCCTGAATCCGGGCAGCAACACCCTGGGTCTGCGGGTCCCCGCCTGTGCGCAGACCCGGGCCCTGCTCCGGCTGAGTGGCCCCCTGGCCACCACCAGCGCCAATCCCTCGGGCCGCCCCCCGGCCACCACGGCGGCAGAGGCGGCCGCCTGCTTTCCCCATCTGCCCCTGCTGGGCCCGCTGCCCTGGCCGCAGGCCGCAGGTGTGGCCAGCACGGTGCTGGCCTGGTCGGCCTCGGGTGCCTGGCAGGTGTTGCGTGCGGGCGCTGTGATGCCCCCAGGCATCGCTCCCTGAGGTTCGACCATGGCGGCTCTGATCCTGGTGCTGGCCGTGGCCATCGCCTGTTACCACTGGATGGCGACCCCCCTGATCGGCGGCCTCACGGGGGTGTTGCAGGCCGGCTGGCTGCCTGTGCCCCCTCTGCTGGTGCTGCTCTGGCTGCTGGCCGGCCGGCGTTGAACCGGCCTAGGTTTCACCCCTCGTAGTCACACACCTGTTGCGTCGTCGTCTTCGTCTGCTGGCTGCGTTGTTCGCGGTGCTCACCTGGGGGGTGACCCTGCTGGGGCATGGCGGCCCCAGCGCCCTGGCCCAGCAGGCCGCGCCTGAGCTGCGCGGGGTGTGGCTCACCGCCAACGACATGCCGGTGCTCAGGGATCGCGAGCGGATGCGGGCCGCCGTGGCCGATCTCGCCGCCCTGCGGTTCAACACCCTCTACCCGGTGGTGTGGAACGGTGGAATCGCCTATTACCCAAGCCAGGTGGTGGAGGACCGCCAGCTGCAGCACTTCACCTACCGGGGGCTGCAGGGCCAGGACGTGCTGGGTGAACTGATCGCGGAGGGGCGCAGGCAGGGGCTGCTGGTGATCCCCTGGTTTGAGTTCGGCTTCATGGCTCCCAAGGATTCAGCCCTGGCCCGGCGTCACCCGGACTGGCTGACCCGCCAGCGCGATGGCGGGCTCACCTCGATCAGCGCCGCTGGGGAAGTGGCCTGGCTCAATCCTTTCCGCCCCGAGGTGCAGCAGCTGATCACCGATCTGGTGCTGGAGGTGGTGGGCCGCTACGGCGCCGACGGGATCCAGTTCGACGACCACATGAGCCTGCCCCGGGAATTCGGTTACGACCCCTTCACCGTGGCGCTGTACCGCCGCGAAACGGGCAAGGCGCCCCCGGCCAACCCAGCAGACGGCGCCTGGGTGAAGTGGCGGGCTGACAAGATCACGGCCTTCATGGACCGGCTCAGCAAGAAGGTGCGGGCTGCCAACCCCGATGCCGTGATTTCGGTCTCGCCCAATTACTACAACTTCGCCTACAAACTCCAGCTTCAGGATTGGCTCGCCTGGGTCCGCAAGGGGATCGCCGATGAGTTGCTGGTGCAGATCTACCGTCCTGATCTGCCGAGTTATCTGCCCCACCTGGTGCGGCCGGAGGTGAAGGAGGCGCGCGCGAAGATTCCCACGGCTATCGCGATCATGAGCGGGCAACGCAACCGACCGACCGCCATCGACCTGCTGGAGGAGAAGGTGAGGGCCAACCGGGCCCAGGGTCTGGGCGTGGCGTTCTTCTATTTCGAGAGCCTCTGGAATCTGGGCCCCGAATCGCCGGATCAGCGCCAGGCGGCCCTGGGCCGCTGGTTTGCGGCTCCGGCACCGCGCCGGAGTCCGGCCGCGCCCAGCGTCCCCCAGGTTCAGCCTTCGCGGGGCCCTGCCGCCGCTCCTCCTTCGCCCCCGCCCCCGCTCCCCACACCGGCGGTCGGGCTCTGATCCTCGGCGCGGTCGTGTCCGGGCCCCTGGGCCTGTGTGGGCTTACTGGCGGGGCGGGATAGTCCTGCGGGCCTCCGTTTGAATGCCCCAGGCCGTCGGGCGTGTGAGCTGCATGCGTCCTGCGGTGGTCCTGACCTCTTGATCCCATGTCTGCAGCCATCGATGATGCGCCCTGGTACAAGGTGCTGCTGGCCGTGCGCTGGCCCTGCGCCCTGGTGGTGTCCTCCGCCGTGCTGGGGGGGGTGCTGCTCCACGTGCTGAGCCGGCCCATTCCGATCCGGCTCGCCATGCCGCTGGATGAACCCCTGGCCGTGAAGGCCCAGGTGGCCGAGTTGGAACAGCCGATCAAGGTGCATCAGCTCGATGGGGCGATCAAGATCAACCTCAAGGAGAAGGTGTTGGTGCATGGCCAGGTGGGGATTGACCCCAGGGCCCCCATTCCGATCACGGGAGAGCCCAGGGTGGTGGTGACCAACCCGGTGCAGGTGAGAGCCTCCGAAGCCCTCCCCGTTCAGGGCTCGGTGGCTGTGAAGGCCGAAGAAACCCTGCCGGTGCAGGTGGAGGGGGATGTGAAGGTGGCCACGCCGGAGCCGCTCAAGGTGGAGACCGACGTGACCCTCGACACCGACGAGAAGCCGGTGCAGATTCAGGTGAAGGAAGGCCTGATGGGGATTTTCTGAGTCTGAGAGCCGCCGGGCCCCACGGGCCCCGGGAGTCTGGAGAAAGCCGGCTAACGGATTTGAACCGATGGCCTTCGCTTTACAAAAGCGCTGCTCTACCGCTGAGCTAAGCCGGCCGGGGAGTGATCCTGGCGGAGGGTGCGCCGCCCCGGGTTCCCGATGGCCAAATTACTCGGCGGACAGGGCCCAGATCAGCAGCTGGGTGCGGTTCCGGCAACCGGTCTTGGCCAGCAGGCTGGAGATGTGACTCTCCACGGTGCGCACGCTCACCACCAGAGCCGTGGCGATGTCGCGGTTGCTGTGGCCTCGGCACACCAGACCCAGCACCCGGGCTTCGGCCGGGGTGGCCACCGGGGGGGTGCCCGCCGCCGAGACACCCGGGCTGAAGGCGGGACTGGGGCCGGGGAAGGCGGGGCCGGGCTGGGCCATGCAGAACTCCGTGGCGCCGGGTGGCGTTCAGCACAGGGTTGCCACACAGGGCAGGTCCGGGGGCAGGGGCCTCAGGGGAGCTTGCCGGGGGCCGCTGCCGAACTGCCGGCGGCGGGCGTTCCCGACACCAGGGGTCGCGTGCCCTTGATCGGCAGGTTGGCCACCAGCGCGGTCACCCGATCTTCCGTCTCCAGGCTCACATCCCCCTCCTCGAGATCGATCTCCACGTAGCGGCTCACCACCTCGAGGATTTCCCGGCGCATCTGCTGGAGCAGCTCGGGATTGAGATCGCTGCGGTCGTGGGCCAGCACCAGCTGCAGGCGCTGCTTGGCGGTGGTGGCACTGGCGGGCTCCCGTCCCAGCAGCTTGTTGATCAGATCGCGCAGCGTCATCGGCTCAGAAGATCTTGGTTTGCATCAGGCGGCCGATCTTGGCCCGCAGTCCCTGGCGCTCCTTGGAGGGATCGATCAGCGGCACCACCTCACCGCGCAGGCGGCGGGCCACGTTGGTGTAGGCCCTGCTGGCAGGGGACTGGATGTCGCTGAGGGTGAGGGGTTCGCCGCGGTTGGTGGACACGATCACCTGCTCGTCCTCCAGCACCAGCCCCAGCAAGGGAAGGGCCAGGATGTCCGTCACGTCGTCGACGGCCAGCATCTCCTGGTTGGCCATCATCTTCGGCCGCACCCGGTTGAGCACCAGCTGGATCGGTTTCACCCC
Organism: Cyanobium sp. NIES-981; assembly: GCF_900088535.1. Lineage (NCBI taxonomy): Bacteria > Bacillati > Cyanobacteriota > Cyanophyceae > Synechococcales > Prochlorococcaceae > Cyanobium > Cyanobium sp. NIES-981. The sequence goes on along the minus strand of NZ_LT578417.1, from coordinate 1,577,419 downwards.
CTCGGTGTTGAGCAGTCCGATCACCCGGTCGGCGTCCCGCACGGCGGACACCTCGGGTGTGGTGACCACGATCGCCTCGCGGGCCGCGGCCATGGCATTGCGGAAGCCGCCTTCGATGCCGGCCGGCGCGTCGATCAGCACGTAGTCGAAGCTCTCGCCCACCAGCGCGGCGATCTTCTGCATGTCTTCCGGCTTCAGCCACTCGAGCATGCGGGGGTTGCCGGCAGGCAGCAGGGCCAGGTTCGGTTCCTGCTTGTGCTTCACCAGGGCCTGCTCCAGGCGGCAGGACTCGGCCAGCACGTCCTGGGCGGTGTAGACGATGCGGTTCTCCAGCCCCAGCAGCAGGTCGAGGTTGCGCAGACCGAAATCGGCATCCAGCACCGCGGTGCGTGCCCCCTGCTTGGCCAGGGCGATGCCCAGATTGGCGGTGAGCGTGGTCTTGCCCACGCCCCCTTTGCCGGAGCAGATCAGAATGAAGCGGGTGGACGCGGCTGGCACGGCACTGGCTGAGGTCGGGGCAGGCTAAGGCCAAATTCCCTGCCGCACCCCCTGGCGGGGATTTGGCTCCTCCGGGGAGCGGCTGCAGCGGGATACCCGCCAGCCCCGGACTGCACCGCCGTGATCAGGCGCTGAGGGGCCACTGCGGTGGCGCCGGCTCGAGCCGGATGGCCCCATCCACCAGGCTGGCCTGCTCGGCCAGTCCTGCCGGTGGCGTGCCCTTGGGCCCGCGGGCCACGGCATCGGCGATCCGCAGCTGCAGGGGCTGCAGCTGCAGGGCCACGATCAGGGCCTGGCTGTCGCCCCGGCAGCCGGCATGGGCCGTGCCCCGCAACCGGCCCCACACCAGCACGTGGCCGCTGGCGGTGACCCGGGCGCCTGGATTCACATCCCCCAGCAGCAGCAGCGATCCTTCGCTCTGGAGATGGTCGCCGGAGCGGAGGGTGCCGCGGTGCAGGGTCAGGGTCGGCGGCGATCCCCCACCCGCCTCCACACCCGTGCACGGGGCGAGCAGGAGCCGCGACTCCAGGCCCAGCGCCGCGCCGGCCACCAGGGAGCGCCGGTTGCTGCTCAGGAGGCCCTGCAGGGTGAGGCCAGCCTCCGCCAGCGCTGTGGCCATGGCCCTCAGCTCCCCCACCGGCAGCCACCAGTCGCCGGCGTGCAGGTCCACGGCCCCCGCCGCCGGGAGGTTGTTCAGCAGGCGCGCGCTCGCCAGGGCGGCGGCCACCAGCTCGGCGGCGCCCTGGCCGCCGCCGGGTCGGGGGAGCACGAGCTGGTGAGGGGCGCCGTCCGCACCGGAGGAGAGGAACAGGGCGCTGAGCGGCGTCGCGGTCATCAGGCCTGCAGCAACCGCCGCAACCTAGGGGCCACTTCGCCGGGATGAATCAGCCAGGCCAGCTCCGTGGGCTCGCTGAGGCTGCGCACCATCACGGAGCGTTGCTCCAGGGCCTGCAGCTGCTGCCCATCCCAGAGGCGGAGTCCGCCGGCATAGGGGTCGTAGCCCCGGCTCTGACGTTGCTCGAGGGCACAGCAACCATCGGGATCGAAGCCCTCGACGCCGGCCAGCCGCCTGGCCTCGGCCAGCAGCTCCAGACGGCGTTCCCGGGTCAGGCCGCTCACATCGGTGGCCTTCAGCAGCCTGCGCTCCAGCAGCCGGCCGCAGGGCTCGGCCAGTTCCGCGGGCCCGTCCTCCATCCAGCGCTCGAGGTGATAGCCGGTGCGGACGTCGTCGTTGGCCAGATAGGTGCTCAGATCCAGCTGGGCGGGCTCCCAGAGCCAGCGGCCCATCACCCGATCGGCCCACACCGCGCCGGGGCCCAGCTGACGCGCCACGCTGATCACCCGGCGCAGCAGCCAGTTGCACACCACATTGAGCCGATGGTTGTACACGCTGCGGTACATCAGGTTGCGCACCACCAGGTAGTGCTCCACCGCCATCAGCCCCCTGGGATGCACCGCCAGGCTGCCATCGGGGGCCAGGGTCAGGGCGGCCAGGATCCGCTCCAGATCGAGCCGGCCGTAGCTGGTGCCGGTGCTGTAGCTGTCGCGCAGCAGGTAGTCGAGCCGGTCGCAGTCCAGCTGGCTGCTCACCAGCGCCTTGATGGCCGCGCAGGGATAGCGGCCGTGTTCCAGCAGATCGGCCACGGCATCGGCAGAGCCTTGCGCATGGCGTTCGAGCAGGTCGCGCAGGGCGGGATGATCGCGCACCAGGCGACCTGACCAGGCCTCGTGGCGCAGGCCGTACATCTCCTCCCCCGCGTGGCTCAGGGGGCCATGGCCCACATCGTGCAGCAGGGCAGCGGCGTAGAGCACCCCCCGGTGCTCTGCCAGCTGGGGATGCAGGGTCTCCAGGTCGTGAAGGGCCAGCCGCGCCAGGTGCAGCACGCCCAGGGAATGGGTGAAACGGCTGAATTCGGCGCCGTGAAAGGTGAGAAAGGCCGGCCCAAGCTGCCGGATCCGGCGCAGGCGCTGGAAGGGGGGCGTGTCGATCAGGGCGATCGCCAGGGCTTCGGCGGGCTGCTGGCGGCTCAGGCGGATCGCGCCGTGCAGCGGGTCGTGGTAGACGCGGCTGCTCATGGCCCGTCGCTGGCCCCGATCTGCTCCAGCAGCAGATCCGACGCCTCCTGCAGCCAGGCATCGTTGTCGCCGCCTGGGTTGAGCGGCTCGGGCGCGGGCAGGGGATGGTCAGGCTCGATGCCCTGATTCTGGATATCCCGGCCGCTGGGGGTCACGTAGCGGGCCACGGTCACCGCCAATCCGCTGCTGTCGCTGAGGGGCAGCAGGCTCTGGATCAGGCCCTTGCCGAAGGTGCGGCTGCCCGCCAGCGCACTGCGGCCGTTGTCCTGCAGGGCACCGGCGAGGATCTCGCTGGCGCTGGCCGTACCGCCGTTCACCAGGGTCAGCATCGGTCCGTCGTAGAGCTGGCCGGCACCCGCCTGCACGGGCGAGCTCAGGCCATCGCGGTCCTGGGTCTCGACGATCGGCTGGCGGTCGAGCAGCTGGTCGGCCACCGCCAGCCCGGCGCTCACCAGGCCCCCCGAGTTGTTGCGCAGATCGAGCAGCAGGCCTTCGATACCCTGGTCCACCAGGTCGGTGAGGGCCTGATGCACCTGCTCGGGCACCGGCTCGGCGAACTGGGTGATCCGCAGGTAGCCCACGGTGTGGCCCTCGAGCCGCAGCCGCCGGCTGCGCACGGGGCGCAGGTTCACCTGCCTCCGCTCCAGCACCACCTCCTCGGGCTGGCCGGAGCGGGCCACCGTCACCAGCACCTGGCTGCCGGTGCTGCCCCGCAGGGCCGCGGCCGTGCCCTCGAGGCCCAGGGCTGGCGTGGGTTCGCCGTCCACCGCCAGCAGCTCCGTTCCGCTGGTCAGGCCCGCCTCGGCCGCTGGTGAGTCGTCCAGCGGGGCGATCACCACCACGCGCTGGTCGCCGTCGCGCAGGCCGATCTGCAGGCCCACGCCGTTGACGCTGCCCTGGGTGCTGGAACGCAGGTTGGCGTAGTCATCCGGCCGCAGCAGCCGCGTGTAGGGGTCGCCGATCGGCGCGAGCATGGCCTCGATGGCCGTGTAGGCGTCGTCGGAGCTGGAGATCGGCCGTTCCAGCGCCTTCTGGCGCAGCCTGCGCCAGTGCACGGCTTCGAAGCGCTGGGGATCCACGTAGCTCTGGTTCACCAGGCGCCACGCCTCCACCACGAGCTGCTGCGCATCGCTGAGGGCCCGCACCGGGGCTGCCGCCAGCAGCAGCACCACCCCGAGGGCCAGGGCAGCCCTGAGGGCGCTGGCCCATCGGGGCCGGCAGGGGAGCGGGGATGGCCGCAACCACGGGCGTTCGGTGCTCACGGTGCCTTCGAGGTGGTGCGTAGACTCTCGCAACCAAACCTCCCAGCTGCATGGCGAACACTCCTGCTGGAAAGTCGTCCCCGGTCTACGACTGGTTCGAGGAGCGTCTCGAGATCCAGGCGATTGCCGACGACATCTCGGCCAAGTACGTGCCGCCCCACGTCAACATCTTCTATTGCCTGGGCGGGATCACCCTGGTGTGCTTCCTGATCCAGTTCGCGACGGGCTTCGCGATGACGTTCTATTACAAGCCCACCGTGGCCGAGGCCTACGCCTCGGTGCAGTACCTGATGACCGACGTGAGCTTCGGCTGGCTGATCCGCTCGGTGCACCGCTGGAGCGCCTCGATGATGGTGCTGATGCTGATCCTGCACGTGTTCCGCGTGTATCTCACCGGCGGCTTCAAGCGGCCCCGGGAGCTCACCTGGGTCACCGGCGTCACCATGGCCGTCATCACCGTGTCGTTCGGCGTCACCGGCTACTCCCTCCCCTGGGACCAGGTGGGCTACTGGGCTGTGAAGATCGTGAGTGGCGTTCCTGCTGCCGTGCCGGTGGTGGGTGATTTCATGGTGGAACTGCTGCGCGGCGGTGAGTCCGTGGGCCAGGCCACCCTCACCCGCTTCTACAGCCTCCACACCTTCGTGATGCCCTGGCTGCTGGCGGTGTTCATGCTCATGCACTTCCTGATGATCCGGAAGCAGGGCATCTCCGGCCCCTTGTGACTGTTCGAAACAGTCTCCCACTGCCGCTCCGGCGGCCTTCCTAGCTTCCCCCCACGACCAGCGATCACGGCACCCGGCCAACGCCATGCACATCCTCAAGAAGCCTGACCTCACCGACCCCGCTCTCCGCGCCAAGCTGGCCAAGGGCATGGGCCACAACTATTACGGCGAGCCCGCCTGGCCCAACGACCTGCTCTACATGTTCCCGGTGGTGATCCTGGGCACCATCGGCTGCATCGTCGGCCTGGCCGTGCTTGATCCCGCCATGCTGGGCGACAAGGCCGATCCCTTCGCCACGCCTCTGGAAATCCTGCCCGAGTGGTACCTCTACCCGGTGTTCCAGATCCTGCGGGTGGTGCCCAACAAGCTCCTGGGCATCGCCCTGCAGACCATGATCCCGCTGGGGCTGATGCTGGTTCCCTTCATCGAGAGCTTCAACAAGTTCCAGAACCCCTTCCGCCGTCCCGTGGCCATGGCCGTGTTCCTGTTCGGAACGGTGTTCACCATTTACCTCGGGATCGGGGCTGCTCTGCCGATCGACAAGTCGCTGACCCTGGGTCTGTTCTGATCCAGACCCTGTCGTTGTCAGCTCTTTTCTGTGCACCCCCTGCCGCGACTCCGGTCGCGGCTTTTTTTTGTCTGCGAGTGCCCCCCGCCTTGCTGCGCTGCTGCTCAGGAGTGGAGCAGGCCTGAGGCGGGATCGGGGTCGAGATCCAGCAGGGTCACGTCTTCGGGCTTCATCCGCAGCAGGTGGTGCAGCAGCAGAAAGCCCACGATCGTCCAGGTCTGGTAGGTGCGCGCCTGCTGCCCCACCCAGGTGCCGGTGGGGCCGTCGAAATACTCGGCCCACTGCTGCCTGGGCAGCTGGTTGAGCTGGCTCCAGTAGCACTCCTCCAGCATGGCCTTCATCTGGCCCATCAGCAGCACGTCCGCCTGGGGATGGCACTGCTCGTGCAGCAGGATGGCCCCCCCCAGGAACCAGAGCAGGCTCGGCCAGTGGCCGCCGTTGTGGTAGCTCCAGGGCCAGTTCTTGGGATCGGACCCCGTCTTGTTGCGCCACTCATCGGCCTCCATCGGTGGATGGCAGATGCGCATCGGCATCTGGGCCATCAGGTCACCCCGGTTGTGGAGCACCAGCCGGAACAGGGCCCGCTGCTGCGGCGCGGTGAGCAGGCCGAACAGGCAGGCCAGGGAGTTGCCGAGGCTGTAGAAGCGGAAATCCGGCCGGCCGGTGCGGATGTTGCCGATCAGGTAGCCGCCGCGGTTTTCCAGCCAGTCCTGCAGCCAGGGGGGGATCACCTGGGGCTGCACGTTGAATTCGTTCTCGTGCTGGTGGTCGCCGTACTGCTCGGTGGGCCGCCGGCGCAGCACCTGCATGGTCTTGCTGGTCACCCAGTAGTGCTTCAGCAGGAAGGAGCGCAGGTCATGGAGCCACTGCCGCGTCAGCACCAGCCGCTGATCCAGCAGCCGGCTCATCGAGCTGGTCTTGGCGATCTCCATCAGGTTGCAGCAGCTGCGCAGACAGCCGAACAGCAGCACCTCCACCTCCAGGGGGGCGCCCCACACATCCATGGGACGGTCAATCATGAAGGCGCAGTCCGGCACGAACAGCACCGGCGTGCCTTCGAAGGTGGGATGCAGCACCAGATCCAGCAGCAGCTGCACGCCCCGCTGCACCCGCTGGCTGGTGGCGAACTCCACGTCCTTGCTGCGCTTCACGTAGAGCCAGCAGAGCACCGGCCACCAGAGGCTGGCGTCCACGGAGGTGATGCGGCCGATCGAGCGCTGGCCGTAGTCGGCCACGATCTGGCCCTCCTCTTCCACGAAGCTGGTGGGGAACACGCCGCGGGTCTGGTACTTGGTGCTCTGCAGATCCAGGCACACGCTCAGGAAGTGGCGCACGATCTCGTAGCGCCCCTGCAGCAGCAGGTAGAGCATCACCGGCACGTTGTCGCGCAGGAACACCTCGCCGTAATTGGCCTCGTCGTGTTTGCGCGGATGTTCCAGGGCGGCTACGGAGCCCACCAGTTCGCCTCGCACCCGCACCAGGGTGCGCTCGAAGTGCTCGCGGGCCCTGGCCACCACAGCCTCCTCGCGGGAACTGGGCCTGACGCGCAGGCGCTCCTGGCTGAATTGGGGGGGCATCCGCGCGGGTGGCATGGGCCCCAACGGGCCGGTCCCCAGACCCTAAGCAGGGTGCGGGGATTGGTCAGTGGTCGGCCAGAAGACCGATGCTCCGCTACTGGAGGCGCCGCCCCCGCCGTGACATCTGCTACAGTTTTGGACTGCGCCCCAGGAGCGAGAGCTGCGGGGTTAGCGGGCTTACGGAGGGGAAGCGAGGGCCGCAAGGCAGGAGCCCCCCGGTGATGTAAGTTTTCTGAGTTGCCGGAGCGGGGAACCGCGAGGCAGCGTCCACCGAGAGCACCGGGGTGACTGGTGTGGAGGTGGAGGAACCTGGACAACCGAAACGTTTAGGAACTGACGCTTCCACTGCGTCATGGTCCTGGAGTGAGCTGCTGGCTGAAGAGCCTGGACCTTGAGGGTCTGGGTGCAACGGGTGGGAGTGAGCTGCGGGAGGGTGACGAACGAGCAGTGGGGGTGTGAGGTCCCGTCAAAAGAACACAGCGACCGGCGAGAGCGGGCGAGTGCTGCCGAGCTTGATCACGAAGCGAGGGAGCATGCAAAGCGTCTGCTGAAGCTGGAAGCGAACCGGATCTGAGATCTGGGAAAGCCACGGGAAGCCTGAGATGACGGAGGAGCCATGGGAATGGGAATTCTTGTGGTGAGGCCTGAGTTGAGGGACGAGCGTGCACTCTTTGAAACCATTGTGAAGACAATGGGGCGACGACTGAGTTTGGTACGCCAGTGCCGAGCTTGGGAGTGAGCAAGCCGAGTTGAGGGCCAGGGCTTGACTGGGTGCCGCGAGGCATCTGGTGAGGTGACTGGTTCAAGAGGACCGGACTACAACGGAGAGTTTGATCCTGGCTCAGGATGAACGCTGGCGGCGTGCTTAACACATGCAAGTCGAACGCACCTTCGGGTGAGTGGCGGACGGGTGAGTAACGCGTGAGAATCTGCCCTCAGGAGGGGGATAACGGCTGGAAACGGCCGCTAATACCCCATATGCCGCGAGGTGAAATGAGTTTTCGCCTGAGGATGAGCTCGCGTCTGATTAGCTAGTTGGTGGGGTAAGAGCCTACCAAGGCATCGATCAGTAGCTGGTCTGAGAGGATGATCAGCCACACTGGGACTGAGACACGGCCCAGACTCCTACGGGAGGCAGCAGTGGGGAATTTTCCGCAATGGGCGAAAGCCTGACGGAGCAACGCCGCGTGAGGGATGAAGGCCTCTGGGCTGTAAACCTCTTTTCTCAAGGAAGAAGATCTGACGGTACTTGAGGAATAAGCCACGGCTAATTCCGTGCCAGCAGCCGCGGTAATACGGGAGTGGCAAGCGTTATCCGGAATTATTGGGCGTAAAGCGTCCGCAGGCGGTCTTGAAAGTCTGTTGTTAAAGCGTGGAGCTCAACTCCATTTAAGCAATGGAAACTACAAGACTAGAGTGTGGTAGGGGCAGAGGGAATTCCCGGTGTAGCGGTGAAATGCGTAGATATCGGGAAGAACACCAGTGGCGAAGGCGCTCTGCTGGGCCATAACTGACGCTCATGGACGAAAGCCAGGGGAGCGAAAGGGATTAGATACCCCTGTAGTCCTGGCCGTAAACGATGAACACTAGGTGTCGGGGGAATCGACCCCCTCGGTGTCGTAGCCAACGCGTTAAGTGTTCCGCCTGGGGAGTACGCACGCAAGTGTGAAACTCAAAGGAATTGACGGGGGCCCGCACAAGCGGTGGAGTATGTGGTTTAATTCGATGCAACGCGAAGAACCTTACCAGGGTTTGACATCCTGCGAATCCCTGAGAAATCGGGGAGTGCCTTCGGGAGCGCAGAGACAGGTGGTGCATGGCTGTCGTCAGCTCGTGTCGTGAGATGTTGGGTTAAGTCCCGCAACGAGCGCAACCCACGTCTTTAGTTGCCAGCATTAAGTTGGGCACTCTAGAGAGACCGCCGGTGATAAACCGGAGGAAGGTGTGGATGACGTCAAGTCATCATGCCCCTTACATCCTGGGCTACACACGTACTACAATGCTACGGACAAAGGGCAGCAAACTCGCGAGAGCTAGCAAATCCCATAAACCGTGGCTCAGTTCAGATCGTAGGCTGCAACTCGCCTACGTGAAGGAGGAATCGCTAGTAATCGCAGGTCAGCATACTGCGGTGAATACGTTCCCGGGCCTTGTACACACCGCCCGTCACACCATGGAAGTTGGCCACGCCCGAAGTCGTTACTCCAACCCTTGTGGAGGAGGACGCCGAAGGTGGGGCTGATGACTGGGGTGAAGTCGTAACAAGGTAGCCGTACCGGAAGGTGCGGCTGGATCACCTCCTAACAGGGAGACACAACTGATTGTGATGTCTGAGCGCCACGAGGACGAAAGTCTGAAGGGCCCAATTGTCTCAGGCCACGGTCCTGTCATCTCGAAGGTCGATCGGTACCTCAAGGAGAGAGTCAGCGAACTGAAGCAAGGCTGAAGCAGGGAGATCCGCGAGGGTCAAGCTGTGACGGTGCTGGATTTGGTGAGGCTGTGCGATCTTTTTCAGTTCCTAAACGTTGTCTAGGTCACCCCACGAGCTCCCAGACCGTGGCTTGCGAGAGGAGAGGGTCCGAGAGGACAATCTCTTGGAGGAAGACGTGTTGCGGGAGATTCCTTCCTGGGCCATTAGCTCAGGTGGTTAGAGCGCACCCCTGATAAGGGTGAGGTCCCTGGTTCAAGTCCAGGATGGCCCATTCGCCGCCTGCCCAGCAGGCAGGACTTGCCGGCTGGGGGTTTAGCTCAGTTGGTAGAGCGCCTGCTTTGCAAGCAGGATGTCAGCGGTTCGAGTCCGCTAACCTCCACTGACGCAGCGCGGGAAGGCAAGGGAGCACGATGATGTTGCTGCCGAGCCGGAATGCAGGCGGGACACCCCGAAAGCCAGAAACCCGATCGCCAGGAAGCAAGGCGTGAGGAGGTGACCAGACAGACGGTAGGTTTCAGCAGCATCAAGAGAGATTTTGATGGCTGCGGATGATAGCTGCGGAGTTCAGCCTCTGCTCATTCCTGATCATCAACGGTGATCAACGATTGAGCCGATGCTGGATTCACTCTGTGAGCGTGAGTTGACAGAGAGAAGACAGCAGAACCTTGACAACTGCATAGGTGAGTCTGGAAAGAAAGCATCTCATGGAGGCTTGATTTCCTGCGCTGGAGGGAGTGGCGATGAGCCAGTACCAAGAGCGTGCGGGAATCGGCAATTCTATGGAGACAAGAGCCGAGAGCTTTCAGTGTTCTTTTGCCTTCCGCCGAGGAGGGGAGAGTCTGATCCAGCATTCCAGCGAACGCGTGAGGGCAGTGGCAACGATCATCCGATGAGGGTGATGGAAGCTGTTGCCTGAGCGTGTGAATGGAATGGTGAGAGAATAGGTGTCAACAACCTGAAGCACTGGGAGTTTAAATGGTCAAGCTACAAAGGGCTCACGGTGGATACCTTGGCACACAGAGGCGATGAAGGACGTGGTTACCTGCGATAAGTCTCGGGGAGCTGGAAACACGCTTTGATCCGGGAATTTCCGAATGGGGCAACCCCTAGAACGGCCGCCTGAATCCATAGGGCGGTGCGAGCCAACCCAGCGAACTGAAACATCTTAGTAGCTGGAGGAAAGGAAAGTAAAAACGACTCCCTCAGTAGCGGCGAGCGAACGGGGACAAGCCTAAACCGATGCTTTCGAGCATCGGGGTTGTGGGACAGCAACGTGTATCAGGGAGATTAGGAGAAGCGTTTGAATGGCGCGCCACAGAGGGTGAAAGCCCCGTAACCGAAAATCGAACTGAGCTAGCTGTATCCCGAGTAGCACGGAGCACGTGAAATTCCGTGTGAATCCGCGAGGACCACCTCGTAAGGCTAAGTACTCCTGTGTGACCGATAGCGCAACAGTACCGCGAGGGAAAGGTGAAAAGAACCCCGGGAGGGGAGTGAAATAGAACATGAAACCGTGAGCTTACAAGCAATGGGAGCCCGACTGATCGGGTGACCGTGTGCCTGTTGAAGAATGAGCCGGCGACTTATAGGCACTGGCAGGTTAAACCGGGAATGGTGGAGCCATAGCGAAAGCGAGTCTGAATAGGGCGATCGTCAGTGTTTATAGACCCGAACCCGGGTGATCTAACCATGGCCAGGATGAAGCTTGGGTGATACCAAGTGGAGGTCCGAACCGACTGATGTTGAAAAATCAGCGGATGAGCTGTGGTTAGGGGTGAAATGCCAATCGAACCCGGAGCTAGCTGGTTCTCCCCGAAATACGTTGAGGCGTAGCGTCTCGTGCTCCAGCAGGGGGGTAAAGCCACCGTTTCGGTGCGGGCTGCGAGAGCGGTACCAAATCGAGACGAACTCTGAATACCCTGTGTGAAGCGAGGCAGTCAGACTGTGGGGGATAAGCTCCATGGTCGAAAGGGAAACAGCCCAGACCGCCAGCTAAGGTCCCCAAATCAATGCTGAGTGATAAAGGAGGTGGGATTGCCCAGACAACCAGGAGGTTTGCCTAGAAGCAGCCATCCTCAAAGGAGTGCGTAATAGCTCACTGGTCGAGCGATCCTGCGCCGAAAATGAACGGGGCTAAGCATTGTACCGAAGCTGCGGATTTAAATGTTCTTAGGAACATGTGAATGGTAGGGGAGCGTTCCATGTGGGGTGAAGCGTTAGCGTAAGCGGGCGTGGACTGCATGGAAGTGAGAATGTCGGCTTGAGTAGCGAAAACATGGGTGAGAATCCCATGCCCCGAAACCCTAAGGGTTCCTCCGGCAGGCTCGTCCGCGGAGGGTTAGTCAGGACCTAAGGCGAGGCCGAAAGGCGTAGTCGATGGACAACAGGTCAACATTCCTGTACCTGTCATGTTTTGGGAAGGGGGACGGAGAAGGCTAGTCCAGCCAGACGTTGGTTACTGGTTCAAGCGTTCGAGGTGTTGAGGGACGGCGAAAACGTCCTGAGCTGAGGCGTGAGTACGAGCGGCTACGGCCGCGAAGTGGATGATGTCAAGCTTCCAAGAAAAGCCCTATACCCGTTAAGGCATGATGGCCTGTACCCGAAACCGACACAGGTGGGGTGGTAGAGAATACCGAGGGGCGCGAGGTAACTCTCTCTAAGGAACTCGGCAAAATGGCCCCGTAACTTCGGGAGAAGGGGTGCCACCGCGAGGTGGTCGCAGTGAAGAGGCCCAGGCGACTGTTTACCAAAAACACAGGTCTCCGCTAAGTCGCAAGACGATGTATGGGGGCTGACGCCTGCCCAGTGCCGGAAGGTTAAGGAAGCCGGTCAGCGAAAGCGAAGCTGGCGACTGAAGCCCCGGTGAACGGCGGCCGTAACTATAACGGTCCTAAGGTAGCGAAATTCCTTGTCGGGTAAGTTCCGACCCGCACGAAAGGCGTAACGATCTGGGCGCTGTCTCGGAGAGAGGCTCGGCGAAATAGAATTGTCTGTGAAGATGCGGACTACGTGCACCCGGACAGAAAGACCCTATGAAGCTTTACTGTAGCTTGGTATTGTGCTCGGGCTCGGAATGCGCAGGATAGGTGGGAGGCTATGAACCATTGCTTGCGGGTGATGGTGAGCCACTGGTGAGATACCACTCTTTCCGAGCTAGAGTTCTAACAGCAACCCGTTATCCGGGTGCTGGACAGTATCAGGTGGGCAGTTTGACTGGGGCGGTCGCCTCCTAAAAGGTAACGGAGGCGCGCAAAGGTCTGCTCAGGCTGGTTGGAAATCAGCCGACGAGTGTAAAAGCAGAAGCAGGCTTGACTGTGAGACCTACAAGTCGAACAGGGAGGAAACTCGGCTTTAGTGATCCGACGGTTCTGAGTGGAAGGGCCGTCGCTCAACGGATAAAAGTTACTCTAGGGATAACAGGCTGATCTCCCCCAAGAGTTCACATCGACGGGGAGGTTTGGCACCTCGATGTCGGCTCATCGCAACCTGGGGCTGAAGTCGGTCCCAAGGGTTGGGCTGTTCGCCCATTAAAGCGGTACGCGAGCTGGGTTCAGAACGTCGTGAGACAGTTCGGTCCATATCCGGTGCACGCGCAGGAATATTGAGAGGATTTCTCCCTAGTACGAGAGGACCGGGAGGAACGCACCTCTGGTGTGCCAGTTATCGTGCCAACGGTAAACGCTGGGTAGCCATGTGCGGAGAGGATAACCGCTGAAAGCATCTAAGTGGGAAGCCCACCTCAAGATGAGTATTCCCATGGCATAAGCCAGTAAGGTCACGGGAAGAACACCCGTTGATAGGCTCTACGTGGAAGCGCAGTAATGTGTGAAGCGGAGGAGTACTAATAGACCGAGGGCTTGACCATCAACTCGAGCTCTTGTGCTTGATTCCAGAGGATGTTGATCACAGCCAGGCCTGGTGCCCCTGCAGAGGGGAGTCAGGTGGGGCAGGTGATCAGGATCTAACCTATGCAGTTCTCAGGGTTCACCTGGGAGCGCGACGACTATCCTGGTGTCCATGGCGCAGTGGAACCACACCGATCCATCTCGAACTCGGTTGTGAAACGCTGCAGCGCCGACGATATTTGGGGGGTAGCCCCCTGAGAAAATAGGTCGATGCCAGGTAAAACTATTGCTGCTCCAAAGAAGAAGGTCCTGCGTGAGGCAGGCCGGAAGCCACCTGCGGGTGGCTTTTTTTGTGGCTTGGTTTGTGGCCCGGACCCCGGAGGCGGGGCGGGCCTGGAGTACTGAACTGCTGGAGTGGGGTCATCGTTTCCCCGGCAGGATCAGCAGGTTGGTGTAGTCCTCCACGCAGGGGAAGGCGGCAGCTGCCCGGGCTGAGTTGCCTGGTCGGAGGCTGAACACCACCTGCAGACCCGCCTGCTGGGCGGCCACGCACTCGGCCAGCGCATCGCTGATGAACAGGATTTGCGCGGGGGCGGCCTCCATCACCTCTGCGATCCCCCGATAGCTTGCCGGTTCGTGTTTGGCGCCATTGCGTGTATCGAACCAGTGGCTGAACAGGGGGCGAAGGTCACCAGCCGTGCTGTGTTGGTACAGCAGCTTCTGGGCTTGCACAGACCCAGATGAATACACCGCCAGGGTCAGTCCCTGGCGTTTCCAGCGTTCCAGTGCAGACGGCACATCCTGGAACAGCGGGGCCTGGAGAATGCCTTCGGCATAGCCCTCCTCCCAGATCAATCCCTGAAGTTCCTTCAGGGCTGTCAGTTTTCTGTCCTGCCTGATCAGCAGCGCGAGGTAGTCGGCCACCCTTGCATTCGGCTGTTCTCGCAGCTGCTGTGCTGCCGGATCGGCATCCCGGGTCCAGGCCTCTCGGGCCGCCTCCAGCAGAGCCAGCACTGGAGGGTTCTGGCCCTGCTGCTCGAGATAGCTGTCCAGTTGGGCGGCTGCGTAGGGGAACAGCACCTCGGCCACAAAACTCACCGGGCAGGTGGTCCCTTCAATGTCAAGCAGCAGGTGGCTGACGCCCTGGCAGGTCACTGTCGGGCCGGATTGGGGGATGGTCATCGCGGCTCCTGCCGGCGGTTGAGCAGCGCATCGAGCTGCAGCTGGCGCCACTGCTGCTCCAGCAGGAATTCATGGATCTCGAGATGACGCCGTGCTTCCGGCAGATCACGCCCCCAGGCGTAGAGACCGTGGCCGGCGATCAGGATGCCCATCGGTGCCTCGGCCAGCAGCGGGCGAGCCCTGGCGCTGAGCCGTTGCATGTCCTGGTCGTTGGCCAGCACCGGCACCTCCACCTGGGTGGCGTGGGTCTGCACCCCTTCGAGCCCCTTCAGCATTTCCAGATCCCGCAGGACCAGCCGTGCCACCCCGTCCTGGGCGGGTCCGTGATGCCGGGAGAGCAGGGTGCCGGCCTGGGAATGGGTGTGCAGCACGGCACCAGCCCGGGTGGTTTCCACGATGGCCAGGTGCAGCAGGGTCTCGGCACTGGCCCGCCCCTTTCCCTGGATCACCTCGCCCGTGCTGCTCACGGTGATCAGGCTTTCGGGCGGCACGCTGCCTTTGTCCACCCCACTGGGTGCCATCAGCAGCACCAGCGGGTGCCGGCCGAGCACACAGCTGAAATTTCCACCCGTACCATCGCACCAGCCCCGCCGGTGGATGGCGGCCATGGCTTCGCTCAAGGCCCGGGCCAGCGCTGGACGGTCAGGCGGCGGAGAGCCTTGGGGTTGGTGATGTGACAGGACGGACGCGGCCAAGGTGTGAGCGCGAGGGGCAGAGGCGGCACCGACCGGGGGCCGGCGGGGGCTGGCGACGAGCAGGGGTGCCCCGGCGTCAATGCTGGCAGTTCGGGCACCAGTGGCTGCTGCGGCCGGCCAGCTTCTGACGCTCGATCGCTGTGCCGCAGCGCCGGCAGGGTTCACCCCCGCGGCGGTACACCCACGCCACTCCCCCGTAGTTGCCGTTGGTGCCGGTGAGGTCGCGGAAGTCGCTGAAGGTGGTGCCTCCGGCTCCGATGCTGGTCTCCAGCACCTCCACGAGCGCCCGCACCAGGCGCTCGAGCTGGGGCAGCCGGAGTTGCCCGGCGGGGGTATGGGGGCGGATGCCTGCCGCAAACAGCGACTCGTCGGCGTAGATGTTGCCCACGCCGGCCACCAGCGCCTGATCCAGCAGGGCGTTCTTGATCGGTCGCGCTGAGCCGTGCAGCCGCCCCTGCAGGTAGGACGGCGTGAAGTCCGGACCGAGAGGTTCGGGGCCCAGGCGCCGGAGTCCACCCATCACCGCCTCGGGAGGCTCGCCCGGGGGAATCCACCACATCTGCCCGAAGCTGCGGGTGTCGATGAAGCGCAGCTCCTGGCCCTGGGCGTCCCATAGCTGTACGCGGGTGTGGCTGCAGGGAGGGCGGGGTTCGTCCAGCCACAGGAACTGGCCGGTCATGCGCAGATGCACCCCCCAGTGGCCGCCGTCGCCGCCGTCGCTTGCCAGATGGCTGATCAGATACTTGCCGCGCCGCCGCCAGTGCTGCACGGTGCATCCCTGCAGTGCCGCCGCAAAGGCTTCGGGATCCTGGGGGCTGGCCACGGCCCGTGCCCGGTGCACCACCACCCGTGCGATCGCGAACCCATGGGTCTGCCGCTCAAGCCCCCGTCGCACCGTTTCGACCTCAGGCAGTTCCGGCACGGAAGGGGCGGGGGTGGATTGTGGTGGCATCGTGGCGCACGCGCCGGCCCGACCCCCGGGGACAGGGCTGGCCAACAGCGCAAGGCCCCGGCTTGAGCAAGCCGGGGCCCAGAAGGTGTCTTGACCTGAAGCTGCCCCACAGGGCGGCATCGGTGGCCCGGAGACGCTGCCGAGGTAGGAGCCCCGGCCATGGTCACGGCTCCGGGCGGTGGTCGATCAGGCTTTCTCCAGCTCGGCTTCGGCGAAGTTGTTGGTGTTGATGCCGCCCTCGGAGCCGCTGTAGCCGTTGTAGTTCACCTTCTCGAAGCGAACCACCACGGGGTAGCGGATGCCCGAGGTGTCCACCGAGGCGACGGTGCCGACTTCATTGAACCAGTAGGACTCAGGGCGCTTGATGCGTACTTTGTCGCCGCGGGAAATGGCCATCGCTGCGCTTTGGAATCGGAGGCTGCCGTAGGGAAGATACCCGTCTTCTCCTGGGCTGCCGGGGGCGGCGTCACGATTCGTCGCCCTTGCCCGCCTGCCGGAGCGGATCGGGGTGCGTGGGAGCATCGGCGCTGTTGCAGCCGGCGAAGGCCCATGGGTTCCTCGGAGCTTTCCGCACCTCCCGCCCTTCACCTGGAGCTGCCGGATCCGGAGAGCGACACCATCAGCACGATGGAGTTCCTGGCCCGGCTGGAGGAGGCCTGGGCGGTGTGCGACCGCTTCGACCTGCAGACCGAGATCTGGCGCGGACGCATTCTGCGGGCCGTGCGGGACCGGGAGAAGCGCGGCGGGGAGGGCCGCGGCACGGGCTTTCTGCAGTGGCTCCGCGAGCGGGAGATCAGCAAGACGCGCGCCTACACCCTGATCCAGCTGGCGGAGTCCGCCGACGACCTGGTGGGAGGGGGGCTGCTGGAGGAGAGCAGCGTGAACAACTTCTCCAAGCGGGCCTTCCTGGAGACGGCCCAGTCGGACCCCGAGGTGCAGCAGATGATCTCGGAGGCGGCCAACGACGGCCAGCAGATCACCCGCAAGCAGGTGCGCCGCCTCAGCGACGAGTTCACCGCCGCCACCAGCCCGCTGCTGCCGGAGGAGATCCGGCAGCGCACCGCCGAGAACCTGCTGCCGCCGCGGGCGGTGGCGCCCCTGGTGAAAGAGCTGGCCAAGCTGCCCCAGGAGCAGCAGGAGGACCTGCGCCGGGTGCTGCGCGAGGAGCCCGAGCTCGACCGGGTGCGCGATGTGACCAGCACGGCCCGCTGGCTCAGCAAGGCCGCCGAGGCGGCCCTGGCGGTGCGGGCCTTCCAGCAGGGGGACCTGGATTTCGAGCGGGCCCTCCAGGAGGCCCAGCGCCTCGATGCCCTCGGCCTGCTGGCGGATGCGGTGGGGCAGGCCCAGGTGCTGGAAGCGGCCGTGCTGAAGCTGCACACCAGCTGGCGACGGCTGGGAGGCCTGCAGGAGCGGCTCTGGGTGGAGAGCGGCAGCAGCACGCCCCATCTGCGGGAGCTGCTCACCGCCCTGCAGACCCTCAGCGGCAGCGTGCTGCGGGTGTCGCTGGGGGAGCTGGCCGGCGGCAAGCGGGTGCGGCTGCAGCTGGTGGAGGAGAGTCCCGAGCAGCTGGAGGCCCCACCGCTGCCCTGACGGCCTGCGGTTCCGGGCCGCAGCCGGGGCTACACCAGATCTGGGGGTCGCTATCCTCAGCCTGCGCTGGGGCTGGTGAGTTTGGCCGATTCCGCGTCCCCCGTCCGGGGTACGCCGAGCCTCCTGGAGGATGCCCTGCGGCAGCACTTCGGCTGGTGCGCCTTCCGGCCCGGCCAGCGCCCCGTGGTGGAGGCCCTGCTCGCCGGCCAGGACTGCCTGGCCGTGCTGCCCACCGGTGGTGGCAAGTCGCTCTGCTTCCAGCTGCCGGCCCTGGTGCGGCAGGGGCTGGTGCTGGTGATCTCCCCCCTGGTGGCCCTGATGCAGGACCAGGTGATGCAGCTGCAGCGGCGGGGGATCGCGGCGGCCTGTCTGCACCGGGGGCTCGGCGTCAGCGAGCGCCGCAGCCTGCACGGGGCCCTGCGCGACGGCCGGCTGCGGCTGCTCTACCTGGCCCCGGAGCGGCTGCAGGTGGAGGCCACCCGCCAGTTGCTGGAGGAGGTGCTGGACAGCGGCCGGCTGGTGGCCCTGGCCGTGGACGAGGCCCATTGCATCAGTGCCTGGGGCCACGACTTCCGCCCTGACTACCGGCGGCTGGGCCAGCTGCGGGCGCTCTGCCCGGGGGTGCCCCTGGTGGCTCTCAGCGCCACTGCCGCCCCCCGGGTGCGGGCCGACATCATCCGCCTGCTGCAGCTGCGGCGGCCCCTGGTGCAGGTGCGCTCCGCCCGCCGCACCAACCTCACCTATGCGATGCGCCGCCGCCCGGCCGATCCGTTGCCCCTGGTGCTCGAGGCGGTGGCCCGGGCCCGGGGAGCGGTGCTGATCTATGCCCGCACCCGGCGCTCCGTGGAGCAGTGGGCGTCAAGGCTGCTGGTGGCAGGCCTGGAGGCCATCGCGTACCACGCTGGTCTGGATGCGGAGAGCCGGGTGCTGGCGCTGGAGCATTTCCAGCAGCAGCCCCGGCCGGTGCTGGTGGCCACGGTGGCCTTCGGCATGGGGGTCGACCGGCCGGACGTGGGCCTCGTGCTGCATCTGGATCTTCCCCCCAGTGCCGAGGGCTATCTGCAGGAGTCGGGTCGGGCGGGCCGGGACGGCCTCCCGGCCGAGTGCCTGGTGCTGTTCGACCCGGCTGATCGCACCACCCTCGGCTGGGCGATCCGTGGTGCGGCCGCCGGCCACGGATCCGGTGACGCTGGGGCCGCTCAGCAGCGGCTCGAGCTGGCCCAGCGGCAGCTGCGCCGGATGGAGGCGGTGGCCGAGGGGGAGACCTGCCGGGAGCAGGCCCTGCTGCTGGCGGTGGGAGAGCTGGTGCCGCCCTGCGGCCGCTGTGACCGCTGCCTGGAGGAGGACCGCCGCCGCGACTGGTCCGGCAGGGCCACCCGGGTGCTGGCCTGCCTTCAGCAGCGGGGCGGCCAGGATCTGCGCAGCCTGGCGGCGGATCTGGCGGATGGAGCCTCGGGCCAGGAGCAGGAGCGGTGGGCCTGGCTGGCCAGGCGGCTGGTGCAGGAGGAGCTGCTCAGCGAGAGTGACGACGGCGCCCAGCGGCTGTACCTGCGCACGCGCGGCCGCCATTACCTGCGCCAGCCCTGGCCCCTGCACTGGGCGGCCTGATGAGTGCCGCCTGATAGGGGCTGCCGCGCCAGGGGCTCAGCCGCCCTTGGCCTTGCAGAGATCGCTCACCAGCTTCTGCTCGTAGTCGCGCTGCGGGTCATCCCAGGTTTTCCACTGGCCGGATTGTCCTGTGGCGTTCACCTTGCGGGCGCCGCAGTTGATGGCGAGGTAGAGCGGCTCCCCCTCGCTGTTGAGGGTGGGGGCCACATAGCTGCCCCCCATGGGCTGCCAGTTGGCCCAGTCCACCTGCAGGGGGCCATAGCTGCGCCAGTCATGGTTACCGTCCGTGGCGCCGCTGGCTGGGGAGGCGGACGTGGCGGCCGCCGTGGCGGTGGGCTTGCCGATGGTGCGGCTGGCCACGGTCGTCACCCCCGCGGCGGTGCCGGCCACGGCCGGTGTGGCGGCCCGGACCGTACCCCGGGGAGTGGTCTGTCCCAGACCGCGGGTGGCCAGGGTGAGGCGGCTCGGCCTGGGCTCGGGCTTCGGTGCGGCCTTGGGCTCGGGCTTCGGCTCAGGTTCGGCACTGGTCTGGGTTGCCGCGGCGGAGGGGGCCGGCTGGGCAGGCTGGGTCGCGGCTGCCGCGGTGGGGGTGCGTTCCGCGCTGGGGGCCGGCTTTTCGGCATCCCGATCGGCCGGCGCCTGGGCCACCGCGGCCCTGGTGGCTTCGGGCCTGGTGGCGGCCGCGGTTGTGGTGCTGCTGGGTTGGGGGGTGCTGGTGGGCGTCGCCGCAGGAGCCGGGGCGGCCTGGGCAGCGGCGGCAGGCACCGGTTTGGGAGCGGGTTTCGGTTCGGGCTTGGGCGCCGTTTGAGCCGCGGTCTTGGACGCCGGTTGGGCCGTGGTCTTGGGTGCTGGTTGAGCCGTGGTCTTGGCAGGAGGCGTTCCCACCAGTTTCAGCCGGGTTCCGGCATGCAGCAGGTCGGGGTTCTCGAGGCCGTTCAGGGCGACCAGCCGATCGACCGTCGTACCGTAGCGGTCGGCGATGGAGCCGAGGCTTTCACCGGGGCTCACCACGTGTGCCGTGGCGCTGGCGGCTGAACGGGCTGGAGCCGCCGTGCCGCCGGGCCGCGATGGAATCCGCAGCCTGGAGCCGGCCAGCACCAGGTCGGGGTTGCTCAGGGCGTTGATCTGGATCAACCGTTCCGGGGTGGTGCCGAAGCGGGCGGCGATGTCGGAGAGGGTCTCGCCGCTTTGCACGGTGTAGGGCGCGGTGGGTGTCGCCCGGGCTGGAGATCCAGCCGCGGCGCTGCTGCGACTGCGGCCGGGAACCGCCAGCCGCTGGCCCACCATCACCAGATCGGCATTGCCGAGGCCGTTGGCCTGCATGAGCTGGCTCATGCTGACCCCTTCCCGCTCGGCGATTTCGGAGAGGGTTTCGCCCGGCTTCACGGTGACACTGCCGCTGGCCGTGCGGCTGCCGTTGCTCCGGGCCACACCGCCGGGGATCACCAGGTTCTGGCCCACCACGACGAGATCGGGGTTGGTGATGCCGTTGGCCTGCATCAGGCGGCTGAGGCTGACGCCATGCCGTTCGGCGATCTCCGAAAGGGTCTCGCCCGGGCGGACCACCACCTGGGCGTGAACGGGGGTCGGTGCCAGGGACGGGAGCGGCAAGGCCACCGCCAGGGCCAGGGCTGCAAGGGCGCGGCGCATGGGCGGTCCAGAGAGCTGCCGCCAAGGTAAGGGGTGCATCTGCCGCGATCCAGCCCCCGCGGCCGTCGGATCGGATTCAGCCCAGCAGCCGCTTCACCAGGCCGAGCTTGCCGGCATAGGGCGGGTAGCGAAACGGCAGGTCGAGCCAGAAGGGCCGGCTCAGCACGCTGCGCGGGTGGGAGAAGGTGTCGAAGCCTGCCCGGCCGTGGTAGCGGCCCAGGCCGCTCTCCCCCACCCCGCCGAAGGGCAGGGCGGTGACCCCGGCCTGCATCACCACGTCGTTGACGCAGACACTGCCGGAACTGGTGGCCGCCAGCACCCGCTCCCGCGCGGCGGCGGAGCGGCTGAAGAGGTAGAGGGCCAGGGGCTTGGGACGGGAGCGCACCTGGCGCAGGGCCTCCTCCAGATCCGGCACCGTGAGCACCGGCAACAGCGGCCCGAACAGCTCCTCCTCCATCAGCGGATCCTCCGGATCCTCGACGGCCAGGAGGGTGGGGGCGATCCGGCGCCGCTGGGAATCATGCTGGCCGCCGTGCAGGATCTGGCCCCGCTGGCGGGCGCCTTCGAGCAGCGCCGCCAGGCGGGCGTACTGGGCGTCGTTGACGATGCTGCCCAGGTCCGGCGACAGCAGTGGATCAGCTCCGTAGAAGCGTGTCAGCTCCCTGGCGAGGCCCTCCACCAGCGCGTCGCGGACCGGGCCTTCCACCAGCAGGTGGTCCGGGGCGATGCAGGTCTGACCCGCGTTGAGGCCCTTGCCCCAGGCCAGCCGCCGGGCCGTGACCGCCAGGTCGGCATCCGCCAGCACGATGGCGGGGCTCTTGCCGCCCAGTTCCAGGGTCACGGGCGTGAGGTGCCGGGCCGCCGCCGCCATCACCAGCCGCCCCACCCGGCTGCCGCCGGTGAACAGGATGTGATCGAAGCGCTGCTCCAGCAGGGACGCGGCCGTGGCCCCGTCCCCGGTCACCACCTGCACCACCGCGGCGGGGAAGTGGTCGGCCACGGCCGCCGCCAGCAGGGCCGCCGTGCGGGGGGCATGCTCGGACGGTTTGAGCACCACGGTGTTCCCCGCGGCCAGGGCACTCACCAGGGGGTGCAGACACAGCTGGGCCGGATAGTTCCAGGGGCCGATGATCAGCACGCAGCCGAGGGGCTCCGGCTGCACCCAGGCCCGTCCGGGGCGCAGCGGCGGATCCAGGGGTACCGGCGCCGCCGCCATCCAGCGGCGCAGATTCCTGCGGGTGTGGCGCAGCTCCTGGCGCACGGCCACCAGCTCGAACTGGGCCTCCAGGGCGGGTTTGCCCAGATCGGCGGCCAGGGCCTCGCGAAGGGCCTGCTCCTGGCTGTCGAGCAGTCGCTCCAGCCGCCCGAGCTGCTCGAGCCGCCAGTCCCGGGAGCGGGTGGCGCCTGCGCTCACAGGTTCACGCATCACCGCGATCGGCACGCTGAGCAGCGAGCTCGGGGCGGCGGCCGGGCTGTCCACGGTCATGGGGCGCGAAGCTGACGGGAAATCAGTCTCACGGATCCGGTGGGGCGGCTGCGTTCCCCGGTCACGGGTTCCCGGGCCTCTGCCGCAGAGCCTGAGCCTCAGGGCCGCGGACTGATCACCGCAAAGAAGGGATCGCCGTGGCCGCCCAGCCAGCCCAGCGGCCCGGGAGAGCGGGTGGCTTCGGCGATCAGCTCCGGCTGCCCCCAGCCCTGGGCGAGCAGCACCCGGGCCACGTAGGCCAGGTGGTCGCGATCGCCGCCGTCGGTCCAGATCTGCGGTGCCTTCTGGAAGAACATCCGGTTGGAGAAGGCCACGATCACCTGCCCGCGGGGGCGCACCACCCGCAGCAGCTCGGCGGCCACCGCTTCGGGCTGCTGCAGGTACTGCCAGCCGGCCACGATCAGGGCGGCATCCACGCTGGCCGTGTCCAGGGGGAGGCGCTGGTCCTGGTTCAGGTTCTGCACCCAGTGGCTGTCGAGGCGCGGATTGGCCTCCAGTTCCCGTCCGTTGAGGCCGTGGCCGATCACCCTGTCGTAGTGGATGTCCTCGGGCAGGTGGCTCACCCAGCTGCTCATCAGGTCGAGCACCGTGGCGCAGGGGGGGATCCGCTCGCGGTAGAGCTGGGTGAGCCGGCCGCGAAAGGCTGCATCCAGATGCTGCACCAAGCGCGGTTCGGCGTAGAAGAGGGCGTCGTCGCCCCCATCGAGCTTGAAGCGCTCCGCCTCGTTGAGCACCGGCACCACCGGTGCCTGCGCGGGCCCGGATCCATCCGGCAGGACCATGGGGGACGCGGCGCAGCTGGCTGCAGTGTGGCGCGGCGAACGGCACGGGTGCGGCTCTGACTTGTCCAACCTCGAACTGACGCCATGCGCAACCTCGCGCTGCCCCCACCCCCAGGCTCAGCCGCGGGGTGATGCCCGGAGATGCAGAAGAGAAGAGCCCTTGACGAGACTTGAACTCGTGACCTCTCCCTTACCAAGGGAGTGCTCTACCGCTGAGCTACAAGGGCGTGTGGTGGATGGGCCGGGTTGGATTTGAACCAACGTAGGCAGAGCCAGCGGATTTACAGTCCGCCCCCATTAACCACTCGGGCACCGACCCGAACCACACCGCACGAACTTACCAGCCGACCAACCCGGCCCTTCCAACACCCCTCGATGCAGCTGCTTGCCCTTCACGGCCCCAACCTGAATCTGCTGGGTCTGCGCGAGCCCGGCCTCTACGGCAGCACCACGCTGGAGCAGATCAACGGGGCCCTGGCCGAGCGCGCGGCCGCCCTCGGTGTGGGTCTCGACTGCTTCCAGAGCAACCACGAAGGCGCCCTGGTGGATCGGATCCACGAGGCGCGCGGCCAGGTGGACGGCATCCTGATCAATGCGGCCGCCTACACCCACACCTCGGTGGCGATCCGTGATGCCCTGCTGGCGGTGGCCATCCCCTTCGTGGAGGTTCACCTGAGCAACGTTTACGCCCGCGAACCCTTCCGCCATCACTCCCACCTGGCCGACAAGGCGGTGGGGATCATCAGCGGTTTCGGGCCCGGCAGCTACCGTCTCGCCCTCGAGGGCCTGGTGGCCCATCTGCGCGCGCTCCAGCTATGACCCTCTCCGCTTTGGCGGCGCCCGGGAGCGCCGTTGCCCGCATCCGCTGGCTGGCCGCCCCCAGCAGCGAGGCCTGGCTGGAGCAGGCGCTCGCCCATCCGGAGCTGCTGCTGATCGACCATGCCCACTGCGAGCGCAAGGCGGCCGGGGCGGCTCTGCAGCTCATGTTCCGCTACCCCGGCGACGCCGCTCTGGCGGCCGTGCTCAGCCCCCTGGCCCGGGAGGAGCTGGAGCATTTCGAGCAGCTGCTGGCCCTGCTGGAGCGCCGGGGGATCGGCCTGCGTCCGCTGGAGGCCCCTCCCTACGGCGCCGAACTGGTCCGGGCCGTGCGGCGCGAGGAGCCTCAGCGCATGCTCGACAGCTTCCTGGTGGCGGGGCTGATCGAGGCCCGCAGCCATGAGCGCATGGCCCTGCTGGCGGAGCACAGCCCTGACCCCGAACTCCAGGCGCTCTATGGCGCGCTGCTGGCCAGTGAAGCCCGCCATTTCGGCCTCTACTGGGTGCTCTGTGAGCAGCGCTGGCCCCGGGTCCGGGTGCAGGAGCGGCTGCAGCAGCTGGCGACTCTGGAGGCCTCGCTCCTGGCCAGCCTTCATCCCAAGCCGCGCATGCACAGCTGAACCCTCAGCCGGCCGCGGCGGTGAGGGCATCCAGCAGGGGGTAGCGCTCCGCGATCGGGTCGCCGGTGAAGGTGGCCACCCAGCCCTCCGGATTGTCGAAGAAGCGCAGGGCACAGAAGCGGGGCTCGGGGCCCATGTCGAACCAGTGGCGGGTGCCTGCCGGCACGGCGATCCAGTCGCCGGCCTCACACAGCACCTGCAGCACCTCCTCGCCGATGTGCAGGCAGAAGAGCCCGCAGCCCTCCACGAAGAAGCGCACCTCGTCTTCGCTGTGGGTGTGCTCCGCCAGGAACTTGCGGCGCAGCGCCTGCCGCTCCGGGTGGTCGGGCCCGAGCCGGATCGCATCCACGGTGGGGTAGGCGCCGCCCTCCTGCACCCGCGCCACCTCGGCGGCGTAGGCCGAGAGGATGGCGCTCTGGTCGGCACCGGCCTCGAGGCGGGCCCGGGCCGGCCACTGCTGGAAGCGGATGCCGCGGGCGGCCAGCTCGGCGGCGATGCGCTGCGGATCGCTGCTGCGCAGCAGCGGTTCGTGACCGTCCTGCGGGGTGGCAGGGTGCCGGTAGAGGACCAACAACGTCATGGCGTCCGCGCCGCTTGCGCCAACCTTAGAAACGGCCCCGCCCGGGCTCGTGCTGGTGGGGGTGGGCCCGGGCGATCCGGAGCTGCTCACGGTGGCGGCGGTGCGGGCCCTGCGGGCCGCGGCGGTGGTGGCCTACCCGGTGGCCCGGCAGGGCGGCGAGGGCATGGCCGCCGCCATCGCCGCCCCCTGGCTGGGGGAGCACCAGCGCCGTCTGCCGCTGGTGTTTCCGATGGTGGCCGAGGCCGCTCCGCGCCTGGCCGCCTGGCGGGCGGCGGCCGACGCCCTGGCTGCGGAGGTGGCCGCCGGCCGGGGGGTGGTGCTGTTGTGCGAGGGGGATGTGTCGCTGTTCGCCAGCAGCAGCTACGTGCTGCTGGCCCTGCGCCGCCGCCACCCCGCCTGCCCGGTGCGGCTCATTCCCGGGGTCACGGCGGTGGCCGCGGCGGCGGCGGCCGGCGCCTGGCCGCTGGCGCTGCAGCAGGAGGGGCTGCTGATCCGCCCCACCCCTGAAACGGAGGCCGAGCTGGAGGCCCTGCTGGCGGCCTCGGCGGCCTCGGCCACGGTGCTGGCCCTGCTCAAGCTGGGCCAGCGCTGGCGCTGGGTGCGGCCGCTGCTGGAGCGGCGCGGCCTGCTGCAGCAGGCCCTCTTCGCCCAGCGGGTGGGCTGGCCCGATGAGCGGCTGGCGCCGGCCGCAGAGCTGCCGGCGGCGGAGCAGCCCTACTTCTCGCTGCTGCTGATCCGCCAGGGCTGGCCGGCGGTGCTGCCGTAGGCCCGCTCCAGCAGCGTCAGGGCCTCCGCCGGGGTGGGGGCCCGCATCAGGGCATGGCGCAGCTGCGGCGCTCCGGGGAAGCCGGTGCAGGTCCAGCCCATGTGCTTGCGGGCGATCAGCAGGCCGTGGTCCCCCTTGGCGGCCACCAGCGCCTGCAGCTGCTCGGCCGCCAGGGCGATGCGCTCGGCCGCCCCTGGGGTGGGCGGGACCGGCCGGCCGCTGAGGGCGGCGTCGATCTGGCCCACCAGCCACGGGGCCCCCATCGTGCCCCGTCCAACCATCAGCCCGTCGGCGCCGGTGGCCGCCAGGCAGTGCAGGGCCTCTTCCGGTGTGTTCACATCACCGTTGGCGATCACCGGAATGGTGAGGGCCTGTTTCACGGCGGCGATCGCGCCCCAGTCGGCCCGGCCCTTGAAGCCCTGCTCGCGGGTGCGCCCGTGCAGGGTGAGCAGCTGGGCGCCGGCCTCCTGCAGCTGGCGGCACCAGCTGATCGGGTCGGCGTCGCTGCCGCACCAGCCCAGGCGGGTCTTCACCGTCACCGGGATGGCCACGGCCGCCGCCACCGCCTCCACGATGCGGCGCGCCAGCTCGGGGTCGCGGATCAGGCCGCTGCCGCCGCCCTTGCGGGCGATCTTCCTCACCGGGCAGCCCATGTTGATGTCGATCAGGAAGGCGCCGGCGGCCTCGGCGCGGCGGGCGGCGTCGGCCATGGCGGCGGGGCGGTGGTCGAACAGCTGCACCCCGATCGGGCCGCTCTCGCTGGCGAGTTCCTCCACCTTCTGCAGGCCGTGGCCCAGCTCCAGGCTGGTGGCGTTCACCATCTCGGTGAACAGCAGGGCATCGGGGGCCCAGCGCCGCACCAGGCCCCGGAAGATGCGGTCGCTCACCCCGGCCAGGGGCGACTGCAGCACCCGGCAGCGCAGGAAGCGCGTGTGGATAGTGCCGATCCGCAACAGCTCTGTCACCATCCCCGAATCCATACCCAATTTGCACGCACTCCCATCAAAGCTTGCGGCCCAGCCTGACCCCGATGCCGGTTCAGCCCTCGCTGATCCGGCACTGGAGTGCAAGCTTTCCCCGGTTCGTGAGGCCTGAAGGCTATCTGCCGCTGGGTTGGGCTGAATCAGCGGGACGGCCAACTTCGGCCTACTCAGCCAGTCACGGCCATGCTTCACCTCGCTTCCGCTGTGTTCAGCCGAACATGTGGCCCTGTTGGCCCTCTGCAGAGCACCTCGGAGCCGGGCAATAGCCCCCTGATGTGCTCGCCAGACCCTTTCGGGGGAGTGTCAAGTGGTCTTTGGGGGCCTGAGGGCGCTATGGCGCAAGGGGTGGCTGCGTCGGTGTGGCTCAAGCTCCAGGGAAGAGACAGCTACATCAGTGAGCTGAGAAAACCTCCGCACTGGCTGGTGACTTGACTTGATGCCACCTCAACTGAATTCCAGGCAGCCTTGAAAGCTGTTTCTTCGGCCAGGCAAGACGCTGGGGGTGGTCCAAAGGGCCCCTCACCTTCAGTGGTTGGAGGATTCTCAGCAAGACACCTGATCCAAGCTCTGCTGGCATCGCGCAATTGCTTGAATGCTTGTGCTAATTGGAAGACCGCACGCTTGCAATCCTGTCCCGAAGGAGACCATTGAGGTGAAATTTCTAATCTGGCTAAAGAGGCTGATAGCGCGACGGTGGTTGCAAGGCGATCGAGTTCTTCTCGCGCTTGTTTTCTGTAGGCCTGGCTGGCGATAAATTCGCTTGTTGATGCCAGCAGCCCCAGTTGGGCTGACGTGCCAAGGGAGATGGTTAATGCCGTGCGGTAGAGGGAAAAAGCATCTGATTCCAAATTCTTGCTTTGCCCAGGCGAAGGATGACGGCCTTCTCCACTAAGAGTGGCGAGGAGAAAAGAAGAGTCTTTCTCTAGTCTTTCTGCCAAAGCGAAGCCCGTGGCGGGAAACAAGAAGGAGCTTTCCAGCAGTTTTTGATACCCGCTTTTGAGATCAAGCACTGTGATGCTGGTAATTTCTGTCTCAGGATAGACTCGGTGCCTAGGGGGTTATCCGCGCGGCGTGATCTTTGGCAATATGAAGAATTTTATTGCGTCTCCGGGTGGCTTGCCTCGATTGGGGTCCTGATTGAAGCTTTCATTCGCTCCCAGGATGTTTGGCAGTGGTGGTGGTGTTCGCTCTTGTTCCCGTATTCCCTGAAGGCCTTCGCTCTCTCCTCGCGCTCGCTTCCGCTGAGGCCCCTGGAGCTTTCCCGGTAGCCAGCATGAAGACACTTGCATCTGAGCTTGCCCTCAGGTTGAGGTGATCCGGTCTGCCTTCCGGGAGCCCCCGTTGCCGCTCCTGACCGTTGTCCTCCAGTTCCAACAGGGGTGGCGTACGTCCTTCTCGCTCGGTACGGGTCATCTTCCCCTTCCGGTCCACCACCCGTGGCCTGCGCGTCAGGGGGGACATGGCCGCAGTTGAACGCCACCGGAAAGGCGCTGACTGATCGCCGTGGGATACCGATGGCATGGTTGCGCTGATCGATCGCCCTCTTGTTGTTGCGGCATCGAGTGACTCGCAATCATTGGGGCTGATTCTGGGATGAGGCCGTGCTCCCCCCTGCCACTTCCGCCCAAGCCGCCCCCGGGGCCGGGCCCTGGCCCCTCAGCCGGGCGCTGCTGGAGGCGGTGCTGGCCGATCGCCTCAGCGACCGGTTCGTGTGTGAGCTGATCTGGCCGCGCCTGGGGTACGCGCCCGATGGTTCCGGCACCTGGAGCGCGGGCCCGGCCACGGAGGCCAGCTGGCGGGAGTCGTTCCCGAGCGAGCCGCAGTTCATCGCCGAGCGCCCCGCCAGCGTGGCGCTCACCCGCTCGATCCCCAAGCCCCTCAAGCAGCTGCTCAAGGAGCAGCTGGGCTTCGCGGGCTACCGGATCGGCGGCCTCTATCCCCGCCGCACCCGCCGCGCCACCGCCGTGAACTGGCTGCTGGCCCACCTGGCCACACGGGGCGAGCCGCTGCCGGAGCAGGGCCCGCTGCCGGAGCTGTTGCCCGAGCCCGCCGATCCGGTGGCCGGCCATCCCGGCGACCTGCCGATCAGCTGATCAGCCGATCCGCTGACCTGCTCCCAGAAGGCCTCTCTGTAGGGTCAAGACACGACAGTTGTTGCGATAACTCCTTTGGCCTACCCGGTCGTCGCCATCATCGGCCGCCCCAACGTGGGCAAATCCACCCTGGTCAATCGTCTGTGCCGCAGCCGCGAGGCGATCGTGCACGACCAGCCCGGCGTGACCCGGGACCGCACCTACCAGGAGGGCTTCTGGGGCGACCGTACCTTCCGCGTGGTGGACACCGGTGGGCTGGTGTTCGACGACGACAGTGAATTCCTGCCCGAGATCCGCGAGCAGGCCAACCTGGCCCTGGCGGAGGCCTCGGTGGCCCTGGTGATCGTGGACGGCCAGCAGGGCTGCACCGCCGCCGACGAGGCGATCGCCGTCTGGCTGCGGGGCCACAACGTGCCGGTGCTGCTGGCGGTGAACAAGTGCGAGTCGCCCGAGGCCGGCCTGGCCATGGCGGCGGAGTTCTGGGGGCTGGGCCTGGGGGAGCCCCATCCGATCTCGGCCATCCACGGCGCCGGCACCGGCGATCTGCTCGATCAGGTGATCGCCCACCTGCCGCCCACCCAGGAGGAGGAGGGGGAGGAGCCGATCCAGCTGGCGATCATCGGCCGCCCCAACGTGGGGAAATCCAGCCTGCTCAATGCGGTGTGCGGTGAGAACCGGGCGATCGTGAGCCCGATCCGCGGCACCACCCGCGACACGATCGACACCACGATCGAGCGGGAGGGCAAGACCTGGAAGCTGCTGGACACCGCCGGCATCCGCCGCCGCCGCTCGGTGAACTACGGCCCGGAGTTCTTCGGCATCAACCGCAGCTTCAAGGCGATCGAGCGCAGCGACGTGTGCGTGCTGGTGATCGATGCTCTCGACGGCGTCACCGAGCAGGACCAGCGCCTCGCCGGCCGCATCGA
The DNA here is from genome assembly GCF_900088535.1 of Cyanobium sp. NIES-981. NCBI lineage: Bacteria > Bacillati > Cyanobacteriota > Cyanophyceae > Synechococcales > Prochlorococcaceae > Cyanobium > Cyanobium sp. NIES-981. The sequence continues at coordinate 1,547,711 of NZ_LT578417.1, read as the reverse complement.
GGAGGACGGCCGCGCCTGCGTGGTGGTGGTGAACAAATGGGATGCCATTGAAAAGGACAGCCACACCATGCCGGCCATGGAGAAGGAACTCCGGGCCAAGCTCTACTTCCTCGACTGGGCGCCGATGCTGTTCACCTCGGCCCTGAGCGGCCAGCGGGTGCAGGCCATCTTCCCCCTGGCGCTGCTGGCGGTGGAGCAGCACCGCCGCCGGGTCACCACCTCGGTGGTGAATGAGGTGCTCACGGAGGCCCTCAGCTGGCGCACCCCGCCCACCAGCCGTGGTGGCCGTCAGGGCCGCCTCTACTACGGCACCCAGGTGGCGGTGCGTCCCCCCAGCTTCACCCTGTTCGTGAACGACCCCAAGCTGTTCGGCGACACCTACCGGCGCTATGTGGAGCGCCAGATCCGGGAGGGGCTGGGCTTCGAGGGCACGCCGATCAAGCTGTTCTGGCGGGGCAAGCAGCAGCGCGATGCCGAGCGCGACTTCGCCCGCCAGCAGAATCGCGGCCGCTGAGCACCCTGCCGGTGGACATCCTGCGCCAGATGCCGATCGGCCAGTTCGTGGCCGAGGACCCCGGGGCGGCCCGCCGCAGCTGGCTGCGGGCCCTGGATCCCCGCCTGAAGTTCGCCTGGACGGTGGCCTTCCTGGTCACGCCGATCCTGGCCGGCCCGATCTGGCGGCTGGCCCTGGTGGGGGTGCTGCTGCTGATCACCGCCGTGTGCGGCCTGCCCTGGCGGCTGTGGCGCCGCAGCCTGCCCCTGCTGGTCCTGTTGGCCCTGCTGGTGGGAGGCCTGGCCGCGGTGCTGCCCGCCGGCAGCGTGGCGCCGGCCCCCCTGGAGCGTCCCCCCGCGGAGGTGCGGCTGGTGGCCGGCTCGCCGCTGGAGGCCCCGGCCGAGCGCTCAGGCCTGGCCTGGGAGCTGGTGCGCTGGGGGCCGGTGTCCCTGGGCCCCGTGGAGCTGGGGCCGCTGGTGATCAGCCGCCGCTCGGCGGAACTGGGCCTGAACGGCGCCACCCTGCTGTTCACCCTGGTGCACAGCGCCAACCTGCTGCTGCTGAGCACGCCCCCCGAGCAGCTGGTGTGGTCGTTCAGCTGGGTGCTGGCGCCCCTGGCCCGCCTGGGCTGGCCCGTGGAGCGGCTGGGCTTCACCCTGTTGCTCGCCCTGCGCTTCCTGCCGCTGGTGCAGGAGGAGCTGCAGAACCTGCTGCGGGCCCTGGCCACCCGGGCGGTGAACCTGCGGCGCCTGGGCCTGCGCACCTCGCTGGGCCTGGTGCTGGTGGTGGGGGAGCGTCTGCTGGCCAACCTGCTGCTGCGCGCCGAACAGGGGGCTGAAGCCCTGCTGGCCCGTGGCGGCACCTGGCAGACGGCGGCGCAACTGCACCGCCCGGGGCCACCCTGCCGGCTCGGCAATGGGGTGGCCGCCGTGGGGCTGGCGATCCTGCTGGTGCTCCGTTGGAAAGTCGGTGCTCTTTAATACCCCACAGATCCCGCGGCTGAGTGACGACCGAGCGCTACCTCAACCACCCCACCTTCGGGATGCTCTACAGGGTCGCCCCTGTGGCGGAGGGGCGCGATCTGTACGCCACGCTGTATGCCCAGCGCATCTTCTTCGTGGTGACCCTGCAGCCCAGGGGTGCCAGCTTCGAGGTGGTGCCCCTGATGGATGCCCGCCACTACGCCGAGCAGAACCTGGCCCGGGTGCGGCGTGAGGGGCCTGAGGCCCAGGCCCACTGGCGACAGCTCTTTGACCAGACCTTCATCTGATTCCGCGGCCCCAAAGGCCCCAGCCCAGGAGCCTGAGGCCCCAGCCCAGGAGAACGGGGCCCTGGCGGCCCGGTTCCAGGCCATCCGGGCCGAGCTGCCGCCCTCCTGCCGGCTGCTGGCGGTGAGCAAGGGGCAGCCCGCTGCCGCCATCCGCGCTGCCGTGGCCACAGGGCAGCGGAGCTTCGGGGAGAGCCGGCTGCAGGAGGCCATGGCCAAGCAGGAGGCCATGGCCAAGCCAGGCAGCAGGAGGCGCTGGCCGATCTGGCGCCGCTCGACTGGCACTTCATCGGCAGGCTGCAGGCCAACAAGGCCCGGGGGGTGCTGCGCCGCTTCGGCACGATCCATTCGGTGGACAGCCTGGCCCTGGCCCAGCGCCTGGCCCGCATCGCCGCCGAGGAGGGGCTCAGCCCGGCGGTGCTGTTCCAGGTGAAGTTCCGCTCCGACCCCGCCAAGACAGGATTCGAGCCCGAGGAGCTGCGGGCCGGGTGGGCCACGCTCTCCAACCTGCCCGCCCTGCGTCCCGTGGGGCTGATGACCATCGCGCCCATGGGCCTGGTGGCCAGCGAGCGCCTGGCGCTGTTCCAGGCGTGTGCCGCGCTGGCCACGGCCCTGGGTCTCCCGGAGCGCTCGATGGGCATGAGCGGCGACTGGCCCGAGGCGGTGGCCGCGGGCAGCACCTGGGTGCGGCTGGGCAGCAGCCTGTTTGGTGACCGCCCATCCCAAAATCTTGCGATCCCTGACGTGGGACGCTATTCAGGTTGAAAGCACCCCAAGAGGATCGCTCCGTGTCGTTGTTCTCCCGCCTGCGTGCCGTCGTCTCCGGCGATGACTACCTTGACGGCGACTACGACGAGGAGCTGGATTACGCCGGTGAGGAGGTTCAGGAGCCTGCCCCGCCCACCAGTCGCAGCAGTGCCCTGGCCCTCACCTCAGACTTCTCCACGGACGACCCGTTCGCGGGCACGAACGTGATCGGCATGCCCGGGCTCTCCTCCTCAGTCGCGGAGGTGACCCTGATGGAGCCGCGCAGCTTCGATGAGATGCCCCGGGCGATCCAGGCGCTGCGCGAGCGCAAGACCGTGATCCTCAACCTCACCATGATGGAGCCCGACCAGGCCCAGCGGGCGGTGGATTTCGTGGCGGGCGGCACCTTCGCCATCGATGGCCACCAGGAGCGGGTGGGGGAGAGCATCTTCCTGTTCGCGCCCAGCTGTGTCACGGTCACCACCGCCGGCGGGGAGGAGATGTCATCGCCCACCACGGTGTCGCGGGATCTGGGCCATGAGCAGGAGGCCGCCCCGTCTCCCGCCTGGGGTCGTCAGGACACCGCGATCTGAGCGTCTCCTCCCTGACCACCCCCTCCCCCGCAGGCACGGCCGTGCTGGCCTCGTTCGGTGTGATCGGTCTGGGGCGCATGGCCCAGGCCCTTCTCCTGCCCCTGATCCAGGCCGGACTGGTGGACCCCTCAGGCGTGCAGGCCGTGGTGGCGAGCCGTGCCTCGGCGGAGCGGCTGACGGCGGAGCACGGCCTGGCCGTGGGCACCGATCCCAGGGCTGCCTGGATGGCGCCCGTGGTGCTGCTGGCGGTGAAGCCCCAGCAGCTGGAGGCCGTGGCGGCGGCGGCTCCGGCAGGTCATACGGGCCTGCTGGTTTCGGTGCTGGCCGGTGTGCCCGTGGCGCGGCTGCAGCGCCTGTTCCCCGGCTGGCGCTGTGTGCGCGCCGTGCCCAACACGCCGTCTCTGGTGGGGCAGGGCCTCACCGGTCTCAGCTTCGCTCCGGAGGTCACCGAAGCCGACGCGGCTCTGGTGCAGCAGCTGTTCGCCCGGGTGGGTGAGGTGCACCGGCTGCCGGAACCCCAGCTGGATGCCTTCCTGGCGCTCACCTCCTCCGGCCCCGCCTTCGTGGCCCTGGTGGCCGAGGCGATGGCCGATGGGGCCGTGGCGGCCGGCCTGCCGCGGTTGCTGGCCCAGCACCTGGCCCATCGCACCCTGGCGGGCAGCGCGGCTCTGCTCCAGGAGCAGGCTCTCCACCCGGGCCAGCTCAAGGACATGGTGAGTTCCCCCGCGGGCACCACGATCGCCGGCCTGCGTCAGCTGGAGCGTGCCGGCCTGCGCTCCGCTCTGCTGGAGGCTGTGCTGGCCGCGGCCGAACGCAGCCGCGAACTCGGCGCAGATCGCGCCCCCTAGGAGCCGTCCGCCTTCCTGCCCAGCCGGGGTTCGGTGCCGGCCAGCAGCCGCCCCAGGTTGCTGCGGTGGCGCCAGATCACCAGAACGCTGGTGAGCAGTGCCAGCACCAGGTAGGGCCAGCGCACGCCCGTCCCCTGGCCCTGGAACCAGCCCAGCATCAGCAGCGGCAGGGCCACCGCGCCCAGCACGCTGGAGAGCGACACGATGCGGCTGAGGGTGAGGGCGGTGAGGAACACCCCGAAACAGGCCAGCCCCACCGGCCAGGCCAGGCCGAGCAGCATGCCGAGGGCGGTGGCCACGGCCTTGCCGCCGCGCCAGCCCAGCCACACCGGCCAGGTGTGGCCCGCCAGGGCGGCCAGGCCGGCGGCCACCACCCCGCTGTCGATCGTCCAGCCCCGGGGATCCAGGGGAACCCCCAGCGGCTCCAGCACTGTCTTGGCCAGCAGCACGGCGGCGGTGCCCTTGAGCACGTCCACCAGAAACACGGCCAGGGCCGGGCCCTTGCCCACCACCCGCAGCACGTTGGTGGCGCCGGTGGAGCCTGACCCCTCCTGGCGGATGTCCAGGCCCCCGCACCAGCGACCCGCCAGATAGCCGCTGGGGATGGAGCCGAGCAGGTAGCCCGCCAGCAGCACGGGCAGCACCAGGGGAAGCAGCATGGCGAGAGGGTGGATCAGGAGAAGCGGATCAGGAGAAGCGGATCAGGAGAAGCGGATCAGTAGAGCTCTTCGTCGTCGATCAGTTCCCCCGGCCCCGGCGCGAAGGCCAGCCAGAGGGGGAACTGGAGGATCGGGATGTCCACCACCTGTTCGGCGGCGTCCACCACGATGAAGGGAAGCTCGCCCCGTTCCTCCAGCCGGTCGGCCCGCTCGATCAGGGCATCGGGCCGCTCGAAGAGCACGATGCCACTGGTGGGGCCGAAGTCTTCCCGCTCCAGCCCGAGACTGTCCTGCAGGATGCGGCGCCACTCGCCGAGGCGCTCCGGTTGGCTGGCCAGCACCAGGGTCTGGAAGCGGTCGCCGTAGAGCTCCCCGAGGATCGCCACCGCGGCTGCGGTGAGGAGGGCGTTGCGGCTGCGGCTGCCGCTGCTGGGCTGGGCCCCGCGGCCACCCTGCTCGAGAAACCAGCTGTCCAGGCTCGCGGCGGCGGCCGCCTCCAGGCTGCGGCGCAGCTTCCAGGGATCGGCGTAGAAGTCGGGCTGGCCCTGGAAGGCCGCCAGCCGCTCCCGGATCAGGGCCTCATCGGCGCTGAACAGCCCGGCGGCGGCCACCGGCTGGGGCGGGGCTGGGGCATCGCCCGCCGGCGGGGCCGCCACATCCAGGGCCGAGGGGGCCACGAGCACCTGCTGGGGCACCAGATCCACCTGCTCGGCCGCCACCGCCAGGTCCTGAAGGGCACCCACCAGGTAGTCCTGGAAGCCCTTGAGGCGCCGCGCCACGGCATCGGCCTGGCCGGCGAAGCTGCTGCTGATCTCGCGGTTGATCTGATCCCGGCGGGCCTCCAGCTGCCTGATCTCCTCCTCCAGTTCGGTTCTCTGCTGGCGCAGCTCCGTGAGGGCCAGCTGCTGCCAGCTGGTTGGCGGCTCCTCGCCAGGGGGGCGTGGGGGAGTGCCGGCCGGGTCGCCGCCAGGCACGCCGGTGTCGGGAGAGGGGGCCGGCTGGGGTGTGGGCTCGTCAGGCATCGGGGGCAGGCAGGTGGCTCAGATGACGGTCGAGTTGCTGGCGCAGGGCCTTGGCATCAAACAACAGCGGCAGCAGGTGGGGGCTCTGCTCTTCGCGGAAATAGAACACCACCGGCAGTCCGGGCCAGAACAGTCTCCAGCTCTTCCAGGCGCTGTAGGGGAACCGGCGGAGCAGGGTGGACTGCCGCCACACCACCAGGGCCTCGTCCTGGAATTCCAGCCGCAGCAGGGCGGTCTGGATCACCAGGAACAGCCCCAGCAGGCTCACCACCAGGCAGAGCCAGAGGGCTCCGCTCCAGACGGGCACCAATGCCAGGCAGGCCAGGCCGAGCGCCACCACGGCGAGCGCCACGCCGTAGTGGGCCGGCAGGGTGCCGGGGGAGCTGCCGGAGGCTGGGGCAGGGGACGGAGTGGGAGGCGGGGTCATGGCGGCGGGCAGCGGTGGGAGGGTCAACCGAACAGCAGCTTGGTGAGCAGGGCGTCCATCAGCGCCACGGTGACGAGGATCATCACCACGGCGCCGGTGGTGCTGGTGCCCACCTCCTTGGGGCCGCCCCGGGTGGTGAGGCCCCAGCCGCAGGCGATCACGGCGATCTGCAGGCCGAACACCAGGGCCTTCACCAGCATCAGGGGCAGATCATCCGGCTGCATCCAGGTGCGCACCGAGGTCCAGAACACGCTGGGGGGGATGTTGTACAGCAGGGAGCTGCTCAGCTGGCCTGACCAGATCCCCACCCCGAAGAACAGCAGGCACTGCACAGGCGCCATCACCACCATCGCCAGCACCCGCGGCACCACGAGGTACTGCACAGGATCGGTGCGCAGCATCGTGATCGCGTCGATCTGCTCCGTCACCTTCATCGTGCCGAGCTGGGCGGCGTAGGCGGTGGCCACCTTGCCGGTGAGCAGGGTGGCGGTGAGTAGGGGGGCGATCTCCCGCGAGAGGCCCAGGGCGAGGAGGCCCCCCACCGCGGCGTTGGCGCCCTGCTTGGAGAGCTCGGCCACCACCTGGATGTTGAACACGGTGCCGGCCGCCAGGGCCGTGATCACCACGATCAGGAAACTGCCGGGGCCAGCCTCCAGCAGCTCCTGCATCAGGTCGTTGAAGCCGATGCGGCCGCGGGCGATGGCGCTCACCGCCTGGCCGCCGATCATGCAGCTCACCCCCAGCCGCCGCAGCCAGCGGGGCAGCCGCAGGGGGCGGAGCAGCAGGAAGGAGCGACTCATGCGGCCCGGGGCAGACGGCGGGGCCAGTGGCGCATCACCACCAGCCCGAGCACCACCAGCACCGCCGGGATCAGCCCCATGCACAGCCGGATCGTCACCAGGGCGCTGGCGGGCTGTCCAGCGTTGGGGAGGGCTTCGTCGTAGCCGCTGGCGGTGAGCAGCACACCGAGCAGGGTGATCACCAGGCTGATGCACACCTTCTGGGCCAGCACCATCCAGGCGCTGTACTGCCCGGCCGGTTTTTCCGGGTCGGCATCGATGGCATCCGGCAGCAGCGACCAGGGGATCAGGTAGGCCGTGGAGGCGCCGATGCCGGCGATCACGATCGTGCCCAGCAGCAGCAGCAGCCTGATGGCATTGCCGGGCCAGGCGAAGGCCTCCATCGAGCTGTCCAGGGGCTGGAGCAGCATCACGCTGAGGCAGGCAGCGATCCACAGACCGCCGCCCCAGCGCAGGGCCGCCAGCCGGCCGCGGCGGTGGGACACCGCGGTCCAGAGCCAGAGGCCGCCCAGCGAACTGACCAGAAACGGCAGCAGGATCAGCTTGCTGATGCTTTCGGGCACCTCCATGACCACCGGCAGAAAGAACAGGGACACCGCCTGCATCAGCTGCAGGGAGCACCAGAGCAGGAGATAGAGGCCCAGCACCATGCCGAAGCGGCCGTTCCGCACCACCCGGCGCAACAGCCGCCGGGTGGTGCCGGTGGACCGTTCCGGGCGCTGGCACTGGCGGGCGGCGGGGATCAGCCCCCAGCCGCACAGGAGGGCGGAGGCGGTGATGATCAGCCCGGCCACCAGCCCCACGGGCAGGTAGCTGCTGGCATCACTGAGGTCGCGCACCAGCACGCCCGCCAGCAGGGCCGCCGTCACGGTGGCCAGGATCGATCCGGTGAAGCGGGCCGTGTTGAGCCGGGTGCGCAGGGAGACATCGGTGCTGAGCTCCGCCGCCAGAGCCGTGTACGGCAGGTTGACGCAGGTGTAGAGGCTGTTGGCCACCACCGAGACCAGCAAGAAGATGGTGAACTTGGTCCACAGGCTCTGCCACGGGGGCAGCCACCACATGGCCGCCATCGCCACCCCGAGCGGGGCGGCGCTCCAGAGGATCCAGGGCAGCCGCGGCCCCCAGGGGCTGCTGGTCTTGTCGCTCAGCCAGCCCACGATCGGGTCGTTGATGGCGTCCCAGAGGCGCCCCAGCCCGTAGGCCAGCCCGGCCAGCCAGGGGGGCAGGCCGGCCGCCACATAGAACCGCAGCAGGTAGAAGCCGATCAGGGAGGCCCCCATGCCGGTGCCGACGTCCCCCAGGCCGTAGGCCCAGAGCAGTCGCTGGCGTGGGCCGCCGCGCAGGTCGGCGGCATCTGTGAGGGGCGCCGATGCCGGAGGCGCTTCGCGGGCGGTGGTCGCCAAGGGCGTGGGGAGCGTTCCGGACGCAGGCCATAATGGCCGAGCCCTCAGGCCGCGGAGCCCCCAGCCGCCGAGCCCGAGGACTCACGCCAGTACGTGTGTACTGATGCGGGCGTAGTTTAGTGGTAAAACCTCAGCCTTCCAAGCTGATGATGCGGGTTCGATTCCCGCCGCCCGCTTCACGGAGCAAAGCTCTCAGAGAGCCACTTCTCAGGGAGCGACTACAGAGCACCGGGCTTCAGTGCACCGGGCTTCAGAGCACCAGAGCGCGGAGCGGAGCCAGGGCCATCACGCCGCCGAACAGGGCCAGCAGCAGCGCCACCGCCGCCGTCCAGCGGGTGGGCAGGCGGCGCAGCAGCAGGTAGCTGCCGCCGCTCACCAGCAGGGATGCGGCGCCGGATCCGGCCCACCACAGGGCGGAGGCGACGCCCGCGGGTGCTTCCTGGCCGTGGAGCATGGCATGGACCGCCACGGCCGTGGCGATCAGGCCCCCGCAGAGCCCCAGGGCCGGCGCCTGGCTGGCCCTGGGGCTCTGCAGCACCAGGGCGGCCACCGCGGGCACCGCCAGGGCCGCCAGCAGCTCGGCGGCGGGCAGGCCGCCGCCCAGGGCGCCGAAAAGCCCGCCGGCCAGGGCCCCGGCCAGCCCCCAGAGCAGCAGCTGGGAGGAGAGCCAGGAGGCTGCGGCGCCCACGGCGATCAGGAGCAGCAGATGGTCGGTGCCGGCCAGGGGGTGCAGGAAGCCGGCCGCCAGCCCGCCGCTGGCGATGCTGTGGGCCTGGGCAGGCTGGCCCGCCAGCAGGGCCGTACCGGTGGCGAGGGCCACCAGCACGGCCAGGGAACGGGTGCTCGGGAACTGGGGCATGGATTCTCCCGGTGTCCGCGCCGGGCAGAAAGGAATGGGGAAAACGGCGAGCGTTCTGACTCGGGAGCCGGGCTCCCTCACAGCTGCGGGACAGTGCCGGAGTTGCACCGGGCTTTCCTCCTTGCCTTCCGGCGGTGGCCCCGGAAACCGTCTCCCGCCCATTCTGCGCACAGGGGGCGATCGGGGGGCACGGGCGTGGGCTGGGCAGTGGGCGTGGGCTGGGCGGTGCGGACGGCCGGCTCAGGGGTTGAGGATCTCCTCCCGCCATCCCTCCTCGCGACGCCAGCGGCGGCGGCGATGGGGGTGGCCCACCAGCTCCAGCAGCTCCACCTGCCCGATCCCGATCCGCAGCAGCTGGAAGTGCTCCGGCATGGGGACGTCGTCGGCCAGGTCTGCCGGGAAGGGCGCCCCAGCCTCCAGGGGGGCTCCCGGGGCGGGCCAGCCCCAGAGCGCCCGGCCGCCCGGGCTCAGGCCCCGCCAGTGCCGTTGCCGCTCGCCCATCTCCAGGTCGGGAGGCAAGGCGAGAAGCCGGCCGCGCAGGCGGAACTGGCAGCGGGCCCGGCTCAGCAGCCAGCAGAGCTCCACCCCGGGCTGGTGGCGGAGCTCGGCTGCCTTGGCACTGCGCCCGTCGGTGAGCAGATCGAGGCTGGCGCCATCGGCCCAGCCCCGGAACACCAGGGTGCGCAGCCGCGGGGTGCCGTCAGCGGCCACCGTGGCCAGCTGCAGCCAGCGGGCCGCGGGCGAGCGGCCTTCCCGCTGGCGTGCCCCCTTCAGCAGGGGGCGCCAGGGGGGCAGGTCGCTCACGCGGCCTGGGCCTGGCGGCGCTGGAGCATCACGGCGGCGGCGCCCGTGGCCGCCAGGCCCAGGGCGCCGCCCACGGCCAGGAACACCAGGGTCTGCAGGGCCAGCAGGACCAGCCCGATGGCCGAGGCGGTCTTGATCTGGATCCGGGATTTGATCAGCAGGGTGAGCAGCAGCAGCACGGTGGCCTGCAGCCCGGCGATCCTGGCCACCAGGGCCGGGCCGCTGAGCGGGCAGAGGGGGCAGGGAGGGAGCATCGGGGCCGGGAGCAGCCTGCCCATGCTGGCGGGAACGCGGGCCCTGCTGCCGGCCCGCCCGGAGCTGCCGGCAGCAGGGCTCACGGCAGCAGGGGCCCGCCGCTGGCGCGGCGGATGGCCACGATCCCAGGACGGGGCGGCCGGCCCGGAACGCCGGAGGGCCAGTTCGAGCCCAGGGGCACCGTGCGCTCCTGCACGAAGGAGGTGCCGCCCCGGTCCACCAGGGGGGTGCGCAGGATGGTGGAGGCGTTGGCCGCTCGGGTGCCGTTCAGTTCACCGGGGTGCTGCACGGCCAGGAAGAGCGTGTGCTGCCCTGCGTCGAAGCAGGGGCCGGTGAGCTCGCACTCCATGGGGCCGGTGGCGAAGCAGAGCGCTTCTCCCCGGGCCGGGCCGTCCTTCGGCAGCACCCAGCAGCTGTTGTTGCCGAAGGGATCGCCCGGGTCCGGCCGCGAGGAGCGATCGGTCACGAGCCACACGTTGCCGGAGCGGTCCACCTCCAGGTTGTCGGGGTTGGCGAAGCCCATGCCCCCCTGCCAGGGGGGGCCGCCCACCGCCACCATCTGCCAGCGGAAGCTCCCGCTCCGGCCCCCGTCCCGCCCACCGCTCCGCTCACCCCTAGCCGGGTTGCCATCGGTGAGGCGCATCACCCAGCCGTGGGGCCAGGTGGGCTCGCCACCCGGGCCCGAGAAGATGGCGGGATCCGCCCGCCCTTCCTCCGGCTCGCCCCCCCCGGCCGTGAAGGCGATCAGCAGATCCCCCGTGGTGGGATCGATCACCGTGTCTTCCGGACGGGCCGTGGCGGTGGCCCCCACGGCATTGGCGGCGCCGTGGGCATCGATCAGGATCGCCCCGAGCCGGGCCTCGCCTTCGCCTGGATAGAGGGCCGCCAGTGAGCCGAACCGCTGCCGGTAGGCGCTCACCTCGGCGTCACTGGCCAGGGCGACGGCGCCGGGGCGGCCGCGGTCGTGGTGGGGCACCAGCGTGGGCTGGTTCAGCCCCCAGCGCCCGTAGTGGCTGGGCCGCTGCGGCTCCACGCGGGTGCCGGGCAGCAGCGGGATCCAGCGGCCGCGGCCATCGGCGCCGAAGCGGGCCACCTCGAGGCGCCCCCGGGTGAACAGGCCGGAGTTGGCCGGGTCTTCGGGATCCTCGATCCGGCCGGTGCTCACGTAGCGGTAGAGGTGTCCGCCATGGCGGTCGCAGCCGGAATACACCACCAGGGGCCGGCCGGCCTCGGCCTTCACGGCCACCGCCTCGTGGCGGAAGCGCCCCAGGGCCGTGTGCTTCACCGGCGGCCGGTGGGGCCGGCGCGGATCCACCTCCACGATCCAGCCGTACTTGTTGCCGGCCAGGCCGAAGGGATTGCCCAGGCCCCGCAGGCGCCGGCCATCCCACTGGAAGGGCAGGTGGGACGGGGGCGGGGAGGAGCCGTCGGCGTACACCTCCTCGCACACCTCGTTCTGGACGTTCTCCTCGGCGCTGAGCACCGTGCCCCAGGGGGTGGTGCCACCGGCACAGTTGGCGAAGGTGCCGATGATCCGCTCGCCGAGGCCGTCGTCGTAGCCGAGCCTCCGGGGTGCCCGGAACACCACCGCCGCCGGCCCACTGGTGCGCAGGCGCTGGGCGGGGTCCTCCAGCCCGCTCAGCCCCGTGATGCGGCGATCGAAACGGCCGGCCTGCCGCTGCCAGCGGCCCTCGGATCCCCGCCGCAGACCCGCCACGCCGATGCCCAGATCCTCCAGGGCCGCGGCGGCCACGGCCCGCACCATGGCCAGCAGGGGATCACGGCGCTCCAGGGCCGTGGCATCCACGCGGCCGCCCCGATCGCCCAGGGCAGCCTGCAGCGCCTCCAGCGGCAGCGCCAGCCCGCGGGCCTCGGCCAGACCCTCGGCCCAGGCTCTGGCGCTGATGGACTCGAAGTTCACCGTGAGCAGGGCCGAATCCGGCGCCAGCGCCAGGAGGGCCAGGTGGTCGTTGTTGAAGCCGAAGCGGCCCCGGCCGAGGGGATCGCCCCACACCGCCAGCAGATCGGCCCGGTAGCCCTCGGGCACCACCAGGCGGTCCTCCAGGCTCACCTGGCCGTAGTGGCGGCGCTGCTCCGCCGCCGGGAGGCCATCGACCGCAAGCGGCAGGGGCGTGGGCACCGGACGGAAGGGCAGGGCCCGGGGCGGGATGTCCGCCGGGGACACGTCCGCGCCGGGGAGCCTCCGCGTCCGTGCCAGCGCCCGGGTGGCACGGCCCGTGCCCAGGCCCAGCAGCACCAGCAGGGAACGGCGGTTCATGGCTGCTGCGGGCGAGGGAAAGGGCCGGGAGGGCCGGCGAGGGGGCGTTGAAGGGGAGGAGGACATCACGACCCTCCTGCCCCGACGATCCCACCAACGCGACCATCTGCGCAAAAAGAAGGGCGCCCCGTGTCGGGCGCCCTTGGGCCTGTTGCGGGACTCGCGCTGCCCGGTCCTGGCCTCTGACCCATGGCTAGATCCGCCCGGCCGCGCTGTCAGTACGGCAACCCGTCACCGGGCGGTTTCAAGCGGTGGGTGCCACGGGCGGGTTCAGATCCCTCCACTCGGCGCCAGGGGGGCGGAAGCCAGGGAGGCGGACACGGTCTCCGCCGGGTCGTTGGCGTCCTCCCGATCACGCACCAGGTCGGCGGAGATGGCACCGTCGAAGGAGAGACGGCCCGGCCCCAGCAGCAGCAGGCCGAGGCTGCCGCCCAGGTACAGCACCACCAGCTCGAGCACGTAGATGTTCAGGCCCGCGGTGAGGATGTGGTGGTAGGCGGCCACACCCATGGTGCCGGCGATGGCGAGGGCCCCCAGAGGCGTGAGCAGGCCCAGGATCAGCAGCCAGCTGCCCGCCACCTCGGAGAGACCCGCCACCCAGGCGAGCACGAGGGGGAAGGGGAGATGGAGCGGCGCCACGTAGGTGTCGGCGAAGGCCTGGGGGTTGGCGAGCTTGTCCTGGCCGTGGTGGATCATCATCAGGCCGACGGCCACCCGCAGGATCAACAGGCCGGCATCGGCGAGGGCACCGCGCTCCAGCACGTAGCGCCGCAGCAGGGTGCGTGTCGCCGGGCGCTGCACCAGGCGGGTGAGCGGACCAGGGGCGGGGGCGAGGGAGCCGGCGCGGGAGGCGTCGAGGTCGGAGCGGTTCAGGCGCAGGAACCACAGGGCCAGACAGGCCGCGGTGAAGCCAGCGAGACCTTCCAGCAGCTGAAGGGTGGACATCGGCAGCAATGGGGAGGATGGTGTGGAAGGAACTCTGGCAAGTCAGGTAACGGAACGTGAAGGCGTTCCTGAGCCCCGCCGTTCCCTGCCGCGGCCACGGCCGTGGCCGGCACCGCCCGGGGCTCCCGCCCCGCCGGGCCTCCGCCACGGCCCCGCTGGATCTGTCACAATGTTTACACTTCGTAACACCGTCATGACTGTTGGCGAGCTCTTTCTCGAGTCGGTGTCCACCGGGGTGATCACGCCCGCCGAGCTGCACTGGCTCACCCAGCGCCAGAACCTCTTTTCCCGGGTGGAGGAGGCGGCGGCCGTTCGCCTCGGCCGGCTCCTCGACCAGGGAGAGATCCAGCTGGGCTGCCGGCTGGGCCACCGTCCGGCCCCGTCCGGCGGATTTCCCGCCGCCTGACCCAGGACCCGCCTCGGGCAGTTAGGATTTCTTTACGTTTCGCAATCACGCGCAACCATGTCTGACTCCACCTCCCGCTTCGGTTTCGTCGCCTTCGCTGAAACCTGGAATGGCCGCCTCGCCATGCTCGGTTTCGTGATCGGTCTCGCCACCGAGCTGCTCACCGGCCAGGGCATCCTCGGCCAGATCGGCCTGGGCTGATCCGCGGAGCTTCCGCCACCCGCCAACGGCCATCCGCCCACGGCCGATCAGCGGCGGCACCCCCCGGGTACCGCCGCTTCTTCATGGCCGGCCCCCGCGTCAGGGCAGGCGCACCCCCGCCAGGCGCCGACGGGCCACCAGCAGCACCAGGCTGCGGCTCTCCAGCGGGATGCCCCCGGGCCTCCAGCGCTCCGGTGTGGCCGGCAGGTCGTCGCCGGGGGGCAGGCCGGTGTCGATCACCCGCAGCCACCCCGAGGTGGACACCGGCAGGTCGAAGTGCACGGCCTTGCTGTAGGCGTTCATGGCGCACCAGAGCAGGGGCCCATCGATGCTGTCGTTGATGCTCCAGGCCACCGTGTGCGACCAGCCGGCCCAGTCCGGCCGGCCGATCTCCACCCCATGCCACTGGCGCCAGCGGTGCACCGGGTCGTCCTGACGCCGCTGGGGGCGTTCCGGCAGGGGGAATTCCGGATTGATCAGATCCACCAGCTGGTGCCGCAGGGCCAGGAGCCGCCGCAGGAACAGGCGCAGGGCCTGGTCGCCCGCGTCGGGCTGCCAGTGCATCCAGCCCAGGGGGTTGTTCTGGCACCAGGTGTTGTTGTTGCCCCCCTGGCTGCGCCGCACCTCATCCCCCATCAGCAGCATGGGCACCCCGGGCGCCAGCAGCAGGCTGCTGAGCAGATTGCGCAGCTGCCGCTCGCGCAGGCTGGTGATCGCATGGTCGGTGCTCGGACCCTCCACGCCGTGGTTCCAGCTGTTGTTGTGGTTGTCGCCGTCGCGGTTGTCCTCCCCGTTCGCCAGGTTGTGCTTGGTGTTGAAGCTCACCAGATCCGCCAGCGTGAAGCCGTCATGGGCGGTGAGGAAGGTGATGGCCTGGCCGGGGTGCACCGGCACGTGGTGGTAGAGGTCAGGGCTGCCGCTGAGCCGCTGGCCCACCGCCCAGGCGCAGTTGTCATCGCCTTTCCAGAAGCGGCGCAGGTCGTCGCGGAAGCGGCCGTTCCAGGTGGCCACCCGCTTGGCAGGGAAGTCGGCCAGCTTGTACAGCCCGCCGCAGTCCCACGGTTCGCTGATCAGCTTCAGGTCGGCCAGGTCGGGATCGGCCTCCATGGCCTCGAACAGGGGCGGCGTGGTGAGGGGGGCGAGGTTGTCGCCGCGGCTGAGGGCGATGCCCAGATCGAAGCGGAAACCATCCACCCCCAGTTCAACGGCCCAGCAGCGCAGGGATTCGAGGATCAGCCGCCGCACCAGGGGCCGGTTGGCGGCGATGGTGTTGCCGCAGCCGCTCACGTCCAGATACTCGCCCAGGGCGTTCTGCTGGTAGTAGAGCCGGTCGCAGAAACCGCGCCAGCTGAGGGTGGGGCCATTCTGGTTGCCTTCGCTGGTGTGGTTGTAGACCACATCCAGCAGCACCTCGATGCCGGCCTGGTGGCAGGCCGTCACCAGCTGGCGCACCTGGTCGCGGCCGCTGAGGGGATCGGTGCCGATCAGGTAGTCGGGATGGGGAGCCATCCAGCTCACCGGGCTGTACCCCCAGTGGTTGAGACGGCCGTCCGGGGCATCGCTGGGATCGAAGGCCATCACCGGCAGCAGCTCGATCGCGGTGATGCCCAGCTCCCGCAGGACGGGCAGGGCCTCGATCAGCCCCAGCAGCGTGCCCTGCTGCTCCCGGCTCACCGGACAGCCCGCCCCCTGGGTGAAGCCGCCCACGTGCAGCTCGTAGATCACGCTGCGCTGCCAGCTGTGGCGCGGCCGTGGGGCCGCCTCGAAATCGAAGCGGTCGCGCTCGGTCACCACCCCCTTGAGGCAGTGGGCCGCGTTCGGCGCCGCCCCCACCGCCGCGCTGCGCCGGTAGCTGCCCCAGCCGGCGATGGCCCGGGCACAGGGATCCAGCAGCACCTTGGAGGGGTTGAAGCTGTGGCCACCCGGCTGCAGCGGCCCGAACACGCGGTAGCCGTAGCAGGTGCCCAGGCCCAGGCCCTCCACCTCCACGTGCCAGTGGTCACCGGAGCGGTGGCCGGAATCGAGTTTCACCACGCGGACGGGCTCGCTGGCCTCGCCGTGGCTGAACAGCAGCAGCTCCAGGCTGGTGGCCAGCGGCGCCACCACGGAGAAGTTCACGCCCCGGGGGGTGAGGGAGGCGCCGAGGGGCCAGGGTCGCCCGGGGCGCACCGCCCCCGCAGGCTGGCCCGCGGCAGTGCCCCGCTGGGGAACCGCCGGCTGGGCTGGAGCCGGCTGGGCTGGAGCCGAGGTGGATGGGGCTGACAACGGCTCCGGCCAGTGCGCCCACAAACTAGGCAGCAGTGCCGTGGAAAGCCCAGGTGTCCGTGCTCGCCCATCCTCCGGAGGCTGGCCGCCCACCCCAGGCCGTGCTGCCCGGTCTGTGGCTGTTCGCCCCCAGCCGCGACAGCCAGGGGGGCAGCAGCTGGTTGCTGGAAGCCTCCCGCACCGGGCTGGGCTTCGATCTGCTGATCGACTGCCCCGGCTACAGCCAGGCCAACCTCGACTGGTTGCGCGGTCGGGGCGGGGATGGGCTGCTGGTGCTCACCGGCCGGGAGGGCCACGGCCGCTGCCGGCGCTGGCAGCAGGCCCTCGGCTGGCCGGTGCTGGTGCAGGAGCAGGAGGCCTACCTGCTGCCCGGGGTGGAGCGTCTGCAGCGGTTCGGCTCCGCCCATGACCTGGCCGCCGGCGCGCGCCTGCTCTGGACCCCGGGCCCGACGCCCGGCGCCTGCGTGCTGCATGTGCAGCGCCAGGGCCTCGACGGGCTGTTCTGCGGCCGGCTGCTGGCGCCGGTGGGGGTGGGGGCCGTGGCCCCGTTGCGCACCGCCCGCACCTTCCACTGGCCGCGGCAGTGCCGCAGCCTGGGGCGGCTGCGCCAGTGGCTGCCGCCGGGCTCACCCCACTGGATCGCCTGCGGTGGCGGTCTCGGTGCCCTGCGCGGCGAGAAGCTCGTGCCCCACGGCGCTGCCGTGCTGGCTGCCCTCGCGCTGGAAGGCCCGCCCACCCCATTGATGGGGTAATTCAACACGAAAACCGTTGCAGCACCGTGCTTCTCTGTTGCGGTACCGGGGTGTGGCCCATACCATTGGCGCGCTGATGCCCCGTACGGCGCCCCCGCCGCCGCTTCGATCGCGCCCCAGAGGCTTACCCCGCTCCCATGAACAAAGCTGACCTCGTCAACCTCGTGGCCGCCCGCACCGAGTTGACCAAGACCGACGTCTCCCAGGTCGTCGACGCCGCCATCGAGACCATCATCGATTCGGTGGTGGAAGGAAAGAAGGTGTCCATCCTCGGTTTCGGTTCCTTCGAACCGCGCGAGCGCTCCGCCCGGCAGGGCCTCAATCCCAAGACCGGCGAGAAGATCAAGATCCCGGCCAAGCGGGTTCCAGCCTTCACCGCCGGCAAGATGTTCAAGGACCGCGTGCAGGGCTGAGCCAGCCCGGACCCACCCCCGGCACCAGCGGCCTCCAGGCCGCTTTTTTCATGTCCGCCCGTCCGCCCGTGCTCCCCGATCATCTGCAGCAGCTGCTCCAGGCCGGTGTGCAGCGGCGGGCCAGGGCCTACCGGGGCCGTTTCGCCCCCTCCCCCACCGGCGCCCTGCACCGGGGCAACCTGCGCACGGCCCTGCTCAGCTGGCTGGAGGCCCGGCTGGCCGGCGGGGAGTGGCTGCTGCGGCTCGATGATCTCGACACGCCCCGCAACCGCCCCGGAGCCGAGGAGGGGATCCTGCAGGACCTGCGCTGGCTAGGCCTCTCCTGGGACGGGCCGCTGTGGCGCCAGAGCGACCGCCGCGGGCTGTACGCCACGGTGCTCTCGGCCCTCCGCCGGCAGGGCCGCCTCTACCCCTGCCGCTGCAGCCGGCGGCTGCTGGCCGACGTGTCCGCCCCCCATGGGGCCTGGGCCGTGTACCCGGGCTTCTGCCGCGACAGGCCGCCCCGGTGGGGGCCCGAGCAGGGGCGCCTGCCCAGCTGGCGGCTGCGCTCCCCGCCGGGACGGATCCGCTGGAGCGAGCACTCCGCGCTGGGGTTGTGCTCGGCGGCTGGAGACCTGGACGCCGCCAGCCAGGTGGGGGATGTGGTGCTGCGCCGGGCGGATGGTTTCCTCGCGTACCACCTCGCCACGGCCGTGGACGAACTCACCCTGGGCATCAGCGCCGTGGTGCGGGGGGCCGATCTCTGGCGCTCCACCGCCGCCCAGGTGGCGGTGATGGCCGAGCTGGGCGCTCCACCGCCGCTGTATGCCCATGGGCCGCTCTGGTGTGACCCGGCCACGGGTCAACGGCTGAGCAAGCGCGAGGGCTCCGCAGGGCTGGCCGGTCTGCGGGAGCAGGGGCTGGACGGGCCCGGGGTGATCGGGCTGCTGGCCGCCAGTGTCGGCCTGGTGCCGCCGGGCTCCCGGCTCAGTGCCGCGGACCTGCTGCAACAGGTTCGCGGCGGCAGGCGGGAGGCTTAAGGAAGGTTTCGGGAATGGGGTGTGGAAACCCACGCACACTGAGGAGAGAACCTCCACGGCTCCCCCGGGCCGCCCAGAACCAGGCCGCATTGATGAACATCGAAGCCAGGCTCCTCCACCTCGACCCCCAACAGACTGGTCGCCGGGCCGGGCGGATCTGCGGCCACTGCGGCGGCAGCGGCATCCTGCGCCTCGACGACCAGCGCTTCCGCACCTGCCTGGACTGTCTGGGGCAGGGGCGCTGTGCCGCGCCCGCCATCACCCCGATCAGCGGGTCGGTTTCCTCTTCTGCTGCCTGATGAAGAAGGCGGCCGTCGCCACCACCACGGCCAGGGGAACGGCCGTCAGCAGCAGCAGGATCACGGCGGTCCAGTCGGTGTACATCCGCAACCTGAGAGTTGCTGCCATCATCCCAGCAACCCCCCCCGCTGCGCTGCACGGGTGCTGTGATGCCGCTGCGTCGTTGTGTTCTGTCCCTGGGGCTTCTCGTGGGGTCGGGGGTTCTGCCGGGCCTGCCGGGCGGCGCCGGCGCCACGGCGGATGTGGTGTTCGACGACTGCCGGCCCACCGCCGACGGGGGCGTGAGCTGCGACACCCGCCCCACCGGCGACACCCTGCTGAACGACGAGGCGGCCCGCTTCGGCCTGTTCGATGCCGCCAGCCCGGGCTGGAGCGAGTTCGAGCCCTTCGAGGCCGACGACGACATGCTCGGGGGCAACGGCACCTGACCTCCCAGGCCGGGCCCCTGCTGACGGGGGGGCGATCCGTCGCTAGGCACGGGATGGCGATGCGCCGGTGATGGCAACGACGGCCCCTGCTCCCCCTGGCTCCACCTGCCTCCTGGCCGACACGCAGGCGCGCATCAGCCGGATCGTGCGGGGGCAGGGGGGCCGGGCCGACGCCCTGATCGAGGTGCTGCACCGGGTGCAGGAGCTGATGGGTTATCTGAGCCAGCCGGCGCTGGAGCAGGTGGCCCGCGAGCTGCAGCTGCCCCTCTCGCGGGTGTACGGGGTGGCGAGCTTCTATCACCTCTTCCGCCTGCAGGCCCCCTCGGCCCATCGCTGTGCCGTGTGTCTGGGCACCGCCTGCTTCGTGAAGGGGGGCGCCGAGCTGGCGGCGCTGCTGGAGCGGCGGCTCGCGCTGCGGCTGGGGGATCCGGCCGGCAACGGCACCTGGGCCCTGGAGCCGGTGAGCTGCCTGGGGGCCTGCGGGCAGGCGCCGGTGCTGGTGGTGGACGGCCAGCTGGAGGCCCGCTTGCCGGTGGACGCTCCCGAGCAGCTGGCCCGGCGCCTCGATGCCCTGGCGCTCGGGCAGAGCCGGCCCGGAGCCGGGGGGAGCTGATGGCGGCCGGGGCCTGCCTGCGCTGCTGCGGCGCCAGCGGCTGCCGCTCCGCCGGCAGCGAAGCCGTGCGCCAGGCCCTGGAGGGGGCGGCGGAGCGGGCCGCCGCGGCCGGCCAGGCCCCGCCCGCGATCCGCCCGGTGGGCTGCCTGCGCCTGTGCGGCCGGGGGCCGCTGGTGGCGCTGGATCGGCCCCAGCAGCCGGGCCGGCTGTTTGCCGCCGTGCGGCCCGAGCAAGCGGCTGCCCTGGTGGCGGCCGCCACCGGGGCAGCCGAGGTGGCGTGCGGGGTGGAGCCTGGGATGGCGGCGTCTGCGCTGGCGGAGGCGGCCCTCGCAGGCCAGGAGCTGGACCTGGGGCATCCCTTCTTCGCCCTGCAGCAGCCGGTGGTGCTGGAGAACTGCGGCTGGATCGATCCCACCGCGATCGACGACGCCCTGGCCCGCGGGGCCTACGGGCAGCTGCAGCGGGTGCTGAGCGGCTTCACCCCGGAAGCGGTGCGGGAGCAGGTGAAGCGCAGCGGCCTGCGGGGCCGCGGCGGCGCCGGCTATCCCACGGGGCTGAAGTGGGACACGGTGGCCCTGCAGCCCCCCGGGCCGCGCACGGTGGTGTGCAACGCCGATGAGGGCGATCCGGGCGCCTTCATGGACCGGAGCGTGCTGGAGGGCGATCCGCACCGGCTGATCGAGGGGATGGCGATCGCCGCCTATGCGGTGGGCGCCGCCCAGGGCTACGTGTACGTGCGGGCCGAATACCCCCTGGCGATCGAGCGGCTGCGGCTGGCGCTGCGGCAGGCCCGCAGCCGGGGCTTCCTGGGGGAGCGCATCGCCGGCACGGGCTTCCGGCTGCGGCTGGAGGTGCGGGTGGGGGCCGGGGCCTACGTGTGCGGGGAGGAAACGGCGCTGCTGGCCTCAATCCAGGGCCAGCGCGGCACCCCCAGGCCCCGCCCCCCCTTCCCCGCCCAGGTGGGTCTGGGGGGAGCGCCCACCCTGATCAACAACGTGGAAACCCTCGCCGCCATCCCGGCGATCCTGCGGGAGGGGGGCGACTGGTATGCCGCCATCGGCACCGAGGGCAGCCGGGGCACCAAGGTGTTCGCCCTCTCGGGGGCGGTGGAGCGCACGGGGCTGGTGGAGGTGCCGATGGGCACCAGCCTGCGCACGGTGGTGCTCACCATGGGCGGCGGGGTGCCGGGGGGGGAGGGTCCCCACGGCGGCATCAAGGCGGTGCAGACCGGCGGGCCCTCGGGCGGCTGCATCCCGGCGGCCCTGCTCGACACGCCGGTGGACTACGCCCGCCTCACGGCCCTGGGTTCGATGATGGGCTCCGGCGGCATGGTGGTGATGGGCGAGAGCACGTCCATGCCCGAGGTGGCCCGCCATTTCATGCGCTTCAGCGTGCAGGAGAGCTGCGGCAAGTGCGTGCCCTGCCGCGCCGGCACGGTGCAGCTGGCCCAGCTGCTCGACCGCTTCGTGGAACGGCGCGCCGTGCCGCAGGATCTGGAGCGGCTGGAGCAGCTCTGCGCGATGGTGGGCCGCACCAGCCTCTGCGGCCTGGGGCAGGCGGCGCCCAACCCGGTGCTCAGCACCCTGCGCCATTTCCGCCACGAATACGAGGCGGCCTGCCGCGAGCCCAGCGGCTGCCAGACCAGCGGCAGCTGCCCCATCGGCGAGGCGCCCCGGCCATGAGCGTGCACACCCTCACGGTGGACGGGGTGGAGGTGGCGGTGCCGGCCGGAGCCTCGCTGCTGGAGGCGGCCCGGGCGGCCGGATCGGAGCTGCCCACCCTCTGCCACCTCGACGGCCTCACGCCGGTGGGGGCCTGCCGCCTCTGCCTGGTGGAGGTGGAGGGCAGCGGCAAGCTGCAGCCGGCCTGCGCCACGGCCGCCGCCGAGGGGCTGGTGGTGCGCACCCGCACGCCGGAGCTGGCGGAGTTCCGCCGCATGGCCGTGGAGCTGTTCTTCGCGGAGGGCAACCACGTGTGCGCCTTCTGCGTGGCCAACGGCGCCTGCGAACTGCAGGACGTGGCGGTGACCGTGGGCATGGACCACTCCAGCTTCCCGTATCAGTACCCGGCGCGCCAAGTGGATGCCTCCCATCCGCAGTTCGCGCTGGATCACCACCGCTGCATCCTCTGCACCCGCTGCGTGCGGGTGTGCGAGGAGATCGAGGGGGCCCACGTGTGGGACGTGGCCCACCGCGGCGCCGAGTGCCGGATCATCGCCGGGCTGGACCAGCCCTGGGGCGAGGTGGCGGCCTGTACGTCCTGCGGCAAGTGCGTGGACGTGTGCCCCACCGGCGCCATCTTCCGCAAGGACGACACCACATCCGAGAAGCAGGCGCACCGGGAGCGGCCCCAGCAGCTGCGCAGCGCCCGCGACCAGCACCAGTGGCAGAACCAGTGAGCCCGAACCAGCCATGACCACCCCAGCTCCGAAACTGCGCTTCGCCACGGTGTGGCTGGC
This sequence comes from Cyanobium sp. NIES-981, assembly GCF_900088535.1. Classification (NCBI taxonomy): domain Bacteria; kingdom Bacillati; phylum Cyanobacteriota; class Cyanophyceae; order Synechococcales; family Prochlorococcaceae; genus Cyanobium; species Cyanobium sp. NIES-981. The sequence continues at coordinate 1,525,456 of NZ_LT578417.1, read as the reverse complement.
GGGCTGCAGCGGCTGCCACATGTCGTTTCTCGATCTCGACGAGTGGCTGTTCGAGCTGGCCAGACACGTGGATGTGGTGTTCTCGCCGGTGGCCAGCGACGTGAAGACCTATCCCGAGGCCGTGGATGTGTGCCTGGTGGAGGGCGCCGTGGCCAATGCCGACAACCTCGAACTGGCCCAGCAGCTGCGCCAGCGCACGCGGCTGGTGGTGGCGTTCGGCGACTGCGCCGTGACCGGCAACGTGCCGGCCCTGCGCAACCTCTGGGCCGGCGTGGATGGGGGCTCGCGCCAGAGCGTGCTGGATCGCGGCTATGTGGAGCTGGCCGACACCGGCGCCCAGCACCCCCATGCGCCCGGCATCGTGCCGGAGCTGCTGGAGCGGGTGCTGCCGCTGCATGAGGTGATCCCGGTGGATCTGTATCTGCCCGGCTGTCCGCCGAGCGCCGATCGGATCCGGGAGGCGATCACGCCCCTGCTGCGGGGCGAAACGCCGGTGATGGAAGGCGCGGCGATGCTCAAGTTCGGCTGAGGGGGAGAGGCCATGACCCGCACGATCACGATCGATCCCGTCACCCGCATCGAGGGCCACGCCAAGATCACGCTTCACCTGGATGAGGCGGGCCGGCTGGCCGATGCCCGCTTCCACGTGGTGGAGTATCGGGGCTTTGAAACCTTCTGCGAGGGGCGGCCGTTCACCGAGATGGCGGGCATCACCGCGCGGATCTGCGGCATCTGCCCGGTGAGCCACCTGCTGGCGGCGGCGAAGACGGGCGACAAGCTGCTGGCGGTGCAGCCGCCACCGGCGGCAAGGAAGCTGCGGAAGATGCTGAACCTGGCCCAGCTGTGCCAGAGCCATGCGCTCTCCTTCTTTCACCTCAGCAGCCCCGATTTCCTGCTGGGCTGGGAGAGCGATCCGGCGAAGCGCAATGTGTTCGGCCTGATGGCGGCCGATCCGGAGCTGGCCCGCGCCGGCATCCGGCTGCGCCAGTTCGGCCAGCAGGTGCTGGAGCTGCTGGGGGGCCGCAAGATCCACTCGGCCTGGGCGGTGCCCGGTGGGGTGCGCACGCCCCTGAGCGCCGAGGCGAAGGCCTGGATCCTGGAGCGGCTGCCGGAGGCGAAGGCCACGGTGGCCACGGCCCTGGAGCTCTACAAGAAGCTGCTCGATGGTCCGCTGCAGCGGGAGCAGCGCACGTTCGGCGATTTCCCCTCGCTGTTCATGGGCCTGGTGGGGCCGGGGGGGCAGTGGGAGTGCATCGATGGCCTGATCCGCCTGGTGGACAGCAGCGGCGCGGTGGTGGCCGATGGCCTCTCGGAAGACGACTACGCCAGCTTCCTGGGTGAGGCGGTGGAGAGCTGGAGCTACCTGAAATTTCCGTACTACAAGCCGCTGGGCTACCCCGACGGGATCTACCGCGTGGGCCCGCTGGCGCGGCTGAACGTGTGCGAGGCGATCGGCACGGACTGGGCCGACCGTGAGTTGCAGGAGTTCCGCCAGCGCAGCGGCACGGCGCAGAGCGGCGGCCGCATCGCCACATCATCCTTTGCGTATCACCATGCGCGGCTGGTGGAGATCGTGGCCTGCCTGGAGGGCATCGAGCAGCTGGTGGCGGACGACACCCTGATGAACGGCCGCATCCGCGCGAGGGCCTCGCTCAATGCCAACGAGGCCGTGGGCGTGAGCGAGGCGCCCAGGGGCACGCTGTTTCACCACTACCGGGTGGACGACGACGGCCTGATCACCCGCGTGAACCTGATCATCGCCACGGGCCAGAACAACCTGGCCATGAACCGCACCGTGACCCAGATCGCCCGCGAATTCATCCCAGAACCGGTGGCCGAGGGCGCCGAGATCCCCGAGCCGCTGCTGAACCGGGTGGAGGCGGGCATCCGCTGCTTCGATCCGTGCCTCTCCTGCAGCACCCATGCGGCGGGGCAGATGCCGCTCAGGATTGCGCTGGTGGATGCCAGCGGGGCGGTGGTGGCGGAGAGGGTGAGGGGTTGAAGGATGTTATGCGAATCCGTAGAAGCTGCGTAGGGTCAGAAGTGCTTGCCTAGGATTCATTGCCGCAGCAAGATTTGCAGCAAGAGCTTACTGCTGAGAGAGGTTTATGCCGCTGAATCCGGGAGGCTCTTGGCCTTTTGCGGGTCCGCCCAATAAGCGTTAGACACACTTAAATCACTTTGCACATGACTCGAAAGGCTCGGCAAAACTCCTCAGGACAAGACAACATCGAGAAGCTTGCAAACACTGACTTAGACCCAATAGGCAGTGAAATCGCTCGGATAAGCAAGCTAGGTGGTGCCTTAAACCCAAGGCTTGAATTACCCAGCTTGTCGGTACAGATTGCTGCCAAAGCAGGGTTGTCAGAAGCAATAAAGAATATGAACTCTCTAGCTCCGGCCTGGGCAGACCTTGCTAAGTCATTGGATTGGTCCAAGTCAGTAGCTTTACAGACTGAGGCCCTCAAGGCCATGGACTTGTCGTCAGCAATACAGCGTCAAACTGAAGCGCTTCGAGCAATAGACTGGGATCTTGGGAGGCTTCGTGGAGAGCCACCAGCAATCCTACAAGATGCATTGGAGGAGAGTAGTAATGAAAGTGGACTTGAAGGGGAGATTCGTAAACTCCGAAAAGAAATAGAAAAGAAGGGTGCTCTTCTTGCCGACAGAGAGGCAGACCGTACCGAATTGCAAGCTCGGGCATCCGAACTCAAGGCAAGTCTCGAACAACTACGCCAAAAAGAGCGATTTGCCTTCCTGCTAAATCAGGTTCATCCTGCAGCCCAGGTGTTGCTCGGCACCGATCTTTCCTTTAGGGATCAATTCTTGGGTGCAAAGGAGTGCACTGGTTTTGTTGTCTCAATGGATATCCGAAGATCAACGGAGCTAATGCTGAAAGCACGCAGCCCAGACCGGTACGCAGAGTTTATCTCGTCGTTATCTCGTCAGCTAACCAAAGAAGTGCTTGAGTCATTTGGTGTGTTTGACAAGTTTACAGGTGACGGCATCCTGGCTTTCTTCCCTGATTTCTACAGTGGAACGGATGCAGGTTTTTATGCCGTTTCATCAGCGATGCGATGTCATCAGATATTTCACCAGCACTACAAGTCGCATCGAAACAGCTTCATCTCTGTCCTCCAGGATACAGGTCTTGGTGTCGGCATTGACTATGGGAATCTAAGTCTTGTTCAGGTTTCAGGTCACCTTACGGTTGTTGGGCCTCCTGTTGTGTACGCATGTAGGCTAGGTGGCGCCCCTGCCGGCTCAACACTCGTTAATCAGCCAGCATATGAGATTCTTTGTGAGGCTTACGGACTTAATCTGCACTTCGAGGAAACCACTCAGGATCTTAAGCACGAAGGGAAGATATTGGCTTATCGTACAGAGCCAACCCCTAAAGAGTATGAGCCAAGTGCGCCAATGTGGTTTGTCCAAGATGCCACTGCAAGTGATCCATGTGATTGATCGCAATGCGTCTTGGAGTGCCTAACACGAGATTCAGAAGACGGATGCAGAAACTGCCTCTATTTCCAGAGTGAATCCTCCCTTCTCATCTGGGGCGTTGTACATCTTCAAAAACCACTTCGTTCCCTGCTTGCATCTCTGCCGCCATCGTTCTCTCCAATACCCCCACCCACCCTTCCACCCCCCTGCCACCAGCCTTGCCTCCCCCCTGACCCCGCTGGCATCCTGAGTAAGCAGATCCACTCCCCCCGTTGACCTACGCCGCTGAGACCCCGCTGAGCGACGCCGGCAGCAGCGACGACCTCCACGACGAATTCCTCGGCGCTCTCGCCGCCCTGGGCGGTTCAGCCGGCAACGGTCGTCTGCGCGAGACGCTGGAGTGGGACGAAGCCCGCTACGAGGCGGTGAAGGGTGCCCTGCTGAACCGCCGCCTGATCGTGCCCGGCCGTGGCCGCGGGGGCTCGGTGTCTCTGGCGGGTGAATCGGCGGCTGAGCCCTCCGGCAATGGCCAACGCGCCAGCCGCGCCCCCAGCACCCGCACATCCAACGGCTCCCGTGTCACCTCGGCCCCCAGCTCGTTCGAGCAGGCGTTCCGCGCCATCGACGACTGTCTGCGCAAGGAGGCGGGCTGCGGCACCGAGCTCGACTACACCGAGCAGACATCCTGGCTGCTGTTCCTCAAATACCTCGACGGGCTGGAAGACGACAGGGCCGCCGTGGCCGCTCTGGAGGGCCGCAGCTACAGCCCCATTCTGGAGGAGCCCTACCGCTGGAGCCGCTGGGCGGCGCCGAAGAACGCCAGCGGCCAGCTGGATCACCACGCCGCCCTCACCGGCGACGACCTGCGCGACTTCGTGAACCAGCGCCTGTTCCCCTACCTGGAGCGCTTCAAGCAGCGCGCCAGCGGGCCGAACACGATCGAATACAAGATCGGTGAGATCTTCGGCGAACTGCGCAACAAGATCAGCAGCGGCTACAACCTGCGCGAGATCATCGATCAGCTCGATGGCCTCCAGTTCCGCTCCCAGGCCGAGAAGCACGAGCTCTCGATGCTCTATGAGGAAAAGATCAAGCGCATGGGCAACGCCGGCCGCAATGGCGGTGAGTACTACACGCCCCGGCCGCTGATCCGCGCCATCGTGCAGGTGGTGAACCCCCAGATCGGCGAAACGGTCTACGACCCGGCTGTTGGCTCTGCCGGCTTCCTGTGCGAAGCGTTCGAGTACATGCGCAAGGGCGGCGCCTCGGGCCGCGAGCTCAGCACCGAAGATCTCGCCACCCTCCAGACCCGCACCTTCACCGGCAAGGAGAAGAAGAGCCTCGCCTATGTGATCGCGATCATGAACATGATCCTGCACGGCATCGAGGCGCCCAATGTGCTGCACACCAACACCCTCACAGAAAACCTCAGTGACGTGCAGGAGCGCGACCGCTTCGATGTGATCCTCGCCAATCCACCCTTCGGCGGCAGCGAACGCAAGGAGGTGCAGCAGAACTTTGAGATCCGCAGCGGCGAAACCGCGTTTCTGTTCCTGCAGCACTTCATCCGCCTGCTGCGGGCCGGCGGCCGTGCCGGCGTGGTGATCAAGAACACGTTCCTGTCGAACACCGACAACGCCTCGGTGGCCCTGCGCCAGAAGCTGCTGTCCGACTGCAACCTGCACACGGTGCTCGACTGTCCCGGCGGCACCTTCCAGGGGGCAGGGGTGAAAACGGTGGTGCTGTTCTTCGAGAAGGGCGCGCCAACCCGCAAGGTGTGGTTCTACCAGCTCGATCCCGGCCGCAACCTTGGCAAGACCAATCCGCTCAACGACCGCGACCTGGCTGAGTTTGTGGAGCTGCAGAAAACCTTTGCCGATTCGCCCAAGAGCTGGAGCGTGGCGATGGACTCTATTGATCCACAGAGCTGGGATCTTTCAGTGAAGAATCCCCATGGGGCTGAGGCGGCGGCGTTGCGGAGCCCGCAGGAGATCCTGGCGGAGATTGCGGCGCTCGATGCGGAGAGTGCGCAAGTGCTGGGGAGGATCAGGATGTTGGTATGAGGGAAGGTTGGCAGTTCAAGAGGCTTGTCGACGTTGCCACGCTTCAAAGAGGGTTCGACCTGCCAACCCATGAGCGATTAGGTGGGGATGTTCCGCTCGTCACCTCAAGCGGAATCAGTGACATGGTTGATAGCAGCGCCGTTATTGGGCCAGGAGTTGCAACAGGTCGCAGCGGAAGCATTGGCAAAGTCTTCTTCTTGGATCAAGACTTCTGGCCTTTAAATACAGTGCTCTATGTCAAAGACTTCCATGGTAATGACCAGCGATTCATTTTTTACCTGCTCCAAAACCTTGACCTGAGTCGATTCGCGACCGGCACGGGTGTTCCAACGCTCAATCGCAACTTTGTTCACGATGAAGTTGTATGCGTCCCCCCGCTCCCCGAACAGCAGCGAATCGCCGCCCTGCTCGACGAAGCGTTTGCGGGCCTCGCCACCGCCAAGGCCAACGCCGAACGGAACCTCCGGAACGCCCGCGCGATCTTTGAGAGTCATCTCCAATCTGTGTTCAGTCAGCGGGGGGAGGCGTGGGTGGAGAAGTGCCTTGATGAACTCTGCACGTTCAGCAGCGGAGGTACACCTTCGAAGGCGAACAAGAGTTATTGGGAGGGGGAGATACCATGGGTTTCTGGGCGTGACATGAAATCCACCCGGCTCTCAGATTCTGCTCTACACATCTCCCAGGCAGCAGTTGCCGAGTCTGCAACACGCATGGCCTCGGTAGGAACACTCCTTATTCTTGTTCGTGGAATGGGGCTTGCGCATGGAGCGCAGATCACTGAACTGCTTGTTCCGTGCGCGTTCAACCAGGACATTCGGGGAATCCATGCCAAGCCAGGCTTGCTTCCGAGGTATCTCCTTTTCGCTCTTCGGGACGGAATCAATTCAAGCGACACAGTCTTGAGCAGTGCGGCTCACGGTACTCTCAAGATTGACTCAAATGAACTGGCGAAGGTGATCATTCCATTTCCTCCACTCGAGCAGCAGCAAAGTATTGTTTCCGCGATTGACACCCTGGCAGAAGAAACCCAACGCCTCACCCGCCTCTACGAACGCAAACTCGCCGCCCTGGAGGAACTGAAGAAGTCCCTCCTGCACCAGGCGTTCAACGGCGAGCTCTGAACGCGTGCCCTCGGCCTACGGTGCACCTCGCCGAGCTGTCTTACCGATAGTGATACCTGCAGGCCAGGATCACAAGCTGCTCCCCATCCAACCTGTAAACCAGGCGATGTTCCCCGTCAATCCGGCGCGACCAGCAGCCGGCCAGGTTTTCCCGCAGGGGCTCGGGTTTGCCGATGCCAGCGAAGGGATCGCGCAGGCACGCCTGGATCAGCTGGTTGATGCGCCGCAGCTGTCTTCGGTCCTGGCTCTGCCAGTGGAGATAGTCGTCCCAGGCGGCAGCCGTCCAGGCCAGCCGCTCAATCGCCGCCATCGGCCACATCCGGATCGATCAGCCCATGGGAGAGAAGCTCCCCGCGCCCGGCCTGCTCCAGTGACCGCTGCAGATGGGCCGCATTGGCCGGGGAACGCAGCAGATGCACGGTTTCCATCAGGCTGTTGTAGGTGTCGAGCGACATCACCACCGCCCCCTTGGCGTGCCTCCGGGTGATGAGGGTCACGTCGGCATCGGCCTCCACCCGATCCAGCACGGCCTTGAAACTCTCCCGGGCCTCTGAAAAGCTCACCACCTGCATGGCGTTGTCCAAGAACCTGTACATCAGGATAGTCTGGTGCTCGCCGTGTGAGTGGCACGCCTGCATCGCAGGACACCAGCTGCCTTCTGCCGCAGATTGCTGGCTTCAGGGCAATCCCAGCCGCTGGTTGCCCAGCGCTCCACCATGCCGCAGGCCCCAGAGCGGCCCCGCCTGCTCAACGCCGATGGCGGCCCGCTGCAGGAAGCGCGCCGCTGATCCAGGCAGAGCCCGGCCACCCACGCCAAACTGGCGGCATGAGCCCCGTGGCCCGCCCCTCCAGCTATTCCTACGTGGTGGATGAGCCGCTGCTGCGCACGATCGCGGCCGAGATCCAGGCGGCGATTCCCGGCGCCGAGGTGCGCCTGTTCGGCTCCCGCGCCCGCGGCACCGAGCGGCCCGATTCCGATCTGGATCTGCTGGTGACCGTGCCGGATGCGTGGCTGGCAACGCATTCGCGCTTTGAGGAGACGGGCGAATTGAGCCGAAAGCTGGCCCGGCATCGGATTCCGATTGATTTGCTCGTTTACTCCGCTTCCGAGGCTCTTGCTCGCCGGCAATACAGCCAGCATGTGGTGGCCGAGGCCTACCGCGAGGGGAGAGAGCTGCATGCCCTCTGATCGCCAGCGTGAGGCGGCTCGCATGCTGCGGATTGCCCATCGAGATCTCAAGGCTGCGAGGTCCATGCTGGATCCAGATCTCTTTGATGAGGCCACGTGGGGCTTTCATGTTCAGCAGGCCACGGAAAAGGCTTTGAAGGCATGGATGTCTGCGCTTGAACGCGACTATCCCCGCACCCATGACCTCGCTTTGCTAGGTCAACTGATCATCGATGGCGGCGGTGATCCAACACCCTTTCAATCCCTTGAGAACTTCACGCCCTTCGGAGCCCGTCTTCGCTATGACGACGAGCCGGAGGTCCTGAACCTCGATCGCGCTGCCTGGAATCAGCTCTGCGCCGATCTCCTCGAACAGGTGGCCTCGCTGATCCCATGAACGAGGCCGAAACCCGCGCCGAGCTCATCGATCCGCTGCTCGCCGCAGCCGGCTGGGGTGTGGTGGAAGGCAGCCGCATCCGCCGCGAGTTTCCGATCACCCCCGGCCGGCTCGAAGGCGGCGGCCGGCGCGGCCGGGCCCTCAGCGCCGATTACGTGCTCCAGTTCCGCAACACCAAGCTGGCGGTGGTGGAGGCCAAGGCCGAGTCTGCTCCCCTCAGCGAAGGCGTGGGCCAGGCCAAGGATTACGCCGCCAAGCTGCAGATCCGCTTCACCTACGCCTGCAACGGCCGGGGCGTCTACGCCATCGACATGGCCACCGGCGCCGAGGCGGAAGCTGCCGGTTTCCCCAGCCCCGAGGAGCTGTGGCAGCGCACCTTCGCCGCCGAGAACGCCTGGCGTGATCGCTTCGCCGATCTCCCCTATGCCGACAAGGGCGGCAGCTGGCAGCTCCGCTTCTACCAGGAGATCGCCGTGACGCGGGTGCTGGAGGCGATCGCCGCCGGCCGCCACCGCATCCTGCTCACCCTGGCCACCGGCACCGGCAAAACCTCGATCGCCTTCCAGATCCTCTGGAAGCTGTTCCAGGCCCGCTGGAACCTCTCCGGCCAGCCCAGCCGCCGGCCGCGCATTCTCTTTCTCGCCGATCGCAACAACCTCGCCGATCAGGCCTTCAACGACTTCACCTCCTTCGCCGCCTTCGAAGACAACGCCCTCGCCCGCCTCGAACCGGGCGACCTGCGCAGGAAGGGCCGGGTGCCCACCAACGCCAGCGTGTTCCTCACCATCTTCCAGACCTTCATGAGCGGTCCGCCGGTGGAGGGCAAGCCCTCCCCCTGGTTCGGCCAGTACCCGGCCGACTTCTTTGATGTCATCGTGATCGATGAATGCCACCGCGGTGGCGCCAACAACGAATCCACCTGGCGCGGCATCCTCGAGTACTTCGCCCCCGCCGTGCAGCTCGGCCTCACCGCCACCCCCCGCCGCGAAGGCAACACCGACACCTACGCCTACTTCGGTGAGCCGGTGTTCACCTACTCGCTCAAGGAAGGCATCAACGACGGCTTCCTCACCCCCTTCCGCCTCAAGCAGTTCACCACCACCCTGGATGAATACGTCTACACCCCGGACGACACCGTGGTGGAAGGCGAGATCGAAGCGGGCAGGGTGTACAAAGAGGCCGATTTCAACCGCATCATCGAGATCAAGCAGCGCGAGCAGCAGCGGGTGCAGATCGTGCTGGATCAGATCGACCAGCGCCAGAAAACCCTGGTGTTCTGTGCCACCCAAGACCATGCCCTCGCCGTCCGCGACCTGATCAACCAGCACAAGAGCAGCAGCGATCCCAACTACTGCCAGCGGGTCACCGCCAACGACGGCGAACTCGGCAACACCTGGCTGCGCGCCTTTCAGGACAACGAGAAAACCATCCCCACCATCCTCACCACCTCCCAGAAGCTCTCCACCGGCGTGGATGCCCGCAACGTGCGCAACATCGTGCTGCTGCGGCCGGTGAACTCGATGATCGAGTTCAAGCAGATCATCGGCCGCGGCACCCGCCTCTACGACGGCAAGGACTACTTCACCATCTACGACTTCGTGAAGGCCCACCACCACTTCAGCGATCCGGAGTGGGACGGCGAGCCCCTGGAGCCAGAACCCGCCGTGCCCCGCCAAGACGTGCCCCCAGGTCCACCAACCGAGCCCCCCGATCCAGGCGACGATGATGAGCCCGGCGCCCAGCCCCGCCGCACCAAGGTGCGGATCCGGCTCGGCGACGGCAAGGAACGCGCCATCCAGCACATGATGGTGACCAGCTTCTGGCATCCCGACGGCACGCCGATGAGTTCGCAGCAGTTCCTCGAACTGCTCTATGGCCAGTTGCCGGAATTCGTGAACGATGAAGCTGAGCTGCGCGAACTCTGGAGCGCGCCCGACACCCGCCGCAAGCTGCTGCAGGGCCTGGAGGAGAAGGGCTTCGGCGCCCAGCAGCTGGCGGAGATGCAGCGCCTGATCGATGCCGAGAACAGCGACCTCTTCGATGTGCTGGCCCATGTGGCCTATGCCCTGCGGCCCATCCCCCGCCAGAGCCGCGCCGATCAGGCCCGCCTCTACATCCACTCCAAATTCACCAGCAAGCAGCAGCTGTTCCTCGATTTCGTGCTCCAGCACTACGTGACGATGGGGGTGCAGGAACTCGCCCAGGACAAGCTCATCCCCCTGCTGTGCCTCCGCTACCAGAACAGCATCGCCGATGCGGTGGCCGATCTGGGCCAGCCGGAGGAGATCGGGCGGCTGTTTTCGGGGTTCCAGCGGTATCTGTATGAGGCTTCTGCCTGATGCAGGCGTGACGGCCGTGAGCATGGATGCGTGGCCACCTCAAGTCCTGCTTGACCCATCAGTGCACTTGCATCTGGATGGCCAACCAGTGGGTACCGGAAGCACGGTTCTTGACTTCTGGGGCTGGGCGATGTCTGATTTCCGCGATAATACGAATCGTGGGCTTCTGGCTGAGTTTATCGTCGCCAAGGTGATTGGCGCTCGCCTACAGATCCGCTCCACCTGGGCCGATGTCGATCTTGAGACTCCTCAGGGGATATCCGTTGAAGTGAAATCAAGTGCCTACTTGCAAGCCTGGAACCCAAAGCTGGTCTCAAGACCTAGCTTCTCCGGTCTGAAGGCTCGCGCGTGGTCGCCAGACACTGGCTACGCCAAGCATGCGAGCTATCGCGCGATGGTGTACGTGTTTGCCCTGCAGGCTTCACGCCGGCGATCAGACTACGACGCCTTGAATCTCTCGCAGTGGCTGTTCTGGCTCGCGCCACGAAGTGCCCTTGAGGCACTCGGCCAGAAGTCGATTGCTCTGAGTTCTCTGGAGAAGCACTTCGGCCAGGGTTTTGGCTTTCAGGATCTTCATTCCAGATTCCATGCGATCACACGGGACCTTGACGGACATGGCCGAACCTCTTGATGAGCTTTGACGATCTCCGCAAGGCACCTGCCTTGGGCTGTCACTTACCCGAGGTGGCTCCGGTTAGTGTCGCTGCGATTCCCTCTCGCTACTGTCTGTTTGATGACGGTGTCATCTCGGTCATGTATGCACCGTTTGACCACATCAATCCCGACGCTCGCATCATGATCCTCGGCATCACCCCCGGTTTGCAGCAGACGCGAATCGCTTTCGAGACCGCCATTCTGATGCGAGGAGAGAATCAGCAACTTATTGGCATGGAGGTCAAACGACGTGCAGCTTTTGCTGGTGCCATGAGGGCCAATCTGATTTCCATGCTTGACGAGCTTCGTGTGGCGCCTCTGCTCGGCATCGAGTCCACCGCAGATCTGTTTTCGAGCAGGATAGACCTCCTGCACAGTACGTCTGCTCTGCGCTATCCCGTTTTCAAGCGCGGAGTCAACTACTCCGGCCATTCCCCGAAGCTGACGCAACACCCATTTCTTGTGGCGATGCTCGATCAGCTTCTGGCCCCAGAGCTTGCTGCGGTTCCCAAGGCTTTGATCGTTCCTCTCGGGAAAGCTGTTGAATCGGCGCTCCGCTATCTGGTGTCGCAAGGGCAGCTTTCGCGGGAGCGATGTCTTTATGGATTTCCCCACCCCTCGGGAGCCAATGCACACCGAAGGTGCACTTTCGAATCCCAGAAAGATAAGCTCTCTGCCGCAGCCATGGCTTGGCTCGGCTCCTGTGCACCTACATGGCCGTGAGCCGGTAACTGCCGGCAATCTCTGTGGGAGAGACGATCACCGCGCTTGTTACCCGATCAGCCCAAGGAGCCTTTCAGCTCTTCAGAGTGTCCATAAGCGCTGGTGTGCCATGTTAATCTTCCATTCTCTAGGAGCTATATCTGCACTTCTGTGAGTCGTGGTTTGTGGAAATATTGTACCGGGGCATTCTGGAGGGCCCCAGGCTTGGCATCGAACGTGAGGTGTTCTGTTTCACCACGTTCTTCAGTGGTGGAGCTCGCCCCAGCCCTCCGGCAGAACCTACGGGAGGCGGGCATCCGCTGCTGCGATCCCCGCCTCTCCGGCCGCAGCCCGGCGGCGGGGCAGATGGCGTTGTGCACCGAGTTCAGAGATGCCGGTGGGGGTTCACGCACCTGTGATTGCAACGGTTCAACGAATCGCGTCTGCTGAGTTAGCATGATGTGCATGTGGATCACGGCAACCTGCTTCCTTGAGTTTCACGTGCAGGTCGCCACTCCGTTCCTCTTCATGTTGCGCCCACGCAGTGGGTGGCAGCAATGGGTGGGTCGTGAGGAGTACATCCTGAGCCCCAGTGTGCCGGCGGTGGAATTTGCCGATCCGTTCGGCAACCTCTGTCAGCGGTTGATCGCGCCGCCGGGGCGATTCACCGTGCACACCGCGGTCGACATTCAGTGTGCAGAGGCCTCCGATGCCGCTCCCGGGGCTCCGTTTGTGGAGGTGCACCTCCTGCCTGAGGAAACGCTGCCGTTCCTTCTGCCCAGCAGGTTCTGCGAGTCCGACCGCTTCACCCGGATGGCGGCTTCGATCGTCAACGGCGAAGCCCCCGGCTATGACCAGTGCACGGCCATCGTGAACTACATCCGCCAGACGACGCGCTATGCCCCCGGCAGTGGACAGGACATCGTGAGTGCCTGTGAGGTGAATCAGAGGTCTGAGGCCGTCTGCCGCGACTTAGCCCATCTGGGCATTGCCTGTTGTCGTGCCCTCTCCATTCCGGCCCGCATGGTGGTGGGTTATCTGGAGAACTTGCAGCCGATGGATCTGCATGCCTGGTTCGAGGCCTATGTCGGAGGGCGGTGGTACACGTTCGATCCCACCCGCGCCGACCTCCAGGGTGCCCGGGTAGCGATCGCCTACGGCCGGGATGCCGCTGATGTTGCCATCTACACGCAATTCGGCGATCCGGTTGAGCTGCTCTCGATGAAGGTCACGGTTGATCGCATGGAGAAGCCTGGCTGAGCAACTGCCTATCCGTGGCCGCCAGCCGGGATCGATGCCATACCGCTACGCCCCAGTGCGCTGGATGGGGCTGGCTCCAGAGTGTTCCTCTCCCGGCTCCGCCTCAGATCTGAACCATGCCGCAGCGCATGCCCTTCAACACCGCCTGCAGTCGGTTGTGCACCTGGAGTGTCTGCAGCAACCACTTGGTGTAGGTGTGGGCGGTTTCATCGCTCACCACGAGACGCCTGGCGATGTCCCTGTCGCTCAGACCACTGGCCAGCAGGTCGAGAACTTCGTATTCCCGGGGGGTGAGTCGGGGACAGCTCAGGTGGGGCAAGGTGCCGGTGCGCAGGGATGGGCTGCGGTACGAGTGGCCGCCAAGCACGGCCATCACAGCCGCCTGCAGGGGCTGCTGATCGTCCACGAAGTCAGCCTCGGCCACAACGGCCTCCAGCCAGGGCGCCTCGATGCATTCGGCCGGAATCGCATCCCCGAGTGCCAGGACCACGGCATGGAGATGGGGACGAAGCTGGCGTGCCTCGCGGACGAGATCGAAACCATTGCCGCTCTCCAGGTAGTCGGTGCACACCAGCAGCTGGTAGGAATCACCGGCATCCTGCGCCAGGTACTCCAGGCAGGCCTCCTGATCGGTGACGGCGCAGGTGATGCGGGTGTAGCCCCCGAAGCTCCGGCACAGGGCGCGCAGCAGAAAGCGGCCCTTGGCCGCCAGGGCCACCCGGCCGGGGATCGCGATCGCTTCCAGGCCCTCCTCGTGGGTCCCCTTGTCGGTGGTGGCCAGAAAGGGCGTGAGATCCATGCGCAGAGGGGCCCCGGGGCGTGACGCAGAGCGCGCCATGAGAGCGGGCCACCAGCCACCCTAGAAGTGGCGGGGCTCCAGGCTGCTCCAGCCGTTGGCGCTGCCGGGCGTCTGGCGCAGGGTGGCCTGATCCGCATCCACCAGGGCCAGTCGCTCCATCACCAGGGCCAGGTCCAGGGCCGTGAGCTCGCCATTCACGTCCCATTTCAGGCAGGTGCGGCCCAGGCAACTGCCGGAGGTGGTGGTGGTGGATCGGTGGGCCATGGTGAGCCTCTTGCTGCGATGGGTTCAGTGTCGGCGGCGTGGGCCCGGCGGCGATGCCCCCAATCGGGGGTAATCGCGAAGGTTCTCCCGGCAGGGCACGCCTTCGGCCTCAGTCACGGGCAGAGCAGGGGGCGTTACCCCCTGGGCCGGAGGCTCTTCGAGACGTCCTGGAGTCGTGTGACCAGCTGCGTCCATTCCTCCCCCAGTTGCTTGCGACGAAAGAATTCGTGCAGCGTTTTTGGAAGCCATCCCCGCACATCCTGCAACCGTTCATGGGCAAACTCAGAGATCACTTCTTTGGCCTGTGATCCAGGAGAAGGATCGGTATGGAGGGGGATTATCCGGCGGCGCTTGCCAAGCAGCACCGTGATGAACCCGATGATCCGAAACGGCCCCTTGCTCACCGCGTGGCTGGGATTGGGTTGAAAAGGCATCTGGATGCCGCGGATATCGCAGTGCAGGCCTGAATGGCTGGTCTCAAGCTTGTTGAGCATCCACTGCAGGGCTCCATCTGAAAGCGGAGCCACAGCCTGATCGCCCCCACCCACGCCGCCATGCCCCCCGGGAAACCAGGCTTGCTGCAGATGATCACGATGGCTCGAATGCTCAGTGTCGATCGGGATCAGGCTGAAGGTGCTTCGCTCCTCCTCGATCGAAACCGCGTGGTAGGCGGCATGGATGATTGGGCTGATCTTCTCGTCGTGAAACTTGTATTTCGCGTTGAACAACGTGCTGGGCTGGATCGCGTTCAATTGCTTGGGCAGGGGGAGCTCGGGCAGACCCAGGGCCTTCACCGTATCCCATACGCCCAGGAATCTGATGGGGGGCCTGCCGTCTGGCGTGTCAGTGATGGCGTACTTCTGGCGGAAGGCCACGGCTTCGGAGCCCCAGGGTGCACAGTTCTCGTTGCTTTTGGGCTGCCGGTAGATCTCATAGGCGCGGGGTATCATCCGCACCTGCTCTCTTCTGAGAAGGCCGCAGTTGTAGATCAATCCGGCCAGGCTGCGCACCGTGTAGGCACCCCGGCTGAATCCAAACAGGTAGATCTGATCGCCCGGGCTGTAGTTCAGGCAGAGGAAGCGATAACACTTCATGATGCGATGGTCGATGCCAATCCCAAAGGCTCCGCCAAAGATCTTGATTAAGTTGTCGATGAAGTTCAGTCTGATGCTGATCTGCTTGGTGCCAACTCCTTCGTCGTAGTACGTCAGCTGGTCTCTCCCTTCCGATGTCTGGGGAGGAATGGCCTCCAGCAGCCTCACCACATTGGTCGGAAACGGCTGGGCAAGGTCTTGCCATGTGCCATCACTGAGCACGATCAGGTTCTTTCCTGTCACCTTTCCCGTCATCTTTCATGTGTGCGCGGCTGGATCCATCCTCGCCAGGCCTGTCAGTGGCCTGGCGTCCATCGTGAACACACGTAGCTCTGATGGTCAATCCGGAAGTCGAAAGTCTTTCCGAATGCTTCCGAATCGCCGCGATCCAAAGTGCCACAGTGAGGGTGACTTCCATTCTTGCCACCCATGACTCAGGCAGAAATGAAATCCCTGGCGCAACAGGCCGTGAAGCAGGCCTACACAACCCAGGTGATGCAGCTGTACAGCGTCTTGTCGTCGAAGCTGCTCACGGCCAGGGGTGGCGCGGAACAACTTGAAGCCTCCCGGCAATTCCA
Source organism: Cyanobium sp. NIES-981 (assembly GCF_900088535.1). Classification (NCBI taxonomy): domain Bacteria; kingdom Bacillati; phylum Cyanobacteriota; class Cyanophyceae; order Synechococcales; family Prochlorococcaceae; genus Cyanobium; species Cyanobium sp. NIES-981. Next base: position 1,509,573 of record NZ_LT578417.1, on the reverse strand, counting down.
GAACGGCCTGGCTCTGGCCAGGGACACTCTTCTCACGGCCACCAGAAATCTGTGAAGCTCCTGGAAACCCCAGCGGCCTGGCACAGCTTGGGGGTTGGCTGAGAGGCGTGTGTGGGCGTCGAGCGATGGAGCCTGAGGGATGGAGCCCAGAAGGATGGAGCCCAGAAGGATGGAGTCGAAAACGATGAAGCCCTGTTGCATCGTTGGCATCGGCAACCCCCTGCGCGGCGACGACGGCGTGGGGGCCCTGCTGGCCGAGCAGGCGGGGGGGCGCAGCGTGCATCAGCTCACCCCCGAGCTGGCCGCCGAGCTGGCGCCGCTGCAGCGGGTGTTGTTCATCGATGCCTGGCTGGCGCCGGAGGTGGCGGGCGCCACCCCTTCGCCCCGGCTTGACCCTTTGCCCGTCGCCGCCCGGCCTGGAGACGGCAGCACCAGCCACCGGCTCGAGCCCGCCGAGCTGGTGGCGATCACGGCCGCCCTCTATGGCCGCGCCCCTCGGGCTGCCTGGCTGCGGGTGCCGGCCTTCGCCCTCGGCCACGGCAGCGCGCTCTCCGCGCCCCTGCGGGCCTCCCTGCCCCAGGCCCGCCGCCTGCTGCACCAGTGGCTGCAGGAGGGCAGCGCCGGTGCATGAGCTCAGCCTGATGGAGGCCGTGCGCGATCAGGCCCTGGCGGCGGCCCGCGCCGACGGGGCCCGCCGCATTGCTGCGATCAGCCTGCGGGTGGGGGAGCTTGCGGGGGTGGAGGTGGAGGCCCTGCGCTTCGCCTTCCCGGTGGTGATGGCGGGCACGATCGCCGCCTCCGCCGTGCTGCGCATCGAGCGGGAGCCGGCCGAATGCCACTGCGCCGTCTGCGACGCCCCCTTCCCCGCTCCGGATGGCTGCTGCGACTGCCCCCGCTGCGGCACGATCAGCCGCCGGCTGCTGCGCGGCCGCGACCTGCGCCTGCTGGCCCTGGAGGTGGAGTGAGCGGCTTGCTCAGAGGGTGTAAGGGTGCAGCACGTCCCCGAGTTCCAGCGGGAAATCGCGCACGTTGCGGGTGGCCAGGGTGAGACCGGCGCATCGGGCCGTGGCCAGGATGATCGCGTCGGGCACCTTCAACCCGTGGCGTTGCCGCAGCAGCACCGATTCGCGGGCAACGGCCTGATCCAGCGGCAGGCGCGGGAACGCCTGCAGCCAACCCTCCACCCGTTCCTGCTCCCCCTGGCGGCAGCCCACCAGCACCTCGATCCAGGTGATCACGCTGATGCTCGGACGCTGCTGCTCCGCCAGCCAGCGCAGGGCCACCGCCTCGCCCCGCAGCACGTCGATCAGCAGGTTGGTGTCAAGCAGCAGCATCAGCGGCCGGCCCACTCGCTGCGGAGCGCCTCCTGCAGATCCAGGGAGCCCTCGGGCCGGTCGCGCCAGAGGCCGAACACCTGCTCATGCTGCGGCCGCTGCTGCTCCAGCCACTGGCTCAGGGCTTCGCGCAGCGCCTGGGCCCGGGAGATGCCGCGCTGCCGGCACAGGGCATCGAGCTGGGCCCGCTCCGGCTCCGGCAGGTCCACGATCGTGCGCATGATGACGTGATCTGATTACGTCATCCTAGGTGTGCGTTGCCTTGGGGTCCTGGTCGTGACAAGGTCTGATTTCGAGAGGTCTGGACGATCAAAGTCACGGTGGCGTTGTCGGATCAGGAGATGGCGGAGGCCCTGCAGCAGCGCCGCCTCACCCGCAGCCCATCTGGCGGAGCCGGTGCGCCTGCGGCGACTGCAGCGTCCTGGCTGAGCCAGGCTGCCAGCGCCATCCGCTGTTCCTAGGTTGAAGGCGGCCCCAGCCCCGAGCCGCCATGTGCCGCGACTGCTCCTGCGGACAGGTGAGCTCCCCGCCCATGACGGCCGCTGAGCAGCCGGCCCGCACCACGCGCGCCCTGCCGCTGCACACCGCCCTGCTGCAGCGCAACGACGCCGGAGCCGATGCCCTGCGCCGGCGCTTTGCGGCCGCCGGGGTCACGGCGGTGAACCTGCTCTCCTCCCCCGGCTCCGGCAAAACCGCCCTGCTGGAGGCCCTCGCCCGGCGCCTGGATCCCGCCCGCCTGGCGGTGGTGGTGGGCGATCTGGCCACCGACAACGACGCCACCCGCCTGCGCGCCGCCGGCCTGCGGGCCGCGGCCATCACCACGGGCCAGGCCTGCCACCTGGAGGCGGCGATGGTGGCGGAGGGCCTGCATCGCCTCAGCCACCAGGGCGTGGCCCTCGAGCAGCTCGACCTGCTGGTGATCGAGAACGTGGGCAACCTGGTGTGTCCCGGTGCCTACGACCTGGGCGAGAGCCTGCGGGTGGTGCTGGTGTCCACCACCGAAGGCGAGGACAAGCCGCTCAAGTACGCGCCGATCTTCCACGCCGCCGACTTGGTGCTGATCACCAAGATCGACCTGGCCGAGGTGGTGGGCTTCAACCGCGCCGCCGCCCACGCCGCCATCGCCCGCGTAGCCCCCCACGCCCGGGTGCTGGAAACCTCCGCCCGCAGCGGCGCCGGCCTCGACGCCCTGATCGCCCTGCTGGGGCAGGCCGTTCCGGTGCCTTGAGCCAGGCCCGGCTGCTGCTGCACTGCCGCGGCACCGTGCAGGGGGTGGGCTTCCGGCCCTTCGTGCATCGCCTCGCCTCTGAGCTGGCCCTCACCGGCGAGCTGGAGAACGTGGCGGGAGCGGTGCGGCTGGACCTGCACGGCGAACGCCCGGCCCTGGAGACGTTTCTGAGCCGCCTTGCCAGGGAGCTGCCGCTGCCGGCGGTGCTGCGGCCGCTGCAGCCCACATGGCTCCCGCCCCGGCTGCCGCCGCCGGCCGGCCTGCGCATCGCCGCGGCGGCGCCCCGGCCCCTGGGTCCAGGCCTGTTCGCGCCGGCCCTGCTGGCCGACCGGGCCCCCTGCCCCGCCTGCCGGGCCGAGCTGGCCGATCCCGCCAGCCGCCGCCACCGCTACCCGTTCATCAGCTGCTGCGTGTGCGGCCCGCGCTATTCGATCGCCACCGCCGAGCCCTTCGCCCGCGCCCACACCACCCTGGCCGCCTTCCCCTTGTGCCCTGCCTGCCGGCGGGAGTTCGAGGATCCAACCGACCGCCGCTTCCACGCCGAAACCACCGGCTGCCCCGCCTGCGGGCCGCGGCTGGCGCTGGTGGATGGCAACGGCAACCCTCTCCCCGCTGCTGAGGGCCGCGACCCGATCGCCGCCGCGGCCGCCCTGCTCCGCTCCGGCGGCATCCTGGCCCTGCAGGGGGTGGGCGGCTTCCAGCTGCTGGTGGAGGCCACCCGGCCCCAGGCCGTGGCGGAACTGCGGCGGCGCAAGCGGCGGCCCGCCAAGCCCTTTGCGCTGCTGGTGGGCGATCCGGCCTGGCTGGCGGCAGAGGTGCGGATCGGCCCGGCGGAGCTGGCGCTGCTGCGCTCGCCGGCGGCGCCGATCGTGCTGCTGCGCCGCCGCCATGGCACCGTGGCGGTCTCCCTGGCCACGGATGTGGCCCCCGGCAGCCCGAGCCTCGGCGTGATGCTGCCCGCCTCGCCGCTGCACCAGCTGCTGGTGGAGGCGGTGGGCCGGCCGCTGGTGGCCACCAGCGGCAACCCCAGCGGCGAGCCCCTCTGCATCGATCCCCTCGAGGCCCGCCAGCGGCTGGGCGCCATCGCCGATGGCTTCCTGCTGCACAACCGCCCCATCGCCCGCCCCCTCGACGACTCCCTGCTGCAGCTCATCGACGGCCGCCCCGCCCTGCTGCGCCGCGCCCGCGGCTACGCCCCGGCCCCCCTCGATCTGCCTCAGCCTCCCCCCGCCGATCGGGCCGTGCTGGCCCTGGGCGGCGACCTCAAGGCGGCCCCGGCCCTGGCCCGGGGCGGTCGCGTGTGGGTGGCGCCCTACCAGGGCGATCTGGCCGGCCTGCGCCAGCAGCAGGCGGTGGAGCAGGGGCTCGACGCGATCCTGGAGCCCGGCCCCGGCCCCGCCCTGCAGGCGCTGGTGGCCGACGCCCACCCCGGCTACGTGGGCGGCGCCATCGCCGCGCGGCTGGCCCGGCGGCACGGGTTGCCCCTGCATCGGGTGCAGCACCACCGCGCCCATGGCCTGGCGGTGGCGGCCGAGCACGGCCTCAGGGGGCCCCTGCTGGTGTGGGCCGCCGACGGGCTGGGCTACGGCCCCGGGCCTGGGCCAGAACTCTGGGGCGGTGAGCTGCTGCTGCTGGATCCCGGCGCGGCGGGCGGGGGGGCAGCCCGGCGGCTGGCCTGTCTGCGGCCCTTCCCGCTGCCGGGCGGGGAGCGGGCCATGCGCGAGTGTCGCCGGGCGGCTCTGGGGCTGCTGCTGGCGGCCGATCCCGCCCTGCTCGATCACCCCGGCGCCGCCGGCTGCCGGGAGGCCTTCAGCACCGCCGCCCTGGAGCTGCTGGCGGCGGCCGTGGCCGGTGGCTGCAACGCGCCCCACACCACAGCCCTGGGGCGGCTGTTCGATGCCGTGGCTTCCCTGCTGGGCGTGCTGCAGGAGCAGAGCCACGAGGGGGAGAGCGGGCTGCGGCTGGAGGGGCTGGCCCAGGGCTGCATCGTGCCCCCGCTGCCCATCGAGCCCCTTCCCCTGATCCCCTCCCCCCCCGACGCCCAGCCCGCTGCGCCCCTGGGCTGGCTCGACTGGGAGCCGCTGCTGCGCCGGCTGCTGGCGGCCCGGGCCGAGGGCGCCCCCGCCGAGGCGCTGGCGTCAGGCTTTCATGACGCTCTGGCGGCCTCGCTGGTGGCCGCGGCGGCCCGGGCGGCCGAGATCACCGGCTGCCCCCAGGTGGCCCTGGCCGGCGGCTGCTTCCAGAACGCCCTGCTGCTGCAGGGCTCCCTCACCGGACTGCGCCGCGCCGGCCTCGTGCCCTTCTGGAGCGAGCAGGTGCCCTGCAACGACGGCGGCCTGGCCCTGGGCCAGCTGTGGGCAGTTCTGGGGAGCGTTTCTAGAACGGAGGCAGCCGCTCCGGCACCCCATGTGCCTGGCCACCGCGGGCCTGATCCTGGACATCGCTGAGGCCGGGGATCCCCTCTGGCGGAGCGCGGAGGTGGATTTCGGCGGCGTGCGCCAGCAGGTGAGCCTGGCCTGCCTGCCCGAGGCGGTGGTGGGTGACCGGGTGCTCGTGCACGTGGGGGTGGCCCTCGCCCTGGTGGACGAAGCGGAGCTTCAGGGAGAAGGGGAATGACGACACTCACCCAGCTGCCCGGGGTTCAGGCGGCGGTTCAGCCCGAGCGGGTCACGCTCGACGCCAACGAGGCGGTGGCGCGGGTGGCCTACCGCCTCAACGAGGTGATCGCCATCTACCCGATCACCCCCGCCTCGCCCATGGGCGAATGGGCCGATGCCTGGGCGTCGCAGGGGCGGCCCAACCTCTGGGGAGCGGTGCCGGAGGTGGTGGAGCTGCAGAGCGAGGGGGGCGCCGCCGGCACGGTGCATGGCGCCCTGCAGGCCGGGGCGCTCACCACCACCTTCACCGCCAGCCAGGGCCTGCTGCTGATGCTCCCCAACCTCTACAAGGTGGCGGGGGAGCTGACGCCGGCGGTGATCCATGTGGCCGCCCGCTCCCTGGCCGCCCAGGGGCTCTCGATCTTCGGTGACCACGGCGATGTGATGGCCGCCCGCGGCACCGGCTGGGGCCTCCTCTGCTCGGCCTCGGTGCAGGAGGCCGCCGACATGGCCGCCATCGCGGCGCGGGCCAGCCTGCGCAGCCGGCTGCCGTTCCTGCATGTGTTCGACGGCTTCCGCACCTCCCACGAGATCCAGAAGGTGGCGGCCCTGGATGACGACCTCCTGCGCGCCCTGATCCCCGAAGACGCGGTGCGCGAGCACCGCGCCCGTGCCCTCAGCCCCGAGCATCCGGTGGTGCGGGGCACGGCCCAGAACCCGGATGTGTACTTCCAGGCGCGGGAGTCGGTGAACCGCTTCCATGACGCCGGCCCGGCCGCCGTGCTGGAGGCGATGGACCGGTTCGCCGCCCTCACCGGCCGCCGCTACCAGCCCTACCAGTACACGGGGCCGGCCGATGCCGAGCGGGTGCTGGTGCTGATGGGCTCCGGTGCCGAAACCGCCCTGGAGGCGGCCGAGGTGCTGCAGGCCGCCGGCGAGCGGGTGGGGGTGCTGAAGCTGCGGCTGTTCCGGCCCTTCGCGGCCCGCTGGCTGGTGGAGGCCCTGCCGGCCACCACCCGGGCGATCGCCGTGCTGGACCGCTGCAAGGAGCCCGGCTCGGTGGGCGAGCCCCTCTATCTCGATGTGCTGGCCGCCGTGGCCGAGGCCTGGCCCGCCGTGCATGGCCCGCTGCCCCTGCCCCGGGTGCTGGGCGGGCGCTACGGGCTCTCCTCCAAGGAGTTCACCCCGGCGATGGTGAAGGCGGTGGCCGATCACCTCAAGGGGGCGCTCGTGCCGGGGGCGGATGCGCTCAACCACTTCACGGTGGGCATCCACGACGACGTGACCCACCGCTCCCTGCCGCTGGAGGAGAGCTTCGTCACCGAACGCCCCCGCTCCGAAAGCGGCGAGGTGCGGGCCGTGTTCTACGGCCTCGGCTCCGATGGCACCGTGGGCGCCAACAAGGCGGCGATCAAGATCATCGGCGAGGGCACCGATCTCTTCGCCCAGGGCTACTTCGTCTACGACTCGAAGAAATCGGGTTCGGTCACCGTGTCGCACCTGCGCTTCGGGCCGCGGCCGATCCGCTCCACCTATCTGATCCAGCGGCCCACCTTCGTGGCCTGCCACCAGTGGGATTTCGTGGGCCGCTTCGATCTGCTGGCCGGCATCGAGCCGGGCGGGGTGGTGCTGCTCAACAGTCCCTTCGAGCCGGCCGAAACCTGGGCGCGGCTGCCGGAGGCGCTGCGGGGGCAGATCCGCCGGGGCGGCCTGGCGGTGCACGTGATCAACGCCTACCGGGTGGCCCGCGAGGCGGGCATGGGGCCCCACATCAACACCGTGATGCAGGCCTGCTTCTTCGCCCTCAGCGGCGTGCTGCCCCGCCAGGAGGCCCTCGAGCGGATCCGCGCCTCCATCCACCACAGCTACGGCCGCAAGGGGGAGGCGGTGGTGGCCATGAACCTGGCCGCCCTCGATGCCAGCCTCGACCACCTGCAGCCGCTGCACTGGCGCAGCCTCGATGCCGAGGCGACGGCACCCCTGCCCGGCGCGGTGGCCCAGCCGGGGCCTGCCCGGAGCCCTGCCTCCAGCGAGCCCAGCCTCACCGAGCCCAGCGTCCGCGAGCGGCTGGCGGCGGCGCCGCCCTTCGTGCGGCACGTGATCGCCCCGATGCTGGAGCGCCGCGGCGATGGGCTGCCCGTGAGCGCCCTGCCCTGCGACGGCACCTGGCCGGTGGGCACCGCCCGCTGGGAGAAGCGCAACATCGCCGCCGAGGTGCCGGTGTGGGAGAGCGACCTGTGTGTGCAGTGCGGCAAGTGCGTGATGGTGTGCCCCCACGGCGTGATCCGCGCCAAGGTGGCCGAGCCCGAGGCCTTCGCCGCGGCCCCCGAGGGCTTCCGCACCGCCCCCGCCCGCGACCACGCTTTCCCCGGGCAGACCTTCACCATCCAGGTGGCCGCTGAAGACTGCACCGGCTGCAGCCTCTGCGTGGAGGTGTGTCCGGCGCGGGATCGCCGCCAGCCCCGGCGCAAGGCGATCAACATGGCGCCGCAGCGGCCCCTGCGCCAGCAGGCCCGCGGCCACTGGGACTACTTCCTGCAGCTGCCGGAGGTGCCCAGGGCCGGGCTGAACCTGCACAGGATCGGCCAGCAGCAGCTGCAGGAGCCCCTGTTCGCCTTCTCCGGCGCCTGCGCCGGCTGCGGCGAAACGCCCTATCTCAAGCTCGCCACCCAGCTGTTCGGCGACCGCATGCTGGTGGCCAACGCCACCGGCTGCAGCTCCATCTACGGCGGCAACCTGCCCACCACCCCCTGGAGCGCCAACGGCGAAGGCCGCGGCCCGGCCTGGAGCAATTCCCTGTTCGAGGACAACGCCGAGTTCGGCTACGGCATGCGGGTGGCCCTCGACCAGCGGCGCCAGGCGGCCCTCTCCCTGCTGGAGTGCCTGGCGCCCCAGCTGCCGCCGGCCCTGGTGGAGGCCCTGCGCACGGCGGACCAGGGCGATGAGGCCGGCCTCCTGGAGCAGCGGCAGCGGGTGGCCCTGCTCAAGGAGCGGCTGCAGGCCTTGGGGCAGGAGGCCGGCGCCGAACCCTCCCGCGCCGCCGCCCGCCTCCTGGAGCTGGCCGATGCTCTGGTGAAAACCAGCGTGTGGCTGGTGGGCGGCGACGGCTGGGCCTACGACATCGGCTTCGGCGGCCTCGATCACGTGCTGGCCAGCGGCCGTGACGTGAACGTGCTGGTGCTCGACACCGAGGTGTACTCCAACACCGGCGGCCAGGCCTCGAAGGCCACGCCCCTGGGGGCGGTGGCCAAGTTCGCCGCCGGCGGCAAGGGGGCCGCCAAGAAGGATCTGGGCCTGATGGCGATGACCTACGGCCACGTGTATGTGGCCAGCGTGGCCATGGGCGCCCGGGACGAGCACACCATCCGCGCCTTCCTCGAGGCGGAGAGCTACCCGGGCCCCTCGCTGATCCTGGCCTACTCCCACTGCATCGCCCACGGCATCGCCATGGCCAGGGGGATGGAACACCAGAAGCTGGCGGTGGATGCGGGCCGCTGGCTGCTCTACCGCCACGACCCCCGGCGGCTGGAGCGGGGCGAGAACCCCCTGCAGCTCGACAGTCCGGCGCCGAGCCGTTCCCTGAAGGAGGCGATGGCGGCGGAACAGCGCTTCCAGATGCTGCGCTACAGCCAGCCCGAACGGGCCCACCAGCTGCTGGAGGAGGCGGAGAGGGAGCGCGACCGCCGCTGGGCCGCCTATCGCGCCCTGGCCGGCAGCGGCGGAGGCCTGCGGTCATGACCACAAGCTCCCTGCGGCCCGACCTCTCCACCTCCTACCTGGGGCTGCCGCTGCGCACGCCGCTGGTGGTGGGGGCGGCCGGACCCCTCAGCGAAACCGTGGCCCAGCTCGAGGTTCTGGAGCAGGCCGGCGCCGCCGCGATCGTGCTGCATTCGCTGTTCGAGGAGCAGATCGAGCGGGAGCAGCTCGCCCTGCACTGGCAGGTGCAGCAGGGCAGCGAGAGCTACGGCGAGGCCCTCAGCTACCTGCCCGAGCTGGCCGCCACCCACGGGGGCGCCGACCCCTACCTGCGGCTGATCGAGCAGGCGCGCCGCCGGCTCTCGATCCCGGTGATCGCCAGCCTCAACGGCAGCCGCGCCGGCCGCTGGGTGGAGACGGCGCGCCGCATCGAGGCCGCCGGGGCCGCTGCCCTCGAACTCAACATCTATTCCATGCCCACCGATCCCGAGCTCTCCAGCGCCGCCATCGAGGCCCGGGTGGAGGAGATCGTGCGGGAGGTGCGGGCCGAGGTGGCCCTGCCCCTGGCGGTGAAGCTGGGGCCTTTCTTCACCAACTTCAGCGCCATGGCGCGGCGGGTGGCGGCGGCCGGCGCCCAGGGCCTGGTGCTGTTCAACCGCTTCTACCAGCCCGACATCGACATCGAGGAGATGACGGTGCGGCCCAATCTGCTGCTCAGCACTCCCCATGATCTGCGCCTGCCGATGCGCTGGATCGCCCTGCTGCATGGGCGGGTGGCGCTGGATCTGATCGGCAGTGGCGGCGTGCACCGCGGCACCGACGTGGTGCGGCTGCTGATGGCGGGCGCCTGCGCCACCCAGGTGGTGGCGGCCCTGCTGCGCCACGGGCCCGAGCGTCTGCGGGGGCTGGAGGACGAGCTGGCCGTCTGGATGGTGGAACACGAGCTGGCCAGCGTCAGCGCGCTGATCGGCTGCATGAGCCAGGCCCAGTGCCCCGATCCCGAGGAGTACGAGCGGGCCCAGTACATGCGGGTGATCCAGAGCTACCGCCCCGGCTCCACCATCCCGGCGCCGGGGGGCTGGTGAGCCGGGTCGCCGAGCTGGCCGCGCGGCTCCGCGCCAGCGTGACCCGCCCCTGGACGCTGATGGAGGTGTGCGGCGGCCAGACCCACGCCATCGTGCGCTGGGGCCTCGATCAGCTCCTGCCCGAGGGGCTGCGGCTGATCCATGGCCCGGGCTGCCCGGTGTGCGTCACCCCGGCCGCCACCCTCGATGCGGCCCTGGCCCTGGCCCGCCGGCCGGAGGTGATCCTCTGCTCCTACGGCGACATGCTGCGGGTGCCCGGCAGCGCGCCCGGCGACGATCTGCTGGGGGTGCGGGCGGCCGGCGGCGACGTGCGCCTGCTCACCTCGCCGCTGCAGGCGATCGCCCTGGCCCGGGAGAATGCTGGGCGGCAGGTGGTGTTCCTGGCGGTGGGCTTCGAGACCACGGCGCCGGCCACGGCCCTGCTGGCCCGCCAGGCCCTGGCCCTCGGCCTGGCCAACCTCTCGCTGCTCAACGCCCATGTGCGGGTGCCGCCGGCGATGGCCGCGATCCTCGAAGCCCCCGGCAACCAGGTGCAGGGCTTTCTGGCGGCGGGCCATGTGTGCACGGTGATGGGCCTGCAGGAGCTGGAGCCGCTCGCCGCCGGCCACGGCGTGCCGGTGGTGGCCACGGGGTTCGCGCCCGAGGAGCTGCTATTGGGCCTGTGGCGCTGCGTGCAGCTGCTGGAGGCCGGCACCCCCGCGGTGGTGAACGCCTATGGCCAGGTGGTGCGGCAGCACGGCAACCCCCGCGCCCGGGCCCTGCTGCAGGAGGTGTTCGCGGTGGTGGATCAGCCCTGGCGCGGGCTGGGGGTGATCCCGGGGGGGGGGCTGGGGCTGCGGCCCGCTTACGCGGCTCTCGATGCCCGCCAGCGCTTCGGGCTGTGCGACCAGGCGCCAGGGTCCGGCGGTGAGACCACCAGCCGGGACGACGACGGCGTCTCGGAGTGCATCGCCGGCCTGATTCTGCAGGGACGGGCCGTGCCCACCGACTGCCCCGCCTTCGGCGGCCGCTGCCGGCCGGAGCATCCGCTCGGGGCGCCGATGGTGTCGAGCGAGGGGGCCTGCGCGGCCTACCACCGCTACCGCAGCGCCGCGCCGACGACCGCCGCCGCCCTGTGAGCGGTTCCCCGCCCCTGCCCCAGGACGGTGAGGCCTGCATCCAGCTGGCCCACGGCGGCGGCGGCACCCTGATGCAGCAGCTGATCGATCAGGAGCTGCGGGCCCTCTACGCCGATCCGGAGCAGGTGCTGCACGATGCCGCCAGCCTGGCGCTGCCCCACGGCCGGCTGGCCTTCAGCACCGATGGCTACGTGGTGCAGCCGCTGGAGTTTCCGGGCGGCGACATCGGCCGGCTGGCGGTGGTGGGCACCGCCAACGATCTGGCCATGGCCGGGGCCCGCCCCCTGTGGATCAGCGTGGCCCTGATCCTGGAGGAGGGGCTGCCGCTGGCGCTGCTGCGGCGGCTGGTGGCCTCGATGGCGGCCGCGGCCCGGGAGTGCGGCGTGGCGATCGTCACCGGCGACACCAAGGTGGTGGAGCGGGGCAAGGCCGACGGCCTCTTCATCACCACCAGCGGCATCGGCGCGCTGCCCGATCCCGCCCCGGGGCGCACGGCCGCCACCGATCCCGGCGTCATCAATCCCGCCGCCATCCGCCCCGGCGATCAGGTGCTGGTGAGCGGCGATCTGGGCCGCCATGGGGTGGCGATCCTCGCCGCCCGCCACGGGCTGCGGCTGGAGCCGCCCGTGCTCAGCGACTGCGCTCCTCTCTGGCCCCTGGTGGAGCAGCTGCTGGCGGCCGGCGCGGTGCCCCACTGCCTGCGGGATCTCACCCGCGGCGGGCTGGCCAGTGCCCTGCAGGAGCTGGCCCTGGCGGCCGGGGTGGAGATCGCCATCGAGGAGGAGCGTCTGCCGGTGATCCCGGCGGTGGCCGGCACCTGCGCGCTGCTCGGCTTCGAGCCCCTGCACCTGGCCAACGAGGGGCGGCTGGTGGCGGTGGTGGCACCGGAGCAGCGGGCGCTGGTGGAGCCGTTGCTCGAGGCTGGGGGCGGCGCCTGGATCGGGGAGGTGCGGCCGGCCGGCCGGAGCCCGCGGGTGCTGCTCACCACGGCCCTCGGCACCGAGCGGCTGCTCCTGCCCCTCAGCGGCGAACTGCTGCCACGGATCTGCTGAGGGATCTGCTGAGGGTTCCTCTGGGCGATCAGTTGGGTGATCAGGTGAGCGGTTCGCGCCGCCACAGGGCCAGTCCCCCACCCCGGCCGCGGGCCACCAGCCAGGCCTTCTCCCCCTCCCGGCGGCTGGCGATCAGGGCAAAGAAGGGCAGCGACCGCTCGGCCGGCCGGGCCAGCGGCCGCTGCCACAGCCGCCGTTCCCCCAGCCGCAGTTCGAGGCGATCGAACCAGAACACCAGCAGGGGCCGGCGGCCCCGCAGCTCCCCGGCCCCCATGAAGCGCACCTCCAGGCCCCCGAGCCGCACGCTGTTGCGCACCGCCAGCTGGCCGTGCTCGCCCGGGGTGAGGCTGAGGCTCGCCGCCAGGGGCCGCAGCAGCCCCGCCGCGACCTGCAACGGCCGGGCCTGGCGATCCCAGAGCCGCTGCAACCGCCAGCAGCCACGCAGATCCTCCTGGCCCAGCCCCGAGCCCTGCCCGCGGCTGCCCCGTTCCAGCTCCAGGATCGCGGCACCGTCGGGCTCGGACAGGGGCATCAGGGCGGCTGCGGTTGCCGACATTCTTGGCGCTGGCCGGGATCGGCCCTCCCCGCCCCTACTTCACACGTCGCAATCGTTGCATGGGTATCCCTGCTCAACCTGCTTGCCTGCCTGGGGGGATGTTCATACGGTCGAAGAACATTCACCTCCCGGCGCCATGACGGTTTCCCACGGCCACTCCAACGCAGTCGATTCCCTGAGCGGCCATCCACCCTCCGTCTCCTTCCCCCAGGCGGACCATGATCCGGTGGAGGCCTATTTCGAGTGCATCACCACCTGCTCCATCGACGATGGGGAGTGTGTGACCACCTGCACGGAAATCCTGCGCCAGCACAGCTGAGACCGCACAGCTGAGACCGCACAGTTGAGGCAACTCAGCTGAAGCACCACAGCTGAAGCACCACAGCTGAGCTCCCTTCCCCACGCCGCCGCCCCGGCGATCGTTCCCCGCGATGGTTCTGCAACAGCGGCGTGAGCCCTATCCCCACTGGGAATACACCGATCCTTCCGGTGCCGAGGTGCTGCGGGTGGTGCCCGAGCGAGGTGGCCTGGTCACCGGCTGGAGCAGCCTGGGCCGCGACTGGCTCTACTTCGACGCGGAGCGCTTCGCCGATCCGGATCTGTCGGTGCGGGGGGGGATCCCGGTGCTGTTTCCGATCTGCGGCGGCCTCCCCGACGGCCGGCTGCCCCTGCCCCAGGGGGTGTTCACCCTGGCCCAGCACGGTTTCGCCCGTGACCGGGCCTGGGAGCTGTCGGCCCTGGAGGGTGGCGATGGCGTGCGGCTCACCCTTGCCCATGACCCGCACACGCTGGCGGCCTTCCCCTTTCTCTTCCGCCTCAGCCTCGAGTACCGGCTGGCCCCCGGCCAGCTGGGCATCACGGCGCAGGTGGCCAACGCGGGCGAGGATCCGATGCCCTTCAGCTTCGGGCTCCATCCCTACTGGGCCGTTGACGACCTTTCGGCCGTGCGCCTCGAGGGGCTGCCGGCGGAGGGCTTCGACCACCACACCATGGCGCCGGCCACCCTGGCCGCGCAGCTCGAGGCGCTGGGCGAAGGCGTGGACCTGCTGGCCCACCCTGCCGGCCCGGTCCGGCTGCGCGGCGTCGCCGGCGGCGCCGCGGTGACCCTGGAGCCGGACGCTCCCCTGGACCTGGTGGTGCTCTGGACCGATCCGCCCAGGCCGATGGTGTGCCTGGAGCCCTGGACAGCGCCCCGCGGGGCGCTGATCAGCGGGGATCGCCGCCTGCTGGTGGATCCGGGCGGCTGCTGCAGCCTGAGCTGCCGCTACCGGGTGGACCGCGGGTGGGGCTGATTCCCATCCCTGGCTAGGAGTGGGTATGCAGGTGGTGCATGGGTGGATGCCGAGCCCAGCCCCTGCCGGTTGAATCCGCCCCGCAGCCTCCCACCATCTCCACAGAGCAGCCGACACAGCAACCCATCCAGCAGCCCAGCGAGCAACCCACCCAGCAGGCTGAACGGCTGTGGGGGTTGGCCGGCGACGGGCCACCGCAGGACAGCCGTGACTCCTCGCTCGACCACATCACCGAGCTGGCCCGGCGTCTCGCCGGCACCGAGATCGCCATGCTCAGCCTGGTGGACGGCGACCTGCTGCGGTTCAGAAGCTGCGTGGGGATGGAGCTGGACCAACCCAACGTGCCCCGCCGTGCCTCCCTCTGCGGCCACGCGATCCTCAGCCGCGAACCCCTGATCGTGGCCGACATGCGCTGCGATCCCCGCTTCCAGGCCAATCCCCTGGTGACCGGACCGCCCCATGTCCGCTTCTATGCCGGCTTTCCCCTGATCTCCGCCAGCGGCTTCCAGCTGGGCAGCCTTTGCGTGATCAGCGGCCAGCCGCACCACCTGGATCCGCAGCAGGTGGACAGCCTGCAGCGTCTGGCGGCCCTGGCGGTGCAGCGCTGCAGCCAGCTCAGCCAGCTCAGCCAGGCTGGCGCCCCGGCGGCCGCCCCTGGAGCCGGGCCTGCGGCTGCCGAGGCAGCGTCGGTGGCAGCGGGGCTGCTGGACCGTGAGGCGATCCTGCGGCAGCTCGAGCAGCGGGTGGCCCAGGCGGCGGAGCAGCCCTTCGCCCTGGTGCGGTGCCGCCTGCGGGATCACGAGCGCATCCATGCCGCCTTCGGCGCCGCCATGGCCAAGGCCTGTCTGGTGGAGGCCTCGCGCCGCATCCTGGCCGTGCTGCCCTCCGGGGGGGCGCTCGGCGTGATCGGCGATGGTGAGCTGCTGGTGCTGTGGCCCGATCCGTCGCCGCTGGAGAAGCTCGATGCCCTGGGGCAGCGCCTCACCGCGGCGGTGAGCCAGCTGCACCGGGTCGGGGATGTGTCGGTGGGCATGGCGATGGCGGTGGGCATCGCCGTGGCCCGCCGCGAAGGCGAGTCGAGCCAGGCGCTGCTGGCGGATGGGGGGCTGGCTCTGCAGCGGGCCTGCACCACCCGGGGCTCCGCCTGGTATGGGCTGGATGCCCGGTCCCGGAGCGCCACGCTGGGCAGCTTCCGCTTCGCGTCCCAGTTCCATACCGCCCTCGACGAGAGGGATCGCATCAGCCCCTCGTTCCAGCCGATCGTGGATCCCGCCAGCGGCAGACCCCACGGCTTCGAGGCCCTGGCCCGCTGGCAGCACGAGGGCCAGCTGCTGCCCCCGGACCATTTCCTGCCCCAGGCCCGCGATGCCGGACTCACCGGCGAGGTGGATCTGCTGGTGGTGGAGAAAGCCCTGGCCGCCCTGCCGCAGCTGGCGGGCGCCATGGGGCGCCGTGGGGCCGGCCCGATGCTGATGAGCGTCAACCTCTCCAGCGGCATGCTGGCCGACCCCGACCTCGGCGCCAGGCTGCTGGCGCGCCTCGAGGCGGCCACCCTCCCCCCGGGCTGGACCCTCCAGGTGGAGCTGCTGGAGGAGGCCTTCCACGCCAGTTCCGCCACGGCGGTGGACGCCTTCCTGCAGCGTCTGGCCGCCTTGCAGGTGAGCATCGCGATCGATGACTTCGGCACGGGGTACTCGTCGCTGGCGCGGCTGATCTCGCTGCCGATCCAGCGGGTGAAGCTCGACCGCAGCTTCATCGCCCAGCTCGATTCCGGCAGCCCCTCGCCCCGCACCCTGCTGAGCCGGATGGTGCTGATGCTGCGGGATCTGGATCTGGCAATCACGGCGGAGGGGGTGGATTCCTCCGTGCAGCGCGACTGGCTGCTGGAGCAGGGCATCCGCAGCGCCCAGGGGTATCTGTTCTCCCCACCGCTCCCCCTGGCCGAGGCCGTGGCCTACCTCGCCGGCCCGTTCAGCCCGTGATGGGCGGCAGGGTGCTGGCGTTGCCATTGCGGATGGCGTGGTAGCCGGGGGAGAGGATCTCCACCTTGGCGGCGGCGAACTGGTCCTGGATGGCGGCGAGCAGATCGGAGAGGGTCTCGCGGTATTTCTTGGCGTCGCGCACGCTGGCGGTGAGCTCGTAGCTGATGTGGAAGTCGTTGAGGCTGGTCTGCAGCACGAACGGCGCCACTTCGTCGCTGATCCCCTGCACCGAGTCGGCCGCCGCCAGCAGCAGGGCATGCACCTGGCGCCAGGGCACGTCGTAGCCGATGGTGATCGTGGTGCTGAGCGCCACGGGCTTGCGGATCTCGCGGCGGGAGAAGCTGAAGTTCACCACCGAGGAGGCGATCACCGCCGCATTCGGGATGCTCACCAGTTCGTTGCGGGGGGTGCGGACGCGGGTCACCAGCAGGGCACGCTCCTGCACCACGCCCACCACCCCGTTGATCTCCACCCGGTCGCCCTCCAGGAAGGCGCGGGTGTAGATGAGCATCAGGCCGCTGATGATGTTGGTGGCCACGGCGCTGGAGCCCAGGGCCGCCAGCACGCCGAACAGCAGGCCTGCCCCCTGGAACACCTTGCTGTCGGAGCCCGGGATGTAGGGGAAGGCGAAGACCACTCCCACCAGCACGATCAGGATGTTGGCGATGCGCCGGGTGGGGATCGCCCACTCCCGGTAGAACCAGGAGAGGCTGATCTGGCCCCGTCGCAGGGCGGCGAAAAGCCAGTTGCTCACCCGCAGCATCAGGGCGGTGACCACCGCGATCATCGCGATCCAGAGCAGGTTGGGCACCAGGCCCAGGCAGGCCTTCACCAGCCGGATCGCCAGGCTGAGGATCTGGCCGCGCAGGCCCTCGGCAATCCCCTGGGTGGGCGGGAAGAAGCTGAGCAGCAGCGGGATCAGCAGCCAGCTCACCGTGAGCAGCAGCCCCCAGTGCAGAACCGTGAGCGTGAAGTGGCTGAAGGCCCGGGTCTGCTCCGGGGTCACCAGCGTCTGCTGGCCGATCTTCAGCTTCGGGGCCAGCTCCACGCTGCGGCCCGAGAGCCAGCGCTTGAGCCTGGTGTGGGTGCGCCGCTGCCAGCGCAGCCACACCACGTACACCGCCAGCACCGCCAGGGCCAGCAGGGTGCCCACGATCCAGTTGCGCAGCCTGTTGCGGTCGTCGTAGGCCTGCACGGCCTTGCGCACCGCATCGCGGTAGCGCATGGCCAGCACCTCCCGCGTGGTGCCGGCTGCCTTGGCCGCCCGCTCGTCCACCGCCAGGCCCGGGATGAACTTGCCCTCGAAGTTGAGCAGCCCCACCATCGAATAGGGCGGCTCCTCGCGCACCACCACCTGGTCGGCCCGGAAGCGGGGGTTCCTCACCAGCCGGTTGAGGTGCGCGCTGATCCGCTTCGCCACCTCCTCGGGCGATTGCGCTCCGGCGGCTTGCTTGATCTCCACCACCTTCTGGCCATCGAGGGTGACCCAGGCGGCGCTGGCGGTGGGGGCGAATCCCAGCAGCAGCAGGGCCGCCAGTAGCAGGGCAAGACAGCGGCGGACAGCCACGGGCTTCAGCGGCCGAGAGGCCGGAATTTTGGGCATTATCCGGCCCGGCCACCCGGCCACCCGGCCGCCTGCCAGCCCCACCGCCTGCCCGGCTACCCGCCAGTCAGTTCTCTCCCCGCCGCCAGCGGAAGTACCCCTCCAGCCAGCCCAGCAGCCGCTGGGGCGTGCGGGCCTTCTTCCAGACGCCCGCCGCGTACTTGTTGGCCTCGGTGAAGGTGGGGTAGGCGTGCACCGTGCTGAAGATGCGGTTCAGGCCCAGGCCCCAGCGCATGGCCAGCGCGAACTCGGCCAGCAGCTCGCCGGCGTGCTCGGCCACGATCGTGGCGCCCAGGATCGTGTCCTTGCCGGGGGCGGTGAGCACCTTCACGAAGCCCCGCTCGGCGCTCTCCACGATGGCCCGGTCGAGCTCGTGCAACGGGAAGCGGGTGACCTCCACGGCGATCTGCCGGGCCGCGGCCTCCGCTTCGGTGAGCCCCACCGTGGCCACCTCCGGGTCGGTGAAGGTGGTGCGGGGGATCACCCGGTAGTCGGTCCGGAAGCGCCGCACGCCGCCGAACAGGGCGTTCACCGCCGCATACCAGGCCTGGTGGGCGGCGGTGTGGGTGAACTGGAACGGGCCGGCCACGTCGCCGGCCGCATAGATGTTGGGGTAGAGGGTCTGGAGGTAGGCGTTGGTGGTGACCGTGGCGCCGGTGGTGATGCCCAGCTCCTCGAGGCCGTAGCCCTGCAGCCGCGCCCGGCGGCCCAGGGCGCAGAGCACCGCATCGCAGGCCAATGGGCGCACCTCACCCTCGTGCTCCACCTGGACCCGTGCCGCGCCGGAGGCGTCGGCGGCGAAGCCCACCACCTGGGTGTGGGTGAGCACCTGCACGCCATCGGCCTCCAGGGCGCGGCGCACCTCCTCGGCCACATCCGCATCCTCGCGGCGCAGCAGGCGGCCGCTGCGCTGCACCAGCGTCACCGGCAGGTCCAGCTGGGCCAGGGCCTGGGAGAGCTCGCAGCCGATCGGTCCGCCCCCCAGCACCACCAGCCGGGGACGCTCCAGGGGGCAGGTGCGCAGCCAGCTCCAGATCGTTTCGCTGGTGAGCAGGGGCACCTGCTCGGCGCCGGGCAGATCCGGCAGCACCGGCGCCGCGCCGGTGGCCAGCACGATGGCGCGGCTGGTGAGGCGCCGCTCCGGCTGGGGCTGGGGGCCGGCCTGGGTGATGGCCACGGTCCAGGGATCGAGCAGGCGGGCGTGGCCGCGCACCACCTCCACGCCGAGCCCCTCGTAGCGCTCCACACTGTCGTGGGGGGCCACGGCCTCCACCTTGGCGGCCACCCGCTCGAACACCTGCCGCACCGAAAGGCGGGGCTCCACCGGCTCCAGGCCGTAGCGGTCGGCCCGGCGCATGCGGGCCGCCAGGCGCGCCGAGGCGATCAGCGCCTTGCTGGGCACGCAGCCGGTGTTGAGGCAGTCGCCGCCCATGGCCTCGGCTTCGATCAGGGTGACGCGCGCCTTCACGGTGGCGGCGATGTAGCTGCTCACCAGCCCGGCGGCCCCGGCGCCGATCACGATCAGGTTGCGGTCGAAGCGGCGCGGGCGGCTCCAGCGCCGGTAGAGGCGCCAGGTGGCCAGGCGGCCTGTGGCGGCCCTGGCCAGCCAGGGGAAGGCGGCCAGCAGGCCGAAGGAGAGCAGCAGCGGCGGCGAGAGAATGCCTCCGAGCCCCTGGAGCTGGGCCAGCTGGGTGCCCGCGTTCACGTACACCAGGGTGCCGGGCAGCATGCCGATCTGGCTGGTGAGGTAGTAGGAGCCGGCCCGCATCGGCGTGAGGGCCATCAGCAGGTTCACCAGGAAGAAGGGAAACACCGGCGCCAGCCGCAGGGTGAGCAGGTAGAGCACCCCGTCCCGCTTCACGCCGGCCTCGATCGGCGCCAGCTGCCTCCCGAAGCGCCGCTGCACCAGATCGCGCAGCAGGGTGCGGGCCAGCAGAAAGGCCAGCAGCGCCCCGGCGCTGGAGGCGAACGACACCAGCAGCGTGCCGAGGCCGAGGCCGAACAGGGCGCCGCCGGCCAGGGTGAGCACCGCCGCCCCGGGCAGCGACAGGGCGGTGACCACCACGTAGAGGCCCATGTAGGCCAGGGAGCTCTGCAGCGGTGCCGCCTGCCGCCAGGCCAGCAGCGACCCCTGGGCCCGCTGCAGCCCCTCCAGGGTCAGCTGGCGCTGCAGCCCGAAGCCGAAGAACAGGGCCACCGCCAGGGCGATGGCAGCCAGCAGCAGCAGCTTGCGCCAGAGGCCGCCCTGGGGCTCCGGTTCCGGGGTGTCCTCGCCGGCTGGGGATTCGGCTGCGGGAGGGTGCATGACAACGGGCGGTCTGGCTCTCTACCTTCCTCCCTACCTGCCGGGGCTCCCTGCGGATTGATGATCCCCGGGCCCAGCCGGCACGGACAGCGGCTCCCCCTCCAGCCCCACGTACACCACCACGATCCGGGCGGGTCCGGGCCCCAGGCTCTTGCCCTGGTGGGGCGTGTTCACCAGCTCGATCAGCCCGTCGCCGGCTTCGAGGGTGATTGTCTCGCCGGTGGCGGAGGTGACCCGCAGCCGGCCCTCCAGCAGCACGCCGGCATTGATCACGGGATGGGCGTGGGGGGGCAGCGACACTCCGGCCGGGATGGTGAGGCGCAGCACCGTCACCTCGGGCTGCCCCGGGCCGATCGGGGGCAAGGGGGTGCCATCCCAGCTGCGGGTGCCCTTCACCAGCTGGTCCACCTGGATTGCCTGGGCCGCCCCGGCAGCTGGAGCCGGGGGCCGTTCCCCATCGGCGCGGGCGGGAGCGGCCACCAGGGCGAGGGCCACCACGGCGGTGGTGGCCCACCGGCGGGGCCCCGCAGCGGGGAGGGGCCAAAGCGCGGGGAGGGGCCGGGGTGGCACGGGAATACCGCTGCTGCCCGCACCATGGAAGACGGCTGCGGCGCTGTCAACGCCAGGCCGGTCCGCCACCCTGGGGAGGGTCGTGACGCATGCACGGCCGCCTGCCGTCATGGTCCCCAGGACGCAGTCACCCCCATGGAGCAGACCTCCTCGATCGTGAGCCTGTCGGGGGCGATCCAGCTAGCTCTCCCTCTCCCCGGTGTTCCTGCCCACCGGCATCGCCGGCCTGCTGAACATCTTCACCGGCCGCCTGGCCCGGATCATCGACCGCACCCAGGTGCTTCAGCAGGCCCTGGACAGGGACTCTGCAGGCGCGGAGTCTCCCCTGCACCGCGGCATTCAGGTGCAGAGGCGGCGCCTGTTTCTCACCAACCGCGCCATCCTGCTGGTGATGCTGGCCCTGATCGGAGGCCTGCTGCTGTTTCTGCTGGAGGTTCAGCTCGCCATCCGGCAGAACCCGCGCAAGTACTACTGAGCGCCGGGATTGGGGACAGCGGGGCCCGCAGCGCCCGGAGCGGCGGGGGTGGTGCTGCCGCCCTCCATCTCCTTCCTGATCCTGGCCCTCACCTGGGCCTTGCAGGTTTCCTTGGCGGCCTCGATCGTGGCGCCGGTGTCCACGTTCTGCACCACGCAGTCGCACACCTTCTGCACGAACATCGGCGGCGGGCTGGCCACACCCTTGCTCACCAGCTCCGCGTTGAGCTTGGCTTCGCACCGGCTGCGGATGAAGCGCTCGCGCAGGGACTGGGCCTGGGCCGGAGCCGTGGCCAGGACGGCCAGGACCGTGGCAGCGGCCACGCCCGGAAGGATCCGTTCGAGGGCGCCCGGCGTCCTGGAGGCAGGCGGCGTCCTGGAGGCAGGCCATGTCTTGATGGCATGCAGCTTCATGACATGCCGCTTCATGGCATCAAGCCCGGATGCCGAACTCTTGCACGGATGCGGGTTTGGATCCTCTGATCAACTGTGTTGTCCAGCCGTGCTCCCCAGCCGTGCTGCTCAGTTGCGCTACTCAGTCGCGCTGCCAGTGGGCGCGCATCGGTGCGCCGGGCTCGGGATAGGGCGCCTCCAGGCTGCCGCCGAAGGCCTTCACCAGCGCCTTGCCCAGCCCGTGGGTGGCGTGGATGCCGGTGAAGCGCAGCAGCACGGGGCCGGTGGCGGGATCACCGCTGGTGTCGATCAGGCGCTCCAGGGGATGCTCCATCCGCACGCGATCATCGGTGTTGTTCACCAGCCGCATCACCTCATCGGCGTGGGCCGCCAGGAAGGCGCCGCTCAGGGTGAGTTCCCCGGCCGGCATCCCATCGCGGATCCGCTCGCAGGCGGGGCAGCGGTGGCTGCTGGCGCCGGCCGGCGGTGTCTCCCAGCTCCAGCGGCCCTGGTGAAAGCTGGCCTGGCAATCCGGACAGGTGCTGGGCTCCGGTGGCTTGCGGCGCTCCAGGTAGGGATCGCTGTGGTGCCCGCTCTCCATGCCGTCGTGCCGGGGCTGATGGCTGGTGGGGCCATGGGCGCTGGTCGTGTTCATGGCGGTTGACCCTGCTGCACCTGGTCTAGCCATGGCCACGGCATCCGTCGGGGGGTGTGCGGAGCGGGTGCAGAAGAGACAAATCGCAGCAAAACTAGGGAGGCTGGCAGAGCTGCCCTTCAGGGGCCCGGAGCGTGTCGATGACCTCGCCCTGCTTCCATCTCTCGATCCCGGCCCGGGATCTGGAACTCACCCGCTGCTGGTATGAGCGGGTCCTGGGCTGCCGGGCCGGCCGCGGCAGCACGGCGGCGCTGATCCTCGATCTGGGGGGCCATCAGCTGGTGGCCCAGCACCAGCCCCATGATCCGGAGCCGCTGCAGCGGGGCATCTACCCGCGCCATTTCGGTCTTGTGTTCGAGGCCCTGCACCAGTGGCAGGCGCTGCGCGAGCGGGTGGAGGCGGCGGGCGAGCCGTTCGCCGTGGCACCGAAACGCCGCTACCCGGGCACGGTGCTGGAGCACCACACCTTCTTTCTCAACGACCCCTCCGGCAACTGGCTGGAGTTCAAGCACTACGCCCATCCCGAGGCGGTGCTTGGCTGCCGCGATCAGGCGGTGGTGGGCGATCCGGACCTGCGTCCGGGATCGTGAGGGGTTGGCGAGGGGGACGGCGAGCGGCAGGTGTGCCGACCCCCGGAGCCCGGTTCCTCTCGGTGCTCGATGCCGTGATCGACGATCTGGAGCTCCTGGTGGCCCGCCAGCGGGAGGCCAGCCGCTCGCTTCCGGCACTGCCGCCGGAAATGCACGCCGGCCAGGGCCTGCAGCTCACCCTGCTGAAGCGCCTGCGCGGCAGACGGAGGCGCGGCGGGATGCTTCCAGGGGGGGATTGGTGTTACTTCAGGAGCCGCCGGGCGCTGGCGGAGCTGAGGGACATCTATTCCCTGTATCCCGCCAACCGCAGGTTTCTGGATCTGTTCAGGGCCCTGCTGCGGCTGGGTTCTCCCGCCGCCGCCGCTCGCCTGCGCAGGGCTCTCAAGGGCAGGGCTGTGGTGCTGCACGTGAGCTGCCGGCATCGCATGCACCGCGCCCGCAGCAGCGTCGACACATTCCGGCCCCTGCCCGCCACGGAAGCGCATGTGGTGGTGATCGGCAGCCCCGCGGAACGCTCGATCCGGCGGCCCAGGGGTCTGTTCCGCTTCGCGGATGACGTGCTCGAGCTGCCCCTGCCGGATGACTACGAGTCCCTGGCGGTCAAGGTGCTCATGGCGATGACGGTGATCCACCTGCTGGGCGCACCACGGCTGATCCTGAAGTGCGACGACGACCTGTCGCTGCGGGACCGGTCCAGGCTTGACCATGTCTTCCGCACCTTTCTCAGGGAGCGGATGCACTACGGCGGCCTTGTGGCGAGGGTGGAACACCACCAGGAGTTCTGGCATGGCTGGCACCTCGGCAAGTGCAGACGCGGGGGCCTGAACCAGTGCGGCGTGCAGCAGCCGCTCCCCAGGGCGTACGCCTCGGGTGGGCAGGGCTATCTGATCAGCGCCAAGGGCATGGGTGCGCTTGCCGGTTCGTTCCTGTGCCTGCGAAGGTTCTTCGATGGCCTGGTGTGCGGCTATGAGGATCTGGCTGTGGGTCTGCTGCTGGAGCAGAGCGGTCTCTCGCCCCATTTCCTGGACCTCACGGGCTACATCGACTCCGGTGAATTCGACTGTCTCCTGCGGCAGCACGACCTCGGGGATGGGGAGGGTGCACCAGGCCAGCGCGACCCAGAGGCACTGCGGCGCCATCGCGCCGAAAGCTGGCAGCGGTATTTCACCCGTCTGGAGCACCTGAACCGTGGCCAGCCCGCTGCCGACTGACCGGTGTCGCCTCCCCTGCCTCAGCGCTGCAGGCCCTGCTGGCGCTCCGCGACCCGTGCTTCGAGCTCCGCCTCGCTGTAGCGGGGGGTGATGAACTGGGGACAGTTCCAGTCGAAGGCCAGCACGCGGATGCGCAGCCGCCGCTCCACGGGTGTGGCAGCAGCCCCCGCTACTGCTCCCGCCACGGCCCCTGGAGGGGCGGGGCGCACCTCGGCCAGGCCGTCGATCTTGAGGCGGCGGCGGTTGGGGTAATCCATCAGGAACAGGGCCACCCGCGGATCGCGGCGCACATGGGCGGTGGTGAGCAGCTGGCGGTTGCCGGAGAAGTCGGCGAACTCCAGGGTGCGGGCCTCCACCACCTGCAGAAATCCCGGGGGGCCGCCGCGGTGCTGCAGGTAGGGGGCTCCGTCCTCGGTGAGGCTGGCGATGTAGAAGCTGTCGCGCGCGGCGATGAACTGCCGCTCCTTCTCGCCCAGCTCGTCCGCCCCCTGCTCCTCCGGCACGGTGGAGGTGGTGCCGTAGGCGCGCTGCTGCTCGGCCAGCACGCCTGGGGTGAGATGGCGCCGGAGGTAGCGGCGGGTCATGCCGCCTCCTGCCCCACCGGGGCCATGCCGCGCATCGGCACGAAGCCGGGCAGGGCACGGATCCGCGCGATCCAGGCGCCCACCGCCGGGTAGGGAGCCAGATCGATCCCTCCCTCGGGCGCCAGGGCCACGTAGGGGAACACCGCCACATCGGCGATGGTGGGCGCGTCGCCCACCAGCCAGGGGCTGGCGGCGAGGTGGCGCTCCAGCTGGCCCAGGATGAAGGCCGCCTTCTGGTGGGCGCGCTCGATCGGAATCGCGGTGGCCTTGAACACGTGGTGCAGCCGGGCGCTCTCGGGCCCCTGGCGCACCTCGCCGGCCGCCGTGGACAGCCAGCGCACCACCTGGGTCTGGCCGAGCAGATCGGCGGGCAGCCAGCGGCCGTGCCCGAAGCGGCTGGCCAGCCACCACAGGATCGCCTGGGCATCGGCGAGCACCAGGGGCGGCTGGGCGGTGTCGTCCACGAGCACCGGCACCTGGCCAAAGGGATTGAGCGCCAGGAAGGGGGGCTGGCGGTGCTCGCCGGCCAGCAGATCCACCTCCACCCAGGTGTAGGGCACCTGGAGCAGCTCGAGCAGCAGCCGCACCTTGTAGCTGTTGCCGGAGAGGGGATGGCCGTGAAGCTGAAGCATGGGCCCTGGGGCGGGAAGCCGCCATCCAAGCAGTGGACAGACCGATCTGTCTACTCTTGGTGTTCCGTGGCCGCTGGCGGGTGATCGCTGGCCGGTGGCCTCTGGTCGTCTCCCTAGGGTTCGGGCAGCACCACCCACCGATGCCGCGCTCCTCGTCCACCGCCGCCCCTGCCGCTGCCGGCTCGCCTGCCGCCTCGCCGCGGCGCGAGCACCTGCTGGATGTGGCCCAGCGCCTCTTCTCCTGCCAGGGCTTCCACGCCGTGGGCATCGACGCGGTGCTGGCGGAGGCGGGGGTGGCGAAGATGACCCTCTACAAGCACTTCCGCTCCAAGAACGCGATGATCGCGGCGGTGCTGGAGCGGCTTGCCGGCGCCTCCCTGCGCTCGCTCCAGGCCCGGGTGGAGGCGGAGCAGGAGCCCCGCGCCCGGGTGCTGGCGGTGTTCGACTGGCTGGAGCAGTGGGTGAGCTCCTCCGCCTTCCGCGGCTGCCTGTTCCTGAAGGCGGCTGGGGAGTTCCCCGATTCTGAAGACCTGCCCCGCCAGCGGGCGGAGGCGTTCAAGGCGGGCTGCGGCGCCCTGCTGGAGCAGCTCTGCCGCGCCCTGCCGCTGCCCGGCCCCGAAGCGGCGGCCCTGGCCCGGCAGCTGCAGCTCCTGCTGGAGGGGGCGATCGTGCTGGCCGACCTGCAGCGCCAGCCCGGCCCCGCCATCAGTGCCCGGGCCGCCGCCGCCACCCTGCTCGATGCCGCCCTCTGATCCGCCCCCCTCGCCGAGGTGGCGGTGGAAGGATGCGCGGCTGCTCACCTCAGCCGTCCAGGCCGCCCAGCGTGTTGCGTTGGCCTGCCTGAAGCGCTGGATCCGGCGGCGCCATCCGGCCGTCACCGCCATCACCCCGGAGCAGCTCCAGCGGATCCTGGCCGGAGAGGAGCGCCATGACTGGCTGATCCTCGACGCCCGCAGCCCGGCGGAATTCGCCTGCAGCCACCTGCCCGGGGCTGTGCGGCTCGAGGCCGGCGGCCGGATGGCGGCCCTGGGGTCGATGGAGGCGCTGGCCTGGGAGCGGCCGATCGTCGTCTGCTGCTCGGTGGGGGTGCGCAGCGCCGCACGGGTGGAGGAGCTGCAGCGCGCCGGCTTCACGCGGGCCGTGAATCTCGATGGCGGCCTGTTTCGCTGGGTGCGGGAGGGCCGCAGCCTGATCCGGCAGGGAGAACCCACCCAGCAGGTGCATCCCTTCGGCCCGGGATGGGGCTGGTTGCTCCCCGCCCACTGCCGGGGCGGGGAGCCCTGACGGTGGCCGGCATTCATTCATCCCGTGCGCTGGATCTGGATTGGCTGCGGCTGCTGGCTGTCCTGCTGCTGATCCCCTTTCACGCGGCCGCTGTGTTCTACGAGGGAGAGCTGGGCCGCTTCTATGTCGCCGATGCCCAGAGCAGCGCCGGCCTGAGCGTGTTCATCGCGTTCGTGCACCAGTGGCACATGCCCCTGTTCTTCTTTCTGGCCGGTGCGGCCAGCTGGTATTCCCTGCAGACACGCTCGGCGGTGGAGTATCTGCGTCAACGGCTGCGGCGGCTCCTGCTGCCCCTGCTGATCGGCATCCCGCTGCTGGTGCCGCCCCAGGTTTACATCCACGCGCTGCAGGCAGGCCAGGTGAAGGGCTCATTCCTGCAGTTCTACCCCCACTTCTTCGACGGAATCCGCCCGGCCGGTCATTTCGAATGGGCCCATCTCTGGTTTCTGGCCTATCTGCTGGTGATCTCCATCGCCTGCCTTCCCGTGATGGTGAGGCTCAGCCGCAAGGCCGGCGGGGGCGATGGGGGGCGGACCCGTGCGACGGCGCATGGGCTGGGCAGCCTGATCGTTCTGGCTGTGCCCTTGATGCTGAGCGAGGCGCTGCTGCGTCCCCACTGGCCGGGCTTTCAGAACCTCTACGACGACTGGGCCAATCTGGTGCTCTATCTGCTGTACTTCGTGTATGGCGCGCTCTTCTGCAGCCGCAGCGGGCTGTGGACTGCCCTGGATCGCCACCGCGCGCTGCTGCTGGCCACCGCCGGCCTGGGCATGGTGCTGCTGCTGGCGCTGAGCCTCAGGGGCCTGGTGCCGGAGCGTGCCTATTCAGGGCCCTACATGGTGCATCAGGCCTTTCGGGGCTTCAACAGCTGGAGCTGGGTGCTGGCCCTGCTGGCCCTGGCCCGGCCCTATCGCGGCCGCAGCCATCCGCTCCTGCGCTACGGCAACCGGGTGGGCTTTTCGATCGTGCTCTTTCACCAGCCCCTGATCGTGCTGATTGCCTTCGTGGTGGTGCCGCTGCCCATGGCCCTGGCGCTGAAGTTCGTGCTGATCGGTGGGGCTTCGCTGCTGTTGAGTGCGGGCCTCCATCGCGTCCTGAGGCTGCGGTAGGACGCTGGCCATGGCCCGGCTGTCGATCATCATTCCCGCCCTGAATGAGGCCGCCACGCTGGGGCGCACGCTGCGGCGCGTGCAGGCCCTGCAGCCGCCGGCCTGGGAGGTGCTGCTGGTGGATGGGGGCAGCCATGATCAGACCGTGCAGATCGCCTGCGAAGCCGGCATCCCGGTGCTCCGCAGCGAGGCAGCGGGCCGGGCCCTGCAGATGAACCTGGGCGCCAGGCAGGCCACGGGCGATCTGCTCTGTTTCCTCCATGCCGACACCCTGATTCCCCACGATCTGGTGAGCGTGGCCGAGCGCACCTTCGCCGATGGCGCGATTGCCGGCGCCGGCTTCATCTCGCTGATGGGGGATGGCACCGCCACCCGCTGGGGCATCTCGGCCCTGAATCTGCTCAAGACCTATCTGGCGCCGCTGCTGTTCCGGCCCCATCTGTTTGTGCGGGGTCTGCGCCTGCTGTTCGGCGATCAGGTGATGCTCTGCCGCCGCAGCGATTTCTGGGGGTGCGGTGGATTCGATGCGGCCCTGCCGATCCTGGAGGACGGCGACCTGTGCCTGCGGCTGGTGCGGCGGGGCCGCATCGTGCTGATCAACCGCGTGGTGGAGAGTTCGGATCGGCGGGTGCAGCGCTGGGGGCCGGGCAGGGCCGCACTGATCTATCTGGCGATCGGCGTGCTCTGGGGCCTCGGCGTGCCGCCGAGCCGGCTGAAGCGCTTCTACGCCGATGTCCGCTGATTGAGGCTCCAGTCGTAGGGGAGATAGGCCAGCCGTGGCGGTTTGTTGGGCGCAGTGACGCCCTGCAGGTGGGGCAGGATCCAGGCCGCGATCGAGGGGGCCTGGGCCAGAAAGTCGCCCCGGTACCACTGGAAGATGCGGCTGCAGTGCAGCACGCCGGCCTCCGCATCGAGGCGCACCTTGGCGGGGTTGTTCACGAAGCGGAGCAGGTCGTGCTGGAGCTGCTGCTCCACCCGCTCCGGGGTGTAGGCCTCGGCCCGCAGCAGCGGACAGCCGAGCGAGGCGCACACGATCGCAAAGTGGATGCGGGGGTCTTTGCCCTGTTGCCGCAGCCTCTGATTCTCGATCTGGGCCAGGCTGAAGTTCTGCGCGCCGAGGCGATGCACGGGCTGCGTGAAGAACCGGAGGAAGCCGAGCCAGTTCGGCATGCCCAGCAGGCTGGGGCGGATCGAGGCGATCGGGTAGCGCTCCAGCACCGCCTGGATCGTGAAGGCGTTGTAGAGGTTGATCCAGTGGGCCAGGTGATCCTGGCGGCCGCGGGTGATCGCCGATTGCCGCGCCAGCCAATCGGCGAGGGTGCGGGGCTGCTCCGCCTGCCAGGCCCGGTAATCCACCAGGCCGGCCCCATCCACGTAGGTGCGCAGCAGAGCATCCCAGGTGGAGAGTTCGACCATCACTTTCGGGCCCGCTGGAACACCAACCCCACGGTGTCTCCTCGGAGGCCCTGATGGCAGCCGGCATGGAACAGCCGGGCCGTCCAGCCGGGCTGGAGGCTGGTGAGCAGCGGCTCCACGAAGGGATGAATCACGGCCTCGGCCCCGAACTGCGTGTGGGCTGGATACACCCGAATCTCGCTGGCGGTGACCCGCATCAGCTCCCGTAGGGCGCTGCGGTGCCAGGCCAGATCCAGGCCGGGTCCTTCGAGCAGCCCCCCATCGGCTGCTGGCGCGTAGGAGAACAGCAGGCTGCAGCTCACCACAAGGTCGAAGCTCTGATCGGCGAAGGGCAGATCCGGCAGTGCGGCCGCGATGTAATCGCCGGGATGGGCCTGGCGGTCGTCAAGGAACTGGCGGTAGGCCTGCCGTTTCGAGGCGAGGTAGCTGGTCTTGTCGAAGTCGTCCCGGAAGATCGGATCATCGTCGAGCTGATCGGCCACCGCCTGGATATCACGCAGGGTTTGAGCCTCCAGGTGCTCGCGGGGGAGCGCATAGGCAGGGTCCACGGCGGTGGGAAGGGCGCCGTGGCACCGCAGGCTGCTGCTGAGGGAACCGGGCCCGCCTGGGCAGTCGAGAACGCGCAGCCCGTTCAGTGTGGCGGGCTGGAGCGCCAGGATCCGCAACAGCTCCTCGCCGGTGCGGCCGAAGCTGAGGATCCGGGAGAAGCGCATCGCAGGCGTCGCGGCGTCGGAGCCATCGTCCTTACCGCAGCCAACCCCGGCTACAACGGAAGGGATCGCCGATGGAGGCGACGAGGGAGGTCGGCAGCGGTGGAGCGGGATTGGCAAGGCGGCCCGGTGCACTACCCGGACCCGGCCATCGAGGTGGTCGCGCCGGCCTTTCAGCGCTACGTGCTCCCCAATGCCGCCGTGGAGCGGATCCACACCGGTGCCCGCTGGACGGAGGGGCCGGTGTGGTTCGGCGATGGCCGCTACCTCCTGTGGAGCGACATCCCCAACAACCGGATCCTGCGTTGGTGTGAAGACTCGGAACAGGTCAGTGTGTTCCGCAGTCCGTCGGACTACGCCAACGGCCACACCCGTGACCGCCAGGGCCGGCTGATCAGCTGCGAGCACGCCAGCCGGCGGCTGACCCGCACCGAGCACGACGGCTCGCTCACCGTGCTGATGGATCACTTCCAGGGCCGGCGGCTGAACGCCCCCAACGACGTGGTGGTGCACCCCGATGGCTGCATCTGGTTCAGCGATCCGGGCTACGGCATCCTCGTGAACTACGAGGGGAACCGGGCCGAGTTCGAGCTGCCCGCCAACGTCTACCGCCTCGATCCGGACACCGGCGAGGCCGGCGTGGTGGCCGAGGCGATCGAGAAACCCAACGGGCTCTGCTTCTCGCCGGACTACAGCCGGCTGTACGTCACCGATACGGGGGCCTCGCACAAGCCGGGCCACCCGCGCCGGATCCTCGTGTACGACGTGATCGAGGGGGCGCGGCTGGCCAACGGGCGGGTGTTCTGTGACATGGGGCCGGCCATGGCCGATGGCCTCACCTGCGATCTGGATGGCAATGTGTGGGCGAGTTCGGGCTGGGCCGATCCCACCCTCGATGGCGTGGCGGTGTTCTCCCCGGCAGGCGAGCTGATCGGCCGCATCCACCTGCCGGAGGTGTCCTCCAATCTCTGCTTCGGCGGGCGCCGGCGCAACCGGCTGTTCATCACGGCCGGGCAGTCGGTGTATGCGGTTTACGTGGAGGCCCAGGGCCTGCCGTTTCCCTAGATGTCGACAACGCTGCCCTCCCAGACCGCCGTGCTCGTGGTGGGTGCCGGCCCCACAGGGCTGCTGCTGGCGGGGGAGCTGCAGCGTCGCGGGGTGCCCACCCTGCTGATCGACGCCCGCGCCGAGGCGCTGCACTGGGACCGCGCCACGGTGATCCATGCGCAGTCGCTGGAGCTGTTCGAGGCCCTGGGGCTGGAGCAGGCCTTTCTGGCCGCCGGCTGCCGCCAGCGCCGGATCCTGATCCATGCCGACGGCCGCCGGCTGGGGGAGGTGGACCTGGCCGCCAGCGGCAGCCGCTACGGCTTCAACCTCGGCCTCTCGGAGGAGGTGACCGAGTCGATCCTCACGGGCCATCTCGAGCGCCACGGCGGCACGGTGCAGCGCTCCTGCCGGCTGCTGGGTCTGGAGCCCAGTGGCGACGGCGTGCGCGCCACGCTCGCCTGCGGCGAGCAGGAGCACCGCGTGGAGGCCCGCTGGCTGGTGGGCTGCGACGGCCTGCGCAGCACCACCCGCCAGCTGAGTGGCATCGGCTTCGAGGGCCAGGCCATTGCCCGCTCCTGGGCCGTGTTCGACGCCGCGGTGGAGGGCTGGGCTGATGCCTACGAGGCCAACGCGGCCTTTCTTGACACCGCGCCGTTGATCCTCACGGCCCTGCCCGGCCAGCGCTGGGGGGGGTACATGCGGCCCGCCTCCGAGCAGGGCGATCTGGTGGAGGAGGCCACCGCCGTGCTGCGCCGCTACCTGCCGGAGGCCCGCTTCCGGGATGTGGAGAACCCGACCCGCTTCCACTGCCACACCCGGGTGGCCAGCCGCTTCCGGGCGGGGCCGGTGTTCGTGGCCGGCGATGCCGCCCACGTGTGTTCGCCCGCCAAGGGCCACGGCATGAACTGCGGCCTGCAGGATGCCGCCAACCTGGCCTGGAAGCTGGCCCTGGTGCATCACGGTGTGGCGGCGCCGGCCCTGCTCGACAGCTATGAGCAGGAGCGCCGGCCCGCGGCCGTGGAGTTCACCCACTCCAGCGAGGCCGCCGACCAGGCCCAGCTGCTCGAGGGCCGCGGCGAGCGCACTGCCCGCGATGAGGCGATCGCCACGACGCTGGCCGATCCGGCGGCCTGCCGGCAGGAGGCCGTGGCGGAAGCGGAGCTGAATGTGAGCTACGCCGGCTCGGCGATCACCGCCGGCCCCGCCGACCCACCCCTCGGCGCAGGCCAGCGGCTGCCCACCACGATCCCCTTGCCGCCCGGAGCCGGTGCCGCCCATCTGCACCAGCTCACCCACCGGCGCGGCCACACCCTGCTGCTGCTGGCCGGCCCCCAGGCCGATCCGGCGGCGCTCGCAGCGCTGCGGGCCCAGCTGGAGCCCGATCCGGGGACTTCACCGCTGGTGGAAGCCGTGGAGACCATCGGGCTGGAGGAGAACTCCGGCCTGGGCCTCGCCCCCCTCACCCTGCTGGCGGTGCGGCCCGACGGCTTCATCGGCCTGCGGGCCGAGACCGACCACCAGGAGGCGCTGCGGCGCTACCGGCGACGGGTGCTGGGCTGATGGCCTCGAGCCAGCCGACGGTGAGATCGCGCGGATCCTCCTGCAGGTAGAGATAGCCGCTGCCATCGGCCATCACGATCGCCCGGTAGTTGTAGGCCACGCCCTCGGTGTCGCGTTGCACCACGGTGGCCAGGCAGGTGCGCTCCACTTCGAGCGTGCCGGAGTAGGAGGCCGTTTCCACGGCCCCGGCGTAGCTGCTGAGGGCCAACCCCTGCACCCGGCCGTTCCGCCAGGTTTCGCGCTGCACCACCGCATTGGGCCGCCAGCCGTCGTTCCAGCTCAGCCCCTGCTGCTGGCTGAGCACCGTTCCTGTCAGGGTTGCGGACGTGCAGGCCGCATCGACCTGCTGGCGCCAGATCCCGGAGATGGTGGTGCCGGCGACCCCGCTGAGGCTGTAGCGGGGCCGGCCGGAGGCATCCAGCACGGCCTCGGCCACCTCGCGCCCCCCGGGGCCGGCATCCGGCGTGGTGCGCTCCAGCCGCACCCGGCAGGGGCCGATCGGCCGCCACGTGCCGGTGGTGCGGAACTGCCGGAACGTCCGGCCGATTCGCTCGAACACGGTGCCCTCGGTCGTGCCGTCGGCCGTCCAGCGCTCCTGCCGGAGCCGGGCCAGGGGCCGCTGATCAGCGCCCTGGCCCAGCCAGCCCTTTTCCAGCACCACGTGGCGGGCCGCTGGCGGCGGCGGGCAGGAGGCCTGCTCCCTTGGTGCAGCGGCGGCGGGAGCGGGGCGGGCCGGCAGTGGCAGCAGCAGGCCCGAGGAGGCCAGCAGAGCCAGCGAGGCCGAGGGGCGCAAGCCAGCCGGAACGGAGGGCATGCAGCCGCCACCCATCATCCGTTCAGGCTAAGTGGCTGAGGCCATTCCAGTGAGGCAGCCGGCGTTCGATTCGAGCGATCCCACGGCCACCACCACTGCTGCGACGCCGTAACGCGGACCAACGTCGGGCGGCTCTTCAATGGCGGATTGGCTGGCTGCTGGCCCTGGTCTGGAATGCAGGGCGTGGGGGCAGTGATCTGGTGATCCTCGATGCCTCCAGCCTCGCTGAAGTGGCCCCGCTGGAGCTTCCCCTGGTGCTTCCCCATGGGCTGCACGGCAGCTGGAGTGCCAACGGCTGAGCCACCCCAACAGGGCCACCGGCACGATGGGGAAGTCGCCGAACCCCGTTGGCCAACCCCTCCATCACAGCATCGACGCCGCTGCTGCTGATTCATCCGATCGGCGTGGGCCTCTCCTCCAGGTTCTGGGATCGCTTCATCCGGTGCTGGCAGGCCAGCGATCCCTCGGCTGAGCTTCTGGCGCCGGATCTGCTCGGTTGCGGTGCTGCTCCCTGCCCGGAGCAACCCCTCACCCCGGAGGACTGGGCCAACCCCTTGCTCAGCCTGTTGCGTGAGCGGGGCTCGCAGCCGGTGGTTCTGGTGAGTCAGGGGGCCTCCCTGCCGATTGCGCTGGCGATCCAGGCCCAGGCACCTGAGCTGGTGAGCGCCCTGGTGGCGATCAGTCCCCCGGGCTGGCGCGTTCTGCATGAGGAATTCCCGCAGGAGAGGGCCCGCACCCTCTGGCGACTGCTGTTCAGCGGATCGATCGGGAATCTCTTCTATCGCTACGCCCGCCGCCGCAGCTTTCTGCGTTCGTTTTCGCAGAAGAACCTCTTCGCCCGCGCCGAGGACGTCGATGCCGAATGGCTGGACACCCTGGCGGAGGGATCCCGCTCGATGGCCAGCCGCTGGGCCGTGTTCTCCTTCCTTGCCGGCTTCTGGCGGCGGAACTGGGAGCCGCAGCTCACGCAGCTCTCCATCCCCGTGCTGGTGATCTTCGGGCAGGCAGCCACAGGGATCGGGCAATCGCGGTACTGGGACGATCTGAACGAACGGCTGGACACCTATCGCCGCCAATTGCCGCAGGCCACGATCAGCACCATTCACGGCAAGAACGTGCTCCCGTTTGAATCCACGGAGGACTGCGTCGCCTGCGTGCGCCAATGGCTGTCCAGCCTTGGCTGATGTCAGCCACCGGGCCTTTCTGCGTTGCCATGACAAAGCCCCTGGGTGTGATGCACCCAGGGGCCTGGAATCGTTGGGTTGTGGTCGGAGCTGCTGAGGGAGATCGCCTGGGGCCAGGTGTCCAGGGATGGAGCGGATGTGGCTCCTGGGGCACCTCAGGCGGTGCAGGTGGAGTGTCGATGGATCAGACGCTCAGGTGATGTCCGACCCAACGGCCCGCTCATGGTTGGAGAAGACTGTTGGAGCAGGGATCAGCAGTCAGCTCGCTCCTCGTGGCTGAGTCGGTGGATCGTCGTCCATGGATGCCCCCGAGTTCGATGGGAACAGCATCGACGGGAAGGCTTCCGGGATCAATAGGTCTTCATGCTGATGCTGCGCCGGACGCCACAGTGAACAGGCCACAACGGGGAGGGATGGATGCCGGGGGTGCTGGAGGGCGCGGTGGCGCTGGTGACCGGAGCCAGCCGGGGCATCGGTCGGGGGATTGCCGTGGGATTGGGGGAGGCTGGCGCCACGGTGGTGGTCACCGGCCGCAGCCTGCAGCCGGATGGAACCACCGATCCGGTGGGGGGAAGCCTCGCCGAGACCTGCGCGGCCGTTGAAGCAGCTGGAGGCCGCTGCCGGCCTGTCGCTGTGGATCACACCGACGACGCTCAGGTGGAGGCCCTGTTCGCACGCATCAGGCAGGACTTCGACGGCCGGCTGGATGTGCTGGTGAACAACGTCTACGGCGGGGTGCGGGCACTGCGCGAGTCGATGGGCCAGCCCTTCTGGGAGGCGGATCCCGGCCTCTGGGATGCCTGCAATGGGGTGGGGCTGCGCAGCCACTACATCGCTTCGGTGCATGCCGCGCAGCTGATGGTGCCGCGGCGGTGCGGCCTGATCTGCACGATCTCGTCGTGGGGAGGGCTGTTCCCCCTGTTCAATGCGGCCTACGGCACGGGCAAGGCCGCCTGCGACCGCCTGGCGGCCGAGATGGCTGCGGAACTGCGGCCCCATGGCGTGACCTCCCTGGCTCTGTGGCCCGGCATCGTCGGTACCGAGCACATCCGGGAGCTGGCCGAGGAGAGCCGGGAGTCGGGGTCGAGGGACCGCGCCATCCAGGCGCTGGCGAGCCAGGCCAACTGGGAAACCCCGTTGCTGAGCGGGCGTGTGATCGCGGCGCTGGCTGCAGACCCCGATCTGCTGCGCCGATCCGGCACGGTGGGAATCGTCGCGGAACTGGCGGCCACCTATGGGGTGGTGGATGCGGAGGGGCGCCGACCTGCCTCGCTGCGCTCGTTGCGGGCCGTGCTGCCCGCTGTGGTGCCCGCGCTGGCCTCGCGAGCCGGATGGATTCCCGATCTGCGGGTGCCCTGGTGGTTGCTGCTGCTCGCCGGTCGCCGGGCCCCGCGATTCTGAAACCGTCCGATGCCGCAGGGCTTGGCAGGGTGCAGGCAGACAGCGTGGGCCCAGGAGCGGAACGGCATGCAGGCAGCATTTCAGGAGGCCTGCCGCGCGGCGGCGGAGCGCACGGTGGCGTGGGTCTTGGCCCGGCTGAACTCCCCTGGAGGGCTGGGTGACGACCTGGCGGCCCACTACAAGGCGCCCTATCTGCTGCAGCTGGCCGGCCGCCCCCGCGAGGCGAGGCAGCTGCTCGACCTGATCGCAGCCCGCTTCCAGCAGCCCGGCGGCGACCTCCTCAGCCGCCCCGACCTGCGCACCAGCGATCCGGTGCTGGCCGCCTATCCGGCCTACATGGGCGGCTGGATCGCGATGGCGGCCCACAAGATCGGCCGCTTCGATCTGAGCCTGCCGGCCTGGGGCTTCCTGAAGCGCTTCTGGAGCGATACGCCGCCCGGCTTCACCCTCCAGCCCGGCGGCAAGGGCGTCGGCCACGGCCACAAGGCGGTGCTGGAACTGCTCACCTGTGCCCATCTCGGCCTGGCCTCGCTCTATTTCGGGGATCTGGAGCGGGCCCGAGGAGCGGCCCTCGCCCTTCAGTGCTTCCTTGAGGCCCAGCCCGCTCCCGCCAGCCGTCTCTACCTGCGGATGACTCCCGAGGGGCAGCTGCAGACAGAGTTCCCCCTCGAGGCCGCCCCGCTCCATTGCGTGGAGGCGGGGGAGCCGGGCCAGGCCTGGTTCTTCCTCGGCTATCCGATCGCGTTTCTCTGCCGCTTGCATCAGGCCAGCGGCGAGGCGGCCCCGCTCGCCACAGCGCGGGGCTACGGCGCCTTCGCCGAAGCCTGCGCCCCGCTCATGGTGGCCGAACCCTTCGCCCACAAGGTGGCCTGGGGCTGCGCCGAGTTGGCGGCTGCCACGGGGGAGGCCGCCCCGCGGGCGCTGAGCGAGGCGATCGTGCGCCACCTGCTAGCCGGCCAGAACGCCGACGGCACCTGGCTGGCGGACGCCCCGCTGCTCACCCGCATCGACCAGAGCATGGAGATCGCCATCTGGCTGCTGGAGGTGAGTGCGCTGGGGTGAGCTGGCCAGGCGCAGGCGTTCAGGCCCCGGCTTTGCCAGGCCGCTGCTGGCGCTGCCACATCGTGAGGACCGCCAGCAGCGTGGGATAACCGATCCCGTGCAGGGCACCCGCCGGCAGCAGCAGGGCCAGGGCCAGCGGGCCCGACGGCACCGCCACGAAGGCCGCGATCACGCCGCACAGCAGCAGCGCCACCCACCCCAGCAGCGCGCGGGGCGCCAGGCGGGCGTTGAGCGGCTCCACCAGCAGGCCGCTCGCCAGGGCGAGGCCGGTGCCCAGCAGGAACATGGCCAGGCTGGCCGCCTGGGTGCCGTAGCCGAAGCGTGCCGTGAGGCTGTCGGCGGAGAACACGTAGAACCCCATGAAGCAGAGCATGTAGGGGAAGTAGACGGCGGTGACCCGCAGCACGGCGCGCCGCTCCAGGCCGCGGGCGAGCAACCGCCACACCTCCAGCGGGCTGAGCCGCAGCGGCGCCAGGGCCTGGCGGGCATCGCGGAAGCTGAGGGCGATGAACACCAGCGCCACCAGGCAGAGCCCACCACCCACCACGAACGGCAGGGTGGGCGAGGCCCAGGTCCCCAGGAGTGCCGGATCGGAGAACACCCCGCCGATGATCGGGCCGATCACCAGGCCGCCGCTCACGCCCACGTTGGCCAGGCCGAGGTTGCTGGTGCTCTCTGCCTCGCTGCGGGCCAGGTCGATCATCGCCGCCGCCGCGATCGGTTGGGTGCCGGCCGTGAAGCCGGTGATGGCGCGCGACGCCACCAGCAACGGGTAGCTGCGCAGGGGGATCGCGGCGGCGGCCAGGGCGTAGCCGGCGAAGGCGCCCAGCAGGCAGATCAGGATGCCCCGTTTGCGGCCGATGCTGTCCGAGAGGCGGGCCACGTAGATCGAGCCGAACAGCCAGGTGAGGAAGAAGGTGCCGATGGCGATGCTGTAGACCACCTGCGCCTGGGATCGGGAGGTGGCCGCCGGCAGAAACCCCGAGCCGGCCTTGAGCAGCAGCGTGTCAAAGATCGGGAAGGCCAGACCCTGGCCCATCACATCCACGAAGCACACCACCATCAGGGCGAGCACCGCGAGCCTGAGGGCTGAGTTCGAGGGCCCGGGGACGGCGCCGCCGCTCATGCTCACGATGGAGGGTGGGTTGATTCCATCGTGACCACGGCCTGGGCCTACGGCATCGGCTTGGTGAAGCGTTGTGGGCGTGGTGCCGCCCCGGGGCGCCGTGGATACGGTGAAGGGACGCGATCACCACCCGGCAGGCCTGGCGTGGCGTCTCCCCTCTGCGCCCGTGAGCGACCCTGATCCCTCGGCCATCCTGGCCATCGCCAGCGGTTATGGCGTGTCCAAGGCGCTGCTGACGGCCGTGGGGCTGGGGCTGCACACACGGCTGGCGGCCGGGCCGATGACCTGCGAAGCGATCGCCGCCGCCTTTGGACTGCAGCCCCGGCCTGCCTGCGACTTCCTCGATCTGCTGGTGTCGGTGGACATGCTGGCCCGCGAGGGCGACGGGCCCCAGGCGCTGTACGGCAACACGCCAGCCACGGCGCGCTTTCTGGATCGCGGCCAGCCGGAGTACATCGGCGGGCTGCCCGAGATCTGGGAGCTGCGCGACTACCGCTTCTGGGCCGACCTCACCGAGGCCCTGCGCACCGGCCTGCCCCAGAACGAGGCCAAGCATGCCGGCACGCCGTTCTTCGAGGCGGTGTACCGCGATCCGGAGCGGCTGGAAGCCTTCATGAACGCCATGAACGGCTCCTCCCTCCGCAATTTTCAGGCCCTGGCGCGGGCGTTCCCCTTCGGCTCCTACGACACGCTCACCGACATCGGCGGAGCCGATGCGCTGCTGTGCCGTGAAGTGGCCGCCGTGCACCCAGCCATCCACTGCGTGAGCTTCGATCTACCCCCCGTGACGCGGATCGCCGAGCGCCGCATCGCCACAGCCGGCCTGGGGGAGCGGATCCGCGCCTTGAGCGGCGATTTCTTTGAGGATCCCTGGCCGCCGGCGCAGCTGATCGCGATGGGGATGATCCTGCACGACTGGAACCTGGAGCGGAAACAGACCCTCATCCGCAGGGCCTTCGAGGCGTTGCCGGAAGGGGGAGCGCTGATCGTGATCGAGGCGTTCATCGACGACGCCCGCCGCCACAACACCTTCGGGCTCTTTATGTCGCTGATGATGCTGATCGAGTTCGGCGACGCCTTCGACTTCACCGCGGCCGAGTTCCGCCAGTGGTGCTCCGAGGCCGGCTTCAGCCGCTTCGAGACGATCCCGCTGGAGGGGCCCTCCAGTGCCGTGGTGGCCTACAAGGATCCGCGCTGAGGTCGATCGGCCCCCAGGGTGGGCAGGAAGCGGGGCGGCTGGCGGTGCCGGGTGGCCTGCTCGAAGGCAAAGGCGTAGCCGAGGAGCTTGCCCTCCTGCCAGGACCCGGCGAAGAATGAGAGCCCCACCGGCAGACCGTGCACGAAGCCGGCGGGAACGGAGATGTGGGGGTAGCCGGCCACCGCGGGCGGCGTGGAGCAGCCGCCCGGAAGGATGTGATCGCCCACCAGCGGATCGATCACGAAGGGCGGCGAGCCCTCGGTGGGGGCGATCAGCGCGTCGAGCCGGTGCTCGCGCAGGGCCCGGTCGATGCCATCGGTGCGGCTCAGCCGGCGCAGCTCCGCCATCACCTGGCGGCAGGCGGTGTCGCCTGGGTCGCCCTTGGTCTGCGCCTGCTCCAGGAACTCCTGCTGGAAGAAGGGCATCACCTCGGCGGCATGGTCGCGGTTGAAGCGGATCAGCTCCTCCAGCGAGCGCACCGGTGCCAGAGGATGGCTGTGGAGATAGCGGTTGAGGCTGTCCTTGAGGCCGTAGAGGAAGAGTTCCAGCTCCAGCTCGCCGAAGAAGGGCAGCGCACTGGCGCGCACCGGATCGATGATCTCGGCGCCGAGGTCCCTCAGCTGCGCGATCGCCTGCTCGATCACCGCATCGGTGCCCTCGTGCTGGCCGAAGCATTCCCGCGCCACCCCCAGGCGGGCACCCTGCAACGCTGCCGGGTCGAGG
The DNA here is from genome assembly GCF_900088535.1 of Cyanobium sp. NIES-981. Lineage (NCBI taxonomy): Bacteria > Bacillati > Cyanobacteriota > Cyanophyceae > Synechococcales > Prochlorococcaceae > Cyanobium > Cyanobium sp. NIES-981. The sequence continues at coordinate 1,469,982 of NZ_LT578417.1, read as the reverse complement.
AAGGCGCCGTAGTCCGGGGGGCGGTGCTCATCGGCGGCGTCGGTGGCGGGGTCGTTGGGGTCGCGGCTGGCCAGCGCATTGAGCAGCAGGGCCACATCGGCCACGCTGCGCGCCATCGGCCCCGCGGTGTCCTGGGGCTCGGCCACACCGATCCCCCCGGCGCGGCTGATCAGGCCCACGGTGGGCTTGAGCCCCACCACGGCGTTGCTGGAGGCCGGCCGCACGATCGAGCCATCTACCTCCGCACCGATGGCCGCCGTGCACAAACCCGCCGCCACCGCCACGGCCGAGCCGGAGCTGGAGCCCAGCGGACTGCGGTCGAGCACGTAGGGATTGCGCACCTGGCCGCCGCGGCTGCTCCAGCCGCTGCAGGCGCGGGTGGAGCGCATGTAGCCCCACTCGCTCATGTTGGTCTTGCCGAGCAGCACGGCACCGGCCTGGCGCAGGCGGGCTACCACGGCCGCATCCCGCGGCGCGATGTTGCCCACCAGGGCGAGGGAGCCCGCCGTGGTCATCATCCGGTCGGCGGTGTCGAGGCTGTCCTTCACCAGCACAGGCACCCCATGCAGCGGGCCGCGGGGGCCGCTCTCCTGGCGCTCCCGATCCAGGGCGGCGGCGATCGCCTCGGCGTCGGGATTGATCTCGATCACCGCGCGCAGCGTGGGCCCCGCGGCATCGAGCGCCGCGATCCGCTCGAGGCAGGCCCGGCATGCCGCCAGGGCTGTGCAGGTGCCCTGCGCGAAGGCGGCCTGGAGCTCGGTGATGCTGCACGTCGCCAGGTCGATGCTCATGGCTTGCGGATGGTCATGACGGCTGGGCGGGGCCCTGCAGGTTGTTTAGCCGGGAGTCGCTGGCCTGGTGTTCAACCGGGCCGGTTGCAGCGCGGTGCCCTGCATCGGCGCCCGCAGAATGCCCGCGACACTCCCTTTCACCTGGATGGGTCCTCCCGCCCTCAGCCTCGCGGCCATCAGCGCCGGCTGCCTCGCCGGAGCCCTCGCGCTCCAGAACCCGGTCGCCGCGGACCAGAGCGTGGACTGCTGGATGAACACAACCCAGCAGACCTGCACGACCAGACCCTGGGACAAGGGGGGCTTCGAGATCAGCTTCAGCCGTGGTGCGATCTTCCGCTTCGTGCCGGCCGGCCCTGCCACCACCGACAGGCGCCCGATGCGCGATGAGCAGGGCCGCCTCTGGCTGATGAGCGGCCACCACAGCTTCGAGCTGATCGAAAAGGGCGGGGATGGCAACCGCATCTCGGTATCGAGCCTGCGCAGCAAGGCCGCCCCGGCGGTGCGTCACGAAGCCCACAGCAAGGTGAAGCTCAGCGGCCACGGCCAGCCCACCGTGACCCTCTATGCCAGGCCGAACTACGGCTCAGCGATCGCCGGCATGGGCGTGTCGGGCGAGACGCTCGACACGCTCAAGTGCACCTCCAACAGCCAGGGCACCTGGTGCCGGGTGGGCTACCCCGGTCAGAGCGGCCGTGTGCTCTGGGCGCCCAGCGGGTCGCTGATCTTCCTCGGCGACGGTGAGTGACGATCCGCCATCTCGCCGTGAGCGGCTACCGCTCCCTGCAGAACGTGGTGCTGCCGCTGGACCGGCTGACGCTGGTGACGGGGGGCAACGGCAGCGGCAAGAGCAACCTCTACCGGGCCCTGCGGCTGATCGTGGCCGCCGCCCGCGGCGAGCTGGTGGGGGCCCTGGCCCGCGAGGGGGGCCTGCCGGCGGCGCTGTGGGCCGGTCCGGAACGGCTGAGCCGGGAGATGCGGCAGGGCGAGCAGCCTGTGCAGGGCGGCCCGCGCCAGCAACCGGTGCGGCTGCGTCTGGGCTTCGCGGCCGAGCCCTTCTCCTATGCGATCGAGCTGGGTTACCCCCAGGAGCGGCAGACGGCCTTCGCGCTCGATCCGGCCCTGAAGGGCGAATGGATCTGGGCCGGCGGCAGCTTCCATCCCCGCGCCGTGCTCGGCAGCACCCGGGGGCAGGTCGATCCCGACCGGAGCCTGTTCCAGAGCGGCGCCGACCCACAGGAGCAGCCCGAGGTGCATGTGCTGCGCGAGCAGATCCTGAGCTGGCGCTTCTACGACAGCTTCCGCATCGATGCCGGCGCGCCGGCACGCCAACCACGGGTGGGCACACGCTGCTTCGCCCTGGCGGGCGACGGCGGCGACCTGCCGGCGGCGGTGCAGACGATCCTGGAGAGCGGTGACGGTGAGGGATTGCAGCAGGCGATCGCGGATGCCTTCCCCGGCTCTCATCTGAGCGTGAGCACGGAGGCGGGGCTGTTCCGGCTGCGCTTCCATCAGCCGGGTCTGCTGCGGCCGCTGGACGCCTCGGAACTGTCGGACGGCACGCTGCGCTACCTGCTGCTGACGGTGGCGCTGTTCAGCCCGCGCCTGCCGCCCCTGCTGGTGCTCAACGAACCGGAGAGCAGCCTCCACCCCGATCTGCTGGCGCCGCTGGCGCGGCTGATCAGGGCCGCGGCGCAGCGCACCCAGGTGTGGGTGATCGCCCATGCCCCGGAGCTGATCGGCGGGCTGGCCGGACGCGAGCGTTGCCGCCACGTGCAGCTGCAGCGGGAACTCGGGGCAACGGTGGTGCAGGGGCAGTCCACCCTGGAGCGGGGCGCCTGGCGCTGGCCGGGGTGAGGCTCGCCAGGATGATGCGATCAGCGTCGGGGCCACGCCCAGACAGCCCAGAACCCGGGAGACCCGTGCCGACAAATTTGCTGACAGCAGTGCCGACCACCACGTTCACCGAGTTCACGCAACGGGCCGACTACTCGCTGCTGGATTCCCTGCGGGCCGATCCCCAGGCCAGCGCCGATGGCCACGATCACCGGCCCCGCCAGGTGTTCTCCGGCCACTACGTGCCGGTGACCCCCACGCCGATTCCAGCGCCGGAGTACGTGGCGCACAGCAGCACCCTCTTCCACGAGCTGGGCCTGAGCGAGGCGCTGGCCCACGACGACCAGTTCCGTCGTCTGTTCTCCGGTGACATCAGCGTGGCCACAGGGCCGATGCGACCGTTCGGCTGGGCCACCGGCTATGCGCTCTCCATCTATGGCAGCGAGTACATCCAGCAGTGCCCGTTCCGCACCGGCAACGGCTACGGCGATGGCCGGGCCATTTCGGTGTTCGAGGGGGTGTTCAACGGCAAGCGCTGGGAGATGCAACTCAAGGGCGGTGGCCCCACGCCCTACTGCCGCGGCGCCGATGGCCGGGCGGTGCTGCGCTCCAGCGTGCGCGAGTTTCTGGCCCAGGAGTTCATGCACGCGCTGGGGGTTCCCACCTCCCGCTCGCTGACGCTGTATAGGTCGCGGGCGGAAACGGTCCGCCGGCCCTGGTATTCCCCGAACTCCAGATCGTTCGAGCCCGACATCCTGGTGGACAACCCGGCGGCGATCACCACCCGGGTGGCACCGTCGTTTCTGCGGGTGGGCCAGCTGGAGCTGTTCGCCCGCCGTGCCCGCAGCGGTGCCCATCCGGAGGCGCACCACGAGCTGCGGATGATCGTGGCGCACCTGATCGAGCGGAATTACAGGCAGGAGATTGACCCGAGCCTGGAGTTCAGCGAGCAGGTGGTGGAGCTGGCGGGCCTGTTTCGCGGCAGGCTCACGGCCCTGGTGGCGAACTGGATCCGCGTGGGCTACTGCCAGGGCAATTTCAACAGCGACAACTGCGCCGCCGGTGGCTACACCCTCGACTACGGCCCCTTCGGCTTCTGCGAACTGTTCGATCCCCGCTTTCAGCCCTGGACTGGTGGCGGCGAGCATTTCTGCTTCTTCAACCAGCCGGCGGCGGCCGAGGCCAACTACCAGATGTTCTGGGCCGCCATCCGGTTGCTGCTGGAGGACAACCCGGAAGCCCTGGCCCGGCTGGACCAGATCCGGGAGGGATTCGCCGAAGCCATGCAGCAGGAGATGGAGGCGATGTGGGCCCGCAAGCTCGGCCTGAGCCGTTACGACGCCGAGCTGGTGAACCAGCTGCTCCAGCTGATGGTGCAGAGCAAGGTGGATTACACGATCTTCTTCCGCAGGCTGTCGGCCATTCCCGAGCAGGTCTCGGCTCTGAAGAAGAGCTTTTACCTGCCCAGCTCTGAGGAGCTCGATGCGCAATGGACGCAGTGGTTGCAACGCTGGCGGGATCAGATCACGGCCAACGGAGAGCTCAGCGTGATCTCCGCAGCGATGAAATGCGTGAACCCGGCCATCACCTGGCGCGAATGGCTGATCGCCCCGGCCTATGAACAGGCTGCCCAAGGGGACACCACCCTGATCCAGGAGCTGCAGCAGGTGTTCAGCCATCCCTACGAGGAGCCGTCCCCGGAGCTGGCGGCGCGGTACGACCAGCTGAAGCCCAGGGACTTCTTCAACGCCGGAGGCGTGTCGCACTACAGCTGTTCGTCGTGAAGCGAGGCCCCGGCCGCTGCGGTGCACCGCCAGCGCCACCAGATCGGTGGCGGTGAGCTGGTTGGCCTCCAGCAGCCTTGAAGGATCCACAGGACCCTGGTCCAGGAGGCTGAGGGAGTCTGGCCAGAACTGATGCTGCGGATGGCGGATCAGCTCCGCCACGAGTGGCGCCACCACCGCCGGTGGCCCCGGGCTGTTGGGATAGCGCGTCTGGCCGAGGACCCGCAGCACGCCGTTCTGTGTGAGCTGGCAGGTGGCCCAGCCATTCGCCTGAGCTGCCGCAAACCAGCCATGGGCGGGATCGTGGTGCACGTGGCGCCGATCCAGCAAGGCGATCAGCACGTTCACATCCAGCAGAGCCACACTCACGCCAGCTCGTCGCGCAGGTTGTTCACGAGCTCCAGATCCACCGGTGCTCCCTTCTCCTTCCAGGGCAGCAGGGGCAGGCCGCTGCCATGGTAGGACCGCTCATTTTCGGAGCCGGAGCCTGGCGCCGGCGCCACCAGGGCCTGGCGCGCCAGCGCGCTGATCACGGCACCAAGGCTGGTGCGCTGTTGCCGAGCCAACACCCGCGCCGCCGCCAGCAAGTCGTCGTCGAGCTGCAGGGTGATGCGCATCTGATGTGTTCGCATCAAGCATCAGATTAGGGGCACCTTTGGGGGGTGCCATGGCGAGCTGCCAGCGATTTCAGCTCCTCTCCAACCCGCAACCCCGCCGCCAAGCCAGGCAACAGCCAGGCAGCCACGGCGCCGGGATCTTCTGTTCCAGCCGTCAGCCGATCTCGCCTGGGCGAAGATCACATGGTCATCTGCATCCCTGAGACCGAGCTCTCTGACTGCCACCGCCTGGATCAGAGCGAAATGTGTTGTGATTCAACTCGCGTGCGGCGTAGCTGAGGGCTGCCTGCAGATCGTCGGGCTCAAGATCAGGAAGCTCGGCAAGGATCTGGTCGGGGGACAGCCCAGCGGCATAGAGATCAAGCACATCGCTGACGCGGATCCGCATGCCTCTGATGCAGGCCTTCTCCCCCGCACTGGGCTGGGTTTGTGCCAGAGCACGCCTTCGCGGTGGATCCAGGGACCTCTTGATCCCCGCAAGACCAGGCTGCTTGTCAGGACAGAACAGTCTTCAGCTGAAGGATCAGCAGGGGCAATTCCACCTGAACTACATCCCACACCACATCAAGTCGACCCCCAGATAGGCGTGGATGAGTTGATTGCGCATCGCGATGATCTCCCGCCAGGGGATCTCAGGATGAGCAAGCCTCACTTCCTCTGGGATGCGTGTGGCGGCTTCGCCGATCAGCTCGATGTTGCGAAGAACGGCGTCTTGCATCAGTTGATTCGCCTCGAACTGCGCACGATTCAGATCCGCGCAGTAGCGTAAAGCGCGATGGGCAAAGCGATCCATATCCTGCGCATAGAGGCGCCAATCGCGTTTCGGATTGCCGTCAGAGGGTGATGGCATCAGCTTCTACCGAAGACCTCAGCTCTTCTCTGAGTGCTCGTTCTGTCACCAGATCGATGGGCTGTTGAAGAAGGTCTTCAAGAAACAGCTGGAGGCCATAGAAGCGCCTGGCTGTGGCGGGGCCCTCGAACTCCACCAGCAGATCTACATCGCTGCCGGGTGTTGCCGTGCCGCGGGCCCAGGAGCCGAACATCCGGAGGCTTCGCACGCCGAAACGCTCACTCCAGATGGGCGCATGTTCGCGCAACCGGGTGATCAGGATGTCGGAACTGAGATCCATGGCCGGCAGGGAATGCTCAGTCGGGCCCTTGGTCAAGGCTAAACCGCCAACCCCATCGCCGGCATCCACGCTGCCGGAATCTCCCGCTCCAGCCGGCAGCGAATCGCCATGGGCCGCTCACCCTCATGGCTTTCGTACCGCGCAAACCCCAGGCAAACAAACGGCTCGGTGACCGTGCCCTGCCGACGCTGTTCCCGCACAAACAGCAGCACCCGTGAGCCGCGTGCCTCGTGGTGGATGTACCGCTGCCCGGTGGCGGAGGCGGCGGTGGTGGTGCTCTGGCTCTCCCAGTGGAACAGGGAGGGGCCAAGGGCGAGATCGCGGTAGCGAGTGGAGGGGGAGAAGAGGGCTTCGCACCTCTTGTGCAGCGAGATGAACAGCAGGCCCCTCAGCTCTTCCGCATGGGTGCACAGGTTGCCCTGATCCGGTTCAGAGCCAGTTCAGAGATGGTCCAGAAATTCGCGTACATCCACTTGAGCCTGCCTCAGCAGACCAGCCAGTGTTCCCACCTTGACCGGCTTGCGGAGAGGAACGACGCAACCTCTGCTGCCGCACCGCATCACCACATGGCTGCCGCTCTGTCGAACAGCCTCGAAGCCCATGCGCTCCAGGGCTCGGATGATCTCCCGTCCTGAAAGGTGCGGGAGCTTAGGCATGCGCAGGAACGCTGAACATGGTCACAAGGGGATGGCCCTTGAGAGCAGCAGGAAACTCCTCGAGGTAAAGCGTGGTGGCTTCGCGCAGGTTGGCGAGGGCCTCTTCAATGGAATCCCCCTCGGTCGTGGTGCCTGTTTCCGGGTTGAAGGCCACGTAGCCGCCTTCCTCCGCGGGGGAAAGCACTGCAGTGAGTTCCATCGGAAGGGATTCAGGCATCTCATTCTGACGGGGGGTGGTCATGGGTGCTGCAACCCTCAAACCGCCAACCCCATCACCGGCATCCACGCCGCCGGAATCTCCCGCTCCAACCTCCACCGAATCGCCATGGGCCGCTCACCCTCGTGGCTTTCGTACCGCGCAAACCCCAGGCACACGAACGGCTCGGTGACCGTGCCCTGCCGGCGCTGCTCCCGCACGTAGCCGAAGGCTTCCGCGCAGCGGTACAGCAGCACCCGTGAGCCGCGGGCCTCGTGGTGGATGTAGCGCTGCCCGGTGGCGGAGGCGGTGGTGGTGGTGCTCTGGCTCTCCCAGTGGAACAGGGAGGGGCCAAGGGCGAGATCGCGGTAGCTGGTGGAGGGGGAGAAGAGGGCTTCGCTCTAGTGCCTCCGGCACGCTGGCCTGCGGCCAGGTAGGCGCAGGGTGATGAACAGCAGGTCGGTGGCGCTGCTCTGCCGCCAAAGCACGCCTTCGCGGTGGATCCAGGGGGCGTCGGCGGTGAGCACGCCCAAAGCCGCTTCGATCTCGGCGCGGCTGTAGCGACCGTGCACGCGCAGAGCCTCAGCCATTGGCGCCGTTCGCGCTCGCCCAGGGCTTTTGGTGGGGGACAGGGGGGCGAGGCACCGCTGAGGCCCTCCTCTTCGGCCATCACAGCAGTTGGCGGAACTGCTCAGGCGTCAGACCTGCATCCCGGGCGATGGCGCCCATGGTGATGGCGTTGATCGGGTCGTGACGCGGAGTCACCAGACGCGTGGTGCCATTGCTCATGATCAGGTGGCCTGATCCCCGGCAGCCGGGGCATTACAGCGCCAGTTCGAGCGTTTCCACGCTCTTCACGCCAGCCTCCTCGGCCTCCACCTCAAGCCAGAGGGCGATGGCCTCACGGATGTTTGCCAGGGCCTCATCACGGCTCTCCCCCTGCGAATGGCACCCGGGCAGATCCAGACAGCTCACAGCCCAGCCTTCATCCGTTTCCAGGAGACGAATGCGATAGCTCATGGTGTGGCCAAGCCCTTTTACGCACTCTGGCGGGTCTCGAATGGGTGACGCCACCTTGAAGGGGGCCGCGGATCCCGTGGAAGGCGGCACGAGAGCAGGGGCCTGGTCTAGACTTGATACCGATCAGCTGTGGGGTGTCATGCGCGCCAAGTTGTTCCGCAACGGCCGCAGCCAGGCGGTGCGGCTACCGGCCGAGTTCCGCTTCGAGGGCACGGAGGTGGAGGTGCATCGCGATCCCGAGAGTGGCGCGGTGGTGCTCACACCGGTGCGGCCCTCGGCCCGTGCCTTGCTGGATCAACGGGATGCCCTGCTGCAGGAGCCTGGCTTCCAGGCTGAGCTGGAAGCGTTTTTCGAGGGATTGCGTGACACGCGCCCTGCGGAACCGGTGGAGTTCCCCTGATGGCTGCGGCCAAGGGGAGGCTGATGCTCGACACCAACGCCGTGAACGCCTTTCTGAAAGGCCTCTCGCCACGGCTGGATACCTGGGTGCGTGAGCAACGCTGTTGCCTGTCATCGATCGTGGTGGCGGAGATCCGTTACGGGCTGGAGAAGCAGCCGCCAACGTCGCGGTTGCAGTCGCTGGTGGAGAACACCCTCAGGACCCTGGAGATCCTTCCCTGGTCGGAAGCCTGCGCCAGGGTGTATGGCCGACTGCGGGCCGATCTCGAACGCAACGGCACGCCGTTGGCGGCGATGGATCTGCTGATCGCCAGCCATGCCCTGAGCGAAGGTTGCACCCTGGTGACGGCGGATCAGGCCTTTGCCCATGTGGCCGATCTGCACCTGGAGGCCTGGTAACGGCCAGCCGCCCACGAGCCACGGGCGCCAGCGGCCGCTCGCCGTCATGACGGCGGTGGTGGTGCTCTGGTGCCAGAGCACGCCTTCGCGGTGGATCCAGGGGGCGTCGGCGGTGAGGACGCAGAAAGCCGCTTCGATCTCGGCGCGGCTGTAGCCGCCGTGCACGCGCAGGTTCAGGATCCGCGATGAAAGGCGTCAGAGGACATCGTGAACGTTTCTGCGTCCACTCCTGCCTGGCGAAGCACGCTTCCAAGTGTCCCCACAGCCAGATCGCGGCGATGGAGTGGCACCACGCAGGTCACAGGGGCTTTGCCACTTTCAGGGTTGGGGGACTGTCTTCGCAGCACCACATGGCTGCCTCTCTGACGCACCACTCGAAAGCCCAGACGTTGCAAGGCGGCGATGACGGCGGACGCCGGCAGCCGCGGCAACTTAGGCAACGTTGACTTCGAAGGTGGTCAGCAGCCGGGGCGCCAGCGCAGGTTGCGGACATTCCTCCAGGTAGAGCTCGGTGGCTTCGCGCAGGTTGGCCAGGGCTTCCTCGATGGTGTCGCCCTGGCTCGCGGTGCCCACCTCCGGACACTCCGCCACGTAGACCTCATCTTCCCGGTACAGGATCGCCGTGAGGCGCTGGGGGGTGGCGGTCGTCATGGTCGCCGAGGTGGTGTGGCCTCCAGTCTGGCGGGTCTCAAACCGCCAACGCCATCACCGGCAGCCACACCGCCGGGATCTCCCGCTCTAGCCGCCAGCGGATCGCCATCGGACGCTCCCCTTTGTGGCTCTCGTACCGCGCAAACCCCAGGCAAACAAACGGCTCGGTCACCGTGCCCTGCCGCCGCTGTTCCCGCACCAACAGCAGCACCCGTGAGCCGCGGGCGGCGTGGTGGATGTACCGCTGCCCGGTGGCGGAGGCGGCGGTGGTGGTGCTCTGGCTCTCCCAGTGGAACAGCCCGGGGCCGAGGGCCAGGTCGCGGTAGCGGGTGGAGGGGGAGAAGAGGGCTTCGCTCTTGCGCAGGGTGATGAACAGCAGGTCGCACTGGGTGGCCTGGTGCCAGAGCACGCCTTCGCGGTGGATCCAGGGGGCGTCGGCGGTGAGCACGCCGAAGGCCGCTTCGATCTCGGCGCGGCTGTAGCGGCCGTGCACGCGCAGCGGGATGGGCAGGGTCCAGGGCAGGGGGTGCAGGCGGTGGTCGGCGCGATCGGCCAGGAGCAGCAGCAGCTGCCGCAGTTCCTCCCGCCAGGCGGCGGCCTGCCAGAGCACGGCCAGGGCTTCGGGCAGGGGGCGGAAGCGGCGGCCGGTGCCGAACAGCTGAACGGTGAGCATCAGCCACACGCGCCTTTCGCGCTCGCCCAGGCCGGCGGGATCGGGGGGCGCGGCGGCCTCCAGCTGGGCCGCGAGCCAGCGCAGGCGATCGGGGTCGTCCTGGTGGAGCAGACCGTTGGCGATCGCGCGGGTGAGGCGTTCCTCCTCCGGATGGGGCGGATCCAGGAGCCAGCCCAGCTCGCGCCGCAGGGCGGTGAAGCTCACGCCGCCGATGGCGTAGAAGTCGGCCGGGTCCATGGCGAGCGCCTCGAGCCAGTGGGCCAGGCCGCTGGCGGGGCCGATCTCGCCGGCGGCGGCGAGGGAGCGCAGCTCCTCCAGCAGCTGGGGACGGCGCGTGGGCAGGCACTGGCGCAGGCCGGTGAGCACGCGCTCGCTGGCGACGCGATCGAGCACCAGGCGGCAACCGGGCGGCAGAAACGGAAATCCCTGCTGCAGTTGCTCCTGCAGCTGGCGGCGGCTGCCGCCGAGCAGGGCGCGGTAGCGGAGGTCGAAGCGGAAGCGGCGGTGCTGCTGGCCGATGAAATCGAGCACGGTGAGGCAGCTCTTGCCGGTGTCGGGGGAGAGGCGCAGGCCTCGGCCCAGCTGCTGCAGGAACACCACGGCGCTCTCGGTGGGGCGCAGCAGCAGCACGGTGTCGATCGAGGGGATGTCGAGCCCTTCGTTGAAGAGGTCGACCGCGAACAGGACCTGCAGCTCGCCGGTGTGCAGGCGGCGCAGGGCGGCCTGGCGGACGTCGGCGGGGCTGGTGGCGTCGAGGGCTTCGGCGTTGAAGCCGCGGGCGCGGAAGCGTTCGGCCATGAAGCGGGCGTGCTCCACGCTCACGCAGAAGCCCAGGGCGCGCATGCGCAGGGGCTCGGCCACCTTCTTCTCCAGCTCGCTGAGGATCAGATCCACGCGGCGGTGGTCGCCGGTGTAGAGGGTGCTGAGCTCGGCGTGCACGTAGCCGCCGCGGCGCCATTCCAGGGCGGAGAGGTCGGTGGCGTCGGCCACGGCGAAGTAGTGGAAGGGGGCAAGCAGGCCCTGATCGAGTGCTGTCCAGAGGCGCAGCTCGGCGGCGATGCGGCCGTCGAACCAGTGGAGGATGTCGAGCCCGTCGGCGCGCTCGGGGGTGGCGGTGAGGCCGAGCAGGAGCTCAGGGCGAAGGTGATCGAGCCAGCGGGTGTAGCTGGCGGCGGCGGCGTGGTGGAACTCGTCCACGATCACCACCTCGAAGCGATCGGCGGGGATCTCGGAGAGATCGCGCTGGGCGAGGGACTGGACCGAGGCGAACACATGGCGCCACTGGCTGGGGACCACGCCATCCACGTAGAGCTCGCCGAAGGAGGGATCGCGCAGCACCTGGCGGAATGTCTGCAGGGCTTGCTGGAGGATCTCCTTGCGGTGGGCGATCAGCAGCAGGGAAGGGGGATCGGGCGAGGGGAAGCGCTCGGGAAAGTCGGCGTGCAGGCGGGCCACGTCGAAGGCGGCGAGCACGGTTTTGCCGGTGCCGGTGGCGGCCACCACCAGGTTGTGCCAGCGGTTGTGGAGCGAGCGCTCGGCCGCCAGCTGATCGAGCATCTCGCGCTGGTAGGCGTAGGGCCGCAGATCGAACCACACCGGCAGGGCGGCGCCGCCAGCAGTGGGATCGTCGCCCCGGGCAAGGGCGAGCTGGTGATCGAGGCGGGCCTGCTGCTCGGCGGTGGCGGCATAGGGCTCGAATTCGCCCTCTTCCCAGTAGGTGTCGAACGTGTCCTGGAACTTGCTGAGCATCGTCGGCGTTTCCAGGGCGGCCAGGCGCACGTTCCACTCCAGGCCGTCGAGCAGGGCAGCGGCCGAGAGGTTGGAGGAGCCGATGTAGGCGGTGCTGGCGCCGCTGGCGCGATGAAACAGCCAGGCCTTGGCATGCAGGCGGGTGCGGCGCGTGTCGGTGCTGACGCGCACCTGGGCACCCCGGGCCACCAGCCAGTCGAGGGCCTTGCGGTCGGTGGCACCCATGTAGACGGTGGTGAGCACACGCAGGGGGCGGCCGGTGGTGAGGTGGGCGCTCAGCTGCTCCTGCAGCAGCCGCAGGCCGCTCCACTTGATGAAGGCGCAGAGCAGATCGATCCGATCGGCTGAGGGACATTCCGCCTGCAGGGCCAGGCCCACGCTGGGCTCACTGGGGGCATTGATCAGCAGGGTGCCGTCGGCCAGGGGGATCAGGGGGCGGGGTGTGGGCTCCTCGCCCGGCAGCAGGGGGTCAGCGCGCAACTCCTGCAGCAGCCGGGCGCTGGGGTGGAGCTGGTCGCCAGGGGTGATCGCGGTGGGTGCCTGCTGGTGCAGCAGGGCCACGATCTGGTTCACCAGCGCCAGTTGCTGCTGCTGCCGCTGGGCCTCTGGCAATGCCGCCAGGGCGGTCTCGCTGAGCTGGCGCAGGTAGCGGGCCAGGCGCTGGGGGGCTTCGGCGGGGTCGAGGGGCTCCAGGTGGTGCAGCCCCGAGAGCTGAGAGGCAAGAGCCTGGCCGACCGCCTCGCTGAGCGGCTGGTCGTAGAGACCGGGGGGCGGGTCCTGGGCAGGCACGCAAGCAACCGTTCAGCTGATATGGCCCCGTTGAACCTGCCGGCCAAGGTTGGCTCTGTAGCGATTTTATGCGGACCCAGATAATCTGACAGCAGATAGAGGCTTCGGATTGGGAACAGGCGTCCTTTCTGGCTTCGTTGCCACAGATGCCAACACAGGAGGCCGTTTTATGCGGAAACAGGATTGGGCCGCTACAACTTATACGCACCTGCCCAATAACAAGTTAGAATTCCTCATATCAAACCACGATTAGCCTATGGCAGCCTGCCCTTTTTCAGTTATTGAGTCTCGCTGGTGGGATAAAGGCAATCACAGTGTTCGACCTTTATTCGAAGCGGTTGCCTCTATTCATTACGACAATCCCAGCGCATTCGCTTACGATATGTTTGCCGATAAATCATCGCTCTCTGTTGTAATGAATATGCGGGGCGCCGATGAGCGAACCGAGATTGTATACCTCGCGAGCCATGGCGATGAAAAAGCGATAGGACCCAGCGTCGATAAGTCAATTAGCAGAGCTGAGGCTCGTAATATCTTGATTACTGCGAATGCAAGCAAGCAGATCAAGGGGTTGTTCTTGGGCACATGCCTCACCGGTAACGCGGACTTCGCGCGTTTCTTCTTAGAAAACAAGAAAACAAACCTCGAATGGGTCGCCGGCTATGCGAAATCTGTCGACTGGGTAGATGGCAGTGCAATTGACATGATCTTCTTCTCTAAACTAGCCGAGCTGTATGTTGCAAACAAAAGCAAAAGAAAGGGAAAGCTGTCTCCACGAAATATGGCTCATTCTGCCGCCACAAAGCTGGTGGAGCTAGTTCAGGGCGCATATTCATCATATGGATTTAACATTTACTTTCACGAGGACAATAAGCTTACAAGTATGTTCAAGGATCCCTAATTCTAGCACGGCTATGCGCCTAATCTGACTCCGCCGATTGACTGTGCCTTCTGAGGATCTTTTCCTATACCCATCTGCGGGCAGGCGATGCCCAGCATTAGAAGTACTGCAGCTTAACACTGACACATGAACGATCAAAGCATTAAGGCTGATGTCATTCAAAGACTTCAGGCCAATCGGTATGACGCACAGGCAATACCAGAGACGAATGAAAAGACGCCTGATATAGCTGCCTGTGGGCATAATGAATCCCTATTATTCGAAATAAAAGAGAGAATTGCTCCCGCCGGATATCGCGGAGAAGATTCAATCAATACATTTGGGCTTTGTAGGCAGAACAGGATTTCCGGCGTCATCAAGGAGTCCGTGAAGCAGCTTAAGACATATAATCATGATCAAGCCTTTCGTCTACTTTGGATTATTGCTGATCGAGAGTGGGCGGAAGATGTTTATGAGCAGTTTCGCTCAAGCGCGTATGGCCTTAGTCTTGTTGCAGGGAATCGTGACGGCCGTGGAATTCTTAAGGATGCTTACTATGTAGACAACAGTGACTTTTACCGACAAAGAAATGTATTAGATGGAATCGTTGTAGGGCGCACCATGGCCGGACTGTTTCTGAACGACCATAGCCCTAAATAGGGCCTCCTGAGAAAGTGAGCCGCGGGCAATGCGCACCACAATGAGCCTGCCCGGGCGACCTCTGAGTGATCCTCAGGCCCCGCTGAGCTGACAACTCAGCTCTCTGCTGCTGGAGCTCAGAGCCCGTGCGGCGGAGACCAAGAGTTGCCAGCAGAGCACAAAATAGAGACAAAGAAGCTCCAGGAGCTTCTGGAGGTTCATGACCAGGACATTCATCGCGATGGATGAACCCTGTGTTGCCGGCAGTTTCTCTCGGATCAATCCCAATCCATAGCGACGCTTGCCTTGACCGATCTTGCCTTCAACAGCATTGCGCCGCCTTTGATCATCAACGAACTGCCGCCTCTCGGCTGCCACCAACTCCGGATCATTCTTCGGGCGACCAAGACGAGGCCCACTCAGCCGAATGCCGTGACGCTGGCAGAATGCCCGATTTGATCTTGTGCGGTAGATCTGATCAGCGCAGATCACCTCCGGATAGCAGCCGTATCGACGACGATAGGCTTGGGCCTGAACTTTCAGATCTTCCCCTTCGTTGTAGGGGTCAAAGCTCAGCCGATCCAGGAAAGCAAATCCTTCATCGGTGACAGAAAGTGAGATCTTGGCGCCGAACTCAACATTGCACCTCGCCTTGCCGCGAACAATTGGCCTGATGTGCGCTTGACAGAGGCTGACGATGCGAGCGGGAATACTTCTGGTGTCTGAGCGATAGAGAATGTTCTGCTGGCGGACCAGCTCACTGACAACCAACAGCTTCTGATAGGCATGCCGCCCAGCCGCCAGAAGGCTTGCGCCACAGGCTGTCAGGGCGTCAATGTTGGCAAGGTTGCGCTTGAGATGCCCAAGCTGTTGCTTGATCGCTTTGCGGATCTTGAGAAACCGAGGGCGTTTTTTCTTGGCCACGGCGAGGAACTGCTGCCTGGCCTGCTTCCGATGCGTTCGTGGTTTGTGACCAAAGGACTCTCTGACCTGCGAATACATGGCATCGATCAGAGTCTCGGTGAGCTCTCGGCCTTCATTGAGCAGCGAGAGATCCGTTGGATGCCGAATATCTGCCGGAACGCATGTCGCATCAATCAGCAGTGACCCCTGATTTGGCCGTGGCGTTTTGGATTCAATCTTCTGATCAGCTGCGCTCCCGGCTCCGCCTCCATCGCTGCTGTCGTGCTCATCAACTGCAGACGAACGGATCACGTTCAGACCGTGACGCACGATTCGTTCATTGCAGTCATTCACGACCGAATCTGGCAGCCGCTTCCGGAAGTACACCATCATTGATGGGTCAAACGGAGCCGAGTACTGAAATGCCTCCAGGCCGATGAAGAACTGGAGATAGGGGTTCTCTTTGATTTGCTCAACCAGTTCTTCATCAGTCAGCCCCATGCGGGCCTTGATGATCAGGGCGCCCAGTGCCATGCGAAATGGCTTTGCCGGGGCGCCAAAGCCCTTGCAGAACTGAGCTGCATAGTCACCTTCCAGCTCATCCCATGGGATCAGCTCAGCCAGCTTGATCCAGCGATTGTCACCAGAGAGCTTTCCTCCAAACGGCAGGAAGAAGTCCTCGAACGAGAGCTGATCACGATGCTCACGTCGGTACATGTGGAAAACTCTGGGCGGCTTTTGGGCGCAAACGAGCCCAATCTCGTACATTTTAGCCGAGAAAACTGCTCACATCCATTGCGCTGCAGTGGATGTGGCTTTTCTCAGGAGGCCCTAAATATCCAGAGCTAAGAGATAGCCACTTTAGGCGTCTCTTTGGCAGATTTGTTTGCGATCCAGTAGAGCTGGAAAGAACGGGTAAAGCACTTTACCTGCGAGGCGACTTTGACAGATCCAATCATACAGAAGTCGTGAAGCAGCTTGAGGCTCAGTGTGAAATGGAAGTGGGGAGTATTACGTCACTGATCGCCTTTGACGCTAGCATCACCATTGGCACTCCGATAGAACAGGATGAGTTTCTTGATAACACCTAATCATGAAAGACTTCTAACATCTCGATGCACTTGAACTGCCACCGTAAGATGCTTTAAAAATGCTGTCAGCTCTTGCAGTCAAGTGATCGTCGAGTTAGGCACAATGGAAGCTCTGTTGCGATCTCGCGTAAGCACGCTGCAAGTGACGAACCTTTAGCGACAGCACCAAGCCATTACCGCATCTCGGCAGTATCGTCAAGCGAGTCCAACGATGTTTTCATTACGCCAGATATGAGAGGAGGCCAGGCATGAAGGCGAGCGCAACCGCAATAGGGGCACCAACTGCGCAGCCTGCGGTGTCCCCCACGCGGCCGCTGGAGCCGCTGGCAGTGGCACTCGCACGCCTGGCGCGGGGCGAACCGACGGACCTTGCTGCAGTGCTACACGACGTTGAGCGGCATGTGGTCGTTGAAGGTACGAACATCACAGCGCATTGCCACTGCCTCACTCTCGATGGCAACGGACGGCCGCGAATCGAGAGCCTAGTCGAGGCGGTTGCCGAGCATGTCTTGGATTACGCGATTCCGAGGAGCGAGTACCGCGCAGCTTGCGAGGAAGCTGCTCGTACGGGATCGAGCCAGAAGGTGGTCAGGCTCCACACGAAGGCTCGTGAGCTCTTCACTGACCTCATTCTGAGCGGCGAAGGAGGCGAGCTGCTCTTGTTCGCGCTCGCTGAGAAGCTCCTTAAGCTCCCGCAACTCATCTGCAAGATGAGCCTGAAGACCAACACGCGCATGCACATCCACGGTGCTGATGGTCTTCACGCAGGCATTGACGAGGTGAGTGGCAAGCTCCTTCTCTATTGGGGCGAGTCCAAGATTTTCGGCAATGTGACTAGCGCAATTCGAGATTGCCTCAAGTCGCTGGCTCCAATGCTCCAAGATCATGAGGCTAGCAAACGCGACCTGCAGTTGCTACAGCGTCACCTCGATGTCGACAACGAGGATCTAGAGAACGCGCTCAAGAAGTTCCTCAACCCCGATGATCCGGGTTTCAACTTGCTTGAGTTCCGAGGTCTATGTCTCGTAGGCTTCGACTGCGATGCCTACCCAGAGGGACCCTCGAGGTCCGAGCTCGAAGAAGTCGTCTCCGCCATCACCTCGTCGTTGCCGGATTGGAAGAAGCACGTCGTCAAGCGCGTGACGGAAGAGAAGATCGAAGCGTTCTCGATGCACTTCCTATTCGTTCCGTTTCCATCTGCAGATGAGTTTCGGAAGCTATTCCGAGAGCACCTCGGCCTGAGCACGGAGGCGAAAGAAGGTGCACCGGAGATGACGTGCAATCATCCGTCTTCTGTGGTAGCGGAACTAGCCGCCGCGGCTGCGCCGCCCGCTGCTCGTGCTGGTTCGGTGCCGAAGGGTTCCAGCGTGCGGTCTGGAGCGCCGACCGCCAAGCGCTCGCGTTCGCCGAAGAACAAGGGGGCTCCTCGTGGCGCTCCGTGACCTTGGAGGCTGGCTGATCGACGTTCCGGCCTTCCGCAAACGCGCAGACACCGTCGTTGTTGACGCAGCATGCGGTGAGCTCGAGGTGGGAACTCGTTTCACCAGGCTAAACGAGCACCAAGCACTCAAGCATGACTGGAGCTACTTGCTTTTGTGTGCGAGCGCGCTCTCGCATGCCGAGGACAGTCGGTGCCAGTCGGTGGCGCTGCGCATCGCGCAGACCTGCTTGTGCGACGAGTCAGCAACCGACGTTCAGAAGGACTCGGCGGCCCTCGTTCTCGACGCGCTCGCAAACCATCCCGCCATCAATTTGGCGGTGCGCAGACAGCTGCTACGCCCATCATTCGAGGCACGTCTTCCTGGTGCCGCGCGCCTTGACTTCGATCGCCGTTCAATCGAGCAGTCGATCTTGATCCAAGATGACACCTCGCTCCGGGTGAACCGGTTCCAGAAACAGTTTTGGAACGTGATCCAAAACCAGGGATGGATGTCGGTGTCGGCACCGACGTCAGCTGGCAAGTCGTTCATCCTGGCGCGCTGGGTCTGCGAAATGATGCGGGAGTCAGAGGCTGCCAATATCGTCTACCTCGTCCCAACGAGGGCATTAATCAGTCAGGTGGAACGAGACCTTCGCGACCTTTTCGTACGGGAAGGCCTCGAGGAGGTTTCCGTCTCTGCGATGCCGTTTCTAAGGGTGGACGAGTCCACGCCACCGGTTCGTCGGCGCGTTCTCGTTTTCACGCAGGAGCGGCTCCACATCCTCCTATCCTCGCAATCTGACCTAGATGTCCGTGCGCTCATCGTGGACGAAGCACATAAGGTTGGGGACCGCCAGCGTGGCGTGCTGCTTCAGGATGTCATCGAGCGGCTTGGGGAGATGAACAAGGAGCTGCGAGTACTCTTCGCAAGCCCTATGACAAGCAATCCGGAAGTTCTGCTCGCGGATGCTCGTGATAACCGAGCCACATACGCTTTTGCGAACGATGACGTAACGGTCACCCAGAACCTGTTCTGGGTGACCCAAAGACAGCGCAAGCCAAAGATCTGGGACATCTCCCTGTGCTTGCGAGACACGAGCATCTCGCTAGGCTCCGTCGAGCTAGAGGCTTCTCCGAGCCCGGAGAGCAAGCGGCTATCCTTTATCGCGCACGCCATCGCAGGGTTTTCCCACGGCAACATCGTCTACGTGAACGGCGCTGCGGAAGCAGAGAAAATCGCCGGCCAGCTCT
The DNA here is from genome assembly GCF_900088535.1 of Cyanobium sp. NIES-981. Classification (NCBI taxonomy): domain Bacteria; kingdom Bacillati; phylum Cyanobacteriota; class Cyanophyceae; order Synechococcales; family Prochlorococcaceae; genus Cyanobium; species Cyanobium sp. NIES-981. The sequence continues at coordinate 1,451,111 of NZ_LT578417.1, read as the reverse complement.
ACGATCTCATCGGCGCTGACGACGCCGATTCCTCGAAGGATCTGCAGAGACTCGCCGAACTTTCACAGCACATAGTGCACAAGAGGTTTCTCTTGGCGACCTACCTGCGGCGTGGAATTGCTTTCCATTATGGAAACATGCCTTTGCTCATACGCGAGGAGATCGAGCGTCTCTTCACCGCGGGCACTATCAGGTACCTCATCTGCACGGCGACCCTGATCGAAGGGGTCAATATGTCGTGCCGTAATATCTTCATGCGCGGGCCGACGAAGGGCCGAGGCAGCCCTTTGTCTGCAGAGGACTTCTGGAACCTCGCTGGCCGCGCGGGACGCTGGGGCAAGGAGTTCCAAGGAAACATCTTCTGCATCGACCCCGACCGGAAAGATCTGTGGGGGCCCGATGGCCCACCACGCGAACGATCCAGGCAGCCGATCAGACGCACGACAGATGACGTTCTTCGAGTGCCAGCAGAGCTCGTAGAGTTCATCAAGAACCGAGCGCCACTGGATTCTGCCCGGCAGCGACCAGAGTTCGATTACGTCTTTTCATATCTCGCCGGTATTCACGTCCGCTTCGGCGGGCTGCTCGAGGCACCGTGGGCGGGACGATATGAAGCGGGTAGCCTTGATGGCCTGGCGGACGCGGTGAAGGAGGCTGTTGAAGCTCTTGCGATCGAACCAGTCATCATCGCCCGGAATCCCGGCATCAGCCCATTCGCGCTCCACGACCTGCTCGATTACTTCCGAGAGCGTGATGGTGACATCGAAGAACTGCTGCCCGCGGATCCCGCTAGCTGTGTAGTCCCACCACGTTGTTCAGCTGACGATTGGGTGTGAGGTCGCCAGGGTCGGGGTGTCACCGCCCATCCCAAGACCTCACACCCCATGCATAGCCACCCCAATGCCCGACTGACGCCGATCAGTCGGGAACGCCTGATTCGTCGGCACCTCAATGAGGGCGTGCCGCTCAAGGCCCTTGCGGCACAAGCCGGGATCAGCCTGCGCAGCGCCTACAAGTGGCTGGCGCGTTTCCGTGATGGCGGCGTAACGGCACTGGCGGATCGACGGAGTGTTCGCCGCACCCAGCGGCGGACGCTCGATCCGCAGCAACTGCAGCAGGCTGTGGATCTACGGCACCAGCGCTGCACTCTCCGGCGCATCGCCAGGGCCGTCAAGGCGCCCCTCTCGACCGTCGGACGTGTGATGAATGCCCTGGGGCTGGGACGGCTCAGAAATCTTGAACCCAAGGTTCCAGTTCGCCGCTACCAGTGGGAGCGGCCTGGCGACATGATCCATGTCGACACCAAACAGCTGGCCAGGTTTGAGCGGGTCGGTCACCGGATCACCGGTGACCGTCGTCAAGGCTCTTCCCGAGGCGCCGGCTACGAGAAGGTGCACGTCGCCATCGACGACGCCACCCGCCTGGCGTATGTGGAGGTGCTGGCCGACGAGCAGAGGGCAACGACTGTTGGATTCCTGGCCCGTGCAGTCGGTTGGTTCTCGGAGCAGGGGATCACCTGCCGGAGGATCCTGTCGGATAACGGCTCCGCCTACCGCTCAGGGGATTGGCGAAAAGCCTGCCGGGCATTGGATCTGAAACCCATCCGCACCAAGCCCTATACGCCGCAAACCAACGGCAAGGCCGAGCGGTTTATCAAAACGATCCTGGCGGAATGGGCCTACGTGATCGCCTACCAGACATCAGAGGAACGCAACCGCTGGCTACGTCGCTATCTGGCCATCTATAACGGCAACAGGTGCCACATGGCTCTCGGTGGCCTCACGCCTCAGCAGTCCCTCCAGCGATTGCTGATCGCTGAATGACCTGGTGAGAAAACACAGCTAGCAACGACGCAGCCAATGTCTACGCGGGCATCTTCGGACGGCTTTGTAGGCGGGCGTGTCCAAAACTTGGCCCCGAGGGTGGTCGTTCCTTCATGCTCGCCTTGCTTGTAACGCGCTGGATGCGCGGATTCCCGCTTTCCCGCCTGATTCAGGACCGCATCGACTACGTCATGAAGAAGGGCAAGGCGGCTGACGTAGCCGTCATGATAAGGACGGTGATGAACGAGGTGGAGCAGATCGCTCGTTTCGAGGCGCCCCGCGGGTTGAGCTGCTACTGCGACGTGCTTCGCCAGCACCTCTGCGAGATCGGGCGCGAAGACCTCCTCGATCAGCTCCCTCTCTTCAATGTTTTCCTAGAGCTCGGCGTCAACCAGCAGACCCAGATCGCATTGATCGGCATCGGACTCTCGCGCACCTCAACCATCGCGGTCTCGGAGCTCATCACAGCGGATTCGCTGACCGAGTCTCAAGTACTCCTGTGGCTTGAGGCCAACGTCGAGCTGTGGAGCCACGCTTCGCTGCCTGCGTTAGTGAAGCGGGAGATCGAAAGAGTCCTCGCGCAACACAAGACGAGGAAAGGCTTGAGATGAGCGTCGACGAGATTAAAGGAGCGGCTATGTGCCTAATCGCGAGAGGCCGTTTACCAGGGTAGTGGATAGAGGATCCTGTAGTGCATGATTGTGTGCGCGGTGCATCGCGCCACGGCTACCAACAGCAGAAGTGTTATTGGTGGCTCGCCTCCACTGCGCTGTACCTAACAGCGCGTTGCGGCGGACGGCTAAAGCCGGCCGCCGCTGAACGCGAGCGTTAATAAAGGAGCTGATTCCCTTCGAATCTTGCCTGTAGCAGTTCCAGCCGATTCATGAGCTTCTCCAGCTTTTTCTCCTTCTGCTTCCGCGTGCTTGGAGGCCCATCAAAATAGCTCATCTCGTTGCGCAAGAGATAGTCGACAAAATCCTTGGGTTCACATGGCTTGGCGCCGATCCACTTATGGAAGTTTTGGTGGATGCTCTGGGTGATCACAATCAGGTTGTCTTCATAGGCCGCCAGGTCTGGCCTTGAGCTGGCATCGAACAGATGATGGGCTTCCAGCTCCACAGGTTGCTTGTCGGATGGTGATGGCCTGCAACCGGACACTGCACAACCCGGTCCATCTTTCCGTAAAGCCTTCTGTCGCACCCGATCCTTGGTGGCTTTCACCCGGGCTTCGTGGCTTTCCAGGATCTTCCGCTGGGTCTCGAAGCAGTCTTCTGCAACATCCGCCACCGCCTTGACCCAGGCCTTGCGGGCTTTTGTGATTTTTCCTTTGTCGTTCATCGTCTTGGCTAAGCGCACGATGCCGCGCTGGCTCCAATGCCGCTGTTCCTTGCCTTCAAAGTCGTCAAAGTGAACACCGATCTCAAGACCCTCAGCGCCTTCTAGCCCGGCACTCTCCTCTTGGATTCTCCGAATGGTGCCAGCCATGCCCTTGCCATTGGTGCCCAGCACACTCACAACAGAGCGCTGCTCCAGGAAGACAAGATTCCCTCGGATCTCGATGGCGGTTCGATCTTGGGTGACTTGAATAATCCGCCGCTTAACGAGCGTGCGCGTCACGCGGGCCCTGTGATGGGTGAAAAACTCTCGAATCTTGGCAAGAATGCTGCCTCCCTCTTTCTCTTCAAGGTATTTGGCGATGGCCATCACGCCTTCTTCGTAAAAGCGCCGGCTGCGGGCTTGCCCAGGCTCATACTCGAAAAACTCTCCTTCCACTAACTCCCATTCGTCGTCTTGATGGGCATCAAAGAACTGACAGATGCCGTCCAGCTTCTTTGCGCTGATCCCAAGAATCTTGGCGGTCTCCTGGAAGGAGAAGGCATCCCTGAGTCGCTTGGATACTGCCATCATCATTCAGATCAGAGGAAGGCCAGAAGGGAATCGCGCATTTTCTGCAGTCTTTCCATCACGCGTGGATCTCCGCCTGCATCGGGATGGTGTTCCTTGGCGAGTCTTCGAAAGGCTTCCTTGATGTCTTCGGCAGTGGCTGATTTTGGATCGAGGGAAAAGACGTGCCAGGGCCTGAAGTTTTCCAGGACATCAATGCCGTTAATGCACGTCCTGCCACTCCTATCCCGTTCACTCCTGGGCACTCCCACCCACTCTCGGTAGAGCTTGAGCCAATCGGCCTTGGTTTTGAGATTGAACTCCCGGCCTGCCATCGCCAAATTGAACTCGTTCGACTTCCGTAGTTCGGTAGCGTTCTTGCATCCGAACACCTTGCAGACAGCCTCTTTGAGCTGTGTAACCGTTAGGACGGGTTCTGGGAAGGGTTTGCCGTTGATGAACTCCGCAAACGACAGAAGAGTTTCTTCATCCGGAGGACCGGCTGAGAGAATCTCTGCAATGCGTGCCTGCACGGCGGGCCGATCCAGTTTCTTGCGCGTTGGCGACCGAGTTGCCACGGTTTCGTAGGCTGGCTACCCGTTAATAGCCATCGATGCCGCCCGGCGGGGCGAATTGTCATCAGATGTTTCCTGCAGTCGCTCAATAGCTCGCTTCTGGGCCTTCGCCTTCGGGTTATTCGTAGCACTTAATCGTGGTGGTGTAATCGATGCTGGACCATCGTTCATAGCTGAACGACTTCAGGGCTTTGTCATTGCGCCTGCCGCTTCTTTCAACCACCCATTCAACTCCGGATCACAGGCAAACACCCAGCACGCCTTCGTGCCTCGGCTCATCAACGTTCGGTAGGTGTTGCGGATGATCGCGTCAGCCTTCAGCCGGATTGCCTGGGGGTCGCGCTTCAGCCCCACCTTGAACCCCTTCAACGACTGATCCGTGCGCGCCCGCGCCGTGGGCACCGTCACCACCTGGCTATCCCGGTAGGCCAGATCCGGCCCGATGATCACGCCGATCGTTTCCAGCTCCAGGCCCTGGCAGGTGTGGATGCAGCCCACCTCCTCCACCGTGCCCGGCTTCATGATCCACACGCTGCCGTCCTTGCTCAGGTTCCAGCGGGCCCGGTAGCCCCAGGGCTCGATCGTGATGTCCCAGGCGTTCGGGTGGTACTTCGACGCCCAGTTCCAGCAGTAGCCCGCCACCATCCGGGCCTGGTTGGCGTGGTTGGCCTGGCGGATCGCCTCGTGCAGATCCACCGGATCATCGAACACCCGGAAGTCGTAGCTGGCTGGATCCAGCCGCTCGTTGGCCGTGGCGCGGATCCCCAGGGTGGAATCCAGCCAGGCCAGGTAGCCATCCGAGCCGCTGCATCGGAACTGCGACGGCAGCCTGTCGCGGTGCAGCTCGGCCTCATGGAACTGGCTCCACTTTTCGATCTCAGCCGTGCTGCCGATGTCGTCGAAGGTGACGCGCTGGTCTTCATCGAGGAAGAACACCGCCAGCTTGCTGGCGTGGATGATCTCCTTGACCTGGTTCTCGCCCTCCTTGTCGTAGATGGTCTTGCTCATCAGCCGGTGGCTTTCGTCCACGATCAGGGCGTCGTAGAAGCCCTCCGGACAGCCAACAAAGCAGGCCGAGCCGCAGAACAGGTTGTCGTATTCGCCCTTCTGGAGAGAACCAGTGAGCTTGGCGCGGTACACCGCTCGCGGCGCCGCGTTCTTGCTCACGTAGCGGGCATTGAGGCCCAGGCCCAGGAGCCTGGCCAGCAGGTTCACCGCCACCACCGATTTCCCCGTTCCGGGCCCGCCCTGCACCAGCAGCACGCAGTGCCGCCCCTCCCGCAGGTGGCGTGCCAGGGCCAGGGCCTTCTCGAACACCACCTTCTGCTCGTCGATCAGCACGAATTCGGTGTTGCCCTTCAGCATCCGCTCCACCGCATCGGCGAGCTGCTGGCTCGGCTTGGCCTTGCCGTCGCGGATCCGCTCGATCGTGCGGCCCCGGTCGCCCACCTCCAGGCAGCGGCGCCTGCTCCAGATAGGGCCGGTAGCGCGCGTCGCTGATGCCGCTGCCATCGGTGCAGTTGTGCAGGTAGGCGCAGGGCTGCAGCGCGATTCAGTGCGCCACCACGGCTGTGTTGAATCCGCGCAGCAGGGCGCCGTAGCTCATCGCCTGGTACGAGGGGTGGGTGGTCTCCCGCGGTCCCTTGCCCAGGAACGTGCGCACCACCCCATCCAGCTCGGTGGGCTCCACCGTTTCCCACTGCTTCAGCTCCACGATCACCGCCGCCGGCGCACCCGTGGCGTCGCGGCCGGAGAGCAGCAGGTCGATCCGCTTGGCGGTGTTGTGGATCCTGTACTCGATCGCCACCCCCAGCTCCCTGGGGATCGCCTCGAACTGCAGCACGTTGCCCACGCACTGCAATGAGTTCTGCCAGGCGCGGAATTCATTGGCAGCCACCGTGTGGCCTGTGCGGGCGATGTAGCGCTCGCGAACCTCCTCCTCGATGCGCTGCTCGCGCACGTGCTGGAGGAACTCCTCCCGGGTGGCGAGGTCGATGATCACGGCGGCAGGGGGCGGTCACTTGCTTTCTGGCGGATTCTGCCCCTGATGGGCGGATCAGGTGGTTGTTGGAGGCACCGCATCGGTTCCGTGAATGGGTTGACCGGGTGTGACTTCACGCCGTTTGCGTTCTTCTTCATGAGCTGTCGTTGTGGAATTACCCCCCTCACCCCACCTCTCGGATCTTCAACATCCCGTTCCCGCCTTGGAATCAGATGCCTGTGTGTAAGAAGCACCGTGCGCATGCGCCCCGCAGCTCCAGCTGTATGAGCGGTTGGTCGATCGGGCTCATGTGCATGCATTCGGCGACGTCGTCGCGAAGGGAGGCGGGGTGGAACTCAAGGGTTGAGCAGCACTGCAGCTTGGCGATGGCTGGTCAGCCGCGCGCTTCACATGTTCTGGAGCAGCTCTGTATCCGGAAACCGGCTCAGTTCCTCAACCAGGCTCTTCACGGTTCTCATTTGCGGAATCCCTTCTTGGATTGATTGCGAGCGCAGGAAAATCATCTCAGCGTGCGCAGGATGTCCTTCATCAGCAGCACCAGATGCAACGGGTCGGTGGGAGATGGTTCGAATTCCGGGATCAGGTGGAGGTAGAACGCCCGCGCTGCAGTGCTCTCGGCATGGACGAGCAATCCCCGGCAGCCCACTTCAGTGCCGATCTGTGCCGTGCGGCTGATCACATCCGCCAGCAAGGCGGCACCGAGGCCCCGTCTTTCATGGTGCAGGTCCACTCCCAGCCGGGCCAACAGGGCCACGGGCTGGGGATAACGGCCAGCCCCTTTTCGCAGCCGCGGCGGAGCCTCCACAGCCGTGAGGCTGGCCATGCACCAGGCGTAGTACGCCACCACGTCGCTTCCGCCGACTTCGGTGACCACGAACACCCGGCTGGTGCCACCGCGGGCATGGGCCTGGCGGGCGTGCTTTCTCAGCCAGATCGTCTGCTCCTCGGATCGGCACTCGAAACCGTCGAGGCGATCAGCGGCCGCCAGCAGCCGGGGCGACCGGTACGTGGCGCTCATTCCTGGAAGGGAGAGGGTCGATCCATCAGCGCGCGTAGACCCTTCAGCGACCGTGCCGGCCGTTGGTTGATGCGCTCCCACGCCTCCAGCGCTTCGGGGTCGAGGCGGAACTCCTCACGATCAGCCAGCACCTGCTGCGCAGCGAGGCGCAGATGGGTGAGCACAAATCCGGTGAGATCGGTGCCGGAAGCGGCCACAGCCCGATCAATCAGTTGGCGGTCTTCAGCTGTGGCGCGGATTTCGATACGCCGATCACGGGCGCGGCTGCCGGCGGTGTCCATTGGCCTGCCTGTGTGTACGTCCATGGTACGGCCAAAGCCATCGCCTGACACCCGCGGCGTCGTGGCCGGAGAGCAGCAGGTCAATCCGCTTGGCGGTGTTGTGGATCCGGTAGTCGATCGCCACCCCCAGCTCTCTCGGGATGGCGTCGAACTGCAGCACGTTGCCCACACACTGCAATGAGTTCTGCCAGGCGCGGAATTCATTCGCCGCCACCTTGTGGCCCGTGAGGTCGAAGTAGCGCTTGCGCACCTCCTCCTCGATGCGCCGCTCGCGCACGTGCTGGAGGAACTCCTCCCGGGTGGCGAGGTCGATGATCACGGCGGCAGGGGGCGGACCGGGGGCGCCGGGGGGGATTCTTGCGGGATGAGACGGGGGTGGCACTGGTGGAGGAGAAGCTCATGCGCCATGGCATCCATCTCTCGAGTCCCATTGCTCCCCTTTGACCGTGCCTACAGTGGGTCCCTCGCTGGATGTGGTGGCGATGGCGCCCATGTCTGACCTGCTGCAACTGCCGCCGAGCGAGCGGTTGGCCTTGGCGATCGCCCTCTGGGACAGCCTCGATGACCAGGCCCGAGATGGGGCGCTGCCGCTCGATCCCGACCTCTGCGCTGAGCTGGATCGGCGCTGGACAGCCCATCTCAGCAACCCTGACGCAGCTCTGGGCTGGGATGAGGTGCGCAGCCAGCTCGGCATGGGATGACGCTGCCTGCAGTGCGCTTCCTGCCGGAGGCGGTGGAGCGCATCCGCCAAAGCCCCCAATCCTTCCCTTTGATTCACGGCCCGATCCGCAGGCTGGTGCTGGGTCGATTTCCCTATGCCGTCTATTACCGCGAGCAGGGCGCTGAAATCCTCGTGATCGCTCTGCACGGCCGCCAGGATCCCCACCGTTGGCAGCAGCGCACCTGAACGGGCATGGCAGGCCCAGTGCTAGCAGGGGTTGTGGCAGCAGGTAGCCCTCGGCGAGGCAGAGCACCAGTTCGTTCCCCAGCAGCACACGGCCGCTGCCCTCCAGCGCGCAGTAATAACCACTGATCGGCGCGCGGAAGGCATCGAGGCGTTGGCGGCAGAGCTCCAGCAACTGGTCGCGCTCGGCGTCGCTCAGCTGCTCGCCTCCCACCAGGGCGTAGGTGCCCTTCTCGCAGCGGGTGATGCCGTTGCCGGTGAGCACCTTGCCCACCATCCGTTTCCCAGGATCCGCCGGGCCACGTTCTGCGCCGGGACCAGGCTGCGGAGGCCGAGCAGTTCCATGAGCATGAGCGGTTGGTAGATGTGGCTCATGCGCATGCGCTTGGCGATGGTCTCGCGCAGGCGCTCGTAGGTGGTGGAGGGGGGCGGGGGCATGGGGGCATCCTGTCTGGGGGTGATGGGGGCACTCTCCTGCGACATTGCTGCAAGAATGAAGGGTGGAATGATCGTGCCGATGCCCAGTTCCGACCCTGAGCTTGAACGGCTGCGCCAGCAAGCGAGTGTGCTGCCGCTTGACACGCGCATCATCCGTGCTGTCGCCAGTTCTACGGCCATCGAAACAGGCCAGCCAGTTGCTGAGATTGAGCGTGCACTCACGGATCGTCAGTCGAGCCAGGCAACACCTGCCTGAAAAGTTCCTCCATCGGGGCCATTTCCAGCACGGCCCCTGCGCGGATCGCAGCAAAATACTGCTCTCGGTGTTGATCCCAGGCCGAATAGTCCAGCGGACCGATCCCTGCCTGGCATGCCATTACGTCAATCAGCAGGCGCGCGATTCGCCCATTTCCTTCGCGGAAGGGATGAATGAGCACGAACTCAACATGGACATGAGCAAAGCTGCTGATCAGCTCATCCATCGATTCGGGATTGAATGGAGTCAGCCTGGCCAGCTGCTCTGATTCAAAAGCCTTGAGAAGATCTGGCAGCAGATGAGCACTCGCAAAGGCAAAACCCTGCTTGCTCAGATTGAACGTTCGCACCTTCCCTGCCCACGCATAGACAGATCCCAGCCATTGCCGATGCCATCCGATCAGATCTTTGATCCTGAGGCGGTTGGTGGGAGTACCGTTTCCGATGATCGTCTGGTAAAGATCAAGCAGCAGATCCCGCTCTACTACCTCCATTACGGCCGGATCTTTGATGCCCAGTCGATTGTGCAAGACCAGGCCATTCGACCCTGGCTCACACTCCGCTGCTGACCCAACAACGCTGTAACGGCTCATCGCTTCATCTCCAGGGCCCTTGGCCCCCTAGATGTGTCACTGTCCGGCGACAATCTGGTTGAGGGGTCGCGCCGATCTGGTTGACCGCTTCTGAGGGGGTCTGCTGAATCCGGTTGCCATGCGCAGGGCACCGGGCCATGCCTGCTCCCCTCACCGCTCAACAGATTGCGCTGTACATGTCCAAACGACGAGCCGGCAGCCGCCAGGAGGTGGCTGCCGCAGCGGCGGGCATCTCGGTGAGCAGTGCCCACCGCATTGATGCAGGCCGCCTCCAACCCAAAGCCGCCAAGCCCCGCACCAGGCGCCGACCCGATCCATTGGCGGAGGTCTGGGAACCACTCTTACTGCCGCTGCTGGAGCGCCATCCAGCGCTCACGCCCACCACCCTGCTGGAGCACCTGCAGGAGCAAAAGCCTGATCAGGACTGGAGTTCGGTGAAACGCACCCTGCAGCGGCGGGTACAGCAGTGGAAGGCACTGCATGGCCCGGCGCCGGAGGTGATGTTCCCGCTGGCCTACCAGCCCGGCGAGATCGGCTTCTGCGACTTCACCCGGGTGAAACGGGTGGCGATCACCCTGCGCGGACAACCGTTCCCCCACCTTCTCTTTCACTACCGCCTGGCCTGGAGCGGCTGGGCCTACGGGCAGATCGTCCACGGCGGAGAGAGTTTCGTGGCCCTCTCCGAGGGTCTGCAGAACGCCCTGGCCGCCTGCGGTGGGGTGCCCAGAGAGCTGCGCACCGATCGGCTCTCGGCCGCCAGCCGCAACCGGGATGGCAGCTACGCCCTCGACATCACCCCCCGCTACCAGGCCCTGTGTGCCCACTACGGCCTGTCCCCCAGCCGCAACAACCGGGGTGTGGCCCACGAGAACGGCATCGTCGAGGGACCCAACGGCCATGTGAAACGGCGGCTGGAGCAGAAGCTGATCCTGCGCGGCAGCTGTGATTTCGAGGAGCCGGCCGAATACGGCGAGCTTCTCGCTGAGGTGTTCAGCGCCCTCAACGCCCCCCGGCAACGGCGCTACGAGCAGGAGCTGGAGCATCTGGCCCCTCTGCCGGCGTTCCGCTTTGCCGACTACGAGCGGCTCACGGTGCGGGTGCGGAGCACCAGCACGATCGAGGTGAGGCAGGTGATCTACTCGGTGCCGCCCACCCTGATCGGCCGTCAGGTCACGGTGCGGCTGCACCACGACCGGCTGGTGGTGTTCCTGGGCAGCGGCTGGGTCTGCCAGCTCCCGCGCGCCTATGGCGCCGCAGGTGAGAAGCGGGCCTGGTGCATCGATCTGGAGCACCTGATCGATGGCCTGCGGGCCAAGCCCCGGGCCCTGCTCCATTGCCGCTACCAGCGCCACCTGTTCCCGGATCAGCGCTGGTGGGAGTTCTGGCAGCAGTTGCTGGCCGGCGGTGAGCGTGACGGTGCGGCCCGGCTGATGGCGGAGGCCCTGTATGTGGCGGTGCGGGTGGCCTCGTTTGAGTTGGTGCTCGCCTTCCTGGAGCAGGCCCAGCGCCGCCAGTCCCTGTCCCTCTCGGCTCTGCAGCAGCGCTTTCGCGTGCCGCCCCGCTGCCCGAGCCTCCCCGATCCCGTCATTCCCCAACACCTGCTGGCCTCCTATGACCACCTCGTCCCCGCTGCCGCGCTCACAGGCGGTGGAAGCGGCCCTGCCGCTGCTGCTCAAACAACTCAAGCTGGCGCGGTTTCGCAGCCACTGGCAGCCGCTGGCCGAGCAGGCTGAGGCCCAGGGCTGGAGCCCGGGCCAGTTCCTCTACGCCCTCTGCGAGCAGGAGCTGGAACAGCGGCAGACCGCCCGTCAGCAGCGGCTGCTGCGCGGTGCCCATCTCCCCTGGCAGAAGGGCCTCGACGGCTTTGACCACCAGCACCTCGATCCCCGCCAGTGGCAGGAGCTCCAGAGCCTGGCGCGGCAGACCACCTGGCTGCTGCAGGCGGAAAACCTGCTGCTGTTCGGTCCCAGCGGGGTGGGCAAGACCCACCTGGCCATTGCCATCACGATGGCGATGGTGGCGCAGGACCAGGTCTGCCGCTTCTTCCCCGCCACCACGCTGGTGCAGCTGCTGCAGAAGGCCAAGGCGGCCTACGACCTGCCGGCGATGCTGCAGAAGCTCGATCGCTACGCCCTGCTGGTGATCGACGACATCTCCTACGTGCGGCGCAGCGAGCTGGAGACCTCGGTGCTGTTCGAGCTGATCTGCCACCGCTACGAGCGCAAATCACTGCTGGTGACCAGCAACCAGCCCTTCCGCGAGTGGGACGACATCTTCCCCAGCGGCTCCATGACCGTGGCAGCGGTGGACCGGCTGGTGCACCACTGCCACATCATCGGCATCAAGGGCGAGAGCTACCGGCAGAAGGCAGCTGCTGCAAGGGTTTCCAGCGATTCCAGCGACCCGCCAACGTAATTGACGCGGGCGTCAGCACCGGCACGATCACCGGCATCAGCGGCCCAGACGTCCAAGACCAGGGCGGCGACGCGACAACTGGCCCACCTGTCGAGGCAATCTCCCCGCGCAACCAACCAGATTGACGCGCCGCGACATGCCTGGTCACGATCCAGTCCTCATCGGCAGTTCAGGCCTGCAGCAGGGGCAAAACCGGTGCCGCTCACCGGTCAACCTGATTGACGCCACCCTTCAACCTGATTGACACGGGACAGTCCCACCACGTTGTTCAGCTGACGATTGGGTGTGAGGTCGCCAGGGTCGGGGTGTCACCGCCCATCCCAAGACCTCACACCCCATGCATAGCCACCCCAATGCCCGACTGACGCCGATCAGTCGGGAACGCCTGATTCGTCGGCACCTCAATGAGGGCGTGCCGCTCAAGGCCCTTGCGGCACAAGCCGGGATCAGCCTGCGCAGCGCCTACAAGTGGCTGGCGCGTTTCCGTGATGGCGGCGTAACGGCACTGGCGGATCGACGGAGTGTTCGCCGCACCCAGCGGCGGACGCTCGATCCGCAGCAACTGCAGCAGGCTGTGGATCTACGGCACCAGCGCTGCACTCTCCGGCGCATCGCCAGGGCCGTCAAGGCGCCCCTCTCGACCGTCGGACGTGTGATGAATGCCCTGGGGCTGGGACGGCTCAGAAATCTTGAACCCAAGGTTCCAGTTCGCCGCTACCAGTGGGAGCGGCCTGGCGACATGATCCATGTCGACACCAAACAGCTGGCCAGGTTTGAGCGGGTCGGTCACCGGATCACCGGTGACCGTCGTCAAGGCTCTTCCCGAGGCGCCGGCTACGAGAAGGTGCACGTCGCCATCGACGACGCCACCCGCCTGGCGTATGTGGAGGTGCTGGCCGACGAGCAGAGGGCAACGACTGTTGGATTCCTGGCCCGTGCAGTCGGTTGGTTCTCGGAGCAGGGGATCACCTGCCGGAGGATCCTGTCGGATAACGGCTCCGCCTACCGCTCAGGGGATTGGCGAAAAGCCTGCCGGGCATTGGATCTGAAACCCATCCGCACCAAGCCCTATACGCCGCAAACCAACGGCAAGGCCGAGCGGTTTATCAAAACGATCCTGGCGGAATGGGCCTACGTGATCGCCTACCAGACATCAGAGGAACGCAACCGCTGGCTACGTCGCTATCTGGCCATCTATAACGGCAACAGGTGCCACATGGCTCTCGGTGGCCTCACGCCTCAGCAGTCCCTCCAGCGATTGCTGATCGCTGAATGACCTGGTGAGAAAACACACCTAGAACCACCCGGGCCCAGGAGTTCCATGCGCATCAGGGGTTGGTGGATTGGGCTCATGCGCATGCGCATGGCGATGGTGTGCCGCAGGCGCTCGTAGGTGGCGGAGGGGGGCATGGAGCGATGTTGGCGGCTGCCTGGCGACCGGGCCAGGTTTGGATTTGGGCGGCTCGTCAGGCAGGCGCCCCTGCTGGGATCCCCTCTGGCGTGGGCGTGCAGCGGGCCAAGAGCGTCTATCCTTTTGTTTATACGCCTGAGTCCCATGGCTGCCACCCCTTCCCGCCAGGCCCTGCGCCGCTGGGGCAACAGCCTCGGCATCCGCTTGCCCGCCGCCATTGCCCGTGAGGCTCAGCTTCAGGCGGATCAGACCGTGGAACTCTCCGTTGTGGAGGGAGGCGTGATGATCCGGCCGGTGCAGCATCGCCTCTCCCTGGCCGAACGGCTCGAGGCCTACGAGCCCATGGCTGGTGAACCCACCGAGGCCATGGCCTTCCGTCCGGTTGGTGCTGAGGTCATCGAGTGAGTCCCCGCCGTGCCGTCCAAGGCTGGGTGCCGGATCGCGGCGATGTGATCTGGATCGACCACAACCCCCAGGCCGGCCGCGAGATGAAGGACCACCATCCCTTTGCGGTGCTCTCCACCGCTTCCTTCCATTCCACCGTGGGCCTGGTGGTGGGCTGCGCGATGACCACAGCTCCTTACAACCGTGGCTCCACCCTTGCGGTGGACCTGGGACCCATCCCCGATCGGCCGGGTTCCCACAGTTATGTGCTCTGCCAGCAGCTCAAATCCTTCGACTGGCGCGCCAGGGGCGCTCGCCCCCATCCGATCGGGCGACTGCACGACTCCCAGCTGGAGGAGGTGATGGCGATTGTGGGACAGATCCTTGGGTTGGTGGTGTAGGTCATGGCGTCGCGATGATCATCTGCATAGACACCGTCGACCCATGGGGGCTGGGGTGGCTGAAGGCCTGCTGTTCATCCGTGGCTGCCAACCCTCGCCTCAGCTGGAACCTGCGGGTCACGCCCGACGATCAGGCGCTGATCGATCACGCAGTCCGGTCCTCCGGCCTCACCCGAACCGACTTCGTTCTGCAGGCGGCCCGCACCGCCGCCCGTGAGCTGCTGGTGCAGCATGCCTGGCAGGCTGTTTCGCCCGAGCACTTTGACCAGTTTCTCCGCCAGCTCGATGCTCCTCCCAGTCCCACGGATCGCCTGCGACGCACCATGACGGCACCCAGGCCCTGGTAGCGCTGATGGATCAGCTGGCGCCGCAGCCGCTGGCGCAGCATCACAGCACGGCAGGCTTTGGCTGCGGCGACTCCGGCCTCAACCGCTGGCTCCAGCAGCGTGCCCTGGCCAACCAGACGCAACAGGCCTGATCCCATCCCCGTGGTGGTGCTGGCGCGGTTGGCGGTCTGCCGCAGCGTCCAGGGGCGCGGCATCGTGGTTGATGCCGCCTCCGCGGAAGCCCGCAGCTTCTTTCTCCCCATGGGTTTTGATCCCTCACCCATGGACCCCGACACCCTGCTGATCCGTCTCTCCGATGTGGGTGCTGGCGGCACAGCTGCTGCAGCTCGTCGCGTAGTGGCTCCGCCACGCTGGCCAGGTACCGCAATCGCTCAGTTCGTCGCCGCCGCTCAGGGAGTCGGCACCGTTGCCAGCGCGGCTGATGCGTTGAAGGTGAACCTTGCCCACCTTGCGCTTCCCAGGATCCACCAGGCCACGTCCTGCGCCGGGGCCGGGCAGGCTCTGGCCAGGCAACACCGTGGCCGAGCAGTTCCATGAGCATGAGCGGTTGGTCGATGGGGCTCATGCGCATGCGCATGGCGATGGTGTGCCGCAGGCGCTCGTAGGTGGCGGAGGGGGGCGAGGGCATGGAGGCATCCTCGCTGGGGTGAGACGGGGGTGGCACTTGCATGGTGCAGGTCCTGCCCCGCTCCACGTTCCTCATCCCAAGACCCCAGGAACGCCTAAGGTGTGTACACAAGTAGGCCAGGATGCCATGGTGGCCCGCGTTGGCATTCGGGAGTTGAGGGCCAGGCTTGCCTCCCATCTGGAATCAGCCACGCCGATCGAGGTCACCCGCCATGGCCGCACGATCGGCCTTTATGTGCCGCTCCCCCAGCAGGGTGACATGAGTGAGCGGGAGAGGCTGCTGGAGGCAGGCCGCCGCATGCAGGCTGAACTCGAGCGGATCGGCCTGGATGAAGAGACTCTTCAAGGCGACTTCCAGACCTGGCGCCAGCAGCAACGTGCCGGCCAGCAAAGCTGAAGCTGGAGATGGAACGCAAGCGTCTTGTACTGGACGCCAACATCCTGATTCGTGGTTGCTTCGGTCGGCGCGTGCGGGCTGTTCTCGCCGACCATGCTGATCAGGCCGATTTCTTTGTGGCTCAGGCGGCCTTCTCTGAAGCCAGCCGCTATGTCGCCGATCTTGCAGGTAGGAGGGGGTTGGATGCGGCTGTCTGCACCGAAGCGCTCCACAGTCTGCTGAGCATTGTGCAGGTGGTCGACGATGAACTGCTGGAGCACGCCAGGGATGAAGCGCTGGCCCGAATCAGGGATCCCGAAGACTGGCCCACCCTGGCCCTCAGCCTTCAACTGGAGTGTGCGGTCTGGACAGAAGATCAGGATTTCTTCGGTACCGGAGTGGCCACCTGGACCTGCGCCACCGTGGAGCGGTATCTGAGGGGTTGACATGGCCCGCCAGACGATTCGCCCGATAGCAGATTGGCGCTGTCGATCAGGGAGCAGGCACCGCTGCCATAGCGGGTGATGCCGTTGCAGGGCTGCGGCGCCCGAGCAGTTCCAATCGCTGCGCGGAAGCCTTCGGCTACAGCATCAAGGGCTGATTCATGGGGCTCATGCGCAAGCGCTCGGCGATGGTGTGCCGCAGACGCTCGTGGGTGGCGGGGGTGGCGGGGCATGGAGGAATCCTCGCTGGGGTGAGACGGGGGTGGCACTGGTGGCGGAGAAGCCCGACGGTCATGCCATGCCCTCCGTCATGCCCTCAGCCAAGCCTTGCGGGACGCCTCCTCACCCGTTGCGTGCGTCGGTTGTACTAACATTGTGCAGCTGCTTAAGCAGGAGAGGATTCGCCATGGCTGCCACCGGAGCTTCGCGTCCTGCGCGCTCAGCCCGGCTCGGCCTGCGCGCCACGCCGGAACAGGAAGCCGTGCTGCGCCGTGCCGCCGAGGTCACCCACAAGTCGCTCACCGACTTCATCCTCGACAGCGCCTGCCTCGCTGCCGAGCAGACGCTCCTTGATCAGCGCCTGTTCATGGTCTCGGGGTCCCATGCCCAGGCCCTGATCGATCTGCTGGACCGCCCTGAACAGGCCAACGAAGGGCTCCGTGATCTGTTCACGCGGCAGGCACCCTGGGACGCCCAGTGACCTGGCGGCCGCCGGAGCCGCTGGCCGTCCAGCACCGGCTGGAAGCCTTTGACTGCGGCAAGCCCACACTGAATCACTGGCTGTTTCACCACGCCCGCCAGGCGCAGACCAGTGGCTCGGCCCGAACGTTCGTCGTCGCGAACGAGGAGAACCGCGTTGTCGGCTATTTCAGCCTCACCGTGGGCCAGGTCGACACGGTGAAAGCGCCAGAGCGCATCCGTGCGGGCATGGGGCGATTCCCGCTGCCCGTGGTCATCCTGGCCAGGCTCGCCGTGTCACGGGAGAACCATGGACGTGGCCTCGGTGTCGGGATGCTTCAGGACGCGATCCGTCGGACGCTGGTGATCGCTGACCAGGCCGGAATTCGGGCGATCCTGACCCATCCCATCGACGACGATGCGGCCCGCTTCTACACCCGGTTCGGATTCATCACATCGCCGCTGCGCCAGCAGCAACTGCTTCTGCTGCTCAAGGACGCGAGGAAGATCCTCCGGTGAGCACCACCTCTCGGATCTTCAACATCCCGTTCCCGCCTTGGAATCAGATGCCTGTGTGTAAGAAGCACCGTGCGCATGCGCACCGCAGCTCCAGCTGCATGAGCGGTAGGTCGATGGGGCTCATGGGCCTGCATTCGGCGACGTCGTCGCGAAGGGAGGCGGGGTGGAACTCAAGGGTTGAGCAGCACTGCAGCTTGGCGATGGCTGGTCAGCCGCGCGCTTCACATGTTCTGGAGCAGCTCTGTATCCGGAAACCGGCTCAGTTCCTCAACCAGGCTCTTCACGGTTCTCATTTGCGGAATCCCTTCTTGGATTGATTGCGAGCGCAGGAAAATCATCTCAGCGTGCGCAGGATGTCCTTCATCAGCAGCACCAGATGCAACGGGTCGGTGGGAGATGGTTCGAATTCCGGGATCAGGTGGAGGTAGAACGCCCGCGCTGCAGTGCTCTCGGCATGGACGAGCAATCCCCGGCAGCCCACTTCAGTGCCGATCTGTGCCGTGCGGCTGATCACATCCGCCAGCAAGGCGGCACCGAGGCCCCGTCTTTCATGGTGCAGGTCCACTCCCAGCCGGGCCAACAGGGCCACGGGCTGGGGATAACGGCCAGCCCCTTTTCGCAGCCGCGGCGGAGCCTCCACAGCCGTGAGGCTGGCCATGCACCAGGCGTAGTACGCCACCACGTCGCTTCCGCCGACTTCGGTGACCACGAACACCCGGCTGGTGCCACCGCGGGCATGGGCCTGGCGGGCGTGCTTTCTCAGCCAGATCGTCTGCTCCTCGGATCGGCACTCGAAACCGTCGAGGCGATCAGCGGCCGCCAGCAGCCGGGGCGACCGGTACGTGGCGCTCATTCCTGGAAGGGAGAGGGTCGATCCATCAGCGCGCGTAGACCCTTCAGCGACCGTGCCGGCCGTTGGTTGATGCGCTCCCACGCCTCCAGCGCTTCGGGGTCGAGGCGGAACTCCTCACGATCAGCCAGCACCTGCTGCGCAGCGAGGCGCAGATGGGTGAGCACAAATCCGGTGAGATCGGTGCCGGAAGCGGCCACAGCCCGATCAATCAGTTGGCGGTCTTCAGTCGTAGCCCGGATTTCGATCCGCCGAGCACGAGCACGGCTGCCGGCGGTGTCCATTGGGCTGCCTGGGCGTACGTCCATCGTACGGCCAAAGCCATCGCCTGGGACATCGGTGGCACCAGTCCTTGCAGCCGCCCCACCCCCTTGCCCACCCGTGCCGTCTTCTCGTTCAAAGGCTTTCCCGGCGTCCCGGTGCGCCACCTCTATCTCCACCACGACGGCTACCCCACCGGCGCCGCCTGGCGGTTTGCGGAGACCTTGCGCGCGTCCTCCGATCCCGCTGCCCTCCTGGCCACTTTCCTGAGATCCCAGCCCAGGGCGGAGCCGATCGAGAACCCCGAGCAGGCCGCCGATGCCGAGTACCGCTACCAGGTGCAGCTGCTCCACGGCCCGGATCCCAGGCTGCAAGTGCAGTGCTGGAGGCGTCCTCCGGGCAGCAGCGGCTGAAGCAGCTCGAAAAACGTCTGCGGCACCAGGTGCTGCCGCAGCGGCTGCCAATTCACCCGCACCAGCCAGCCCTCCTGGCTCCAGTTCTCGCCCGTGGAGCCAAACTCCGGCGGCTTCTCCGCCGTGACCGCCGCCGTTTCCACCAGCCCGATCTGGCTGATGCGCCCATTCGCATAGCTGAACACCACATCCCCCCGCTGGCAGCGGCTGAGGTTGTCGTAGCTCACATTGCCCGCGCCGTTGGCTTTCGTCTTCGGCGACCAGATGTAGCCGCCGTCGGTTTCCTGGCGGTAGGTCTGCTTGTGGTTGACCCACCAGTAGGAGGGCACGGATCCGGACTGGGCTTTGCTTGTTGTAGACGAGTCTGCCCTGGCTGGCCTCAATAGCCCTGCTGGGTTGGGATCACCCCCCGCACCCCACCCCGCGGCTCCTCGCAATCCCCCTCTCGCCTGGGAATCAGATGCCAGTGCGCATGAAACACCGTCTTCCCGGTCGCCTCGCCTGAATTCAGACCCACGTTCCAGACGCTGATCGAGGTGTCCTGGGTGACGTGACCCCCTTTATCGGTCCAGGGCTTATGAGAGTGGGTGGTCATGGTCATGCTGCAGCTCCTTGTTGAGCTGCCTCCAGGGGCGTACGCCCCTGGAGGGCCGAATGCGGCCTGAGTGAGTTGTACTCCCATCGCCAGCGATCGGCCAGGATCTGAGCCTCCGGGGCTGTGGTGAACAACTCGGTGTTGAGGAATTCATCGCGGAAGCGGCCGTTGAAGGATTCTGCGAATCCGTTCTCCCATGGGGATCCCGGCGCGATGTAGGCCGTGCTGGTGGCGCTGCTGGCCTCGCACCAGTCCCGTAGGGCCTGCGCAATGAACTCCGGGCCGTTGTCCGATCGGATGAACGCTGGCGCCGGGTAGAGGCTGGTGAGTTCCTCCAGCACAGTCACCACGTCTTTGGCCTTGCACCGCCTGCCCACCCGGATCGCCAGGCAGAGGCGGCTGTGCTCGTCGATCACGTTCAGGAACTTGAGTCTGCGGCCATCGGCGGTGGCATCGAACTGGAAATCCATGGCCCACACCTGGTGGGGATGCTGGGCCCGGTGACGCCTCACCGAGCCGTCGGCGGGCCGTGCCCGCTTCCGCTTCCTGGGAGTGGGCCGCTGCAGCCCCTCCTCCCGCCAGAGCCGTTGCACCCGCTTGTGGTTCACGGTCCAGCCCTCCCGACGCAGCAGGCGGTAGGCCATGCGGCGGCCCCAGCGGATGTGCTCAGCTGCAATCTCCCTCAGGCGGTGCCGAAGCTTGGTCTCCTCCAGGTCGACGACCTTCCCGCAATGGCGCTGGGTGCTGCGGTGCTGCCCCACAACACGGCAGGCCTGGCGCTCTGATGCCCGGTAACGCTCCTGCAGGACCGTGACGGCCCTGCGACGGCGTTCCGGGCTCAGAAGTTTCCCTCCGCAAGGTCCTTGAGCATCGCCTTCTCCAACTCGGCTTCTGCCAACAACTTCTTGAGCCGGGCGTTCTCCTTCTCCAGCTGCGTCAGCCGGCGGGCCTCCTCGGCCTGCATGCCGCCGTACTGCTGCCGCCAGCGGTGATACGTCGGCTGCGTCACCTCGATGACGCGGCAGACATCGGCGACGGTCTTGCCCTGGGCAATCAGCTGGTCGGCGGTCTTGAGCTTGCGGATGATCTGCTCCGCTGTGTGCCTGGTGCGTTTCATGGTGAAGTCCCCGGCCCAGTCTGGCCGGCTGAGGACTCTCATTCACCCTGGACCAATTCCCGGGGTCCACGTCATGGGCACTCAGCTGCTCCCGGCGCTGCTTCAGCAGCTCCACCACGGCGTTCCATTGCGGCTGGTGCAGCGCCAACCCGTCGGCCCCATGGCCTGACGCCATGGCGATTCACGACGGGAGGGTGGATCGCGGGCGGCTCGAGCCGCCGCCACGGCTAGAACGACCACATCACGCCGGTGCCGGCGCCGCCATGGCGATGACGCCCCACTCTCCCCAGGCCGCCTGGCCGCCGGGCCTGCCCTACGCGGACTGGCAGGACACCTGCAGGACCCTGCACCTGTGGACCCAGATCGTCGGCAAGATCCGGATGGCGCTCACGCCCGCCATCAACCACTGGTGGCACGCCACGCTCTACGTGACCCCGCGCGGACTCACCACAGGCACCATTCCCTGCGCCGCGCGCACGTTGGAGATCCGCTTCGACTTTCTCGAGCATCAGCTGCGCCTCGAGGCCAGCGATGGAGCCAGCCGCAGCATCCAGCTGGCGCCCCGATCCGTCGCCGATTTCCACCGGGCGGTGATGGCGGCCATGAACGAGCTGGGCATCGAGGTCTCGATCTGGACCATGCCTCAGGAACTGGCGGATCCGATTCCGTTCGAGCTCGATGAGCTCCATGCGGCCTACGATCCGGCCGCCGTGCAGCGGTTCTGGCAGATCCTGGTGCAGGCGGATCGTGTCTTCACCCTCTTCCGATCCGGATTCATCGGCAAGTCGAGTCCGGTGCATTTTTTCTGGGGCAGTTTCGATCTGGCGCTCACCCGGTTCTCCGGTCGTCCGGCTCCGCCCCATCCCGGTGGCGTTCCGGGGATGGCCGATTGGGTCACCCGGGAGGCCTACTCCCATGAGGTGAGCAGCTGCGGCTTCTGGCCCGGCGGCGGATCGATCGCCGAGCCCGTGTTCTATGCCTATGCCTATCCCGCCCCTGCTGGCTACAGCGCTTCCCCCGTTCACCCCGGGGAGGCCTTCTTCAGCCCCGAGCTGCAGGAGTTCCTTCTCCCCTACGAGGTGGTGAGGCAGGCGGCTGATCCCGATGCCCTGCTCCTGGACTTTCTCCAGAGCAGCTACGACGCTGCCGCCAATCTGGCCCACTGGGACCGTCCGGCGCTGGAGCGCACAGCAGCAGGGTGATTCGCCAGTCGCGGGCCGATCAGGGAGGTCACCACACGATGCCGGAAACCATGGCGAACAGTCAGATCCGTGCCCCCCGGATGGCCAAGGGCCGGCTGGAGGCCTTCAGTGATGGGGTCATCGCCATCATCATCACCATCATGGTGCTGGAGCTGAAGGCACCGCCCCAGGCCGATCTGGCGGCGATGCGGGCGCTGATCCCGGGATTCCTGAGCTATGTGCTGAGCTTCGTGTATGTGGGCATCTACTGGAACAACCACCACCATCTCTTTCAGGTGGTGAAGCACGTGAACGGCGCCACCCTCTGGGCCAACCTGCATCTGCTGTTCTGGTTGTCACTGTTTCCCTTCGCCACCGCCTGGATCGGGGAGAACCCGTTCGCCGCCCTGCCCGTGGCCTTCTATGGGGTGGTGCTGCTGCTGGCGGCGCTGGCCTATTTCCTGCTCACGCGCACCCTGGTGCTGCATCACGGGGCCGGCTCCGCCCTGGCCAGAGCCCTGGGCCGTGATCGCAAGGGCAAGCTCTCGTTGCTGCTCTATGCCGCAGCGATTCCCCTCGCCTTTGCCAGCGCCTGGCTGGCGTGTGCGCTCTACATCCTGGTGGCCGTGATCTGGCTCGTTCCCGATCGCCGGATGGAACGGGCGCTGACCCCCTGAACCCGGGCCGATCGAGCCGTTTCTACCCCACCCCGCCGGAGCCGAGCGAGCGCAGGATCGCCCAGAGGCTGCCGCCGGCCTCGGGCCGCTCGATGCCCCGGTTCACGAACCACATCGCGCCCGCCATGCCGTTGAGCGCCAGCACCGCCAGCCACACCTTCCATCCCTCCGGCAGCTTCATGGCATGGGCCCAGGCAACGGCGCCCATCATCTCCGCCGCCCCTGCCGCCTGACACAATCCACAGGCGCCCACCCCCAGGCAACACCATGGCCGTTCTCGGGAAGGAGGCGATCCTGCAGGCGATCGCCCAGGGCGCGATCACGATCACGCCCTTCGATCCGGAGCGGGTGGGGCCGGCCTCGGTGGACCTCACCCTCGCCTCCACGGTGCGCGTGTTCCGCAAGGTGCATGCGGTGATCCACGTGGGCGAGCACACCGACTACCGGGAGCTCACCGAGAAGATCGAGGTGCCCCAGGGCCAGCACATCCTGATCATGCCGGGCGAAACGGTGCTGGGCATCACCCAGGAGCGGCTGCGGCTGGGGCCCGGCCTCTGCGGCTGGCTCGAGGGCCGCAGCCGCTTCGCGCGCCTCGGCCTGATGGTGCACATCAGCGCCCCGTTCATGGGCCCGGGCATCGACAGCCAGCAGGTGCTGGAGATGAGCAACTTCGGCCCCGCGCCCCTGGCGGTGTATCCCGGCACCGCCATCTGCCAGTTCGTGTTCCAGAAGCTGCAGGGCAGCGAGAGCTACGCGGGCCGCTTCGCCGGGCAGACGGAGCACTCCTTCTGAGCGCCTGCGCAGGCCGGGCCCGCGGGCAGCACGGCGCGGCTTGGCCCCTGCCTTCAGGGCGTGCAGGCCCCCTTGGCGCTGATCACCACCTCGTCGCCCAGCTTCACGCTCTGGAGCAGGGTCCGCATCATGGGCTCGGCCACGTTGAGGCAGCCACCGGTCACCTGCTCACCGATGCGCGCATCGTTGTTGCTGCCGTGGATGGCGAAGCTGTACCAGCGGAATGTGCCGTCGTAGGTGTTGAACGCAAAGGGCTGCGGCACGCTGTCCACCGGTGCCAGGCTCACGTAGCCGATGCCGTACTCACCGGTTTCGCCATCGCCGCTGAAGTCGATCGCGTTCATGTTGCGGAACAGGGTTGTTTTCAGCTCGGTCTCGGATTTTCCCGACTGGGCGATCAGCGCCGGATCCATCACGAAGCGGTCGTTGCTGAGAATCGCATTCACCTTGAATCGCCCCAGCGGCGTGTAGCCCTCCTCGAAGCGGCTGCCCGCGCAGGTGATGCCCTTGCGGCCGAAGCCCACCTTGAACACGGTGCGGTCTTCGCCGCGGGGCAGCACACCGAAGCTCAGGGAGGGATCGCCCGGATCGAGCTCGATCTTGATCGGGCCCGTGATGCCGGTGGCCTCCTGCCTGGCCTGCTGGCTCTCCCCACAGCCGGACAGGGCCAGAAGAGCGACCCCCATCAGGCCAAGGGTTGCTACACGAGGCATGGCGGGCCCGCACGTCCGGGCCCATGATGCCGGGCCGTGCATGAGCTGGTCTGCCGCTGGCGGCCGGGCAGCCCGCTGTCCGGTGGCAGCGGCGTGGCTAGGGATGGGGAAGAGCTGCCGGTGCGGGCAGAACCCTGTGAGCCGTTCCACTGTGAGCCGTTCGAGCGTCATCGAACGCGAGGTCATCGTCCAGTCGGCAGGCGTCGTGCTGGCAGGCAGCCTCACGCTGCCGGATCCTGCTGCCGCCCTGGTGCTGTTCGCCCACGGCAGCGGCAGCAGCCGCTTCAGCCGCCGCAACCGCGCCGTGGCGAGGGTGCTGATGGAGGGCGGGCTGGCCACGCTGCTGTTCGATCTGCTCACCACCGCCGAGGGGCGCCGCGATGCGCTGGATCGCTCGCTGCGTTTCGACATCCCCCTGCTTGGCCGGCGCCTGATCGGGGCGATCGACTGGGCAGGCTGCCAGGCGGAGCTGGGCGGCCTGCCGATCGGCCTGTTCGGGGCCAGCACCGGCGCTGCCGCCGCCCTCACGGCGGCAGCGGCTCGCCCGGATCGGGTGGGCGCCGTGGTGTCCCGCGGGGGGCGCGCGGATCTCGCTGCCGAGGCCCTGGCGCGGGTGGGCAGCCCCACGCTGCTCATCGTCGGCGGAGCCGACCTGGAGGTGCTGCAGCTCAATCGCTGGGCCGCCGCGCGGCTCACCGCCCCCCATGCCCTCCAGGTGGTGCCGGGAGCCAGCCATCTGTTCGAGGAGCCCGGAACCCTGGAGCAGGTTGCCCAGCTGGCCCGCACCTGGTTTCTCCAGCACCTCGCAGGGGCCAGGCCCTGAAGGCTTCCAGGATCCCCTACCCCTCCTCAGACCATGGCTGCTCGACCCCCTCTCTGGACCGATCGCCACCAGGCGGGTGTGGCCCTGGCGCACGCCTTCGCCGACCGCCGGGGCCGCGCGCATGACACCACCCTGCTGGCGCTGCCGCGAGGGGGTGTGCCGGTGGCGGCGGCGATGGCCTCGCGCCTGGGCCTACCCCTGGCCACCTGGTCGGTGCGCAAGGTGGCCGATCCGGCCTCGCCGGAGCTGGCGATCGGTGCGGTGGCCGCCGGCGGGGTGGTGGTGTGGCGCAACGGCGAGGGCGCCCGCCGCCGGGCGACCAACGCCACCACCCACGGCTGGCTGGCGGCGCAGGAGCAGGAACTGCGCCGCCGGCAGCAGCTTTTCGGCGATCCGCCGGCCGAGCGGCTGCGGGGCCGCCATCTGATCGTGGTGGATGACGGCATCGCCACCGGCATGACGATGCAGGCGGCCCTGCTTTCCCTGCGCCAGCTGGAGCCGGCCTCGCTGGAGCTGGCCGTGCCGGTGGTGGATCGGGTGGTCGCCACGGACCTGAGCCGGCAGGTGGATCGGCTGGTGGCCCTGGCCTCCGTGGATGATCTCCGGGCCGTGGGGCTGTGGTACGAGCACTTCGAGCAGCTTCGGGATGAGCAGGTGCTGGCCCTGCTCAACACCACCCCGCCGGCAGGGGAGCCGCTGCCGGCGGGGCCCTGAGCACTGGCCGCCACGTCAGGCCGGCGGCCGGGTTCAAAAGATGCCCAGGGTTTTCTTCTTGCAGTAGCCCGCCCCAACATTCATCCAGCCCGACTCGCAGGGCTTGCCGTTGGTGGGCTTCATCTCGTAGTAGATGGGCGAATTGCAGTGCTGCTTGAGGTCATTCACATACCCGAGCGGGCACTCGTCATAGCCCGGCAGTTTGGGAATCCGCTTCTGGGCCAGGGCTGCGCTGGGGATCCAGGCCGGAAGGCTCAGGAGGGCCGTGGCGAGAACGAGGGAGGCCTGCTTCACCGGGCGAACACTCAGCTGGTGCAACTGTAGGAGGGCTGCTGCTCATGGCCACGCGCCAAGCCCTTTCGCATCGGCGCCATCCCCCCAGCCATGAGCCACCAAACCCTGCCGCCGCTCGCCGGCCGCGAAGCCGAGCTCCTGGCCCTGGTGCAGCAGCCCGGCCCGGTGGCGCTGTCCCACACCAACCTTCAGCTGGGGGCGATCCGCTCCTGTTTCGCCTGTGCCCTGCACATGCACCAGCCCACGATTCCGGCCGGGGCGCAGGGCGAGCTGATCTGCCACCTGCAGTACATGCTCGAGCACCCGGGCGAGGGCGACAACCACAACGCCGAACCCTTCGCCCACTGCTACAGGCGCCTGGCCGAGATCCTTCCTCAGCTGATCCGGGAGGGGTGCAACCCGCGGATCATGCTCGATTACTCCGGCACCCTGCTGTGGGGTTTCCAGCAGATGGGCCGCCACGACATTCTCGCGGCGCTGCAATCGCTGGCCTGCGATCCCACCCTCCAGCCCCATGTGGAGTGGCTGGGCACCTTCTGGGGCCATGCCGTGGCGCCCTCCACGCCCATCCCCGATCTGTTGCTGCAGATCCAGGCCTGGCAGCACCAGTTCGCGGCCCTGTTCGGCGACGCGGCCCTGCAGCGGGTGAAGGGCTTCTCCCTGCCGGAGATGGCCCTGCCCAACCATCCCGACACGCTCTTTGCCCTGGTGCAGGCGCTGCGGGAGTGCGGCTACCGCTGGCTGCTGGTGCAGGAGCACAGCGTGGAGAACCTGGACGGTTCACCCCTGCGTGATGGGCAGCGCTTCCTCCCGAACCAACTGGTGGCCCGCAGTTCCAGCGGGGACGAAGTGTCCATCACCGCCCTGATCAAGACCCAGGGTTCCGACACCAAGCTGGTGGGCCAGATGCAGCCGTACGACCAGGCTCTGGGGATGGACCGGGTGGCGCTGGGGGGGATCCCGATTCCCCCAGTGGTGAGCCAGATCGCCGATGGCGAAAACGGCGGCGTGATGATGAACGAATTCCCGCCCGCCTTCATCCAGGCCCATCAGCGCATCGCCGCCGAACAAGGCGGCACCGCGGGTGGCGCCGCCGCGGGCACCGTGGCGATCAACGGCACGGAATACCTCGAACTGCTGGAGGCCGCCGGCCTGCCGTCCGCCGCGTACCCCCGGATCCAGGCGGTGGGGCAGCAGCGGCTCTGGCAGCAGCTGGGCGGCCCACCGACCCAGGGCGGCACCCCGGCGGCTACGACAGCGGCCATCACCGCGCTGCAGGCGAGTGATCCCTCCTTCGCCATGGAGGGCGCCTCCTGGACCAACGACCTCAGCTGGGTGGAGGGCTACACCAACGTGCTGGAACCGATGAACCAGCTCAGCGCCCGCTTCCACCAGGTGTTCGATCCCCTGGTGGCTGTTGACCCCGCCACAACCGCGACCCCCGCCTATCAGGAAGCTCTACTCCATCTGCTGCTGCTCGAAACCAGCTGTTTCCGCTACTGGGGCCAGGGCGTCTGGACCGATTACGCCCGAGAGATCCACCGGCGCGGCGTCGCTGCCCTCGGGGGTTCGCCGCCCTCTGCCTGAGCCGAGCAATTCCCATACGATCGCCGTGTCGATGCCTCCCAGGAGCGATGCAGCGATCAGAACGGGACTTCATCACCAGAGACCCCCACAAGGGGGGGGCGGCTTCACTGGCCTCCCTTGGTGTCCCGGCCTCCATCGCGATGGTGCTCGCCATCGGGCTGGCGGGCCGCGGCTCGGCTGGCGAAGGGCCGTCCTCGCTCGCCGCGCCGACGCCCACCCCCATCCCCGCCCGCCTGGCTCCGTTCGGCGACGGCTACCCCGCGGCGGGGGATCCCTGCCGGCGCCTCGGCGAAAGTGCGGCCACCTCCTCCTACCTCGATGACAGTGCGGTGCTGGTGGGCTGCCCCAGTGTCGAGGCCGCGGCGGCCCTGGGCGGCCGGGTGGTCGCCACGGTGGACGGCACCACGCTGGTGTCGATCCCAAGCTCGGCTTCCTTCCCCCGCTCGGATTCCACCGGGGGCGACGCCCTGGTGCCGGGCACCGACTACAACGCCACCACTTCGGTGGCCTGCGGCTTTGACGGCGGCGAACCCAGCGGAAGCTGCCCGGCCGGGGTGAAGCGCCGCTGGGGCGAGGACGGCACCACCCTGGTGGAGATCACCAAGCCCGACGGCCGCAAGCGGGCCCTGTTCTTCCGGGGCACCACCCCCTACGGCGCCGACAGCGCCCAGGCGGACGGGTCGGCCGGCTGGTCCTTCGCGGTGTCCCGTCGCGACGATCAGAGCGTGATCCGCTTCGGCCCGGAGACCTACGTGATCGTGGATGCCTTCGTGGTGGGCGGCTGAGCCACCGGGCTCACTCGCTGTCCGTGATGCAGCCCTCCAGCACGGTCTGCCAGTCGCCCTGGTCGTCCAGACGCTGCAGGAAGCCCTCCTCCCCCTTGCTCCACCACTGCCAGAGCTGGCCGCTGCTGTAGCGCGCTCCCGAGCCCGACACCAGCTGCGGCAAGGTGAGGAGCTGCCCGCCGGGCGGCTGCAGCCGCACGAACGCGAGGCTGTCGTCGCTGAGGCGGCCGTAGCGCACCGCCAGTTCCCTGGCGCCGCTGCAGCGGTAGAGCACCGGCTCCCCCAGCTCCACCCCAAGGTCTTCCGCTGCCACGGGAGCCACGCCAGCCACGGGAGCCACGGCCGTGAGCAGCAGCATGCCGACAGCCAGCGGCGCACTGGCCAGGCGGGCGATCAGGGCAGAACAGGGTTGCAGCACCATCCAATCCGCGGCTGCCCACCAGTCTCGGCCCGTTGCAGGCGCTTGGCGGGGCCGTCAGCTGACGCCACTCTGGAAGCAGCAGCCAGGCGTCCGATCACCCGTCGTCTTCCG
This sequence comes from Cyanobium sp. NIES-981, assembly GCF_900088535.1. Classification (NCBI taxonomy): domain Bacteria; kingdom Bacillati; phylum Cyanobacteriota; class Cyanophyceae; order Synechococcales; family Prochlorococcaceae; genus Cyanobium; species Cyanobium sp. NIES-981. The sequence continues at coordinate 1,422,403 of NZ_LT578417.1, read as the reverse complement.
CTTCATGGCTGGCTTCCCCTGCCGGGTGCCCTGGTCCTGACGGCCCTTCTGCTGCTGGCACCGGCCGCGGCGATGGGCGCCGCAGCTCCGGACGGGCGCCCCTGGACCGCCGCCTCCTCCGATCCGCGCACGCTTGGCTGGATGCAGGGCTCGCCGCCGCCGCCGGATCGGGTGATCGGATTCGGGGATCCCCAGGCCTTCAGCTTCCCCCGGCTGCGCTGGAGCGTGTGCCACACCGACCAGCTGATGCCCACCCGGGCCGTGAGCCGCGGGCTCGGACCCGTGCGCCCCCTGCCGCGCCAGGAACGTGCCGACCTCGACGCCGTGCGCTTCCAGCCCTGGGGCACCAGCCAGCCGATGACCTGGGGGCAGGCCTTCGACGCCAACTTCACCGACGGCCTCCTGGTGCTGCACCGGGGCGCGGTGGTCTACGAGCGCTACGCCGGCTGCCTGGGCCCCACCGGCCGCCATGCCGCCATGTCACTCACCAAGTCGCTGGTGGGGCTGCTCGGTGAGGTGCTGGTGGCCGAGGGCGTGCTGAACGCCAACGCGCAGGTGTGCGCCACCATCCCGGAGCTGGCCGGCAGCGCCTTCGGCGAGGCCACCGTGCGCCAGGTGCTCGACATGACCACCGCCCTCGACTACTCCGAGGACTACGCCGATCTGAACGCCGGCGTCTGGAAGCACGCCGCCGCTGGTAACGCCCTGCCCAAGCCGTCCGACTACAGCGGCCCTCGCACCTACTTCGAATTCCTGCAGACGGTGAAGCCGAAGGGGGTTCATGGCCAGGCCTTCGGCTACAAGACCGTGAACACCGACGTGCTCGGCTGGCTGATCAGCCGCGCCACCGGCCAGCCCCTCACCGATGTGATGGCCGAGCGGCTGTGGAGCCGCCTGGGAGCTGAGGCCGGCGCCTTCTTCAGCGTGGATTCGATCGGCACCCCCTTCGCCGGCGGCGGCTTCAACGCCTCCCTGCGCGACATGGCCCGTGTCGGCCAGCTGATGCTCGAGGAGGGCCGCGTCGGCACCGAGCAGGTGATCCCCGCGGCGGTGATCCGCGGCATCCGCGCCGGCGGCGATCGGGCCGCCTTCGCCCGGGCCGGCTACAAGCAGCTCCAGGGCTGGAGCTACCGCGGCATGTGGTGGGTGAGCCATGACGCCAACGGCACCGTCATGGCCCGGGGCGTGCACGGCCAGTCGCTCTGGATCGACCCGGCGGCCCGGGTGGTGATCGCCCGCTTCGCCTCCCACCCGGTGGCCGGCAACGCCGCCAACGACGCCACCACCCTGCCGGCCTACCGGGCGATCAGTCGCCATCTCGTTAGCCACTCGGTTCGACGCTGATCGGTCTGGAAACCACTTGAAATCCCTCGGCGCTGAAGGGAGACAAGGGGTCAGAGACAAGGGGTTTTCTGCAAAGTTCTGTCATTATGCCGTTTATATATCCCGAAATAATGTTTGCTGATCAGCTGGACCCCGAGGCGCAGCGTTTCCCCTGGCTGGGGCGTGTCTGGTTTTTCAGCCGGGTTGGCCTGATTCTGTTGGCCCTCTTGGCCGTGAAGCTCCTGGTGCACCGCATGGGCTGGGAAGTACTGGACCCGAATCTCCTGCTCCCGGCATTGGTGGCATCCGAGGTATTTCTGTTGGGCTTCCTGTTGAATGGGATCTTGATGGATTACAAGGAGAGTGAGAAGATTCCAGGCGAATTGGCCGCTGCTCTGGAGTGCCTCGCCATGGAGGTCAGAAGTATTCGGGAGCTTCATCCGGAGGCTGAGGTCGTTGGTTCATTGGCGTTGCTGGTTCGCTTCAGTGAGGAGCTCCTGGCCTGGATGAAGCATGGCGGCCTCGACACCAGGCTTCTGGATTGCCTCGATGAACTGCAGCGTTCAATCCAACAGCTGGGTATCTGGCTAGCGGCCCCACTGCAGGCTCGCCTTCTGCTCGAACTGGCTAACATTCGGCGCGCCTTGTATCGGATCGAGGTGATACGTGAAATCACTTTTGTGCCCACTGTCTACTGGATGGCCTATGCAGGGACTGGATTCCTCATTGGAGGACTTATTCTTACTGAAATTGAGCCATTTGGAGAATCTCTTTTCTTTATTGCCGTGATATCATTCCTGTTGATCAAGTTGCTGTTGCTGATTGCTGATCTCGATAACCCGTTTGCGCGGGGTGAAGTGATGTCCGTCGAAAACGTATCGCTTCTGCCGGTCTCATTGGCTATTCGCAGGCTCCAAGATCTGGTGGAAGCTGCATGAGGCTGCTGCATTCTTAAGCGGACCCACAGGGCTCGCGCAGGGCAAAGACGAGTCGCAAGGCAGTGAACTTCCGCCGCAAGGTGGCGAGCGAAGCCTAGGCGCTCATAGCTGTTCTGCTTCCTGCCCGTGACCAGGACAAGCTGCCAAGCCGTCAATGCATGAAATTTTGAGCTGGGCGCAAAGGCCATCATGTCGGCTGGCGGAACATCAGCTGCAACAGCTGCGGCCAGTTGGGCTGCCACACGCCCGCTATGCGCCCTATTGGTCAAGATGATATTGCCTCCGTCGACTCTTCAGGTCTTCGGAGTTGCACATCCGGTCGCCTCGTGATAATCGCCGGCCTGAATCCGATCCGCTGGGACTTCGCCACGATTGGCATGCCCGGCACTCCCCATGGCCGTCAGCCCGAGGGCTCCAACCATTGCTGGGTTGCCCATGCGCATGGACTAGGAGCACGGCAATTGCGGTAGCAATCCCCTTGTTGATCGCGACCAAACTGCCTGCCCAGGATGCACGGCTTCGACGAGTTTTTGACAACCTTTATCACCTGAACCCGCTAGGAGTTTGCAGAAAAAATCTCGTCGCGAGGCGAGTTCTCCCCCTCCGTGACCCAGCCAGCTGGTCATGGCGAGGCGATTATTGGAATGACTCAGGCTCGCTGTGAGTCCCTGATCCTCGGGATTGGTACCTCGCTCGACGCTGAATCTCCTCGCAGGCTCCCATCTCTGGAGAACGGCCTGTTCATGCCATCGCCTCCACAGGCCTGAGCAGGTTGCTCAGGCGGATCAGGTTGTAGGCGATCACATGCAGTCCGAACATGGCACTGACATTGGCCTGGCCGCGCAGCTTGAACTGGCGCAGGCCGCCGAACTGCTTGATCCAGCCGAAAACCTTCTCGATGCCGCGGCGTGCATGGATCGACTTGGCATAGCCCTCATGGCGAGTGGTGCGGCCATCGATGGCGGAGCCGCCGGAGCGTCCTGCGTTCTGGGCGACATGCGGGGTAACGCCGATCCGTCGCATCTCTGCGACGAATCCATGGGTGTCGTAGTTCTTGTCAGCACCGATGGTTTTCTGGTGGTGCCCGGGGAGATCGGCGGCCATCTCCTTGGCCGCATCCCGTTCGCCGTAGCCGTCAGCCTGGGTCACCCGGCAATCCACCACCAGGGCATGGCGGTTGTCCATGAGCACATGCCCCCGGTAGCTGGGCAGGGCCGGGTGAACATTCGACTTGCGGGCCAGAAGAGCGTCGGGATCCGTGCCGGAGCGATGGGTCTTGTTGCTGAGACGCACCCCGCGGAAGTCGCCCTTGGCCCGCTTCCTGCCATCCTTGGCCGCCCCGAATCCCTCGCCAGGGCCTGATGGCGGAGGCGGCGGGTCATCCTCTCCGTCGATTCGCTCCAGGGAGGCATGTGAGGCCCAGGCTTGGAGCAGGGTGCCATCGACGGAGAAGTGTTCATTGCTGAGCAGCGGTTTCACCTCCGGTGCCGCCATCAGCTTCTCCAGGAACCGGCCCATCAACTGCTCGTTGAGCAGCCGCTCACGATTCTTGGTGAACGTGGTCGGATGCCAGATCGGATCGTCAGGACTCAAGCCCACAAACCAGCGGAACAGCAGGTTGTAGTCGAGCTGCTCCAGCAGCAGGCGCTCCGAACGGATCCCGTAGAACGCCTGCAGCAGTGAGGCCAGCAGCAATTGCTCAGGCGGTATCGATGGCCTGCCTTCTGAGGCATAGAGATGGCAGAAGGTGGGATTGAGGCGATCGAGAGCCTGATCCGCCAGCTTGCGAATCCGCCGCAGCGGATGGCCGGCCGGAATCCGCTCCTCGATCGAGACGTAGGAGAACAGTGAGCCTGTGCGCTCCTGCTGACCACGCATCAAGCCTGAGGCGGATACTCCATTTTCGCAGGGGTGGGCGGGTTTTTCAGCGAACTCCTAGAGAATCCAGGGAATCCAGACTGCCCGAAGGACCCTCTCTTCCAGGCGAAGTTCGCGACCCGCGCTCTGTTGCACACCAAGGCCGACGGGAAGGAAGGCCAGGCTGTGGCTACATAGGATGGGGTGCCATTGCTGTCTGCGTGGACATCGGTGCGGGTGGGGGCCGAAACGGGCGCTCAGCCGCTCCACCGAAGGGATTGGTGAAGCGGTAGACAACATGCCCCCGTGGGATCCCATACCTCCTGGGGATCAGGTGCTTCCCAGAGGAAACTGGATCTGTCAGTAGGCCTGGCGCACCATGATCAGGCTCCTGCCCTGTATCGGGGTCTGTACGTTCGTCAACCTGCGAGTAGGGCGGCAAGCCCTACGTGTTGTGACTTGCTTCGGGGATTAGCCCGTGATCCGCTGGCCATAATCACCGAGTGTTGCTGGCGTGGTTGGCGAAAGCTCCACCCATCCGGCTCCGCCCATCCGGCTCCGCCCATCCGGCTCCGCCCATCCGGCTCCATCGTGAACAGCACCACTGTGTCGCCCGACGACCTCCGCCTCGAGGCCCTCCGGCTGGAATTCGAGCACGAGGCCAGCTTCAATCTGGTGTTCGTGGTGCTCACGGTGGGGGCCACCCTGATCGCCACCCTGGGTCTGCTGGCCAACAGCCCCGGGGTGGTGATCGGCGCCATGGTGGTCGCCCCCTGGATCCTGCCCCTGCAGGCGATGGCCTTCGAGATCCTGCGGGGGCGGCTGCCGATGTTTCTGCGGGCCCTGCGCACCCTGCTGCTGGGGGTGGTGATCTGCGTGCTCCTGGCCATGGGGGTGGGCCATCTGGTGGCCTTCCCCAGCTTCGGCAGCGAGGTGATGAACCGCACCAGCCCCAACCTGCTGGATCTGGGTGTGGCCCTGGTGGCCGGCGCAGTGGCGATGTTCGCCAAACTCCGCAAAGAAGCGATCTCGGCCCTGGCCGGGCTGGCGATCGCCGTGGCCCTGGTGCCGCCGATGTGCGTGGTGGGAATCCTGCTGGCCTCGTCGTACTGGGCCCAGGCCTACGGGGCCCTGCTGCTCTTCACCACCAACCTGCTGGGGATCATGGTGGGCGCGATGGCGGCCCTGGCCACCCTCGAGCGGGTGTATCGGCGCCGCCTGTTCCACAGCCGCCTCGGTGTCACCAGCGTGGCCCTCACCGCTCTGCTGGTGATCCCCCTCGGGACAAGCTTCTTTCGCCTGGTGGATCGCTACCGGCTGGAAACGAAGGCTCAGCAGCTGGAGACCGTGATCGAACAGCAGCTGCGCAGCAGCACCATCACCCTCGGCGGCGATCCCGCCATTGATCTGGCGGGGATTTCCATCGACTGGCAGCAGAATCCACCGCTGATCCGGGCCCAGGTGCGGGTCACCGATCCCAAGCTGCCCACGTCCAGCCAGGTGGCGGCGGTGCAGGACTTCATCAACAGGAAACAGGCCCCCCTGCGCTTCCGGCTGATGGTGCAACGCACCGCGGTGGACCTGATCGGCCCGGAAACCGCTCCCAATCCCCCCGAACTGGAGGTGCTGCCTCCGCCGGAGCTGCCGCCGTTGCCGGAGGCCGTCCGACAGGATGGGTGATCTCCAAGATCTGATCGCCTCCACGCTCACGCCAGCGGCCTTCGCGCCGTTCGGCTTTGTGATCCAGCCTCAGCCCGATGCCGATCCCTGGCAGCCGGGGGATGCGGAGCTTCACTTCCGCGGCGGTCCGCCCCGCCTTTATCTGATGACGCTGCCGCCGCGGGGCCTGGCGCTGTCCGAGCTCGCCCGTCATCGGCTGGTGAGCCAGGCACTCGGTGCCATCGACAGCCCTGACTGGTTCCTGGTGGTGGCCCGGCCCGACCATCCCGCCGATCGCCCCTTCGATCCCGCCACCGATCTGCACGCCTTCCGCATCCCGTCGCGCCGGCTGGTGGTGCTGCATCCGGGCACCTGGCATGCCGGACCGCTGTTCGAGGGGCCGGGCGAGCGGGTGTTCCTCAACCTGGAATCCCGCACCACCAACCTCGACGACCGCACCCTGTTGCCGATCGGAGGCAGCGGCCGCTGCGTTGTGGTCAGCGACGCGGCGGTGGGCCGCCACTGACGTTGCAGCTCAGGGGGCGAACTGCTTGAGCAAGGTTTCCGTGAGCTCGATCTCGCAGCTGGTGGTGAAGATGCCGTAGCCGGTGCCCTGGAATGCCATCGACTTGGCGTAGCCGCATACCTTTCGGCGTTCACTGCGGAAGGCCTCGGCCTGCTCCTTCGGGTCCGCACTTGTGCGGTAGAAGTTCGTGAGGTTGTCGCGCCAGAGGCTCTGAAAGGTATCGCTGGGTACGCCGGCGGCCTCCGTGGCGACGCCCATGAGGGCCGTCTCAAGACTCCGGTCCACGGCCTCAAGGACCTGGATCAGGCAGCGGGTTGCCTCCACCGTGGACTGGGCATCGCTGCACGGAGTCTCCGCCGCCCGGGCCACCCCCTGCAGAGGCAGTAGCGGGGCCGCCAGCAGAGCCAGCAGCATGGGCCAGGGCTGGACCATCGTGTGGGTCGAGACGTTGCTGCCATCCTCTGGTACCGGTAGGCCCGCCGGATTTCTGCCGCAGGGGCTCACGGCAGCGGCGGCACCTCCGGGAAGTGCTTCGCCATGCAGGCCTCGCACACGCCGTGGGAGAACTCGACGTTGTCGTGGCTCTTGATGAACGCTTCCACGGTTCCCCAGTAGCCCTCGTCGTTGCGGATGCCCTTGCAGTAGGAGCAGATCGGGATCAGCGCCTCCATCACATCGATGCGCTGGAGGGCGCCGGCGAGCTGATCGGACACCCGTTTCAGTTCCAGCTGCAGCACCACCTGCCGGGCCAGCGCCTCCAGGGAGCGGAGTTGCGCGTCGCTGAGGTCCCGGGGCTGGTGATCGATCACGCAGAGGGTGCCGATCCTGAAGCCATCCGGGGTGCACAGGGGCACCCCGGCATAGAACACGATGTGGGGGGCACGGGTCACCAGGGGGTTGTCCCGGAAGCGTTCGTCCTCACGGGCGTCCCGCACCACGAGGGGCTCCTCGCCCTGGATGGCGTGGGCGCAGAACGACACATCCCGGCTCGTTTCGCTCACATCCACGCCCACCCTGGATTTGAACCACTGACGCTCGGCATCCACCAGGCTGATCAAGGCGATCGGCACGGAGCAGAGCTGGGTGGCCAGCAAGGTGATGTCGTCGTACGACTGCTCGGGGGCCGTATCGAGAACGCGGTACCCCTTCAGCGCCTCCAGGCGGGCCTGCTCGCGGGGAGCCACAGTCGGGCGCATGCTGGGCGCACCGGGGCGGGAAGGCTGAACCATGGGCTGGAGAGGCCGGCTCAAACGTAGGGAGGGCCCTGGGGGGCGCCTTGCAGGGGTTCACATCTCCTCATGCCGGGCCGTGGCGCCCGCCGGACGGTGCTGTCTACGTTGAAGACGAGGTAATCCCTGCAGCGGCGATGACCGAACCCATGACTGAAGCCACGTCTGACGGCACTCCAGACGGCTCCCCGGACGGCTCCCCCACCCGCGCTCAGGCCAGCCCTGAATTCGTGGCCTGGGCCCGGCACCACGAGGAGGAGCACAGGGCCTACCGCCCCGAGCTCGCCGAGGTGAGCGAGCACCAGCACCCCGAGGGCACCGCCAACGCGGCCCACCAGGAGCAGGTGTGGGCGGCCCGGCGCGACCACGAGCAGCGCCTGCACGACAGCGCCATCGAGCAGATCCGCCATCACGACAGCTAGCCAGGAGCCTCGGCTCTGGGAACGGGGCCCTGCGGTTCGGGCAGACTTCCGCGATGGCATCCCGCGGACTGCTGGCGCTGGTCACCCCTCTGGCCTTGCTCCTGGTCATGCCCGCGGCTCTGCCCCCCCGTGCCGCTGCGGTGGAGCCGGAGAATCGGGTGGCGTCGCCGCCACCGGTGCTGCGGGTGGGGGTGGTGGATGGGGCGCCCCCCTGCAGCTACCGCGAAGCCGGCGACTGGCGCGGCCTGTCCGTGGAGCTGTGGAGCCGGATCGCCACCCGTGAGCAGCTCCCCTCTGTGCTCTCGGGGTGGCCGTCGGTGCAGGCGATGTTGGAGGCCAGCCGCAACGGCGCGCTCGATGTGGCGGTGGGCTGCATCAACGTGTCGCCCGACCGCCTGGCGCGGTACCGCTTCAGCCTGCCTTTTCAGGAGGACGGGCTGGCGGTGATGGTGCTGCAGAGCCGCCTGGACCTGGGCCGCTCCTTCCTGCTGGCGCTGTTCACCCCCACCCTGCTGCAGCTGCTGGGTGGCTACCTGGCGGCGATCGGGCTGCTGGCCCTGCTCACCTGGCGCGTGGAGCACTACCCCGCCCAGCCCCAGACCCTGAGCCGGGGTCGCCGGCGCAGCTTCATCGCCCTGTTCCAGGTGCTCGCCACCGGGCCCGGCAGCAACACCGTGGCGACCACCAGCCGTGGCAACGCCATCGTGCTGCTGGCCTATCTGGTGCGGATCGTGTCCGCCTCGCTGCTGGTGGGCTACCTCACCGTGAACGTGGCCCGCCAGGTGCAGGGCACCCCCGCTGCCCGGATCCGCTCCGAGGGCGATCTGCGTGGTCTGCGGGTGGGGGTGCGGGGCGGCACCGTGAGCGAGGCGCTGCTGCAGGAGCTCAATGCCGGCGGCCGCGGTGCGAAGGTCACGGTCGTGCCCCTGGCCAACCTCCGCTCGGGCATGGATCTGTTGGTGTCCCGCCGCCTCGATGCTCTGCTGGGCGACACCCTGCAGCTGCGCTATCTGCTGATTCACGCGCCGCTGCAGGGCGCCCGGCCCACCCTGGCTCTGCAGGGGATCCGCCCCGAATCCCAGGCGTTCGTCTTCTCCCCGGCCCTGCCGGCGGCCACCGCCGCCCGGATTGACCGGGCGATCAGCGCCCTCAAGCGCCAGGGCGTGGTGAGCGCCCTGCGGCAGCAGGCCATCGAGCCGGCCGGCAGCCCGAACCGCTGACGCCCGGCGTGGCAGTGGCTAAGGAATGGGTCACCCGGCGGACCGCAGCTCCAGGAGGCAGGACCCATGAACGCCCCCAACCCGGACAGGGCCCTGCGGATCGCCCTGATCGCCGTGGGCCTTGTGTACACCTTCGGCCTCTATCCGCTCACGGTGCTCTGGCCCGATGGCTTCATGTGGATGCCGCGCCAGGCCGAATACGAGCAGATGATCCTCGCCACCTTCGCCGTGCTGGGGGTGTTCCTGCTGCTGGCCGCCCGGGCGCCGGCCGAGCACCGCAGCCTGATCGGTTTCGCCGGCTGGTCGAGCCTGGTGCATGGCCTGGTGATGCTGGTGCAGGCCCTGCGCGATCCGATGGAGCAGGCCAACCTGTTCGGCGACATCCCGGCCCTGATCGTGGTGGGAGTGCTGCTGCTGGTGCTGAACCGTCCCGCGGTGAGCCCTGCCCGGGGCTGACGGCCGCTGCCCCGTGATCGCGAGGGCGGCGACCGCGGGAATGACTACGTTGAAGCCATCGCGTCTGGGGAACCGGGCGGGGTCCCCTGTGCGGCAGGTGCGCGATGCAACTCAGCCTCTCCATCGACGTGCCTGCACCCGATGCGGTGCTCCAACCCCGGAGTCGCACGGTCTTCAGCGGGACCTACTCCGCCTCCATGAGCCCCTTGACTCCCGCAATCCCGACACTCCTGGGGCTGGGCTGGCGGATCGAGCAGCTCGCCACCGGGCTCTTCTGGCATCCCCCATCGGAATCGTTCACCTCCGAGGCCCGCTTCTGGGACTGCGGCGGCCCCATCGATCCCGACACCGGGGAGTCGGCCTTCAGCTGGGCATCCATGCCCGGTGTGTTCCGCTCGGCGTCCTGGGTCACGGCCGTGCCCAACAGCCGCCAGCTGGACCTGGCCCTGTTCCCCGATGGGGAGTACAGCGTCCAGGTGGAGCTGAAGGCCAGGCGCACCCTGGGACCCATCCGCACGGCGACCGCGCAGGCCAGCTTCAGTATCGACAGCCGCGAGCCGGTGGTGACCATCGAGTCCCCAGTGGCCGGAGGCGTGGCGGCCATCCCGGTGGCCCGGATCCGGGGAAGCGTGAGGGATCCCGGCGACAACCTGCTGGGCCTGCGGATCGCAGTTCAGGACCGCGTCAGTGGACTGTGGTGGGATCCGGCCGGCTGGTGGCGCGATCGGCGGGTGTCGATCGAGGTGCCAGTGCAGGGGGAGAGCTGGTCGTACCGCTTCCTTGGCGGTGCGTTCGGGTCAGGCTCCTATCTCCTGGAGGTGGCCGCCTGGGACGCGGCGGCCAACCTCAGCGAGCAGACACGCACCTTCCTGGCTGACTTCGGTCCGCCCGCGGTGGATGTGCTCGCTCCCCAGCCCGGCTCCCAGGGCCAGGCGGCGTCGGTTGAGTTTCTGGGCTTCGTGCGCAACCGCAACCACGGATCGGTGCGCCTGGAGGTGGTGGTGGAAGACCTGGAGCGCGGCACCCGCTGGGACGCCGCGCAAAACGACTGGTCGACGACCGCCTCGCCAGCCGAGGCCAGTATTGATGACAGCCTCAGCTGGCGCTCCGCCTGGTCGTTCAGCTTCGATGTGCTTCAGGCTGCCGCCCTGGGCGGTTCAGGCTCCTACCAGGCCAGCTTCACGCCCCGCATCGCCCGCCTCTTCCCACGTTCCAGGGGAGAGACCGTCGTCGTGCCCTTCTCCACCATCCCGGTCGGCGACACCATTCGCCCTGACACCGTGATCGTCCGTCCACTCAGCAGCGACACCCTGCCCCAGGGGATCGTGGAGATCGAGGGCACGGCCTCCGACAACTTCGCTCCAGTGGAGGTACGTGTCACCGTGGCGCGCTCCACCGGCAACAGTTCGGTGCCCTATGAATACTGGAACGGCGCCATCCAGGCCTTCACCCCGACGCGGGTGGAGAATCAGGCCCTGCTCGAGGCAGACGGCACGTGGATCTGGTCCTGGGATGCCACGGGCTATCCGGGTGCTTACAACGTCAGTGCGGCGGCCTATGACGGCACGGGGAACCGCGATCAGTCTCCCTCCGGCATTGCGCTCTTCATTGCCTGACGGCCTGTTGGCCAGCAGGGAGTGGCTCTCTGGGCGGCCCCTCGACCTGCCGGACGGATCTCCGTACCCCCAGCGGTGAGAAACGGCCGCCGGCGCTGAAATCGACAGGCGGTCATCCGTCCCGGGCTGCATGGCGCCGGTTGGATTTCAGTCGATCCGGGAAATGCCGTCTATGTTGATGCCAGGGAGAAGAAGCAGGAACAGATCCGGTTCAACGCGTATCGAATCCATCGCGTATTGAATCCATCGCGTGTTCAATCCATTGGGTGTTCAACCCAGCGCGTGTCCAAGCCAACGCGTCTGGCATCCGCCATTGGATTCAGCGGCGATTGCCATGGTCAGGGAGGCCATCGGGGATCGCTTCGCTGCTCTTCTTTTTGTTCAGGCCGGTGATTCGGGCCCAATTCCAACAATTTCATCAGCGGAGATGATCGTCATGACCCAAGCAACGCAGCCAAAAAAAGTGAGAAACTATGCGGAGTCTGAGGGAGGCATGTGGGATTCCGAGGATTCGCAACTGCTCGATCCCAAGGTGATTGAACCGAAGATGTACAGGGCCAGTGCGGAGAGCGACAGCGGCTGGGGTTTCCACCGCCGTGCCGAGCTGCTCAACGGGCGCCTCGCCATGCTCGGCTTCGTGATCGGGGTGCTGGTCGAGGCCGTTTCCGGCCAGGGGATCCTGCAGCAGATCGGCCTGGGAGCACTGCTGCGCTGACCCCGGCACTCGCCATGGCCGTTCGGGCGGCTGGGCATCCAGTGCCGTCCCTTTCGTGATCCCAGCCACGTCAGCCGCACCGGCGTGATGGCCGACATCCCCGACCGTGCGGGAGGACGGCCTCAAGCCGGAGACGACGCGGTTGCTGCTTCAACCAGGTCCTGATCCGGGATGATGGGCCCCTGTTGTTCCACCCCGGACCCCGCAGCATGCTTCCGTTGGTGCGCGAAGCGCTCGCCAGGGTGCTGCCGGCGGGCAGCCTCCGCCACATCGCCTTCTCCCCTGTGGAGCCTGATGCGTGCGGCTTCCTGAGCGGGAAGCTCGCCGCCACACACCCGCCCACCCTCGCCTGCAGGCACGGCGGCAGCTCGCGCGGCGATGGGGCCAGCCTGCTGGGGGCGCTCAGCCTGGCGCTGGTCGCGGGCCTGCTGCCGGCTGTGGCTCGGGCCCAGCCGGAGCCCGCGGCAGCGGCGCCGTGGTCGCCCCCGGCGGAACCGGCAGCCTGGGCGTCGGTGCGGGCCTCCCTGCTGCGGCAGGGGCCGCCCGAGGGGCTGGCCCGCCGGAGCTGGATCTTCGTGCGGGCCGTCGATCGGCCCGATCTCCGCGCCGGTGAATACCTGGCCGATCTGGTTCCCGCTGCCGACGCCGCCGGCCCGCTGGTGGCCTTCCAGGCGGTGGTGCTGCTGCAGCGTCCGGCGAACGGGCCTGCCTGGCAGGTGCGGGAGCGCCGGATGCGGGCCCGCTGCGCCGATCAACGTCTGGAGGTGCAGGATCCGGCGGGAGCCTGGGTCGCCTACACCGGCACGCCGGATCCACAGTCACCGGCCAGGCTCGCCTGGATCTGCAGCCGGCCCGTCAGACCATGACCTGCTCCTGGCTGCCGTGCTGACCCAGGCGCCATGGCTGCTGCCTGCGTTGCCTGTGGCAGTGGCGGGCCTTCTGGCCTGGGGGGCCTGGCGCCGGCGCCGGCACTTCGCTCCCCTGCGCCAGCTCCCCTCACCGCCGGGGGTGCCCCTGCTCGGCCACATCCCGGCGGTGCTGGCAGCCGTGCGCCAGAAGCGCTTCTTCCAGCTCCTCCATGTCTGGAGCGAGACGTATGGACCGGCGTATGTGTACTGGGCCGGCAGGCCCGTGCTGGTGCTCAGCCGCCCGGCCCTGATCGAGACCACCATCGTGCAGGGCATGCGCTCCGGCTGCCTGATCCGCTCCCCCGGCACACGGCGGGCCTGGAATGACATGCGCGGCCCGATCCTGATCGGTGAGGACGGGCCGGCCTGGCAGTGGCGCCGCCGGGCCTGGAATCCCGAGTTCACCGCCGCCAGCATCGCCGCCCATCTGCCGCTGCTCCAGCAGGCCAGCGCCCAGGTTCTGGAGCGGCTTGCGCAGGCGCCGGCAGCACAGGCGATCCCCCTGGATCCTCTCTTCGTGGAGATGGCGATGCGCGTCATCGCCGCCCTGCTGCTGGGCATCCCCCTGCGGCCCGGGGCGGAGAGTCCGGAAGGCCCGCCGCTGGATGTGGCCCGCACCTATCAGGCCATGGGCGTGCTGGGGTACCGGTTTCTGCGGCTGGCCACCGGCGAGAGCCGCTGGATGAAGTTCGTTCCCACCCGCGCCTCGCGCCGGTACTGGGATGCCCGCCGGCAGCTGGAGGATCTGCTCGCTCCCCGGGTGGCCCTCGCCCTGCGCCTGCGGGATGGGAACGCCGGCGACGACGCGGGCCTCACCCCCGGGTTCCGCCAGTGCCTGCTGGTGCGGATGGCGGCCAAGGAGCCCCGCTACGACCAGGACGCCCTCACCGCTGAGGCCATTGAATTCCTGATCGCCGGCACCGACACCACCGCCCATACCCTCTCCTTCGCCGCCGGCTGCCTGGCCCTCCAGCCCGACGTTCTGGCCCGGGTGAGGCAGGAGGTGGATCGGGCCTGGGAGCGCCATGGCGGCCTGACGCCGGCCTGCATCGGTGCCCTGGATCTGGTGCGGGGGGTGATCAAGGAGACGCTGCGCCTGTTTTCGGTGGCCTCCGGATCCACGTCCCTGCAGGTGGTGAAGGCGATCAACCTCGACGGGCTCGGCAGGGTGCCGGTGGGCACCACGCTGCTCTGGTCGATGCTGGGGGCCGGGCGGGATCCCCAGGCCTACCCCAGGCCGCTGGAGTTCCTGCCGGAACGCTGGCAGCAGGGGGGGGCTGACACTCCTGCCCCCCCGATGATCGACTTCGGCTCCGGCGCCCACCGCTGCATCGGGGAACATCTGGCGATGCTGGAGGCCACGGTGATGCTGGCCCAGCTGCTGCGCCACTACACCTGGGAGCTGGTCAACGGCGCGGCGTCGCTGGAGAACCAGCGGCAGAACCTGCTGATCTATCCCGCCGACGGCATGCCCGTGCGCATCCGGCGCCGGGGAGCGGCGGAGGGATCAGCAGCGTGGTCATGAGCCGGGGTAAGGCCGGAAGCTCACCGGTTCGTACTTGGCGATCGAGACGCTCCAGACCCTGGACGCCAGGGCCCGGAGCTCCTGCAGTGCCGCCTCGGTGTCGCCCCCGGCGATCCACCTCGCCTTCAGCTGGGGCAGCTGCGCGTTCATCGCCTCCATCGGCATCACCACGAGCAGCAGGCTGGCGTCGCCGGCGGCACGCCGCAGCGGCCCCCCATCGCTGCGCTGCCAGATGCGCAGCAGCAGCTCGAGCGCCAGGCCATGGCCCTCCTCGCCGGGATCCTCGCGATCGGCGGCGGCGCTGAGCGATCGGCCCCCCAGCGGCAGGGCCCGGCTGCCGTTCTGTTCCAGGAAGGCCAGGGCGATCAGGTAGGGCGCTTCCGCCATGGAGAGACCAACAAACACACCTTCACCCTGATGCAGCACCAGGCTCACCGGGATGTGCCCATGGACGGGTGGACGGCTGGATTCGACAGGCTTGGCCAAGTGCTGGGCCATGGGTGTGGTGATCGACCCCTGCGGATGTCAACGGCCGGTTTGATGTCAACGGCCGGCTTGATGTCGACTGAAGTCTCCGCCTCCACAACCACACCGGCGATCGGTGAGCTTGAGGCCCGCCATTCCCCCCGTTTTCGGACTTTGTGCATTCCGCCTGCCGCCCAAAACGGGACACTCCTTCAACAACATCAAGCGCACAATCTGCAGGCTCAGGTTGGCAAGCCGCTCTGCCGCGTCGGGTTCGGGACCCAGCGCCTCTCGACGTTGTGCTCAAGCGTGTGATGGAGCCGGAGGGTGGGGCGGCGTGGCCGACAGCATCACCATCCACTGCAGCCTGATCGACCCCATCCTCACCCCAGACCTCACTGGTTTGCAGGCAGGTGGCGCCGATGAATGACGGTTTCCCCGGAAGCCGATGGGCACCTGGCCCTGACCATGAACGGCCGCCCGTTCCTGCGCACCCCGGGGGTGCACAACCACCTGCAGGCCGTGCTCGGGGGGATGCGCTGCGGTTTGGTGAATCGGTGAAGCCCTCGTCGCGCCGCTGTGAGCTCCGAACCTTCTTCCAGGGCGTCTGCCCCTTGAATGGCCGTTCCGAGCGGTGGAGATCTTGAGCGGCATGGCCGAACAGCTGGTGGGCCATGTGGAGGCGCTCTGGCGCTATCCGGTGAAATCCATGCTGGGGGAGCAGCCCCCGCAGGTTGATGTGACCGCCGGCGGCATCTGCGGCGATCGGGCCTACGCCCTCTGGGACCATGCCACCCAGCGGGTGGCCAGTGCCAAGAATCCCCTGGTGTGGAAGGCGCTGCTCCACTTCCGTGCCCAGTTTCTCTCGCCTCCGCAGCCCGGAGAGCCCATGCCGCCTGTGGCCATCGCCGGCCGCGAGACGGCCGCCCCCCTGCACAGCGGCGACTCCGGCATCGACGCCGCCCTCACCGGCCTGATGGGCCGACAGGTGAGCCTGCTGAACCAGGCTCCGGCCGGGGCCAGCCTGGATCAGTACTGGCCTGATGTGAAGGAGCGGCAGTTCCAGAACGTGGTGAACGAACTGCCGCTGCCGGAGGGCACGTTCTTCGATGCCTGCCCGATCCATGCCCTCACCACGGCCACCCTGGAGGAGCTGCGGCGGAGGGAGCCCCAGCTCGATTTCGCCGTGGAGCGGTTCCGCCCCAACCTGCTGATCCGCCCCAGCGGCCCGGCCGAGGGGTTCGTGGAGGAGGCCTGGAGCGGCCATACCCTGCGGCTGGGCCGTGAGGTGCTGCTTCGGGTGGACGGCGGCTGCCCCCGCTGCGTGGTCACCACCCTCGCCCAGGGCGACCTGCCCCAGGAGATCGAGATCCTGCGGGCCACGGCGCGCCACAACCAGGTGGTGGCGGGGATGCGCCTCTCGGTGCTGCAGCCCGGCTCGGTGGCGCTGGGGGATCCGGTGCTGCTCTGCTGAGTGCAGAACGTTGCTCAGGGCCCGCCCACGGGCTGGGCAGGGGCGTGAAGCTCACCGGTTCGTACTTGGCGATCGAGACGCTCCAGACCCGGGACGCCAGGGCCTGCAGTTCCTGCAGTGCCGCCTCGGTGTCGCCCCCGGCGGTCCACCTCGCCTTCAGCTGGGGCAGCTGCGCGTTCATCGCCTCCAGCGGCATCACCAGCTGCACACGCCCCCACCCTGGCGGACGGTCTGCGCCAGCCGATCCAGTTCGGCCTGCATGTGGGCCACCACCTGCTGGTAGCAGGCTCGCACGTAGCTCCGGTCGCGGCTGGCGGCATAGCCGGTTCGCGGGAACACCACCGGTGCGCACACCCGCGTGTGGATCGGCACGGGCAGGGGCAGGTTGGGCAGCGGACCCACGCCGAGCCCCCACGGCAGGCCGAGATAGAGGGGAACGACCTCCGGGTCGATGCCCAGCAGCCAGGGCATGCCCAGGTCGTGGAGGCGCCGGGCCTGGGCGGTGCAGTCGTCCAGCACCAGCAGGGTGTCGTGGGCGCCCCAGGAGATCAGCGGGATCAACGGCAGTTCCCGCCACAGGGCCAGGCGGATGAAGCCGGTGCGCCCGCCGAAATGGATCCGATCCCGCTGGCGATGCGGCCGGAAGGCATCCTCGCCGCCGCCGGGGTACACCAGCAGGCTGTGGCCCTGCCCCAGCACGGCCAGGGCCTGGCGCGGGTGGAAGGGCACGGCGCCCACCCGGGCCGCCAGCGCGGCGAGGCGGGGGAAGGCGCTCCACAGCTTGACGTGGGCCAGGCCGTACACCTCCCGCTCCACGCCGTAGCGCCGCACCCAGTCCACCAGGAACATGGGCAGATCGGGCGTTGCCAGACCGCCGTTGTGGGAGCCCACCAGCAGCACCTGCCCCTGGCTGGGGATGTGCTCCCAGCCACTGGTGCGCACCCGGAAGTAGTGGCGGTAGAACCACTCCCACACGGGCATCAGCCGCTGGATCACGCGGGGGTCGCGGTGGAGCGCCGGTGGGGGGAGTGGGGGCATCGGGGGCGTCGGCGGCGGGCCGGGTGGATCGAGGGGCGCGATGGAGAGGGGCGCGATGGAGAGGTTGGCGGTTGGGGTGGGAAGAGGGGCCGGTGGCCGGGATACCCCCCACACTGGGCACTCTGGAAGCACCCGGCGACGGGATGGCTGGATCGATGACGCAGCCACTGCTGGAGCGGTCACAGAGGGAACGGCCTCTGGCGGAACCCGTGGATGTGGTGGTGGTGGGAGGTGGGCTCTCCGGTCTGGTGGCCGCCGGGGCAGTGCAGCAGGCGGGCCGCTCGGTGCGGCTGATCGAGGCTGCCGAGGTGCTGGGCGGGCGCATGACCGGTCAGCGGCTGGTGCTGGCTGGCACGGCCTTGCAGGGCTCCAGCCCCTGGGTCGATCTGGGCGGCCAGTGGGTCGGCCCCACCCAGACCCGCGTTCTCGCCCTGCTCGATCGCCACGGCATCCGCCGCTTCGCGTCGCCCCATACCGGTGACACGGTGCTGGTGTTCGGCGGCAGCCGCTGCACGTTCGCCGGCTTCTTCCAGGGGTTCCCCGAGGGCCAGCCCCCCGCCGTGCCCAGCGCCGACTGGGCCGACGCCATGGCCGCCCTGGAGCAGTTCCAGGCGCTGGTGGCCCAGCTGCCCGTGGGGCATCCCCACCACCATCCCGCCGCCGCCGCCCTCGACCGGCAGAGCTTCCAGCACTGGATCGACGCCCACACCCACACCCCCTTCGCCGCCTGGTATTTCGCCTACTTCTGCCGCGCCGTGGGCTTCCTCGGCCCAGCCGAGCCCGCGCAGGTGTCACTGCTGCACGTGCTCTGGGGCCAGCGCACCGCCCCCCAGGGCGAGCACCCGGAGCAGGAGCTGCTGCACGGCGGCGCCGGCCAGCTGCCCCCTCTGCTGAAGGCACAGCTGGGGGAGGGGGTGGTGCGCCTGGGCGAGCCGGTGCGCGCCATCGAGCAGCACGCCAGCCCCCCTGGAAACCGGGCGGCGGCGGCGCTGGACCATCCCGTGGTGGTGCACACCGATCGGGCGCGCCACACCTGCCGCGCCGTGATCGTGGCGATGCCGCCGGCCATGGCGGCGCGGCTCGCGTTCACGCCGGAGCTGCCGGCCGACCGCCTGGAGCTGCAGCGGGCCATGCCGATGGGCGCCTGCGCCAAGGTGCTGCTGGTGTACGGCAGGCCCTGGTGGCGGCAGCTGGGTCTCTCGGGCATCGCCATCGGCGATCGCCCCACGGTGGAGCTCTGCGCCGACAGCTCCGACCCGGAGAGCGGCTGCGGCGTGCTGGCCGCCTTCGTGGCCGGACACCGCTATCGACGCTGGGCGGCCCTGGAGGAGGGGGAACGGCGGCAGGCGGTGCTCGCTGACCTGGCCGCCTATCTGGGCCCGCAGGCCCGCACTCCCCTGGCCTATGTGGCGAAGGACTGGCCGGCCGTGCCCCACGTGGGCGGGGCCTTCGCCGGCTGGATGCCGCCGGGGCTCTGGACCCGCTGCGGCGATGCGCTGCGCCGCCCCCATGGCCGGGTGTTCTGGGCGGGCACCGAGGTGGCGGAACGCTGGCCGGGCTTCTTCGAGGGCGCGGTGCGCAGCGGCGAGGAGGCGGCCGCGGCGGTGCTGGAGCAGCTGGCCACCGGAAGCTGAGCCTTCGCTGCGGAGGGTCAGGGGCGACCTGCGTTGCCTGCCCCATCCCCTCCGCCGGCCTCCGGCCGCGGCTGGAGCCCAGCCTGCTGGCGCTCAGCCTCCTGCCGGTCGATGCACGTGGAGCAGAACACGCGGCCCTTCTGCTGGCGGTAGAGGCGAACGGAGCGCTCGATCTGCACGCCGCAGCCGGCACACGCGAAGAGAGGGCTCATCGGGATCGGGGCTCCTCTGTTCACTGGCGGGCATCATCAGACCTGGCCCTGATGCGCTTTGTATCCGCTGGGAGGCGGCTCCACCATCCCTTAACCAACAACGCAAGTTGATGGGTCAGGCTGGAGGCCTCCGGGTCGCTCCGACTCCGATGGCCATCCCCCTTGCCGGTGCCCTGCCGCTGCTGGCTGCGCTGCTGGCCGCCTGTGCTCCCGCGCCCAAGCCCCAGGCCAGCCCCATCCGGATCACCGGCTCCAGCACCGTGTTTCCGATTCTCGAGCGGGCTATCGCCGGCTACGGCGCCACCGCCCGCGGCCGCGGCGTGAAGCTGGAGCTCAGCGAGGTGGGCACCAGCGCCGGCCTGCGGGCCTTCTGTTCGGGCGAGGCCCCGCTCGCCAATGCCTCACGCCCGATCAGCACCGAGGAGCTCCAGGCCTGTGCCGACACCGGCATCACCTTCATCGAACTGCCCCTGGCTTTCGATGCGCTCACGGTGGCGGTGAACAGCGACAACAGCTGGGCAACCTCCATCTCCACCCAGGAGTTGCAGCGCACCTGGTCGCGGCCGGCGCAGGGCCGGGTGACGCGCTGGGGCCAGATCAACAACGCCTGGCCCGACCGTCCGCTGCGTCTCTGTGCGCCGGGAGCGGATTCCGGCACCTTCGACTACTTCAACGAGGCGATCAATGGCGGCAAGACCAACGCCCGCACCGATGTGGAGAGCAGCGAAGACGACACGGTGCTCGTGGAGTGCGTGGCCCGCGATCCCAACGCCATGGCCTATTTCGGCATCGCCTACTACACCGCCAATGCCGCGCGGATCAGGGCCCTGTCCATTGCCGCCCCGGGGAGGGAGCCGGTGCCACCCTCGGTGAGCGCGGTGCAGAAGGGCCTCTACAAGCCGCTCGCACGGCCGCTGTTCCTCTACGTGAACGACCGGGCCATGCGTGCCGATGACGAGATCCGCAGCTTCGTGGGCTACACCGTGGGCAACGGCCTGCGCTTCGTGGAACAGGCGGGTTTCATCCCCCTGCCGGCCGACACCTACCGGCTGGTGGAATCCAAGCTCTACCGCCCCATCCTCGGCACCTCCTTCGGTGGGGATCTGCCGGTGGGTCTGGGCATCGAGGCCGCCCTGCGGCGCAGCTTCGACGACACCCGCAAGCCCGAGTTCCGCTAGGCTGCAAGCCCCTGGCCAAGCCCCTGCCGGGGCGGCACTGGCAGCCGGGTGCCCGCCGCCCAGGCCAGGGCCACCTGCAGCGCCGAGCACCAGAGGCAGGCCTGCAGGCCTCCCACCAGGAACAGGGCCCCGGAGAGCAGGGTGCCCACCAGCCGGCCGGCGGCGTTGGCCATGTAGTAGAAGCCCACGTTGAGGCTCACCGATTCGGCGTCGGTGTAGGCCAGCACCATGTAGCTGTGGATCGAGGAATTCATGGCGAACACCACCCCGAAGGCCGCCAGACCCACCACCACGGCGATGCCGGGATGGCCCACCTGGCGCCAGAGGCTGATGGCGATCAGGGCCGGAATGGCGGTGAGCACGGCACTCCAGAACTGCACGGCGGCCACACCGGGCGGGCCGCTCTGGCCCCAGCAGCGGCGCAGGGCCGGCACGGCGCCCTGCACGATCCCGTAGCCGATCACCCACAGACCCATGAAGCCGCCCACCTCCCAGTAGCGCCAGCCCAGGGCGGCCTGCAGGAACACCGGCAGGGCCACCACGAACCACACATCGCGGGCGCCGAAGAGAAAGAAGCGGGCCAGCGACAGCACGTTGATGCCCCGGGATTTGGAGAACAGGGCGGTGAAGGCGGGCTTGCGCTTCATGCGGCCGAGGTCGCCGGGCAGCACCAGCGTGAGCAGGAAGGCCAGAAACAGCCCGGCCGCCATCGCCCCCACGGCGGCGTTGAAACCGAGCGTGGTGAGCAGCACGCCGCCCAGAAAGAACCCCACCCCCTTGAGGGCGTTCTTGGAGCCGGTGAGGATCGCCACCCACTGGAACAGCTGGGTCTCGCCGCGGCTGTGGTCGTCGGGGGTTTCCGGCACCACCGTCTTGATGGCGCTCTTGGCGCTCATCTTGTTGAGGTCCTTGGCGATGCCGCTGATCGCCTGGGCCACCATCACGTAGGCCACGCTCCACCACTTCGGCCAGCTGTCCGCCACCGGGATCAGCAGCAGCAGGGCGGCCACCTGCAGCAGGGTGCCGCTCCACAGGGTGAGGCGCAGCCCGAAGCGGGCCCCCAGCCAGCCGCCGTAGAGGTTGGTGACGATGCCGAAGAACTCGTAGAAGAGAAACAGGAAGGCGATCTCGAGGGTGCTGTAGCCCAGCTGGTGGAAGTGGAACACCACCAGCATCCGCAGGGCGCCGTCGGTGAGGGTGAAGGCCCAGTAGTTGGCCGTCACGATCGCGTACTGCTGCAGCGCGCTCAGGGGCTGCCGCTGGCTGAGCAGGGCCATCACTTGCCCTCCGCCGCGGCCACGTGGCAGGCCAGATCGGCCAGGCGGCAGCTGTAGCCCCACTCGTTGTCGTACCAGGCGTAGACCTTCAGCTGGGTGCTGTTCACCACCAGCGTGGAGGGGGCGTCCACCACCGCGCTGCGGCTGTCGTTGACGAAATCCACCGACACCAGGGGCCGGGTTTCGTAGCCGAGGATTCCCCGCAGCGGGCCCTCGGCCGCCGCCTGGAAGGCGGCGTTCACCGCCTCGGCGCTCACGGGCCGCTCCAGCTCGAACACCGCGTCGGTGAGGGAGGCGTTGAGCAGCGGCACCCGCACCGCGTGGCCGTTGAGCCTGCCCTGCAGTTCGGGGAAGATCAGGCCGATCGCCCGGGCCGAGCCGGTGCTGGTGGGGATCAGGCTGTGCAGGCAGGAGCGGGCCCGGCGCAGGTCGGCCTTGAAGCCATCCACCACCACCTGGGTGTTGGTCACATCGTGCAGGGTGGTGATCGAGCCGTGGCGGATGCCGAAGGATTCGTGCACCACTTGCACCACCGGCGCCAGGCAGTTGGTGGTGCAGGAGGCGGCCGTGATCACCCGGTGGCGGCTCGGGTCGTAGAGCCCGTGGTTGATGCCGAACACGATGTTCAGCACCTCCGCGCCGGCCACGGCGCCCTTCACCGGGCAGGCCACGACCACCCGCTCCACCCCCAGATCGGCGATGTAGGGCTCGAGGGTTTCGGGGGTCTTGAGCTTGCCGCTGCACTCCAGCACCAGCTCCACCCCCAGCTGGCGCCAGGGCACCAGCGCCGGGTCGTCGGCCTGGGAATAGCTGATCGCCTGGGCGTCCACCTGGAATCCGTGGGCAGCGGCAATCACGGCGTGCTCCCAGCGGCCGTGCACCGAGTCGAAGGCCAGCAGGTGGGCGGCGGCAGCCGCATCGCCGGCCCTGTCGTTCACGTGCACCAGCTCGATGCCGGGCCGACCCCACAGGGCTCGGAACACGAGCCGGCCGATGCGGCCGAAGCCGTTGATGCCCACCTTCATGCCCAGCCCGCCGCTGCAGTCAGTGTCTCATCAAGAAGAGTTGATGAGTGTTAGGGCGGGGTTAAGGGCTGGGCTGGTTCAGGCGCGGCCTCACCAGGGCAGCACCTCGCCATTGGCGTGCCAGAAGGTGCCGCTGTTCTCCAGGCTGAGCCCGTCGATGCGCTGCAGCAGGCCCCGCACCGCCTCTTCCGGAGGGATCCCCTGGGGGGTGAAGCCGGTCATGCGGGTGCGCACCAGCCCCGGGTGCAGGATCGCCACGGCGATGCCGCGGGGCTTCAGGTCGATCGCCAGCGACTTGCCGGCCATGCAAAGGGCCACCTTCGACATCCGGTAGCCGTAGGAGCCGCCGGAGCTGTTGTCGGCGATCGAGCCCATGCGGCTGGTCATCAGCACCAGCTTCGCGCCCGGATGCAGCTGGGGCAGCAGGGCGCGGCTGAGCTGCAGCGGCCCCAGGGCATTCACCGCGAACTGGCGCCGGAGGCTCTCCGGATCGAGGTTCTCCAGGCTGGTGCGCTCCAGGATGCCGGCGTTGTGGATCACCAGATCCAGCGGCAGGCCGTCGAGGCGCCGAACCAGATCGGCGATGGCTTCAGGGGAGGTGATGTCCACCCCCGGCTCGATCCGCACCCCCAGGCTCTCCAGCTCGGGGGAGGGGGTGCGGCACACCGCGATCACCGTGTCGCCCCGGGCCTGCAGCTGGCGGCAGTATTCGGTGCCGATGCCGCGGTTGGCACCGGTGATCAGGGTTGTCGCCATGGCGGGGTGGGGAGGACGGCCTCCCGCACCTTCCCATCACAGGGGGGCGGATGGATAGTCGAAACAGGAGGGGCCATGAGCCTGCTGCCCCTCCTTCCCAGTTGTTCAACCCAGGAGGTCAGCACCATGGCGCTCTTGAAACGCGAATCCCTCAGAGACGTCGAAGATCTCTTCGACCGCTACACCCTCTCGCTGCCCTGGCCCTTCGGCCGCAGCAGCTTGCCCCTGGCGGGCACGGCCCTGCAGGACTGGCACCCGCGGGTGGACATCTCCGAATCCGACCAGGGCTATGAGGTGCGGGCCGACATTCCCGGCGTCCGCAAGGACGACCTCAAGGTGACCCTGCAGGACGGCGTGCTCACCATCCAGGGCGAACGGCACCAGGAGCAGAAGCACGAGAGCGAGCGCATGCACCGCGTGGAGCGCAGCTACGGCAGCTTCAGCCGCAGCTTCCATCTCCCCGAGGATGCCGATGCCGACGCGATGAGTGCCAGCGCCAGCGATGGCCAGCTCACCGTGACGGTGCCCCGCAAGGGCCCTGCCCCCGGTGCTGATCCGGTGCAGATTCCGGTGCAGTAGTGCGTTCTATCGGCCTGTCTGCCCCACGCCTGCCCTCCCGGTAGGCGCGGGGCAGATGGAATGATGGGCCCCCAAGAGCTTGCCTTAGTGACAGATTCCAGGCCCAAGGTCAACATGGAGTGTTGACAGGAATGGCAATGACGGAAGGGCAAGCTCACGGTGCTGCTTTCGGCACTGTTGTCGTCACCGGTGCCCTGGCTGGGTCTTTCTTTGGTCCGGTGGGTGCTGCGGGGGGAGCCGCGGCCGGTGCGGTGGGTTATGGCGTCGGCTACCTCATCACCAAACTGTTCGAGGACGATGAGGACTACGCCCCCTGAGGTTCCAGCAGACCCTCAGGCGATCGGCGTTCAGGCCCACTTCACCTCCGACGCGTCCAGCTGCACGCCACGGCAAGCCATCCTGGATGCCCTGGGGTATGCCCGGCGGCTGGCCATGGGGGGTGAGGTGGTGGATGTGCACATCACGCTGTTTTCGATCACGGATCAGCTGCTGGCCGCGGCTCTGCTGGAGCTGGCCAGAGATTGTCCGCTGCTCTCCCTGCGCATCCTCTGCGATTGGTGCCAGGGGGGACCGGGTTCCGGGCGCCTGATCCAGAGCGTTCTGCGGCTGTCCCTTCCCAATCTGGAGGTGCGGTTCAAAAAAGATCAGCCCTATCTCTACGATGCCGATACGCAGTCCCTGAAGTGGTCGTACAAGGCGAGCCGGGGCCTGCTGCATCACAAGATGCTCTCGGTGAACAGGAGCGGCAGGCCGGTACTTCTGGCCTTTGGCAGTTACAACTGGACGGCGCGTGCCGCCCAGCAGAGCTACGAGAATCTGCTGGTTCTGCGCGATGATCAGCCGTCCAGGCGTGCGGTGATGGTGCGGTATGAACTGGAGTTCCGGGAACTCTGGTGCTCTCCCGCGGCCAGCCTCTCATCGCAGCGGAGCCAGGAAGCGGCCGCCCACATCCTCAGCATGTACACAAAGCGGCCCTCCACGGCGCCCCAGAGCATCGCGATGGAGGCCTTCGGTGATCGGGGACGTCTTCCTCCCCATCTGTTGGATGATCTGGGGCAGCATGAACTGATCGAGCAGGACACCCGCATTGCCTTCAGTTTTCGCGCCTGCGACTCGTCGACGCCAACCCATGGCATGGCGGCGATCAATCACGCCCAGCGTTTCGACCTCACCAAGCCGTCGGGACGGGTGAAGTCGGTGCCTCTTTCCATGACTGTTCTCTCGCTGGATGTGATCCACCGTGCCCTGCAGGGGGAGAGATTGCTTGTGGCGATGTTCGCCTTCTCGCGCCGCGTGGCGGAATTCAGCGCCCTGCTCGATGCGGCACGCCGAGGCGTTCGGATTCAAGTGCTCACGGATCGCCGAACCAGCGCTGGTTTTCTGCGGGAGATGGGGCGCCACCGCGATCTGCAGATCACGATCAAGACCGGGCAGCGCTTCATGCACCAGAAGTATGTGGTTCATCCGGCCAGCAACACCGTGGTGAGCGGAACCGCCAACTTCACAACGGATTCGTTGAAACGCCACGCGGAGAACCGTGTGTTGTTCAATTACGATGCCAAGCTATGCCGTGCCTTTGAGGCTGACTTCCGGCGGATCTGGGCTCGGCTGGATCGCTACCGACCCAGCGCCAGGCATTGAGGTGGCCTGACAGCCATGGACAGCCAAAAAAAAGAAGCAGAACCAGAGGCACAGCATCTGCCTACTGGTTCTGTGGAAAGGCTGAGAGGTGGAGAGCCTAAGGATCACACCCCTCTGAACGCAAGGAAGCCGCGCTGGACAACCCAGTTTCAGCCGACGTCACGCCGGTTGTTCTGATTATGGCGTGGCGGTTGGGCCAAGGGGAGCTGGGCGGTGGCGCCTTCACACTTCTTCTCCTCGCATCGGGTCTGGCCGCGGGCATGCGGGCGGCGCACCTACGGATTCATCGGCAGCCTGCTGCCCGCCTTTCGGTTGCGATGGCCCTGGCATGGGCATCGAGGCCTTTCTGAGCCTCGGCGAGGCTGCTGATCTGGTCTTTCACCATCGCCCAGTAGTGGCGGGTCCACACCTGTCCGTTCCAGTTGGAGTAGTAGTGGTTCCCCTTGGTCACCGCGTTGCTGTGCTCCTGGTAAGCCTGGCGTAACTGGCCATGGAAGGAGGTGAGAAAGCCGCAGAAACGCTCCTTGCCGCGCTGCCTTTCCCCGGGATTGGAGCTGCCCTGGGAGAGCCGGTAGGCGTGGGCCTCCGCCTGATGGTGAACGCCTGTGGTCTGGGCCTGACCGGCTGCCTCTGCAGCTCGCTCGGCTGCTCTTTCGAAGATGCGCTTGTCCCTGGTGATCGCCTCGAGGTTTCCAGCCATGGCGGTTCCGCGTTGCCTCTGCTCCCTCTCCGGTGTAGGCACGCGGTCGTTGGGCTGCCACCCACCACCTCGAGGATGCCCCGTGGGCGAGGATTGAAAGGATACGAATCACGAAGCCCGGGGCGACGTCGCTCCTGCTGGAGCTAATAGCTGAGGAGAAGCACCAGACGGCTGCCCATGGGTCGACTCTTCACCATCGGCGACAGCATCTCCCAGGGCTTCCGGAGTGGCTGCACGGCCTTCACCGAGCATGCATACAGCACCTACCTCGCCACTGCCCTGGGCCTGGGGGGTAAGGATTACCGCTACCTGCGCTGGCCAGCGGAGAAGCTGAAGTGTGATCTGGAGGCCATCTTCCGGTTGATCCAGAGCAGGCATGGCACCACGATCGATGGCGTGGAGTGGATCAAGATCTTTTTCGATGTTTCAAGATTTCTGGATAAGGCTGAAGATTATTACGAACGTGGCGATGGCGCCTTGGGTCAACCGATCCCCGCGTATGGCCATGATTTCACGGACAACTGTGCCGTTGAGGGGATGCGGGTTGCGGATGCCTGGGAGGTCACTCCGGCTCTCTGCGAAGCTCGAATCCTTCAGGACCCCAATGGCCTGAGGAACAACGCCGGGCTTGCCATTGCCAGCAGCCCCTTCTACAGAGCTGCCCATCGGGTTCTCAACCCTGCCTGTAAGCGGAAGTACAACGATTATTCCGCTGTCCGCTGGTTGCAGAGTGTGGCAGAAACAGAGGGTGTGGACAACATCATCATCTGGCTAGGTGCCAACAATGCACTCGGCACCATCTTTGACCTCGAGGTCAGGCTGACTCCCGGCACGGCGGCCACCCGGGGTTCCCGTCACGATCCAGAGGAAGAAACCAAGTACAACCTGTGGCACCCCAGAGATTTCGCCCACGATTACACCTTGCTGCTCAAGAAAGTGGAGGCGGCGCTGAAGAAAAATCAGACCAGTGACTGGAAGGTGTATCTGGGCACAGTTCCCCTGGTCACGATTGCTCCGATGCTCGAAGGATTCGGCGAGGCCCGGTTGGTTGATGATCCTCAGGTTCCTCCGGGCCAGGCAGCCAAGCAGTTTCGTTATTTCCAATACTACAAGCACTATGGCGTGAATGAATCCACGGCCATCCGGGATGAAAGCAAGTTTCTTCGTTTCAGGGATGCACTCTTCATTGACAAGGTGATTGGCGACTACAACGCAACGATCAGATCGCTTGTTGCCGAGAGGAACGCTGCCCTGGGCAGGCAAGCCTATGTGCTGGTGGACCTGTCCACCACCCTCTCAACGATGGCGTGGAAGCGGAACAGCGGCATGCCCACCTTCGAGTATCCCCCAGAGCTTCAGTGGCTCTATCCTCCCCTGAACACCAAGTTCTATCGGGTGAATGCTTCAGGGGAGATCACTGACGGTGGCATCTTCAGTTTGGATGGAATTCACCCCACCGTGATCGGGCAGGGTGTGATCGCCTCGGAGTTTCTCAAGGCCTTCAAGCAGAGTGGCTCGAGCCCTGACCAGGCCGCACTGGATTGGGACCAGATTGTGCGTGACGACACGCTGCGCCAGGATCCAATCGCTGTGCTGCACGATATCGTCGAAGTGGATCAGGCCATCGACTTTGTTGTGCAGGTGTTTTCCCTGCTCGGCAAGTAAGCCGCGGACGATGGCCTGGGTTGATCCCCACTCCCCGGATCCAGCTCACGGCTGGGCTGCCGCGGCCGCCGCCAGCAGCTGCTCCGCCAGCTGATCGGGATCGGCGATGGCGTCGATGCCCGGGCCCGCATTGCCGAGCAGGGCCGGGTGGGCGCAGAGGTTCTCCAGCAGGTGGGCCAGAAAGCCGCTCTCGCCCTGCAGCAGTTCGGGCGCGATACGCCCCTGGCGGCCGCCGATGCACCAGGCCAGGGCACCGTCGCGCTGGCGCACCAGCACCGCCGGCTTCTGGGCCATCTGCCGATGCATGGTGCTGGGATCGTCGCTGGAGAAAAAGCACTCGGCTTCATCGGCCGTGCAGCGGATCAGCTGGGCGCTCTGCGCCAGGGGCCTGAATCGCCGCATCACCTCGGCGGTGGGCGGAGCGTTCTCAGGCAGTCCCCAGCGCGGCGGTTGCCAGTCCACGTCCAGGGCGACGGACACCCCGGCGGGGAGGGCACGCTGCAGCACCATCTGAAGCACCTGGCTGCGCGTGGTGTCGGCCAGGGCCTGGCTGCTCACCCGCAGCCAGAACGTGCCGCTCACCTCAGGCAGCAGCCGTTCGGTGAGGCTGGCCGGTGTGGCCGCAGTGGAGGCGTCGTCACTCCGACGGAACGCCTCGGCGAAGTCGACCACGCCGCTGGCGCGGTCCTTGAGGCCGGGCTGGCCGGTGTCGGTGCTGGAGAAAGGCATGGGGACGCTGGAGCTGATGGTGTACAGGGTGTCGGCGCTGGGCAGGTTCAGTGCTGCTGCGTGGCGAAGTCGTGGAAGCGGCGGGCCAGGCTCTGGAACACCTCATCGCTCCTGCGCAACAGCGATTCCCAGCTCTCCTGGGTGGCCTGTTGCAGCTGCTCGAGCTGGGCCCGGGCCTGGTCGCGGGCCTGGGTCAGTTCAGCCAGGCGCAGTTCCGTGGCGGAGCGCACATTGTCAGCCGCTGAATCCAGGGCCTGCTGCACCTGGTCGATCTGCTGCGACCAGGCCTCGATCTGCGCCTCCTTCTTGTTCAGGATCGCCTGGCGCAGCTGCGCATCGGCCTCACGCACCGTCATGGGGCTGCTGTTCTGCGCGCCGCTGGCTGCGGCATCGATGGTGGTGGCTGTGGTGGTGTTGCTGAGCGTGGTGTTCATAGGAGTTGATGGGAGCATTGAAATAACAACCTGACGCGTCGGCCGCGTGCAGTTATGCCGGTGAGTTCACCGCTACGGAGCCTGCTCACGCCACAGCAGCAAAGGGGAGAAATCCTCTCGCCGGATGCACGTTGCGTGATGCAGGACCAGCGACAAAGCCTTTGGAATCACTGTGACGTGATTCGCTTCGCCGCGTCATCCGTTGAGATCAACTTACCATTTCTGTGGTTGTTGTCAACCATCCGGCGCAAGATCGTTGGGCGATCGCATTGCCAGAACCGCTCAGATCTCCTCCTCTCACTGGATTCTCAGCAGTTCAATCCCAGCCGGTTTCCGTGGCTGTGTCTGCGCGTTGGGCGGTGCTCCTGCCTGGCTGCGGGTGCTTCTGCCCCAGCATCTGCTCCACCACCAGCTTGAGCAGCAGCGACACCAGCCCCACGCCGCCGAGCACCAGGGCGGCGCCATAGGCCAGCTCGGTGTTGTACTGCTTGTAGGCGTCCTCCACGAACAGCGGCAGGGTCTGGGTCTGGCCGGCGATGTTGCCGCTCACCACGGCCACGGCGCCGAATTCCCCCAGGGCCCGAGCCGTGGTGAGGATCAGGCCGTACACCACCGCCCAGCGCACCGAGGGCAGGGTGACCTTCCAGAACACCTGCCAGTTGCTGGCACCGAGGGTGCGGGCCGCCTCCTCCTGATCCCAGCCCTCCTCTTCGAGCAGGGGAATCACCTCCCGGGCCATGAACGGGAAGGTCACGATGATCGTGGCCAGCGCCATGCCCGGCCAGGAGAAGATGATCTGCCAGCCCAGGCTGCTCACGATCCCGCCCAGCAGGCCGTTGGTGGGGCTGTAGAGCAGCACCAGCATCAGCCCCACCACCACCGGCGAGATCGAGAAGGGCAGGTCGATCACACTCAGCAGCAGGGCCTTGCCGGGGAACTGGCGCCGGGCGATCGCGGTGGCCGCCGCCAGCCCGAAGATCGTGTTGGCCGGCACGGCGATCAGGGTGCAGCGCAGGGTGAGCAGCACCGCGGAGCGCAGCTCCTCGGAGTGGACGTTCTCCAGGAAGGGCGCCAGCCCCTTGGCGAAGGCCCCGGCCACCACCTCCAGGGCCGGCAGGAGGATGATCACTCCCACGTAGAGGCAGGCGATCAGGGGAACGAGGAAGGAGGCCGATGGGCGGGGCAGGGCTTCAGCCAGGGAGCGCAGCAGGGGTCGCATGGGGCGGTGGGGAACGGCGGAAACAGCGGAAATCAAGGGAACAGAGGAAGGGATGGGGCTGGGATGCGTCGCCATTGCGGTGCGTCGCCATCGCCGTGCGTCGTCATCGCGGTGCGTTGTCACCGCGGTGCGTTGTCAGGCTCAGACGCTCCGGGCAGGGTTGGCTTCCCAGTGGCGCCCCCACACCTGCAGGCCGTTGATCAGCAGCAGGCTCAGCAGGGAGAACAGCAGCATCACCATGCCGATCACCGTGGCGGAGGCGAAGTCGTACTCCTCCAGCTTCTGGATGATCAGGGTGGGGGTGATCAGATCCTGGAAGGGCACGTTGGAGGAGATCATCACCACCGAGCCGTATTCGCCCACGGCGCGGCTGTAGCCCTGGGCCACGCCGGCCAGGATCGCCGGCATCAGCTGGGGCAGCACCACCTTGCGCAGGGTCTGGCGGGGGGTGGCGCCGAGGCACCAGGCGGCCTCCTCCTGATCGTGTTCCAGCGCCTCCAGCACCGGCTCCACGCTGCGCACCACGAAGGGCAGGGAGATGAACACCATGGCGATGGCCACCCCCAGCCAGGTGAACGACACCTTGAGGCCGAACAGGGCCTGCAGCGGAGCCCCCAGCCAGCCGTTGCTGCTGTAGATCGCGGCCAGGGCCAGGCCCGCCACGGCCGTGGGCAGGGCAAAGGGGAGATCGATCAGGGAATCCAGCAGGCGCCGGCCGGGGAAGGCGCAGCGCACCAGGGCCCAGGCGATCACCACGCCGAACACGCCGTTGACCAGGGCGGCCAGCAGCGCCAGCCCGAAGCTGATCCGGTAGGTGGCCAGGGCCTCCGGCGTGGTGGCCAGCTGCCAGAACTGGCTGGGCCCCACCGCCGCCGCCTTGAGGGCCAGGGCCCCGAGAGGCAGAAACAGCACCAGGCTGAGGCCGAGCCAGGTGATCCGCCACGACCAGCTGAGCTGCAGCCAGCGCGGCCAGGCGAAGCCCCGGCGGCGGGCCAGGAGCGCAGGAGCCATGGAGGGAACCCAGAGGTGGGCGGACCGTATCACCGTTCGGCTGTTTATTCAACGGTTTACCGGTGGGGAAATGAATGTATGCCGTAGGCTGGCGCCCGTCGTCCTGTTCTCTTCCCCGCCATGGGTATCCGCGTTGCTGGCGTGTGCAAGGAGTTCGGCTCCTTCCGGGCGGTGGACCATGTGAGCCTCGATGTGGACACCGGCTCCCTGGTGGCCCTGCTGCGGCTGATCGCCGGCCTGGAGCAGGCCGATGCCGGCCGGGTGTGGATCACCGGCGAGGAGGCCACCACCCGCTCGGTGCAGGAGCGCCAGGTGGGCTTCGTGTTCCAGCACTTCGCCCTGTTCAAGCACCGCACCGTGCGCCAGAACGTGGGTTTCGGGCTGGAGCTGCGCGGCTGGAAGCACGAGGCGATCCGCCGGCGCGTCGATGAGCTGCTGGAGCTGGTGCAGCTGCAGGGCTTCGGCAACCGCTACCCCTCCCAGCTCTCCGGCGGCCAGCGCCAGCGGGTCGCCCTGGCCCGGGCCCTGGCGGTGCAGCCGCGGGTGCTGCTGCTCGATGAGCCCTTCAGTGCCCTCGACGCCCAGGTGCGCAAGGAGCTGCGGGCCTGGCTGCGCCATCTCCACGAGGAGATGCACGTCACCACGGTGATCGTGACCCACGACCAGGAGGAGGCCATGGAGGTGGCCGATCGGATCGTGGTGATGAACCGGGGCCGGATCGAGCAGATCGGCACCCCGGCCCAGATCTACGACCAGCCCGCCAGTCCGTTCGTGATGCGGTTCGTGGGGGCGGTGAATGTGCTGCCGCCGCACATTCCCCTGGCCGGTGCCGCCCAGCAGCCAGCGAAGGACTGCGGGCCAGGGGGCCAGCTGTTCATTCGACCCCACGATCTCGAGCTGCATCGCCTGCCGCGGGAGGGGAGCGTGCCGGCGGTGCTGCGCCGCCTCACGCACCTGGGGCGTGACATCCAGGCCGAGCTCACCCTGGCCAGCGGTGAGCTGGTGATCGCCCAGCTGCCGCGCGAGCGGATCGACCATCGCAGCCTGCGGCCCGGGGATGCCCTCCACATCACCAGCCGCGATTCCCGCACCTTCGTGCCGGACTTTGCCATCTGAGCCCGGGGAATCCTGGGGGCGCTCCTCGGCTCAGATGTGGAACTCAGATGTAGAACATCGGGGCCGGCTGCCGCAGGCTGTCGCGCTCCAGCAGCAGCTGGGCCAGGGTGGTGGAGGCCAGCAGCGCGGTGCGGGCCTGCTCGGCCCTGCCGGCCAGACGGTCCAGCACCTGGAAGGCGGGGTTGCTCCGGTTTCCCTGCCGCTCCGGGGTGGACTCGCCGTCGAGGCACTGCTCCAGCTCCGCAATCGTGATCCGCTCGGGCGAGCGGGTGAGCTGGAACCCGCCACGGGGCCCGCGGATGCTGGTGAGGTAGCCCCCCTTGCGCAGCCGCGTGAGCACCTGCTCCACGTAGCGCTCGGGCAGGTCGTGGCGGCGGCAGAGCTCGCCGGCCTGCACCAGCTCGCGGCTGGCGTGGGCTGCGGCGAGCTCGATCAGGGCCACCAGGCCGTACTCCATCTTGGCGCTGAAGGCCATCGGCGGACGGGCTGCTGCGACCAGTGTGCCAGGCAAAGGCCGGTTCGCAGATGGGAAATCCACCCTGCCCTGGCCCGGAATCGCTCCGAAGGCCTTACCATTCTGCAGTTCCCCATCGGATTACCGGGGTTTTATGGATCCTGTTGTCCCCCTGCGCCGGCGGGCGCTCCTGGCCGCCGCCGCCCTCGTGCTTCTGGCCGGCTGCGGCAGTGCGGGCCCGGGCTCCCGCGGCCCCGATCCGGCCCGCCAGCTCCTGGCCGGTCTTCTGCTTCCAGGAGGACTGGAAGCAGAAGACCGGCCAGGAGCTGGAGATCAAGACCAGCTACGGCGGCTCCGGTTCCCAGACCCGGGCCGTGATCGACGGCCTCGATGCCGATGTGGTGACGCTGGCCCTCTCCGCCGATGTGTTCAAACTGGAGGAGGCCGGCTTGATCGAGGCCGGCTGGCAGCAGGAGCTGCCCAACAGCAGCATCATCACCAACTCCGCCGTGGCCTTCCTCACCCGCCCCGGGAATCCCAGGGGCATCACCGGCTGGAGCGATCTGGCCAAGCCCGGTGTCACGGTGGTGACCGCCAACCCGAAGACCTCCGGCGGCGCCCGCTGGAACTTCCTCGGCCTCTGGGGGTCGATCACCCAGACCGGCGGCTCGCCCCAGCAGGCGGAGGCCTACGTCACCAGCGTGTACAGCAAGGTGGACAACCTGCCCAAGGATGCGCGGGAAGCTTCCGACGTGTTCCTCAAGCGCGGCCAGGGGGATGTGCTGCTCAACTACGAGAATGAGGCGATCCTGGCCACCAGAAGCGACGGTCTGCGCGATCCCTTCGTGGTGCCCGAGCTGAACATCCGCATCGAGGGGCCTGTGGCCGTGGTGGACAGAAACGTGAACCGCAAGGGCACCCGTGAGGCCGCCGAAGCTCTGGCCGCCTACCTCTTCTCCGAGGAAGCCCAGACCATCTTTGCCGAGGAGGGCTTCCGGCCCACCAGCCCCACCGTGTGGGCGCGGGTGAAGGATCGCTTCGCACCGGTGAAGCGGTTCTTCTCGGTGCAGGATTTCGGCGGCTGGAGCCAGGTGAACGAGGAGTTCTTCGGCAAGGGCGGCCTCTGGGATCGCCTCTTCGCCAGGACGCGCTGAGCCTGCCATGTGTGAACTGCTGGGCCTCAACGCCAACACCCCCACCGACATGGGCTTTTCCTTCCGGGGGCTCAGCCGGCGGGGCGGCGGCACCGGCGAGCACGCCGATGGCTGGGGCCTGGCCAGCTTCACGCCGGATGACCAGGGCCTCACCCTGCTGCGGGAGGAGGCCCCGGCCGCCTTCTCCGCCCTGGCGGATCAGCTGGCGGAACGTTCGCCCCGGGCCCTGGTGAGCATCGCCCACATCCGCAAGGCCACCCGCGGGGAGGTGGCGCTGGAGAACTGCCATCCCTTCTCCCGCCGCTGGCGGGGGCAGACCTGGGTGTTCGCCCACAACGGCGATCTGCGCGGAGAGATCCCCCTGGGCCACCGCTACCGCCCGTTCGGCTCCACCGACAGTGAGGCCGCCTTCTGCTGGATTCTCGAGCAGCTGGAGCAAGCCGGTGCGGATCCCCTGGATCCCGGCGCCATCTTCGACCAGTTGCATGGCCTCGCTGCGCACCTGGCCGAGCGGGGCACCTTCAATGCCCTGGTCAGCAATGGCCAGTGGCTGTTCGCCACCGCCACCAGCCGGTTGCACTGGCTCACGCGCCGGGCCCCGTTCCGCCGGGCCACCCTCGCCGATTCCTCCTGGCAGGTGGATTTCTCCGCTCTCACCACTGCCACGGATGTGGTGACGATCCTGAGCACCGAACCGCTCACTTCCGACGAGCAGTGGCACAGCTTCCAGGCCGGTGAGTCGTTGCTCCTCTGCGCCGGTGAGGTGCAGAGAAGGGGTCGCCATGGGGTGAGGCCGGGGGTTGCGCCGGCTTGTGCTGCCGAAGTGCACCCCGGTTGCCCACCGCTTGGCTAGCTGATTTGCTCGTCCCTGGGCGACATGGAATAGCTGGAACGGCTGAACCCTGGGTATTCTGGGTCAGCCGACCCGCAGGAGACTGACTGGTTCCCCATCGCTGGGCTGGCCCTAAGTTGATTGTGACCTGTAGCAGCACCCCCTTCACCTGTGCTCTCTGAGCGTGGTTCTCTGAGCGTGTGCTGTCTGAGCGTGGTTGTCGTTCTGTCGGGCTTACGGCGCAGGCCTGTCCGTTTGCCGCCCCTGCCTCCGCTTCCCCCCTTGCCTCCACTTCCACCCCTGCAACCGTTGCCAGGCTCGAGAGTTGCGAACGTCTCGTTCCTTGGTCAGGTGGTTGTCCAGGGAGCCCATCAGACCGCAGCACAGAGTGCGGTCTGTGCGCTGACGATCGGGCCCGATCGAGGGAAAGAATGAGGGAACAGTCGCCTAAGGCCTGCGTTCAGGCCCCTGTGACCTTGGCCATCCGACGCTCCAGCAGGAGGAGACCCATCACGGTGGTGGCCACCACCATCAGCACCAGGGCAGAAAACTGCTGGGCAGTGATCATCCCCTTGCTCAGCGCCGTGGAGGCAAAGACCAGGCCGGGCAAGCCACGGGGGATGAGCCCAAACACCACGATCCATCGGTCGACCTGACGTGACCCCCTTTATCGGTCCAGGGCTTATGAGAGTGGGTGGTCATGGTCATGCTGCAGCTCCTTGTTGAGCTGCCTCCATGGGCGTACGCCCTTGGAGGGCCGAGTGTGGCCTGAGCGTGTTGTACTCCCATCGCCAGCGATCGGCCAGGATCTGAGCCTCCGGGGCTGTGGTGAACAACTCGGTGTTGAGGAACTCATCCCGGAACCGGCCGTTGAACGACTCGGCAAAACCGTTCTCCCACGGGGATCCTGGCTCGATGTAGGCCGTGCTGGTGGTGGTATTGGTCTCACACCAGTCCCGTAGAGCCTGGGCAATGAACTCAGGGCCGTTGTCCGATCGGATGAACGCTGGCGCCGGGTAGAGGCTGGTGAGTTCCTCCAGCACAGTCACCACGTCTTTGGCCTTGCACCGCCTGCCCACCCGGATCGCCAGGCAGAGGCGGCTGTGCTCGTCGATCACGTTCAGGAACTTGAGTCTGCGGCCATCGGCGGTGGCATCGAACTGGAAATCCATGGCCCACACCTGGTGGGGATGCTGGGCCCGGTGACGCCTCACCGAGCCGTCGGCGGGCCGTGCCCGCTTCCGCTTCCTGGGAGTGGGCCGCTGCAGCCCCTCCTCCCGCCAGAGCCGTTGCACCCGCTTGTGGTTCACGGTCCAGCCCTCCCGACGCAGCAGGCGGTAGGCCATGCGGCGGCCCCAGCGGATGTGCTCAGCTGCAATCTCCCTCAGGCGGTGCCGAAGCTTGGTCTCCTCCAGGTCGACGACCTTCCCGCAATGGCGCTGGGTGCTGCGGTGCTGCCCCACAACACGGCAGGCCTGGCGCTCTGATGCCCGGTAACGCTCCTGCAGGACCGTGACGGCCCTGCGACGGCGTTCCGGGCTCAGAAGTTTCCCTCCGCAAGGTCCTTGAGCATCGCCTTCTCCAACTCGGCTTCTGCCAACAACTTCTTGAGCCGGGCGTTCTCCTTCTCCAGCTGCGTCAGCCGGCGGGCCTCCTCGGCCTGCATGCCGCCGTACTGCTGCCGCCAGCGGTGATACGTCGGCTGCGTCACCTCGATGACGCGGCAGACATCGGCGACGGTCTTGCCCTGGGCAATCAGCTGGTCGGCGGTCTTGAGCTTGCGGATGATCTGCTCCGCTGTGTGCCTGGTGCGTTTCATGGTGAAGTCCCCGGCCCAGTCTGGCCGGCTGAGGACTCTCATTCACCCTGGACCAATTCCCGGGGTCCACGTCAGACCCCTGCCTGCTCATCGCTCTGGCTGATTCCCACCCCGCAAATCAGTTTGCAGAGCACGGCCACCAGGAACAGCACAGTTGCCATCCCCCAGGCCGAAGGCTCCAGCAGACTGGCGGCCTCGAGGCTCAGACCCACACTCAGGAAGTAAAGCGGGAGGAACACGTCCGAAAGCAAGGCCAGTGGGCTATGCAGCCCTGGCCCCAACTGCGCGTGCCCCGGCTCCGGCAACAGCTGCCGCAGCAGCATGCCTCCCCAGAGGGCGCCCAGCAAGCTGGTGAGGCCGGACACCTCCCCAAGCCAGCTGCTGCCAGCGAGCACAAGCATCACTCCCAGCGCATCAGGTGTCCAGCGTCCGCGATGACTCCGCCACCAGCGGCAGAGCGGGAAGCTCAGGGCCATAACAGCCAACACCAGCCCGGTGGCCAACAGTGCGTTCCCAGCTGCTGGGTTGGCTTCCCCAGGTGCACCTGTCGCGGATCCAAGAAGCGTGGCCAGCATCAGCAGCAGGATGGCAGGCAGGTCGTCAAGCACTGAAACTCCCACCAGCAACTGGCCAGAAGGTGTCTGCAGGGCACCGCCCTGAGACAGCGCCCGCAGCGTCACTCCTGTGCCCGTGGCGCTGAGCACCGCCAGGAACAGCACCGTGGTGGAGCCGGCCAGGTTGAACAGGTGCTTCAGCGGCCACCAGGCCAGAAGTGGTGTGAGAGCGGAAAGCAGCACCAGTCGCAGCACGACACCAGGGCGTGGGCCCAGGAGTCCACCACGCACCTCCAGGCCAACAAGAAAGAAGAGAGTGAGAACTCCCAGATCCGTGATCCCTGAGAGAGGTTGGATCCGGCTGAACGGCAGCACGGTGTTCCCCAGGAGAAAACCCACCAGCAGCTCAAGCACAAGGGCAGGCACGGCCCACCGTTTCATCCGCTTGGCCGTGAGGCGAGCAACAAGGGCGCCCAGCAACAGCAGCAGCAGGGCAGACAGGGGGGAAGACATCATCGTGCATGGCAGGACGTGTGACCCCACCCTGAGGGCGTGATGGATGGAAACGGGTGTCTGTTCAACCCATGAACACCGCAGGATCGTCAGGTGGTTTCACGCTTTCCCTCGAGGAACTCGCCCTTTCTTCTGCAGCCACAGCACAATGAAGGCCACTGCTGCAAGAAGTAGAACGCCCAGCAGTGTCGCGGTCAGCACGTCACCAAAGGGCTTCAGGACACGGCCAATCTGTTCATAGCTTGCCCCCAAAGCCTGACCCGCCAGGGTGAGCAACAGAATCCAGATCAGGCTGCCGGCCGTGGTCCAGGCAAGAAACAGGGGTTGGGGCATCAGTTCAATCCCCGCGGGAAGTGAGACAAAGGTGCGCACCCCTGGAATGATCCGCCCCCAGAACACCACAGCCACTCCGTGGCGATGGAACCAGCGGCGGCTTCTGGCCAGATCCTCCGGCCGGAGCCC
Organism: Cyanobium sp. NIES-981; assembly: GCF_900088535.1. Taxonomy (NCBI): domain Bacteria; kingdom Bacillati; phylum Cyanobacteriota; class Cyanophyceae; order Synechococcales; family Prochlorococcaceae; genus Cyanobium; species Cyanobium sp. NIES-981. The sequence continues at coordinate 1,384,068 of NZ_LT578417.1, read as the reverse complement.
CAGCCAACGGCCATGGCTGCGGAGCCAGCCTTCGATCCGCTGCTCATTCACCAGACGGCCCATCCCATACCAGAACCATGCCCCAAGAACGGTGCCGAGGAGACCTGCCAGCACCGTGGGCAACAGCAGCAGCTTCTGCTGCTCGACCAGGAAACCGGCCAGGGGCATCACCAGCTCCGAAGGAATCGGCGGCACCACATTTTCCAGAAACATCACCAGGGCAATCACGCCATACCCAAGCAGTGGGTTGGATTCCGCGGCCTCCAGGATGATCCGGGGCAACTGCTCCATCAGATCGGCCATGGCGCGCTCAGGAGTGGCGACGCTCTTCCCGCCAGGCGAGAACCTGCCAGGCAACAAAAATCAGCGTGGCGGGGAGCAGGATGATCAGGACGCCCAGGCGGAATTCCTCGCTGTAGCCCGGAGCCAGGGAACCCAGTAACTGTTCCGCCAGATACACCCCGTACAGCAGCACCAGCACTGCACCTTCCAGTCGGGTGATCACGCCGTGGGACCAGAAGATGGGGAGGCAGGCCAGGGTGGTGATCACCATGATGGGCAGGTCCCGCTGAATCATCACAGGGTCGACGCCCAGGCCCCGCGTGCCCGAGACAGCTGCACACAGGCCGAGGATCACCAGCTGGTTGAGCAGGTTGCTGCCGATCACGTTGCCAATGGCCAGATCCGCCTTGCCCCGATAGGCCGCCACGAGGGACGTGACCAATTCCGGCATGGAGGTGCCAGCGGCCACAATCGTGAGACCGATCACGGTGGTGCTCACCCCGAGGGCGAGGGCGGCCGTTGTCGCCCCCGTGACCAGCAGCTGGGATCCGCCCACCAGCAGAACCAGCCCAAAGACAAGCTTGAGGGCGGCCACCGCAGGGGTGTGGCTCCCGGAGCCATCCATCGCATCGGGCTCATCCGGGTTTTCCCTGGCTGTACGGACTTCCCACACGATGTTCATCACCGTGGCCACCAACAGTGCCGCACCTGCCTGCCACGTGAGACGGCCTCCCGACGCCATTCCCCAGACCGCCATCGACACGCCCAGCAGCAGGGGCACATCCCGGCGTATCAGCCTGCTCTTGACGCGCAGGGGCACGACGAGTGCGCTGAGGCCCAGAACAACAAGAACATTAAAGATATTGCTGCCCACGATATTGCTCACCGCCAGATCATCAGCCCCGGCGATTCCGAAATTGCCTTGAACCGTTGAGATCAGGCTCACGAACAACTCCGGGGCACTGGTGCCCAGGGAGACCACCGTGAGCCCGATCACGATCTGGGGAATTCCGAGGAGCAGCGATAGCGCCACCGAACCGGCGACGAACAGTTCACCGCCGGCAAAGAGAAGGCCGATGCCGATCAGGATCTGCAGGCCACTCCCTAGAAAATCGCTCACCGGTTTCAGGCTTGGTTGCCTATCATGGGGCATCGCCATCCCCACAAGGCCTCCTCACAAGACCAAGGCATGGCGGCGGCTCGCCAGGTGCACATTCCCTGGACGATCTTGGCCAGCCTGGGCTAGGGCCAGCCAGGCCCACGGCCAGCAAGCCTGTCTGCCAGGGGGCCTTCTGCGGAATCCTCCGCAGCGGAGTCGTCATTGACCAGGGAAATCAAGCCTGCTGTCTGGCTCAGCGCAGAAAGAAGGCCGTTGCCACCAGCAGCCCCAGCAGCACCACCACCGCCCGCAGCCGCTCGGGATTGATGCGGCCGGCCAGCCGGCCCCCGAGGGCACCGCCGGCCGTGGCCCCCGCCGCCATCACCAGGGCCGCGGTGGCGTGAATCTGGCCCGAGCCCAGAAACAGCAGGGCCGCAGCCAGATTCACCGCCAGGGCCAGGGCCTGCTTGAGGCCATTGAGGCGGGTGAGGCTGCCGGAGAGCAGCACCGCCAGCACGGCCAGCAGGATCACGCTCAGCCCCGCCCCGAAGAAGCCGCCGTAGACCGAGGCCAGGAACACCGGGGCCAGTGCCAGCACCTCCAGCCGCTCCGGCCGGCTGGCGTGGGGATGGGCCAGCAGCCGCCGGCGCAGCGGTTGCTGCAGGGCCAGCAGGGCGGTGCCCACCAGGATCAGCCAGGGCACCAGGCTGGCGAACAGCGCCTCGCCGCTGACCAGCAGCAGCACCCCGCCCAGCAGTCCCCCCAGGAACGCCGCCGGCAGCAGCAGCAGGAGCCGGCGGCGCTGGCCGCGCAGGTCGCCCCGCTGGGCGGCCGCCGCTCCGGCGTAGCCCGGCAGCAGGGCCACGGTGTTGGTCACGTTGGCCACCACCGGCGGCAGCCCCACGGCGGTGAGCACCGGAAAGCTGATCAGGGAGCCGCCCCCCGCGATCGCGTTCACCAGCCCGGCAGCCACCGCCGCCAGGGCGATCAGCCCCAGATCGAGGGCGCTGAGCTGGAGGGCGGAGGCCATGGCAGCGGGCATGAACAGGGGCACGAACCGGGGCATGAACCGGGGAGCTGCGTGCAGCGGAACCCCCTGCGGCGTTCGAGCATGGCCGGCGATCCTGGTGCCCGGTGAGGATGGTGGCCGCTTCCCGATGATCCGGATCCTCCGGCATGGTCCGCCCCTCGTCTTCCGCCCATGCCGCCCCTGCGGAACGCTCTGCCGTAGGCGTGGGTCTGGGGGAGGCCTCGCGGTTCTGGCTGACGCTGGGGCTGGTGAGCTTCGGGGGACCGGCGGGCCAGATCGCCCTGCTCCAGCGGGAGCTGGTGGAGCGGCGGCGCTGGCTGAGTGAGCGGCGCTTCCTCCATGCCCTGAACTACTGCCTGCTGCTGCCGGGGCCGGAGGCCACCCAGCTGGCCACCTACCTGGGCTGGCTGATGCATGGGGTGCCCGGGGGGCTGATCGCCGGCGGGCTGTTCCTCGCCCCATCGGTGCTGGTGCTCATAGCTCTGGCCAGCGGCTATGCCCTCTGGGGGCAGCTGCCGCTGCTGGTGGCGGTGTTCACGGCGCTCAAGCCGGCGGTGCTGGCGATCGTTCTGGTGGCCGCCTGGCGCCTGGGACAGCGGATCCTGGCCACCCCCCTGCTCACGGGAATCGCCGCGGCGGCCTTCCTGGCCCTGGTGGTGCTGGGGCTGCCCTACCCGCTGGTGGTGCTGGCGGCTGCGCTCGGCGGGCTGGTGGTGGGCCGCTGGCGTCCGCAGCTGCTGATGGCGCCGGGCCGGGGCGGGGGCGCAGCTGCACCAGCGGCGGCAGAGCCAGAGGAGCCGGCAGGGCCAGAAGGGCCCGGGGCGCCGATTCACGGCGATCACACGCCCACGCCCGCCCATGCCCGCTTCTCGCGCCGCCGCCTGGCGGCGACCCTGCTCGCCTGGGGCCTGGCCCTGCTGGGACCGCTGGCCCTGCTCACGGCCACCGGCGGTTGGGAGGGAACCCTGGCGCTGATGGCCCGCTTCTTCACGCGGGTGGCCCTGCTCAGCTTCGGCGGCGCCTATGCGGTGCTGCCCTACGTGGTGCAGGGGGCCGTGGAGCAGTTCGGCTGGCTCAGCGCGGCCCAGATGGTGGACGGGCTGGCGCTGGGGGAGACCACGCCGGGTCCGCTGATCATGGTGGTGGCCTTCGTGGGCTTCATGGGCGGCTGGAACGGCTCCCTGGGCCACTGGCCCAGTGCGGTGGCGGCCACTCTGGTCACGGTGTGGTTCACCTTCCTGCCCTCATTCGGCTTCATCCTGGCCGGGGCGCCGCTGGTGGAGGCCAGCCGCGACGATCTGCGCCTCGGCGCCCCGCTCACGGCGATCACGGCGGCGGTGGTGGGGGTGATCGCCAGCCTGGCGGTGGTGTTCGCCCGGCCGGTGCTCTGGCCGGATGGCCAGTTTGCCGTTCCGGCCGCCGTGGTGCTGCTACTGGCGCTGTGGGCCCTGCTGCAGTGGCGCTGGAGCGTGCCGCAGCTGATCGGTGCCGCGGCCGTCGGGGGGGGTGTGGCCGGAGCTGTGCTGCCGTGGCTGGCCGCACGGCTTGCCTGAGCTGGCCCGGGGCCATTGGGTGGAAAGCCTTATGCGCCTGGTCTCTGATCCTGCAGGCTCACAGGTGGTCCAAGCGTGCTTCGGGAGGTACGTCGGTGGCGTGCTTCTGGTGGTGAAGGGATCTCGACAGACAGCTCCGCTGGCGTTCGAGCAACTGGCCCATGGACTTGATCAATGTCTGACTTCCTTCAAGCAGCAAACCCTTTGCTTCGCATTCACGCTGGAGTTCACGCTGGAGAGTTTCGATGGCCGCACACAAGTGTTGTCTCTCAATCGCGTCTTGATGCTGCCTTGAGGCCTGGTTCCAAAGATGCCGGAGAACGCAGTACTGTTCGTGGGGCCGGCTCGACTCAAGTCGAGCGTCAATGGCGTGCGAGAAAAAGGCAAGCCAGTCTCTGGCTTTGACGTTCCACGACCATGGCTGGATTGACTGAAGGTTCTCCGCTGAAAGCTGACTTCTCAGCTCAGGACTTGTTGCGAGCTCCTTCAGCTTGGCGTAGAACTCCGGTGAGTTTCGATCTTGAACGATGTAGCGCGACTGCAATGGGCCGAACAGCTCCCGGACCACACCAACATCGGTGGTGAGCACTGGCAGGCCAGATGCCATGGCTTCCAAGACAGGGTTCGGGGTGCCTTCGTGCAGGGAAGCGTTGACATAAATATCAATCTGGCCGTAATAGTCGGGCATGAGGTGGTGTTCAATCCAGTTAACCTCCCTATCTTGATATTGACCTCGAGCTGATACTCCCTCCTGCCGGAGTCTCTCGACAGCGGGGATAATGACACTTCTGAGTCCCTTGTGGTCATCCTGTTCGTGTTCGTTGTTGGGGCCTCTCCAATTGCTGTTGCCTGCCCAACCAATTACAACCTCACGTTTTGAGCCGTCTTCTTGCAGCCTTTCGATTCTGTGGGGTTTGAATATCTGCAGATCAATCCCATCAGTAATCACTTGGCTTGGCGGGCTGATGAAGTCAACTGAAGCATAGATATCTGCCAGCTTCTGAGAACAGGTGGAGTAGCTATCGGCCAGTGGCATGAAGCTTCGCATGGTGGTGTCCTGGGGGTCGTCCCTCAGGAATAGGTGGTCATAGACGGAGGTTGTTTTTGTCGCCATGGCCGTGTTCCAAAGAAAGAAGTCTCTATCTTTGTCAGGCAGGTCTTGGGCTGCGGCATAAAGGTTCTCGGGCTCAAAGAGAGCAAACAAGGAAGGGCGCCAAAAGAAGTGAAACAGATCGTAGTGGAGAACGTCGCCAAAGAACTCTCTGTACATGGCAGCGTAGCTCGGGTAGTTAATCAAGTAATGAATATCAACCGAGCAGTTGTTGCCACTATGGCGTTGAATGTTCTTGGCAATATTGTCGAAGGCCCAGCCTGGGCGGTCTGCAATCAGTGCAATCTTAGGCTTTGCAATGGATTGTGAGCAAGCCGACGGAATGGAAAGATGGCTGCTGAGTGGTGCGGGGTAAAGTGCGGAGGAATTATGCTCATGATGATGTCCGGCAATACCAAAAAAATAGGCAGTAGTGCTGGGATTAACTTTGCTCTCGCTGCCAGGGGTGATCATCACAGAAGCCATGGCCTCTGCTTGACAGATCTGATTGAGCAGGCTCACCTCCTGGCGATGCTGCTTGTCGAGGTAGACATTGGTGAATCCAAGAGCCTTTGTTCCAACTCCGTAGGAAACCTGGGGAAACCTGCTGTTCAAGAGGTCTTGAAAGCTGCCATAGGTAAAGGTTCTCAGATGGTAAGGATTTGTAGATTCACCTGCGCCATAATACCATTCGTCGTTGGGGGCAGTACAGATGAAGATGCCATCATCGGCCATCAAGCTCTTCACCCCATCCAGAAAAGTATCAACGTCCTTGACGTGTTCGATGGTCTCAATCGAAACAATCAGATCAAAGGGTCCGTAATCCCTAAGCTCAATCAAGGATTCAGCACAATGCTGTAGATAGTGCAGCTTGGATGAGTTGAAGTGCGAATTCGCTTCGTGGATCGCTTCAGATGAATAGTCAACCCCGAGAACGTGTTTAGCGCCCCATTTTTCGGCCATCAGCCAAGCGCCATACCCCTCTCCACAGGCCACATCAAGAACTGATTTCCCGCGGCATAGCTTCTCCGCCAACATATAACGCGCTACATGTATGGAGGCTTCAACGCTGTTGCCGGAACCTGCTGATGCGCTGAGATTGAGGCGCTCCATGGTCTGACAATAGTGACTACAGCTTGTAAGAGAGTGTAGCAGTATCAGCACACATCTGTATCACGATAATCTCGAAGTCTTCAAGGACGTCATGATGTACAATCTCTAACCGTTTGGCGGTTATCTCCCTAGTTTTTTCGCTCTCCTGCAGACGTAGGAGAAGGTAGGTGCCGACGGGTGCGCTGATTTCAATTCTTCCCGGAAGGTGGCTTACCTTTGGCTTTGATGTCAGGTAGTTTTGAACGGCATGCAGGCCATCTGCTGTGGTGCGATACCTCAGCCAAGGATAGTTGTTTTTCATGAACTGGAGCCATTGGCGGTACGCGCCTAAAAGAGTGCAGGCATTTCCTGTTTTCCAGGCAAGGTGCTTTGGATTTCTTCTCCATTCGAGTTCTGTATCATTGTCAGGTGTGTCAATGATGTCGTCTGGATGGATGAAGTGAGTCCAACCACCCATCATGGCTACCTGGCACACAGTCATCAGCTGCTGAAGGGGGGTCAGGACATAGCCACTCGTGACCCGTGGAAGACTGAAGAGCTGAGAGTCCCAAGGTTCGGGACCAAATTCCCGTGCTTCTCCAAGGTTCGGATCACCCTCGAAGCAGCTGCATATCCCCTTGATGGACGGCACAGCCTCTGATACCGCCCGGATGCCAGCAGGGTCAATATTGTTCATGGGTGGTGCATAGCTACGGGGGAGAGGGCCCAGGTTATGTTTTTCCCACTTCTTCAACGTTCTGCGAAGGGCTCTCACCATAGTTTTCTTCGACCTCCAGTTGGTAAGCGTGAGAGGGATGTGGTTGTAGCCATGAAGAGCCAGCTCATGCTGCTTGCCGATCGCGCGACAGCATCGAACAGCAAACGGAAGCTTGCTGCCCTTTCTGTAACTGCTTGGGGCATGAAACTCAAGAAAGTCAAAGGGGGGACTTACGGTTGCGTTGTAGGCAAAGGGCATGAAGAAGGTGAGATGGATGCCGAATTCTTCGCTGATGGTCAGGATGTCTGGCAGCCAGATGTTCTCCAGGAAGGGAAGAAATGTTGTATTGAATTCATTTTGTAGGGGCTTCCTGTCGAGATCGCTGAAGGCCGCCGGAAAGTCATCCACATGAATCATGGCGGCATTGGCGATCGGCATCACGCCTAACTTTTGTGCTGCCAGGAGTGATTGCACGAGGAGGCCGCGGCAGAGCCGATGGGTGATGACCTCCGTATTCCAGACCACCACTCTTCCCTCTCCGTATCGACCCTTCCAGGCGAGTGGCCGACGCGATGGAACGGCCTCGGCCAGTACTGTGAATTGATCCGGGGGGTAGAGATCGCACTCAACGATCCTGCTTGCCAACTCGCGCGTCGAAACTGTCGTGCCCTTGAGCCCGGGGAAGAGGTCATGGCAGAAATGGATGGCCTCATGCTGCGAGCTGGAAGCAGCATGATCTGCGGTCGGCCCGCGGATCCCGATCACCTCGTCCAGCTCTGCTGTGGAGGGTGGCGCCAGAACGACCAGGCCACCGCCGCTGCGGATGTGGGCAACCAGGGGTGCGAGCTCTGGTTGCCCACGGCTTCCCAAGACGCCCGTGGTGAGAACAATGCACTGGTACTGCCCCAGCTCATGCAGCGGTTCCTCGGTCGCCAGGTCAAGGACCGTCAAGCGGTGCCCGCAGTAGTGGGCTGACTGCTGGAGCTCCGCTGACAGCAGATTGGACCGCGGGTCTTCACGGTGCGTCAGCACCAGGACCTCCGGGGTTCTGGCCTGCCCACGGCTGGGCTGCTCCAATCGCTTGAGGCTGTGCCACGTGCGCGTCAGCACCCTGTGTGTGTGTTCACGAAGACTGACGGCCATAGGTTCAGGATCCGGAACGTGCCTGAGCGTACGTATCTACGTATCTTCGTACGTTGATGTTAAGCCAGACCACCCTATGCCGGATCGAAATGTTGGTCAATTCGCATCCATGCTTCTCTTTCCCCATGCCGGCCTGACACTTTCCCAAGCCGGCCTGACACCTTCATTCACCGGGTGAAGGAAGAGGAGGCCTGCGGCAGGCTCGCAGTGACCCCGCCAGCTGCGCTGACCTACGGCGATCGCATGGGCATGCACGTCCACCGGGTGCTCCCCATGGTCGAGGCCGAGGCGTGCTGGTGCCCCAACGCACTCTCCCTGATGTCATCCATTCATCACCAGGGCACGCCGGGATCACGGACTCCCCGGCTGGGTCCAACGCCGCTTCAACATCAGCACGCCCAGGGACCCGTAGTGCACGTGCAGCAGCTGCGGAGCATTGGTCGCACCAGCCGCAGGAACGCTCTGCACCGCGATGGCCATCAGTCTCAGAGGCCGCGATGGTGCGTTCTCGTGACGTGGATCTCGAGCAGTGCTCCAGAGTGAAGGACAGCCCCCAGCCGCACGGTTGGGGCAGGGAACTCCACCGCCAATCGAGTCCGGTCGATACCGGGCCGATCAGCCACAGGTGCGAGGCAGCCGCTGAGGGCAGTGGTTCACCCCTGGTCCACTCCAGCCTGGGCATCCAGCACGGCGGCATCCAGCGCCATGCGGTGAGGAGGATGGCGGAGAGATCGCTGAAAACCCTTGCTGGAGATGGGTTTTCTGCAAGCGCCCCCTGTTGGATTCGAACCAACGACCGGCTGCTTAGAAGGCAGCTGCTCTATCCAGCTGAGCTAAGGGAGCAGTCCGGCCCGGCGGGCCGGCTCGGGGCATTGTGGCAGTCCCCTGGAGGGTGGCGCCTACACTGGCCTGCTCTGGATGCGACGGACGATGGTGGCGAGCCGGCTTTCCGACGGCCAGAAGGGTGAGGTGGTGGCGCGCTACCGGGCTGGGGACTCCAGCACGGAACTGGCGAAGGTGTTCGGCTGCAGCGCCAACACGATCACCCGGGTGGTGAAGGCGGCCCTCGACCCCCAGGAGTACGAGGGCCTCAAGCTGCGGCGCGGCAAACCTGCGCGTGCCGGCACCCCTGCCCCCACCGACGGCACCGCGATGGACAGGGAGGCCGCTGCCGCCACCTCACCGGCACCCGAGGCCGCCGTAGAGGAGGCCACGGCGGCCGCCCCTGAGGATTCCAAAGAATCGGCCACAGCGGCGGCCGGGGACGAGGCCCCAGAGGCGGCCGATGAGGCCTCCGAGACCTTCGACGACGAGGAGGCCGATGCTCCCCACCACCGCCGGGTGCTGGCGATCGACGACGCCGACGACTTCGGCGACGACGACGAGAGCGACGACGAGAGCGACGACGGCGATGAGGCCGACGGGGACGACCCGGACCGCGACGATGCCGCCACGTTCATGGCGGTGCCCGTGCTTGCCCTGGAGCAGCAGCCGCAGCCGGTGACCTGCCGGCCCCTGGCCGAGGCGGCCCTGCCCGAGAGCGCCTACCTCCTGGTGGACAAGCAGGTGGAGCTGGAGGCCCGGCCCCTGCGGGAGTTCACCGAGCTCGGCCCGCTGCCGGACGAGGAGGCCGAGCGGCAGGCCTTCATGGTGTTCGTGAATCCCCGCCAGGCCAAGCGCCACTGCGGGCGGAACCAGCGGGTGATCAAGCTGCCCGACACCGGCCTGCTGCAGCGCACCGCGCCGTTCCTGCTGGCCCAGGGCATCAGCCGGGTGGTGATCGAAGGCAGCCTGTTCGCCCTGCCGGGCTCCTAGGACTCCGGCCGGCGCACCGGCAGCAGCAGGGCCGCCGAGCAGCCGCCGCTGATCACCCCGGCCACCAGGGCCACCCCCACCAGAAAGCCCGCCGGCAGGGGGGCGGTGCTGCCCCGGCCCAGCCACAGCCGGGGGCGCTGGTCCAGGTTCTGGGCCCCGAGGCAGAGCAGCAGCAGCAGCAGGCTGGCCCCCGCCAGGCTGCTGAGCACCAGACGCAGACGCAGCAGCATCGAGGCGGGGGCGGCATGGCAGGAGTCTGCCTGGTCGCTCAGGGGCGATGCAGCAGGGCGTAGAGATCCCGGCGGCTGTGGCCGCTGCTCTCGGAGAGGCTGCGGGCCGCATCCCGGCCGCTGAGGCCGCCGGCCATCAACGCCTGCAGCTGTCCGCGCAGGGCCTCGTCATCCCAGGCGGCAGGGGCGGCCGGTGGGGCGCCCCCCAGCACCAGGGTGCATTCCCCCTGGGGCGCCGTGCGGCGGAAGTGCTCCAGGGCGGCACGCACGCTGGGGCCCACCTGCTCCTCGTGGCGCTTGGTGAGCTCGCGCGCCACCCGCAGCGGCCGGTCGCCGAGCACGGCCAGCAGGTCTTCGAGCAGATCCAGCAGCCGGTGCGGGGCCTCGAACAGCACCAGGGTGCGCTCCTCGCCGGCGAGCTCCTGCAGCCTGCGGCGCCGCTGCGGCGCCTTGGCCGGCAGGAACCCCTCGAAGCAGAAGCGGCCGCAGGGCAGGCCGCTGCTCACCAGCGCCGTGGTCACGGCGCTGGGCCCCGGCACGCAGATCACCGGCAGGCCTTCGCCGCGGGCGGCGGCCACCAGGGCCTCGCCGGGGTCGGAGATGCCGGGCAGGCCGGCATCGCTGATCACCGCCACCGCCTCCCCATCCCGCAGGGCCTGCAGCAGTTCGGGGATGCGGGAGATCTGGTTGTGCTGGTGGAACGACACCAGCCGCGGCCCCTGCTCGCGGCTGCGCAGGCCGAGCTGGTGCAGCAGCAGGCCGCTGCGGCGGGTGTCCTCGCAGGCCACGCGCTGCACGCCGGCCAGCACCTGGCGGGCCCGGGGCGAAAGGTCGCCGAGGTGGCCGATCGGTGTGCCCACCAGATAGAGCACCCCGGGGGCCGGTTCGGGCTGCTGGCTCAGGGGCTGCTGCAAGACCTGCTGCTGGACGATCTGCTCCTGCACAGTTTGCTGCTGCACAATGCGGTCTGCAGCTTCAGCATGATGCCGGCCAGCCTCACTCTGCCTTCGGGGATCGCGCTCGACACGCTGCTGGCCGAGCTGCGGCGCCTGAGCTGGGGTGCTGCCGACATCCTGCGGGCCTACGCCCGGGGCGAGCAGCCCCCCTACGGCTTCCCCGCCGCCCTGAGCGTGGACGCCGGCGGCGAGGGACCGGTGAGCGCGGCGGATCTGGCCGTGAACCGCTGGCTGCTCGATGGCCTGGAGGCGGCCTTCCCGGCGGCCGACTGGACCCTGCTCAGTGAGGAGACGGCGCGGGAGCAGCTGGTGGAGGGCCAGCCGCTGGCGGCGGAGTGGCTGTGGATCCTCGATCCCCTCGATGGCACCAAGGACTTCCTGCAGGGCACCGGCGAGTACGCGGTGCATCTGGCCCTGGTGCGCGGCGGAACGCCGGTGCTGGGGGTGGTGCTGCTCCCGGAGATGGAGGAGCTCTGGATCGGCGTGGTGGGGGATGACGGCGGTGAGGCCTGGTGCGAGAACCGCGGCGGCGAGCGCAGCCCGGCCCGCTTCTCCAGCCGCTCCCGCCTCGGTGAGCTGGTGCTGGTGGCCAGCCGCAACCACCGCGACCAGCGGCTGGAGCAGCTGCTGGAGGCCCTGCAGCTGGGCGACACCAAGGCGATCGGCAGCGTGGGCGGCAAGGTGGCCACGATCCTGCGCGGCGAAACCGACCTCTACGTGTCGCTCTCCGGCCGCAGCGCCCCGAAGGACTGGGACATGGCCGCCCCCGAGGCGGTGCTGCGGGCCGCCGGCGGTGCCTTCAGCCATGCCGACGGCGCCCCCCTCACCTACAACAGCGGCGACGTGCGCCAGGCGGGCTGCCTGATCGCCAGCCATGGCCTGGCCCATGGCGAACTGTGTGAGCGGGCGGCGGCGGCGATGGCCCGCATCGACCCCGGCTTTGCCGTGTAGGTGTGCCGTGTAGCGGTGCCGTCTCGGTCCCCTGGCTAAGGCCGGGGCCTCTGGTCTTTCCCGTGACCACCGCTACCGTCCGGCCAGTTGGGGCACCGGGGTGATTCCTGCGGCGGAGCGGCGCAATCCACTGCGCTGGTATCTGGCGGCTCTGCTGCTGGCCATCCTGCTGACCCTCAGCGAGGGCTACCCGCTGCTGAAGTTCCAGTCCCAGCGACTGGCCGAGCTGCTGCCCGCGCTCGGGCTGCTGCTCTGGTGCTTCCGCCGCCAGCCGCGCAGTTTCTTCGAGGCGCCCGCGATCAGCGGCTGGTATGGCCTTGGCCTGCTCGGCCTGGCGGCCGTGGCCCTGGTGGGCGGCGCGGTGGGCCCGGTGCCCTGGATCTCGCTCGGTTTTCTGGGGCTGGCCCTGCTCCAGTTCGGGCTGCTGCCGCTGCTGCAGCCGGCCTGGCGCCAGCACCGGGCCGATACGGCCCGGCTGCTCGCCCTCTTCGCCGTGGTGCTGGTGGGCATGGATGTGGGGCTCAGCCTGGTGGCGCGGCTGTACGGGCTGCCCGTGCACACCTGGGTGAACCGCCTGACACCGGAGGGCGGCGTGTTCAGCCTGCCCTACCTGCACCTCAATGCCCGCTGGGCCAACCAGATGGCGGTGCTGCTGCTGTGGACGTTCCTGCCCCTGCTCCAGCAGCTGCAGAGCGGCACCATCCGCCGCTGGCGTGGGTTCTGGTGGCCGATCTGCGGGGCGGTGCCGCTGGTGTGCCTGCTGCAGATCGGCCTGAGCCAGGGGGATGGCGCCGCGCTGGCCAGCGTCCTGGGCACCGTGATGGTGGGATGGCAGGCCTGGCGCAGCGGCGGGGAGCGGCGCCGGCTGTACGGCACGGGGCTGCTGCTGCTGCTGGGCGCGGCCCTGGGGGCCACCGTGCTCACCCTGGCCCTCAGTGGTGGCAGCTTCTTCTCCGAAGCATTGCAACGCAACAGCGCCGAGCTGCTGGAAGGGGGCAGTGAGCCGTCGATGCGGCTGTCCAACTGGCTGGTGTACGGCCGGGCCCTGCTGGCCTCGCCGCTCTGGGGCGTGGGGATCCAGGCGGTGCCGGCCGGCGCCGGCCTCTGCGGGCCCCACAACCTGCCGCTGGCCCTGCTCTACTGGCTGGGGATCCTGGGCACGGGCTGTGCCCTGCTGCTGGCCACCGGGTTCGTGCCGAAGCGCTGGAGCGGCTTCCGCCACAACGCCATGGCGGCACCGCTGCTGGTGGCCCTGTTCGCCTACCAGCTGGTGGATGACATCTGGCTGCGGCCGCTGGCGTTGGCGCTGCTGCTGGTGCTGCTGCCCTCGCTGCTGCCCGATGGGGCCCTGGACGGCTGGCCCGTGCCGTCCAGGCTGTCGCCTGTGCTGGCCCGCTTCGCGCTGCCGCCGGCGCGCTACCGGCTGATCGCCCTGATCGGCGTGCTGCTGATCCTGGTGTCGGCGGTGGTGCCGGGAGGGGTGGGTTTCCAGCCGTCGCCGGCTGTGGCCACCCCCGGCAGCACCTGCCTGCTGTTCTTCTGAGCCGATTCAGACCGGCACGGGGGAATCGGCCTGGGGCACGCCGCGCAGGGTGAGGTTGATGCGGCCGCGGTTGTCGATCTCCCGCACCCGCACCGTCACCTGATCGCCCACGTTCACCACGTCCTCCACCTTCTCCACTCGGGCTTCCGAGAGCTGGGAGATGTGGATCATCCCCTCCTTGCCGGGGAGGATCTCCACGAAGGCGCCGATCGGGATCACGCGGGTGACGCCACCGGTGAACACCTCGCCCTCGGACACCCGCCGGGTGAGGCCCTCGATGATGCGCTGGGCCTCCTCGGCCGCGGCACCGTCGTGGCTGGCGATCGTCACGATGCCGCCGTCCTCGATGTCAATCTTGGTGTTGGTGCGCTCGGTGATGCCCTTGATCGTGCGGCCGCCGGGACCGATCACGGTGCCGATCAGCTCAGGATCGATGCGGAAGCTGAGCAGGCGCGGCGCGTGGGGGCTGAGGGTGTCGCGGGGCTTGTCGATCGCCTCGAGCATCTTCTCGAGAATGTGCAGCCGGGCGGGGCGGGCCTGGTTCACGGCCTCGGCCACGGTGCCCACCGCCAGACCCGTGATCTTCATGTCCATCTGCAGGGCGGTGATGCCCTTCTCGGTGCCGGCCACCTTGAAGTCCATGTCGCCGAGGAAGTCCTCGATGCCCTGGATGTCGGTGAGGATGCGCACCTCCTCGCCCTCCTTGATCAGGCCCATGGCGGCGCCGCTCACCGGCGCCTTGAGGGGCACGCCGGCATCCATCAGGGCCAGGGTGCTGCCGCACACCGAGCCCATCGAGGTGGAGCCGTTGGAGCTGAGGCACTCCGACACCACCCGCAGCACGTAGGGGAAGGATTCCTTGGTGGGCAGCACGGGAATGAGGGCCCGCTCGGCCAGGGCGCCGTGGCCGATCTCGCGGCGGCCGGGGGAGCGCATCGGCTTGGTCTCGCCGGTGGAGTAGGGCGGGAAGTTGTAGTGGTGCAGGTAGGTCTTCTCGGTGGACGGGTTGAGGTCGTCCATCTCCTGGGCATCGCTCGGGGTGCCGAGGGTGGCGCAGGAGAGCACCTGGGTGAGCCCGCGCTGGAACAGGGCGGAGCCATGCACCCGCTTGGGCAGCACGCCGGCGGCGGCCTGGATCGGGCGCACCTCATCGAGGCTGCGGCCATCCACCCGCTTGCCCTCGCCCACGATCTGGGCGCGCATCAGCTTCTTGGTGAGGCCCTTGTAGCTGTTGCCGAAAGCCTTGCCGGCGGCCGCGGCGCGCACCGGGTCGTCGTCGGCGAGGGCGGCGATCTTCTCGCCCACCTCGGCCTTGATGGCATCGAGCTTCGCATCGCGCTCGGCCTTGGTGAGGCTGAACTGCTGCAGCACCTCACCGATCGCGGCGCTGCATTCCTTCTCCAGGAAGGCGGGCAGGGTGGGGTCGTCGCTGCGCTCGTCGGGGAACACCTGTTCGATGCCCAGATCCTTGAGCAGGTTCTGCTGGGCCTTGATCAGCTCGCCCACGGCTTCGTAGCCGAAGTCGATGCCCTCGATCACATCCTGTTCGGGCAGCTGGTTGGCGCCCGCTTCCACCATGATCACGCCCTGGGGGGTGCCGGCCACCACCAGGTCGAGGTCGGAGCGCTCGATCTCGCGGTAGCTGGGGTTGAGCACGAAGTCGTCGCCCAGCAGGCCCACCCGCACGGCGGCCATGGGGCCGTGGAAGGGGATCCTGGCCAGCAGGGTGGCCATCGAGGCGCCGGTCACGGCGAGCACATCGGGCGGCACCCGCTCATCGAGCGAGAGGCAGGTGGCCACGATCTGCAGGTCGTCGCGCATCCAGGCCGGGAAGAGCGGCCGCATCGGGCGGTCGATCAGGCGGGCGATCAGGGTGGCGCGCTCGGGGGGGCGGCTTTCGCGCCGCATGAAGCTGCCGGGGATGCGGCCGGCGGCGTAGAGCCGCTCCTCGTAGTCGCAGATGAGGGGGAGGAAGTCGATGCCTTCGCGGCCGCCGGAGCGGGTGGCGGTGACCAGCACCGCGGTGTCACCGCACTCCACCATCACCGAGCCCCCCGCCTGGGGAGCGAACCGACCTGTGGTCAGCCGGATCTCCCGACCATCGAAGGAGATCGACTG
Source organism: Cyanobium sp. NIES-981 (assembly GCF_900088535.1). NCBI lineage: Bacteria > Bacillati > Cyanobacteriota > Cyanophyceae > Synechococcales > Prochlorococcaceae > Cyanobium > Cyanobium sp. NIES-981. Next base: position 1,368,448 of record NZ_LT578417.1, on the reverse strand, counting down.
AGTTTGTCCTTGCACTGGGCCTTATCTCTCTTTGTCAAGGGGCATTCTCGCATTTTGCCCCCGGCGGCCGGCGGAACCCCTGCATTTTTCTAAGCCTCGGCGGCCCAGGTGCCAGCTACAACAAAGGGCGCCCGCAGGCGCCCTCGGAAGGCTCAGGCGGGCGAGCCCGCGATCACCAGGACGACTTGACCACGCCGGGCAGCTCACCCTTGTGGGCCCGCTCGCGCAGCTGGTTGCGGCAGAGGCCGAAATCGCGGTACACACCGCGGGGCTTGCCGGTGGCCCAGCAGCGGTTGCGCACCCGGGTGGGGGCGCTGTTGCGGGGCAGCGACTGGATCTTGCGGTGGATCTCCAGCCGCTCCATCGGATCGGCGGTGGCCTCGAAGGCGGCCTTGAGGGCAGCGCGCTTGGCGGCGAAGCGGTCCACCATCTTCTTGCGCTTCACATCGCGCGCAATCATCGACTTCTTCGCCATGCGGGCTGGAGTGCGGTCGGTAACGGATTTCTGAGCCTACCCTGCGGCCCGCCCCGCCACCTTCTCCCTCGCGGCTGGAGCTGGCGCGCTGGGGCAGAGGTCGGCGAGGCCGCAGGCGGCGCAGAGGGGCTTGCGGGCGGCGCACACGGCACGGCCGTGGAAGATCAGCCGGATCGAGAGGGTCTGCCACTGCTCCCGGGGCACCAGCTTCATCAGGTCAGGTTCGATGCGGCGCGGCTCGCCGTGGCGGCTGAGCCGCAGGCGCTGGGCCAGGCGGCTCACGTGGGTGTCCACCGTGACGCCGGCATTGATGCCGAAGCACCAGGCCAGCACCACCGAGGCGGTCTTGCGGGCCACGCCGGGCAGCTGCAGCAGCTCCTCCATGGTCTGGGGCACCTCACCGCCGTGGCGCTCCAGCAGCAGCCGGGAGGCGGCCACGATGTTCCTGGCCTTGTTGCGGAAGAAGCCGGCCGACCTCACATAGGGCTCCACCTCGGCCGGCTCCACGGCGGCGGCCGCGGCGGCATCGGGGAAGCGCTCGAACAGGGCCGGCGTGATCCGGTTCACCCGCTCGTCGGTGCACTGGGCCGAGAGCATGGTGGCGATCAGCAGCTCGTAGGGCGTGCGCCAGTCGAGCGAGCAGGTGGCCTCGGGGTAGAGGGTCCCGAGCCGTTCGAGGATCACCGGCGCCCGCTGGCGGGCCGTGGGCAGGCGGGGCATGGGCTGGGGGCAGGGCGGCGCGCCGGGATCAGTGGCCCAGCAGCTGCTGCACGGCCGGCAGCTGGGAGGTGTCCTTCACGATCAGCACCAGGCTGAGGCCCACCAGGAACACGAAGCCCGACTGCATGAAGGCCATCTGGAAGCGCTGGGGCAACGGCTTGCCCCGCAGGCCCTCGAGCAGCAGCAGCACGAACTGGCCGCCATCGAGCAGGGGCAGGGGCAGGGCGTTGAGCACCGCCAGGTTGATCGAGATCAGGGCCGTGAACAGGAAGAGGCTGCCGCCGCCCTGCTGGGCCAGGGAGGCGCCCATCTCCACGATCTTCACCGGGCCGCTCACCTGGGAGGCGGTTTCACCGAAGTGGGTGAGCAGGGTGAAGAAGCCGCCGGCGGTGCGGCGCAGCAGCAGCGACGTGTCGCGGTTGGCCTGGCGGATGGCCTCCAGGGGGCTGCGGGCCGGACGGAAGATCTCGGTGCCGTTGGGCTGCAGCTGGGCTCCGATCCGCCCGATCCCGGCGAGGTCGTCGGGGGTGAGCCGCAGCTGCAGGCGCTGCTGGCCGCGCTCGGCGATCAGGGGGAGGGTGCGCTCGGGGGAGCCCTTGATCTGCTCCACCAGGGCGGCCACCGCCTGCTGGCCGCCGCCGATCTCCTCGCCGGCCAGGCCCACGATGCGGTCGCCCGGCTGCAGACCGGCGGCGGCGGCGGGCAGGCCGGGCTGCACGCCCGACACCAGCACCCCCGGGGTGGCGCTGAAGCCCGCCGGGATGCCCACCACCAGGCCCTGGCCCACCAGCACCAGCCAGGCCAGCAGCAGGTTGGCCAGCACGCCGGCGGCGATCACCAGGGCGCGCTGGTGCAGGGGGCGGTTGGAGAGCAGGTCGGGGTCGTCCTTGGCGATCGGGCTGTCCTCGTCGTCGTCGGGGAAGGCGACGAAGCCGCCCAGGGGGATGGCCCGCAGGGCGAACTGCACGCCACGGCGCTGGCGCTCGAGCAGCACCGGCCCGAAGCCGATCGAGAAGCTGCTCACCCGGATGCCCTGCCAGGTGGCGGCGAAGAAATGGCCGGCTTCGTGCACCACGATCAGGCCCGCCAGGATCGCCAGTGCCGCAAGAACGCCCATTCAGCCCGCATCGATGGAGTGTGGTGTCCATTGTGGGCGCTACCGGCCTGCACCGTTGGAGTCGTGCTGCTGGGCACCATCGGCGCCAGGGGATCGACCTAGCGTGAGCAGATCGGCGTTGTCCTCTGCCACCCCACGGCCGTGCCACCCGTGCCGCCCCGCCCCGCTGATCAAGCTCCACTCCGGGGTGGCCGGGGGAGTGGTCGGGTGCGGGTGTGGCTGCTGTGCTCGGCGGTTGCGGCTCTGGCCTCCGCCGGTGTGGTGAAGGCGTGGCGGGGGGATGGGGCCCTGACCCTGCCGATCGGCCCTGTCCCCGTCGACCGCTACTTCGCCCTGGCCGAGCGCGACGGCCTTCCCGGCGCCCACGACCTGAGGCTGCAGCTGGATCCGCAGCCCGGCACGCAGGAGGTGGTGGCTGCCTACCTGCGGGAGGAGCACTGGCTGGTGCCGATCAGCACCGCCGATGCCCTGACCATCTGCTCCCTGCAGGCCAGGCGCTGCCCCACGCTGATCCTGGTGCTGAGCGAATCGGCCGGGGCCGATCAGCTGATGGCGCGGCCCTGGATTCATTCCGTCCAAGACCTGCGGGGCAAACGCGTGGCCGTGGGCCGCTCTGCCGTGGGGCGTGATCTGCTGATGGGTGCCCTGGAGCGGGAGGGCATCGACCCTGCCCAGGTGCGCCTGGTGACCATGCCGATGGCCGCGATGCCGGCCAGCCTGCGCCGGGGGGAGGTGGACGCCGCCGTGCTCGCGCCGCCGTACAGCAACGCGGTGCAGCGGCTGGGCCTGGCCCGCTCGCTGGAGGACAGCCGCAGCAGCCCTGGGGAGGTGCTGAAGGTGCTGGCCGTGGATCCTGCCCGCCTGCAGCAGGCCCGGCCGCAGCTGGTGCGTCTGCTGCGGGTGTGGCAGGCGGCCCATGCTGCCGCCGCCGCCGAGCCGCGCCAGGCCCGCACCTGGATGGGGAAAGCCATCGGCCTCAACGCCACCGGCTTCCAGCGGGCCGAGGCGGGCCTGCTGTACCACCCGCTGGTGCAACAGCCGCCGATGCTGAAGCCCGAGGGGCTGCTGGCCTGGAACCTGCAGCTGGTGGCGTCGCGGTATCACTCCCGGGGCTGGGTGGAGGAGGGCGTGCCGAGGCCGGCCGTGGATGCCTCGCTGGTGCAGGAGGCGCTGCAGACGCCGGGGGCTCAGCCCTCGCTCACCAGTTCGGCGGCACCGAAGTAGGGCACCAGGGCCGCGGGCAGCGTCACCGTGCCGTTGGCCTGCTGGCCGTTCTCGAGCAGGGCGGCCATGGTGCGGCCCACCGCCAGGCCGCTGCCGTTGAGGGTGTGCACCAGCTGGGTGGTTCTGGCGTCGGCGTCCTTGAAGCGGATGGCGGCGCGGCGGGCCTGGAAGTCGTTGCACACCGAGCAGCTGGAGATCTCGCGGTAGGCGCCGGCGCCCGGCAGCCACACCTCCAGATCAAAGGTGCGGGCGGCGGAGAAGCCCAGATCAGCCGTGCAGAGCTCGATGCGGCGGTAGGGGAGTTCGAGGGCCTCGAGGATGGCTTCGGCGTCGGCGGTGATCTGCTGGTGGGCCTCGGCGGAGTGGTCGGGGTGGCAGAACCAGTAGAGCTCCACCTTGTTGAACTGGTGCAGGCGGATCAGGCCGCGGGTGTCGCGGCCGTAGGAGCCGGCCTCGCGGCGGAAACAGGGGGTGTAGGCGCAGTACTTGAGGGGCAGCTGCTCGGCGGGGATCACCTCGTCGCGGTGCAGGGAGGTGAGCGGCACCTCGGCGGTGGGGGTGAGCCAGAGGTCGTCGCCGGAGCAGCGGAAGCTCTCCTCGGCGAACTTGGGCAGCTGGCCGGAGGCGGTGAGGCTGGCGCTGTTCACCAGGATCGGCGGCATCACCTCGGTGTAGCCGCGGCGGTGGTGCCGATCGAGCATGAAGCTGATCAGGGCCCGCTCGAGGCGGGCGCCCTGGCCGAGCAGGGTCACGAAGCGGCTCTGGGCGATGCGCACCGAGCGCTCGGTGTCGAACAGGCCCAGCCGCTCGGCGATCTGCCAGTGCTCCTGCAGGCCGCTCTCCTGGCGCGGCGTGCCCCAGCGCTTCACCTCCACGTTGTCGGCCTCGCTGCGGCCGTCGGGCACCACGGCGGCGGGCAGGTTCGGCAGGGCGAGCAGGGCATCGTGCAGCTGCTGCTGCAGGCCCTTCTCCCGCTCCTCGAGGGCCGCCACCTCCTGCTTGATGGCGTTGCCGCGCTCCCTGAGGGCCTTTACCTCGGGGCCGCCCGGGGCGGCGCCGGCCTTGATCTGCTGACCCACCTCCTTGCCGATGCGGTTGCCCTCGGCCTGCAGGCTGCTTCGCGTCTCCTGCAGGTCGCGCTGCTGCAGGGCGACCTGCTGCAGGCTGGCCAGGTCCGGATTCAGGCCGCGGCGGGCCAGCGGGGCGGCGATCAGCTCGGGGTTGTCGCGCAGCAGACGCTGGTCGAGCACGGAGGGGGGGCGGGTGAGGGGGAGCCTAAAAGCCGGTGGTCTCGGGCCCAATCAGGACGGATGAGAGGGCCAGGGCTCGATGCATAAGACATGTGATCGATGAGACCAAAGGCTTTCCCATCGTCATCGGCCTTAGTAGCATGGACTACTGAGCGAGAGTCTAGATAGAGAACGTCGTGGCTACCACTTCGCACAGCAGCCGATTCTCTGTTACACAACAACGCCGCGCGCCCGGTGTGCCTGCGCCGATCGTGCTGCTGTTGCGCTGCAACACTGAGCAGGCTCGACAGGGGCGTGATGGTGGGTATGTGCTTCAGCTGGCGCTCATCACCTTCCTGGCCCTGGTGATTGGAGCTGTGGCCTTCGCTTCCCGCACGAGCTCCGGATTATTTGGAGCCTTCTCTCAGGGAGTGAACCGTGAAGCGAGGGATACGGCCGAGAGTGCAATCGCTGAGTTTGCGAACACTATGAATAGGGAGCGAAACCGTCATATCCTGATTGCAGGCAACGCTACATCGGCGGCATGGGATTCTGCTACCAACCCATGTACGCAGTACGACTCTGCAGGTGTTCAGACTTCTACAACCTCGTTATCGGTTGTGACAGCTGACCGTGACCGGTTCCTGCCGGGAGGAACGGCAAAAAATTTGGTGGCTGGCAATACAGATCGCCGCTTTGTAGTGGAATCCATTGAATATCTTGATCAGAATCGCAACACCTTTGCAACTGCAATCGCCAGCAATCCCAACTTTCTCTCAGACATTCGCAATGGCGGCAACCGCACACTCATTCGAATCACGGTACGTGGTGAGTCCACCCGTAACGGTCGCACCAGCACGGCCCGTGTGGCGCGTGAATTCGAAGTGGTGCCCAAGTGCTGTAAACGGTCGTTCGGAAGCAATGGAGCCGTGAACTGGGGCCGTGATAGGGAGGCGTGCACGATCACCCAGAACCCCGGTGGTGGTCGAGGCATTATCGGGTCGCTGAACGGTACCCCCAATGGATGGCCCAACAGCAGCCGAAACACCAAGGATATCAGGGATGAGAACGGAGATATCATTACTCAGGGCATCTGTTGGGCCGGGAACGGGACACCTTCAACGCCCAGTGATCTGACGGGAACCCCCAGCTCAGGATGTACGGGGGGAACCTTGACCATCGGTAATTCCGGAACGAGCACCAGCAATACGGGAATTTCCTTGGCCCCGCAGGAGTTCCGGCTAGTCTTGCCGACTTACAACAACCCTAACCCCGGCACGGTTGGATTTGCTGCACTTAATTTGGGAAACAATAACAACCGTTATGTTTATTTTGATACGGTAGATAATCGGGTTAATCTATGCCAACTTAGTGGCTCATCTGTATCCAACTGTCAGCGGCTCGATGGGCAGCTCCATACAGCTACAAGCCCAACCAATCCCGACCCTTGCTACGTTGTCAATGCAGCGAACCCAACGGCAAGCCCCCCAGTGCCCTATGCCCAGGTGAACTGCAGAATGCGGTCAATATCCCTGGGAAATAATACAACCATGTCTATCGATACAACTGCGGCAAAGATCAATCTATTTTTTGATGACAATACCTATACCGGCGTTTACATGGATCAAGGGAACGGCCAATATCAGCGCGTGGATTGTAGGCAGGCTTCAAGTCTAGGCTCAGCTCCAGCCACCAACTATTCAGGAGGGTCTAACCGTTGCACCCGTGAGCTCCCTTGGAGGCTGTTGCCGGGTGATACTCAGCTTGCTTTTACAAGCAAATGCACAGCCGGAGCTACAACCTGCCCTGCGTATGATGCTTCTGAGCTTCTTAATGTGTTCGCTACTGGTACAGGAAGTTTCAACTTAAATGGCACGACAGCCTCGATAGGTATGAACTTCTATGCGCCTAAAGCTAGTATTCGTGTGAATGGCGGCGGCAATAGAAGGGGATGCGATCCAGTTGATCCCCGCTATCCGAATGACCCATGTCCCAATATTATGGGAAGAATTTGGGCTGATGGCATTGATCTTGATGGTGCAATTACAGTAAAGACATTGGCTTCTCTTCCTTCATTCTGTACTACTGCCTCATGCCCGCCCGGCGGAATACCTTTCTTTGACTTCATGGCGCGTAGTTTTACACATTCTTCCGGTTTTTAGGGCATGCAGCACGATCTGGCACCGATAGCTCTACCCAGGAGGCTTGGATCCGCTCTTGGCTCGGATGCGGGCTTCACCTTGATAGAGGTGCTTGTCGGCACTGTTGTCATTGCTGTCACAGTTGCAGCCACCGCTGGCCTGTTCGGTACCGCAATCAATATCATTCGTCGGACGGGGCTCCTGGCATCTCAGGGTTCAGTGATTGACGCTGACATCTCCAGGATTGGTGAACTCTCCGTGAACTACAACGCCTGCACCACTCCAACAGGGTCGTTTGCGGCATGCCCTGGTCAAGCAGTAGGAACTTCCTACTACTACTTCCCGTCGACAAGCGCCAATGCGACAGCCTTTTTCTCTGCTTGCAATTCTACAACTGCTTCCTCGCACATTACCGCTAACTTTATTGCCGCCATCAATAATCTTCCCCAGCCAGGCTCAGGTGTGACACGCCAAACGGCCCAGCGTGAGGACGGTTCCAACTCGGGAAACCATGTTGTGGTTATCCGATGGCAAACAGCTACCCAAAACCCAATCAGAGTGTTGAAAACTCTACCTGTATTGTCTGCTTGGTGCAATTGAATGTCAAATCACATCCGTAACTCTAAGACCACGCCGCAGGAAGCCGAAGGGATCACAACCATTGAGCTGCTCATCGTGGTTGTGATCCTTGGCATTGCCGCTAGTGTTTCGATAGTGGGCATGAACTCGGTGCTTCGCCGAGAACGTATCAATTCTGTAGCCCTTGAAGTTGCCGGTTGGCTGGAAGAGGTACGCAACCTAGCCGCAAGGCGTGTAGATTCCTCCACCGGTACAGGCGGATGTGCGATCACCCTGTCCCCCGGGAGCAGTATGACCAGTGGAGCGGTGCTGGCCTCGGTAGAGACAGCCTGCAGCCCCAGGGATGCTCAGCAGCTTCGCGTTCCTGGCAACTTGTCTGGGAGCACCGTGTCAATGGCAAGCACCAATGGCAACTCAATCATCTTTACCCCTCGTGGTTTGTGGATTGCAAGTCCGGCAGTTTCGGGAGCATTGGAGATCAAATTGCTCTTAGATGGCGGCGGACCCCTGCGCTGTGTTCGCCTCTCAGAAACCCTGGGTTCAGTGGACATAGGCCGGGCTAATGCAACGACAGTGTCAGCATCATGTTCAGATTACGTCGCCTTATGAAGCCATCAGGTCAAAGCATGCCCTTTCGAGCTGCTGATTCACAGAGAAGCGCAGGTTTCACGCTCCCCGAGCTTCTAGTTGGCTTGGTCATTACTGCGGTACTGTTCAGTGTTGTGGGATATCTCTTGCTCAACCACATGTTGAGTGTGCGCCGAATTGAGAGAGGGCAGCGGTTTCGAGAAGATGCCAATCGTTTTAACTATCTATTAGCAATTGAAACAGGGGAGTCTTCTGCAATTCAATACAACACCTCATTGGATGCAGCATGTTCCGACGGGGGTACATCCTTGGTGTCATTAACGGTGCCAAGGCCCACGGGGGTCTACGCGGATGCAACCAATGTTTCAAGGATTTTTTATTATAACTTAAATGGGGACATCAAACGATGTGGTCCACCTTCCAATCGGAATGGGGTGTTAGATCACGGGGCCACTAGTGTGACAGGAGTTGTGGCGCGGCGAACAACTCTTGATGTGATTGCATCTGGTGGAAACTGCGGCAGAGTCAGCGATAATCGGACAGTTGTTTACAACCTCAATTTCGCCGACTCCGGCGGAGGGGCTTATTCCCAGTGCCAGATAGCTCGCGCCAAGACGGTCTTTGTCTGCAATCCCCCTGCCAGTTCGGGTGGCGGCATAGGGGATTGCTGACAACCGGCATCAAACAATGCAAGCCATAAGCCGGTGTGGTTCACAGCACCTGCACCACCTCGCTCACTTCGGGAATCGCCTCGCGCAGCTTGCGCTCGATGCCCATCTTCAGGGTCATGGTGCTGCTGGGGCAGGAGCCGCAGGCGCCCTGCAGGCGCACCTTCACGATCGGGCCATCGATCTCCACCACCTCCACGTTGCCGCCGTCGGCCATCAGGTAAGGGCGCAGTTCATCGAGGGTGCGCTCCACGTTCTCGATCGTGAGGGCGCGGGGATCCAGATCGGTGCTGGCTTCGCTGGTGGCTGCTTCGGTGCTCATCGATCGATCCGCGGGTGTTCTGCCGCCATCATAGAAATGGCCGCCGGGGCTGGGGTCAGCCCTCGAGGCTGTACAGCCGGAAGAAGCTGGGGTCGGGATCCTGCTTGCCGAGGCTGCGCCAGCGGATCACCAGCTCGTTGAGCGCCTGGCGGTGCTTGCGGTAGCGGCTGGCGAGCCACACCAGATACACCACGCCCGGCAGCACCCCCAGCAGCAGCAGCGCCGCCGCGATCAGCAGGTGCCGCCACCAGGGGCCGATGCAGGGGAACCGGCGCCCCTGGCTGATCGCCCACACCAGGGCACGGTCTTCGTCGCTGCGCAACCGCAGGCGCTGGCGCGGATCCATCGGGGCCGCCAGGCCGAGGTTGGCGCTGCTGTCAAACCGGGACACGGCCAGCCGGGCCTGGCGGTGGCGAAAACGCAGCATCCGCCGCACCTCCGGCAGCGGGAGCCGCGCGATCAGCGTGCCCTCCTCCGTCTTGAGCGCGAAGCTGGTGCGGCTCAGCACCGACTGTTCGAGCGAGGCGGTGGTGCCCTCGTCGAGCAGGCCCTGCTGGCGGGCGATGTCCTGGGCGGCGGCGAACAGCAGCTGCCTGCCCTGCTCGCGATCGATGCGCCGCCGCTCCGTCCTCCGGGCCGGCGGCCCGTTGCTTCGGGGAGACCGGTGCAGGGGGGGGGACGTCACCAGCCTCGGCTCCCGCAGTCAACCGGCACGCGCCTCCAACCTACAGGCACTCCCCAGCCGCTGCCTAGGATTGGTGCTCCCCAGCCCCGTGCTGCCGCCACCCAGCCCATCCGGAGCGGCCGAACCCCACGCATGACCGACGTTCCCGTTTCGCGGATCCGCAACTTCTGCATCATCGCCCACATCGACCACGGCAAATCCACCCTGGCGGATCGGCTGCTGCAGACCACCGGCACCGTGGCCGATCGCGACATGCAGGAGCAGTTCCTCGACAACATGGAACTGGAGCGTGAACGCGGCATCACGATCAAGTTGCAGGCGGCCCGCATGGAATATCAGGCCGCCGACGGCCAGCCCTACATCCTCAACCTGATCGACACCCCCGGCCATGTGGACTTCTCCTATGAGGTGAGCCGCTCGCTGCAGGCCTGCGAAGGCGCCCTGCTGGTGGTGGATGCCAGCCAGGGCGTGGAGGCCCAGACCCTGGCCAATGTGTACCTGGCTCTGGAGAACGATCTGGAGATCATCCCGGTGCTCAACAAGATCGATCTGCCCGGCGCCGATCCGGATCGCATCGCCAGCGAGATCGAAGCGATCATCGGCCTCGACTGTTCCAATGCCATCCATTGCTCCGCCAAGACCGGCCTTGGCGTGCCCGACATCCTGCAGGCGGTGGTGGACCGGGTGCCGCCACCGGCCGACACCGTGGCTGAGCCGCTGCGCGCCCTGATCTTCGACTCCTACTACGACCCCTACCGGGGGGTGATCGTGTACTTCCGGGTGATCGCCGGCACCATCCGCAGGAAGGACAAGATCCTGCTGATGGCCTCCGGCAAGACCTACGAGCTCGATGAAGTGGGGGTGATGGCGCCGGATCAGCGCCAGGTGGAGGCCCTCCATGCCGGTGAGGTGGGCTACCTGGCCGCCTCGATCAAGGCCGTGGCCGATGCCCGGGTGGGCGACACCATCACCCTGCTGGCCAATCCGGCCGCCGAGCCCCTGCCCGGCTACACCGAGGCCAAGCCGATGGTGTTCTGCGGCCTCTTCCCCACCGACGCCGACCAGTACCCCGATCTGCGCGAGGCCCTCGACAAGCTGCAGCTCTCCGATGCGGCCCTGCGCTATGAGCCGGAAACCAGCAGCGCCATGGGCTTCGGCTTCCGCTGCGGCTTCCTCGGCCTGCTGCACATGGAGATCGTGCAGGAGCGGCTGGAGCGGGAATACAACCTCGATCTGATTGTCACCGCCCCCTCGGTGATCTATCAGGTGAACATGATCGATGGCTCCACCCTGATGGTGGACAACCCCGCCACCCTGCCCGATCCCCAGAAGCGTGAATCGATCGAGGAGCCCTATGTGCGGCTGGAGATCTACACGCCCAACAGCTTCAACGGCACCTTGATGGAGCTGTGCCAGGAGCGGCGGGGTGAGTTCATCGACATGAAATACATCACCACCGACCGGGTGACGCTCCACTACGAGATGCCGCTGGCCGAGGTGGTCACCGATTTCTTCGATCAGATGAAGAGCCGCACCAAGGGCTACGCCTCGATGGAATACCACCTGATCGGCTACCGCCGCAACGAGCTGGTGCGCCTCGATGTGCTGATCAATGGCGAGAAGGCCGATCCGCTCACCACTATCGTGCACCGCGACAAGGCCTACGGTGTGGGCAAGGGGCTGGTGGAGAAGCTCAAGGAGCTGATTCCCCGCCAGCAGTTCAAGATTCCGATCCAGGCGTCGATCGGCAGCCGGGTGATCGCCTCCGAAAGCATCAGCGCCATGCGCAAGGATGTGCTGGCCAAGTGCTACGGCGGCGACATCTCCCGCAAGAAGAAACTGCTGCAGAAGCAGGCCAAGGGCAAGAAGCGCATGAAGGCGATGGGCAAGGTGGATGTGCCCCAGGAGGCCTTCATGGCCGTGCTCAAGCTCAACCGCTGATTGGCTTACGCGCTGAGCCGCTGGGTTTTGCCGCTGCCGGGGTCAGTTTCTGATCCGGATTGGCCCGCCCTTGCTATAAGCCGCGGCGGCGTTACAACCATGGCTTCTCTGCACGCCCTGCGTGTCTGCACCACTCTCGGCCTTCGTCACCAAGCCCGACTGGATCACCGCCCAGCGGGCCCGGGGCCGTAAAGCCTCCATCATTCAGCTCACCGGCAATTCCACCTGGCTGCGGCAGCCCGTGGCCTGGGATGCCACCATGCGGGTGTCGTCCCTGAAGCAGCGCCAGGCGGCCAAGGCCGGCCTGATCGATTCCGCCGACATCGTGACGGGCTTCCGCGTGAACAACGCCATGGCCCGCAGCTGGACCTTCATCGGTTCGAAAGGCTCGGACCTGATCGACTTCCAGGCCAACGCCGGCGCCATCACCAAGCGTAGCCAGAGCGTGATCAACTTCGGCAACGACACCGCCCGCGACCGCTTCTTCTTCACCAACAACACCAAAACCCACGGTCCGTTCAATCACATGCAGCGCTATGTGATACGGAACTTCGGCCGGGAGGATGTGGTGACCCTGCGCAACATCGGCCGCAGCTTCGGTTACAACGATCTCGTGTCGTATGGCAACGGCGTGATGGGCTTCCGTGGCGTGGATCCCACCAAGCTGCGGGTGGTGCCGATCAGCGGGCTCTGAGGTAGACCAGCGGGTAGTCTCCACCCCTCCTGATGGCCATCCCGATCCAGGGGCTGGTGACCCGCCGCTCCCGCCGTTTCGCCCAGCATCTCCACAACGCCTCCGGCCGCGACAGGGTCGTGGCCTACTGGAAGAACGGGAGGGGGCTGGGACGGGCCTTCGGGCCCATGTCCACCGAGGAGAGCCGGGCGGTGAGCCGGCTCTTCTCCCTGGTGGACCGGCTGACGGGCGTGCGTTTTGTGGCCGTCAGCCGCCGGGCCACCGCGGACATCCAGGTCCATCGGGCCAGCGCTCTGCCGGACGACCTGCTGGGTTATGCCCAGCCCATGGCCTACGGCGCCCGCATCGTCTGGAGGGATCTGGGGGGGCCGGCGATGCGCTCCCTCGAGAAGCACATCGTGGCCCACGAGATCCTCCACACGCTCGGCCTGGATCACCCCTTCGGCAACGGCTTCAACCGCCGCTACGACACCCGCGACACGGTGATGTCGTACCACTACCGGGGCTGGCGCGGGCTCACCAGCTCCGATGTGCGCGCCCTCCGCTCCCTCTGGGGGGCCTGATCCAGCGGGCGGGGCTGTGGCAACGCTGAACGGCGACCCTCGCCGTTGATGCCTTGCTCAGGAGTTTGCGCTTGCACGGCCGCCGTTCGCGGCCCCCGCAGGGTTTCGTGCTGCCCCTGGCGGCCACCGCCTCGATGGTGCTGGTGCTCAGCAGCCTGTCGCTGCAGGCGATGGCCCTGCAGGAGCGCTCCCGCCTGGCGGCGCTGCAGCGCCTGCGCAGCCAGGAGGATCAGCTCATGTCCGCCGCCCAGCTGGTGACGGGCCGGCTGCAACGCCGGCACCGCTGCCTGCTGGCCCTGCCGGCCAGCGCCTGGGGCCAGGACGCCTCCTGCAGCCCTGCCGCCGCCCTGGCCGAGCTGCTGGAGCCGGCGACCCTGCCCGACCCCGTGCGGCTGCTGCACTACTGCCCCCAGCCGGGGGAGCCGCCCCAGGCCACCCTGGTGCTGGAGCTGGCGTCCACGCCCACGCCCCGGCGCGCCTCCTTCCGCGTGGCCCTCGCCCCGGGGGAACGGCAGGACGCCCCGCCGCGGGTGGTGGGGCTGCAGGATCAGGGGCTGCTGGGCGGCCAGGCCCTGCCGGCGCCCTGCCCGGAGCCGGCGCCATGAGCCTGGTGGAGGTGATGGTGGGGGCCGGGGTGTTCGCCCTCTCGGCCGGATGTTCGCTGCAGGTGTGGAGCGGCACCGCCAGCTGGAGCCAGCGGGCCGAGCGCCAGCGGCAGGAGCAGGAGCAGCTCGAAACCCGCCTGCTGGCGGTGCAGGCGGTGCTGCAGCAGCACGCCGGCACCCCCCTGGCCAGCGACTGCGACGCGGCCCTCGCGGCCCTGGCCCCCCGGCTGCCGGCCCAGGGCGCCTGGGTGGCCCAGGACGGCGGGGTGCTGGTGGTGCTGGATGGAGCCGAGGCCGCGCGGCGGCAGCGCTGGTTTGATCCGGCGGCCTACGGCCTCTGCGGGGTGGAGGCCGCCGCCGCGCCGGAGGAGCCATGACAGGGTCAGGCCCAGCCCCGCGCCGCGGCGGGCCCCGGCCGGCGGGCCCGGGCGGTTTTTCCCTGGTGGAGCTGCTGGTGGCGCTCGCCCTGCTCACGCTGCTGGCCCTGCTCGTGATTGACAGCGGCCGGCGGCAGCTCGCCAGCGGCCGGGTGGAGGCCGCCGCCCGCCGCCTCGGCAGCCTGCTGGAGCGCAGCCGCGACCTCGCCACCGTGGCCGGCACTCCGTTGGCACTGCCGCTGCAGGGGGAGGAGGGCCTGGAGGCGGCGGTGCTGGAGGGCGACACCACCCTGGCGCTGCATCACACCCTGCCCAGCCAGCTGCGCTTCACGGCCAACGGGCTGGTGATCGACGGCGGCACCGCCGTCGTGAGCGGCAGCGGCACCGATCTGCGCCGCTGCCTGGTGATCGGGCTGCCGCTGGGGATCGTGCGGGTGGGGCGCTATGCGGGCGATCCCGGCGCGGGCCCCAGCAGCAGCCTCTGCCGTCCGGATCCCAGCCTCTGAATGTCTGTGGCCCCCGTGTTGTTCCCCCTGCCTCACCCGCCATGGCTGCCCGCCCCCCCCGCCGCCGCCTCTTTCCCGGCCTCCCCGCTGCCCCTGGCTTCACCCTGGTGGAGCTGCTGCTGGCCCTGCTGCTGGGCTGCCTGCTCAGCGCCCTGATGCTCCAGTGCGTGCTCAGCGAAACCCGCAGCGGCCAGCGGCTGGCGCGGTTGCTGCGGGAGCGCCAGGCCAGCCAGCGGCTGCTGGAGCTGATCCGCTCCGAGCTGCAGCAGGCGAGCGCGGCGAGCATTGGGGCCGCGGCGGCCACGGCCCTCCCGCCGGCCTGCAACCTCGGCTCCCGGCCGGTGGTGCTGCAGATGCAGACCCCGGCCGGGGTGATCAGTTACAGCCAGGGCGCCGCGCCGGACGCGATCTGGCGCGGTGCCGTGCTGATGCGCTGCGGGCCCGCCTACGGCCTCGACGGCCAGCTCGGCAGCGGAACCTCCCAGAACCGGGTGGTGCTCGATGCGCTGGTGGCGGACACGGGGTTCACAGTGCAACCTTCGGCCCAGGGCGGCAGCGCGCTGGCGGAGGTGCGGCTGCGCAGGAGCTTCGCCGCTGGTGGCCAGCTGCAGGAGGGTGGCGGCATGCTGCTGCCGCTGCCTCCCGGCCCCCAGGAGCCCTGAGCACCACCAGGGCCTGCCCGCCGCAGGGGCGGCCCGGCCTTGCTGGGGAGGAACTGCGGTGTGAAGAAACTGCCGGGGGGCGGGGACCCCCCGGCAGCGAGGCCCGCAAGCGAGGCTCAGATCGTGCAGTTCGGTGCCGTGCCGCCGCCCCTGTTGCCGGAGATGGCACAGGTTGTGAGGCGAACGCTGCCATCGGACTCCACCCTGGCCACCGCCGCTGTTCCCCCGGTTGCGAGCGGGGTGGTGGCGGTGTAGTTGACCCCGGTACCGGCCGCCGGGCACGCTGCGAAGACGACGCTCCCCAGGTTTTGTGCCGTGAGCGTGCCTTGATCGTTGGTGACCTGGGCCGCAGCGCAGGCCCGAGCGGCGTCGATGGCGGCCGTGTTGGAGGCTGCCACCCGCGCCCTGTCCTGCTGGTTGAGGAAGGCCGGAACGGCAATCGAGGTGAGAACCCCGATGATGATCACCACGATCAACAGTTCGATCAGGGTGAAACCGGCGGCCAGGCCACGGCGGCGCCGGCTCCTGTCGCCGAGCATCTGGATCAGGGAGCGTTGCGCCAGCAACCTGGCCTCAAGACGAGATCTCATGGGTTTGGGATGAATTGTGTTTCCTGTGAACATTGTTGGGAAGCATCCTCAACCTGCCAACCAAGCTTGGAAGAAAGTTTTCTGAGAATTCCCTGAAGGCATGAATCTGAGGGCATGACTCTGAAGTCAGGACTCTGAAGGCATGAACCTGCTGCCCATCTCCCGGCTGCGCCTCTGGCTCCAGAGCGCCTCCCTGCTGGCGGTGCTGGCCGGCTACGGCGTGATGCTGGGCTTCAACCAGGTCTTGTCCGGCTACGAGCGTGACCAGGCCCACCGGCAGCTGGCGGAGGAGGTGGCCTCCCAGCTCAGCCAGCAGACCGGCTCCCGCCAGCAGCTGCGCCAGCTCTTGCTGGCCCGCTCTCGGGCCCCGCTGCTCCAGCTGCGGCTCACGCCCCTGCCGGCCGGTCCAGCCCCTGCCGGCCCCCTGCGGGGGGAGCCCCGGCTGGTGAGCAGCGGAGCCCAGAGCTGGCTGGTGAGCCGGGTGGCGATCCCCCTGAGCAGCGGTGAAACCGTCTGGCTGCAGGTGGAGCAGAACGTGAGCGCCTCCGTGCGCCAGCAGCAGCTCGGCTCCTGGCTGCTGCTGGTGGCGGCCGGGCTGGCGAGCCTGATCACCAGTGGTCTGCTCCGCCTGGTGCTGTGGCGGGGGCTCAGCCAGCCGCTCGAGGTGTTCCGTGTCCAGCTCAGCGGCATCGAGGCACCGCCGCGGCCCGGCGATCAGCTGGTGGTGGCCGATCAGCCCGAGGAGCTGCGGCCCATCGCCCGGGCCTTCAACGCGCTGCAGCAGCGCCTCGCCGCCTCCTGGGAGCGGCAGCGCAGCTTCGTGGATGGTGTGGCCCATGAGCTGCGCACCCCGATCACCCTGGTGTCGGGCCACGCCCAGCGGTTGCTGCGCCGCCATCCCGATCCCGCCCTGGTGCCCTCCCTGCGGCTGATTCAGCAGGAGTCGGCCCGGATGGGCACCCTGGTGGCCGACCTGCTCGATCTGGCCCGCCAGGATTCGGGCCGCCTGCGCCTGCGCTGCCGGCCGATCCAGGCCGATGACGTGCTCCTGGCGCTCCACGAGCGGCTGGCCCTCGGGGCCGCGGGCCGGCTGCGGCTGGCCGGCTCCGACGCCAGCGGAGAGCCCGGGCCGCCGCCGGCCCTCGCTGATCCCGACCGCCTGCAGCAGTGCCTCACCGCCCTGGTGGACAACGCCCTGCTCTACAGCCCCCCCGGCTCGCCGGTGACGGTGGGGGCCGCCGGGGCGGCTGACGGCCGCCTGCTGCTCTGGGTGCGGGATCACGGCCCCGGCGTGGAGGAAGCCGAGCGGGAGCGGATCTTCGGGCGCTTCGTGCGTGGCTCCGCCGGCCTGCGCGGCGATCAGCGCGGCAGCGGCATCGGCCTGGCGGTGGTGAAGCTGCTGATGGAGGCGATGGGGGGCGATGTGCGGGTGGTGGAAGCGCCGGGTGGGGGGGCGGAGTTCCAGCTGCGTCTCCCCGCGCTGGAGCCCGCGCTGGAGCCGGGGCTCAGTCCCGCGGCGGACCCTCCTTCAGCATGAAGCCCACGCCGCGCACGGTCTGGATCAGGCTGGTGGCACCCGCTGGCTCCAGCTTGCGCCGCAGCGAGCGGATGTACACATCCAGCACGTTGTCGTCGCCCACCCAGGTCTCACCCCACACCGCCAGCAGGATGTCGCCGCGGCGGTGCACCTGCTGCGGCTGCTCCAGCAGCAGATGCAGCAGCTTGTATTCCGTGTGGGTGAGGTGCACCGGCGCCCCGGCCCGGCTCACCTCATGGCGGGCCGGCACCAGCTCCAGATCCGCCAGCCGGAGCACCTGCAGGCCCGGCTCCCGGGGCTGCTCCGGGGGGTGCCGCCTCAGCCTGGCCCGCACCCGCGCCAGCAGCTCCTCGATCGAGAAGGGCTTGGTGAGGTAGTCATCGGCGCCGGCATCCAGGGCCTCCACCCGTTCGTGCACGTCGTCACGGGCCGTCACCATCAGCACCTGGGTGGTGTCACCGGTGGCCCGCAGGCGGCGGCAGATCTCCACCCCGCTGAAATCGGGAAGGCTCCAGTCGAGCAGCAGCAGCTCCAGGCCGCCGGCCCGCGCCAGCTGCAGGGCCTCCTGCCCCGTGGCCGCCTCCGCACAGCGGTAGCCCTCCAGCTCCAGCTCGGTGCGCAGGAAGCGGCGCAGCTCCGGGTCGTCATCTACGATCAGCAGGCTGGAGCCGGTCAAGACTGGAGCAGGGGCGGGGCCCCTGCAGTCTGGGTGGTGGCCGCCTTGGCTGGAACCCCCAGGGCCTGCGGCGGTTGAATGGGGCCTGCTGCCCCGCCCCGGTGCTTCTCCGCTGGCGCCCCGCCACCCTCTCGGCGCGCATGGCCCGCTGGGGGCTGCTGATCGTGCTCGCCTACCTGCTGGTGGCCGTGCTCACGCCCCTGCTGGTGCAGGCCGGCTGGCTGCCGGATCCCAACGCCGGTCTGCAGAACCCCATCTACGCCCCACCCTCGCCCCAGCACTGGTGCGGCACCGACCGCCTCGGCCGTGACGTGTGCGTGCGCACCCTGGCGGCCAGCGGCGTGGCGCTGCAGGTGGTGCTGCTGGCCCTGGTGGTGGCCCTGGTGGTGGGCGTGCCGCTGGGCATGGTGAGCGGCTATCTCGGCGGCTGGGTGGACCGCCTCCTGGTGCTGCTGATGGACACCCTCTACACCCTGCCGGTGCTGCTGCTCTCGGTGGTGCTCGCCTTCCTGCTGGGCCGCGGCCTGCCCAATGCCGCCGCCGCCCTCTGCGTGGTGTACATCCCCCAGTACTTCCGGGTGGTGCGCAACCAGACGGCCCAGGTGAAGGCCGAGCCCTATGTGGAGGCGGCCCGCTCGCTGGGGGCCAGCGCCCTCTGGATCCTGCGCGTCTACCTCTTCCGCAACGTGATCACCTCGGTGCCGGTGCTGCTCACCCTCAATGCCGCCGATGCGGTGCTGGTGCTCGGGGGCCTGGGGTTCCTGGGCCTCGGCCTGCCCGAAACCATCCCCGAGTGGGGCGGCGACCTGCAGCAGGCCCTCACCGCCCTGCCCACCGGCATCTGGTGGACGGCCCTCTATCCCGGCCTGGCCATGTTCGTGCTGGTGCTGGGCCTCTCCTTCCTCGGTGAGGGCCTCGAGAGCTGGCTGAGCGGCGAGGGCCAGGCCTCCCGGGCCGCCCGCTGAAGCCCCGGGGCTGCTGAGGCGCGCAGCCCGCTGCCGCGCCACACTGAACACGACTGCGCGGGCCGATCGCGGCCCTCCCTGGCCATGCCCTGGTGGTTGGATCTGGTGTTGCTGGCCCTGGCGGTGGTGCTCTGGTTCACCGGCAGCGCCGACCGCGACGACGTGTGGAGCCTGTTCCAGCGGATGCTCGCCGTGGTGGCCGTGGCGGTGGTGCTGCTGGGCGGCCGCCAGATCCCCCTGGAACTGCTGGCCCTGGCGGTGGCGCTGTGGCTGCCCAGTGCCGGCAGCCGTCGCCTCGCCAGCCATGATCTGGACGGCATCGGCACCGAACCGCCGCACTTCCCCCCCGGCCGCGGCCGCCCCTAGCAGGGCGTCCTCAGCAGCGCAGCCGCAGCGTGCGGGGCAGGGATTCGGTGATCGCCCCCTCCCCATCCAGTTCCGGGTAGGGCCTGCCCTCCCGCCGGCACCAGGCGGCCACCTCCGGATAGGCCCACTCGAACAGCAGGGCGCGGTAGCGCCCGGGGTCCAGCCCCTCACCGGCGCTGGGCACCAGGCCGGCGGCCTGCCGCTGGCGCAGGGCCTCGAACAGCAACGTGGCGGTGGCCACACTCACGTTCAGCGACTGCACCATGCCGCTCATCGGAATCAGGATGGCCTGGTCCACCAGGGCGGCGCACTCCTGGCTCAACCCCCACTTCTCGGCCCCCAGCACGAAGGCGGTGGGGCCGGTGAAGTCGCAGCTGCGGTAGTCCACCGCCCCGGCGCTGAGATGGGTGCCGTAGATCCGCAGGCCCTGCTGCCGCAGGCTCTGCAGCGCGGCGGCAGCGCTGGCGTGCCGGTGCAGCGGCACCCACTTCTGGCTGCCCTGGGCCGTGCTGTTGAACGTGGGCAGGCGCCCCTCCAGGCACACCGCGTGGGCCTCCAGCACCCCCACCGCATCACAGGTGCGCAGGATCGCCGAGAGGTTGTGGGGCTTCTCCACGTGCTCCAGCAGCACCGTGAGGTTGGCCATGCGGCGGTTGAGCACCGCCTGCAGGCGCGCAAAGCGGCGGGGCAGCAGCGGCATGGGCAGGATGCACGGCATGGACGCCCCCAGCTTCGACCAGCGGGTCTACGCCGCTGTGCGCCGCATCCCCCCTGGCCGGCTCGCCACCTACGGCCACATCGCCGAGCTGATCGGCGCCTACGGCTGTGCCCGCCAGGTGGGCTGGGCCCTGCGCCGCCTGCCCCTGCCCTCCACCGTGCCCTGGCACCGGGTGGTGAACGCCCAGGGGCGGATCAGCTTCACGCCCAGCCGGGAGGGGAGCGACTGGATCCAGCGGCAGCTGCTGCTGGCCGAGGGCATCCCGGTGGATGCGGAGGGGAAGCTGCCGCTGGGGCGCTATCTGTGGGTGCCGCCCCTGGACCCGCCGCCGCTTGGTTGATTCCGCCTCCGTCGCTGCGTCGCCGGCTCCGGCCACGGGCCTGGCCTCCCGCCAGCTCGCCTGGGAGGTGCTGCTGGCGGTGGCCGGTGGCGCCTACGCCGATCTGGCCCTGGAGCGGGCCCTGCAGCGCAGCTCCCTCGAGGGCGCCGACCGGGCCCTGGCCACCGAGCTCGCCTACGGCGCCATCCGCCAGCGGCGGCTGCTCGATGCCTGGCTCGACGCCCTCGGCCGGGTGAGCAGCCAGCGCCAGCCGCCCCGTCTGCGCTGGCTGCTCCATGTCGGGCTGTACCAGATCCTGTTCAGCTCCCGGGTGCCGGCCGCCGCCGCGGTGAGCACCACGGTGGAGCTGGCCAAGCGCGGCGGCCTGGCCCGCCTGGCCCCGGTGGCCAATGCTGTGCTGCGCCAGGCCCTGCGGCGGCGACCAGCCCCGGCCGCGCCGCCGTGGCAGGGGCTCACGCTGCCGGCCGATGCGGCCGGCAGCCTGGGGCTGCGCCACTCCCTGCCGGACTGGCTGGCCGCGCAGCTGCTGCAGTGGTTGCCGCCGGAGCGGGCCGAGGCCTTCGCCGTTGCCGCCAACCAGCCGCCGGCGCTGGATCTGCGGGTGAACCCGCTGCGCACCAGCCGCGACAGCCTGCGGGCGGCCTTCGCCGCGGCTGGAATCCCGGCCAGCGCCCTGCCCCACACCCCCTGCAGCCTCAGCCTCGAGGGCCGGGTGGGGGATCTGCGCCGTCTGCCAGGCTTCCAGGAGGGCCACTGGAGTGTGCAGGACCGCAACGCCCAGCGGGTGGTGCCCCTGCTCGATCCCCAGCCGGGTGAGCGCCTGCTGGATGCCTGCGCCGCTCCCGGCGGCAAGTGCACCCAGATGGCGGAGTGCCTCGGCGATCAGGGCGAGGTGTGGGCGATCGATCGCTCGGCGGCCCGGCTGGAGCGGCTGGAGCGCAATGCGGCCCGGCTCGGACTGCGCTGCGTGCACACCCTGGCCGCCGATGCCACGGGCCTGGCCGAGCTGCGCCCCGAGTGGCGGGGCCGTTTCGATCGGATCCTGGTGGATGCCCCCTGCTCGGGGCTCGGCACCCTGGCCCGCCATGCCGATGCCCGCTGGCGGCTGCAGCCCGGCGCGATCCACGACTTGGTGGCACTGCAGGCTCGGCTGCTGGAGGGGCTGCTGCCGTTGCTGCGGCCCGGCGGGCGGCTCGTGTATGCCACCTGCACAGTGCATCCGGCGGAGAACGGTGCGGTGGTGGAGGCCCTGCTGGCCCGCCACCCGGGCTGGCGAGGCCTGGAGCAGTGGCAGGCCTGGCCGGAGCCGGGCGGTGGTGATGGCTTTTTCGCCGCCCTGGTGCAGGCGCCGCAGGCCGCCTAGAGCGGCGGCGGCGGTGCAGGGGCAGGGGGCGGCGGAGCCACCGGGGCGGGGGGCGGTGGTGGTGGCGGCGGCGGCGGGGCGGGAGCCGGCGCTGGAGGCACGCTGGGGCCCCGGGGCCGGGCCGCCGGATCCACGCTGGGTCGGGCCGCCGGCGGCTCGGCGGCCGGCGCGCTGCGCTCCGGTGGCGGGGAGGCGGGCTCGGAACGGCTCGGCTGGGTTGTGGGTTCCTCCTCCGGCCGGGATTCGCCCGGCTCCGGGCTGGTGTCCGACGGCTGAGAGCGGCTGGGGGCGGGCTTGCTGGCCGGTCTCGCCTTCGAGGGCTTGAAGGTGTTGCTCAGGGAGGGTTTGGGGGGGAACTGCAGCACCGGCAGGTCCTTGGTGATGGCGGCCATGAAGCGGCGCCAGGCGTAGGTGGCCACCACGCTGGTGCTCTTGGTTTCGCGGCTGTTGTCGTAGCCGAGCCACACCCCCGTGGTGAGCTGGGGGATCGAGCCGATGAACCAGAGGTCGCGCCCCCCTTCCGAGGTGCCGGTCTTGCCGGCCACGGGCCGGTTGCCCAGGGAAGCGCCGCCGCCGGTGCCGGCCCGCACCACCTGCTGCAGCATCCAGGTCATCGCATCGGCGATGTCGCTGTCCACGGCCCGCTTGCCCTGGTCGCCATCGCTGCGGCGGCTCCAGAGCAGTTCGCCGTCGGGCCCCAGGATCTCCTCGAAGGGGGTGGGCTTCACGTACACACCGCGGTTGGTGATCGCCGCGTAGGCCGCCGTCATGTCGAGCACGGTCTGCTCCTCCGCGCCCAGGGCCAGGGGATAGAACTTGCCGAGCGGGCCGGTGATGCCCAGGCTCCGGGCCGTGGCGATCACCTTGTCGAAGCCCAGTTCCTGCAGCAGCGCCACCGCCACGGTGTTGAGCGAGTTCTGCAGGGCGCGCACCATCGTGACGGTGCCGTAGTAGCGGTTGCCGAAGTTCTTGGGGCAGTAGCCCCCGAAGCAGCGGGCCTTGTCCACCACGCTGCGCTCCGGCACCATCCCCTCCTTCAGGGCGGTGAGGTACACGAACAGCTTGAAGGTGGAGCCCGGGGAGCGCAGGGCCTGGGTGGCGCGGTTGAACTGGCTCGCCTCGAAGTTCTTGCCGCCCACCAGGGCCCGCACCAGTCCGGTGCCCGGCTCCATCGCCACCAGGGCTCCCTCCATGCTGCCCGGTGCGGAGGCATTGATGGTCTTCTGGGCCTCGGCCTGCCAGGTGAGGTTGACGCTGCTGCGCACCGTGACCCCGCCCACCTCCAGCTGCTCCGGGGTGAGCACCCGGGCAAGTTCCTGTTGCACCCAGCTGCTGAAGTACGGCGCCTGACTCACCCAGTACTTCGGTTCGGCGGGTTGGAGCGCCAGGGGGGCGCCGTCGGCCTCCAGCCGTTCGGCCTCGCTGATGTAGCCGGCCTCCTGCATGCGGCGCAGCACCACCGCCCGCCGCTCCAGGGCCAGCTCGGGGTTCACCAGCGGCGAGTACACAGAGGGGGCCGGCGGCAGGCCCGCGATCAGGGCCGCCTCCGGCAGCGTCAGCTGGCTGGGGTTCTTGGAGAAGTAGATCCAGGCCGCATCCGCCACCCCGTAGGC
The DNA here is from genome assembly GCF_900088535.1 of Cyanobium sp. NIES-981. Lineage (NCBI taxonomy): Bacteria > Bacillati > Cyanobacteriota > Cyanophyceae > Synechococcales > Prochlorococcaceae > Cyanobium > Cyanobium sp. NIES-981. The sequence continues at coordinate 1,345,184 of NZ_LT578417.1, read as the reverse complement.
GCTGGAGCCCAGGTACACCAGGTTCAGGTATTCGGTGAGGATCTGGCGCTTGCTGAGCTGGCGCTCGAGCTTGCCCGCCAGGGCCGCCTCCTTCAGCTTGCGCACGATCGTGCGGTCCTGGCTGAGGAACACGGTGCGGGCCAGCTGCTGGGTGATCGTGCTGGCCCCCTCCTCCACCGAGCCCTGGGAGATGTTGCGCACCATGGCCCGGGCGATACCGAGCGGGTCGACGCCGTCGTGCTGGTAGAAGCGGCGGTCTTCCGCGGCGATGAAGGCCTGCTCCACCAGGGGGGGGATCGAGCTGGCCGACAGCTTCTCGCGCGACACCGGCCCCACCTTGTGCACCACCTGGCCGTCGGCCGAAAGGATGGTGAGCGTTCCGGGCCGGTTGTAGTGGTTGATGCCCCGGGCGTCGGGCAGCAGGCTGTCCAGGCTGGACATCAGGGCCGCCTGGCCCACCGCCACACCGCTGCCCAGACCAGCGGCCAGCAGACCCGTGATCACCAGGCGGCGCTTGCCGCCACCGGGGCGGCGGGCGCGGGGCTGGGATCTGGCGGAGGCGGTGCCGCTCACATCACGCCACCAGGGCGCTGTGGCCGATCGCCAGGGCCGTCACCAGCATGCCGAGCACCAGGAACGGCTGGGCGCTGGCCTGGTATTTCACGTCATAGGCCACCGGATCCCGCAGCAGCCAGATGTCCTGGAAGGTGATCTGCGGCACGATCAGCAGCACCAGCAGCACGGCAGCGAAATGCTGCCCGATGGCGATCAGCACCGCAACCATCGCCAGCTGGAAGACATCGATCATGGCGGCGCTGATCCAGCTGGCCTTCTCGATGCCGAACACCACCGGCAGGCTCTGCAGGCCCAGGGCCCGGTCGCCCTCCACGCTCTTGAAGTCGTTCACCACGGCGATCCCCAGACCCGCCAGCGAATAGGCCAGGGTGAGCAGGGCGGTGGTCCAGGTGAGCTGGCCGAACAGGGCCTGGCCCGCCCACCACGGCAGGGCGATGTAGCTGGCCCCCAGGGCGTAGTTCCCCAGCCAGCCGTTCTGCTTGAGCTTCAGGGGCGGAGCCGAGTAGATGTAGCTCACAAACGAGCCCCCCAGGGCCAGCAGCAGCAGCACCGGAGTGCTGTGGCCGGCCCAGCGGTCGAGGCCGTAGGCCACCGCCAGGCCGGCCAGCAGCAGCACCCAGATCTGGGCCTTCACCTGGCCCAGCGGGATGGCCCCGGAGGGAATGGGGCGGTAGGGCTCGTTGATCGCGTCGATCTCGCGGTCGTAGTAGTCGTTGATCGTCTGGGTGTAGCCCGCCAGCAGGGGGCCGCTCATCAGCATGCAGGCCACCGACGCCCCCACGTTCGGCAGGGTCCAGCTGAACTGGCCGGAGGCGGCGGCGCCGCACAGCACCCCCCAGATCAGGGGGATCCAGGTGACCGGCTTCATCAGCTGCAGCCGGATCTTCCAGAGGCTGGAGGTGCCCGCGGCACCCTTCATGCCGAGCAGCTGGCGCGCCGCCGAGCCGCTGCTCACCTGGGGATCAGGGCTGTTGGTCAAGGGGGAACTCAGGCGAGGGTGACTTCGTCGTCGAAGAACCAGGCACTCCTGCCGGCGCCCAGATCCACCACCACGCCGACGCCCTGGCCATCCACCGTGCGGAAGCCGGTGACGATGCCGGTGGGGTCGCTCTTGAGGGCCTCGACCAGATCGGCCGGGATGCGGTCGCGCACCCGCAGCACGCGCACCTTGGAACCCACGTGGATCGTGGCAGCCTGGGCCATGGCCGTCGCGACTGAAAAGTGGCGCAACCTTAACAGTGCTGCCGCGTCGGCCTTCAGCGGCCAAGCAGCGCGCCCTCCAGACTGCCCGGCAGCCCCCAGGCCGGCGCCCACGCCGCCACAACGCCCACGCCGCCACAACGCCCATGGTTGCCAAGCGCATCATCCCCTGCCTCGACGTGGCCGATGGCCGCGTGGTGAAGGGGGTCAACTTCGTGGACCTGCGCGATGCCGGCGACCCGGTGGAGCTGGGCTGCCGCTACAGCGCCGCCGGCGCCGACGAGCTGGTGTTTCTCGACATCGCCGCCAGCCACCAGGGGCGGGCCACCCTGGTGGAGCTGGTGCAGCGCACCGCCGAGGCGGTGACCATCCCCTTCACGGTGGGCGGCGGCATCGTGAGCGTGGACGGCATCACGGCCCTGCTGCGGGCGGGTGCCGACAAGGTGAGCCTCAACTCCTCGGCGGTGCGGGATCCGGAGCTGGTGCGCCGCGGAGCCGATCGCTTCGGCGCCCAGTGCATCGTGGTGGCGATCGATGCCCGCCGTCGCACCCAGGCCGGCAGCGGCGCCGGCCACGATGCCGCGCCCGCCTGGGACGTGTACGTCAAGGGGGGGCGCGAGAACACCGGCCTCGATGCCGTGGCCTGGGCCCGACGGGTGGTGGAGCTGGGGGCCGGCGAGATCCTGCTCACCTCGATGGATGGCGATGGCACCCAGGCCGGCTACGACCTCGCCCTCACCCGGGCCGTGGCCGATGCGGTGCCGGTGCCGGTGATCGCCTCCGGCGGCGCCGGCTGCATCGACCACATCGCCGCCGCCCTCAGCCAGGAGCCCGGTGGCGGGGGCGCCGCGGCCGCCCTGCTGGCCTCCCTGCTCCACGACGGCGTGCTGAGCGTGGAGGAGATCAAGACAGACCTGCTGGCCCGGGGATTGCCGATCCGGCCCCTCGCGTGAGCGGCGGCGCGGCAGGGTTGCCGCCCCTGCCGTCACGCCCGGTCGTTACGCCTCGTTACATTGGTTCAGGTCCTTCGGCTGCAGGACTTTCCCCGGATCGGTCACTGCGTTGAACGTCTTTGATTCCCTGCCACCCAGCGTCGCCCGGGGCCTGGCCCTGCTGATGGTGCTCGCGGTGGTGGCGCTGGTGGCCTGGGCCCTCCAGCTGATGCAGGCCGCCAACGACCGCCAGGAGTTCTCGCTCATGCTGGCCGGCTGCATGGTGTGCTCCGCGGCCGTGGGCCTCGCCACCGTGATGGTGATCACCTTCACGGCTCCGCAGCGCCTGCCGATGATGGCGGCGGAGGCCCTGCCCAGCGCCGGGGTCAGCCTCGATGCGGTGTCGCTGCCTGAGATGCTGCCCGATTCGCTGGTGCTCCCCTGGGATGGGCAGCTTTAGGCCAGGAGATCCCGAGCAGGTTCAGGCACTGTTCGAGCAGATCGCTCCGCGCTACGACCAACTCAACGACCTGCTCAGCCTCGGCCAGCACCGCCTCTGGAAGCGCCAGGCGATCGCCTGGCTGCGCCCCCGGCCGGGCCAGACCCTGCTCGACCTCTGCTGCGGCACCGGCGATCTGGCCCTGGTGATGGCCGCCAAGGTGAGGCCGGATGGCCACGTGATCGGGCTCGACGCGGCCGCGGCACCCCTGCAGCTGGCGGCCCGCCGCGCCGCCCGCCAGCCCTGGCTGCCGCTGCAGTGGCGGCAGGCCGACGCCCTCGCCACCGGCCTGGAGACCGGCCTGGCCGATGGTGTGGCCATGGCCTACGGCCTGCGCAACCTCGCCGATCCGATGGCCGGCCTGGCGGAGGTGCGGCGCCTGCTGCGACCCGGCGGGCGGGCGGCCGTGCTCGATTTCAACCGCCTGGACGGGGACACCCGCCGGGGCCGGATCACGGCAGCGGTGCAGCGCCTCTGCCTGCGGGGCGTGGTGGTGCCGGCCGCCACCCTGGCCGGCCTGCGGCAGCACTACACCTACCTGGAGGCGAGCCTGGAGCGGTTTCCCACCGGCGCGGAGCAGGTGCGGCTGGCGCGGCGGCTGGGCTTCAGCCAGGCCCGTCACCGCCCCCTGGCCGGCGGACTGATGGGGCTGCTGGAGCTGGAGGCCTGATCGGTCCTGGCCCTGGGGCCGAACGACCCCAGCACCCGGGTGCGGTCTTCATGGGCGGCCGTCCCAAGGCTCGGCAGGGCCTCCTTGCTCCAGAGGCAGTGGTTCCGGAAAGAGCAGTCCCAGCGGAAATTTCAACGCTTTCGCGCCTTCACACCCCATCCTTCCCGTTCCGGTACCGGCGTTGTCGACGGGATCCCCGTGCATGGGACCCTTGGGTGGGCCCCGCCGCCTTCACCCCTTCCCCCGGGCATCCCGCGATGCATTTCCAGGACATCATCAGCACCCTCAACCGCTTCTGGGCTGAGCAGGGCTGCCTGATCCTGCAGCCCTACGACACGGAGAAGGGAGCCGGCACCATGAGCCCCCACACGGTGCTGCGGGCGATCGGCCCCGAACCCTGGGCCGTGGCCTACCCGGAACCCTGCCGCCGTCCCACGGACGGCCGCTACGGCGACAACCCCAACCGGGCCCAGCACTACTTCCAGTACCAGGTGCTGATCAAGCCCTCGCCCGATGCGATCCAGGAGACCTACCTGGCCTCGCTGGAGGCCCTCGGCATCCGCGCCGCCGACCACGACATCCGCTTCGTGGAGGACAACTGGGAATCCCCGACCCTGGGCGCCTGGGGCGTGGGCTGGGAGGTGTGGCTCGACGGCATGGAGGTGACCCAGTTCACCTACTTCCAGCAGTGCGGCGGTCTCGACTGCCGGCCCGTGTCGATCGAGATCACCTACGGCCTCGAGCGCCTGGCCATGTACCTGCAGGACGTGGAGAGCATCTGGGATCTGGCCTGGAACGGCAGCCGCAGCTACGGCGACATCTGGCTGCCCTTCGAGAAGGGGCAGTGCACCTACAACTTCGAGGCCTCCAGCCCCGAGCGGCTGCAGCAGCTGTTCGCCCTCTACGAGGCGGAGGCCGCCGATCTGGTGGCCCGCGGCCTGCCGGCGCCGGCGCTCGACTTCGTGCTCAAGTGCAGCCACACCTTCAACCTGCTGGAGGCGCGCGGGGTGATCTCGGTGACGGAACGCACCGCCACGATCGGCCGCATCCGCGCCCTGGCCCGCCAGGTGGCGGAGGCCTGGCTGGCGGAGCGGGAGGCCCTCGGCTTCCCGCTGCTGCAAGGCGCGGCGCCGGCCGCCAGCCCCGCCCTGGCGGCCGCATGAAGCCGCTGCGGCTGCGCCTGCTGCTGCTGGTGCTGCTGCTGGGGAGCTTTCAGCTGGGGCGGCTGAGCGAACGGCGGATCTGGCCCTGCCGGCTGCGGCCCCTGGCGGCCCTGGTGGAGCCCTGGCTGGGCCAGGACCTGCCCAGTGCCCAGCTGTGTGAGCTGCTGCTCCAGTTGCCGGGATAGGGCTGCATGCGGTGCGGCGCGCCCTCCGGCGCCGTGGCAACGCTGCAGGCACCTCCCTCCACCCGCCATGCCGGCCACCCCTGTGCTTCAGGGCTCTCCCCCGCCGGGGAGGGGGCCCTGGCTCCGCCGGCTCGTGTGGGGCGCCCTGCTCGCCCTGGTGGTGGTGCGGGCCCTGTGGGTGGTGGCCCTGCCGTCTCCGCCCGCTGCGGCAGACCCCGTCTGGAGTCTGAATGGCCGCGCCGGCGCCCCCGGGGCGGTGGTGACGCTGCGGGGCCGGGCCCTCAGCGATGCCCTGCCGGCGGGCGGCGGTCAGTGCCGGGCCCTGCTGCAGCTGCCGGTGGGACGCACCGAGCTGCGGCTGCCCGCCTGCGAGCCCCTGCAGGAGGGCTGGCGCCTGGAGGCGCGGGGCCGGCTGCGCCAGCCCCAGCCGGCTCCCCATCCGCTCCTGGCCGGACCGGCGGAACGGCTGCGCCGCGCCGGTGCCGCCACCCAGCTCCAGGTGGAGGAGCTGGTCGTGCTCAGCAGGCCCGCCACCCCGGTGGCGGATCTGCGCCGGGCCCTGGCCCAGCGGCTGGTGGCGGGTGCCGGGTCCGAGCGCGGTGGCGTGCTGGCGGCCCTGGTGCTCGGCAGTGCCCGGGTGCCGTTGCCGGACACGGTGCGGCAGGCGTTCCGGGCGGCGGGCCTCTCCCATGCCCTGGCCGCCTCCGGCTTCCACCTGAGCGTGCTGCTGGGGGCGGTGCTGCCCCTGGGCCGCCGCCTGCCCCGCTGGCCGCGGCTGGCCCTGGCCCTGGGGGCCATGGCCCTGTTCGTGCTGCTGGCCGGGCCCCAGCCCTCGGTGCTGCGGGCCGTGCTGATGGGCGGGCTGGCGCTGGCGGTGCTGGAGTGCGGGCAGCAGGGGCGCCCGTTCGGCATCCTGATGGCCAGTGCCCTGCTGTTGCTGCTGCTGCAGCCGGCCTGGCTGGCCGATGTGGGCTTCCAGCTGAGCGTGGTGGCCACCGCGGCCCTGGTGGTGGCGGCCCCTCCCCTGGAGCAGGCCCTGCGCCGCCGGCTGCCGCGGCGCTGCCCGGCCTGGCTGGCGGCCTCGATGGCGGTGCCCCTGGCGGCCTCCCTCTGGACCCTGCCGCTGCAGCTGTTCCACTTCGGCGTGGTGCCGCTCTATGCCGTGCCGGCCAATCTGCTGGTGGCGCCCCTGCTCACCCCGCTCACCCTCGGGGCCATGGCCCTGGCGCTGCTGGCGGTGCTGCTGCCCGGGCTGCTCCCCCTGCTGCTGCCGCCGGTGGCCTGGCTGGCCGGCCTGGTGCTGGCCATCGTGAAGGCGGTGGCCGCATGGCCGCTGGCCCAGTGGCAGCTGGGGCGGCCCACTCCCCTGCTGGTGCTGCTGCTGGCCCTCGGGCTGCTGGGGCTCGGTCTGCCGCGGCTGGCGCGGGGCTGGCGGCGGCTGGCGCTGGCTCTGCTGGTGCTGGTGGCGCTGGGGCACGTCGCCCTGCTGCGGGGAGACCAGCTGCTGCTGGTGCATCAGGGCAGCCGCGATCTGCTGCTGGCCCGCCATCAGGGCCGGGCCGCCCTGGTGAGTGCCCAGGCGGATGGGCTGAGCTGCTCGCAGGCGCGCCAGCTGGCCACGGGGTTCGGCGTGGCGCGCTTCGACTGGGTGCTGCTGCTGGATCCGCTGCCTGCCGCGGAGCCGGCCTGCTGGCAGGCGCAGGCGGGCCTGGTGCTGGCGAGCGAGGACGGCAGTCCACCCCTCCGGCAGGGGCAGTGGCTGGGCAGCCCCGGCCTGGTGGCTGAAGCGCTCAGCGGCGACAGCCGGGGCGTGCGCCTCTTGGTGGGATCCCGCCGCTGGCTGTTGCTGCCCGACCGCCAGGCCCTGTGGGCCTGGCAGCAGCTGGCCGGGGAGGGATCAGCGCCGGCGGGTGAGGGTGTCTGGCTCGGCTTTCCGCCGCGCCGCGCCGAGCGGCGGACCCTGCCCGCCGGCAACGGCCAGGCCGTGTGGCTCAGTGGCGGCCAGCCCGGGGGCGGCGAGGCCGGTGCTGGAGATGCCGTGGGCGGGCGGCTGCCCCCGGGCTGGGCGACCACGGGGGCCAGCGGATCGCTGCAGCAGGGGTGGGGCTGACCGGTCTTTAGAGTGCCTGCGGCCCAGTGGGGTCCCACCTGGAGAGGTGGCTGAGTGGTCGAAAGCGAACGACTCGAAATCGTTTGAAGGGCAACCTTCCGTGGGTTCGAATCCCACCCTCTCCGTTTCAGAGCTCAAAACGGTGATTCCCGGGGTTCCCGTGACGTCCCACTGATTCCCGAGACCCACTGCCCTGCAGTGGGTTTTCTGCTGTTTGGGCGTCCCATGGCATCCCGTCAAAACCCAGGCAAGCAAACAATTGTGGTGGTGTAAGTGGTGGTGTAAAACTGGGGTGGTGGTGTAAATGGGGTCTTGGCTCTAACCGACAAGGAAGTTCGCGCTCTGCCACAGCGATCTCGGCGCTACCGGGTCTCGGACGGCGCTGGGCTGCTCCTGGAGGTCGATCCCGCCGGTGGCAAGTACTGGCTCTGGCGGCACCGCTTCCCGCCCACCAAGGACGGACGACGGCAGGATTTGCGCATCGGCCCCTATCCAAGGATTTCGCTCAAGGCCGCCCGCGACATCCGAGATGAGCAGAAACGTCTGCTCTATGAGGACGGAATCAATCCCTGTGATGCCAAGAAACGCAGCAAGGATCACCGCTGGGGCAAGCATGCCCAGCTCACCTTTGAGGCCGTGGCCCTCGACTGGCACGCCACCAAGACGGCCGGCACCTGGACCGAGCGCCACAGCGATGACGTCCTCAAAAAGCTCAACAAGGACATCCTTCCCGCCATCGGCGGCATGGCCATCGCTGCCATCACCGCCCAGGACTGCCTGGTCGTGCTGCGCTCCATCGAGCAGCGGGGCTCCCACGAAACCGCCAAACGCTCCCTGGGCGTGATCAGTCAGGTGCTCGATTACGCCGTCGCCATCGGCCACTGCACCATCAACCCGGCCCACTCCCTCAAGCGCCATGCCCCGGTCAAGCAGACCACCAGCCACTACCCCTGCATCGCCTGGAGTGAGCTGCCCGAGCTGCTGGCGGCCATGCGCGCCAACACCATCGGCGCCGATGCCAGCACGCTCAACGCCATGGCCTTGCTGGCCCTGACCTTCGTGCGCACCAGCGAGCTGATCGGCGCCCGCTGGGAGGAGTTCGACTTCGAGGAGGCCCTCTGGACCATCCCGGCTGAGCGCATGAAGGGCCGGCGCGGCAACCGCCGTGAGCACCTCGTGCCCCTCTCACGCCAGGCCGCGGCGATCCTCCAGGCCCAGCACGCGATCAGCGGTCCCAGCGGCTACGTCTTTCAGAGTCAGCGCACCGCCACCGGATTCATCAGCAACAACACCGTGAACATGGCCCTCAAGCGCATGGGCTTCGATGGGCGCATGTGCGGCCACGGCTTCCGCGCCCTGGCCATGACCAACATCCAGGAGCAGCTGGGCATCGAGCTGCGCATCGTCGATCGCCAGCTTGCCCACATCGAGAAGAACAAGGTCACTGCCGCCTACAACCGCGCCGAGTATTGGCCGCAACGGGTCGCGATGATGCAGCGCTGGGCCGACCTGCTCGATCAGGTCGTCTGAGCACCGTTGATCCGCCCCGATGGCGGTTCGGCTGTTGCCGCATCGCCACTCAGGAATGGTCCGACCGCTCAGGCGCACCCTGGATCCGCTGCTCGATCCAGGCCTCCAGGTCGTCCTGACACCAGGCCACCGTGCGCGGCCCGATGCAGACCTGCCTGGGGAACTGGCCCTCCGCGATCAGCCGGTAGATGGCGGTGCGGGACAGGCCCACTTTCTGCTTCACCTCCGGCAGGCGCAGCAGACGTCGTGTCGTGGAGACAGTCATGGCTCAAGTTGTTGGTGGTGGGCAACGATGCGAATGCGGTGGTGAATCGGGCCAACGGCCGGACGCCAGAGGATCTGCTGTCCGGTCGCCATCCCCGATGGAGACCTGCTCCGGGCGGTTCTGCAGGACCTGCAGCAGCGCCGTTGTGGACAGGCCCGTATTCACCTCGATGGCGGCCAGGGCCGCCGCCATGGCATCGGCGGATCTGACCCCAGGCAGGCGGGCCATGGCCTCGGCAATGTTCAGCAGCGCCACCACGATCTGCGTGGGCCTGGCTGTCTGAAGGTTCTTCGCCGATGCGGTTGAGGCGTCGATGCGGCGATGCAGGCAGGGCAGCACCTGTTGGGTGATCCAGCGCCGCAGCCGCCGCGCCTTTGGACGATCCCCGAACCGCAGGATCCGCAGCAGGCCCGCTTCGCTGACCAGGGTCAAGGTGATGGGAACGGTGCCCGGTCCCTCCCGGGAATGGATGCTGCACTCGTCCTCTGCGAGCACCGCCAACGTTCGGTCCTGGCGCAGCGCCAGCGCGGCGCAGACATCGGCAGCGACAAACCAGGCATCGCCCCGATGATCGGTGCACACGCGGATGCCATGCCCTTCGAAGGCGACAGACACGAACCCACAGGGGTGATCAGCGAGCTGGTCCATGGGTTTTCTCGCTGGAATGCTGTGGCCTCACCAGGGCATCTGGGCTTGAAGGGGTCTCCGCCACCGCTGTGGATCGGCGCCAGGCAGGGCCGGGCGTCAGGACCGGTGGCACGGGCCCGGCGATCACCAGCAGAAGCGTGCTCAGTTGAAACACGAGCACCAGGAGCACGAGGCGCTGCAGGGCGGCCAGGCTGCTGACGCTGACCGTGGCGGTGGGGCGCCGGGTGCGGCAGAACGCCGGCAGTTGCGGCCGGTTGCTGCGAGGCGCAACACGGGCGGGGGGATGGTGGCTCATCAGAACGGCACCTCCTCATCGGCGAACTCATCGCCGTAGTCCTCCCCATCCGCCAGCGGGATCGCCTGCTGCTGGCGGGCCGCGGCTTCATCCGAGCGGTAGGCCTGCTCCGCTGCCTCGATCCAGGCCGGGTCACTCCCCTCGCGGATGCTCAGCGGGCCGTAGAAGCCGATCGTGACGTTGCGCGGCACCGCGTCGGCGGCGGCCTGGTCTTCGATCTTGGGGCCCTTGGGGTTGCCGTCCTGGTCGTACTGCTGGGCCCAGCGGGTCTCGAGCACCAGCACATCCCCCACATTCAGCCGGCCGCGGCGATGCTGACGCCGTGCCTCGATCCAGTCGCCGAAGCCCTTGGCCTTGAGGATCAGCCGCACCCGATCCCCCGGGGCCGGAACGCCGCCCTCATCACCGATGCGAGCCTCCATCGTCGTGCCGGGCATGGCGATCGCATGGACGACCATCTCCTGCTTGACCTTGGGTCGGCCCTGGCGGTCGGTGCCGTTGGGGATCGGCTCCATCGCCCCGCTGGTGAGGTTCTTGCGCAACCGGTCGCGCTGCTCGGGCCGCACGATCGACAGAACGGCCACCTCACCGAGGCGCTGTTGACGGATCACCGGCGCCGCGATGCGGCTGCCGTCGTTGAGTTCAATCGCCATGGGACTTGCTCGAACAAGTGGACGGGGAAGAGGTCAGGGGAAGCAGGGGCTCCAGGCCGGCCCCCAGCCGCAGCAGGTGATGGGCGGCGCCGGAGAGGCTCAGCTGGTGCTCGGCCGACAGTTGCCGCACCTGCCGGTAGACATCGCTGTGCACGCAGACGCACAGGTAGTGACGGCCGTGCTGCGACGGCGGCTGGGGCCTGGCGTAGGCGCGGCGGCAGACGCTCATGGCGTCCCCCCGGCCAGCTCACGCTCGAACACGTCGATGAAGTCCTTGTGGCGCCGCTGGGTGATGCGGTCCTTGATCGTCCGCACCTCCCTGGGCACCTGGAAGTGGTGGCGGAACTCGATCGTGAACCGCTTGCGCGCCTCCTGAGGCATGGCTCCGAGGAACTTGTGCAGGGTGGCGATCTCCTCGTCCGTCAGGGGCTCCAGGCCGGAGTCGCTGGCTTCGGGGCCATCCGGAGCGCCGGTGTCCCACTCGTCGCCTGCGGCCTCAGGGTCATCCGCAGCGTTGGCGGCGGCTGCACTGCCGGCGCCCGCGGTGTCCGCCACCGATGGCTGCGGCTGCGGTCGTGGCCGATCCGGCTCGATAGTCCGAGGAGGGTTGCCCACTGGAATGCCCAGCAGGCCCGCCAACAGGGAAGCGGTCAGCGCGTGCCAGGCCGCACTGCCCTCCTGGGGTGCCTGGGCCTCGCTGAACTCCTCGGCGCCGCCGCGGTGCCGCAGGGTCACCCGCAGCACTTCGTGCTCCTCGCTGATCAGCTTCTGGGCGCTGAACGAGAAGCCCAGGGCAAAGGCAGCCGCCGCCGCCTGAACGACCTCCTGCATGGAGGTCTCGGCGATGGCGGCCATCTGGGACTGGAACTGGGCCAGGCCCTCGGCCCACTGGGCGCGGGCCTGCTCGCGGCTCTGCAACAGGGCCTGGTTGAGATCAAAGGCGGAGGTGGGACCTGGCGTCGGCTCCATCCGCCCGCAAGGGGTGGTGGTCATCGAAGGCACTGCGGGACCAGCGCCCGCTTGCCTCGGATATTAGCGGCTCGCTAATCCGAATCTGTATCTTGCACAACGCAAGACATGGCGTACTCCGAGCCTGTTCGTGCATGCTTCAGCTGGCGCCCGTCTTGGCGGACCATTCCTCCAGCCAGCGCTGCGGCAGCCACGCCTCTCCGTCCCACATGCCCTGCAGCTGCTCGGCGGAGTACGGCTCAAAGCCGGCCAGCATCGCCTGAAAGGCCTGCCGCTGCTTGGCTGGCGCCACCTTGGCGGCGGAACTCAGGGCCTCCATCACGCCGATACCGTGCTGCTTGGCGGTCTGTACCAGCTGGCCGCGCCACTGCTCGCTCAGCTTCGCCGCTTCTGCGGCATCCACCTCGGGCTGGGTCGGCACCGCAGGCGCCTGGTAGGCGGTCGGCACCGGCAGTAGGCCCAGGTGGCAGCTCCAGAACTCCGCGGGCCCCCACACCCGCTGCTCGTCATCCACCAGGGGCTTGGCCTGGCTGATCAGGTCCTTGAGAGCGCGGGTGCGCACGCCACTGAAATCCCTAGCGGCCAGGCGGCGATTCACCTCGGCGAGGGCAAAGAAGCTCTCCGGGCGGGGCTTGGGGGCCTTGCCGTTCTCGAACACGCTCAAGGTGCTCGGGGCCATCACTTCAAAGCCGGCCTCCTTGGCCCACTTGTAGGCCGTGTACTGGGTCCAGTTGTTCAGCTCCCGCCAGCGCCTCAGCATCCGGCCGAACTCCTGACCGGCTTCGAGCTGTTTGGCCTCGATGTACCGGTACTCAGAGGACATCAGGACTGGGTTCTGGCCATTAGCGAAAGGCTAAGGCTTCTGCTGCCGATTGGAATTGGCAGCACCGTGATGGCAGCGGCCATGGGCCCGGGCCCGCTGTCGCCAGTGCCGGCCCTTGCCGCGCCGAACCTCAGGCTCCACCAGGCCATAGAAAACGGCTTGATCAGGCGGGAACAGCGGCGCTGGCCAGCAGATGGCCTCCCGCAGCAGGCGCTCCAGCTGGTGGCGCTGCTCCGGCTGCAGCAGCGCCACCGGCTCCAAGATGCGGCTGTCGGGTCCCAGGGTCCAGTCGTCGCGCTGACAGCCGAACTCCCAGTTGCGCCCATCGGGGGCCCGGGCCCAGAGCAGCGCCCCAAGCTGGTCGCGCTCGATCGCGATCTCCAGCTGCCAGCCGCTTGCCAGATCGAGCCGCATGCGCCCCCACCAGATCTCACTCCAGGGCCGATCCGCCAGGAAGGCCTCCCCCGCCAGCAGGGCCAGCAAGGCCTGCTGGATCTCGCTGGCGCAGCAGCGGCTCAGGGGGAGCAGAGCGGGTGACGCAAGCCATTGCCACGGCACCAGAGCGCCCACTCCCCTGGCGCGATCGGGTTGCCGCAGCACAGGCAGCGGCCGGGATGGCGCACGCGGATGCGGCGAAAGGCTCCCGGGCCATGCCCCTGCTCCACGCCCGTCGCCACAGGTGGCTTGGCGGGTGAAGGGCGATGGGTGGTGATCTGCAGCCCGTGCTCGCGAATCAGGCGACAGGCCAGGAAGGCGCTGGTGCGCGCCTCCTCCAGGTGGGGCGAGGCGCTCATCGCCACCAGCTTCTCGACCTTGGCCAGCGCTTTCTGCGCCGCTGCTCCAGCGTCCATCGCCATTCATCTCATCTGTTCAGCCTAGCGAGCCTGAGTCAGTGTCGATAGGCTGGTTCTGCTCATCGAAGTCCCCCATGGCTCCGCTGATGACCCCGCTCTCGGTGCAGTTCACCCCCGAGCAGCAGGCCTGGCTGGATCGGCGCACCCGCGGCGGTCTGCTGTCGCGTTCCTCCGTGATCCGCCTGATCGTGGCCGAGGCGATGGAGCGCGAACAGCTGATCAGCGCCCAGGCCCTGCAGCGCCAGGGGCTCCATGGCCAGCGCTGAACCGGTTGCCGCCTCCCCGCAGGCCTGCATCGACCGCGGCGCCGCTCAGCAGTTCCTCTCCCTGCTGGGCAAGGACCCTGCCCGCGCTCGGTTGCGCGCCTTTCCCCACCGCGCCAACCCAGCCAAGGGGCAGATCGGCGCCCGCAAAGGCCCCTTCGATCTGGTGGTGGCGGAGCAATGGCAGCGGGAAGGCCGGGGCATCTACCTGGTGATCAACGACGGCGGCGACCGCAAGAGCGAGATCACGGCCTGCCGGGCGTTGTTCGTGGAGTGGGACGACCGGCCGATCGACTGGCAGCTGAACGCCTGGCGTGAGCTGGGCCTGCCTGAGCCTTCGCTGATCGTGCTCAGCGGCGGCAGGTCGGCCCACTGCTACTGGCTGCTGAATCGCCCCATCCCGCCGCAGGAGTGGGCCCCGCTGCAGGCGGAGCTGATCGCCTATGCCGCGGGCGATCCCCACTGCAAGGACGCCTCGCGGGTGATGAGGCTGCCGGGCTGCTGGTACATCGATGCCGCCGGTCAGCCCACCTCGCCGGTGGAGCTGGTGCACGCGAGCGACCAGCGCTACGCGCCCGAGGACATCGCCCTGGCGCTGCTGCCCGATGAATTCGCCGAAGCCGCTCCAGACCCGGCGCCACAGCAGGGCATTCCGCTGCCCGAGCTGGTCGACGAGGACTTCGTGCCGCCCCGGCCGCTGGAGCAGATCCGCACCGCCCTGGCCGCCATCCCCCGGCGCGTGGAGGGCAGCAACACCTACGCCGACTACCGCAACCTCCTCTGGGGTCTGATCCAGGCCTGTGAGCAGGCCGGCCACGACCGCGAGCTGGCGATCGCGCTGATGGAGGCCCACAGCCCCTCAGCCAGCTGCGGCTGGGACATCCGCCAGGTAGCGAGCTCCGGCGGCGAGCAGATCGGTGCGGCCACCTTCTGGTTTCACGCGCGTCAGCACGGCTGGCTGCCGCCGGAGCCGGCCCACACCCCCAGGCCTCCCGGAGCGCAGGCCACAGGCAGCCGCCGAAACCAGGGCGACACCGGCGGACGCCATCCCGGTGGCAAGAGCAGCGACCGCTCCAGCAGCAGCAATGCCAGGGGCGCCAAGGGAGCTGGGTCTGGAGCTGGTCCGCAGCGCTTCTCGCCTCGGCCAGACACCCGGGTGCGCTGGGGAAAGGTGCACCTACCGATCAACCGCCGCCTCAACGCCTTGGAACACTGCATCCGTTCCCTGGTGGGGCGAGAGCGCAACAGCCTGCGCCGCTCCGCCCGCGTGCGGGAGGCCCATTCAGCCCTCCAGCTCAAGACCGCCCTGCGGCTGCAGGAGATCGGCCAGCTGATCCTCGAGGCCCACGACCTGCGCAACGGCAACCGCTTCCGAGGTCTTGATCAGGCCGAGCGCCTGGCGATGCCGCAACCCGTGGTGGAGTGGGAGATCCACGGCTGCATCCCCCGCCGCGATCTCTCGATCGTGGGCGGGCGGGCCAAGGTGGGCAAGACGCGGCTGGTCCATGCCCTGGCCCGCTGCCTGCTCTGCGCCGAGGACTTCCTCGGCTTCGGGGCCCCGGACGCGCCAAGGCCCGTGATCCTGGTGACCGATGACCAGGGCGACGGCGACACCGCCCAGATGCTCCAGCAGCTCGGGATCTGGGATCACCCGTTGCTGCTCTGGTCGCGTCGCTTTCGCGCCACCGAGGCCAACCTCGATGCCCTGCTGGCCTGCCTGGCCGCACATCCCGGCGCGGTGGTGATCCTGGACTCACTGCGCTCGATCACGCGCAGCTGCTGCTTCGGGGAGAACGACCCAGAGATGGGCTCCTTGATCTACGACCTCAAGCACCAGATCACCGATGCCGGCGGCACCTTGCTGCTGATCCATCACTGCAACAAGGCCAACGACACCACCGGCACCGAGGCCCTCTCGGGCCACAACGCCATCGCCGGGGCTGCCAACACGATCCTCACCCTGCACTACCTGGCCAAGGGCAATCGGCAGATCAAGGACTCTCCCCAGCGCCGCCTGGTGCGTGAGGCCCGCTCCGGCCCGCCGGTGGATCTGGTGGTGGCGATCGACGGCAGCAGCGGAACCTTTGCGCGGCTGGGGACCTACGACGCCCTCCAGGAACAGCAGGAGCAGGAGAGCGACCTCGATCGCGCCTCCCACCGGGTGCGCAAGGCGAGCGAGAAGCAGCAGGAGGCCCTGCGCTATCTCCAGGTTCTCCATGCCAATGGACTGGCCGGCGTGGGACTGCTGGAGCTGTTGCAGGCGATCGGCGCAGCCCCGGCCGAAGCCAGGCTGAAACGGGACCTGGAGGGAGACACGTTGAGCACCTACAACGCCCTCGGCCGCTTCCTCAGCCAGCTCGACGGCCTGGTGACGGCCACCCGGGTGGGCACCAGCGGCCAGAGCTACTACCTCCGCTACGGCCTCAGCGACGCCGGCGCCGAGTGGTTGGCGCATGCGTTCCATCTGTAGGGGGCGGATTCTTTGGATTCTTTGCTCTCCCCTGCAGCGCAACCGATCTGGCCGGTTCACCAGCGTGCGATCTGCCCCACACGCTTTCGCTTCTTTGCTGCCATCCCAGGGCCTCAGCAACACAACGCCGCTGGGATGAACGCCCATCCCATAGGGGCTGAATTCATCGCTTTCTTTCCCCTCCACTGCGCCGCAAGCGTTCTCAGGAATGTCAAGGGTTCATTTATTTGGCCACTCTTTGCCTTCTTTCAGTGGCGGGGTCTGCGGCCTGCTGGGGGCCAAAGAATGTCAAAGAATCGAAAGAATGCGCCGCGCCCTAACTGGCTCAGACCCCTTGCGCCAGAGGGGAATACAAAGAAACGAACGAATTTGGTGTATCACGTGAGGTTCTGGTGATCAGGCGTACTCCCACGCCAACCAGCAGATCTGCTGCCGCTGTCCCCAGCGACTGGCTGCCACCAATTCCAGGTCTGCGGCGCACGGATCCAGAGCACCGCTACTGGCTGGGGGATCACCTGTTCGCCGTGTCCGTCACCGGTGTGGTCGGCTCCAGCAAGAGCGACTGGGCGATGGCCCGCATCGAGGCCACCCGTCACATCTGGGAGCCGCGAGGCCACACCGTGCACCTGGCGCTGGAGGCCCTTCTGCACAGCCGCTTCCATCCCCTGCCCCAGCACCAGCAGCAGGCCAACGAGCGGCTTCAGCACCTGCGCTCTGGCGACTACCAGGACTGGATCGAGCCGCTGCTGGCCCACATGCACTGGCAGCAGGTGACGGTGATCGCCTCCGAACGGCCCACTTGCTGCTTGATCCGCAACCTGGCCGGCACCTACGACACCGGCTACATCCAGCACGCCGGCGGCTTGCGGGTGCTCGCTGACCTCAAGACCCTTTCGCGACCCGGCTCCGGCAGCTACTGCACCCGCGCCCAGCTGGGGGGCTACATGGCGCTGGAAGCCACCTGGGGTGTGCACTACGACGGTGGCCAGACGATCTGGGCCAGGCCGGGGGAGACCCGCTTCTCGCCGCTGTATTCCCGCGAGGAATGCCTGGCGGCCTGGGCAGCGGCCTGGGCGGGCTACGTGAGCAGATTTCGGCACTGGTGAACCACTGTCCGAACCCATGTGTTCGGACTATCGAGCCGCTATGGTTTGTGACAGGGTGCATGCCTGCGCTTCTTTGCTCCTTCGCTGGCTCTGCTGATGGCTGCCACCACCGCCAGCTCTTCCCCAATGGCTGGCGCCGCCCTCGACGCGCTGCTCGATCGCATCACGGTCCTCAAGCTGCAGCAAAAAGCCATCGAAGCCGAGCTCTCCCCGCTGCTGGAGCAGCTCAGCGGGGCCCTGGAGTCCGGCGAGCTGGATGCCTCCTTCTCCCACAACGGCTGCAGCTTTTCCTGGTCGGCCGGGCGCACCAGCTTTGCCTATCCCGAGCCGCTGCAACAGCAGGAGCAGGCCCTCAAGGAGGCCCAGCGGCTGGCGGTCGCCAGCGGCGCCGCCACGGAGAAGCACGGCAAGGCGTTCTGGACGATCAAGCCGGGCCGGAGCTGAACGATGGCCAATCCCCAGAAGCGCAAGGGGGATGCGGCGGAGCGGGAGGCGGCGCTGCTTTTGAGCGAGCTGCTGGGGATGACGGTGCGCCGCCGATTGGGGGCAGGGCGAACCACCAGCGCTGGCGGTGACACCGGTGATCTCGATGGCGTGCCCGGCCATGTGATCCAGGTGGCCAGCTGGGCCAACACCGCCGCCGCGGCCCGCACCAAGCCCGAGGAGGCCGCGCTGCAGTCCGTCCATGCCGGTGCGCCATTCGCGGCGACGTTGGTGCGCTTCCGCGGCGGCACCTGGCGGGTGGTGCTCACCCCCAAGCAGTGGGCTGCCTACGTGAGCTGGATCCTGCGGCAGTCCCCCCAGGGGACGGCGCTCCCTGATCTGCCGCCCAGTTGCGGAGGTGGAGCATGAGCCCCGAGCAGCCACCGACAGCGGGCGCTTGCTCAGACGCGGGCGCTGAGTCGCTGGAGGAGCTGCGTGCTGCTCCGCCCCAGCAGGACGACGACGGCAACCCGGTTTGGCCGGCCGCCGACCCCAGCAGGCCGGTGGGGAAGGGCAACCCACCGCGGGGCCGCCGCAGCAAAACCCACAAGCCCCGCGCCACCCACATGGAGGTGGAGACCCGCATCGCTGAGGCGCAGCTGTGGATCGCCCAGCGGCTGCCGCTGGCCGTAATCAGGGAAAAAGCAGCCCAGAACTGGGGAATCACCAACATCAAAACGGTGAGCCGCTACCTCGCCCAGGCGCGGCAGCGGATGGTGGAGGAGCTGATCTCAGACCGCCGCCGCCACCAGGCCGAGCAGATCTTTGCCCTCAACGAATGCGCCCGCCGGGCGATGGACGCCGAGCAGTTCAACGCTGCCGTGGGCGCCTTCCGGGTGATCGCCGAGATCGGCGGTTTGCTGCGGGCACCGATCAAGCCGCCGGAGCCACGGGCATGACGGCGAGCACCACCGCCACTGAGATGCCAGCACCGGTGCTCACGCCTCAGCCCCCTGCAGAAGGCGGCCTGCTGCTGAGCGAGCTCGACCCCTGGGGTGACGCCGGCCTGCTGCACCTGCCGGCCAGCAGCACCCCAATCCAGGCAGAACCGCAGAGCCT
Organism: Cyanobium sp. NIES-981; assembly: GCF_900088535.1. Lineage (NCBI taxonomy): Bacteria > Bacillati > Cyanobacteriota > Cyanophyceae > Synechococcales > Prochlorococcaceae > Cyanobium > Cyanobium sp. NIES-981. The sequence continues at coordinate 1,326,431 of NZ_LT578417.1, read as the reverse complement.
GCGCAGCTTCATCGCCGAGGCCTACCCCCGCTATGGATTCCACCGCTGGGCTCAGGTTCTGATCGACCTGCTCCAGCAGGTAGCGGATGGCCAGCTCAGTCGGCTGATCGTCACCTGTCCTCCCCGGCTGGGGAAGAGCCTCCTGGTGTCCAAGCTGTTCCCGGCATACTTCCTGCAGCGCTACCCGCACCTGTTCGCGGCGATTGCGTCGTACTCGGCGGAGCTGGCCTATGCCCACTCCAGGGAAGCGCGCCATTTCTACAGGGGGCCTCCTGAGAAAGTGAGCCGCGGGCAATGCGCACCACAATGAGCCTGCCCGGGCGACCTCTGAGTGATCCTCAGGCCCCGCTGAGCTGACAACTCAGCTCTCTGCTGCTGGAGCTCAGAGCCCGTGCGGCGGAGACCAAGAGTTGCCAGCAGAGCACAAAATAGAGACAAAGAAGCTCCAGGAGCTTCTGGAGGTTCATGACCAGGACATTCATCGCGATGGATGAACCCTGTGTTGCCGGCAGTTTCTCTCGGATCAATCCCAATCCATAGCGACGCTTGCCTTGACCGATCTTGCCTTCAACAGCATTGCGCCGCCTTTGATCATCAACGAACTGCCGCCTCTCGGCTGCCACCAACTCCGGATCATTCTTCGGGCGACCAAGACGAGGCCCACTCAGCCGAATGCCGTGACGCTGGCAGAATGCCCGATTTGATCTTGTGCGGTAGATCTGATCAGCGCAGATCACCTCCGGATAGCAGCCGTATCGACGACGATAGGCTTGGGCCTGAACTTTCAGATCTTCCCCTTCGTTGTAGGGGTCAAAGCTCAGCCGATCCAGGAAAGCAAATCCTTCATCGGTGACAGAAAGTGAGATCTTGGCGCCGAACTCAACATTGCACCTCGCCTTGCCGCGAACAATTGGCCTGATGTGCGCTTGACAGAGGCTGACGATGCGAGCGGGAATACTTCTGGTGTCTGAGCGATAGAGAATGTTCTGCTGGCGGACCAGCTCACTGACAACCAACAGCTTCTGATAGGCATGCCGCCCAGCCGCCAGAAGGCTTGCGCCACAGGCTGTCAGGGCGTCAATGTTGGCAAGGTTGCGCTTGAGATGCCCAAGCTGTTGCTTGATCGCTTTGCGGATCTTGAGAAACCGAGGGCGTTTTTTCTTGGCCACGGCGAGGAACTGCTGCCTGGCCTGCTTCCGATGCGTTCGTGGTTTGTGACCAAAGGACTCTCTGACCTGCGAATACATGGCATCGATCAGAGTCTCGGTGAGCTCTCGGCCTTCATTGAGCAGCGAGAGATCCGTTGGATGCCGAATATCTGCCGGAACGCATGTCGCATCAATCAGCAGTGACCCCTGATTTGGCCGTGGCGTTTTGGATTCAATCTTCTGATCAGCTGCGCTCCCGGCTCCGCCTCCATCGCTGCTGTCGTGCTCATCAACTGCAGACGAACGGATCACGTTCAGACCGTGACGCACGATTCGTTCATTGCAGTCATTCACGACCGAATCTGGCAGCCGCTTCCGGAAGTACACCATCATTGATGGGTCAAACGGAGCCGAGTACTGAAATGCCTCCAGGCCGATGAAGAACTGGAGATAGGGGTTCTCTTTGATTTGCTCAACCAGTTCTTCATCAGTCAGCCCCATGCGGGCCTTGATGATCAGGGCGCCCAGTGCCATGCGAAATGGCTTTGCCGGGGCGCCAAAGCCCTTGCAGAACTGAGCTGCATAGTCACCTTCCAGCTCATCCCATGGGATCAGCTCAGCCAGCTTGATCCAGCGATTGTCACCAGAGAGCTTTCCTCCAAACGGCAGGAAGAAGTCCTCGAACGAGAGCTGATCACGATGCTCACGTCGGTACATGTGGAAAACTCTGGGCGGCTTTTGGGCGCAAACGAGCCCAATCTCGTACATTTTAGCCGAGAAAACTGCTCACATCCATTGCGCTGCAGTGGATGTGGCTTTTCTCAGGAGGCCCTACAGGGTGACTGGCCACCTGCTGGCCCGAGATTCGGCGGCGGTGGGCAACTGGCTGACGCGGCAGCGGGGCGGCTGCATCGCCGCCGGTGTGGATGGGCCGTTCACCGGCAAGGGTTACAGCCTGGGGATCATTGACGACCCCTACAAGGGTCCGGGCGATGCGGCGAGCCCGGCGATGCGGCAGAAGCTGATCGACTGGCTGCGCTCGGTGTGGCTCACCCGCGCCGAACCCGCCACGGTGCTCGGGCCGGATGGCCGGGAGCACCCGAATCTCTCCGCCCAGGTGATCGTGCTGACCCGCTGGGATCACCAGGACGTGGTGGCCTGGCTGCTGGAGCAGGAGCTGGGGGAAGCGCCGCAGCACTGGACGGTGCTCGACCTGCCCGCGATCGCGGACGAGCCGAATGAGCGCCCGCAGCTGCCGCCCACCTGCACCCTGATTCCGGACTGGCGTCAGCCGGGCGAGGCGCTGTGTCCGGAGCGGTTCCCGCTGGCGGAGCTGATCAAGATCCGCGCCCGCCTGGGTGCCTACTGGTGGGCGGCGCTGTACCAGCAGCGGCCAAGCCCGGCGTCGGGCTCGATTTTCCACCGGGAGTGGATCCGGCCGCCCTTCCCCCGCGAGACAGGGAGCCAGCGCCCGTACGCCCTGCTGGCGCTCTCCTGTGACCTGAGCTTCAAGGGGGAGGCGGAGAGCGACTACTGCGGTTTCTGCCTGGCTGGTCTGTTAGCTCCACCGGCCCGCGGCGCCATCCCCCGATCAGGGGATTCTCAAGAGCCCATGCCCCCGGCGGCGCTGGAGATCGAGGTGCTCTGGGCGGTGCGGCACCGCTTTGGCCTGCCGGAGGTGATTCGCTTCCTGCTGGACTGCCTGCAGATGATCGAACAGCAGGGCCTGCGTCCCAATGCCGTGCTGATCGAGGACGCGGCCAACGGCCCGGCGGTGCTGCAGACGCTCCGACGCCGGGTGCCGGGGATGCTGCCAATCACGGCTCGGGGCAGCAAGGAAACCCGCGCCCATGCGGTGGCCCCGCTCGTGGAGGCCGGGCAGATCCGCTTTCACCACCGCGCCCAGCCGCTGGTGGAGGAGGCCATCCGCTTCCCCAAGGGAAGCAAGGACCTGGTGGATGCCTTCTGCCACGGCGCCCTGTGGCTGGAGGGGAGGTACTGGAAGGCCCAGGGGATCCAGCCGCTGGTAACGCCACTGCTGATCAGTCGGTGAGGGGGATGGAACCATGAGCGCTGCTCTGCTGCCTTCGCCAACTGAGACGAGCGCCACAGTGGTGCAACTGGTGCTGCCGATCACGGTGGTGCTGGTGGGTGATGCCGCCAGCGCGGCGCGGATGCTGCGGCAGCGCCGCTACCGGCGGCCGGCGTGCCATGCGCGGGCAGAGCAGCTTGAGATCAGCCTGCAGGCACAGGCGCGTCACCCGCCCAGACCGGTGGGTCAGGTGCCGATGCGCTGCAGGCCGCGGCGAGAGCGGCCAGTACATCCCCATGCCGCGGCCGATGCCCTGGCTCTACAGCACATGGATCTGGCTGAGAAGATTGCCGGCAACTTCGCCCGCCGCACCGTTCACCCCAGGGAGGACCTGCTTCAGCTCGCGATGATCGGATTGATCAAGGCGGCGCGGCGGTATGACCCCTCACGGGGACCCTTTCGGCCCTACGGGCGCACCTATGCCAATGGGGAGATTACGCACTTTCTGCGGGATCACGGTTTCCTGCTGAAAGTGCCGCCGACGTGGCGGGAGATTCATGCGCGGGGGCACCGGTTGCTGACTTCAGGTGTCGATGCAGCTCTGATGCTGGAACGCTTGGGTGTGAGCCGGGCGCAGTGGCAGCGCATCGCTGAGGCTTGCTCGGTGCGGGTAGTGGCAATGCCACATGAGGGAAGCAAAGTCTTCTCGACGAATGAATAGATTCGTCAACTCCCATTACTTCCAATCAACTCGGCAGGAAATCTTTCCTGCCTTTTGACTGGTCCTTAATTCAGGGCAAGTCCCACTCCGGCGGAACTAGCATTACGCCGTCCCGCCATCTCTCGACCACGCAGTCCTGGAACCAGTCTTGGTTGATATTCGCATGATCAGTCACTATTATCTGAAGCTGGTTGCCGAGCATCTGCACAACATCGTATGCCAACCTGTACATGCGCTCAACCTTATGCCTGTCTTCGCTGATAACTGTCGTACTACTATCTATGTGTTGCCAGTCTTCATCTTCCGGGAAGTACACTTGAGAAGGCTGATCAATGAAGAGGAACCGCGGTACGGGGCGATCTCTATTTGCAAACCATCGGTGAAGAGCGAAGTGAGCGATTAGATGGTAACCGACCCAGTTTTCTCCACTCCCCATTTGGTCCATTGGGATGGGCCGACCGTCAACTCCGTCCGCAACTACAGTTAGCCGGCGGAGGTCGAGGCGGAGTGGTAACTCAGCATGCTCAAGCTGTAGATTTGCTGCCCAGTCATTCATGTCTCGGGCGATAAATGAGAGGGACGACTCAACACGTTCCTGGGTAGTCTCGTTGCTCAGTTCATCTTCAAGTCTTCCAATACGTGTCCTCAGCTCTGCAACCTGGCTTTGGAGCTCGCTGCTGTCTTCTGTCTGGGGAATGCTCTCAAGGTAGAGGCTGATTCGGCCTAGCATATGTGCCCTTCGTGCATTCTGATCCCTATACTCTTGTATCCTTGCATTTTCTTGTTGAACTCCATTCATCAGCTCCTTATTGCTTCGCAGCCGAGACTTAAGATCGGCCTCCATTTCTTCCAGCTTCAAAATGACTACCTGCATCTGAGGTGCCCGGTCTTCGACATGTCGAACTTGGGCTTCGAGTTGAGTAATTTTGTCCTGGACTTCTCTAACTGATGGAGCCACGTGCTCAGCAGATAGTGACTGCTGACATAGAGGGCAAGCTTCATGCCCGCTCATAACTTCGTGTTGAGCGTCGAACAGCCCAATGCTCTTCAAACGCAGAACCTGTGCGTGTGCCTCTTCAGAGAAACCCCGACGATCTGTTGTAAGGTCATTAGCCGCCTTGAGCTGATCTCGCGTTTTTCGAAGTTCTTGTGATAACGCATCGCGCTCAGCCTGTAATCTGTTGAACTCCTCTCCCTCAACTGCTATTTGCTCCTCGTCCGAAACGTCATTCGCCAGATTCAAATCTCGGAGAGCCTGAATGTAATCATCCCAGGTTTCCGGCATTGGCTGTCCGGAGCGTAGCCCGAGGTCGGTAGCTTCGGAAAGCAGACTCTGGACAACAGTGATGCCTTCACCCCTGATAGATGTGTAAGTCTCGAGGTTGCGCTCAATTCTCCGCAATTCCCTGCGGAGCCGCCTCAGTTCGGCCATGCGGGCAACATAGTCATCATCAACAGCTCCAAGAAAATACGGGATAGTGTCCTTAATGGCCTGAGGCAGCCACTGTTCGCTCTGCTTGTGAAAAAGGTAGCGGTTGCTATCAATTTCTGTCTGATGCTGGAAGCAGTAGATCAGCGCATGCGCTATTCCAGCCTGAAGTGGATTTCGTGTTTGACCTGGCTGCGGATCATGTCGATTCTGGCCAATCCCCGCATGCGCCGCGAGAAGACCCTCTAAGGCAGTTGGGTTCGTTGTCTGCATTAGCTGATCGGCTCGTGGCAGTGAAACTTGCTGCCCGACTACATAATGCACATCTGTTGATGAATTATATCCCGGTCTAGGCACTCTTCTAGCGATAAACGCTTCACCTCCGGAGACTTTTAATTTGACACCTACCCATGCAATGGCGCGACGCATAATCCCTGCAGGAATATGGCAATCTGCTGAGCCAAAGCAGTACTCAAGGACTGATATGAGTGCTGTTTTTCCGGTCTTGGATGCACCGGTGATAATGTTAAGCCGACCAGGAATTAACTCCAACCTTCGGACTTGGCCGCGATGTGAGTAGAGGACTATTTCAATGATCTGAAAACTCATGGGCGAATCCCCCAAAGCGCCATCAGTGTCTCTGTGGATATGCTCGTCCCGAACCATTTCCCCAGAAAGCGAGCACGAGCTATGCATTCCTTCGCATCACCATCAAGTGACCGGATTGCGCGATTCACTCGTCTATCAGGAACTACACATTTAATCAATCCAGAATCTCCTATGGCCATCCAATGAGAAGCAAGGCCAAAACGTAATGCCTCTCTTGTGTGAGGTGTTAAGGACATGACTCGCTCGTGGAAGCCAATCCTTGCTTCACCATGGTTCTGAAGCCAGGCGGGAACGGAAGTCCGGGTGTTACGGGGCAGTGATTCCCGAGTGTTCTTATGCAAGACTATAGGAAGTACCATGAATGCCAAGGCAAACGGTAATGACTGGTCGCTTGGCTCGCTGAAACCAGCGCAGGCTGAGGTCAAGGCGACACAGCAGAATGCGGGATTGAGAAGGTGAGCTTCTTCTCGAGTTCGTTCAGTCCATGGCTTCATGAAATAGCCTCCGAGGTTGTGAGGAGGTTCGTAAGCCGATTGTGGAATTCAAGATGCCAACCTACTCGTAACTCATCTGCCAGCATCTGATATGTGCCGCGTGAAATAGCAGGTTCTGTAACGCCAGATCTGATGGGATGGTGTGCTCCAGTCTCAACCCACTTGTAGAGTATCTGAGCAGCTTGAGTAATCGCATCTTGAGCCGCAGAGTCACCAAGATCATCGCGCATCTGCTGGAAGAGCAGATCCCACTCCTCAACCAGGCGATCTTCATAGCGGTCGAGTTCACCCACATACAGGAGATCCTCTCTCACCCAGCGTGAACGCTGCTCGAATGCCCGATAGTAGTTTCGGATTGCGTGAAATACTCTGGCCTGATTCACTCCGATGAGATTCAGCTGCTCTACAAATGGTCTACCTACATAGCCGCTGGCATCGACCGTCGCCCGCATGATGTCATCATCAATAGGAAGATCATCCTCCTTGAACTGCTCTCGAATCCGATTCGCCTCAGACTCGATTTCTTCTCCCAAAATCGGGTTGGCAGCCACGTCAGTCAGATGGCGAAGAGATCGGCTGTACCACCAGGCTTCTAGTCGCTGAAGATACGAATCGAGGAAGCGTCTTTCGACCGCAAAAAAAACTGCTTGTCGAAGATGGTCATCTAGTTGACCGATAGATGGTGAACCGTCCAGAATCATCACTGACTTTGCAAGCCGGCACCGTCCGTTGTCGTCGAGCGACGTAAATGCTAGATACGCCTGGGCATTCGTGGCACTAGTTGATGTTGTGGCAGTAGAAGCCAGCCTTTCAAGCGCCTTCTTCTCGTCTCTTCCCTGAGCACGTAGATATGCTGCCGCAGTCCCGTCTGGGCAAAGCGCTGTAGTTATCATGAAGAACTGCGCATCATTTGGAATCGTTCCGTCAGCTTGACCTTCAATCCAGATTCGCAGCGTCTTCCATAAGTCAGGAGATGCGTCGGTGAGAGTGGCCTCAGTATTAATATGGTGCTTTGTCTGCAGAACATCTACCGCAGAGCTGTCGGTTTCAAATACCACGTCATCAAGGGTCTCGATGCTGACACATATTCTTTCTCCTTGCGGTAGACGACGCAAGGCTTCTAGCAGGGCATATCTACACTGGTAGAAGTAGCCTAGAGCCGAAGGCGCTGCCGAGTATTGTCCGCGATTTTGTCGTGCCAATTTTTACGCTCCTTACTGGTTGCGAGAACTTGTGCTTCTTGGGTCGCTATATCTGCAGATACAAAACAACTCTTTCCCGTGAGAGTGCTCATTTTTCGAGCGTGGGCAGGGTGGGCCTGTGCGGTCCAATGGGTTTCTCTGATAGAGAGCAAGTCTGGCATTAAATCTCGCATCCGGAAGCCACCTATTAATACACATATACATTGCCTTTGTTGCGCCTTGAGGTCTGCCAGTTCGAGAGAGCAGCATGGCTTGCAATTCCTTTGGCAAAGGTGATATTTGCCACCTTTCCTCGCGTTGGGTCGATCACCTCGGGCTCCCCTCCGTTTCTAGCCTGCTGATGTGCCATGGCAACAGCTTTCAATTCAGCTGCCGTCTATGCCAACCACCCGCCGCACTCACGCCAGGAACTCCACACAAGAATCGTTCCACGCGCCTGCACTTGATCAGCCCCCCTGGCAGGAACACCCCACCCTGAGCGGCTTGCGGGAACGTCTGCAGCTCGTCTACGACTGCTGGAGCCTGCTGGAGCTCCCCGACGGCACCAGCCGCCGGCCGGTGTATCTGCCCCGGGGCGTGGAGGAGCCAGAGACCTGCTACCGCCAGCGGCTGGAGGCGGCCCGGCCGACGGGCTTCTTCCGCGATGCGTTGCGCACCTACGCCGGGATGCTGTCGCGGCTCCAGTGGCAGGAGCTGCCGGATTCCCTTAACCGGGTGCTCACCGATGTGGACGGACGCGGCACGGACCTGGGCCTGTTCCTGTTCCTGGCGGATCTGCTGGCGCTGCGGGATGGCGGCTGCCTGCTCCTGCTGCTGCCGCCGCAGCACCGCTGGCCCTCGGAGGGCGACCGTCTGGAGGCCATCGCCCGAGGGGATCGGCTCTCGTTGCCGCGCCTGCAGCTGGTGCCGCGGGGAGACCTGCTCAATTGGCGGCTGGCCACCGATGGTGCCCCTCAGGCGTTGCCGGCCTCCGGGCCGCTGGCGATCGTCTGGCGGGAGCCGCGCCGCTCGGCCCTGCCGCCCCGCTACGCCAGCAGGAATGCCTCGGTGCCCACGGTGGTGCTTGATGCCCATGGAGGGCTGGCCGCGGACCTGCAGGCCTGGACCTACCGCAGCCTCTCCGTGAGCGATGACGGTCTGCTGCTGCAGAGCTGGCTGGCGGAGCCCAACCCCGCTGAACCGTCGGGCTACAGCGTCAGCTCCGCAGGCCCGATGGAGCGGATCCCCCAGCGCTTTGACCTGCCCGCCCTCTGGTACAGCGCCGATGGTGCTGCCTTCGGTGAGGGCGACCTGCCGCACCTGGGCCTGGCGCACCAGTACCTCAACCACTACCGCTGCCGCAGCGAATACGAAGACCTGCTCTCCCGCACCGCCCTGCCGGTGGGCGTACGCACCGGGCTGGTGGATCCCTACGGCTTCCGCAAGGGCGACGGTGGCGATGGCAGCGGGGCCTCTCCCCAGCGCCCGCAGCGGCTGGTGCTCTCCAGCTCCTCGTTCATGGACCTGCCCGAGGGGGCCTCGTTCCGGTGGGTGGAGATCGAGGCCCGCTCGCTCGCAGAGCACCGCGCCTACCTGCAGCAGCTGGAGGAGGCCATGCGCCGCGATGCCCTCAGCCCCGCCCTGGCCGGCGGGCCGGCCCGCACAGAACTGGAGGTGTCGCTGGCGGCCGGTCAGGGGTTTGCCGTGCTGCAGTCGCTGGCGGCGCAGAAGGTCTCGCTCTGCTCTTCTCTGCTGCGGCAGTGGAGCGCCATCACCGCCGAGCGGCTGTGTGAGGGCGCCGGGGCCTGCCTAGGAGTTCGCTGAAAAACCCGCCCACCCCTGCGAAAATGGAGTATCCGCCTCAGGCTTGATGCGTGGTCAGCAGGAGCGCACAGGCTCACTGTTCTCCTACGTCTCGATCGAGGAGCGGATTCCGGCCGGCCATCCGCTGCGGCGGATTCGCAAGCTGGCGGATCAGGCTCTCGATCGCCTCAATCCCACCTTCTGCCATCTCTATGCCTCAGAAGGCAGGCCATCGATACCGCCTGAGCAATTGCTGCTGGCCTCACTGCTGCAGGCGTTCTACGGGATCCGTTCGGAGCGCCTGCTGCTGGAGCAGCTCGACTACAACCTGCTGTTCCGCTGGTTTGTGGGCTTGAGTCCTGACGATCCGATCTGGCATCCGACCACGTTCACCAAGAATCGTGAGCGGCTGCTCAACGAGCAGTTGATGGGCCGGTTCCTGGAGAAGCTGATGGCGGCACCGGAGGTGAAACCGCTGCTCAGCAATGAACACTTCTCCGTCGATGGCACCCTGCTCCAAGCCTGGGCCTCACATGCCTCCCTGGAGCGAATCGACGGAGAGGATGACCCGCCGCCTCCGCCATCAGGCCCTGGCGAGGGATTCGGGGCGGCCAAGGATGGCAGGAAGCGGGCCAAGGGCGACTTCCGCGGGGTGCGTCTCAGCAACAAGACCCATCGCTCCGGCACGGATCCCGACGCTCTTCTGGCCCGCAAGTCGAATGTTCACCCGGCCCTGCCCAGCTACCGGGGGCATGTGCTCATGGACAACCGCCATGCCCTGGTGGTGGATTGCCGGGTGACCCAGGCTGACGGCTACGGCGAACGGGATGCGGCCAAGGAGATGGCCGCCGATCTCCCCGGGCACCACCAGAAAACCATCGGTGCTGACAAGAACTACGACACCCATGGATTCGTCGCAGAGATGCGACGGATCGGCGTTACCCCGCATGTCGCCCAGAACGCAGGACGCTCCGGCGGCTCCGCCATCGATGGCCGCACCACTCGCCATGAGGGCTATGCCAAGTCGATCCATGCACGCCGCGGCATCGAGAAGGTTTTCGGCTGGATCAAGCAGTTCGGCGGCCTGCGCCAGTTCAAGCTGCGCGGCCAGGCCAATGTCAGTGCCATGTTCGGACTGCATGTGATCGCCTACAACCTGATCCGCCTGAGCAACCTGCTCAGGCCTGTGGAGGCGATGGCATGAACAGGCCGTTCTCCAGAGATGGGAGCCTGCGAGGAGATTCAGCGTCGAGCGAGGTACCAATCCCGAGGATCAGGGACTCACAGCGAGCCTGAGTCATTCCAATAATCGCCTCGCCATGACCAGCTGGCTGGGTCACGGAGGGGGAGAACTCGCCTCGCGACGAGATTTTTTCTGCAAACTCCTAGAGGTGACGCCCCTGGCCCCGCCGCAGAAGCCGCAGCCCACGGTGGGCGAATGGCTGCAGCTGCACGAGCGTGGCGTGGTGGATGCTGCCGAGCTGCGCCGCCAGCTGAGCCTGGAAGCCCACGGGGCAGTGGAGGGCCCTGGCAAGGGGAGGGCATGAGCCTCCCCTGCTGCAAAAAACCTCCCTCCATCGGGTCCTGCCCGCCGCCTGGCGAACCACCCAGGTCGGCGGAGCTTTCGGCCCCGGGCTGCCGCTGGCGGCCGGAGGACGCCGAGGTCCTGCGCATCGCCCTCTCCATCCCCGTGACCGCGGCTGCCCTCTCGGCACTGCAGCGTGAGATGGCGAGCCTGGAGATCCACTACCCCGTGGGGGTGTGCACGGCCCAGGGCCACCTCGAGGCGATCACGGCCCTGCACCAGCAGTTGGCGGCCCTGACGCCGGCCGAGCTGAACGCGCCGATCCGCCGCCGCCGCAAGGGCGTGGCCGGCGGCGTCGTGCCCAACCCGTTGCCGTTGAGCAAGCTCGATGTGGTGGAGTACGCCACCGAGCTGCTGCTGGAAGAGTCGGACACCGAGTGGTCAGCCGAGGGTCCCTCGGCTGCGGTGGTGCTGAGCCGGCAGCGGGCCGTCCATATCGAGCAGCTGGTGCTGCTGCTGCCGCGACTGGCCAACTGGCGGCTGACGGACACGGATCCGTTCCAGGGAAGGTTGGTGCGGGGGTAGGGGATGAGCGACCCACTTTCGCCGCTGAACCAGGGCCTCAACCCCCTGCGCGGTGCTCCGCTCTGGGGTCAGCTGGTCGCCCTGCCCACCGCCTCACCGACGATCGACAGCGGCGTGGCGAACACCACGTCAACACCCCCTGGGGCCATACCCCTTGGGGCTCAGCCCCTGTGGCTGGCGCTGCAGCCCTACGCCAACGCCCGCCTCTGCCTGTTCGAGGTGGACCGGCCCGAGAGCAAGGAGCCGATCCCCCTTCGCCGCCATGTGCTCGATGTCTTCCTCCGCTTTGAGCAGGTGGTGGGCGGCTACGACGACACCGCCCTCACTGACCCCGGCGACGTGCGCTACTCGGGCTTCCTCTGCCGCGCCGCCGTGCTGCCGCTGGCCACCAGCAACACCTTTGACTGGCTGGCGGCGGAGCAGGACTGGGGCACTCCCGGCTTCCGCGACGGTCAGCCCCTCCCGTGGGATCCGGCCCTGCTCGGCACCGTGGTAGCCCCCTGCGAAGGCGTGATCTGGCTGGGGGACCTGGCCCTGCTCCAACCGGAGGGGGTGCTGCCCAAGGAGCCGCGGGCTCAGTTCGCCGGCTGTCTCGTGCAGCACTTCGGGGCGCGTTACGGCAGCGGCGGCATCGGGCTGCTCACCCAGCCGCTGCTCGGTGAGGCGATCGAGCTGGTGCTCAAGCCCCACAGCGTGCTGGTGCTCCGCCCCGGTGACACGCTCACCCTGCTGGCGGAGCGCTACGGCACCACCGTGCAGACCCTGCGCAAGCTCAACCCACACCTGGAGAGCACCCAGACGATCACCACCGCCGAGGGCGATTCGCTGGTGGTGCTGGCGGGCCGCCATGGCACCACGGTGGAGACGTTGAGGCGCCTCAACCCCGTACTCCAACAAGCCGAGCCCTATGTCGCCGTCAGCGGTGACACCCTCACCAGCGTGGCCGCAGCCTTTGAGATGACAGTGACGGCGCTGCGGGAGCTGAACCCGGACTACGCCCGCTGGCCCCGCTACGACCCGCTGCCGATCGGCGCAGAACTGCTGGTGCTGGCGGTGCGGCCTTCGGCACCGCTGCAGAGAGGCCAGCCGCTGGTGGTGCCTGCCTATCTGCCATCGACGGAGCTGCCGGCCGGCGAGTGGATCGTGATCCCCCGCCGGCCGGCAACGGTGGTGGGCGATGTCTGGGACACCTCCACACCACCGTCGGAGCCAGGCGTGTGATCAGGCCGGCTCCAGCCCCAGGTGCTCGATGTAGGGCGCAAAGTCGCGGTCGCTGAACAGCAGCGGCAGGTTGGCCTCGATGCAGGCGGTGGCAATGATGCCGTCGATCGTCTTGCGGACCGTGATGCCCATGCGGCGCAGGGTTCTGTAGTTCTCCGCCGCCTTCCAGGCGTTGCTGCCGCCCAGCATCGGCAGCAGGGCCAAGGAACGGAACAGCTGGCGGGCGGTGGCCACATCGCGCTCGTTGCGGAAGCCCTGCAGCACCTCCACCAGGATCAGATCGCCGATCGCCAGCGGCGTCGCCCCGAGCAGCCCATCCAGGCGCTCCACCTCGGGCGTGCTCACCCCATTGAAGAAGTCGATCCAGACCGAGGAATCGACAACGATCACGGCTGCTTCTCAGTTGCCTCGGTCTGCGCGTCCAGGCGCTGGGCGTCCAGATCGCCGTCCCAGCGCAGCCGGCCGCGGAAGGAGCGGATCTCGCCCTGCTGCTGCAGCTTGACAAGGGTGCGCAGCCCCAGCTCGACCGCCTCGCGTTTGCTGCGGGCCCCGCTGGCCTGCATTGCCTGCTTCATCAGGGCGTCGTCAATGACGATGTTGGTGCGCATGGCGGCCACGGGGGCGATGTGTAGAGCCTAGGCCGTTCATACACATCCAGACCTGCTGGCAACAGGAGGTGCAGGTGCAGCCCGGACGGGGCGCCTGCAGCACCACAGCCGTGATGGGTGATGCCTTCCTCTTTTCGCCACCAATTCAGCGCCGAGCCCGGCGCTTTCCAGCCCCAGCTCCAGCACCAACCCAACCAGGGCCCGGCCACTGCTCCTCTGCCCAGCGAGCCCGACCTGGCTCCCCTGGAGGACGACGAGCTCGATGAAGCCCCGCCCGTCAGCGAGGAACCCGAGCCCGCCGGCAGCAGTGACAGCGACGATCCCCCCGCCGGCACGGCTCCGCCTCCCGGGGCGGATCCCCTGCGGGCCGAGCGCCGCCGCAGCAACCAGCTCGAGAAGGAGCTGCGCAAGGCCCGCGCCCAGCTGGCCCGCTTCTCGGAGATCAACCCCGACGAGTACGCCCGCCTGCAGGAGGCCGAGCGCAAGCGGGAGGAGCAGGAACGCCAGTGGAACCTTCGCGAGCAGGAGCTGAACAACGCCAATCGCCGCCGCGTGCAGGCGGTGGAGAAGGAGCGCGATGACGCCCGCGAGCAGGCCCTGGGCCTGCGCAAGGAGCGGCTGCTCGAACGCCTGTTCATCGACGCCGAGGGCCGGGTGGGCGGCGATGAGCGCAGCTCCTTCTTTGACACCTTCTGCAAGCTCTGCGGTGGCCAGTTCCGCCTCAGCCAGAGCGACGGCCGGGAACGGCTGGAGCCGATCGATGCCGCCGGCCAGCCCTATGCCCTCGATGGCGTGGCGCTTTCCGCCAGCGACTACATGGAGGAGCTGCGCCGGCATCCGGTGTACAGCTTCCTGTTCCAGCAGCGCAACGGGCTCTATCAGTCCACCGCGGAGGGCGGTTACGACAGCGCCGGGGTGCCGGTGAACCTGCAGTCGATGAGTACGCGGGAGCTGTACATGGAGGCGATGCGCTCCACCACGCCGCGGGTGCCGGCGCGCAGCTGAGGCGCCGAGCGATGGCCTGGTACCTGGTGTTCTGGCGGAATCGCAGCACCGCAACCGTGGTGACGGCCGCCAGCGCCAGCCAGGCCAGACGCCGGGCCCTGGCCAGGCAGAAGCGCGGCTACGGCACCATCACCGCCGCCCGCCTCGCCAATGCCCAGGACGCCCAGCTGATCCGCAAGGGCGTGTGGGTGCGGCGGCGGCGCGATGGCTCCAGCCCGCAGTTCGGCAGTGCTGGATCGAAGGCCCGGGCCCGGCGCCAGCGCAGCGCTTACCGGCACTGGCTCTGAGGCCAGCAGGACAGCCCGGCCCGTGGCAGGGCCGGGCCAGAGCCGGAGGCTCAGCAGACCGAGACGGTGCAGCCGGGGGTGCCCTGCAGCTTGCGGGCAAACGCGAAGGCCTTCTCAGCGGGGATCAGCCGCATCTTTTTGACCGGCTTGCCGCGCCGACCGAGGTGCTCGATGGCGAGGGGCGCGGCACCGAGCTTCCGGGTGCCGGGCGCATAGCGGTGAACCGTGAGCAGACGGAGCTCGCAGACGGGGCCTTGGGGAGCTGCCATGGCGGACTTGGTGCGGAGAACACGGGCCCAGCTCCCCGCGCGCGCAGGGCTGGCCAGGGGCGTGCAGCGCACGACTCGCGTCAGCCCTGGCCGGCCCGAGCACGGGGGGAATGCTGAGGACGGTGTTCCGCGCCGGGCCCGCCAGCAGCCCACCAGCAGGTGACCTGCGCCGGATCCGTTCGCGACTCACCGCGTGCTCTCACCGACGGCCTTGCCGCCCAGCAGGGCCAGCAGGGTGTTGAGCGCCACCGCGAAGGCCGCCTCGAGGCTGCTGTCGACCCGATGGCAGAGGCTGCCCGGCGGCAGCGGGCGGCTGCGGGCCTGGACGATGCAGGTGGCGGCACCGAGAGCGAACAGCAGCACTTCACCGATCAGGATCAGCGCCACCAGACGGAGCAGGAAGCGCTCGCGCTGGAAGCCACCTGCCGGTTCCGGTTCCGTGTGGCCGGCCACGGCCTACGGCTCCTGGAAGACGCCGACGTAGACGGTGCCCTGCCGGTAGAGGGGCAGCACCTTGTCGCGCAGGTCGACGTTGTGGAGCCGAATGCAACCCAGCGTCGGCAGGAGTGGTTGCTTGGGCGCCCAGGCACCGGGCCACCCGCAGCCGGAGCCACCGCCGTGGAGCATGATCCCGGCCCGGCCGACCTTGACCTCCTGCCCCTCCAGCTCCTCCATGTCGAAGCTGTACCAGCCGTAGGACATCGCGGTGTCGCTGCAGGGGGGATTGGGGTTCTGCTCGTAGTCGGGGTAGAGCTGGCCGAGCCTGTAGAGCCCCGGCGGGGTGTCGGTGCTGGTGTGGGTCCAGTCGTTGTCCGCCCCCTGGCCGCGGGCCAGACAGGGCACCTTCCAGAGGAAGGCCCCGGTGTGGTCGTAGGCCTCCATGTCCTGGTCGCGGTCGTTGACCAGCAGGTAGGAGTCGCCGGGCTCAACCGGTGCCTTGCGCTTGGGCCCGACCAGACCGGCCTCCTCGGAGCCCCGCGGATCCAACCCACCCGAACTGGTAGAGGGTGAGGGCGGCTCCGAGCTGAAGGTCACGGCCCAGGGCGCCTGCTCATCGAGGATCTGCTCCGTCGGCAGGCCCTCCGCGATGGCCTGGTGCAGCTGCTGCACGCCTTGGTGCTGCTGGGGCTGGCCCTTGTAGAAGCGGAAGCGGTCCTCGAACCGCTCGGCGCTCATCGGGGTGGTCATGGCTGGGGTGCGGCTGAGCCCTGTTGCCAGCGGCTGCGAGCAAAAAGAGAGCCCCGGCTGCAGCCGGGGCCAGGGCGGCTTGCCCTCAGAAGGGCAGCTCGCTCTCGGGGAACGTGCTCGGCAGCGGCGGATTGAGGCGCTGCCGATCGAAGAGGAGATCAGCGCAGAGGCGTTCCAGCCGATCTAGGAGTTCGCTGAAAAACCCGCCCACCCCTGCGAAAATGGAGTATCCGCCTCAGGCTTGATGCGTGGTCAGCAGGAGCGCACAGGCTCACTGTTCTCCTACGTCTCGATCGAGGAGCGGATTCCGGCCGGCCATCCGCTGCGGCGGATTCGCAAGCTGGCGGATCAGGCTCTCGATCGCCTCAATCCCACCTTCTGCCATCTCTATGCCTCAGAAGGCAGGCCATCGATACCGCCTGAGCAATTGCTGCTGGCCTCACTGCTGCAGGCGTTCTACGGGATCCGTTCGGAGCGCCTGCTGCTGGAGCAGCTCGACTACAACCTGCTGTTCCGCTGGTTTGTGGGCTTGAGTCCTGACGATCCGATCTGGCATCCGACCACGTTCACCAAGAAT
This sequence comes from Cyanobium sp. NIES-981, assembly GCF_900088535.1. Taxonomy (NCBI): domain Bacteria; kingdom Bacillati; phylum Cyanobacteriota; class Cyanophyceae; order Synechococcales; family Prochlorococcaceae; genus Cyanobium; species Cyanobium sp. NIES-981. The sequence continues at coordinate 1,309,749 of NZ_LT578417.1, read as the reverse complement.
CGTGAGCGGCTGCTCAACGAGCAGTTGATGGGCCGGTTCCTGGAGAAGCTGATGGCGGCACCGGAGGTGAAACCGCTGCTCAGCAATGAACACTTCTCCGTCGATGGCACCCTGCTCCAAGCCTGGGCCTCACATGCCTCCCTGGAGCGAATCGACGGAGAGGATGACCCGCCGCCTCCGCCATCAGGCCCTGGCGAGGGATTCGGGGCGGCCAAGGATGGCAGGAAGCGGGCCAAGGGCGACTTCCGCGGGGTGCGTCTCAGCAACAAGACCCATCGCTCCGGCACGGATCCCGACGCTCTTCTGGCCCGCAAGTCGAATGTTCACCCGGCCCTGCCCAGCTACCGGGGGCATGTGCTCATGGACAACCGCCATGCCCTGGTGGTGGATTGCCGGGTGACCCAGGCTGACGGCTACGGCGAACGGGATGCGGCCAAGGAGATGGCCGCCGATCTCCCCGGGCACCACCAGAAAACCATCGGTGCTGACAAGAACTACGACACCCATGGATTCGTCGCAGAGATGCGACGGATCGGCGTTACCCCGCATGTCGCCCAGAACGCAGGACGCTCCGGCGGCTCCGCCATCGATGGCCGCACCACTCGCCATGAGGGCTATGCCAAGTCGATCCATGCACGCCGCGGCATCGAGAAGGTTTTCGGCTGGATCAAGCAGTTCGGCGGCCTGCGCCAGTTCAAGCTGCGCGGCCAGGCCAATGTCAGTGCCATGTTCGGACTGCATGTGATCGCCTACAACCTGATCCGCCTGAGCAACCTGCTCAGGCCTGTGGAGGCGATGGCATGAACAGGCCGTTCTCCAGAGATGGGAGCCTGCGAGGAGATTCAGCGTCGAGCGAGGTACCAATCCCGAGGATCAGGGACTCACAGCGAGCCTGAGTCATTCCAATAATCGCCTCGCCATGACCAGCTGGCTGGGTCACGGAGGGGGAGAACTCGCCTCGCGACGAGATTTTTTCTGCAAACTCCTAGGGGCGTGGGGAGGTGGGCGGAGGCCTCCTCGCAGAGCAGCTCCAGCGTGCGGGAGCTGAGGAGCTGGAAGGCGCGGATCCGGGCTGCGGTAGCCATGGCAGGCGTAGCGGAGACCCCGAAGCAGGCCGGGCGGGGTCAAGGGGCAGCCCCCTCTGAAATGCGGAGCGCAGCGCAGCCAGCGCAACAGTCCGGCTGACTTGCGCAGCCCTTGAGGCCGCCCGGACCATGAGGAGGGCTGCGCGTAGCCGATCCACTGAGCGCCGGTGGGGCAGGGGCTGGATCAGCTCTGTCCGGCTGTGGTCGCTTGGTGCAGCGCTCCGGCTCCCAGAGGCGCCCGCCTCCTCAGTGATGCTGTCCTCGCCCGAGGCTCATGCCGTGTTCCGCACCACCAGCCTGTTTCTGCTGACGGCGGCCGCCGAGAGCCTGGGGTGTTACCAAGCCGACCTGGTGCTGCGTCAGCAGCGGCCGATCTGCTCCTGATCTCCGCCGCCATCTCCCTGGCGATTTAGGTACGGCTGCTCACCTTTCACCCCACCGCAGCTCGCCGGGTGTACGCCTCCTTTGGCGCGATTGTTGTGGCGATTGCCCTGGTGTGGTGACGGCTGGTGGATGGGGTGCTGCTCACGGCCCGTGATCTCACCGGGGGGCTGTGATCCTCACCGGAATGACGATCCTGATGGGCTGAGAGGGGCGCCCCTCTGCCGCAATCCAGTCAGGGATCAGGCTCTTTGCTCTCCGTGATGGGTTGAATCCGCCAGAGGGACGGCCAGGCAGAAGCAGCTGCCTGCTCCATGCGTGGATTGGACGCTGATCACACCCCCATGGCGGCGGGCGATGGCCTGGGCGATCGCCAGGCCCAACCCCGTGCCTCCCTCCTGGCGGGAGCGGGCAGGATCCAGGCGCGTGAAGCGATCAAAGATGCGCTCGTGCTCGGCAGCCGGGATGCCGGGCCCGCGGTCACGGACCGTCAGCCGGATCTCGCGGCCGCGCTGCTCCAGGCCCACCATGACGGCCGCGCCCGCAGGGCTGTGCTGAATCGCGTTGCTCAGCAGGTTGATCACCAGCCGGCTGAGCTCCGACTCGACCCCCAACACCCTGGCGGAGGCGATCCAGGGAGCCTGCTCCAGGCTGACCTGGGCGGCAGCGGCCGTCTCGCCGAAGTCCTCCAGCACATCGGCCGTGATCTCCGCGAGATCACAGCTCTGTTTCTGGCTCTGGAGGCAGGGTCGCTCCAGGCTGGCCAGCAACAGCAGATCGGCGATCAGCTGCTGCAGGCGCCGGCCCTGGGCAAGGACCCGATCCAGGCTGGGGGCGGCCTTGCCGTTTGGCGTTGCTGCACTGGCGCTCTGTTCTGCCTCCACCAGCGCCAGCAGGTTGGCCAGGGGCGTGCGCAGCTCATGGGCCACATCGGCGCTGAATTGCTCCTGTCGGCGATAGGCCTCCAGCAAGGGAGCCATCGCCAAACCCGCCAGCCACCAGCTGGCCAGTGCCATCGCCACCATGGCCAGCAGGAACACCCCATGGCCCAGCCACCACAACCGCTCGGCCTCCGCATCGAGATCCGCCAGGCTGCGGGAAATCTGGAGGTAGCCCCAGATCGGTTCGCCAGAACCATTGGAGTGATGAAGGTGGATCGCATAGGTGCCCCACCGCCCCCTTCCGCGCGGGCTGCTGAGTGACCAGCCCAGGGTTTCTGGTGTTGATTCCACCGGTAGGTCGCCAGGGGATCGGGCGATCAGGGCCCCCTGGTGGTCCAGCACCCGCAGCTTGTAGCGGCTGGGATCCGTGGCGCTGATCGCATGGCGATGGAGCAGATCCGGCGCTGGGCGGCAGACCTCACCAGCCAGGCAAAGCCCCGGCAGCACCGCTGCGAGGCTGGTGGAGGGCACGGCATCCCGCGGCAGCACGGGCTTGAGGCTGTCGTGCAGGGTGCCGGCCAGGGTCTGCAGCTCCCGTCGGATCGCCGTTTCCTGGCTCTGCAGCAGCAGCCGGCCCATGGTCAAACCCGCGGCATAGAGGAGCGCTCCCATCACCACCAGGGACAGGCCCGCCAGACGCAGACGCGCACGCCAGAGCAGGCCAGGCGCCGGGGAACGCATCGGGCTCATGCCGGCCGATCGAGCTGAGGCTGGAAGCGATAGCCCTTGCTGGGCACCGTTTCGATCGGTGACGGCAGGCCATGGGTCGCCAGCTTGCGCCGCAGCAACCGCACCTGGGCCGCCACCACATTGCTCACCGGGTCCTGGTGCAGATCCCAGAGCTGATGGCGCAGCCGCGAGCCGGGAATGATCTGGCCGGGATGTTCCATGAAATAGGCCATCAACTGCTGCTCCTTGGCCGACAGCTCGACGGCCACCTCCCCGCCTGGCGTGCGCACCAGCAACTCAGCCTTGGCCGGATCGAGGCGAAAGCAGCCCACCTCCATCAGCGGTTCCCGGTAGGCAGGCTGACGGCGCTGCAGGGCCCGGATCCGGGCCAGCAATTCCTCCATCGCAAAGGGTTTGCTGAGGTAGTCGTCGGCACCGGCATCGAGTCCCTCCACTCGATCGGCCGTGTCGCTGCGAGCGGTCAGCAACAGAACCGGTAACTCGTAGCCGGCCGAGCGGGCCCGGCGGCAGAGCTCCACACCGCTCAAGGCCGGCAGCATCCAATCCAGGATGGCCAGGTCGTAGCGAGCCAGCTGGGCGCCCAACAGGGTCCAGCCCTCGAGGCCATCGCCGCAGTGATCCACCACATGGCCTTGCTGCTGCAACACCGCCTGAATCGCGCCGGCCAGATCCGCCTCGTCTTCCACCAGCAGGATCCGCAGCGGCATCGGCAGGGGGCTTGAGCTGGCAGATGCTAGTGAGCACAAGCGATTTCACCTGATTTTCATCGCGGTTGCGCCAACCTCCGTCCACTTGTTGCTTCCGTGGGCCTTGCTCAACCGACTCCTGCCGCTGACCGCCGGTGCCAGTCTCGCGGCCGCTGCCCTGCTCACCGTTCCTGTCGCCACTCCTGTCGCGGTGGCGCATGTGGGCCATGGAGACGAGTTCCAGCAGACGGGCGATGCCCGCCAGGTGCAGCGCAATGCCGATGGTGACGCCCTCCTGGGCATTGCCACCACGAAGCCGGAGTCAGGGCCGGATGGCCTCAGCGTGCCAGCCACGGCGCTGGTGGATGCCAATGGCAAACCCCTGCTGTTCGTGCAGACGGAGAAGACCTACGACCCGGTCTACGTGGTGATCGGTGCCAACCAGGGCGATCGGGTTGTGGTGACGGAAGGCATCGATCCCACCGACGACGTGGTGACCACGGGGGCGCTTTCGCTCTATGCCGAATCGAGGAAGACCCAGCAGGCCGAGCCTGCGTCGGCGAACGACAAGCCGGATGAAACAACGGCTTCTGCCCCTGAATCGGTTGCAGCCAGCTCTGGGTTGCCGATTCCTGGGCTGGCCGTGGGCGCCGGCGCCGCTGTGCTGGTCATCGGCGGTGGGATCTGGCTGAGCCGTCGCAAGAATACGGATGCTTGAGCGGCTGCTCAACGCCACGCTGCGGTTTTCGATCGCTCGCCGCTGGCTGATCGTGGCCGCTGCAGTCGTGGTCAGCCTGTGGGGCCTGCTGGCCGTGAGCCAGATTCCGCTGGATGTGTTTCCGCCCTTTGCGCCGCCGCAGGTGGATGTGCAGACCAGCGCCGATGGCCTCTCGCCCGAGGAGGTGGAAACCCGGATCACCCTGCCGATCGAGTCGGCCGTGAACGGCATCCCCGGGGTGGAGACGGTGCGCTCCTCCTCCAAGGCGGGCCTGTCGATGGTGCAGGTGGTGTTCCACCAGAACGCCGACATCTACCGCGCTCGCCAGTCGGTGGCGGAGCGGTTGCAGCAGGTGAGCACCCAGCTTCCCGCCAATGCCGCCGCACCGGAGCTGTCGCCGCTTGTGTCACCGCTCGGCACGATCCTGCAGGTGGCCTTCACGGCGGCAGGCGATGGCGCCACATCCTTGATGGATCTGCAGCAGCTGGTGCTGCGCTCCTATCGCCAGGCCATCCTGGCGGTCCCTGGTGTGGCCCAGGTGACGATCTACGGCGGGGATGAGCAGCAGTTTCAGGTGCTGATCGACCCCCACGAACTGCAGGTGCAGAACGTCTCGCTCCAAGCGGTGATGGAGGGGGTCTCCAATGCCATGGCCACCAGCCCCGGAGGCTTCCTGATTGCCGGCGGCCAGGAGCGGCTGATCCGCCCGATGGGGCAGATCGAGCACCTCAGCGACCTGGCGGAGGCGGCGGTGCGCAACGAGCAGGGGCAACCGGTGCTGCTTTCCACCCTGGCGGAGGTCAAACGTGACGCAGCGCTCAAACGGGGTGACGCCAGCTTCAACGGCAAGCCCGCCGTCGTGCTGATGGTGACCAAGCAGCCCGACGTGGACACACCCACCGTGACCGGCGCGGTGGAGCGACGCCTGGCCGAACTGAACCGAACCCTGCCGGCGGATGTGCAGACCCACGTCACATTCCGGCAGAGCAACTTCATCGACAGCGCTATCCGCAATGTGAGCGAGTCGCTGCTGCAGGGGGTGGTGATCGTCTCGGTGGTGATCGTGCTGTTCCTGATGAACTGGCGCGCTGCCGTGATCAGCCTCAGCGCCATTCCGCTTTCGCTGCTGATCGGCCTGATGCTGATGAAGGCCCTGGGTCTCGGCATCAACACCATGACCCTGGGCGGGCTGGTGGTGGCGATCGGTTCGGTGGTCGATGACTCGATCGTCGACATGGAGAACTGCTACCGGGGCCTGCGCCGCAACCAGGCGAGCAGCACGCCCAAATCATCGCTGCAAGTGGTGTTTGACACCTCGGTGGAGGTGCGCCAGCCCGTGCTGTTCTCCACCGTGATCATTGCGGTGGTGTTCGCGCCGATCTTCTCGCTCACCGGCGTGGAAGGACGGATCTTTGCGCCCATGGGCCTGGCCTACCTGCTCTGCATCGGCGCCTCCACCCTGGTAGCGGTGACTCTGTCACCTGCCCTCTGCGCCATCCTGCTGGCGCCGGTTCAGCTGCCCGAGGAGAACACCTGGATCGCCAACCAAGCCCAGCGCCTCTATCGCCCTGTGCTGGATCTGGCCCTGGCCTCCCCGCAGCGGGTGCTGGCCATGGCCCTGGCTCTGGTGATCGCCACCACCCTCATCCTGCCGGCACTGGGGCGGGTGTTTCTGCCCGAGTTCCGTGAAAAGTCGCTGGTGAATTCGATGGTGCTCTACCCAGGGGTGTCACTCGAGATGACCAATCGGGCCGGCCTGGCCCTGACCCGTTCGCTGCAGAACAACCCTCTGTTCGAGTGGGTGCAGGTGCGCACCGGCCGCGCGCCTGGTGATGCCGATGGTGCGGGTGTGAACCTGGCCCATGTGGATGTGGAACTCAGTGATCGGGCGATGGCCAACCGCCCAGCCGCCATTGCTGAACTGCGGCAGGCGTTTCAGAAGCTGCCGGGCGTGGCTTCCAACATCGGCGGCTTCATCTCCCACCGCATGGATGAGGTGCTCTCCGGGGTCCGCAGTGCCATCGCGATCAAGATCTACGGCACCGATCTGGGCGAGCTGCGCCGCATCGGCGAGGCCGTGGAGACAGCGATCAAGCCGATCAACGGAGTGGTGGATCTGCAGCTGGAGCCCCAACTGCCCATCCCCCAGGTCCAGATCCACTACGACCGCCCCCTGGCCTCGGCCCTGGGCCTCAGCATTGAAGAGCTGTCGCAGGCCGTGGAGATTGCCCTCAACGGCAAGGTGGTGGGCCACGTAGTGGAAGCCGGGGTGCGCAGCGATGTGCTGGTGCAGCTCCAGCCAGACGCGCGCGCAAGCCTGGAGGCGATCCGCTCGGTGCCGGTGGCCTTCTCCAATGGCATGACGGTGCCGCTGGGCAGCGTCGCCTGGATCGACGAAGGCCTGGGCTCCAACGTCGTCAACCGGGAGGACGTGTCCCGGATGATCGTGGTCTCCGCCAACGTCAGCGGCCGGCCGCTCGGCACAGTCGTCAAAGACATCCAGCGCACCATTGCCCGCGAGGTGCCACTGCCTCAGGGCTACACGATCCGCTACGGCGGCCAATTCGAATCAGAAGAACGGGCAACCGCGTCTCTGATCTTCTACAGCGCTGTTGCCGCAGTGGTGATCAGTGTGCTGATGGTGATCTCGGTGAAATCTCTGCCGGCCACGGTGGCGATCATGCTCAATCTGCCCCTGGCCCTGATTGGCGGTGTGGTGGCCGTGTTGCTCACGGGAGGAGTGCTATCAATCGCCTCGCTGATCGGCTTCATCACGCTGTTTGGCATCGCCGTGCGCAATGGGTTGTTGCTGGTGGACAACTACAACCGCCGCCATGCCGATGGGCAACCCCTGAGCGAGGTGATCCGTGAGGGAAGCCTGGAGCGCCTCAACGCCATCTTGATGACTGCGCTCTCGTCCGCGCTGGGTGCCTTGCCGTTGGCGCTGGCGTTCGGGGCCGGCAACGAAATCCTGCAGCCCCTGGCCGTTGTGGTGCTGGGCGGCCTGATCACCTCCACGGCGCTGACATTGCTGGTCCTACCCGCGCTGTATGTGCGCTTTGGCCGTTGGCTGTTGCCGCCGATCCACACCTCCATGCCTTCTCTCGCGCTGTCTCAGCCATGAGCTCAAGCCTCCAGGCCATCACCGCTCGGTTGCGCGAGCCCCGCGCCCTCTTGCCCATCGCGATCGCCGGGTCGCTGCTGCTGGGGATCGCCGTGGGCCGCCACAGCGGTGGGCCTGCCCCATCCACGCCCAAGGCGAGCACAGAAGCAACCGCCGCCCGCAACACGATCAGCCTGAGCGCGGAGCAACTGCGGCGCTCGGGTCTCCGCATCATTCGCCCGGAAGCCAGCACCGGCACGGAACGGCCGATCTCAGGCTTTGTGGAAGCGGCCGTTGGCGCACGCTCCAGCGTGGGCATGCCCGTGGCTGGCCGCATCGTGCACCTGCTGGTGGCCCCGGGCACCACCGTGCGCAGCGGCGAGGTGATCGCCAAGGTGCAGAGCCCGGAAGCCGCCGTGGTGCGTGCCGACGCCGACGCCGCCCAGGCCACGGCGCAATCGCTGGCTTACCAGTACCGGCTCGCTGCCCCGATGGCCAAGCAAGGCGCCCTCTCGGCGCAGGAGCTGGAAAGCCGGCGGATTGCCAGCGTGACCGCGGCCAGCACCGCGCGGGCAGCAACGGCCAAGGCCATGGCGATGGGAGAGCCCGACGCCATGGGGCGTCTGCCCATCAGAAGTCCGATCAGCGGACAGATCGCCGCCGTCAAGGCATCCCCTGGTGCTGTGCTGCAGGCGGGAGATGAGGTGGCCCAGATTAGCGATGCGCGGGGTAGTGAATTGCGCTTCCTGGTTTCTCCTGTGCTGGCCGCCAATCTGGAACCCGGCCAGCTGCTGCGGGTGAAGGCCGGTGCCAGGGATCTGCGAGCCCGGGTGCTGGCGGTGGCACCAGACAGCGGCAGCGGCAATCGGGTGAGCGTCGTGCGCGCTCAGACCGTCGACGCACCGATGCCGCCTGCCGGTACGGCGGTGACGGCCTTTGTGATGGTGTCCGCCTCCGAGCAGCGATTCACGGTGCCCGCCGATGCCGTCCAGGTGGTGAACGGCTCACCGACGGTGTTTCGCTACCAACGTGGTGTAGTGGAGCCTGTGCCCGTTGTGGTGGGGCAACAGTCGGCCGATCGGGTGGTGATCCTCCAGGGCGTGCGCGCTGGAGACAGCTTGGTGGCTGGACCCACGCAGATGCTCCGTTGATGTCCCTGCAGCGCCGCGGTCAACTCGCCGGACTCGCCGCAGCGGTGCTGTTCGGTTGCAGCGCCCCCCTGATCAGCACCCTCACAGGCCAGGGCTCGGCCGTGAGCATCGCGGCCCTGCTCTATGCCGGGGCGGCCATGGCCTTGCTGCTGCTGCGGCTGGTGCTGGGCGGCTCCCAGTCGGAAGCGCCGGTGCAAGCCAGTGATTGGCCGGCTCTGGCCGGGCTCACCGTGCTCGGGGGCATGGTGGGCCCGGTGGCGCTGGTGCTGGGTCTGGCTCGTCTGCCGGCAGCCTCCAGTTCGCTGTTGCTCAATCTGGAAACACCGTTCACGCTCGCGATCGCGGTGCTTGTGGGCCGAGAGCACCTGGGACGTCGCGGCATCACGGCAGCGGCTCTCACCACTGCCGGAGCCGTGGTGCTCTCCGGAGGTTCCCTCCATGGTGTCAACGGCCCAGGGGCTCTGCTGATCGCGGCGGCAACCCTGGCCTGGGGGATCGACAACAACCTCAGCCAGCGCCTCAGCCTGCGCAACCCGATTCAGATCGCCACCCTCAAGGCCGCTGGAGCTTCCCTGCCCATGCTGGGCCTGGCCCTGCTGCTGGGGGAACGCTTTCCACCAATGCCAACGACTCTGGGGTTGCTCGTCATCGGCGCCCTTGGCTATGGCATCTCGATCTGGCTCGATCTGCTGGCGCTGCGGGGTCTGGGTGCCGCTCGGGAAGCCCTGATCTTTGCCACGGCCCCGTTCGTGGGGGCCTTGTTTGCGCTAGTGGTGCTGAGAGAAGCCCTCACCACCCAGCTCGCCGTGGCGGCAGGCCTGATGGCAGGCGGGGTAGCCCTGCTGTTGAACGAGCAGCACAGCCACTGGCATCGCCACGAGCCTCTGGAGCACTCCCACCGCCATCGCCACGACCCCAGCAACAGCGATCCCCATCACGACCATCCCCATACAGAAGACGACCTCAGGGGAATGCCCGACGATCAACCCTTCTGGCATGCCCACGGCCATCAGCACACGGACACAGCCCATGCTCACCCCCATGTGAGCGACGCCCATCACCGCCATCGGCACTAAGCGTGGCGGCCCGGCGTCAGAGGCCTTCGCAGTGCTGCACAGCTTTGAGGTAGATCAACTTCCCAGGGCCCTCCTGCCCCGCCAGGTTGCTGGCTTGCCGCAACCGCACCTGCGTATCAATGCACTGGTTGTAGCGGTGGGCTTTGACGGCACCAGGGATCTGGAGCAGGGCAATGGCCAGCAGGCTCAGCGTGCTGATCGCTGCCAGCACGGGGTAGGCATGAGCCCGCACCATCTCTCGAGCCGTGAGCTGTTGTGCGCCGTGATCGCTCATCTGGATCCATCACCTTCTCCCCAGGATGCCTGGATGGGGCCTGGCCCTTCAGCACCGCAGCGGAGCAGGTGGCGTCCATTGGTGCGGGCAGGTTCGCAACCCCTCCTGTTACTGCTGGCGCCAGAGCGTGATCAGCTCCAGCCGCTGCGCCCATCGCTCAGCCAGCCTTCCTTGGGGGAGAGGGGCGGATGCTTGCTGGTCGCCATGCCCGGCTCAGGTCACCTCGGGTGCCCAGCCCTGCTGGCGCACCAAGTCGTCGGTCCAGCCCTGGCAGCGGTTGGTGAGGTGCTCGCCCTGGGCGATCAGCCCCTGGTGCAGCTGACACTCCTATGGATTGTCAAGCCCCGCCTGCCACACCTCCGTGATCGACTGGTGGTTGCCCGGTACTGGAGGAGCAGGTTGAGCTCAGCAAGGATGGAGCCGATACCGCTTTGCCCATCCTGTGGAGCCGATCACCACATCGAACCAGCTTCTCCTCTTGGAGGCTATCGATCGGGTACGAAACGACGTGGATGCTCCGCGTTTGCCACTCGAGGAATTGACCGAGACCACTTTCACCCTGGTGGCGGAGCATATGTCGCTGACGCAGATCATCGAGGCAGCGGAAGGCCTGATCGAGCTGGCTTCCCATCCCACCAGGCCAAAACAAGCGCCACCGATGCCTATTGATGAATTGCAGGCCCTGCTGGAGAAGGTCATTGATCTCCGGGATTGGCAGGAGCTGGAGGAGGACGACGATCGCAGCGACATCCAGAAGCTGATCGACAACTCCACCGATGCCGACGCCGTGCTGGTGCGCGACCCCTCCGGCACCCCTGAGCTGCAGGAGATCGGCATCCTCGAGCTTCTACAGCGCTATCCCTGCCGCGGCAGCGAGGCCCGCTGGAGCCCCGATGACGCGATCGCTTTTCTGGAAACCAAGACCCGTTGGCTGGATGCAGCGCTGGAGAGCTGGGATGCCGATGGCGAGGCCATCGATGCTGACAGCCATCTGATCGAGGCCAAGGCCGTCGTCCTCGTTGTGCCGGAGCAACGAGGCCAGGCGCTGCGGACCGAGCTGCATGACGTGCTGATCCCCGTCGACAGCTGAACCGCCGGCCGGCTCTGGAACCACCGGAGTGGCTGCCTGGCCTTGGAGGGGCAGGCAGCCACTCCGGCGGGAGCCTGGGTGCCTACAGCGGAGCATCGCGCTGTTGATCAGGCCGCTGCCGTGCGAACGGTAGGACCTCCACGCAGGATGCCAAACACCTCGCGGGCTACAAAGCGCTTGAGGCAGCGGATGATCTCCCTGATCGTGCGGCCCTCTGCGGTGCGGCGCTCGACATAGTCCCTGGTCTGCTGGTGCCGCTGCATCCGGCAGATGACGATGCGGTGCAAGGCACAGTTGGCCTGGCGGTTGCCGCTGCGATTCAGCCGGTGTCGCACCACCTTGCCGGAGCTGGCCGGCAGGGGATTGACGCCGCACAGTGCGGCGAACGAGGCCTCCGATTTCAGCCGTTCCTGGTTGTCGCCCACCGCAACAACCAGGGTGGCGGAGATGTCCACACCGATGCCGTAGGTGTTGCGCAGCTCCGGGCAGTGCTGCGTGGTCAACTGATCCAGCTGCGCCAGGGTCTCCTTGAGTTCCTGATCCAGCTGCTGGATGCGGCGGGCGAGAGCGCGCAGGGCCATCTTGGCTGCCGCCAGCGGCGTGCTGATCTCTCCAGAGCGCAGGCCAATGCAGCATTCCACCAGCTTCTTGCCCTTGAGCCGCTGCAGCCTCTCCCGCAGCGCTGCCGGTGCAGTCACCACAATCGCGTGCAACTGATTGAGGGCTGCCGTGCGGTTGCCAGAGGCCGAATCCTTGACCACCTTGAGCATGCGGATCATCTCCACCAGGTCATTGCCTGCCTTGGGAATGACGGTCGATTGGCCGGCAATGAAGGAGCGGGCAGCTGCCTCCGCGTCGATGGTGTCGACCTTACCTCGCCGGTGCCGAGTGGAACGATCCGGCCGGTTCACTTCCACCACCTCAAGCCCTGCCAATTGCAGGGCTCGGCAGAGACCGGCCCCGTAGCAACCGGTGCCCTCCACTGCGAACACCGGACTGCGGCCGAACTCAGCAGACCAATGGATCAGCTCCTCGTAACCACTGCGCTTGGCATCCAGCTTGAGGCTGCCCAACCAGCCGCCATTGGCGCTGAGGGCCACTGCCATGTGAATGAGCTTGTGGGTATCGACGCCGATCACGACGTCGGGGCCAGTGCTGGTCTCGGGGGCAGGTGCCGGCGCTGCGCTCATGGCTTCTTGGGACAGGAGGGGGTGCAACCAACCGGGCAGACGGACAGGCCATTGATGGGACGGGAACGTCGGACTCCTATGAGGTCACGAAACTCCCCGGCTGGTTGCCCCACCGCACAGACCGACAGGTCAGCGCGAAAGACACCGCTCCAGAACGGATCGGGTCAGGCAGGTGATGGGTCAGACCCGTGCTGGTGGGGTCCCGGAATCATCAATGGCAGGTGAGCAGGGGGATGCAGTTCACACCGGCGTGGTGGCGAAACCAGTGGCAGGCCATGCAGACCTTGCGGCTGCGGGCCGGCACGAGCACCTCCTTCCCCAGGTAGGGCCACTCCTCGATCGGGGCATCGAGCCGTTGCCCCAGCGATGAGGACCCCCGACTCCCAGCCATTCCCATGCGACCCCTTGATGCGTACACCTGTACTAGCACGAATAGTCTGGGTTTGGTGCAGGCTCAGGGCGGCCGCAGGCTTCAAGTGCGCAGCGCCTCGATGCAGGCCCGCAGCTCCCCGTAGCTGATGCCTGGACCAAAGGCCCGGATCAGCGGTTGCAGGCCAATCGATTTGCGGCCTTCATGCAGCTTTCCCGTGGGAACCACCCAAAAATGCCACTGGGTGAGGTCCTGGGGATCCACCAGCTCGGGGTCCTGCTCCGCCAGCAGGCAGAAGACGTAGGCGGTGGCGACCCGCTGCTCGATCGGGAAGCTGATCACACTGGGCTTTGCCTGCGGCCACGACTGCACATAGGCCGCCGACTTCACCTCCAGGGTGATCCCTCCATCGGTGACATCCACATCCGCCCATTCGATGCGGTGCTCACCGGGATCAAGGCCCAACGCCCGATGGACCAGCCACTCGGCATAGGCACCTCGGGTGCGGTTCTCCAGCAGGTGGCCGGAGTTCCAACGGAGGAACGCGTCGAGGTCGGTCATGGACGGTTGCTGGCTGGGCGCAACGGCACAAAGATCCGGTTGCCGTTGGTCTTGTTGGTGAACACGGCGTTGCCCTGCACGTAGATCTCCCGCTCCCAGAGGCCGCCCAGGCTGTCCCGCAGGGTGGAGATGGGGAAGCCCTCCTTGATGAGGCGGTAGGTCATCGCCTTGCCGTCCTTCCAAACGATCCGCACGGTGCCGTCGCTGCTGTGGCTGTCGCGGCAGGGGATCGGCTGGTCGTTGTAGGCGCAGTTCTTCCAAGGTTCGGCGCGGCTGGGGGCGCCGCCGATCAGCAGGGCCGCCATCGCGGCGATCCCCCAGGTCGACCGGGTACCGCGGCACAGGCCCGGCGCGGAAGGGAGGCACCGCAGCCGCTCACGCATCAGCGCCACCATCCACCGCTTGCACTATCCGAAGGATGGACGCGGTGGACCGTGAGGGGAACGGGCCGCTGTTGCGTGAGCTGGCGCAGGCCACTGCCATCACGACGAACTGGCCAACAGGGAAAACTTCAGCCTTGGCCGCAGATCACTCGCTGCAGCAGCTGCTGGCACCCCGTCTGCAAGGCCACCGGCAGCACCCCGATGCGCCGTTTCACCAGTGGCATCGCCAGGGTTGTCATGCGGCTGAGCCTCAGCCTCGAACTCACTTTCAGGCCAGTATCTGAGAAGCCTGGATGGTCGGCAGGGATATCGAGCTCATCGCGGTCCGGGGGCCCGCTGACATTGGAGCTGATGAAGGCCAGCAGCACATCCCCATGGCGCTCACTGGTGGTGATCACCAAGGCCGGCCGGGGCTTGGCCGCTGGCCCATCGGTGAAGGGGAAGGCGACCAGCACGATGTCGTAGCGGCTCAGCATCAGCCGGCGCCGATCGCTTCTCCGTCCGAGAAGCTGTAGAGGTCAGGCTCAGCCGCCAGGTCGTCAAAGGCACCCCCGGCCATCGCCATCTCTGCCAGGGCCCCGTGACCCAGGTCGCTGCTGTCCTGCTCCAGCTGCTTGAGCAGCCAGCGGCGATCATCAGCCGGCAGGCTACGGATCACCGCAAGCAGGTTCTCGGTGAGCTGGGGATTGGTCATCGCCCCAGGCTAAGCAGCCGGAACCTGATGGATCACCCTGCGCGCAAAGCACCTGGCAACAGGAGGTGACGTGTCTGGGGCCAGGCCCCGGGAGTGACCATGGGCCTCACCCTGCTGGAGGCGGCCAAGTACGAGAAACGGGTTGAGCGCCTGGCCGTGCTCAAGACCTTCTCGGAGGGCGAGCTGCTGCGCCGCCTGCCGTTCCGCAACCTGATCGGCGGCTCCCTCTCTTTCCCCGCCGAGGTGAAGCTGCCCCGGGTGGGCTTTCGGGCGGTGAACGAGGGCTACCGCCAGAGCTATGGCGTGATCCACAACGACAGCGAGTTCGTGCACCTGTTCGGGGGCGATCTGGATGTGGACCGCTCGATCGTGGATCTGCAGGGCCCCGAGGCCCGCGCCGCCCAGACCGAGATGAAGGTGCGCTCGATGCGGCTGACGCTTGAGGCGGCGATCATCAATGGCGATGACACCTTCGATCCGCGGGCCTTCAACGGGCTGAGCAAACGGCTGGTGCCGGGGGAGGCCCAGACGATCGACAACGGCGGCGGCACCCTCAACCTGCTGGCGGTGGAGGCGTTGATCGACAGCGTGGTGAGCTACGGCGGCGACAAGGTGCTGATCGGCAGCAAGGCCGCCCGCCGCCAGCTCAGCACCGCCTCGCGCCAGGCCGGCGGCGATCTCTACGAGGTGATCGACGGGCGGCATTTCTTCGAGGGGGTGGAGTTCCTGCTGGTGGAGGACGACGCCGAGGGCCATCCGGTGCTCGGTTACGACGAACCCGGCGACACCACCTCGCTGTACTGCTGCGTGCTGGGGGATGCGGCGGTCTGCGGTCTGCAGGGCCCCTTCGAGGGGCGGTATGGGATCGCGGTGCGGGACTTCGGGGAGGTGCATGACGCCCCGGTGTTCCGCACCCGCATCGACTGGTACGTGGGCTTCGCGGTGTGTGACCGCAAGGCGGCGGCCCGGCTGTACAACGTCGCGCCCATGCCGCTGGCCACCCCCTGAGCTGCACCCGAGCGCTGGAACAAGCACTCACCCATGACCCCATTGCAAGAGGACCCCATGACCACCCAGGCCACCCGGCTGCTGGATGCCCAGACCGTGCTCGTCGGCTGGATCAACCACTCCGCCACCGACTGCTACGAGCACATCCGCAGCAGCGGCGAGATCATCAACCTCGGCACCGACCTCGAGACCAGCGCCTCCTTCGTGCTGGTGGCCTCCCACCCGGGCCACAGCGAGGCGGTGACCGTGACGCTGGAGCTGGCGCCGCTGCTGCCTGACGGCAGCGCTGGCACCTGGATCACGGCTGCTGCCGTGGCCATCCCCGCCGCCGGCGGCAAGGTGGAGGCGACGATCGCCGGCCAGGGACTGCTGCCCAACCCGGCCGATGCCGCGACCGCCGAGCCGCCCTGCATCCGCCTGGCCCGCGCCCTGGTGTCCCCCAGCTCGCCGGAGGGAATGCTGGTGGCGCTCACCTCCTTCCAGGGACTGTGAGGTGCAGCGATGAGCCCCATCCCCGACGCCCTGCCCCTGGATCTGCTGCCGCCGCTGGAGCCCAGCCACCAGCTCGTCACCCCCAACCCGCCGGGCGGCGAGCAGCGCTCGGTGCTGCTGCTGAATGACGCCAACGGCAACAACCTCGATCCGATGTCCTCCAGGCTGCTGATCGGCAAGGACGGCCAGACCCGCTCGATCTGGCCGGTGCACCTGGCCGGCTGGCAGGCCCTGGGCTGGCAGCTGCTCAGCCCTGCCCCGCCGGCCACGCCGGAGCCGGCAGGGCCAGACCCGGAGCAGACGGAACCGGACCCTCATGCCCCAGAGCCTGTACCCATGGAGCTGGAGGAACTGCTGGAGGTTCCCCTGGCTCCTGATCCGGAGGCCGGTGAGGCCCTGCTGGCCGAGGAGGCCCCCGACTTCCAGGCGATGACCAAGGCCGAGATCGTGGCGTTTTGCTCCGCCACCTATGGCGTGAGTCTCGATGGCGGCATGACCAAGGCGGAACTGGTGGAGCAGGCCACCGCCCTCCATGCCGCTGCCGGTGCCGTTGGCAGCGGGCCAGACGGGGCTCCGCTGCTGGAGCTGCCTGATGGGCTCCTCTGATCGGCTCGAGGGGGTGGTGTTCCTGGGGGAGGCGCAATGGCAGAGCACGGAGCCGCCGCCTTCCCCGGAGGACGCCATCAGCTCCGTGGAGGCTCTGCCACCGCTGGTGAGCAGCGAGCGGGAAGGCGTGGTGAGCCTCCACCTCGATCTGCAACTCCTCGACCCCCTGCCGCCCTGACCAGCACCGCGGCCCCACACGGGGCCGACCCCTTCCGCACTCCTGTCCCGCTCTCCCATGGCCAGCACCGCCACGACCCAGCCCACCGACCTGCTGCTGGTGCAGCGGGGAGCCACCGCCCACAAGGCCACGGCCGAGCAGGTGAAGTCCTACATGCTCACCCCCGCCACCACAGCGGCAATCGGTGGCATCAAGCCCGGCACCAACCTCACGGTGGAGGCCGACGGCACCCTTCATGCCGACCTCCCCGGCGCCCTGCTCTACAAGGGCGTGATCGACCCCACCACGACGGACGCCCCGGCGGATGCGGCGGTGGGCGATGTCTATCTGGCCAGCACGTCTGGGGTGGCCCTGGCCAGCTGGAGCGGAATCGGCGGGGACGCGATCAGCCAGGGGGATCTGCTGCTGTTTGACGGCAGCAGCTGGAGCGCCAACGCCGCCCTGGGCCCCGATGGCGTGGGGGTGGTGCGGGTGCGGGGGGCGGCACCGGTGACGGTGGACGAGAGCGATCCGGCCCAGCCCTTGATCGGCGTGAGCGCCGCCACGACGGAAGCAGCCGGGGTGGTGCGGCTGGCGAGCAGCGAAGACCTCAGCGGCGGCACTGCCGGGGCCGTGGTGGATGCGGCCCAGCTGGCGGAGGCCCTGGCCGCTACCCAACCAGCCGGCAACTACATGCCCCTGGACATCAGCAGCCTGCCGGCCCTGCCCTGAGCGATAGATCCGATCCAGCAGCCCCCTGATGACGCTCCAACCCGATGACCGGCTGGCGATCACCCGCCCCAGCGGGCCCCAGGCCGGCACCTACCAGCTGCCGGCCTCTGCCCTGGCGGCGCTGCTGAGCCCGGCGCCGGTCCTGGGGATCAGCGGCCTGCTGTGGGCGAGCGCCCGCTCCGCGGTGGACAACAGCTGGCAGGCGGTGTGCTGGTCGCCGGAGCTGCGCCTTTTCGCCTGCGTGGCAGGAAGCGGCACCGGCAATCGGGTGATGACCTCCGCCGATGGATTCCGCTGGAGTCCCCGAGCCGCAGCAGCGGAGAACAGCTGGCTGGCGCTGTGCTGGGCTGCTGAGCTTGGGCTGTTTGTGGCCGTGGGCGAAAGCGGCAGCGGCAACCGGGTGATGACGTCTCCCGATGGCCTCACCTGGACAGCGCGGACGACCCCGGCCGACAACAGCTGGACCTCGATCTGCTGGTCTCCCGAACGCGGTCTGCTGGTGGCGGTGGCCAACAGCGGCACGGGCAACCGGGTGATGACCAGCCCCGATGGCCTGACCTGGAGCTCCCGCCCCGCCGCCTCCGATCAGGACTGGCGATCGGTGTGCTGGGCGCCGCCGCTGGGCCTGTTCGTGGCCGTGGCCAGCACCGGGACCGGTCAACGGGTGATGACCTCCCCCGATGGCAGCCGCTGGACCCTGCGCAGCTCCCCGGCCGACAACAGCTGGATGGCGCTCTGCTGGGCCGCTGAGCTGGGGCTGCTGGTGGCGGTGAGCAGCAGCGGCAAGAGCAACCGGGTGATGACCTCCGCCGATGGGATCACCTGGACCGCCAGGGCCTCGGCCGCCGACAACGTCTGGACCTCCCTCTGCTGGGCACCGGAACGGGGGCTGCTGGTGGCGGCGGCCAGCAGCGGCACCGGCAACCGGATCATGACCAGCCCCGATGGCCTCAACTGGAGTGTGCGCAGTTCTGCTGCCGATCTGGGTTGGCGCTCGATCGCCTGGTCGCCGCAGCGGGGGCAGTTCGTGGCGGTGAGCAACAGCGGCACTGGCAACCGGGTGATGGTGAGCCCCTGAGCCATGACCGCCAGCCCCACACCCCTGCCGGCGATCGGCGAGCCCTGCTGGCGTGACCTGATCAGCCCCGGCACTGGCGCCACGGTGCTCAGCCTCGAGAGCAGCAGCCCCGAGGATCCGATGGTGGAGCTCAGCTACGACGAGGGTGGCGGCGGCTGGTGGCCGCTCAGCACCCTGGTGTTCGCTGCCGACTGAGCCCTGAGGGGAGCCAGGGGACCGGAGCCCCCCAGCTGGGCTCAGGAGCTGGCTCAGGCCTGTGCCAGTACCAGCTCAGCCATGCGCTCGGCCTCGATGTGGGCGATCTCGGCCTCCTGCTGGGCCTGCAGGCGCTGATCCAGCTCATCCACACGCGCCAGGCACTGCTGGATCGCGGGGATCACCTCCTCCTCCAGCAGGGTGAACTCCTCCTCGCCATAGGGCTGCTCGATCCAGGTGCGGCGCAATGGCAGCCCCCGGCTCCGGCGCAGGATCTCTTCCATCGAGCGCAGCGTGGATTCGAGCAGCAGAAAGGGATCCTCCTCGGGCCGGCAGAACGGGGAGCGGGCAAAAACCGGGGCGCTCGCAGAGGGCATGGCCATGACGATCGGCGCCGGGGGCGGCGCAGCGACGGGACCGATCCCAGCGGAGGCCCGACGTCAGGAGGGCCTCAGACTGGAGAGGCCCCGAGCCAGCCCCCTTCAGCATCCGATTCCGCTCAAGGGAGCCGATCGGTGAGCTGCTGCAAACGCCCGGCGGCCTGTGTGGCCTCCTGCAGGAGTTCGTCCCAGTCGTCGGGCGGATGGCCGCTGGCCAGCATGGACTGGAACACCCGGTAGGCATCGGTCTTGCTGCCGTAGGCGCGCTTGGTGCCGGTGTCGTTCACCCAGCCCAGCACGATCAGCCGTGAGCGCGTGTGAAAACGGAAGAACAACCGGTACTGCTGAAAGAACTTGGCCCGTCGCCAGTGGCGATGTTCAGCCCCGAGGGTGGACCCTTGCTGGTATTCCTTGCGGTTGGGGTCCTGGGGAA
The DNA here is from genome assembly GCF_900088535.1 of Cyanobium sp. NIES-981. NCBI lineage: Bacteria > Bacillati > Cyanobacteriota > Cyanophyceae > Synechococcales > Prochlorococcaceae > Cyanobium > Cyanobium sp. NIES-981. The sequence continues at coordinate 1,290,275 of NZ_LT578417.1, read as the reverse complement.
TGTCCTGGAGCATCAGGCGGGCGATGGCCGCCAGGCGCTTGCTGGGGTTCTTGCTGCCATACCCCTCGGGGTCCTTGCGGCGCAGCGACTCCACCTCGGTGATCAACGCCTCCAGCTGATCGAGAAACAACGGGTGCGCATAGAGCCTCCACCCGTTGATCACCGCGGGCGATCCTGCCGCTGTGCCCACCGTCAGGCGGGCTCGTCGTCTGGCAGTGCTTCATCGAGATCCACCTCGATGTCACCCACCAGATCCTGCAGGCGCTGAACCAGCTCTGCGCCGATGGGCTGCAGCCGCTCGGGATGGCTGGCGATGTCCCGCTCCAGGAGCGCGAGGAAGGGAGCCAGGGCCGGATCCTCTGCTGCTGGTTCGGTGCTGACGCGCTGCAACACCACCTCACCGTTGGCGCGGAAGGCGTAGCGAATGCGGTCGCGCTTGCGCAACCCAAGGGCCCGCCGCACGGGTTGCGGCACGGTGGTCTGATAGCGATCCGTCAGCGCCGATTCCACCTCCTCCTGGGGGGGGCTCACGGAGGTACCGGCCACGTCAGGAGAGGAGAGAACAGCCATAAGGCCACCCGCTGAAGCCATGCCAATGGTAATGCACGTGCATTGCCTTGCTGGGGTTGGATGCTCTGGGGCGGGTCGGACGACGCCCTGAGGACTCTGCCGACGGCTTAGGCAGCCCGCTCGAAGGCGTAGCTGTCCATGGCGATCACGTGATCGCGGATGCCGCGATGAATCGCCCTGGCACGGGCCTCAGGGCCGGCGGCCCCGAGGGCGGTGAACAACGGCAGCAGTTGCTCGTCGCGGGGCTGGGCCTGCTCAGCATCGGGCTGGCAGTCGCGGTAGTGCAGCAGCGCCTCCACCTGGCCACCGCTCAACTGCGCGTCGACCCAGTCGGAGAAGCGCTGGGCGTAGCTGACATCCACGCCAAAACCGCGGCTGGCCTGCTGCCAGTCGCGCAGGTTGTGGGTGATGTTGCCGGAGGCCACGATCAGCCAGCCCCTCTCGGTCAGCGGCGCCAGCGCCTGGCCCACGCGGAAGGCATGGTCCGGCCCGCCCTGGTGCTGGATCGACAGCGGCACCACGGGCACATCCGCCGCGGGGAACAGGTAGCGCAACGGCACCCAGGCCCCATGGTCCAGTCCGCGCTCGGCGTCGGTGGTTACGGGCAAGCCAGCGGCCGACAGTCCAGCAACGACTTCCTGCGCCCCTTCGGGGCTGCCGCTGGCGGGGTACTGGATTGCGTAGAGGGCCGGATCAAAGCCCCCGAAGTCGTGGATGGTCGTCAGCTGGCTGGCCGTGCTCACCGTGGCCACCTTCGTCTCCCAGTGGGGACTGATCACCAGCACCGCCTGGGGCCGCTGCAGGGTCGTGGCGAACTCGGCAAGGGCCGCCCCGGCGGCACCGGGCTGCAGGGCAAACATCGGTGAGCCATGGGCCAGGAACAACACCGAGGCAGAGGTGGTCACGCCGCTCCTTGAACCAGGGGGCAGTCTGGGGGCATGCCCCTCAGCTGCAGTGGGCCGCTGCCGCCGCCGCCCGGAGGCCATGGGCGGGAAAGGTGATCACGAACGGCCGATCGGCCTGGGCGCAGAGGGGAATCCCAAAGCGGCCGCCGCAGCTGATGCACTGGACCTTGCGGCCGCCTTTCCCCCGGCGGCTGGCGGGGCAGGCCACAAAGCGCACGCCCTCGTGGCGGAACACCGCCGGCGCATCGGGCGGCACCACGCAGACGGATGGGATGCCCTTGCGCTGCAGCCCCGCCGCCACGGAGCGGGATTCGGTGGAGGCATTGACCACCAACCCCTTGGCGGCTGCTTGCCGCACGGCGGCCTGATTCTCCGGGCCCATCGGGAAGTGGGTGAAGGACCAGGCCGCTCGCAGATGCCGTGTGGCCCGAGCCAGCTGGAGCAATAGGGCCTGATCGATGCGCAGCGGATCGGCCGGATCAGGCCATTGATCGCCCGCCACGCAATGGCGGAACAGGATCCCGGCCGGCAGCGCCAGCACCTGGCGGATGAAGGCCTCTGCCGGCAGGCCGCTCTCGCCCCGGCTGAGCCGATCCCAATGGAGCCGGGTGTGGAAGCCAGCCTCGGCGTAGCAGCCCTGATCGCCGGCCAGGGGGCAGCTGGAGGGGCAGGTGCGGCGGCTGGTGCTGGAGACAGCGATCGGACCGGTTTTGGCGTTGCTTGAGGGGAAGGACAGGGAGGCACGGTGGGACTCGGCAGCAGCCACAGGAGGGGTGACGCAGGACCCGCCCTGCAGCCGCGCCGCCCGGCAAGGGCCAGCCACCAGTGAATGGCGCAGCGCAGCGGAGCCCGACGCCCAACCCGGCTGGCTGGTGAAACCCTTGCCAAGGCGCGGAGCATGGAAGGGCCTGCGGCACCGACCTCACAGCGCAGCCGATCGCTCATGGCACATCGCCACCGGCATGAACGTCCGTCGCGCTTGTGCCATTGGTTGCCCGGCCCTGTCAACTTCTGGGCTGGCGCAGCGGGCCGGCCCGATCAGGCTGGTGGCCAGCACGTTGAGCCAACGCCATGCTCCGGATCCACGGCAACCGCGCCAGCCTGCTGGCAGCCCTGTCCGCCCAGTGGGCCGACCAGCAGCTGCAGATCCCACCGACGCTCAAGCCCTTGGTGCGGCCGATCCGCCGCGGGCCTCGGCCGATGCGCTGAACGTGCTGTGAGCCCCACGGCAAGCCGTCTTCTGAGGAACTCGGCTGGATCCGTGACGTGCTGAGACGACTGACTGATGGATTGGCTGACTTCGGAGGCGCCTACCCGTTCCGCTCACCCATGGCTTCGAGGGCCATTACCCGCAGGCTCCTTGCGGAGGACCCCCGAGAAGCCCATCACCACCGGCGGCTGAAAGGGCTGGAGCTGCTGGGCTGTGGCCTCCAGAAACGCCACCAGAATCGTGATCAGCAGGATGTAGTCCCGCAGGGCTGGCTCCAGGGGGCCGTGGGCTGAGGGTGGCTGGGCAGCCAGCACCGTCTCCAGGGGAGCCCAGAGGGGATTGGTGCGGGCCTCGGCATAGATCTCGGCCAGACGAGCGCTGTGGGCAGGATCAGCCAGCGACGCCGATTCAGCGGAATGGGCAAAGGCGTTGCGCAGCTTGCGCAGGGCAGAGAGAGCCCGCTCCACCGGGGCGTCGATCAGGCCCAGACGGCGAGCGAGTGCCACCTTTGCGCCGAGGGATCCCAAGGGCCGATCCGGCAGGAACAGGCCGTCACCGCGGTTGGCTGCCGGGGCCATAACCGCCTGTAGCAGGTGCTCAAGAGCGGCATCGACCCGGGCCACACCCACCAACACCGCGCCCCGGCCGCGCTCCTCGAGCATCTGCAGGGCGATGGTACGGGCTGCGTTGGCAGCGGCAGTGTCAGGGGCAGGCGGAGGCATCGATGAGCCGATTTCAGACATTCACGTTTCTATGAGCATTCTGATCAGCAGGTGCGATCACAAGATCAAAAGCATTGCCTAGCATCCACCTTGTTCTTGCTCGCGGATTTGAACGACTTACTTGACGATGCGGAGGAGATTAAGCAGGCTAATATATCGGAAACTGTTTTCTTTTGTCCCATAGAACGTGCACAGCCCGTGCATAATCGCATGTCGATTATAGTTTTCACATGTCCCCTCCTTGTCTTTCGTGTTGAGATTAAATGGGATGCCGCCATCCGGCTTGGAATGAAAAAGCAGTGGCAGGAAGTCGCTCCATGCTAGCTCGTGACGATCACATATTCCAGCCAGAATAGACTCGTAAATCTCCCGGTAGTCGCTTGGAGCGTCGCTCTTGTGCAGAGAGAACAGGCCAAATCCACGCAACTCTCTAAAGATCCCATCTGCTTGTGCAATGAAGACGGGAATTGATAAGCAGTAAAGCCCTCGCTCGTGCGCAGCAAAGGCTGGCTCTAGAATGTGACCGCGGGTCCTAAAGCGCGAAAGGATTGATGTCTTGATGTCACTATATCGCTCTTCAAAATACTTGACTGCACTTACATCAATCTCTTCGATTAGCGACAATGGCGGTGCATTTTGATGCTCTTCCGAGAGGCCTCTAAGGGTCTTTGCTGACGCCCGAATGCGCCCAATTGTCATCTCCAAGTCAATGAACCAGCCGTACCGCGCAATGGTGGCAACATCACGATATCTTTCGTAGGACTCCCGGGCTTCGGGGCGACGGAGCAATTTTGCAAGCTCATCGGCAGAAAGATTATCAACGTCAAATCCGTCCTTTTCAACTTGCTCTAGCCTCCTCCTTAGATCAATCCAAAAGCGCTGAAGCTCTTTTCTCTCATTTTCTATTTCTTCATTCCATTTTTTGAGATATGATTCCCGCAGCTCAGCTAGCGCGGTGGCGGAGGGCCTTGTCGACAATTCACCACGAAGGAAGATGCTGCAAAATACTTGAAGTTCAACCTCGGAAAGTCGAAGGCATTGATCCTCGGTAAGGATCAGCTCGTGGGGTCGACCTATGCCCTCGCGCAACCGATCAGCAGGAAAGCAGCTGTATCGGAACACGGCCCGAGCAAATTGAACATCTGATAGTTCGCCAGAAAGAACCTGCTTGCACAACGCTGTTTTCATGTCCTGAGCTGCTCCAGCACTCAACGCGAATACAGCAAGCCTTCCTATCTCTGATTCTATGTAGTCTATTGGTGGCCAACACCTGAGAAGCTTCCGATAGTCTACTTTGTTATCGCTCTCTTCTATCGTCATGACTTCTCAGGCAATGGCTGATCATTTAGGATTAGCACTTATTTATCTCCAAACAACCGATCCCACGCCTCCAGCACCAGCCGCTGGGTGCGGTACTCACCGAACTGGCGGATCTCGTTGTTTTTGAGCACGCGAAAGGTTTCGCTGGGGTAATCGGGGCCCATCACATCGGCAGGATCAAGGATGTAGCGCAACTCATCGCGATTGAGGCCGTAGAGGTGGGCGTAGAAGGCATCGAGTTCGGCCCGCAGCAGGGATCGGCGTTCGGGATCGAAGATGAAGGGTGGGCCGTCGTAGCCGAGGTCTTCGGCCCAGGGCTTGAGGTCGTGGGCGGTGTAGGTGAGTTCGAGGACTCGGGACAATATAAATCCCAAATGACTATTTGTGTACGTTTTTGGTGTGATTATAGGCAGCTGCTTAACAATATAGAAATTCAGATGATTGCCGCCTGTCTTCATCCTTGCCACAAAGTCAAGGGATAGAGAATTCAAGTTTCCAAGCAAAGCCGCATAAAGACGATTGTCGTCAAGCTTTCCTGTTAGCAACAGCGGGAGGTTGTTTCCCGCGGCGGTGGCTGGGACTACTGAAGCAATAAACGTTCTTAGAACATGCGCACTGGTTACATCTCTCCAGCCAATAAGCCATTTATAGTTCCACTGCTTAGACTTTAGCTTTTCCTCCACAAGCGCACGGTCGACCCAGTGTCGTGATATGCCTTTGTAGTCATGATCGACTTTCTCTGATTCACTAACGTCCCTAGTGCTCCCATCCTGTTCATATGTGGCCCATCTGTGATCATATTGGTGAATCATTTTTCCTTCATATAGCGGGCATAGTCCTGCGCTTGGCGCCGAACGAAACAGATGGCTATCTGTGTTCATCATGAACATCAGCATGAAAGAGGTCATCCAGCGATTCCCGTTCACTGGATCTTCGTCATTGACAAGGACGGGAGTGGATGAGTAAATTTTCTTTGCCAGTGCGTAATCTTGCTGACTTCTAAAGACGGGGCAGTTCTTGGTATTTGGATTTATGATATCAAAGTCTTCCTTTGACATCGAGAAAATCTTTCCGGTACGCACAATATCATCCGGCCTTCTAAGAAAGAAGGCGAAGGATGGATTTTTAGTTTTGCCCAGTGTCAATAGGCCAAAGCGGAAAGAGTGGTGAACATTGCTAAAGATAAAATCTTCATTTTCGAAGCTGAATAGACTTACGAGGCCCGATTCAACGATAGTCCTAAATAGAGCTTGTGTAAATGAGTCGGTTGAGATTCCGGACGGCACAATCATGCCGGCTCGCCCATCCCGAGAAACAATATTAATAACCGCTTCTGTAAAGAGATATGCTAGGTTTAGCCTCCCAACGCTTGAGTTGGGAAATCTTCCCGAGGTGTGAAAGAATCCCTGTGATCCATTATTTGCTGCTACGGCGAGTTCGTACTCTCTGAATAAGGCGGGATCTGAACTGGCAAGATCGCCGATCAAGTTTGAGCGAATGGCCGAGGTCTTCGCTATAGATATCTGGCTATTTCGACAGGCAAACCATTCCTGGGGGTCGACTTGAACCATCTCCCAGGGTGGGTTTCCTAGTACACAATCAAAGCCGCCTCTCTCCATCACCTCGCCAAAGCGCAGGTGCCAATGGAAGAAGCGGAAGTCTCTGGCGGCCTGTTCCACCGCCAGCTCCACGTCGCCGGGGATCTCCTGGCCACCCCGTAACAGCAGAAGATGCTCGCTGGTGGGCACCTTGGGCCGGCTGGCCTGGGTCTTGGGCAGGAAGAAGGCCGCGGTGTAGAGATCCGCCGCGAGGGTCTGGGGATCGCTGCTGCGCTCCTGCTCCCAGGCTTCGTAGGCCGCCTGTTTGGCTGATCCTTCCGCCAGGGTGGTTTCGGGCATCGCCTCGATCTCCTGGAGCCGTTGCTGGCTGCGGCTGATCGGTGGGCTGGCCTGGAGATTGAGCGTGCCCTGCAGGGTTCCCTTGTTCCCAGCCTTGCGGAAGCTGGCGTTTTCCTTCTTCAGGCTGGTGCAGGTGGGTTTGTCGTCGCCGGTGAGCGGTTTGTACGCCTCATCGGGGATGCCCTGCTCCAGCACCTTCGGGTCGAACACGCCCACCAGCGAATCGCCGCACTGGATGTGGGCATCGAGGAAGCTGAGCGGCTTGCCGGGGTCCACCGCTTCGATCCAGAGCGCCACCTTGCACAGCTCCACCGCCATCGGGTTCTTGTCGACCCCGTAGATGCAGTGGGCCACCACCTCGCGCAGGCATTCCTGGCGCAGCTCCTCGCTGGGTTCCTCATCGCCGGCGCGGATGCAGGCGAGCTCCAGCGCCAGGCGCCGGGCGGCCGCCAGCAGGAAGTGGCCGCTGCCGCAGGCTGGATCGAGCACCCGGATCGCCAGCAAGGCCTGCTCCTTCTCCTCCGGCGTGGAAGCCTTGGCGAGCCGATCGGCTATCACGGGCAGCAAGGCCGACACGATCAACAGCTGCACCAGCTGATCCGGTGTGTAGTAGCTGCCGGTGGTCTTGCGGTCGCTGCCGGCGCCGCCGCCGTAGCTCAGCTGCCAGCTGCCACCGGCGCGCTCCAGCTGGGGATGGAGCTCCAGCAGCCCCTCATACACACTGCCCAGCTCCTCGGTGTTGAGGTCGCGGTAGTTGACGCGGGTGAGGGTGTCGCCAGCCTGGAACCAGCCGATCGCCCGGATCGCCCGCAGCAGAAAGCGGTTGGCCAGTTCGCACTGCTCCAGCGCCATGCATTGCGGCTCGGCGAACAAGCCCCCCAGGCCGGGCAGCCCCAGCGGTGAGCTGCTTTGGCGCAGCTGCAGGAACACCAGCTTCTGGGTCTGCCACAGATCGCCGTAGGGCCCCTCCGAGGCGCTGCGGCGGATCGCCAGTTCCCGCAGCCGCCCCACGCTGTAGCCCTCGCGGTAGATGCGGCGGCGCGGATCCTCCTGGCCCAGCGACCTCGGGAACAGCAGGTCCCGGTCTTCCGCCGTGAACAGAAACAGGAAGCGATACACCAGCCGCAGCAGCTGGCGGTGCAGCTCCTGGCCGCTGAGGGCGCCACTGGCCAGCTGGGAGCGCAGGGCCTCGTTGTCGGGGTGTTGCAACAGGCCATTGCCCAGGGCTTCGAGGGCCTGCTGCACGCCGTTGCGCAGCTGCCCCAGCACCCGCTCACCCGCCTCCTGCGCCTGCTCCTTCCAGGCATCCAGAACGCAGCTGCCCGTCTGCGGATGGCGGAAGCGGCTGGCGTGCAGCAGCAGCCAGAGCACCGCGAACTCATCGAACAGCTCGCCTTCCACCAGCAGCTCCAGATCCACCGCCAGGTAGGCCGGCTTCACCAGCGAGGGGTTGTCGTGCAACAGCCGCAGTCGATCTCCCGTGAGCAGCAGCCCCCAGTTGGCGTTGTCGTCGGCATTGAGGCATTCCTGCAGGCAGCTGTGCGGAGAGCGGCGACGACCTTCCTGGCCGAACTGGCTGCTGCCCTTGTCGAGCTGATCGGCCGCGATGCCGCGCACGATCAGGGGAACGGTGCCCTCAAAGGCTCGGTGGGTGATCGGGAACTGGGATTCGCCGTGTTGCCAGCCGCTGCAGGGCTGCAGGTCCGGCCAGCCCAGCACCTCGCGCAGGATGCGCACAGAGGCATGCAGGCCCGCCGTGCTCTGCGCCGCCCGTTCACGCAGATCTCTGTATTCCTCCCAGATCTCCTTGAGCCGTACCCAGGCCGCATCGATCCGCTCCCGTAGCCGCTCGCCCTTGGCCAGGCCGTAGTCGGCCTCCTTCTGCATCGGGGCGTTCAGGCGGGCTACCTGCTCCAGAAGGGATCCCGGCAGCAGGCTGCCCTTGAGCTCGATCGCCTGGAAGCTGACGGTGGCGGTGGTGCGGGCCATGGCTCAAAGGTTGGGGGCAGGGAGGAGAACAATCAGGCCGATCACATCCACCGGCAGGCTCGGTTCACAGCGAAAGCGCATCCGCAGCGATTCCCCCGAGCGCAGCGAGGCCTCGCGTACGCGGCGGTGGTCTTCCTCCGCCAGATCGGCACGCCGCTCAGCCAAGGCCGCCAATGCCGGCTGCAGAGCATCGAGCTCTGCCACCGCCTCTTGAAGCCACTGCTGGCGCTGCCCCGGATCGATGTTGCCGCTGGCGGGGGCTTCCAGCAGCTCCAGCGCTGCGGCACCCTCCAGTGGTTCCAAACCATCACCGTTCACCCGGGCCGTGAGGCATTCCTCCACCAGCAGATCGGGCAGGGCCTCGTACTGATTGCCCGTCCACCGCGACTGGTGCAGCTGGTGCCGCAGCCGCAGCACCAGCACCTGGGTGCGTTTGGCCACCGCCTTGGTGCGGATCACGGAGGCGCGAGCCGCCAGCTCAGGCTCCAGTCCGCTGAGGGCCCGCTCGGCCACGAAATCGGCCAGCTCCACCACCAGCGGATGGGAGCGGCTGAGCAGCTGGCTGCCGTCACGGGCAGGGGAGCGGAAACTGAGCCGCAGCTTGCCGCCGAGGTCGTGGTTGCGCAGGCGCTCGTTCAGGGCCTGGCGGTTGTCCTCCAGGCGGGTGAGATCGAGCTCCCAGCCACCTGCAGCCGGCAACGCCCCGATCGGCAGGTTGAGGCGGCGGCAGGCGTTGAGCACCAGCCGCTCCACCGCATCGGCGCTGCCGAGGGATTCGCGCGTGCGGTCCCATTCGCGGAGGGCTTCCTCCGGTTTGAGGCTGCGCTGGGCAAAGATCGTGCGCGTGGCCTTGGCGTTCTCCTTGGCGCTCTGCCATTCGGCGTCAATCACGGCATCAAGGTCTGATCCAGAACCACCGAAGCCAGGCAGGCCGAGGTTGAGGAACCCCTGAATTGCCTTGGCGGCCTTCCCGAAGATCCCGCCCAGAACCGCCTGGGTGATGGTGTTGGCGTTGCCGGGGATCGGCACGCTCACCCCCAGCTCCTTGCGGATCGTCTTCTCCTTTTCGAGGATCACCGTCCGCACCCGCTCATCCACCGGGTTGGAGTCGCCGCCGTGCAGCATCAGCGCCCGCACGGCACTGCGAGCCTGGCCAAAGCGATCCACCCGACCCTCGCGCTGCTCGTGGCGGGTGGGGTTCCAGCAGAGGTCGTAGTGCATCACCGCATCGAAGGTGTGCTGCAGGTCGATGCCCTCCGAGAGGCAGTCGGTGGCCACCAGCACGGGCACCTTGCCGTTCGCCAGCTCCTGCTGCAGCTCGCGGATGCGCTCCACCCGCTCCTCCGGCGGCAGATCACCGGTGACGGCCATCACCACATGCGCGCGCTTGGGCAGTTCCTCCTCCAGTTGCTCCGCCAGGTAGTGAGCTGTGGGCCGGAAACGGCAGAAGATCACTGGCCGGAAGCCCTCCGCCAGCAGCCCCTTGAGCTCCTTCAGCAGCTGCTTGAGCTTGGGATCGTGGGCCTTGCCGCGCAGGCGATCCGAGCGCTCGATCAGATCCTTCAACAGCCCGGCATCGGCCGACTCCGCCAGATCGGCTCCCGGGGCTGCTTCTTCTGCGCTGAACTCCTCTTCGGCGCCGTCGAGCACGGCCAGGGTGGCCATGGCTTCCAGGTCATCGGCCAGCTCGTCATCACTGGGCGCCGAGGCGGCATCAGCGCCGTTCTGGAGATTGAACAGCTTGGTGCGCAGGGAGGCGGAGGCTGCGGCGGGGCTGCTGCTGACGCAGCGCAGCAACGCCAGGGCCGCCCACCAGCTCATCCGCTGGCGCAACTTGCTTTCGCCAACGCTCCGCTCCACGAGTTCACGGGCATAGGCCAGCACGTCATCGAATAGACGTCCCCAGTCGCCGCTGAGGGTGTAAGTGGCCTCGCGGGTTTCACGATCGGGGAAGTCGGCTCCCTCGGTGCCCCACTCTTCCTTGAGATCGAGCCGGCGGCGCTGCACGAAGTAGTTGCCCAGCTCATCGCGCAGGTCCTTGCGGCGCTGACCCTCGGGCATCTCGCTGAGGCCCTCGAACTTGGGATCGAGCAGCCCGAGCAGGTTGTCGAACGCCTCCTTGTCGCCGCTGTGGGGGGTCGCGGTGAGCAGCACCAAGTGGCGCTGGGGATCAGCGGCCAGGCCCCGCAGCAGCACATAGCGCTGCTGGCGCCCGCCCCCCTTGCGGGCCGCGCAGGTGTGGGCCTCGTCCACGATCACGAACTCGCCGCAGCTGCGCAGGAAGCCCTCGCGGTTGCGGTCGCTCTTGATCCAGTCGAGGCTCACCACCGTGAACGGGATCACATCAAAGATCGACTTGCCGGCCGGCAGGCCCCGCTCCAGCTTCTGGGCCGTGCCAGGCCGCACCACCTCGGCCGCCAGGTTGAACTGGCGGATCATGTCGCTCTTCCACTTCTCACACAGGTGCGGCGGGCAGATCACCGTGACCTTGCGGATCTCACCGCGATCGAGCAGTTCCCGGGCGATCAGCAGCGCCTCCACCGTTTTGCCGAGGCCCACTTCATCGGCGATCAGCACCCGACTCACCTCCTGCTTGAGCGCCATCAGCAGCGGCACCAACTGGTATGGCCGGGGCTCCAGCGCCACATTGCCCAGGCAGCGGAACGGGCCCGCACCGGCGCGCAGCTTGAGCAGCAGGGCATCGCGCAGCAGCAGCGCCGAGCTCTGGGAGCCGCTGAGGGCCGGATCCGGCAGGGCAAAGCTGGCCGGCTTCACCTGCTCGCCCTCCAGCGGCCAGAACAGGGTGGCGATCGTCTGATCCCCGCCGCCCAGGGGCCGCAGCCGCAGCACCTGGTCCTGCTTCTCCACGCGGCTCTGGGGCAGCGTCACCCACTCCCGCCCGCGCACCTTGACGATCGAGCCGGGGCTGGGGATGTCGGGCAGCGCTGGGGGTTGGCTGGAGGTGGGCTGGCTGAGGGTGCTGGTCATGGCTGAGCCTCCTTGCCGAACAGCTGCTGGTGTTGGGCAAACACGGCATCAAGGGCTTCACCAAGATCCGGTCCTTGGGATTCGTGGCCGGTGGCGGGGCCCCCTGACGGCTGCTGCGGTGCTGGAGGGGGGCTGCTGCCACCACCCTTCCCTTCCCCGAAGAGCCAGGCGTGCTCGCGGAACACCCCCGGCCATTCATCGCTGTGCTGGTCAAAGACCACCACGCGGATGCCGGCATCCTTGAGGTCCCGGCGCTTCTGTTGGTCCAGCCGCTGCTGCAGGGGTTTCTGGTGGTGGGGGCCATCGATGAACACCAACGCCCCGGCCTCGCGGTAGGTGAAATCAGGCGTCACGAAGTGACCGCTCACCTCCTTCTGGGCGTCATCGGGCAGGTGATGACCCAGCCGGAAGGCTGTCTCCAGCCAGAGGCGCTCCAGGCCGCTCTGGCAGAAGCCACGCAGCCGCTCCAGCCGCTCGCTGCGGCTGTCGGTGCCTCCCTGACCCACCAGCTCACCGCGGGCCAGATCCAGCAGGAACTGCTTGAGCTCAGGGATGCGGCGGTCGATCCGGTCGTGCTCTCGTTGGTTGTGATAGCCGAGCAGGCAGCGGTAGCAGCCGGCCTCACACTCCGGATCGGCATCCTCCAGGGCCGCTTCGAGCACCGGCAAGGGATCGCTCAGCCGCCAGTGGCACACCTCCAGGGCGGTGCGGCCCAACTGCCGCAGCGCTGCGGGGCTCTCCACCAGGCGGCTCAGCACCCCGGCCCCGCCCTCGGCGCTCTCATAGAGCAACAGGGCGCTGGCCTCCTCGTCGTTTGGCATCAGCTCAGCGGCGATCTCGCTGCCATCGAGCTGGAAGGCCACCTCGATGCCGCGCTTCAGGGCGTTCTTCAGGCTGAGCAGCTGCAGCGCCGTCCAGTTGCCGCTGGCCGGCTGATTGGGGAACTGCAACAGCAGGGCGTTCTTACGGTCCTGCACGTAAGGCGTGATCTTCACGTAACCCACTTCGGCCGCATCGTCCTCTCCCTCGCCAGTGGTGGCGTTGCCAGCTTCCAGCTGTTTCTCTCCGCCCCAGCGGCCGCTGATCGGGTGGATGGGGAAACCCATGTCGCTGCGGTTCTCGCGCCGTCGCCAGCCGAGGTTGATGCGGCTGATCGTGGTGGCGGGCGCATAGCTCAGCTCCAGCAGCGGCTGGCCGCCACTGCTCACCTGCGCCCGCGCCACATTCACCACACCGTTCTCCTGCGGGAACTCATAGGTGGTGAGCAGCTCGTAGCCCAGCCGTTGCCGCTCCTCGTCGTCGGAGGTGATCCGCTCGGCGCGGCGGGTGTTCACCTGCTCGATCTGATACAGCCGTGGCACCCGCACCGCCTTGCCTTTCGGTTCCTCCTGGAGCGGCGCACCGCAGTGGCGGCACAGCTCCACTTCATCAAGGGCCGAACCCAGGTGGGCATGACCACAGACGCCGCAGAGCAGGGCGTCCTGGGTGGCCAGGGTCACGGTGCCCGCGGCCACCGCGTTGTCCTGCAGGCCCAGGATCGCGCCCTTCACCTTGTAGGTGTTGCCCTCGTGATAGATCAGTGAATGGGGCCCGAACTCGCTGATCCCCACGAAGCGCGGCCGGGTGATAAACGTGCCGCCTCCCACCTGCTCACGGCTGCCGGGGATGTAGGCCATCAGCGGCAGGCGCGGGAAGTTGTAGCCCGGCATGAAGCCCTGGCTGGCCAGATAGCGGTAGGTGCTGAAGTCGTTGTTGTTGTTGCCGCTGCCGGGTTTGTCGGCCAGCAACAGCTGCTGTTGCAGCCGTGCCGCTCGCTGCCGCTGATCCGCCGCCTGCCGTTCGCGCTCTGACAGAGCGTGATTGGCCAGATCCTTCTGGGCCTGGGCGAACTGGCTGTCGACCGCCTCCAGCAGATCCCGCCAACGGCGCAGCGCCGCGTCGAAATCGAGGGCCGCACCCCGGATCAGGGCATCCAACCAGCTGCCGGTGAGCCAGGTTGGCGGGCTGCTGCCCAACCAGTGGTTCTCGATCAGGTCGTCGACGATCGCCTGGCCATCGGCCTGGGCACTGCGGCAGGCGTCATCACTGGCCAGGGAGTCGCGCAGATCCGCCACCAGCGGCCTTCCCTCGGCGGCGAGATCCACGAGCTCCTTCACCTTGCCTGGCAATCGCTGGCGCGTGGCTGCCAGCCACAGGGCCCGGAAATGCGCTTTCAGCAGCTCCTCATTGGCCAGCTCCAGCGTGGGGGCGCTCACGGCACCGGCCACCATGCGGGTGGGGTCGGAGAAGAAGTATTGATCGTGCGGCGACGTGGCACCGCAGTAGCTGAGCACCAGCGCTGGTTGTCCGCTCCGCCCGGCACGGCCACTGCGCTGGGCATAGTTGGCCGGTGTGGGCGGCACATTGCGCAGGTACACCGTGTTGAGCGAGGAGATGTCCACGCCCAGCTCCATGGTGGGGGAGCAATAGAGCAGCCGCAGGCGGGCATCACGGAACTGCTTCTCCCGCTGTTCCCGAACCCCGGCATCCACCTGGGCCGTGTGCTCCCGTGCTTCCAGGGTCTGAACGAATGGCCTGCCTTCGGCCTGGCCTGAGTCGGCAATCAGCGCAGCAAGATCCTCATAGAGGTTCCGGAAATAGGCATTCACGGGTCCGCGCCGGCCGCTGGATTCCAGTTGCTGGCGCAACCGCTCGGCGTAGGCGGCCTGCGCTGGAGCATCAGGATCCACCAGGTTCCAACGCAGGGCTGAGCTGTTCAATCGCCAGCCCTGCAGCACCTCGCTCTTGCGCTTGCCGACCTTCACCTCTTTTGGCTTGACCAGACCCCAGGCCGTGAGCATCGCCAGCAGGTGGCCGGTGATCTCCTGATACAGGTCGTCCTTCCACTTCAGGCCGCGGTGCAACTCCTCCACCGACAGCCAGCGCTCGCGGGCCTTGAGCCAGCGTCCAAAGGCACCACGTAATGACAGACCCTCCAGTCGCTGCAGGCGCTGCTCTGCGGTGACCGGGCTCATCAGCACGGTGCGAGCCAGCTCGGGCTGTTCTTCCGCCCGGATGCCCCACACCTCCTCCAGGTCGAAACAGGCCTTGCGGCGGCGCTCGAACTCCTCCAGTCCCAGGGCATCACAATCGATTGCCAACCGCTCGCGCATCTCCTCCAGCAAGCGGTGCAGGATCAGGAAGCGCTCCTCGCTGCTGGCCTGGGCCAGGAGCGGATGGCGCTGCTGCCAATCGGCCTGGTCCTCGGCGCAGTTCACCAGCTCGGCGTAGTCGATCTCCAACAGCCGCAGCTGCTCCAGGTTGGGGTTGGTGAGCCGCCAGCCCTTGCGCAGATCCACCAGCAGCCGATACTCCAGCACCCCCCGCAAAGCCTTGCGGCGCTCCTGCTCCACGTTGGGTTTCACGCCCTTGGTGGCGATGAAGTCATCGGCTGACAGGCGCAGCGCCTTCTCGGTGTCGAGCGCCAGAGTCTCCAGGCTCAACTCATGGCCTGGCTTGCCGCGCAGCGCCGCCACAAGACCGGCCCGCAGCTGCAGCACCCGCACGAAGTCGTTGAAGTGACCCGCCTGCAGCGAGGCGTCCTGGCGGTTGTCGCTGAAGGCCAGGAGCTTGCGAGCGTTGTCGGGGATCTCCTGCTCCGGGAAGCTGAGCAACTGGCGCAGCACCGCCAGGCTCAAGGTGGTGGTGGCCGAGCTGCGGCCCTCGGAATTCAGGCCGCAGAGCTTGCGGAACTCGCTGCCGCGCACGTTGTGCTCCACCCCGCAGCTGGGGCAGAAGCGGAAACTGCCTTTGAGGAACCAGGCTGGGGTTCCGTCACTGCTCGTGCCTCCATCCGCTTTGATCCGGCACGGCACCGGAGCGAACTCCCGGTAGGTGCGCTTGAGCACCAGCTCGCCGCTTTTGTCGGTTTCCAGCCAGCCATCGGGGAACCTGGCCTTCTCCAGATCCTCCACCTCATAGGCACCCTCTGCATCGGGCATCAGGTAGCCGTTGACCACATCCCGTTCCCGCAGGCTCGATTCATCAGAGAACTCACGCGGCTCGAACCGCTCCGGCCTGCGGCTGTGCAGATGGGCCCATACCGGGTGGAACTCCTGGCCGCAACTGCGGCAGAACACCACCGGGTACAGCAGAGCCTGACGGCCGGCGTTGGGCTGGTATTTCTGGCCCTTGAGGGTCAGGTAGCGCCGGCCAGGAGCCTCCAGGCTGGAATGCACATCACCGCCGGCCGAGACAAACTGGTGCAGGCGGAAGGCAAAGAAGCGGCGGTTCGGCCCCACCTCCACCTGATAGGCCGCCAGCAGAAACTGGCGCAGGCTGGTGAGCACTGCCTCTCGCATGCGCTGCCCGGGTTCTGAGTCGGGGTCTGCATCCGCAGCCAGACGCCCGCTGGCCCTGGCGAGCTCCAGGGCTGCATCCTGCAAGGTGCGCGGCCGGCAGCGCACCCACTTCCCATCCGCACGGCCGTCCTCCCGTTCCAGGCCAAGCCGCAACTCCACCCAGCGGGCCAGGGGGTGGTGGCGCAGATCATCCGGTGACCATGCAGCAGTGGTTTCCGGTGAATAGTCACCATCGAGAGCTGAACCCAGTTCAGTGGCATCGGGCAGATCGCCAACGGTGAGGCGCTCCAGCGTCTCGGTGACGATGTTCTCCACCGGGATGCCGGTGCCGAACAACTTGCTCGCCACCTGGGCCACGGTGCCATTGCGCTCGGCTGCGGTGCCTTCTGAGGCCATGGTGGCGGAGGTGCCGATGCAGATCAGATCGGCATTCAGGCGCTGCCGCACCCGGCGCACCAACAGGGCCACATCAGCACCTTGACGCCCCCTGTAGGTGTGCAGTTCATCCAGCACCAGGAACTCCAGACCCTGGGCATCGCTGATCACCTTCTGATCCAGCGGATCCTGCCGGGTGAGGATGTACTCCAGCATCACGTAGTTCGTGAGCAGGATGTCGGGAGGATCGTTCTTGATCTTTTCTCGTTCTTCCTCGCTCTCCTGGCCCGTGTAGCGCGCAAAGGTGACACGCGGACCGCCGGGATAACCCCAGCCCAGGTATTTCTGCAGCTCCTCAATCTGGCTGTTGCAGAGCGCATTCATCGGGTAGATGACGATCGCCCTGATCCGCTTGCTCTGGTCGCCTCCCTGGCGCTCTTCCAGCACCCGATTGATGATCGGGATCATGTAACCCAGCGACTTGCCGGAGCCCGTGCCGGAGATCACCACCAGGCTGCCGCCGGCGCGGGCGATCTCGATCGCTTCCCGTTGGTGGCGATGCAGGAGCAGCTCCACCCCCTCGCCCCTGTCTTTGCCCCAGCGGAAGATACGGCTGCATTCCGGGTGCAGCAGGCCCTCCTCCACCAGAGCCCCGATACTGCCTCCCCCCACGAAACTGGGGTTGAGCTGGATCAATGGTGAGGGCCAGTACTCACCAGCGCCGTAGCGGCCATCGACAAAATCCCGCAGATCACGTGCCTTGATCTGCGTGAAGCTGCGGCTGAACTGCCCGTAGTCCTCGACGACCCGGTCGCGGAAAGAGAAGACGTCCATCAGCGGGCAGCCTCCGGAAGCTGGGGCGGCCAGGTCGGCATTGAGAGTTGGTGGGGGCGTCTCAGCGCAGTTTGGTGCTTATGGGCCGTCCTGGGAACCCGCCATCCCAGGCCCTGGACTTGAATCCGCACCGCTATGCACCTGGCGCATGCTTTCGCGCCCAGCCGCACGCCCTTTGTTGCTGTTTTCCCTATCGCAGGATCCAGGTGGCTCATGCTCCCTCCTCTTCGCGCAGGGCCGGATGGGTCTGCAACTGCTCGGCCGTGTGGGCCAGCACCGTCTGCTGCTGCCAGCCGGTAGGTAGCACCAGCCACAGCGGCATGTACAGCGGCTGCGGCAGCGGCTGTCGTTGCAGGGGCTGCCACCAGTGCGCCGGCTCCAACACAGGCAGGGGCATGGCCAGGGAGGAGCGGGCCAGACGATCCAGCCATTGGGCCGGCGATTGGCAGGTGTTGCCGGCGGTCTTCAAGGAAAGGCCGCACGCCGCCAGGCCCCGCTGCAGACCCTGCGCCACCGCGCGGTTGGGCACCAGCACCGTGGGAGGGGTGGAGCCGAGGCCGATCACGGCACCGGAAGCGGTGGCCAGGCCCATCGGCAGCGCGCCAAGGTGCAGCAGCTCCAGCCCATGGCCCGCGGGCGGCCCCCCGCCCTGAAACTCCAGCCCCGACACCAGGGCACCATCGAGCACCCCCTGGCGCACCAGCTCCAGCCAGCTCTCCACAGGGCGGAAGCGGGGCGGGGCCGGCAGCAGCCAGCCACAGCCCGCCAGCAGCGGCTGGAGGAGGACATCCGACCCCAGCCGTGCCACGCCTGCCATCAGCCGATGGGCACGACAGCCCAGGCGCAGCAGCCGCATCGCCGGGTTGCTGCCGTAGCGACAGCCCACCAGCCGGCGGCGGTTCACCTCGAGGGCGAAGTCATGGGCCAGCAGGCGGTTGCGGCGGCTCACGGTGGGCTGGCTGAGCTGCACCAGCCGACTCACCTCCAGGGTGGTGCCGCTGAGCTCCAGCAGATCCAGCAGGCGGATGTCCTGCAGCAGGGTTGGCAGGCGGTAGCGGTGCGCCGGGCGGGGTACGGCTTCAATCGAGAGGACCAAGGGGATCTCTGGGGCGCTGCTGGAAGCTTCTGGCCCCTAAAACCGATAGGGGCAGATTCTCCTGCGAAAGAGCAATGGGCTCCAGTTGAACCCAGGCCCCAGCTGCAGCGGTATGTGCTTCTTCGCAGGAGAGGCTTGCAAGAGGTGGCCGCAGCGGCCAGGCTGCGCGGATGCCCATTTCCCCGCCCAGCGACCGGCCCGTTCCCCTGCGCTGCCATCTGCTGATCGGCCCGCCCGCCAGCGGCAAGACCACCCTCGCCGGTGTGCTCGCCGGCCTCACCGGTGCCGTGGTGCTCTCCACCGACGTGGTGCGTAGCGAGCTGTTCGGCGATGCGGCCGTGCAGGGCCCCTGGCGCGACATCGAGGCCCGACTGCACCAGCGCATCCGCGACTGCGTGGCGGCCGCCACGCCGGTGATCGTGGATGCCACCCACGCCCGCCGTCCCTGGCGCCTGGCGATCACCCAGGCCCTCACCCTGCCGGCGCCGGTGGAGTGGATCGGCTGGTGGCTCTACACACCCCTCGCCACCTGCCTGCAGTGGAACCAGACCCGCAAGCGCCTGGTGCCCGAACCCGTGATCCGCGAGATGGCCGCCGCCCTGGCGGATCCAGACTTCGGGCCGTCGCGGGCTGAGGGGGTGGCGGCCCTGGTGGCGGTGGTGCCCACCCACCAGCGCGAACTCGAACCGCTGCTGCGCGACGAACTGGCCCGCCTCGATCACCGCATCCGCTCCGCCCGCAACCGCGAGCGGCGTTTTGAGCTGCACGGCTACTCGCGGCTGCTGGATCTGGAGCGGTTGCTCTACCTGCTGCGGCTGCTCCTCAACTTCCCCGAACTCTCCAGCGCCGATCCGGCCACCCGAGCCGAGCTGGAGGCGATCGTGTCGCCGCTGCCGGAGGGCGACCTGGCCCATCAGGCAGCCGCCTACCTGCGCAGGCTCCACGGCGACTGCTACGGCGACGTGGCGGCAATCCGTGCCGATCTGGCTTGGCTGGAGGCGAATGGCTTCTGCGCCGCCGAGTCTGCGCTGGCGCCGATCCAGCCGCCTCCGCCCCTCGCGGCGTCGCAGCAGGACCAGTGGCTGGGGGGCGTGAACGGTGGCCATCCGCCCCTGGGGGATGGGCCGGTGTTCCAGCGGGTGTTCACGCTGCTGCGCCACCTGCTGCAGCAACCCTTCGATCGGGCGCCTGGTCTGCCCTTGCCGGAGCATCTGATCGCCCAGATGGAGGCCATCCCCGGTGCCTACCTGCCCGGTGAGACGGCCACCCTGCGCAAGGACCTCGAAAAGCTGCTCACCCCCTACGGCTTCCGGCGCCGCAACGACAACGTGCGCCACGGCTATGCCCTGGGCACGGCGCTGCTCTCGGCCCACCGGCTGCGGGAGATCCATGGGGTGGTGAGCCAGGCCGCCGGCCGGCTGGCCGATCCCAGCGCCCAGGATCTGCTCAGCGAACTGGAGCAGCGGCTCAGCTGGGGCGGGATCGCCCTTGATGGCGCCCCGCCGGTGCGGGCCTTTGCGAATCGCTCGATCGTGAGCAGCGCCCTGGTGCGGCCCGATTCCCTGGCGGCCGAGCGCCAGGCGGAAGCGCTGGAAACGGCGATCGTGGAGCGGCGCCGCATCGAGCTGGAGCGCTACGTGTCGGTGGCGTCCTTCCCGGACAGCCCCAGCGGCGCGCTCCGCGTGTGGCCGCTGCAGCTGCTCTTCCACAACATCGGCTGGTATCTCGTGTTCGAGGAGGACGCGGTCGGCACGGGCGTGGGCCTGATCCGCAGCGAACGCCTCGATCGCCTTGCCCTGCGCCGCAGCGAACGCGGCAACCGCCGCACCGACGACGCCCACGCCCAGGCCCTGCGCCGCCTGGAGCTGCTGCTGCACCACAGCGGCGGCATCTACTTCGGGAACGATCTGCAGGCCCAGCTGCGGCTGGCCAGCCCCAACGCCCGTCAGCGCGCAAGGCAGCTGGTGACCCTGCGCTTCTGCTGCCAGGGCTGGGCCTTCGCCTTCATCCGCGAGGGCCTGCAGCGCTACCCGATCGAGCACACCCGCTTCTCCAAACCCCTACCCGGCGAGCAGTGGTGGCATCACGCCAACGCCCCACACGTGTTGGAGCCGGGCTCCGCCGCCGATACCCATCCCTACCCGGTGGAACTCGATCTGCCCGCCTGGACCGTGGAGCGCGACATCGACCTGCGCAACTGGCTCTTTGGTTTCGGGGCCGGCATCCGGATCGAGAGTCCGACAACCTTGCGGGACGAGCACCGGCAGAAGCTGGAGGCAGCCCTGGCGGTGTATCAGGCCACCTGAAGGGGCTGCGGCTGGCGTCAGCCTCAGTTGAGCGAGCGGGCCCGGCGCTGCTTCCGAGAGGCCTGCTCGATTGCCTTCAGCTCCTCGGCCTCCTGCTGGAGCTCACCGGAGAGGGCCTCCAGGTCGTCGGCAGCGCGTTCCAGTTCCTCGCTCAGCTGGAGTCCTTTTTCGATGCTGCGGGCGTAGGCATCGCTGGCGGCATCGATGGCGCTGAACAGCTCCCGGTATTCCTCCGGTGGGTTGTGGTGCCAGTCGGGGTAGGCCTCCTGGGCCTTCTGCAGCACCGCCAGGGCCTGGGACCAGCTGACCTTGCGGCGGAAATCGAGGTGGCGCAGATCAACGTTCTGGCGTTTGAGTTCCTTGGTGCTGCTCACCTTGGCCAGCGCGAAGACAGCACGCTTGAGATCGGCCAGCGGGGCTGTCGTTTGAGCGGCAGTCGGTGTTGGAGAGGAGGACGGCTGCTCTTCCGCAGACTTGCCCTGCGGCACTGCCCCTGGCTTTGCCGCAGGCTTGCTCCTGGACGGGCGTCTTGGGGATGTCTGGGGCCTGGCTGAGGTGGTTGCCATGGTCTTCATTCCGCGAGGCCGAACCTCAGCTGCTCGCGGGCCCGCAGCTGTTCGATGTCCCGGCGCAGCGATTGGGTGAGGCTGCGTTCCTGGCGTAGAGCCTCGGCCAGTTCATCTCGCTCTCTCCTGTAGCGGTTGGTGTGGGCCACACGGCCACCAAGGCTCTGATTGTTCTTGGCCAGCCGCTGGCGATGCTCCACCACCTCGTCGTAACGAAGCTGGAGCGCCTCAAGTTCCTGCTGGATCTGCTCAGTTGCCTTCGACTGTTGCAGTTCAGCGAGTAGAGCCGCATTGTCAGCCTCAAGGAGCCGGATGCGCTCCTCCAGCCGATCGATGACGACCTGCTTCCCGCGCAGCAATTCCTTGAGCTTGGCGATGAAGCCAAGCAGCTTGGAGCGCTCCTGTTGCTGCTCAGCCGCGACCTCACGACATTGTCTGGCGTAGTCGCGCAGCAGTCCTGTCCGCCGCTGCAGCACCTGTGCGGTGCATTCATATTTAATGATCGCGATGACACGGCAACGCTCCAGGTCATCGAGCGTCAGTACGGCCGGTAGATGCCTGAGATAGTCGTAGTTCGTGCACTCGTGCCGAAGAACCTGTGTGGGGACGTGCTGCTTGGATGCGATCAGATCGAGATTGCGGATCTGCACACGATCGTGCCAATAATCGAACAGATCCTTTTGATTGGCATCTCCGAGCATTGCCTAGCCCCCTCCGCGATGCGATTCAGTGTTCTGAATCCTAGGAAGTACCACGGCTTCCGTCCTCAGGTCGTGGGGGCGACGGTCGTCGCTTGGCGGCGCTCCAACCGCAGGATGCGTTGGGCGTGGAGATCGGTCTGAGCGGACCACCGTCCAGGCGCTGGCTCCTCCTGCGGCGGCTCCACCGCCGTTTCCCGGGGTGAGGGACTGTCCAGCGTGGCCACGAGCAGCAGGGCCACCACCAGCTCGGCAGCCATAAGCAGATCAATGTGTGGCATGGGATCGGGGCCTCTACAGATGGTTCCCAAGCCTCTGCCGCTCGATGGCCCTATGGCTCGGTTTTCCTGCGAAAGACCAGCGACCACACCGCTCACCACAACATGGGCCCCTGGTTGGGGGTGAGTCTGTGAGGGTCTGTGAACCTTCTGGGACTCGCCGAGCCTGTGAAGCTCCGCGGAGTGGGTCAGTGTTGCCAAGCGATTGCTGCAAGGCTATGCAGCTCGTGAATAGTTCTGCAGTCTGATTCCGTCTGCTTGAGCGTGCAGCAAGAGGCAGGATTGACCCTGAATAGCTGGCCGTATGGTTTTCCTGCCTCCTACCTCAGAGTTTCCACCCGATCCCGAGCCTCTGGACCGCGACAGCCTCAACAGCACCTACCGGGAATTGCGAAGTTGCTACGCCAGCTCGATGCGCAGCCGGGCGCAACACCGCCGTCTGGCGACCAAGGCGAAGGACGAGACAACGGAGCTCAGGGAGCGGCTCACGGCACTCGCCAGTCGTGATCTACCCAATCGCAAGGAAATCTATGAAATTCTCGAAATCGCCACGTCGATCGTGGAGGACATGGAGGATGTGGGTGATGGCCTGGTGAATGGCTATGGCCTTTACAAGACGGGACGACGTGGTTTTCATGGGGGAGGTTATATTGGTGATCTGATTCGGGCTGTGATTCATTTCATCAATCGCTGGGGGCGCACCAAGGATCGCCTTGGCGATCTCAAGAAGAAGCAGCAGGATCTGATTGATCGCTCCAACGGGCTTTTCCCTCCCCCGCCATCCGAGGACCCGAACGGTGACGGCAAGGGACAACCGCCTGGGCTCAAGGGCGCATCCGATGCTGGCCCCAGCCTGCCCAGCGGCAGCCAGGCTGTAGACCCGCCATCCGACCATCGCCCGCAGTCATCTCAGCCACCAGGAGACGACGGGGACGAGCCACAAGGAGACAACGGCCATGGGTGAGATCGCCGACACGCTGCGCTCCACCCTCCGGGAGCTGGCCCAGGCTGATGCGCGCCTGTATCGGGGCCTGGCCGAAGAGCTTGGCGACAACAGTTCATCCAGCAGTCCGCCAGCAGCACTGCTCGAGGGCGACTCCCCGGCCAGCCGTGAGGAGTTGAAAGACCAGAGCAAGGACCTCCTGCTCAGGTTCTGCAAACAGCGGGCCATCCCACGGCTGAGCAGCAAGAACAAAGACCAGCTCATCGAGTTGTTGCTCAGCCACCCGGATGGCCCGCCCCTGCGCAGCGCCCTGCCCGTCAAGGCCACCAAAGGCAGCAAGAGCAGTGTCGGTGCTCGCAAGCCAGGGACCATGGCCGCTGCCGCCGAGCTACAGGCCCTGGAGCAGCGCCTCGATCGGCTGGAGCGGCTGATGGTGCTGATCGCCCAGCAGGTGGGGGTCCCCCCGGCGGCGATCACCCAACTGGCGACACCCACTGCCCTTCCGCCAACCTGAATCACCTCTGTGCTGGCGTCAGTCCGTGGCGGTGAACCAGGAGTCGCTGGAGAAGCTGGGCCGCTTCCTGCTGCGCGGCCTGCGCATCGGCGCCAGCACGGTGGCGATCGTGGAGCTGCTCCGCAATGACTGGACCGGCGGCATCAGCGCCGGCGTGGCCTGGCTGGTGTTCCTCCAGGTGGAGCGACGCCTGCCGCCGCTCAGCCCGGAGCCCAAGGACTGATCCGCAGCTCGGCGTAGCCCGTGGCTGGATCCAGCTCCCGGCAGAAGCGCCACTGGGGCAGCAGGCCGATCACCAGCTCGACGGTGGTGCGCACCAGCGAGCCGGTGCCGAGGTGCCCACCGATCACGGCGCCGCTGCTGTCGGCGACAGCGATGTGCAGGTGGGCACCATCGGGTGAAAGGGTGCCGGAGAGGCTGAGGATCTCCAGATCGCCCCGGATCACCGTGGCTTCAGCGGCTCCCGCGAAGCGCACCCGGGCCACCGACAGGCTGCCGACGGCGCTGATCACACACGCTGCCTGCTCCTGCTGCTCGCCCATCCACACCTCCAGCGCCCGGCGCAGGTCATCGCCTGGTTCCAGCCGCAGCGGCACCACCTTCATGGGGTCGGTCCCTCCAGCAGGGACTGGACCATCACCAGGGCATCGACGTAGCCCAGCTGCATGTGGCGAAAAGCCCCCGGCAGGGTGCCGACGATCTGAAAGCCGTTGCGCTGCCAGCAGCGGATCCCGGCGGTGTTGGTGCTCACCACGAGGTTGAACTGCATCAGGCGGAAGCCCAGCCGGCGGGCTGCCTGCAGGGAGTGCTGGCAGAGGCGGCTGCCGATCCCCTTCCGGCGGGCGTGTTCGGCCACCACGTAGCCGGCGTTGGCGACATGGGCTCCGAGGGCGAGGGAGTTGGGCCTCAGGTAGTAGGTGCCCACCACGGCCCCGGCCGGATCCACAGCCACCATCACCGCCTGGCTCTGCTCCACCCAGGCCAGCTGGGCCTCAGCCTCGCTGATGGCTGGGTCGTGGGGGAAGGTTTCACCCGCGCGGAACACCGGCTCCAGCAGGGCCCACACCGGCGGCCAGTCGCCGGTCCCATAGGGACGGATCTGAAGTGGCGATGGAGCGG
Source organism: Cyanobium sp. NIES-981 (assembly GCF_900088535.1). Taxonomy (NCBI): domain Bacteria; kingdom Bacillati; phylum Cyanobacteriota; class Cyanophyceae; order Synechococcales; family Prochlorococcaceae; genus Cyanobium; species Cyanobium sp. NIES-981. The sequence goes on along the minus strand of NZ_LT578417.1, from coordinate 1,265,604 downwards.
GAGTCAGAGATCAGGTGCGCTGCCCTGGTGATTGTCTCGCCAACAGGAAGGCGCCCCGTGCGGGGCGCCTTAGCACCGGTTGCGGCGGTCACCTCCTCACACCAAGGACTGCCGGTCGGGTGTCTGTTGTTCACGCATGACCTGTCTTGGGCCTGGCAGGGAAGGAAGGGAGATCACGTCTGGGAGAAGAGATGCTCGAGGCTTGACCTTCTCGGTTGTGATCCCGACTCGGGTTATGCAGCCCGGGGTGTCAACACGCGGGAAACAGAACGGGCGTATCTCTTCTTGCGGCTACGGGATGACGTTCGCGCTGCGTCGTCGAGTTCACCTGTTGTGTGTCGCATCGTTGGCGCACCTCCGCTGTGCGCACCGGCTCGGGTGCTCCCTGGCCGGACTCTGTTGGAGGGCGAGGGTCGGGTTGGCTCCCGGGCCTCCCCTCAACCACAAATTACGCCTTCTGGCCGAAGGTGGGGGCTGGCTCGAGTGCCTGTTCCCGTACCTGCAGAAACCCAGACAGCGCAATGCTTTTGACGCGCACCCTCCTGCTCCTCTGGAGGCTGCGGCACCGGCGGTTCTATGCGCTGGACGCATGGATTTGCGGACTGCTGTATCCACGCGGCACCCTGAACCCTGCTCGGGTCATCCCTGCGAGCCGACCCGCTGATTGCCATGGGCTTCCGCTTCCGCCGCTCCGCCCGCCTGGGCCCGCTGAGGTTCAACTTCTCCAGCGGGGGATTGAGCTCGATCTCCGTCGGCGGCCGTGGAGCCTCCTTCAACATTCCGGTGAGCCGCAGTGGCGGCCCGCGCACCACCGTGGGGCTGCCGGGCACCGGCCTGAGCTGGAGCGTGGAGCACACCCCGGATCGCCCAGCCGCGATCCCGGCCGGTCCTGCGGCGGGCTTGCCCAACAGCCGCCGGCTGCGCTCCGGTCAGCTCGATGCCCTCAAGCGGTCGCTGCTGGGCGTGCTGCGTCAGGAGCTGTTCGCTCCAGGCTCCACCGGGGAGCAGCTGTGGGATCACGGTCTGGTGAGCCGCCTGCTGGCCGATAGATCCCTCGGTGCCCGAACGGCCGGCCTGCTGGCGGTGATCGAAACGCCAGAGGCCCTGGAGGGCTATCTGCTGCGGGCCCAGGGCCAGGACGACGCGAAACGCCGCGCCCAGCGCTGCATCACGGCCGTGCAGGAGGCCTCAAGGCTGGCTGCTGGGCGGGGCTGGCTTGCCTGACATTGCAAGGGCAGGTGCCCGCAGGGCCGGTTCCCCGTATCCGGCCGTACCTGCCAGAACGCCTCAGCAGGCCAAGGATGGTGCCGGAAAGAAGGAGATACCCCCGCATGCGTGAGGTCGTGTTCCGCCTGGAGGCTGAGCGCCCCGGCCACCTGGAAGCCAAGGCCGAGACCCTGCCCATCCGCATCACCGCCCCAACGCTCGAGGAGCTGCAGCATGAGGCCCGCGAGGCTCTGATCGAACACCTGGGGCCGGCCCATTGCACGGTTCGGGTGAGGGTGCGCCGCGACCCCCGTGCTGCCGTCAGCAGCATCCGTTCGCTCGGGCGCCATGCAGCCCTCTGCCGCTGAACCCTGCAGCTGGCTCTGGAGGAGTCAGCGCAAGCCCAGCATCTTGAAGGCCCGTTCATGAAGCCGCCTTGCCCGTGGTGAAGAGCGGTGTCGAATGGGCTGCGGCCCTTGTTGGCACCGCCAGGCGGCTCCATTGTGGCTGCAACGGGATTCGGAGGATCCGCTGATGGACGACACCCCCCCTGAGCACCAGCCAGGAGTGCGCTGACGATCCGGCCCCTGCTCCAACATTTTTGACCAGATGTGACGTTCCTGGTGTGTCAAGCCAGTCGCCGTCCACTGCACCGCCCCAGGTGCCCCGGACCCAACGGAACGTCCCGATTGACACCTGGCCCCAGGTGCCAGCGCCGGCAGCTCCGACCACAAGTGAAGAGACCCTGATCTGACGATCAACCGACCGCGCAGCTGCGCCCGACCCCCTTGGGACGGCACCACGGCTGAGCAGACAGAAGCCCGGGGCCAACGCTCCGGGCTTTGTTGTGTTCACCCCTGCCCGTTGATCACGTGCTGCATCACCTCCAGCACTCCCTCGGCCAGGGGGCGGCGATGGGCAACGAGCTTGCTACTCCAGATCAAACCCGCCAGCAATTCCTTGAGTCTACCTGCATCAGGCCTACGACTCAATAAATGAATAACGGGTTATTAGGTTATTCCGATCTGAGTGAGGCCGGCCGTTGATGTCAACGCCTCCAATATAGTATCTGTGCCCGCTGAGTCTCCCGAATGTCTCGAAGTCTCCATGCTCATCAAATCGACCGTATTGTATATTTCCTCCAACGGATCTAATCGATGGATCATTTATTACTCTACCGAGCGAAGCGTGAGCGGCGCTGAGCAGACTTGAGCAGAAAGTCGAGTCAAGCACGTCTCTAAACGCCTTGTCGCCGTTTCCGATCTCGTAGATACTGGGCTGCGGAGGCAAGACATGCCACCTTGTCTCAAAGCCGTCTTCTTTGTTCTGGCTAATCGAAAACTGGGCGAGCTTCACGACCTTTGCCGTGGGACAGAGTCCACTGAAAAAGAAATCAACCGTAAGATCGACGTGAAGTTCACTAACAAGGCGCTGACAGACCTCATCATAGAAGTTCTGAACATAAGAGCATATATCCGAAAAGCTGACATCATAGAACGGCCACCTCTGGATACTGGCAAGTGCAATGTCCAAGTAGGACTTGAGGATTTGCATTCCGGTAAAACTGCCGGAGAAGCAGATTCCGTAGTTCTTGTCGAAATAAGTTGGCAAGACCGTTGGGTCGCCCGAGGCATTCGTTTCTTGAGGGTCAAATATTCTTACCCTTGCTGGCAGTACTTTGACCGCAATTTCTGAGTGATAACCATTCATCGTCGCTGTGGAGTCAGAGAGCATATGGATGCTCTCGTTTTCGTCAATTACCGCGACGCATAGTGTCATAGCGATTAGCTGTCGTGAAATTTATATGCAACTTAGTGGCTGACTGTCATCTCTGCCGGCGCTTTTGGTCGCAGAGCTTCCGCGCTTTTTCCGATTCAGCTCCCAGCGTCGCTTGAGCAGTGGCACCAACTGATCCGGCAGCAGCTCATCGCTGGTGATCTCTAGCCGCTGGCTCCAGCGATCACAGAGGGTGGGCCGGAAGTGCCGCACCTGGCGGCCGCCTGAGATCCAGGTCTCCCGAGGCGACAGCGGCGGCCTGTTCCCAGGTCCACGGCTCACGCCACCTCAGGCGCCCAGCCCTTCTGCCGCGCCTGGTCGTCGGTCCAACCCTGGCAGCGGCTGGTGAGGTGCTCGCCGTGGGCGATCAGGCCCTGGTGCAGTTGGCAGGTGGGGCCTCCTGAGAAAAGCCACATCCACTGCAGCGCAATGGATGTGAGCAGTTTTCTCGGCTAAAATGTACGAGATTGGGCTCGTTTGCGCCCAAAAGCCGCCCAGAGTTTTCCACATGTACCGACGTGAGCATCGTGATCAGCTCTCGTTCGAGGACTTCTTCCTGCCGTTTGGAGGAAAGCTCTCTGGTGACAATCGCTGGATCAAGCTGGCTGAGCTGATCCCATGGGATGAGCTGGAAGGTGACTATGCAGCTCAGTTCTGCAAGGGCTTTGGCGCCCCGGCAAAGCCATTTCGCATGGCACTGGGCGCCCTGATCATCAAGGCCCGCATGGGGCTGACTGATGAAGAACTGGTTGAGCAAATCAAAGAGAACCCCTATCTCCAGTTCTTCATCGGCCTGGAGGCATTTCAGTACTCGGCTCCGTTTGACCCATCAATGATGGTGTACTTCCGGAAGCGGCTGCCAGATTCGGTCGTGAATGACTGCAATGAACGAATCGTGCGTCACGGTCTGAACGTGATCCGTTCGTCTGCAGTTGATGAGCACGACAGCAGCGATGGAGGCGGAGCCGGGAGCGCAGCTGATCAGAAGATTGAATCCAAAACGCCACGGCCAAATCAGGGGTCACTGCTGATTGATGCGACATGCGTTCCGGCAGATATTCGGCATCCAACGGATCTCTCGCTGCTCAATGAAGGCCGAGAGCTCACCGAGACTCTGATCGATGCCATGTATTCGCAGGTCAGAGAGTCCTTTGGTCACAAACCACGAACGCATCGGAAGCAGGCCAGGCAGCAGTTCCTCGCCGTGGCCAAGAAAAAACGCCCTCGGTTTCTCAAGATCCGCAAAGCGATCAAGCAACAGCTTGGGCATCTCAAGCGCAACCTTGCCAACATTGACGCCCTGACAGCCTGTGGCGCAAGCCTTCTGGCGGCTGGGCGGCATGCCTATCAGAAGCTGTTGGTTGTCAGTGAGCTGGTCCGCCAGCAGAACATTCTCTATCGCTCAGACACCAGAAGTATTCCCGCTCGCATCGTCAGCCTCTGTCAAGCGCACATCAGGCCAATTGTTCGCGGCAAGGCGAGGTGCAATGTTGAGTTCGGCGCCAAGATCTCACTTTCTGTCACCGATGAAGGATTTGCTTTCCTGGATCGGCTGAGCTTTGACCCCTACAACGAAGGGGAAGATCTGAAAGTTCAGGCCCAAGCCTATCGTCGTCGATACGGCTGCTATCCGGAGGTGATCTGCGCTGATCAGATCTACCGCACAAGATCAAATCGGGCATTCTGCCAGCGTCACGGCATTCGGCTGAGTGGGCCTCGTCTTGGTCGCCCGAAGAATGATCCGGAGTTGGTGGCAGCCGAGAGGCGGCAGTTCGTTGATGATCAAAGGCGGCGCAATGCTGTTGAAGGCAAGATCGGTCAAGGCAAGCGTCGCTATGGATTGGGATTGATCCGAGAGAAACTGCCGGCAACACAGGGTTCATCCATCGCGATGAATGTCCTGGTCATGAACCTCCAGAAGCTCCTGGAGCTTCTTTGTCTCTATTTTGTGCTCTGCTGGCAACTCTTGGTCTCCGCCGCACGGGCTCTGAGCTCCAGCAGCAGAGAGCTGAGTTGTCAGCTCAGCGGGGCCTGAGGATCACTCAGAGGTCGCCCGGGCAGGCTCATTGTGGTGCGCATTGCCCGCGGCTCACTTTCTCAGGAGGCCCCAGGTGAGCACGGGGATGCAGTTCACCCCGGCGTGGTGGCGGAACCAGTGGCAGGTCATGCAGGCCTTGCGGCTGCGGGTCTTGAGCAGCACGGCTTCATCGAGATAGGGCCAGTCCTCGATCTCGTCGGTGCGGGAAGGCTGCAGACGGGAGAGCGGGACCGGCACCATGACAACCAGGACATGCGTACGTCTGTACTAGCAGGGGATGCGCCTTGGCGCCAGGGGCTCAGTCGCTGCTCGCCTGGTGCTGCACGAGGAAGGTCTCAATCCAGTCGTGGTGGCACTTCTGGTTGATCCGATCGGCGATGGTGGCAGCGGCCTCGGGCACCTGGAACCGTTTGCGGAAGGCCCGGGTGAGGCTCTCCAGTAGTGGCCGGGGCAGGGCCCGGAGGGTGCTGTGGAGGTGCTGGATCGTCTCGGGATCGAGGGGCACCTGGCCGAGGTCGGCCGGGGCTGATGGCGGTGGTGTCGGGGCCGTGGCCTGGGTGTGGCCTTGGCCTGGGGAGGCGGCGGAAGCACCAGCCGACGGCCGGCTCACAGCAGACCGCTGCCCTGATTGACGCTGGGGCCCATCACCCTGGGCTGCTGCACTGCTGACCTGCCGCTGCGCCTTGTCGTAGAGGGCGAGGCCAAACGGATTCCCGAAGGTCATCAATGCCCGCTTCATGGCGTCGGTCTCGGCTTCCTTGAGGGCGGATTCGTGGGCCTGGCCCAGGTCAACGTCGATGCCGTGGCCGGCACCGCTGCCCTCGCGAACCAGGGGTGCCAGACCTCCAGCGGTGACGGTGACGCGCACACGGGCGGTGTAGGTGACGCCCCAGCCAGGCTTCTGGTCCCGACCGATCAACCGCTCGGCCTGGGCGACGCAGCGGACCGCGATGGTCTGCCGCTGCCAGCCGTCAAAGCCAAAGATCCGGTTGGCTTCCGCGATCACCTGCCAACCCTCCAGGTAGCTCACCCGGCTGCGGCCCTGCTCCCGCTGGCGGACGTTGGCCCGATTGAGTGGGGCGGAGAGCGCCGCGAGCTGCTCGGGGGAGAACCCGGAGGGCTGAGCCTGGGGGGCTTCCGGCGCTGAGGCTGGTGCGGGCTCTGGAGCTGGAGCGACCCCATCACGATCAGCGGAGCGGATCAGCTCCAGGGCTGAGGGAGGCCTCTGGACGGGGCGAGGTGCAGCGGGCCTGCTGGTCCCGTTGGCGGAAGGGGCGGCGACGGTCATGGCGATGGAAGCAAAAGAGTGTGAGGAGCGAAGGGGGCCCCGGCTGCCCAGCAAGGACCCCAGTTGCGAGGGGCTTATGCCCCGTTCAACAGATGCGCCAGGAGCGGCGGGAGATCATTTGGACGCCGGGGATCTCCCTGCCTGCTTTCAGGGCCTCTTTGATGGCGGCCTTATCCGGCTTGCTGGTGGTGGTGAAGCTCAGCCACTGGGGATCGAGGGCGTCCTCGTCGTCGATCTCGACGGCCTGCGACTTGCGGGAGCTGAGCTCGTGATTGGGGAAGGAGAAGCGCGTGGCTGTGGGCTGCAGGCGGGTGAGCACCAGGACCAGCGACTCCTCCAGCGCATCGGCCCGGCCGGCATCGGATCGCGACAGCTCGGTGAGCCGTTTGGCCTGCTGCTGGCGGTAGGCGGCCTGACTGCGCAGGTGCTCGATCACCCAGCAGGTGGCATCGGCCTTGGCGGCGAGGGCGTGCTTGTTGCCCTCTTCGGCCAGCAGGGCGGCCTCGAGCTCGGCCAGGGCCAGGGCGCGGGTGTCGTCATCGGCTTCCAGCTGCTCAGCCAACTGGCCGATGGCGGTGGTGAGCTCCTGGGCCTCGATGCCCAGCTGCCAGAGGGAACCGGATCGCTGCAGGGAGCAGGTAGGGCCTGAGGCGATGGCCCCTGGGGCAGGGACACCCACAGGAGCCGCGGGGATGGGGGTGAGGACAGCCATGGGATGGACGGCGATGGAATAGGGATGGAGTCAGCGGCAATGCCGCTGGGATCAAGGGACAGCGGGGGCTTGGCTGATCTGCGCCACGGCGATCGGCACAGGGGAACTGGCGGCCATGCGCCGGGCCTGCTGCACCAGTGAGGCGGTGCCGGCACCACCGGGGAACGCCACCACCAGCACGGCAACCGGGGCCGCGGCGGACGTGAGGGCCACGGCCCGGCTGACCGCCAGCTCGAGCAGCTCACGATTGCGGATCGGCCCGGCAGCGCGGCCATGGCGGCGCCAATCGGCGGGGAGCACCCCAACAGGCCAGCCCAGCTGACGGGCGGCGCGGCCGATGGCGCGATCAGCGCCACGGGCCCCGCCATGGAGCAGCTCATGCACGAGCTGGCCACTGGTGCGGGCCCCCAGGGCAGCGGCGATCTGCTGGGGCGACCAAAGGAGATCGCGGCCACCACCGGCGACGACCACCCGACCAGCGCGGACGGGCCGCAGCGGGGTGATCACGGCCGGCGCCAGCAACGGCACAACCGAATGGCTGCCCAATGCGGCGGCCTGGACCACCACAGAAGGGTGTGAATTCATGACCTACGGAGCAAACGAACGGAGCAGGTTGTCTCGGGATTTCGTTGCCGCAGGCGATGGGCTCGGGGCCTTTGGCGTAGCCCATATTCTACCAGTACAGAAGCACTGGCTAGCCAGTAGGGCCCAGCCGCTGCAATGCTTCTCAAGGAATGACTGCCTCTGGCCTGGCGAGGGAAAATGGAGAGCTTCTGGTCACGATCTTGAGGCTTCTAGATGCATCGGCCGTGCAGCCGTGCGCGCCAACATCAGACCTTCTCCCCATCAAGCTGGTGCCTTTCATGCGCCAGGCCACCGCAGCCGCGGGAGCACCACTTCGCTATTCCTTCACCCCATGGCACCCCCGCTAAGGGCGGCGGCGGCGACCGACGCAGGCCACGGCGCAGCCGTGGCACGCTGAGGGAGGCCGCTGCCGGCCGCAGCTCCTTGGGGAGAGGCGAGCGCCGCGACCTCCCGTTGATCACGACTCGGGGAACATTTGCCCCAGCGGCCTCTGATCGCCACCATGGCTTGATGAGCACCAGGCAGCTGTCTCTCCTGGCCTCAGGCCATCAAGCATCAGGGGTGGACAGGCCCAAGTCAATGTCCCCGGAGGTCCCAGTCGATCCGCCAGAAGCCCGCCAAAGAGGTGGTGCAAATGGTGGTGTATTGACCGGATCTCCCGCAGAGAACCCAGTCATGCCAATGACTAATAAGACCAGTTCAGAGGACACCCTCTCCGTTCTTCTGGCGCCGTGCCTGTCGGGGCTGGTCCTGTCGCCGCCCATGAAAAAGGCGGAGACCTGATGGTGTCCGCCCGAGGAACGTCGTGTGAAATTGTATTACAGACCGTGAACCGCCTTTCTCAGGGTGGCGGGTGCCCTGGTGACGGCTGGCCGAGCGGCGTCGGTGTGCCGTTCTGGCGCCCCTCCGGCGCCGTGTCTAGGTTGGACTCAGCTCCAGCCCACTGGTGACGGTGATGCGGATCACCCAGTGCGACGGCCAGTTCCTGGTCTCGTTGAATGCCCAGGAGGCGTCACGCCTGATGGATGCCTGCGCCATGGTCGTGCTGGCGGCGGATTCCGTGCCGGTGGCCACCCTGCCCCGCGAGATGGCCATCCTGCTGGGTGACCTGTTCGAAGGGCTGCGGGCTCCAGCCAGCTGCGCGGCCTCCGGCGAGCAGGCTCCCGAGGCCTGAATGGAGGGGCTGCCGGCCTGGCTTCTGAGCCGCCTGCGGGAGGGGAGATGGCCTGGTTCGTGAAGCTGGAGGAGGGCATCGTCACCAAGGCCCGCTTCGATGCGGTCGTCCCGGAGCACCTCGCCTGGCTGGCCCAGCTGGAGCGCCAGGGGCACCGCCCGGTGAGTGGCTACTGGGCCGACCGCCGCGGCTGCAACGGCGACGGCGCCGGTGGCATGCTGCTGTTCTGGGCCGACAGCTGGGAGGAGGCCGATGCCCTGGTCCGGCAGGATCCGCTCATCCGCCACGGCTGCGTGCGCTGGACCCTCCACGCCTGGACCACGGTGTTCGGCAGCCCCGGCGCCCACTAGAGCCGGTTCAGGAGTGGAACAGCAGCACCAGTCCGGAACTGATCTGGTGAAACTCCCGTTCCTCCCGGCTGAGGTCCAGGCCCACCTGCAGCCCCTCCTTGAGCGCATCCTCGTAGGGCGGAGCGGTGGGCGCCTTGCCGGCGTGCCACAGGGCCGCGATGCCGACCGGTGTGGCATGCCACCGGAAACAGGCAGTGGTCCCGATGTCCGGCTCCTGGAGGGCTTCTTCAAGGAGTTCGCGAATCGGCATGGGCCCAGGAACGTGCAAGCAGCTTCGGCAGTTCCTCGAGGCACGGCAATCAGCTGAGAGCTTTCGTGATGAAAAGGGCCAGGATCCCAGTGAGCAGGCCCGCTCCCAGCCACAGCCCCTCCAGCCGCGCCGAGAGCCGCAGCATGGCGTCCACAGCCGTGGCATCGGGCGCTGGCGATCCAGCGGCCAGCAGCGGTTTGCGCGTCGCGCTGCCGCCGTAGCGGTTGACGCCCCCCAGCTGCACCCCCACGACGTGGGCATAGGCCGCCTGCGACACCCCGGCATTGGGGGAGGGATCCGGGGCCCCGTCCCGCAGGGCGCATTGCAGCACCCCCCACGCCCGCGCAGGACCGCCGCCGCCCACCAGCGGCAGGGTGAGGGCCACCAGCCTGCAGGGCAGCCACACCAGCAGGTCATCGAGCCTGGCGCCGGCGGTGCCCAGCCAGGTGAGCCGGCCGCGGCGGTAGCCCAGCATCGAGTCCAGCGTGCTGGCCGCCTTGAAGCCCCAGGCCAGGCCCAGGGGCCCCGGCGCCCCGGGCAGCCACCCGCCGAGCAGGATTCCGGCCAGCATCCAGAACAGGGGAGCGAACAGCCCGTCCACGGCGTTCTCGCTGGCCGTTTCGGCCAGGGCCCGCAGGATGGCCTCCCGGTCGAGCTCCGCCGTGTCGCGTCCCACGATCCAGGCCAGGCGCCGGCGGGCCGGCTCCAGATCCTCCGCGCCGGATCTGCACAGCTCCAGCACGGCCCGCACCGCCTGATCCAGGCTCCTGCCGGCCAGGGCGCTGGCCAGGGCGATCACCAGCACCACCTGCCCCAGGGCATGGCGGCGGGCCCAGGCCTCCAGCAGCCAGCCGGCCGTCCCACTCGCGGCCACCACCAGCAGCGTGATGGCGAGGCCGGCCCAGCGCAGCCGGCCCGGCCGGTCGCCGGCCCAGCTCTCGGCCCGCCACCGCAGCCGGCTGATCAGCCAGCCCATCACCTGCACCGGGTGCAGCCAGCTGGCGGGATCGCCCACCAGGCGGTCGAGGCCGGCGGCGGCGGCCACCGCCGCCGTGTACAGCAGACCAGGCGGCATCGCTCAGGGGCTGGAGGGCCGCAGCGGCTGGCGGCCCAGGGGCCAGGCCACCCCCAGGAAGGCCAGCAGCTGCAGCGGCAGGGCCAGTCCCAGCCCCAGGGCCTGGCTCAGCAGGCCCATGCCCAGGCTGCCCGCCAGGCCGCCGATGGCCCCTGAGCGCTGCAGCACCTGCCAGCGCAATGGGGCATCACCGAGCGGACCCATCCCCTCCACCAGGGCGCCGTCGCAGGCGGCCGCGAGGGCACCCAGCGGCAGGAACAACAGCACCGTGGCCCAGCCGGGGGTGAGCTGCCCCACAGCCAGCAGAGCGGCCATCAGGCCGTAGCGCAGGGGGCCGGCCAGGACCGGCAGCAGGCCCGTGCAGCCGCGGCCGAGTCCGTAGGCCGCCAGCACCATGCCGAAGTCGAAGCAGTTGCCCGCCCCCACCTCCCGCACCCAGAGGGGCAGCAGGGCGAAGAGGCCACCGAACAGCAGCCCCTGAAGGGCGCAGCGTCGGTTGAAGGGAATGGCCTGGCCCGCCGGTGCGGCCGGCGCCGTGCGTGGTGGCTCCGCCGGGGTGTCGCCGCTGCCGAGGGCGGGCACGCCCAGGGGCAGCAGCAGCAGCAGGGCCGGAGCGAACTGCAGGGCGGCCGGAAACAGCAGGGCCGTGAGCAGATTGCCCAGCAGTCCCCCGAGATCGGTGCCGCGGCGCAGGCCCTCGATGGTGCTGCCCCGCCCCTGCAGCAGGCGGCGTTGCAGGGGCAGCTGGCTCATCTCCAGGCCGAGGCCGAACAGCAGCACCGCCAGCAGGGAGATCGGCAGCAGCACCCATTGGGGCAGGGCACCGCTCAGCTGGCCGAGTCCCACTCCCAGCAGCGCCAGTGCGGCGGCCAGCTGCAGGCCGTAGCCCGTGGCACGGCGTTGCAGGGGCAGCAGGACCGGCAGGGTGGCCAGGGCCGGCAGCAGGCTGTTCAGCAGCGGCGAGGCCGTGAGTCCGCTCACCAGCCACGCCGTGGCGGCCAGGGTGAGGCTGCTGCCGGCCTGGGCACTGCCCCAGAGCAGGGAGGGGGGAACGGAACGGAGGCGCATGGCCCTCGGGGCAGGGGGAGCGGCCGGCCCGGGTGCCGGCCGCCGGCGCGGCGGCTCCGGCTCAGGCGGCCTTCAACCAGCTGAACATGGAACGCAGGCCCTTGCCCACCTGCTCGATCGGGTGCTGGGAATCGCGCTCGCGGATCCGCTTCATCTCGGGCTTGCCCGCTTCGCATTCGGCCACGAAGTTCCTGGCGAAGGTGCCGTCCTGGATGTCGGCCAGGATGCGCTTCATCTCGGCCTTGGTGTCGGCGGTGATCAGGCGCGGGCCGCTCACGTAGTCGCCGTACTCGGCGGTGTTGGAGATGGAATCGCGCATGGCGGTGAGGCCGCCCTTCACCATCAGATCCACGATCAGCTTCACCTCGTGCAGGCACTCGAAGTAGGCCAGCTCGGGCTGGTAGCCGGCTTCCACCAGGGTTTCGAAGCCCGCCTTCACCAGCTCGCTCAGGCCGCCGCAGAGCACGGCCTGCTCGCCGAACAGGTCGGTTTCGGTCTCCTCCTTGAAGTTGGTTTCGAGGATGCCGGCGCGGGTGCCGCCGATGCCCTTGGCGTAGGCCATGGCCAGGTCGCGGGCCTGGCCGCTGGCGTCCTGCTGCACGGCGAACAGGGCCGGCACGCCCATGCCGTTCTGGTACTCCCAGCGCACCGTGTGGCCGGGACCCTTCGGCGCGATCATCACCACATCCACGTCGGCGGGGGGCTGGATCAGGCCGAAGCGGATGTTGAAGCCGTGGGCGAAGCTCAGCACCTTTCCGGCGCTCAGATGGGGCGCGATCTCCTTCTCGTAGATCGTCTTCTGGATCTCATCGGGCAGCAGCACCATGATCCAGTCGGCCTTGGCGCAGGCGTCGGCGACGCTGAGCACCTCGAGGCCGTCGGCCCGGGCCTTCTCGGCGGAGCGGCTGCCCTCGTAGAGGCCCACCACCACGTTCACGCCGCTGTCCTTGAGGTTCAGGGCATGGGCATGGCCCTGGGAGCCGTAGCCGATGATGGCCACCGTCTTGCCCTCCAGCAGGCTGAGATCGGCGTCGGAGTCGTAGAAGAGCTGGGCCATCCGGGCAGGTGCGCAGGCAGGGAGCAAGGGTCGAGCTTACGCAAGGGCCCGGCCTGGTTCCTTGGTTGACCCGCCGGGTTGGTCCGGGCGGGCTCAGGCCTCGCTGGGATGGGCGATCACGCGGTCGATCAGGCCATAGTCCTTCGCTTCGGCGGCGCTGAGGAAGTAGTCGCGGTCGGTGTCCTTCTCGATCTTCTCGAAGGGCTGGCCCGTCATGTCGGCCATGCTGTGGTTGAGCATGTCCTTGATGCGCAGGATCTCCTTGGCCTCGATGGCGATGTCGCTGGCCTGGCGCTGGCTGGTGCCCCCCAGGGGCTGGTGGATCATGATGCGGCTGTGGGGCAGGGCGAGCCGCTTGCCCTTGGTGCCGGCGCCCAGCAGGAAGGCCCCCATCGAGGCGGCCAGGCCCACGCAGATCGTCACCACGTCACTCTTGACGTACTGCATCGTGTCGTAGATGGCCAGACCGGCCGTCACCGACCCGCCGGGGGAGTTGATGTACAGGTAGATGGGCTTGGAATTGTCCTCCGAATCGAGGTAGAGCATCTGGGCCACGAGGGCATTGGCCACCGCATCGTTCACCTCCGAGCCCAGAAACAGGATCCGCTCCACCCCCAGGCGGGTGTAGATGTCGACCCAGCGCTCGTACTGGCTGCCGGGCAGGCGGTAGGGAACGCTGGGGGTGCCGATGGGCATGGCTCGGGGGCGGCGGTGGGGGTGGTGGAGAGAAAGGGTTGGAGGCGGGGAGCCGTGACGGGGGTGGGACGGCAGCCGGTTCAGCCGATGCCGGCCGGGCTGCGATCGCCCGCCAAGGGCACGCCGGCGGGAAGATCCTTCTGGCTGGTGAGCACCCGGTCGATCAGGCCGTATTCCCTGGCCTGCTCCGCCGTGAGGTAGGTCATGCGGTCGGAGTCCTTGGAGAGCTGCTCCACGCTCTTGCCGGTGTTGTCGGCCAGCATCTGCAGCATGGTGCGCTTGTTGTGCAGCACCTCCTGGGCGCGGATCTGGATGTCGCTGGCCTGGCCCTGGGCGCCGCTGCGGGGCTGATGCAGCACGATCGTGGCGTGGGGCAGGGCGGCCCGCTGGCCCTTGGTGCCGGCGCTGAGGATCATGGCGGCGGTGCCCATGGCCTGGCCGATGCAGATCGTGTGCACCGGCGGCTTCACGTAGCGGATCGTGTCGGCGATGGCGAAGGCCTCGGTTTCGAAGCCGATGGCGTCGCCGGTGAACCAGGAGGTGCCGGTGGAGTTGATGTAGAAGAAGATCGGCTTCTCCGGGTTGTCGAACTCCAGATAGAGCAGCTGGGCAATGATGAGCTCGGTCACATCGATGCCCATCTGCCGCTTGGCCTGGTCGTCGCTGAACAGGGGCAGACCGAGGTACACGATCCGCTCCTTGAGCAGCAGGGAGGGCAGGTCGGGCGGCGGGGTGCGCAGCACGGCGGAATCGCCGTAGTAAGGAGCTGACACCGACATCCGCTGACCCTGGCTGGCACTGGGTTGGAGCCTAGCGGGAGGGCCTCGGCTTGCGCTTGCCGTTCCCAGGTGCGGATCGCTCCCCCCTGCCGGAGCGGGCGGCATGGCTGTCGCTGGCGGCGGGAGCGTCGCCGCCGCCGTGCTGGCCCGCGGCTTCCCACCGGGCGAACACGATCCGCCCGGTGGGGTTCTGCAGGGCGCCGGTGACGATCACCGGCAGCCGCTCGCCGATGTGCTGGCGCGCCCCTTCCACCACCACCATGGTGCCGTCGTCCAGGTAGCCCACCCCCTGGTCGGCCTCCTTGCCCTCGCGGGCGATCTTGAGCTGGAACTCGTCGCCGGGCTGCACCTCCGGCCGCAGCGCGATCACCAGCTCACTGAGGTTCACCACCCGCAGGCTCTTCACCTCGGCCACCTTGGCCAGGTTGTAGTCGGTGGTGAGCAGGGTGCCGCCCGTGTCGGCGGTGAGGGTCTGCAGCTTGTCGTCCACCCCCTTGCCCTCGTAGCGGGTGCTGTTCACCACCAGCCGCCGTCCGTACTGCTCGCGCAGCTCACTGAGCAGCTTCAGGCCGCGGCGGCCGCGGCCCCGCTTCTCGGCGTTGGCGGAGTCGGCCAGGGCCTGCAGTTCATCGATCACGCTCTGGGCCACGATCACCTGGCCCTCCAGCAGGCCGGAATCGAGCAGGCCGCGGATGCGGCCGTCGATGATCACGCTGGTGTCGAGGATCTTGGCGCTCGCCGGCCGCAGCACCCCTTCGGCCACCAGCAGGGCCTCGGTGGTGCCGGGGCTGAACAGGCGCAGCAGGGTGCGGCCGTGCACCTCCGCCAGGTTGTAGCCCGACACGCCGAAGAACACGTTGCTAAGCACCGCCGCCAGGGGTTTGACGAACACCACCTCCCAGGGCAGGGGCAGCAGCAGGATCGGCGCCAGCAGCAGGTTGGCCACCAGCAGGCCGAGGATCAGGCCCACGGCGCGGCTGATCAGCAGGTCGGTGGGCATGCTGCGCACCTGCTGCATCAGCCGGCGCCGCAGCTGGCCGAAGAACACCCCCGCGATCAGGCCGAAGAACGCCCCGAATCCCCCCAGCACGGTGCGCAGGCCCTCGGGGTTGTCCACCTGCACCAGCAGGTTTTCCGGCAGCAGGTCGACCCCCAGCCAGCCGGCGGCGGCGCCGGAGACCATGAACAGGATCAGGATGAGGGAGTCCACCATTGCCGCTGTGCGTGGCTGCCCCAGCAATCCACACCGCAGCTTGCCTGAAACCGGCCGCTTTGGCCGGCAGGGGTAACCGCACTTGATCGGTTCCGCACCGTTGGCCGTGTCCTTCCCCCCGCGCAGCGCCTACCTCCACATCCCCTTCTGTCACCGGCGCTGCTTTTATTGCGATTTCCCGATCGTCCCGCTGGGGGACCGCGCCGGAGCCGCACCCGGCCAGCCCGGTGCCGCCTCGATCGCGGCCTATCTGGCTCTGTTGCAGCGGGAGATCGCCCTGGCCCCGGCCGGGCCGCCCCTCAGCACCGTGTATTTCGGCGGCGGCACGCCCTCGTTGCTGGATCCGGGCCAGCTGGAGGGGCTGCTGCAGGCCCTGCGGCAGCACTTCGGCCTCGCGCCCGGCGCGGAGATCAGCCTGGAGCTGGATCCGGCCAGCTTCGATCGCGAGCGGCTGCGGGGCTATCTGGCCGCGGGGGTGAACCGGGTGAGCCTGGGGGGGCAGAGCTTCGATGACGGGGTGCTGCAGCAGCTGGGCCGTCGCCACGGCAGCCACGATCTGCGCCAGGCCGCCGGCTGGTTGGGGCAGGCCCACCGCAGCGGTGAGCTCGGCAGCTGGAGCCTGGATCTGATTCAGGCCGTGCCGGGCCAGACCCTGCCGGCCTGGCGCGACCAGCTGGGGCAGGCGATCGCCAGCGGCGCTCCCCATCTCTCGGTGTACGACCTCACGATCGAGCCCGGCACCGTCTTCGCCCGGCGGCTGGAGCAGGGCCGGCTGGAGCTGCCGGAGCACGACCTGGCCGCCGATCTCATGGACCTGACCAGCGCGGAGCTCGCGGCGGCGGGCTACGGCCGCTACGAGGTGTCGAACTACGCCCTGCCGGGCCATGCCGCGCGCCACAACCGCGTGTACTGGAGCGGCGCCGGCTGGTGGGGCTTCGGCATGGGGGCCACCGCGGCCCCCTGGGGGGACCGGCTGGCCCGGCCCCGCACCCGGGAGGCCTACGCGGCCTGGCTGGACGCGGAGGGCTGCCCGCCCGCGGCGCCGGAGGGGGCCGGGATGCCGGTGGAAGAGCGCCTGATGGTGGGTCTGCGCCGCCGGGAGGGGGTGCGGCTGCCGGCCCTGCTGCGCCGGGAGGGCTGGTCGGAGGCCGCGATCGCCGCCGGACTGATCGGGCTGCGCCGGCAGCTGGAGCCCTGGCGGGCCCGGGGACTGCTGCTGGAGGAGGGCGAGCGCTGGCGGCTGGCCGACCCCGGCGGTCTGGCCCTCAGCAATGCGGTGCTGCGGGAGCTGTGGGCCTGGTGGGATGCCGCTGGGAGCCCAGCCAGCGCTGCAGGGCCTCCACGGCCAGAGCCCGCCCCTGCAGCAGCGGCGGGCTGAACGGGGGCTGCCGGCTGGTGAGCCCCAGCAGATCGGCGGTGACGCGCACCTGGCCGTCGCAGGCCTCGCCGGCGCCGATGCCGATCACCGGGATCGCCAGGCTGGTGCTCAGGTGGGCGGCCACCTCGGCGGGCACATGTTCCACCACCAGGGCAAAGCAGCCCGCCTGCTCCAGGGCCCGGGCCTGGCGCTCCAGCCGCTGCCGGCCGGCGGCATCGGCGGCCTGGCGGCGGTAGCCGGTGCGATGCACCGCCTGGGGCGTGAGGCCCACGTGCCCCATCACCGGGATTCCGCTGCGCACCAGCCGGTCGACCACCGCCAGGGTTTCGGGTTCGGCGCCCTCCAGCTTCACCGCGGCGGCGGGGCTCTCCTTGAGCACACGCCCGGCCGCCGCCACCGCATCGTCGGCGGCGCACTGGTAGGAGAGGAAGGGCAGATCGCAGATCAGCAGCGGCTCCTGCCCCGGGGAGCACACGCTGGCCATGCCGCGCGCCGTGGCCCGGCAGTGGTGCAGCATCTCGTCGAGCGTCACCGGCAGGGTGGTGGCATGGCCGAGCACCACCATGGCCAGGGAGTCGCCCACCAGCACCGCGTCAGCGCCGGCCTCGGCCACCACCGCTCCGGAGAGGGCATCCCAGGCGGTGAGGATGCTGATCGGCAGGCCGGCCTGCTTGCGACGGGCCAGGTCGGCGGGGCGCAGCGGCACGGCGTGGGGGCGCGGAGGGGGCCATTGCTAGCATCCAGCCGACTCGGACCCACGCGGCTCTGACGCCCAAACCTGGTCAGGCCCGGAAGGGAGCAGCCACACGGGATGCTCAGGGCAGGCGTGGACTCCGGGTCACCCCATTCAGCCCCGCAGGCTCCCGGCAGCGCAGAGTGCTGGCCGGCTGAGGCTCAGCTGTCCTGCTCGTTGCTGCGGCCCTGGCGGTTGAGCAGGAAGGGCGGGATCTTGGCGCCCTTCTCCTCGCTGGCGGGGCTGTAGGGGGCGCTGCTGGTGAAGGTCATGGCCGGACGCTCCGTGCGGTAGGAGGTGCTGCCGTCGAAGCCGGTGGCGATCACGGTCACGTGGATCTCCCCTTCCAGCTTGTCGTCCACCACCGCGCCCACGATGATGTTGGCCTCGGGATCCACCACCTCGTAGATCACCTCGGAGGCGGTGGTCATGTCTTCCAGGGTCATGTCCTTGCCGCCGCTGATGTTGATCACGCAGCCCTTGGCGCCATCGATCCGCGCCGACTCCAGCAGCGGGCTGCTCATGGCCGCCTGGGCGGCCTCGCTGGCCCTGCTGCGGCCCGATCCCACGCCGATGCCGAGCAGAGCGGTGCCGGCATCGGCCATCACCGAGCGGATGTCGGCGAAGTCCACATTCACCAGGCCGGGCCTGGTGATGATGTCGCTGATGCCCTTCACCCCCATGCGCAGCACGTCATCGGCGGCGCGGAAGGCCTCGTTCAGGGGGGCACCGGCGATCTCGTCACGCAGCCGGTCGTTCGGGATCACGATCAGGGTGTCCACGTGCTCCGCCAGGCGGGCGATGCCCTCCTCCGCCTGACGCATCCGCTTGCGGCCCTCGAAGCTGAAGGGCTTGGTGACGATCCCCACCGTGAGGGCGCCCACCTCCTTGGCCACCTCCGCGAGGATCGGTGCCGCGCCGGTGCCGGTGCCGCCGCCCATGCCCGCGGCGATGAAGATCAGGTCGGCGCCCACCAGCGACTCCTGCAGTTCTGCCCGCGATTCCTCGGCGGCCTTCTGGCCGATCACCGGATTGCCGCCCGCGCCCAGGCCGCGGGTGAGCTTCTGGCCCAGCTGGGTGCGCTTCTGGGCCGCCGACTGCAGCAGGGCCTGGGCATCGGTGTTGAGCACCCGGTAGCCCAGACCCTGCAGGTCGGACGCGATCATCCGGTTGACGGCATTGCTGCCGCCACCACCCACGCCGATCACCTCGATGCGTGCCGACTGGCTGGGAACAATGCCGGCGGAGGTGGTCGGGGTATGGGTCATGGCAGCACGGGTGAGGTAGGCACCATTGGTGGAGGAGCCGTTGGGAGCCAGGGTGTGTTCACCGGTGTGGGTCGGCGGCACGAGCTTGGGGCCGTCGTCTTGCGCCATGGGGCAGAGGTGCCGGTGAGCTGGGCTGCATTATGTCGGTAGCAGGCCTTTCTGACCTTGTCACGGGCGACGGTTTGCCGGATTCCTCGCAGGACGGCATGGTTTTGTGCCGACTGCACCGGTCTCAGCCGCACCATCACGGTGCCCTTGGGGGCGTTCCGGGGCTCTTGCTGCCCACCAGAACGAGCTCCGGCTGCTCGGGATCGCTCAGATCCAGGCTGCGCAGCCGCTGGCCCTTCAGCTGGGCCGGCAGGGTCTCCACCAGGTGATCCAGCACCTGCAGCCGCCGCGTCAGCTGGGCGTCGGCAGGGCCGAGCCGCACCTGCCCGAGCGTGGCGCTGCGCAGCCAGAGGCTTCCCTCCGGCTCGAAGCGGATCTCCTGGAGGTCGTTGCCGAACCGGCTGCGCTGCTCCAGCACCCTGGTGAGGCTGGCCCGGTGCCGGGGCTGCCAGCCCTTCACCAGCAGGGCAGCCGTGGCTTCGCCGGCCATCAGGTCGCCCTGGCTGCTGTTCATCCAGTGCCCCAGCCGGTCCACATAGCCCCGCTCCACACCCTGGCCGGTGCGGCGCTGGGCCCTGGCCACGGCCTGGCGGTCCACCAGGCTCACCCGCAGCCGTGGCGGCGCCATCAGCCTGCTCACGTGCACCTCCTCCACGGGCAGGGTCTCGGCCAGGTCCGCGGCCAGCTTGCGGGGCTGGAGGCCGAGCAGGGGCTGGGGGAACGTCAGACCCGCCGCTTCGATCACCCGATCCGGCGTGACCAGCCGGCTGCCCACCACCTGCACCTGGTCAGGGCCGGTGAGGGTCCAGCCCTCGCGCAGGAGCCCGTAGCCAAGGCCGCCGGCAATACCCAGGAGCACCAGCAGCCGCCAGGCGTTGCGCAGCCGCTCCCGGCGGCGCTGCAGCCGCAGCTGGCGTCGGCGCTCGGCCCCGGGGGGGAGGGTCCGGGCCTGGCTCACAGCTCGCAGCGGGAGCGGGCCATCAGCTCGTCCATCCAGCGACGGGCCCGCTCGGCGTCGGAGAAGGGCAGATCCTTCTGTTCACCTCCTCCAACGAGCCGGAGGCGGCAGGCGCCCTGGGCTTCGTCCGTGAGCGGGGCTTCCCCGGAGCCGAGCGCCAGCAGCTCCACCAGTTCCAGCTGCTTGATCACGAACCGGCCCTGCTCCGCCAGCTGCCCGGCGGAGAAGGTGCTCCAGCTCAGCACCCCGTCGATCAGGCGGGCGGCGCCGCAGCCATCGAGCTTGGCCAGTTCCGCCCCCTCCGCCCAGACGCGGAACAGGTGTTGCCGCCTCCGCTCCAGCCAGCCCAGCGTGGTGAGCAGCACGAAGATGAGCAGCAGCGGCAGCCAGAGCAAGCCGTGAATCATGCCGGGGGTCCTCCTGGCTGCAACGCCGCACGGGGCCAGTCTCGTGCCGCCTGGATCAACTCATCCACCAGGGTTTCGAGAGGCACACCCGTGGCCTCCCACAGCATCGGAAACATGCTCTGGCTGGTGAACCCCGGCAGGGTGTTGATCTCGTTGAGCCAGAGACGGCCTTCGCCCGCCTCGCCCGGGCCGGCTTCGCTGTAGAAGAAATCCACCCTCGCCAGCCCCGAGGCGTTCACCGCCCGGCAGGCCTGCAGGGCCATCGTGCGCGCCGAGGCCGCGACGGGCTCGGGAATCTCGGCCGGAATCACGGTGTGGCTCCTGCCCTCGCTGTATTTGGTCTCGAAGTCGTACCAGTCCGCGTCGTAGCGGATCTCACCCAGCACCGAGGCCTGCAGCGGCCGCGGGCCGCCGCCCCGCACCGCGCATTCGAGCTCCCGGGCGCTCACCCCCTGCTCCACCACCAGGCGGGGGTCGAGGGCCGCCGCGGTGCGCAGACCCGCCAGCAGGGCGGCGCGGTCGCCGGCCTTGCTGATCCCCACCGACGAGCCCAGATTGGCGGGCTTCACGAAGCACGGATAGCCCAGATCCCGCTCCAGCCGCTCCAGCACCGCCTCCGGGTCGGCCTCCAGATCGCCGGCCTCCAGGCAGACGTAGGGCACCTGGGGCAGGCCCGCGGCGGCGAGGGCGGCCTTCATCGCCTGCTTGTCCATCCCCACCGCCGAGCCGAGCACGCCCGAGCCCACGTAGGGCACCTGCATCAGGGTGAACAGGCCCTGGATGGTGCCGTCCTCCCCGTTGGGGCCATGCAGCACCGGAAACCACACCTCCATCGCCAGGGCCTCGGCTGGAAATCCCTGGAAGCCGGGGCGCTCGGGAGCCGATGCCAGCTGATCCGGGCCGGCCGGCCGGCCCTGGGCCAGCACCTGCTCCGCCAGCTCCGGACCCCACCAGCGGCCCTGGAGGTCGATGTAGAAGCAGCTCGTGGCGTAGCGCCCCCCGTTCTCCCCCCGCCGCAGCGCGGCGGCCACGGTGGCGGCTGAGCGGATCGAGATCGCATGCTCGCCGGAGGCCCCGCCGAAGATCAGGCCAACGCGGATGGGGCCGGGGGGCGCGATTCGGCTGGGATCAGGGGGCATCGCGGCGCAGCAGACCAACCGGGCGGGAACTCAGGCCAGTGTGCCGCTCAGCGAGAAGGCCCGCACCTCCTCGATGCGCACGTTCACCAGATCACCCGGCTCCAGCGGGGTGCCGTCCGGGCGCTGGCCCGGGAAGAAGGTGAGCCGGTTGGTGCGGGTGCGGCCCATGCGCTGGGAGGGATCGCGTCGATTGGTGCCCTCCACCAGCACCTCCTCGGTGCGGCCGGCGTAGCGGGCGCTGCGGCGGCGGGCCTGCTGCTCCACCAGGGCGTTGAGTTCCTGCAGGCGTTCCACCTTCACGGCCTCGCTCAGCTGATCGGGCCAGTCGGCGGCCGGGGTGCTGGGCCGCGGCGAATAGGCGGCGGTGTTCACCTGGTCGAAGCCGATCTCCTCCACCAGGCGCAGGGTGTTGCGGAACTGGGCGTCGGTTTCGCCGGGGAAGGCCACGATCACATCGGCACTGATGGCGGCATCGGGCATGCGCTCGCGGATGCGGTCCACGATGCGGCGGTAGCGCTCCACCGTGTAGCCGCGGGCCATCGCCTTCAGCACCGCGTCATCGCCGCTCTGGAAGGGAATGTGGAAGTGCTCACACACCTTGGGCAGAGCGGCGCAGGCGTCGATCAGGCGCTCGGTGAAGTAGCGCGGGTGGCTGGTGGCGAAGCGGATCCGCTCGATCCCCTCAACGGCGTGCACATGCTGCAGCAGGTCGGTGAGGGTGTGGCGGCGCCGGCCCTCCGGGGTGATGCCGGGCAGATCGCGGCCGTAGGCGTCGATGTTCTGCCCCAGCAGGGTGATCTCCTTGAAGCCCCGGGCGGCGAGCCCTTCCATCTCCAGGCGGATGGCTTCGGGAAGCCGGCTCTGCTCCCGGCCCCGCACCGAGGGCACCACGCAGTAGGTGCAGCGCTCGTTGCAGCCGTAGATCACGTTCACCCAGGCGCAGACGCTGCTGTCACGGCGGGCGGTGGTGATGTCTTCGAGGATGTGGTGCTCCTCGGTGGCCACCACCTGCTGCCCCTGCTCCACCTGGCTCAGCAGGGTCTCCAGCCGGTTGGCGTGCTGGGGGCCCATCACCAGGTCGAGCTCCGGCACCCGCCGCAGCAGGGCCTCGCCCTCCTGCTGGGCCACACAGCCCGCCACCACCAGGGTGAGGTGGGGGTTGGCGCGCTTGCGCTGGGCCTGGCGGCCCAGGTAGCTGTACACCTTCTGCTCGGCGTTGTCGCGGATCGTGCAGGTGTTGTAGAGCACCAGATCCGCCTCGAGTTCCGCGCCGGCTTCGCGGTAGCCCATGGCTTCCAGGATCCCGGCCATCCGCTCGGAATCCGCCTTGTTCATCTGGCAGCCGAAGGTGGTGATCCAGTAGCTGCGGCGCTCGGCCGCCGTGGCCGGGGCTGTGGGGGTGGGTTGGAGTCGGGTGGCCGTCATCCCCCCAGTTTCCGCCATGGGGGGCGCGCCTGGGCTTGCTGCTGATTCCACGGCCACGCCGGGCTCATTCCTCCTCCAGCAGCGCCAGCTGGTCGGTGGTGCGCTGCAGCTTGATCGCCAGGTCACCGTGCAGCACCCGCAGCAGGTCGATCACCGCCTGGGGATGGGTCTGCCCCAGCCGCTCCAGGCCCTGCCGCTCGAGCACCAGGCAGCTGCCGGCCTGATCGGCGATCACGCTGCCGCGGCGCGGGGTGCGGCCCAGAAAGGACACCTCGCCGAAGCAGGAGCCGGCGCTGAAGCTGGCCAGGCGGAGTCCGCTCGGGTGGCGGGCGGTGAAGAGACGGGCGCTGAAGCGGCCCGCTTCGATCAGGTAGAGCTCCGCGGCCACCTCACCCTGGCGGCACACCACGGCGCCGGCCTCGAAGTGGCGGCGCTGCAGCAGGGGCAGCAGCGCCTGCCGGCTGGGCTCGGCCAGGCGCTCGAGCAGGGCCTCAGCCGGCTCGCTCGGTTCGGCCTTCCGGGCCGGCCCGGCGGCCTCCAGCTCGGCCAGCAGTTGATCCTCGGCGGCCTCCAGGGCCTCATCCAGGTTGGGGAAGCGGCGCAGCCAGGCGCAGGCAGCGGCCCGGCCGCCGCCCAGGGCCGGCAGATGGTCGGCATGGCAGAGCAGCACCTGCCCACCGGAGCGCCCGAAGCCGGCGAGCTGCTCCAGCAGCAGCCCCGCGGCCACCGGCGGCAGGTCCAGCACCCGGGCCAGGTCGAGCACCAGGCAGGTACCCGATCCGCCCAGCCGATCGATCTGCGCCAGCAGGGTTTCGGTGGCGGCGAAATCGAACACCCCCTGCGCCTGCAGCACCTGGATCCTGTCGCCATACCGGTCGAGCCGCTGGCGCTCGTTGCCGCTGCGCCAGCGGCGTGACTGGCGCTGGCGGCCGTCGGTGGCCGTGCGGATGGCGCTGCTGCCGAGGGGCTGCTGGTGGAACAGGTGCAGCTCCAGCCGCTGCGACAGCCACTCGCACACCGCGGTGCCGCGCACCGAGTTGCCGTAGCCGTCCAGGGGTGGGGAGTACACCGCCAGGCCCAGCGTGCCCGGCACCACCGCCAGCACGCCTCCGCCCACGCCGCTCTTGGCCGGCATCCCCACGTTGTAGAGCCACTGGCCGGTGTAGTCGTACATGCCGCAGCTGCCCATCACGGCCAGCACGTTGGTGGTGATCGCCGCGTCGATCACCGCCTCGCCGGTGAAGGGATTGCGCCCCTGGCAGGCCAGGGTGGCGGCCATCACGGCCAGATCCACGCAGCTCACCGCCACGGCGCACTGGCGGAAGTAGAGCTGCAGCCCCGGTTCCGGGTCGGTGCCGATGATGGCGAAGGTGCGCAGCAGGTGGCCGATCGCCCGGTTGCGATGGCCGCTGTCCCGCTCGGAGCGGAACACGGCTTCATCCACCGTGAGCCGCCGCCCGGCCATGGCGGCGTAGAAGTCGAGCAGCAGGGTTTCGGCGCCCTCCGGATCGTGGGCCAGGATCTGGGCCGTGGTGGCGATCGCCCCGGCATTGATCATCGGATTGCGGGGAATGCCGGTGTCCGGATCCAGGCTGATCGCGTTGAAGGCATCGCCCGAAGGCTCCACCCCCACCTTGCGCATCAGCTCCTCGGCGGACAGCAGCTTGAGGGCCAGGGCGTAGGTGAGCGGCTTGGAGATCGACTGGATCGAGAAGCGGTGGCGGACATCCCCCACGCTGTAGAGGTGGCCGCCCGTGGTGGCCAGCACGATGCCGAAATCGGCGGGGCAGGCCCCGGCCAGCTCCGGGATGTAGTCCGCCGGGCGGCCCGCCTCCAGCGGAGAGAAACGGGCATGGGCCTCCTCCAGGATCCGCTGGATCACGCTGGCTCTGCCGTCGGTGGCGCCGTCGCTGGGGTCGTCGGTGGCGCCGTCGATCGGGGCCATGGCGAGGGCGGTGGTGGCGGGATGGCCCCATGCTGCTCCAGGCCCCGGCGGGGCAGTGGTCCGCTTCCCATGCCAGCGTGAGGCCCACGCCCGCCCTGCCGGCACCCTGAGCCGATGCGCTGCCGCCTGCGCCGCTTCACCCTCACCAAGGCCGTGCCGCTGGCCATCAGCCGCGGTGTGACCAGCAGCGTGGAGCACCTGCTCGTGGAGGTGGAGCACCACGGCCTGCGGGGCTGGGGGGAAACGGGCGGGCTGGACACGGGCCACCGGCACTACAGCACCGAGGCCATCGCCGCCGAACTGGAGCCGCTGCTGCCCCAGCTCGCCGACGCCTCGCCGCTGGAGGACCAGGCACTGGAGCCCCGGCTGGCCGGGCTGTCGCCGCCGGCGCGCTGCGGCCTCGATCTGGCCCTGCACGACTGGCGCGGCAAGCACTTCGGCCAGCCCCTCTGGCGGCTCTGGGGCCTGGATCCGGGTGCCTGCGCCGCCACCAGCGTGACCCTCGGGCTGGGCTCCTCCGAGGCTGTGCTGGCGCGGCTCGCGCGCTGGTGGCAGCAGCTGCCCGCCACCCGCATCAAGCTCAAGCTCGGCAGTCCGGACGGGCTGGAGCACGACCGCGCCCTGCTGGCGGCCGTGGCGGCGGCCCTGGAGCAGCGGCGGCAGGACACTGGCGCGGCCTGTGAGCTGCAGGTGGACGCCAACGGCGGCTGGAGCCTGGAGCAGGCCCTGGCGATGCTGCCGCTGCTGGAGGCCCACGGCGTGGTGCTGCTGGAGCAGCCGCTGGCCCCCCACGCCGATCCGGCCGACGACACCGCCGGCTTCGCGGCGCTCCATCCCCACTGCCCCCTGCCGCTGGTGGCGGACGAGAGCTGCTGGAGCCTGGAGGATCTGCTGCGCCTGGCGCCCCATGTGGACGGCATCAACATCAAGCTGCTCAAGAGCGGCGGCCTGGGCGAGGCCCTGCTGATGGCCCGCACCGCGCGGCGGCTGGGGCTCGGGGTGATGCTGGGCTGCTATTCCGACGGCGCCCTGCTCAACGGTGCCGCCGCCCAGCTGCTGCCCCTGGTGCGCTGGCCCGACCTGGACAGCCACCTCAACCTGGTGGATGACCCCTTCAGCGGGCTGGACGCCGAAGCCGATCAGCTGCAGCTGCCCCGGGGTGCCGGCCTGGGGATCGAGGTGCCCGTGGCCTGGCAGCAGGCCCCCTGGCAGGAGCAGGCATGAGCGGCGGTGCGGGCCCGCTGCGGCCGGAGGCAAGGGTGGTGCTGCTCCTGCATGGGGGCCTGGACAATCTTTCCGGCAAGACCGGCCTGGCCCTGCTCCGCTACCGGCCTGGGCCGATCGTGGCGGTGGTGGATCCCCGCCATGCCGGGGCCAGCCTGGAGGCCGTGACCGGGATCGAGCGGGCGGTGCCGGTGCTGGGCAGCGTGGCGGAGGCCCTGCCCCTGGGGCCCGAGGTGGCGGTGATCGGCCTGGCGCCCTCGGGCGGGCAGCTGCCCGCCGATGTGCGGGCCGATGTGGCGGCGGCGCTGCGGGCCGGCCTCTCGGTGGCCAGCGGGCTGCACAGCCGCCTTGGGGCGGATCCCGAGCTGGCGGCCCTGCGCCGCGACCCGGCCTGGATCTGGGACCTGCGGCAGGAGCCCCCCGCTCTGGCGGTGGCCGCGGCCCGGGCTGCCGCCCTGCCCTGCCGCCGGCTGCTGGCGGTGGGCAGCGACATGGCCGTGGGCAAGATGAGCGCCTGCCTGGAGCTGCTGGCCGAAGCGGGCCGCCGCGGCCTCCCGGCCCGCTTCGTGGGCACGGGCCAGGCGGGGATCCTGATCTCCGGCGCAGGGGTGCCGCTCGATGCGGTGCGGGTGGACTACGCCGCCGGTGCGGTGGAGGCCGCCGTGCTCGAGGCGGGCCGGGATCTCGGCCCGGCCGGGCAGCTGCTGGTGGAGGGCCAGGGTTCCCTGGCCCACCCCGGCTCCACGGCCACCCTGCCGCTGCTGCGCGGCAGCCAGCCCACCGATCTGCTGCTGGTGCACCGGGCGGGGCAGCGCCACATCAAGGGTCTGCCTGCGCTGCCCCTCCCACCCCTGCCGGAACTGATCGCCGCCGTGGAGGCCCTGGCGGCCCTGGGACGGCCGGACGGGCTGCGGCCGCGGGTGCGGGCGATCGCCCTCAACACCGCCGCACTGGAGCCGGACCAGGCCCTGCGGGAGAGCCGCAAGCTCGGCGATGCCACGGGCTTGGTGTGCGCCGATCCGGTGCGCCAGGGGGCCGGCCAGCTGCTGGATGCCCTTGCCCCGGGTGAAGGCGGAGCCTGCCCCGGGTGAGGACTGAGGGAAAAAGAGGGCGAGCGAGGGGATTCGAACCCCCGAATGGCGGCGCCACAAGCCGCTGCCTTAACCACTTGGCGACGCCCGCCGTGGGCCGCGCCAATGTACCAAGCCACCGACAGCCTGCTCGGGGGCCCGTTCCGGCAGGCTGATGCCAACCTGGCAGCACCTCTGCCCCCGTTCTTCCTGCCCTCTCCTGCCCGCCCGTCCTGGCTCTCTCCCTCGCTGGGACTCCCGGCCCTGCTCGCGCTGGTCGGAGGCAGCCTGGCCTTCACCAATCCAGGCCCCGACGAGTTCGCCGACTACGCCGGAGGGCGGCTGGTGCAGGAGATCACGGCTCAGGTGTGCGAGGGCGACCGGCTGCCCAGCCTGCTGCGCCTCGCCCTCACCAACTGCTCCGAGCTGGTGGCCTCCCAGCGGCAGGCCCTCGGCGCGGTGGTGCTGCAGCAGACCCGGCGCACCAACCTGGGCCTGTTCAGCCTCTACCACAGCGACCTGGGCGGGCAGCAGGTGTTGCGCTGGCGGGTGCCCCGGCTCAAGGCCACCGTGGTGGGCGTGGCCGGGCAGTTCGTGCTGGTGCAGGGAGGCGAGGCCGAGCCCGATTCTGATGCCGAGGCCGATGCCGAGCCGTGATGCTTGCCCATCCCCTCTGTGATGTCCAGCCTTGCTGTGCTGCCCTGACCCCCTGTGATGGCTGACGACCACTCCGGAACGGGCTCCCTGCGGCTGAAGCTGCCCCGGGCCCTGGTGGACGCCCGGCTCGAGCCGTTCGGCCCGGTGGATGCCGATGGCCTGGTGGCTCTGGAGGTGGGCTGGAAGCACGGCCGGATCACGGAACTGCGCCCCCTCGGCTGTTCCGCTGGGGAGCAGGCGGCCCTGCCCCTGGCGCTCACCCCGCCGGTGGAGCCCCATGCCCACCTGGACAAGGCCTTCACCGCCGCCGCCCATCCCAACTGGCAGGGCACGATGGCCCAGGCGATGCTCAGCAACCAGGAGGAGCACGGCGTGCGCAGCGCCGAGCAGGTGCTCGCGCGCGGAGAGCGCGCCCTCGATCTGGCCTGGCGGCAGGGTCTGCGCGCCATCCGCAGCCATGTGGACAGTGCCGGCCCGGCTGCCCTCCCCAGCTGGGAGGCCCTGCTCGAGCTGCGCCAGCGCTGGGCCAGTCGGGTGGAGCTGCAGCTGGTGGCGCTGGTCCCCCTGGCCCACTGGCTCACGCCCCAGGGGGAGGACCTGGCCCGCTGGGTGGCCGATCGCGGCGGGACGCTCGGAGGCGTGCTGGGGCCGCCGTACGCCACGGCCCTCTCCGATCGCGAGGCACTGGCAGCCCTGCTGGCGCTGGCGGAGCGGCTCGGTGTGGCCGTGGACCTCCATGTCGATGAAGCCGATCGGATGCCGGCCCGGGGCGTGGCCCTGGTGGTGGGCCAGGCTCTGGAGCAGCGCGCGGCGGTGCCGATCGTCTGCAGCCATGCCGCCAGCCTCGCCCTGCTGCCGGAGCGGCGTCTGGTGCCTCTGGCCGAGCGGCTGGCCCAGGCCGGCATCGGCGTGGTGGCGTTGCCGCTCACCAACCTCTGGCTGCTGGGGCGGCGGCCGGGCCGCACCCCCGTCCTGCGGGTGCAGGCGCCGATCCGCACCCTGCAGCGTGCCGGGGTTCAGGTGGCCATCGGTGCCGACAACGTGCAGGATCCCTGGTTCCCGGGCAGTGATTTCGACCCCCTGGAGCTGATGCGGCTGGGCGCGCTCACCAGCCATGTGGTGCCGACCCAGCGGCAGGGCCTTGCCCCCTTCACCACAGCGGCCTCCCGGTTGCTCCGCCTGGACTGGGACGGGGTGCTGCGGCTCGGCGCGCCGGCCGATCTGGTGGTGCTCGCCGCCCCGGACTGGATCGGCTTCATGGCCCGCTCTCCCCGCCGGCGGGTGCTGCGGGGTGGGCGGTGGCTCGACCCGCCGCCCCAGGAGCAGCCCTCGCCACTGCTCGCCGAGCTCACCCCCACCCCCGATCGCGCCTGACTGCCATGCCTGAGGAACTCCATGCCGGATGGCCGCCGGGGACGCCACCTCCGAGCGGGCTGATCCAGGAACTGGCGGCGGAACTGGCGCGCTGCGATCCGGAGCTGGAGCTGATCGGTGCTGCCCAGCCGGCCGAACTGGAGCGGCTCTCACGCGACTTCCACGACTATTCGCCCCTGCTGGTGCCCCTGCTCCACGGCTGCCGGGCCCAGCTGGCGGTGCGGGCCACCACGGTGGAGCAGGTGCGGCGGGTGGCGGCGGGCTGTGCCCGGCTGGGTGTGCCCCTCACCCTGCGCGGTGCCGGCACCGGCAACTACGGCCAGTGCGTGCCCCTGGCCGGCGGGGTGGTGCTGGAGCTCAGCGGTCTGAACCGGCTGCGCCAGCTCGAGCCCGCCACCGGGGTGGTGGAGGTGGAACCCGGCCTGGTGATGGCGGCTCTGGATCAGCAGCTGGCCGTCCACGGCCGGGCCCTGCGCCTGCAGCCCAGCACCTATCGCAGCGCCAGCATCGGCGGCTTCATCGCCGGCGGCTCCGGGGGGATCGGCTCGCTGCGCTGGGGCTTCCTGCGGGATCCCGGCAACCTGCTCGGCCTGGAGGTGGTGACCGTGGAACCCGAGCCGCGGCTGCTGCGGCTCGATGCGGCCGCCAGCGCCCCGCTCAACCACGCCTACGGCACCAACGGCATCCTCACGGCTTTGCGGCTGCCCACCACCGAAGCGGTGGCCTGGCAGCAGCTGGTGGTGGGTTTCGACGCCTGGGACTCGGCCCTCGCCGCCGCCGCCGCCCTTCCCGCCACAGCCCTGCTGCTGAACGCCCTCAGCCTGCTGGAGGCCCCGATCGCTGCCCGCTCGCCCTGGCCCGCGGGTTGTCCGGCTGCGGTGCCAGGTGAGCACCGCCTGCTGCTGCTGGCCGCTCCCGACACCCTGGAGGTGCTGCCGGGCTGGCTCCAGGCCCGCGGCGGCACGGTGCGCTGGCAGGCCCCCCAGGGGGAGAGCAAGGGCCTGCCGCTGCGGGAGCTCACCTGGAACCACACCACCCTGCACTGGCGCGCCCAGCAGCAGGGC
This sequence comes from Cyanobium sp. NIES-981, assembly GCF_900088535.1. Lineage (NCBI taxonomy): Bacteria > Bacillati > Cyanobacteriota > Cyanophyceae > Synechococcales > Prochlorococcaceae > Cyanobium > Cyanobium sp. NIES-981. The sequence continues at coordinate 1,235,587 of NZ_LT578417.1, read as the reverse complement.
TGGACCTACCTGCAGATGCTCCTGCCCCAGCCGGAGGCGCCGTGTCTGGCGGCCCTGCGCCGCCGTTGGGGCGAGGATCTGCTCTGGCACCTGGAGGCCGTGCGGCAGCAGGGGGCGCCGCGGCTGGCGGCCCTGCCGCTGCTGCGCTGGAGCGGCGAGGAGCCCCTGACGGCCCTGATGCAGCAGTGCCGCGAGCTCGGGGCGGTGATCTTCAATCCCCACACGATCACGGTGGAGGATGGGGGGCTCGGGGTGGTCGATGCCGACCAGGTGGCCGCCAAGGCGGCGTACGACCCCGCCGGACTGCTCAACCCGGGCAAGCTGCGCGGCTGGCTGGAGCGCTGATCCAGCGGGCCGCTCCGGGAGGCCCCTCCAGGGAGCTGCTCAGCAGCCCAGGCTCAGCCGGGTGTCGGCACCGGTGCCGGGGTGGATTCCCTCCGCATCCCGGCACAGCAGCCGCTGGTCGGCCCGATCGATCAGGGCGCCGGTGAAGTCGGCGTTGGTCACGGTGGCGCCGCTGAAGTTGCTGCCGGAGGCGATCACGTCGCTGAGGTCGGCGCCGGTGAAGTCGGCGCCACTGAAGTCCACCTTGTCCATCAGCACACCGCTGAGATCCGCGCCCGCGAAGCTGGCCTCCGGGAAGGCCGCCTGGGTGAGGATGGCCCCGTGCAGGTTGGCCCCTGAAAAGTCGGCATGGCGGCCGGCGGCTCCGGCGAAGGAGGTGTTGGCCAGATCCTGGCCGCTGAAGTCCTGTTCGTTCTGGTTGGTGAGGGTGTAGTCGACACCGGAGAACTCGGCCGCCGCGGGGGCCGGCGCCGCCGCCAGGCCCCACGCCAGCACCACCAGCGCCAGCAGGATGGCCACCAGCCGCTCCAGGTGTGGCACCAGCGGTGACACCAGGGGCGGCACCGGGCGCAGGCGGGCGGGGATGGTGGTCACGGGGCGGCCCTCCAGGAAGGGGTCTGCCCTCTCACTCTGCCGCGATCGCCGCCAGAAGGTGACCGATCAGATAGAGCGAGCCGGCCACCGGCACCGGGCCGGGCGCCGCGGCCCGCAGGGCCTGCTCCAGGCTCTCCGCCGGATGGAGCCGGCGGGCCAGATCGTCCTCGAGCGCCTGTTGCAGCTGGCGGTGCGACCAGGACGGGTGGCCCGGCACCGGCACGATCCAGGCCTGGTCCCCCGGGGCCAGCAGGGAACCCACGATCTGCGGGCCCTCCTTGCTGGCCAGCATCCCCAGCACCCAGCGCCGTGGTCCCGGCGGCAGCCCGTGGCGGCGGCCGTTGCTGTCGAGTTCCGCCCGCAGGGCCGCCGCCGCCGGGGGGTTGTGGGCGCCATCCAGCAGCAGCGGCAGGCCGCGCCACTGCACCTGCTGCAGGCGTCCGGGCCAGCGGGCGGCGGCGAAACCGCGGCGGATGGCCGCCTGCGGGATCACCCAGCCCTGATCCGCCAGGGCCTGCAGCACCCCCAGGGCCACGGCGCCGTTGCTGGTCTGCACAGCGCCGGGCAGGCCCAGATCCCATTGGCGGGGATCCAGGGGGTCCACCCAGGTGAGGCGCGCCCCCCGGCGCCGGGCCTCCTCCTCCAGCACCGCGCGTGCCGCCGGGACCTGCGCCCCACTGATCGCCACGGCGCCCTCCTCCAGCACCCCGGCCTTCTCGCGGGTGATGCTGGCCACATCCGGCCCCAGGAACTCGGCATGGTCCAGCCCGATGCTGGCGAAGCCGATCACGCGTCGGCCGGGGTGGCAGGTGGTGGCATCCAGCCGCCCCCCCAGACCCACCTCCAGCACCACCAGCTCCAGCCCAGCGGCGGCGAAGGCCAGGAACGCGGCGGCGGTGACCAGCTCGAACGGGGTGAGGTGGTGGCGGCGGGCTGCCGCGCTGGCGGCCTCCAGGTGGGTGCGCAGGGCGGCGGGGCTGATGGGGTGGGCGCCGAGGCGGATCCGTTCCGTCCAGCTCACCAGGTGGGGCGAGGTGTAGAGCCCGGTGCGGATTCCGGCGGCCAGCAGGGCCTGATGGAGCAGGGTGCAGATCGATCCCTTGCCGTTGGTGCCCGCCACCTGCACGGCGGCGAAGCGCCGCTCCGGATGGCCGAGGTCGGCGAGGGCCGCCTGCAGGCGATCGAGGCCGAGGTCCACCCCCCGGCGGCTGAACGGCTCGATCAGGTCGGAGAAGTCGTCCAAGGTCTGCCCCGGCCTCAGCCGAGGCCCACCAGCGCCCGTTCCAGCAGCAGCACGGCCTGGCGCAGCTGGCGGGCCTGGATCGTGAGCGGCGGCACGAAGCGCACCACGCCGGGGCCGGCGGGCACCACCAGCAGGCCCTGGCCCAGGGCGGCCTTCACCAGCTCCGGTGCCGTCGGACCCTGGTCCCTGAGCACCAGCCCCTGCAGCAGTCCCCAGCCCCGCACCCCCTCCAGCTGGGCGGGATGGCGGTCCACCAGGGCGCCCAGCTCCCGCTGCAGCAGCTCTCCCATCCGCTGCACGTGATCGAGCAGGCGGCGCCGCCGGATTTCATCGAGCACGGTGAGGCCCGCGCGGCAGGCGAAGGGATTGCCGCCGAAGGTGCTGGCGTGGTCGCCGGGGCGGAAGTGGTCCACCGCCCGCTTCACCGCCAGGGCCCCGATCGGAATGCCGCCCCCCAGGCCCTTGGCGAGGGTGATGGCATCGGGCTCCACGCCCAGTTGCTCGTAGCCCCAGAGCCGGCCGCTGCGCCCCACGCCGATCTGCACCTCATCGAAGATCAGCAGGATCTGCTTGGCGTCACAGAGCTGACGCACCCGCTGGAAGAAGGTGCGATCGCCCGGATGCACGCCCCCTTCCCCCTGCAGGGGTTCCAGGAGCACGGCCGCCACCTGGGGGCCATCGGCCTCGGCAGCGGTGAGCAGGGCTTCGAAGGCGGCGATGTCGTTGTAGGGGAAGTAGCGGAAGCCCTGCACCATCGGGGCGAAGCCCTGGTGGTACTTGGGTTGGCCCGTGGCCGTCACCGCCGCGAGGGTGCGGCCGTGGAAGCTGGCCTCGGCGGTGAGGATCAGGGGCGGCCGCTCGGTGGTGCCGCGGATGCCCCGCACCACCTGGCCATGCTTGCGGGCCAGCTTGATGGCCGCTTCGTTGGCCTCGGCCCCGGAGTTGCAGAAGAACACCCGGTCGAAGCAGCTCTGGCCGGTGATGGCCCGGGCGAGCTGCTCCTGCTCCGGGATCCGGTAGAGGTTGGAGACATGCTGCAGCCTTCCCAGCTGCCGGCCGAGGGAACGCCGCAGGCTGGGATCGCTGTGGCCCAGGGTGCAGACAGCGATCCCGGCCACACAGTCCAGATAGCGCCTGCCCTGCTCGTCCCACACCCACACGCCCCGGCCGCGGCTGAGGCTGATCGGGAAACGGGCGTAGGTGTCCATCACGGCACTGTCCGCCGTGGCGGCGGCCGCCTCGGCAGCGGTGCCCGGGGTGCTCCCCCGGGGCTCAGGGACGTTGCCTGGGGCCATAGGAGCGGTGGGACTTGAACCCACATGCCCGAAGGCGCTCGATTTTGAGTCGAGTCCGTCTACCAATTCCGGCACGCTCCCCTGGCGCTGAGCTTAGGCGGCGACGCGGGCGGGGGTCTTCAGGGTGGAGGTGGCACAGCCGACCCGCTCGATCGAGGCCCCCACGGAGGAGAGCTTGTCCTCGAGGCCGGCGTAACCCCGGTCGAGGTAGTCGAGGCCGCGCACGGTGGTGATGCCCTCGGCGGCAAGACCGGCGAGCACCATGGCGGCCGATGCCCGCAGGTCGGTTCCCTGCACCGGGGCACCGCTGAGCCGGGGCACGCCCTCCACGAAGGCCGTGTTGCTCTGCATCCGGATCGCGGCACCCATGCGCTGGAGTTCGGCCACGTGCTGCAACCGGTTTTCGAAGATGTTCTCGGTGATGACGCTGGTGCCCCGGGCGGTGGCGAGCAGGCTCATGAAGGGAGCCTGAAGATCGGTGGGGAAACCGGGGAACGGCTGGGTGCGCAGATCCACCGCCTGGAGTTCCCGGGCTGTGATGGTGAGGCCGATGCCGTCATGCTCGATGCGGCAGCCGGCTTCCTCGAGCTTGGTGAGCACGGCCCCGAGATGCTCGGGGATCACCGGGGTCACCCGCAGGGCCGACCGGGTGATGGCCGCGGCCAGCAGCAGCGTGCCGGCCTCGATGCGATCGGGGATCACGGCGTAGTCCGCACCGTGCAGCCGCGGCACCCCCACGATCGTGATGGTGGGGGTGCCGGCGCCCCGGATGCGGGCGCCCATCGCCAGCAGCAGGCCGGCCAGGTCCACCACTTCGGGCTCCTGGGCGGCGTTGTCGATCACGGTTTCACCCTCGGCCAGGGCCGCCGCCATCATCAGGGTTTCGGTGGCGCCGACGCTGGGGCAGTCGAGGTGGATGCGGCTGCCGCGCAGGCGGTGCCCCTGGCCGGGCACCACCGCCGTCACCACGCCGTGATCGATCGTCACCTGGGCCCCGAGGGCCTTGAGCCCCTTCACATGCTCGATCACCGGTCGGGTGCCGATCTTGCAGCCGCCGGGCAGCGGAACCTTCGCCATGCCCATGCGGGCCAGAAGGGGACCGATGCAGAAGAAGCTGGCGCGCAGGCTGTTCACCAGTTCATAGGGGGCTGTGGCGCTGTGGATGCCGGAGCCATCGAGTTCGAGGGTGTCGTTGTGGCGGTGCACCCTGCCGCCGAGGCTCTCGAGCATCTCGCCCATGCCGGTGATGTCGGTGAGCGGCGGCACGTTCCGCAGCCGCATGGGTTCGCGGGTGAGCAGACAGGCGGCCATCAGCACCAGAGCTGAATTCTTGGCTCCGCTCACCTTCAGCTCGCCTTCCAGACGCCGTCCACCGGCGATCAGTAGCTGGGGATCAGGGGTGGCCAGGGACCCATCCACGGCCGGAGCTGTCGCAAGACCCATGATTCCCAGCCCGTTCCGGCACCCTTGTGGCGGCATCTTGACAACAAATCGTGAGACCGTCTAGACGGCCGCCCCCTGAACTGGCCCGGCCCGGCAGGTGATGCCGTATCCTTTCCCAGTCGCTGAGCGACGGCCACGCGGATGTGGCGGAATTGGTAGACGCGCTAGTTTCAGGTACTAGTGGCAGCAATGTCGTGGGAGTTCAAGTCTCCCCATCCGCACTTTCCCTCTCATGATTCTGCTCAACATTTCCAATTCTTCCGAGGTCATTGCCTCGAAAGTGGGCAAGTTTCTGGAGAGTCTCACTCCCGATGGCCTCGATCAGGCCACGGTCGAAGACATCGTGGTGAGCAAGCTGATCGAGAACCTCAAGGCCGAGGGCATCAAAGGGGAGGTGGCGACCGTGAAAGGGCTGGAACTCCAGGCTGACGACATCGTGATGCATGACGCCATGCGGGTGCGGCGTCGCGAGCGTTTCTGAGCCGCCCGGAGCCTGGAGTGAGCCTGCCGTGAGCCGCGCGGCCGATCCCTCCCCGGCCGCCCCCGGCGGCCGTCACCACGGCGGCCTGATCTCCAGCCGGCGCCATCCCCTGGTGCGCCGGCTGCGCCAGCTTCACAGTGCCAAGGGCCGGCGGGAGCAGCAGCTGCTGCTCCTCGAAGGCACCCACCTGGTTCAGGAGGCCCTGCGCCTTGGCCTGGAGCCCGTGGATCTGCTGGCCACCGAGCCCTGGCAACGGAGCCATGGCGCCGTGCTCCGCGCCCTCCCCGCCGGTCTGGCAGCCACCATGGTCAGCGAGGAGGTGCTGGCCGCCGTGGCCACCACAGACCATCCCGATGGGGTTGTGGCCACCCTCGCGCCGCCGCCGGCCAGCTGGGGACCGGCATCGCCCCGGCTGGTGCTGGCCCTCGATGGCGTGCAGGATCCCGGCAACCTCGGCACGCTCATCCGCACGGCCCTCGCCGCCGGGGTGGAGGCGCTGTGGTTGGCCGAAGGGGCCGATCCCCTGCAGCCCAAGGTGCTGCGGGCCTCGGCCGGGGCGGCCCTGGCCCTGCCGCTGCAGCGGGCCGGCCGCTCCGACCTGCTGCACCAGCTCGAACTGCTCGCCACTCCTGCAGGGCCTGGGGCCCTGCAGGTGGTGGCCACCGTTCCCCCCCGGGCTGGGGCGATGCCCTACTGGGAGCTGGACTGGCTGCAACCCACGGTGCTGATGCTCGGCCAGGAGGGCGCCGGCCTCGGCGAGGCGTTCCTGCAGCGGGCCACCCACCGCGTCACGGTCCCCCACAGTGCGGCCGTGGAGTCGCTGAATGTGGCCGTGGCGGCCGCCCCGCTGCTGCTGGAGCGGTGGCGTCAGCAGCAGCGGGGCGGGCCGCTGGCCTGACGCCGGACCGATCACGGGAGAGAATGCCCCCACCTGAGCACGGCCCCCGGTGAGCGACGCCCCCTCCACAGCCGCCCATGACTTCGACGTGATCGTGATCGGAGCCGGTTACGGCGGCTTTGATGCCGCCAAACATGCGGCGGAGCACGGGTTGCGGGTGGCCATCGTGGAGTCGGGCGACATGGGGGGCACCTGCGTGAACCGGGGCTGTGTGCCGAGCAAGGCGCTGCTGGCCGCCAGCGGCCGGGTGCGGGAGCTGGCCGATGCCGAGCATCTGGCCGGCTTCGGCATCCACGCGGCGCCGGTGCGCTTCGAGCGCCAGAAGATCGCCGACCACGCCAACCAGCTGGTGGCCACGATCCGCACCAACCTCACCCGCACCCTGGAGCGGGCCGGCGCCACCATCCTGCGGGGCAAGGGGCGTCTGGCCGGCCACCAGCAGGTGACCGTGCGGGAGAGCGGCAGCGGTGTGGAGCGCACCTACAGCGCCCGTGACGTAATCCTGGCCACCGGCTCCGAGCCGTTTGTGCCGCCGGGCATTGAAACCGACGGCCGCACGGTGTTCACCAGTGATGAGGCCGTGAGCCTGGAATGGCTGCCCCGCTGGCTGGCGATCATCGGCAGCGGCTACATCGGGCTGGAGTTCGCCGATGTCTACACGGCCCTGGGCTGCGAGGTCACGATGATCGAGGCCCTCGACCGGGTGATGCCCACCTTCGATCCGGACATCGCCAAGATCGCCACCCGCCACCTGATCGACGGCCGCGACATCGATGCCCGCTCCGGCGTGCTGGCCCGCAAGGTCACCCCGGGCTGTCCTGTGACCATCGAGCTGGCGGACATGCAGAGCAGGGAGCTGGTGGAAACCCTGGAGGTGGATGCGGTGCTGGTGGCCACCGGCCGGGTGCCGAGCAGCCGGGAGCTGAACCTCGCCGCCGTGGGGGTGGAAACCAACCGGGGGTTCATTCCGGTGGATGAGCGGATGCAGGTGCTGGTGAACGGCCAGCCGGTGCCCCACCTCTGGGCCGTGGGCGACGTGACCGGCAAGATGATGCTGGCCCACACCGCCGCTGCCCAGGGCACCGTGGCCGTGGACAACATCCTCGGCCACAGCCGCCGCATCGATTACCGCTCCATCCCGGCGGCCACCTTCACCCACCCCGAGATCAGCTCGGTGGGGCTGAGCGAGGCTGAAGCGAAGGAGCTGGCTGCGCAGGATGGTTTCGAGCTGGGCAGTGTGCGCAGCTACTTCAAGGCCAACTCCAAGGCCCTGGCGGAGCTCGAGAGCGACGGCCTGATGAAGCTGCTGTTCAACAAGGCCACCGGCGAAGTGCTGGGGGCCCACATCTACGGACTCCACGCCGCCGATCTGATCCAGGAGATCGCCAACGCCGTGGCACGCCGCCAGAGTGTGGTGCAGCTGGCCAGCGAGGTGCACACCCACCCCACCCTCAGCGAGGTGGTGGAGGTGGCCTACAAGCAGGCCGCCATGGCGGTGGCCTGACGCTGCCCGTCGTCCGCCCCCCTGCCCCCGCCTTCCCCTCACCAGACCCCCCCCGCCCCTGATGGAGATCCGCCGCCGCCCCCCGAACCCCAAGGTGAAGGTGGCCCACCTGGAATACGCCATCCCCCACGCGGAGGCCGAACCGCGGCACATCCTCGAGCGGATCGTGTGGGAGAAAGACCGGGAGGTGGAGAGAGCCCGGGTACGGGTGCCGCTGGAGAAGCTGCGCAGCCAGGTGGCCGATCTGCCGCCCACCCGCGATTTCGAGGCGGCCCTGCGGTCCAGCTGCCGCAAGCCGGCCGTGATCGCCGAGATCAAGAAGGCCAGCCCCAGCAAGGGGGTGATCCGGGAGCACTTCGACCCCGAAGCCATCGCCCGGGGCTATGCCGCCGGCGGTGCCAGCTGCCTCTCGGTGCTCACCGACAAGACCTTCTTCCAGGGGGGCTTCGAGGTGCTGGTGCAGGTGCGCCAGGTGGTGGATCTGCCCCTGCTGTGCAAGGACTTCATCCTCACCCCCTACCAGCTGTATCAGGCCCGGGCCGCCGGTGCCGACGCCGCCCTGCTGATCGCCGCCATCCTCAGCGACCAGGACCTGGCCTACCTGCTCAAGGTGGCCCGCAGCCTGGGGCTGGCGGTGCTGGTGGAGGTGCACGACGGCGCCGAGCTGGAGCGGGTGCTCGCCCTGGAGGGGGTGCGGCTGATCGGCATCAACAACCGCGACCTCACCAGCTTCCGCACCGATCTGGCCACCACCGAGCAGCTCACCCAGCGCTTCGGCGCGGCGATCCGCCAGCGCGGGGCCCTGCTGGTGAGCGAGTCGGGCCTGTTCTGCCGCGACGACCTCGACCGGGTGCAGCAGGCCGGCGCCGATGCCGTGCTGGTGGGGGAGGCGCTGATGCGCCAGGACGACGTGACGGCCGCGCTGGAGATCCTGATTCAAGGAGGCTGAGAGGAGCCTCAGCCGAACAGAAACAGGTCGGAGCCGCCGGTGAGCTGGGGGATGTCATCCCCGTTGCCCGTGAAGGTGGACCGGCGGAGCCGGGCGAAACCGCTGCCCCGCAGATCCAGGCCATCCCCGCTGTTGCCGCTGGATGTGAACCGGTTGAGCACCACCTCCATCGGGGCGTAGAGCACCGGATCCCCGTCGGCCGAGGCCAGGCTGTCGAGCCGCAGGCCGTCGTTGCCGTTGTTGAAGGTGTGGATGGAGAGCCCGCGGAGCGCCACACGGCCGCCGCCGAACTGCTCGAGCTGGATGCCGTCGTCACCATTGCCGCCAGCCCTGAGATGCCGCAGGCCGGTGATGATGTCGCCGCCATCCTCTTCGGTCACCTTGAGGCCTTCGTCGCCATTGCCCGAGATCTCCGTGTTGGAGAGCTGCAGCAGCACACGGCCGCCGCCGGCTTCGTCGAGGTCGAGACCCTCGTCGAAGTTGTCGTTGATCCGGCTGTTCGAGATCCGGGTCGTGATGTCACCGAGGCCGGTTTCATCCACATCGACGCCATCATCGAGATCGTCAGGATCCCAGATCCCATTCTTTTCGAAGATCGACCTGCTGATCACCAGGCTGGCGTCGCCGTCGCCGGTTTCATCCAGCTCCACACCATCGGCACCGTTGCCGGTGATGGCACTGGAGCGGATGATCACGGTGCCGCTGCCTGCTCCTCCTTCATCCACGCGAACGCCATCGGCATCCGAGAGGCTCGAGCCTGGGGTTCCGAAGCTGCCCACGCGCCCGTTGCTGTCGATGGTGGAGTTGGTCAGCTTCAGAACAACACTGGCGTCAGAGTTGTTGATCTGATCATCCACGTGCACTCCGTGGAAGAAGGTTCCACTCACCTTCACGTTGTTGAGATCCACCGTGGTGGTGCCGGTGGCATCAGCCGGCAGAGGCGTCCAGATGGCCCGATAGCCGCCCTCGAAACTGAGGTTCCTGATCGAGAGGTTGGCGCCGGCCTCGGAGATGAGGATGTCGGTGGCGCTGTTGCCTTGGCTGAGGGTGGCGCCGTTGCCGTGGATCCTGAGTGGTGTGGTGCCGCTGTAGACGAGCGGTGTGTCGGAGAGTTCCACCGTGCCGAAGTCCGGCGCGAGAACAATGGTGTGCGGCTGGTCCTGGCCTGAGGCCTTCGCCAGGGCGGCTCTCAGTTCCCCTTCAGAGGACACGACAAAGCTGGCCATCGACGTACCGAATGTGCGCTGCGCAAACCCTCGCGCAGCGGACTTCGCCGTCGTTAAAGCCACCGTGAAGCCTTCTTCAAGACTGGGTTAGGGGTTGGGCCTCGGCGCCTCCATTCCCGTGTTCCCTCTCCGTCAACCACAGAACAACCGCAGGGCCTGGTGGGGCTCTGCGGTCGACAGCGGCTGGGCTCTGGATGCAGCCGGATGAACCCGTGGGTAGATCGGTCTGAGCAGGACGAGGACGCCCGGCTCCGGGATCAGACCTTGCGGCTGTAGAACTCCACCACCAGCAGTTCGTTGATCTCGAGGGCGACCCACTCGCGCTCGCACTTGCTGATCACCTTGGCGGAGAGCTTGGCCTTGTCGAGCTCCAGGTGGGGCGGAATGTTGGCCAGGCCCGGAAATTCCAGGTTGCCTTCGGCCAGTTTCCTGCTCTGCTTGCGCTCGCGGATGGCCACCACGTCGCCGGGCTTGCACTGGTAGCTGGCGATGTCCACGACGCGGCCGTTCACGGTCACGTGGCCATGGTTCACCAGCTGCCGGGCACCGGGCACGGTGGGGCCGAAGCCGAGGCGGAAACAGATGTTGTCGAGGCGGTTCTCCAGCAGCTTGAGCAGGTTGGTTCCGCTGGAACCACCCTGGGCGCGGGCCTTCTTGACGTAGCGAACGAGCTGCCGCTCGGAGATGCCGTAGTTGAAGCGCAGTTTCTGCTTCTCTTCCAGACGGATGGCGTATTCGGAGCGCTTGCGACGGGCTTGGCCGTGCTGACCGGGGGGATAAGACCGCTTGGCGGACTTACGGGTGAGACCGGGAAGGTCTCCCAAGCGCCGCGTGATCCTCAGGCGAGGGCCGCGGTAACGGGACATGAAAACAGGATCGTGGGACGGAATGGCCCCGCTCTGGGGCCCATGGCGGCGGCGGCTCGGGCATGCTGGAGGGCGTCCGCAACCCGCGCTTGACGCGCCAGCGATCGATCCTATCTGTTGGCCCTGAAGCCCTCGGGCTTCCTCCAACCCCCCAGGGAGAGCTGGCCCTGCCAGCCGGGCCCTCCCGCTGGCTGGCCCTGCTGCTGCTAGAGCTGATCGGCTTCTACCGCCGCTTCCTCTCCCCCCTGCTCGGACCCCGCTGCCGCTTCATCCCCAGCTGCAGCGCCTACGGCCTCGAGGCGATCCGCCGCCATGGCCCGTGGCGCGGCAGCTGGCTCACCCTGCGCCGCCTGCTGCGCTGCCACCCGTTCACGCCCTGCGGCTGTGATCCTGTGCCTGACTGACCCATCTGCTCCCATGGCCCCGCTGCTGCTCTATTCCCGTCCGGGCTGCTGCCTGTGCGAGGGCCTCGAGGAGAAGTTGCGGCTCCTCTCTCCAGCGCCTGATCTCGAGGTGGTGAATGTGGACGAGGATCCGGCCCTGCAGGCGCGCTTCGGGCTGGAGGTGCCGGTGCTGGCCTGGCGGAGTGCCCAGGGTGAGCGGGTGTTGCCCCGGGTGCCGCCTCGCCTGGTGGACACGGCGCTGCTGGTTTGGTTGCGGAAGAACGGTTTTCCTGGGTGAAGCGCCTAGAACGGCGCCACCTCTCCGGTGTTCCGGCCCATGACCCACCTGCTCCACCCCCTGCTGCACGAAGTGGGACTGCAGGTACCCGAGGCCCTCCCCGATGCCGCGGTGCAGGCCATCAGCTGCGATTCCCGCCGGGTCGGGCCCGGCACCCTCTTCGTGGGCCTGCCGGGCACCCAGGTGGATGGCGGCGCCTACTGGCGTTCGGCGATCGCCGCCGGGGCCTGCGCGGCAGTGGTGGGTTCCGCCGCCGCCGCCGCCGACCCGCCGGCTGCGAGCGACCCGGTGGTGGTGGTGGAGGGATCGGTGGCCCGCTGGGCCGGGCTGCTGGCGGCCGCCTTCTGGGGTGAACCCAGCCAGCGGATGGCCCTGATCGGGGTGACCGGCACCAATGGCAAGACCACCACCACCCACCTGATCGAGCACCTGGCCGCCGCCGCCGGTACCCCGGCAGCCCTGTTCGGCACCCTGGAGAACCGCTGGCCCGGCTACGCCGTGACCGCCCAGCACACCACCGCCTTCGCCGATCTGCTCCAGGCCCAGCTGGCCCTGGCCGCCGATGCCGGCGCCCGCATCGGGGCGATGGAGGTGAGTTCCCATGCCCTGGATCAGCAGCGGGTGGCGGGCTGCCGCTTCGCCGGGGCCGTGTTCACCAACCTCACCCAGGACCACCTCGACTACCACCCCTCGATGGAGGCCTACTTCGCGGCCAAGGCGAGCCTGTTCGCGGTGCCGCTGCTGCTGGAGAGCGCCGCGCCCAACGCCGTGGTCAATGTGGATGACCCCTGGGGAGCCCAGCTGGCCCGGCAGCTCGGCGAGCGCTGCTGGACCAGCTCCCTCGAGGATCCCGCCGCCCACCTCCGCGTCGACGACCTGGAGATGGAGAGCAGCGGGGTTCGGGGGGTGCTGCGCACTCCGCTCGGCGAGGGCGCCTTCCGCTCGCCCCTGCTCGGCCGCTTCAATCTGATGAACCTGCTCCAGGCGGTGGGCGCCCTGGTGCAGCAGGGTCTGCCCCTGCCGATGGTGCTGGAGGGCCTGGCCACCTTCCGGGGGGTGCCGGGGCGGATGGAGCGCGTGCAGGGGGGAAGCCGGGAGGGCGAACCGGCCGTGCTGGTCGACTACGCCCACACGCCCGATGGTCTGGACAATGCGCTGCGGGCCAGCCGGCCCTTCACCCGGGGGCGGCTGATCTGCGTGTTCGGCTGCGGCGGTGACCGGGACCGCAGCAAGCGCCCCCAGATGGGCGCGATCGCGGCCCGCCTCGCCGATCGGGTGGTGGTGACCTCCGACAACCCGCGCACCGAGGATCCCCTCCGCATCCTCGAGGACGTGGTGGCCGGCATCCCCGCCGGCACGGCCCTGCAGGTGGAGGCCGATCGGGCCACGGCGATCGCCGCGGCCATCGCCAGTGCCGCACCCGCGGATCTGGTGCTGATTGCCGGCAAGGGCCATGAGGACTACCAGATCCTCGGCACCACCAAGATCCACTTCGACGACCGTGAGGAGGCCGAGAAGGCCCTGCGCTCCAGGCTCGGTTAAGCCGGGCCCTGCATCACAGGCTGCGTTGCATTCGGGAAGAACCCGATGCCGAGCACCGGATTGACCAGTACCTTTGCGGCGCCAGGTTGAACCTTCCACCGCAGTCATGTCTTCCCTTGTCCCCCTGTCGAGGAAATTCCTCGCTGAGTTGATCGGCACGTTCTGGCTGGTGTTCGGCGGCTGCGGCAGCGCCGTGCTGGCCGCGGCCTTCCCCTACGACCAGGCCGCCGCCAATCCCCTGGGTCTCGGTTTCCTCGGGGTGTCCCTGGCCTTCGGCCTCACCCTGCTCACCATGGCCTATGCCATCGGCCACATCTCCGGCTGCCACATCAACCCGGCGGTGACCTTCGGCCTCTGGGCCAGCGGCCGCCATCCAGGCTCCCAGCTGCTTCCCTACATCGTCGCCCAGGTGCTGGGCGGACTGATCGCCGGCGGCCTCCTGCTGGGCATCGCCAGCGGCCGCCCCGGCTTCGAGCTCGCAGGCACCAATCCCCTGGCCACCAATGGCTTCGGTGCCCACTCACCCGGCGGCTACGGCCTCCTGCCGGCGCTGATCATCGAGGTGGTGCTCACCTTCATCTTCCTGCTGGTGATCCTGGGCGCCACCCACAAGGATGCGATCAAGGATCTCGCCGGCGTGCCGATCGGCCTGAGCCTGGCGCTGATTCACCTGATCAGCATTCCGGTTACGAACACCTCGGTCAACCCGGCCCGCAGCACCGGTGTGGCCTTCTGGGCCGGCGGTGATGCCGTGGGGCAGCTGTGGCTGTTCTGGCTGGCGCCGATCGCCGGTGCCCTGCTGGCCGGCTGGGTGCAGCGTCAGCTGCTGGATGGCCCCGGCGACTGAGCGCGTCCAGCGTCTCCGGGCATGGGGGTGATCAGGGGGCTTCGGCCGGCGCCGTGAGCGCCGCCAGGGCCTCCACCAACCGTTCCAGCTCCCCGTCCGTGGTGGTGATGTGCGTGCAGGCCCGCAGGCAGGGAGGATCGTCGAGGCTGCGCAGCCAGAGCCCCTGCTGCCCCAGCTGGCTCACCAGCGCGCCTGGTGCCATGCCGTCCACCACAAAGCTCACCAGCCCGGCCGGCGGGGGGACGTCCAGCAGGGTCCGCACGGCCGGCAGTGCCTGCAGCTGCCGCCAGAGCTTCCCGGCCCGGGCCTGGATCCGCCGGTGCCGTTCCTCTGCCGTGCCCTCGGCCTCCAGCAGCCGCAGGGATTGCTCCAGGCCCGCGAACAGGGGAATGCAGGAGGTGGCCACCTCGAAGCGCCGCCCATCGCGGTGAAAACCGCTCTCCGCGGCGCCTTCATGGCTGAGGCTGCGCCAGCCGATCAGGGTGGGGCGCGCTTCGGCCAGCAACCGCTCCGAGAGGGCCACCACCCCCAGCCCCTCGGGGCCGCAGCACCATTTGTGGCCAGTGCAGGCATAGATGTCCGCTGCCTGGGCGGCCGCCTGGGCCGGCAGGCTGCCGAGGGCCTGGGCGGCGTCCACCAGCAGCCAGGGCTGGCGTGGATGAGCCTGCAGCCGCCGGGCCGCCGCAGCGATGGGCATGATCTGGCCCGTGTTCCAGAGCAGGTGGGAGAGCACCACGAGCCGGGTGCGGGGCGTGAGTGCCGCCTCCAGGCGCTGCAGCACGGCCGCGTCGGTGGCGGCGGGATCCCCGCGCAGATCGCCCAGGGGCCAGGTGCTCACCACGAGGCCTTCGCGGTGGGCGAGTTCCCGGCAGGCGGCCACCACGCCGGGGTGCTCACAGTCGCCGATCAGCAGCTCATCGCCCGCTGCCCAGGGCAGGCCCCACAGGGGCAGCACGCAGCCGCTGGTCACGTTCTCGGTGAACGCCAGCCGTGCCGGGGGAACGCCCAGCCAGTGGGCCAGCCGCTGCCGCAGCCGCGACACGGTGGTCTCCACGAAGGGCCAGACCTCGTCGGTGAACGGCCCCAGCTCCTGGATGCGCTGCCAGGCCGCCACCATGGCCTCCAGGCTGGAGCTGGGCAGGGGGCCCTGGCCGCCGTAGTTGAAATAGGTCTTGTTGGCCAGGGCCGGGAGCTGCCGGCGGAACTCGGAGGCCATCAGTCGGAGGCCATCAGGTGGAGGCTGTGGCCAGCTCAGATCTGGGTGCCATAGGTGACCTGACAGGCGGCGTTGATCAGCTGGGCCTCGGCCGGGGTGGTGGGCACCTCCCCGTTGAGCAGGCCCTCGTTGCAGTCGGCCTCCATCTGGTAGGTGCCGGCGCCGTTGTACACGGCAAAGGTCACACCCGACTCCTGCACCGGTTGCACGCTGCCGTAGTACAGCTGCCAGTTGGTGTCAGGCACCAGCACCGTGGGCTGGCGACGCTCGATGGCGCGCTCGATGGCGTTGTTGATGATCGCGGCCGTGGCGATGGTGGTGATGCCCCACACCAGCGACTGACCGAACCACCAGCCCCACGGCGGTGAGCTCGACCCCCAGCCGCCGTACCAGCCGCCTCCCCAGGGCCGGTCGCGGTACCAGGTGCGGCTTCGGGCCCAGCCGGGGTTGCCGTAGTAGTTGTTCACCACCACCGGCCGGCGCCAGATGTCGCGGCGGCGGTTGTTGTAGGTGCGCCAGCGGTTGCTGTCCCAGTCCTTCCAGCGATCGGAGGCCTTGCGGTACCCCCGGTCGTAACCGCGGTTGTAGCCACGGTTGTATTCGCGGTCACGCCCCTTGTCCAGGCCCTCGCGGTAGCCGGACCTGACCCCCCGGTCGTAGCCGCGCTCCTTGCCGTCGCGCACCCCCTTGCGGTAGATGCGGTCGCGCTCCTCCTTGGTGAGGGTGCGTTCGGGTGTTGTTTTGTTGTTGCTCTTCTTGTTGTTGCTCTTTCTGTCGTTGCGCTGGATCTCCTGCTTCCTGGTTTCCTTCCGGCGCTGCTCGGAGTGGCGCTGCTCAGACTGTTTCTTTTTGTTCTTCTTTCGTCTCTCTTCCTTGTCGTCCTTGTCCTTGTCGCGCTCCTTCGCCAGCAGCACTTCGGTGGTGATGACTCCCGGCGATGGCTGCCGGAGGGAAGCCATCGCCGGCAATGTGCTGCTGCAGGCCATGACCACGGCCATGGCGATGGCAGGGCCCCCCAGGGGGGGCAGGCGTTTCGTTGGGCGGTTCATCGAACGACCGCAAGGGCTCTGTCTTCACTTCTAGGCCTGCCCCTGGGGGGCGGACACAAGTCCACCCCCTTTGCAAAGTGGCTGGATGGCAGGGAGAGATCGGGGGACCGGGAAGAGGGCAGCGACAGCTCAGCTGCAGGGGTCGTGAAGCACGCCCGACTGTCAGAGCACCTGGCCCAGCATCACCGCCGCCACGGCGGAGAAGAGGGTGATGCCCAGCGCGGTTATGGGATTCTGGCCCTGGGCCACGGCCACGGTGGTGACCACGCCGGCCCCGATGCAGGCCACGGCCAGCTGGGTGAAGAGTTCACCGCGGTCGCGGGGGGTGGGGCTGGGGGTCATGGCGGAGCCTGGTTCTGACGCCGACCGTAGGGAGCGCTTCCGGGCAGGCCATGGCGCGGCCCCAGGCTTGTTACCTGGCGTCGGAGTTCGTTACGCCCCGCAACCTTGAGGCCGGGCGGGCGCGGCCGGTGCTGGCCCACTGGTGCAGCGCCTCGAGCTGTTCGCGGGCGGTGCGGCTCAGCGGCACCACCTGGCTGGCGGCCATGATCAGATCGGCTTCGCCGAACTCCCGCTGCTCGGCGAAGGCCAGGTGCATCGCCTCGATCACGGTCTGCTCCAGTTCGGCGCCGGAGAAGCCGGCGGTGCGGTCCACCAGCACCTCGAGGGGCAGCTGGTGGTGGGGCCGCCGGCGCCTCAGCTGCAGATCCAGGATCGCCCGCCGCTCCTCCGCGCCCGGCAGATCGAGCAGGAAGATCTCATCGAAGCGGCCCTTGCGCAGCAGCTCGGGGGGCAGGCGCTCCACCGCGTTGGCCGTGGCCACCACGAACACCGGACTGGTCTTCTCCGCCATCCAGGTGAGCACCGTGCCGAGCACCCGCTGGCTGGTGCCCCCATCGCTGCGGCCGTCGCCGCCGGTCATCAGGCCGAAGCCCTTGTCGATCTCGTCGATCCAGAGCACGCAGGGGGCCATGGCCTCCGCCCGCTGGATCATGTCGCGGGTGCGGGCCTCGGAGGCCCCCACCAGCCCGGCGAAGAGCCGCCCCACATCGAGCCGCAGCAGGGGCATCCCCCAGCTGTGGGCGATCGCCTTGGCCGTGAGCGACTTGCCGGTGCCCTGCGGGCCCACCAGCAGCACCCCCCGCGGCAGGGGGAGGCCATAGGCCCGCGCCTCCTCGCTGAACGCCATGCGGCGCTGCTCCAGCCACTGCTTGAGGCTCTCCAGCCCGCCGATGTCCGCCGGCGTGGAGCTGCTGGGGCAGTACTCCAGCAGCTCGCTGCGGGCGATCGCCAGGCGCTTCTCCTCCAGCACCTCGGCCAGGTCGTCTTCCCCCAGCTGGCCGCGGCGGGCCAGGGCGCGGGCGGCCAGCTGGCGCACCCGCTGCTCGCTGAGGCCGTGGCAGGCGGCCGTGAGCTGGCGCAGCACCGGGGGCTCGAGCGGCTGCCCGCTGGCCAGGGCGATCGAGCTGAGCAATGCCCCGATCTCGTCCGCATCGGGGAGGGGCAGATCCAGCAGGGTGATGCAATCCTCGAGGTCCGGCGGCACCTGCCAGTCCGCCGCGGTGATGATCAGGGTGCGCGGGCTCTGGCGCAGGTCCCGGGCCAGGTTGCGAAGCCGCCGGCAGATGCCGGCATCCTCGCTGTAGCGGTGGAAGTCGCGCAGCAGCAGGATCGCCTCCTGATCCGGGGGCAGGCTGCTGAGGCAGGCCAGGGCCGCCATCGGGTTGCGGGCGGCTTCCCCTTCCCGGTTGGGAGCCCCCTGCAGCCCCTCCACGAAGTCCCAGCGCAGCAGGGTGCGGTTGCCCAGCCTCACGGCCGCCTGCTGCAGCAGGGCGTCCAGCCGCTGCTCCTCCAGGCTGCGGATCCAGATGATCGGGGTGCGGGCCCGGATCATCAGATCGAGTTGGTCAGCCCAGCTGGTTTCGCTGCTCATCGAGCGTCGGGGTTGGGCGCGTCGTCCGACGGCTCCGGTACGAGCGGCTCCGGTACGGGCCGCAGGCGGGTCAGCGCCGCCCAGCGGGGATCGGTGGCGCTGGCGGCGCTGCCCCAGGTGGCGGGGCCGGGGCAGGCCTCACCGCAGCGGTTCACCAGCGGCAGGCGGAGGCTGAGCTGCTCGAAGATCCAGTGGGCCGGGTCGAAGTCGGTGCGTGGGTCGAGGCTCTCGGTGAGGCTGTCCGCGTCCAGATCCAGGGCGGCAGCGCCGGTGTCGGCCAGCACCGCCTCCAGATCCGGCTGCCGAGCCGCTTCACCGAGCCAGATCAGCTCACGGGCCTCCATCGCCAGGGCATGGTTGTACTGCTGCAGGCAGCGGTCGCAGCAGAGGGTCACGATGGTGCTGGCCTGGCCCTCCACCTCCAGCAGATTGCCGCGGTGCACGGCCCGCAGGGTTCCCCGCACCGGCGTGAGGCTGGCGAGGCCGGCCAGGTGCTCGTCCACCCTCCAGGCACGGCCCTGCTCCAGACCCTGCAGCTCCCGGATGGGAACAGGCCGCAGGCCGGCTGGCACAGACGACGGCGGGGTGCTCACGGCGTGAGGGGGCTCACTTCTTGCGCTTCGGCTCGAAGGGCAGCCGACCCCCCGCACCGGAGCCTGCGGCGGCCACGGTGACGGTCTGCTGGGAGAGCTGCTGGTCCAGGATCGCCTGCAGGTTGTCGGGAAGGGCCTCGCGGCTGAGCAGGAAGGTCTGCAGCGCCTGGAAGACGTTGGCCACCACCATGTAGAGCAGCACCCCCGCCGGCAGCGGGAAGAACAGGAACATGGCCGTGATCATCACCGGCGTGATCTTGTTGGCCGTGGACTGCTGAGGATTGGGGGGCATGCCCATCCCCGAGAGGATCTGGGAGAGGAAGAGGGTGGCGCCGAAGGCGGCCACCAGGCCGGCGATGTCCCAGTTGACGCTGCCGTCGGTCATGAAGCCCACCTGGCCGAGGGCCTGGATGAACAGGAAGCCGCTGCGGGCCGCCAGGCCGGGGATCTTCGCCTCCACGGTGGCATCCCCCGGGCTGAGGGCGGTGATGGTGCCGTCCTGGTCCACGCTCACCACGCCCTCGCCCTTGGTGACGCTCCAGCTGGGGGAGAAGGACTCGCCGTTCTCCACGCCTGCCAGCACCGAGGCGAAGCTGCTGCCGTCCTTGGTGTGGAGGCTCACGGTCTCGCGGCTGCCGACCCCCAGCTTGTTGCCGCCCTCCAGGCTGGCGATCACCGGCACGTGGTTGGTGCTGGTGACGAAGATGGAATGGCTGGCGCTGTTGAAGGGCTTGGTCTCGATCGCCGCCGCCTGCTCCGCGGGCACCACCTTCAGGTTGAGGGTGTAGGGCACGTCGGCGAAGGGTGAGCCCCGCAGGGTGGCGAACAGGGCGAACAGGATCGGCATCTGCACCAGCAGGGGCAAGCAGCCCGCCAGCGGGCTGCCGAACTCCTTCATCAGCTTGCCGAGCTCCTCCTGCTGCTTCTGGGGGTTGCTGGCATAGCGCGTCTTGATCTCGGCCTGGCGTTTCTGCATCACCGGCTGGGCGATGCGCATGCGGCGGGCGTTGCGGATCGACCCGGCGCTCAGCGGGAACAGGGCGAGCCGGATCACCACCGTGAGGGCAATGATCGCCAGCCCGTAGCTCGGCACCAATCCGTAGAAGAAATCGAGGATCGGGAGGAGCAGGTTGTCGGAGATGTAGCCGATCACGGCGGAGGGGGCCTGGGTGTAGGTGGACAGCGTGGGTCAGTGTGCCTGAGCGCTCACGGACTCGGAGGGCGGCTCAGGTGCGGTTCAGGTGCGGTTCAGGTGCGGCTCAGGCCGCGATGCCCTTCGGAGCGGCGGAGCGCTTGGCCTGCCGCCGCTCCTCGATGTAGGCCTCCAGCTCGCGGAAACGGGGCACCGAACGCATCTCCAGCTTGGCGCCGTCGCTGAGCACCAGCACCATGTCGCCCCAGGCGCCGAAGCCGCGGGGCACGCTGCGCACCTCGCGGATCTGGCTGTACACCACCTGGGTGCGGTCCCGGCCCATCCAGCCGCCGTTCACCTCGATGCGGCGGCTGGTGATCCGGAAGCGCAGCCACAGGGCCCGCACCACGGCCCCCACGGCGAAGGGGAGGCCGATCACGGTGAGGCCGAACAGCAGGTTCACGATCAGATCGCCCCGGGCCGGTCCGCCCTCGTAGAACACGGTTTCCTGAATCTCTCCCGGGCCCTGCTTGCTCATCGGATCAGACCTGCTCGGTGCAGAAGCTCCTGACATTCTTCCAGCAGGGCGTCGGAACTGCGCTCGGCGCAGCCAGGCCTGAGGCTCAACAGCAGCCAGACCGGTTGTCCATCGCGGCCGATCGGCTGCTGGATCAGATGCCCGTGAAGCAGGCGCCGCAGCCGGTTGCGCTGCACCGACCGCTTGTGCACCTTGGTGCTGATCACCACGCCGCATCGCCAGGGGCTGAAGGCATGGTTCCGTTGGCCGGGGGGAAGCAGGTCGGCCCTGGCGGGCTGCCAGCGGAGCATCAAAAAAGGGCCGTGGGTCGCACGGCCCTGGCGGTAGAGGCTGTCGAACACCCGCTGCCCCTTGAGCCGGTGGCGCTGGGGCAGGGCCATCGGATTCGGTCAGGGGGCAGGGTTTGGGTGTGGGTTCAGACAGCCAGGCGAGCCCGGCCGCGGCGGCGACGGCTGCGGATCACACGGCGGCCGGTGTAGGTGCGCATGCGCACGCGGAAGCCGGACACCCGCTTGCGTTTCCGGCTCGTTCCCTCGAGAGTGCGCTTGGTCATGACGGTCTGGTCGCTCCTGGAGTCCCGGCGTTATCGGCGTCGGATCAAGTTATCAGGCGGCCCTGCCTCAGTTGCTGGGGGGATCGATCTGGATCAGCCAGCTGCCGAGGTAGCCCGAGATCGGCACATCGCCCGGGGCCTGGGCCAGGGCGTTGAACTGGTACATCCCGATGCTGTAGGGGTTGAAGATGCTCATATGCACCCCGATCGTGTCGGTGTCGTCCACGGGGGTGTCCGGGAAGATCTCGATCGCTCCGCCGTTCTCCGCCAGCTCGATGGTGGCCGGAATCGTCTCGGTGCAGCGGGTGCGCGAGAGCATGCCCCCCTTGCTCATCCTGCAGAGCTTCACCCTGGCCGGGTCGATCTTGGCGTCGAAGTGGCTGGGGATGGTGACGCTGAGCTTGAGGATGGCGGTCTTGCGGTCCTTCGGCCGCAGCATCAGGTAGTAGTCCGAGCGCTTGAGGCGCTGGGTGTTGCTCATCCAGAAGTAGAGCTTGCGGTAGTCGCGGTTGTTCTCCCAGCGGAACTCCAGCAGCCCGGGGGTGCCCTGGGCCCGGGCCGGGGATTCCAGCCCCAGGGGGCCAAGGCCGCCCAAGCCGACCGCCAGGCTGGCTCCGAGAGCGGCGGCGCCCCCCAGAGCCGCCCGTAGGGCCAGGGCGCGGCGTGGTGATGAGAACCCCATTGGGCCTCCTTGTGTCGTTGCATCAATCCCAGCAGAGCCCATGGGGGCCTGCGGGAGGGGGTGGCCGGCCGCTTAGCTGGCGCGATCGGGCCGGAGCCGGCTCGCCGCGCGCAGGTAGGGGTGGGAGGGCAGACGATCGGGCTCCATCCAGGCATGCGCCAGCAGCCGGATGCAGCGCTCCAGATCCCCGGCCACCGCCATCTGCTGACAATCCAGCAGGGCCACGTGCTCCCAGCCCGGCCGCCGGCGGGCGATGGCGGCGGGGAAGCAGGCATCCAGGTCGGCGGTGACCGAGAAGGTCACCGACAGCACCCGCTCCCCGTCCAGGCCGTTGCGTGCCACCAGGGTGTCCACCAGTTCGGCCACGGCCTCGTCGATGGCAGCGGCGGTGTTGGCGGAGCAGGTGGTGGCGCCCCGCAGGGCGCGGAGGCGCAACGGCTGGCTCATGGGCGGTAGAGCCACAGGGGCTGGCCGCCCCAGCCGAGTTCGAGGCTGAACAGCTGCAGCAACGCCCGCAGCTGGCTGCGGCCCGGGATGAGGCCGGCGAAACGGCGGGGCGGCGCCCCGAAGGTGATCGGCCGCGTCTTCTCCACGTCCAGCCCGGCCAGTTCGGCCGCCAGCCGGCGGGCCGCCTCCTCATCCCCCAGGCAGTCCACCAGGCCGAGCTCGAGGGCCTGGGCGCCACTGAACACCCGGCCGTCGGCGAAGCCCCGCACCGCCTCCTCCTCCAGCTTGCGGCCTTCGGCCACGGCGGTCACGAACTGGCCGTAGCTGGAGTCGATCAGGCTCTGCAGCAGCCCCCGTTCGGCCTCGGTGAGGGCGCGATCGGGCGAGAGGATGTCCTTGTAGAGGCCGCTCTTGACGGTTTCGAAGCTCACCCCGATCCGCTCCAGCAGCTTGGAGAGATTGTTGCCCCGCAGGATCACGCCGATCGAGCCGGTGATGCTGCCGGGGTTGGCCACGATCTTCTCGGCGGCCACGCCGATGTACACCCCGCCCGAGGCGGAGATGTTGCCGAAGCTGGCCACCACGCGGCAGCCCTTCTGGCGCAGCCGCAGCAGGGCGGCGTGGATCTCCTGGCTGTCGCCCACGGTGCCGCCGGGGCTGTCGATGCGCAGCAGCAGGGCCGGGCATTCCCGCTGCTCCACCTGCCGCAGCGCCTTGAGCACGCGCGTGCGGGTGCCGCCGCCGATCGGCCCTTCGATGGCGATCCGCGCCATGGTGCGGCGTGTCTTGCGGCGCCAGGGCCAGACCATGGGGATGTCGGAAAGTGGCTGGATCTTAAAAAGAAGGCCCAAGCCCGACCCGGCGGCGCCCTCCCACCCCATGCCCCTGGCTCTGCGCTGGCCCCTGATGCTGCTGCCCTTCGCCCTGTGGGGAACGGCGATGGCGGCGATGAAGCCACTGCTGCCGGCCGCCGGTCCCCTGCCCGTGGCCACCCTGCGGCTCCTGCCCGCGGGGGCGCTGCTGCTGCTCACCGCCTGGCTGATGGGCCGCCCGCTGCGGGTGCACCGGGCCGACTGGCCCTGGTTGCTCACCTTCGCCCTGGTGGACGGCAGCCTGTTTCAGGGCCTGCTGGCCCGGGGTCTGGTCGAGACCGGTGCCGGCCTCGGCTCGGTGCTGATCGATTCCCAGCCGCTGCTGGTGGCCCTGCTGGCCCGCAGCCTGTTCGGCGAGGCGATCAATCCGGTGGGCTGGCTGGGGCTGCTGGTGGGGCTGCTGGGCATCCTCTGCCTGGGGCTGCCGCCGGCGGTGCTGCGGCACTGGTGGCTGGATGGGCCGGCGGTGCTCGAGCAGCGGGCCTGGAGCCATGGCGAGCTCTGGATGCTCGCGGCCGCGGTGGCGATGGCGGTGGGCACCGTGCTCTGCCGCTATGCCGCCCGCCACAGCGATCCGGTGGCGATCACGGGCTGGCACATGCTGCTGGGGGGGTGCCCCTGCTGCTGCTGGCGGAAGCGCCTGCCGCGGCCGGCCGGGGTCCTTGGCTGCCCGCCTGGTCGCTGGGGCAGTGGGGTCTGATGGCCTACGCCAGCCTGCTCGGCAGTGCCCTGGCCTATGGGCTGTTCTTCTGGTTCGCCAGCCGCGGGGATCTCACGGGCTTCACCTCGCTCACCTTCCTCACGCCCGTGTTCGCCGTGCTCTGCGGGGTGGTGTGGCTGGACGAGAGCCTGGCTCCGCTGCAGTGGCTCGGTGCGGGTCTGGCGCTGGGGTCGGTGCTGCTGATCAACCGTCGCGGCCAGCTCTGGCAGGCCAGTCCCTGATGCGGATCCTCGTGGTGAGCACCCCGGTGGGGAGCCTGGGCAGCGGCCAGGGCGGTGGCGTGGAGCTCACCGCCTTCGCCCTGGTGGCCGGCCTGCTGCGCAGGGGCCACCAGGTGAGCGTGCTGGCCGCCGCCGGTTCGGTGCTGCCGGCGGCCTGCCGGCGGGCCCAGCTCTGGCTGGAGAGCGGCGTCGATCAGCCCAGCTGGCAGCACCGTCCCCAGCAGAGCCCCGTGGAGATCCCTGCCGGGGGGCTGCTGCCCCGGTTCTGGCGCCGCGCCCTGGGCCGGCAGGCCGACGTGGATGTGATCGTCAACCTGGCCTACGACTGGCTGCCGATCTGGCTCACCCCCCACGTGGCCACACCGATCGCCCACCTGATCAGCATGGGTTCGGTGGGCCAGGCCATGGACGCGGTGATCGCCGAGGTGGCCGCCCTTCACCCCGAGCGGTTCGCCTTCCACACCGCCGCCCAGGCGGCCGATTTCGCGCTGCCGGGCCCGCCGCGGCTGGTGGGCAACGGCTTCGATCTGAGCCGCTACCGGTTTGAGCCACGGCCCGAGCCGCTGCTGGGCTGGGCGGGCCGCGTCGCCCCCGAGAAGGGCCTGGAGGATGCGGCGGCGGTGGCGGCCGCCCTGGATCTGCCCCTGGCGGTGTGGGGGCTGCGGCAGGACGCGGCCTACGCCGAGCGCGTGGAGGCTTCGGTGCCGCCTGGAACGCTGCAGTGGCGCGGTTTTCTGCCCACCGAGCAGTTGCAGGCGGAGCTGGGCCGCTGCGCCGTGCTGCTGAACACCCCCAAGTGGAACGAGGCTTTCGGCAATGTGGTGGTGGAGGCGATGGCCTGTGGGGTGCCCGTGGCCGCCTATGCCCGGGGGGGACCTGGGGAACTCGTGCAGCCGGGAGTGAACGGCGCTCTGGCCTCGCCCGACGATCGCCAGGCGCTGGCCGAGGCGGTGCGGCGGGCCCAGCGGATCGAGCGTGCCGCCTGCCGCCGCTGGGTGGAACAGCACTGCTCCCAGGAGGTGTTTGCCGGGCGGATCGAAGCCTGGCTGGAGGCCGTGACCCGCGGGATAACGTCCCCCCAGCCGCCTGGGCCCGTGTGATCCCCCCTCCGGATCTCCCCTCCGCGCCGTCTGCGGTGCCCTCTGCCGTGCCGCCGTGCGGACCGCAGTCCGAACCGCGGTCCGTGCCGTGGCGCACGCGCCGCTCGATCCTTGTGCTCACCCTGGCGCTGGGGGCCCTTCTGTTTCTCTGGCAGCTGGGCAGCACGGGCCTGGTGGACGAGACCCCACCCCTGTTCGCCGCCTCGGCCCGGGCCATGGCTGAAACGGGTGACTGGCTGGTGCCCCGGGTCAACGGCCTGCCCCGCTACGACAAGCCTCCGCTCGTGTACTGGGCGATGGGCCTGCTCTATGCCCTGCCGGGGCAGGAGCTGTGGAACCCGCTCGGCACCTGGGCGGCCCGGCTTCCCTCCGCCGTGGCCACCCTGGCCGTGATGCTGGCGCTGGCCCGCACCCTGCTGCGCTGGCCCCAGCAGTCGATCCGCCCGGGCCTCACCGCCCTCACGGCCGCCCTGGCCTTCGCCCTCTCCCCGCTGGTGCTGCTCTGGGGGCGGATCGCCGTGAGTGATGCCCTGTTCAGCGGCTGCCTCAGCCTCGGCCTGCTGAGCTGCTGGTGCAGCTATGCGGCCGGCGGCCGGCGCTGGTGGGCCGCCTGGATCTGGCTCGGGCTGGCGGTGCTCACCAAGGGGCCCGTGGCCGTGGTGCTGCTGGGCCTCACCCTGCTGCTGTTCGGCTGGCTGCAGGCCGATCTGGGGCGGCTCTGGCAACGGCTGCGGCCGCTGCGGGGGCTGGGGCTCACGGCCGCGCTCTCCGTGCCCTGGTACGCCCTGGCCCTGTGGAGGGAGGGGGAGCCGTTCTGGCGCAGCTTCTTCGGCTACCACAACCTGGAGCGGTTCACCGCGGTGGTGAACCAGCATCTCCAGCCCTGGTGGTTCTTCGCTCCCGTGCTCCTGCTGGCCAGCCTGCCCTGGAGTCCGCTCCTGCTGGTGGGCCTGGCCCAGGGGGTCACGGGCCCCGGGCCCTGGCGCTGGCGCCCCACTCCGGTGGAGGTGCTGCCGCCGCCGCTCTCGCTGCAACGCTTCGCGGCCTGCTGGCTGCTGGCGGTGCTGCTCTTCTTCACGGCGGCCGCCACCAAGCTGCCCAGCTACTGGCTGCCGGCCACCCCTGCAGCGGGGCTGCTCATCGCCCTGGCGGCCCAGCGCCCCCGCGGGCGCCTCTGGCCTCTGGCGGCGGCGCTCTCGGTGCTGCTCAGTGCCGTGCTGGCCCTGGCCTTCGCGGCGGCCCCCCTGTGGGTGCCCAGGATCGTGACCCCCGAGATGCCCACCCTGCCCCGGGAGCTGCTGGCGGGGGGCAGGCTCTGGTGGGCCGCGGCCTGCTTCGGCCTGGCGGCCGTGGCCGCAGCCCTGCTCTGGTGGCCGTTCTCCCCCCGCCCCCGGGACGGCGGCCGGGCCCTGGCTGCTCTCCAGGCTGGGATGGCGCTCTTCGTGCTGCTGGTGCTGCTGCCCTGCTGGCAGCTGGGCGACCGGCTGCGCAGCCTGCCGGTGCGCCAGCTGGCCGCCGCCGTGCGGCGGGATCAGCGAGCGGCTGAACCCCTGGCCATGGTGGGCATGCTGAAGCCCTCCCTCCTGTACTACAGCCGCCGCGTGGTGATCTACGAGGGCGCCCCGGCCACGGGCCTGGTCAACCTGGCCGACCGGCTGAACCGGGAGCGGCGCAGCGGCCAGGTGCCGGCTCCGGCGGCACGGGCCCCCTCGCTGCTGCTGGTGATCGATGCCGACACGGCCGCTCAGCCCCACTGGAGCGGGCTCGATCCGGAGCTGCTGGGCCGGGCCGGGATCTACCGGCTGTGGCGCCTGGATCGGCGGCGGCTGGAACGGCGCGCTGCCGACCTGGGCCAGGCCGGGGTCCGGGCCGACTGGGAGGATCCCAGGCCCGAGCGCTACTGAGCAGGGGCTCGCCGGAACCCCCCGCGTGAGCCGTCACCGCTTTCAGCCGTCACCCCGCGCCGCCCGGAGTGCTGCCGGGGTCGAGGGCCTGCCGCCGGCAGAAGCTGCAGGTTCCCCAGAGCGCCATCTCCCCGCGCGGTGCGGGACTGCCGCATCGGGGACAGACCCCCATGCCGTGCACGTCCACCCGGCTGGGATGGCGCGCCCAGCTGCCTGCCTCCACGGCGGCGGCCAGCTCGGGCAGCGCTGTGGCGTGATGCTGGGTGATGCGCACCTCCCGGATGGGGAAGCCGGCCGCCTTCAGGCTGGCCAGCAGCTGGTGGCGGTTGTACTGCAGGGCCTGCAGCCAGGGGCCCGGTGCGGCCCCGACGGTGAGAACCGAGCCCTGCACCCGTAGGGGACGGCAGTGGGGAGCCAGCTGGGGGCCGGCCAGGCTCGCCCAGTGCTGCCACAGTCCTCCCAGACTGCCCTCCCGCTGCCACTGCTGCTGGAGCCCATCGAGGCAGGTGGACAGGGGCGTGGCCGGTGCCCGGGGAGGGGCGGTCAGCACCGTGACCGTGCCGATCCGGCGCTGCCCCTGTCCGCCGGGCCCGGCAGCCTCCTGCCGGGCCCGGCGGGAGCGTCGCCGGGAGCCGTCGCTGGGAATGCCACGCACCATGCACCGACGCTAGGCCCGTTCGTGGTTAGCCTCTGGCATCGCCCCCAGCTGCGCCATGGGCTTCTTCGATCGCCTCAGCCGTCTGCTCCGCGCCAACGCCAATGCGGCGATCGGCAGCATGGAGGATCCCGGCAAGATCCTCGACCAGTCCGTGGCCGACATGCAGGCGGATCTGGTCAAGCTCCGCCAGGCCGTGGCCACGGCCATCGCCAGCCAGAAGCGGATCCAGAACCAGGCCGAGCAGGCCGAGAGCCAGTCGAAAACCTGGTACCAGCGCGCCGAGCGGGCCCTGCAGAAAGGCGAGGAGGACCTGGCCCGTGAGGCCCTCACCCGCCGCAAGACCTACGACGACACCGCCACGGCCCTCAACACCCAGCTGAAGAGCCAGGCCGGCCAGGTGGAGGCTCTCAAGAAGAGTCTGGTGGCCCTGGAGGCCAAGATCGCCGAGGCCAAGACCAAGAAGGACATGCTCAAGGCCCGGGCCCAGGCGGCCCAGGCCCAGGAGCAGCTGCAGAGCGCCGTGGGCAACCTCGGCACCAACTCCGCCATGGCCGCGTTCGAGCGGATGGAGGAGAAGGTGCAGACGCTCGAGGCCCGCAGCCAGGCCGCGGCCGAGCTGGCCGGGGCCGACCTCGAGAGCCAGTTCGCCGCCCTCGAGGGCAGCGATGTGGACGATGAACTCGCCGCCCTCAAGAACCGTCTGTCCGGCGCCGCTGGCCCGGCCCCGGTCGCCTTGCCCAAGGACAGCGATCCCGTGCCCCAGCTGGCGCCGGTCAAGGTGGCCGAGGTGGACGCCGAGCTCGAGGAGCTGAGGCGCTCGATCGACAAGCTCTGAACCGGGCGCCCTGCCGTTCACCCCCCCTTCCCAAACCCGCTCTCCCCTTTCCGCAGCCGCCGTGTCCGTCGCTGAGCTCACCGATGCCAACTTCCAGTCCGAGGTGCTGGAGTCCTCCGGCCCCGTGCTGGTGGACGTGTGGGCCCAGTGGTGCGGCCCCTGCCGCTTGATGGCGCCCCTGATGGACTGGGCCGCCACCACCTATGCCGGGCGCCTGGTGGTGGGCAAGCTCGAGGCCGATCCCAATCCCGCCAGCCGTGACCGGCTCCAGGTGCAGGGTCTCCCCACCCTCGTGCTGTTCAAGGCCGGGGCCGAGGTGGCCCGCCACGAGGGCGCCATGGCCCAGGCCCAGCTCAAGGCCTTCCTGGATGCCCATCTCTGAGCGGCTGGCGCAGCTCGGCAGCGGGGTCTTCGCCCGCAATGACGTCCGCAAGGCGGCCTACGCGGCCCGTGCCGCTGCCGCCGGCCTGCCGCCCCTCCTCGATCTCTCCCTGGGATCCACCGATCTGCAGCCGCCCCCGGCGGTGGTCAGCGCCATGCAGCGGGCGATGGAGCAGCCCGCCAGCGCGGCCTACTGCCTGCACGCCGCCACCGGGCCGTTTCGGGAGGCGGTGGCCGCCTGGGCCCAGCGCCGCTTCGGGGTGGCGGTGGATCCGGCCCGGGAGGTGCTGCTGCTGGTGGGATCCCAGGAAGGCACCGCCCATCTCCCCCTGGCGGTGCTCAACCCCGGCGATCGGGCCCTGCTGCTCGATCCCTATTACCCCTCCCACATGGGGGGGCTGCATCTGGCTTCCGCCCGCCCCCAGCTGCTGCCGCTCGATCCAGCCGAAGGCTGGCGGCCGGACTTCGGGCGTCTGGCCCCCTCGCAGTGGGATGCCCTCAAGCTGATGGTGCTGGGCTTTCCCCACAACCCCACCGCCACCACCGGTGAGCAGGCCTGGCTGGACGCGGCCATGGACAAGGCTCTGCGGCACGATCTCGTGCTCGCCCACGACAACCCCTACGTGGATCTGGCCCTGGAGGGCGAGGCCCCGGCCCTCCTGCGTCATCCCGGCTGGCGCAAGGGCGGCATCGAGTTCTTCTCCTTCTCCAAGAGCTGGTGCCTGGGGGGCTACCGCCTCGCCTTCGCGATCGGGGCGGAGTGGCTGATCACGGCGCTGCGGCAGCTCAAGGGCGTGGTGGACTTCAACCAGTCCCTGGCCCTGCAGGCCGGGGCGATCGCGGCGCTGGAGCAGGCTCCCGACTGGCCGGCGCGCCTGCGCGCCACCTACCGGCAGCGCCGCGACCGGATGGCCACGGCCCTGGAGGCCGTGGGCTGGCCCGTGCGGCGGCCCAGCATGGCGCTCTACCTCTGGCTCCGGCTGCCGCCGCCGTGGCGGGAGCAGGGCTCCGAGGCCTTCTGCGCCGCCCTGCTGGAGGGCACGGGAGTGGCCCTCACCCCCGGCAACGGGTTCGGGCCGGGTGGGGAGGGCTGGGCGCGGCTGGCGCTGGTGCATCCCGCCGGGGAGCTGGAGCAGGGGGCCGCCCGCATCGGCCCCTGGCTGGCTGCGGCACCGGAACCTTGAGCGGCTGGCGGATCCGCCGTCTGCCGGTCTGCGGCAGCACCGAATGGGAGCTCGAACGCTGGCTGGGCGGCCTGCTTCCCCCGCAGGAGCCGTTGCGGCACCGCCTGGCGGTGGTGGCCCGCCGCCAGTGCCATGGCCAGGGTCAGCGCGGCCGCCCCTGGGTGTCACCCGCCGGAGGGGTGTGGCTGACGGCGGCGTTTCCCTGGCCGTCTCTCGAGGGGGCCAACCTGGGCCTGGCCGTGGCGGTGGGACTGACGCGGCAGCTGGAGGAGCTGGGTCTGCCGGTGCAGATCAAGTGGCCGAATGATCTGCTCCTGCATGGCCGCAAGCTGGCCGGCCTGCTGCCACGGCTGCGGCTGCGTGGCGCGCAGGTGCGCTGGGCCCAGGTGGGGATCGGGCTGAATGGCCTCAATCGTGTGCCGCCTGGAGCCGTGTCCGTGGGCCAGGCGCTGGCGCGGCCGGGGCGGCACCGGAGCGGCCGGCATCCCTGGGCCTCTCCCCGGCGCCTCGAGCCAAGGGTGTGGGCGGCCCTGGACTGGGCCCGGCAGCAGGCCGGCGCCCCCGAGCTGGTGCTGGGCCAGGCCGAAGCGCGCCTGTGGCGCCCCCCGGACGGTCTGCGGCTCGGCCATGAGGTCTGGAAGGTGGCCGGTCTGGAGCGGGATGGCCGGCTGCGCCTCGAACGGGGCACGGCGCAGACCTGGCTGCCCAGCCGCTTCTGAGCAGACCGTCTTCTGGAGGGGCCCGATCCTTCCCCGCCGCCCTTCTTAAGATCCCCCGCATGGCTCGATCGTCCCTGCTCCGCGCGTTACCCCTGGCCCTGGCCGCTTCGGCGCCCCTGCTGGGGCTCGTGGGTCTTGGCGTCGCCCAGGAGCGCGCCGCCATCGATCCTCCTTCCCCCGCCCCGGCTCCGGTTCCCGCGGCAGCGCAGCCTGAGCCGGCCGATCCCCCCGCCCGTCCTGCCGCTCCGGCTCAGGTCCAGGCCCCTTCGCTCCGCCCCGGCGTCCCCCCCGTGGCCCCGGCCCGTAGCCAGCGCCCGGCTTCGCCTCCCCAGCCAGGCCCCGAGCCCACCCGCTTCGATCGCTCCCTCGATGCTCTCGTACGCGATGGCATCGTCACCCCGGCCGAACGTGATCGCGTCCGGGCTGGAGCCCGTTCCACCCCCTTCGACGTCCCGGCCCATGCCAAGGCCTGCAGCAACGGCGCTCTCTCGGCCCAGGAGTGCCGTAGCGGCGTGGTGGTGCGCTGGCGCGGCCGTCCGGGTCCGGATGCCGGCCTGGCGCCAGGAGGCATGGCGGGAAACGCAGGGCAGGGGCTGATCGCCGGCCGAGCGCTCGCCACCCCCCTCACCGTGCCGGTGTCGGCACTGCTGGCCGGAGCCGGTGGCGGCTTCCGCCTGGCTGATGTGTTTTCGGTCACGCCACGGCCGGCCCCGATCAGCGGCAACGGCAACCGCACCCTTCTGTTTCCCTTGATCGGCTCGGCGATCACCAGCAGCGGGTTCGGCTACCGGTTGCATCCGGTTCTGGGCAGCTGGCTGATGCATGCGGGCCGCGATTTGGCTGCTCCGGAGGGAACACCGGTGGTGGCCGCCCTCAGCGGAACCGTGATCAGCAGCGGCGCGGCCGGTGGTTACGGACTGGCGATCGAGCTTGAGCACCCACGCCCCCGGCGGCGCACCCTCTATGGCCACCTCAGCGAGTTGTATGTCAAGCCCGGTGATCGGGTGCTCCAGGGGGAAGTGATCGGACGGGTGGGCAGCACTGGCCTGAGCACGGGTCCCCACCTGCACTTCGAGTTGCGCGTGCCGGGTGAGGGCGGCTGGCTGGCGGTGGATCCCGGCGATCTCGATCCCGGCCAGGCCGCTGCCGGCAGCGATGCCATCGCTCTGCTGATGGGACAGCTGCTCCAGAGCCTCGAGCGTCCTGTTTCGCCGCTCCTCCGCCCGGCGCAGCCCGCCGCCGCGAGCGCCGGCTGACGTGACCGTGGTGGTGCGTTAGTCGGTGGTGCGCTAGTCGGTGGTGCGGCCGTCGCGGAAATGCACCACCTGATCCGCCCGGGCGGCCACATCGTCCTCGTGGGTCACCATCACCACCGTCATTCCGCCGCGGTGGAGTTCGTCGAAGATGGCCAGCACTTCTTCGGTGGTGCGTGAATCGAGGGCGCCGGTGGGCTCGTCGGCGAGCAACAGGGCGGGGCGGTTGATGATCGCCCGGGCGATGGCCACCCGCTGCTGCTGGCCGCCCGAGAGCTGGTTGGGCCTGTTGTGCAGGCGCTGGGCCAGCCCCACCCTGGCGAGCGCCTCCTCCGCCCGGCTCCGCCGTTCGGCCGCGGGCACACCGGCGTACACCATCGGCAGCATCACGTTCTCCAGGGCGGTGAGCTGCGGCAGCAGATGGAACTGTTGAAACACAAACCCCAATTCGCGGTTGCGCAGATCCGCCAGCTGGTCGTCGTCGAGTTCATTCACCAGCGTGCCGTTCAGCCGATAGCTGCCGCTGCTGGGGCGATCCAGGCAGCCGATGATGTTCATGGCGGTGCTCTTGCCGGAGCCCGAGGCCCCCATCACGGCCAGGTAATCCCCCCGGTGCACCGTGAGGCTGAGGCCATCGAGGGCACGGACTTCGGTGTCCCCCGAGCCGTAGATCTTCTCGATGGCGTGCAGTTCGGCAACCGGTTCCGCTGAGACCATCAGCGTCAACCCACCGGGGGAATGGCCGCGCTGGCGATGGCCTGCTGGAGGATGGGCGTGCCTGCGACGGCCTCACTGGCCCACGTGAACAGGGGGCTGGAGAGAATGCCGCCCACGGCCGTCACGATCACACAGCCCACCAGGGCGGTGCGCAGGGCCGGCAGGCCGGTCACGGCCCAGGTGATGGGGGGGTAGGCCTTCACCACGTCGGAGGCCTCCTGAGGCTCCTTCACCACCATCATCTTGATCACCGAGATGTAGTAATAGATCGACACCACCGAGGTGATCAGGCCCACCACCACCAGCAGGTACTGGTGGTCGGCCCAGCCGGCGAAGAAGAGGTAGATCTTGCCGAAGAACCCCAGCATCGGAGGAATGCCTCCTAGCGACAGCAGGCAGAGGCTCAGGCCCAGGGTGATCAGCGGATCCTTCTGATACAGACCGGCGTAGTCGGCGATACGGTCGCTGCCGGTGCGGAGCGAGAAGAGGATGATGCAGGCGAACGCCCCGAGGTTCATGAACAGGTAGGCCGCCATGTACAGCACCATGGCGGCGAAGCCCTCCTCGGTGCCGCACACCAGGCCGATCATCACGAAACCGGCCTGGCCGATCGAGCTGTAGGCCAGCATCCGCTTCATGGAGGTCTGGGCCAGGGCCACCACGTTGCCCAGCACCATGCTCAGCACCGCCAGCACGGTGAACAGCAGCTTCCACTGGGCGTCGAAGCTGTCGAAGCAGCCCACCAGAATCCGCACCGCCAGGGCGAAACCGGCCGCCTTGGAGCCCACCGAGAGGAAGGCCACCACAGGGGTGGGAGAACCTTCGTAGACGTCCGGGGTCCACTGGTGGAAGGGCACGGCGGCGATCTTGAAGGCCACCGTGGCCAGCACGAACACCAGGGCCAGGGCTGTCACGGGAGAAGCGCTCGTCTGGAGGGCCACCGCCACGGCGTCCAGGCCGGTGGCTCCGCCGGTGAGGCCATAGAGCAGGGAGGCGCCGTAGAGAAACACCGCCGCGGCCGCCGAGCCCACGAGCAGATACTTGAGTGCCGCTTCCGAACTGCGGGCATCCCGCTTCATGTAGCCCGCGAGCAGGTAGCTCGACACCGAGAGCGTTTCCAGGGAGATGAAAATGCTCACCAGATCGGTGGCGCCGCAGAGGAACATGGCGCCCAGGGTGGCGGCCAGCAGGATGGCGGCGTACTCCCCCACCGGCGTGCCGCTGCGCTCCACGTAGCGCCAGCTGAGCAGGAGAGAGATCAGGGTGGAGGCCGCCACCACGCCACGGAAGGCGATGGCCAGGTTGTCGGCGAGGAAGGAGCCGAGGAAGGAGGGCTCCAGCAGGGGGGTGTTCCACTGCAGCGCCAGCAGCACCAGGGCCCCTCCCAGGCCGGCGTAACAGAGCGGCGGCACCCAGCGGCTGGCGGCCCGCTCCCCGGCCAGATCCACCAGCAGGCAGGCCACCAGCGCCAGCAGCACCGACACCTCGGGGGCGATGGCGCCGGCATTCAGCTGGAGAGCCAGACCCGCTGGAGCGAGCGCTGCCTCCTGGGCATGGACCGCCATGGGAAGTGCAGTGGGCAGAACCATCACAGCGGCACTGGAGCCAGATTTGCTGGCGCGACTGTAGCGGTGATGAACCCGGGTTCTTCGCCACGGAATGTGCGCTGGTGACCGCCGATGCGATAAAGAGGGAACCGGTCGTTCGCCTGTCTGTGGGTCACACCCTGGTCATCGTCGAGAGCCCCACCAAGGCCCGCACCATCCGTGGATTCCTTCCCAGGGACTTCCGGGTGGAGGCCTCCATGGGCCATGTGCGCGACCTCCCCAACAACGCCAGTGAGATCCCCGCCGCCCACAAGGGCGAGAAGTGGGCCAATCTCGGCGTGAACACCGCCAGTGCCTTCGAGCCCCTCTACGTGGTGCCGAAGGACAAGAAGAAGGTGGTGAAGGAACTCAAGGACGCCCTCAAGGGTGCCGACCAGCTGCTGCTGGCCACGGACGAGGACCGGGAGGGGGAGAGCATCAGCTGGCACCTGCTGCAGCTGCTGCAGCCGAAGGTGCCCGTCAAGCGGATGGTGTTCCACGAGATCACCAAGGAGGCCATCGGCCGGGCCCTGGACCAGACCCGGGATCTCGACATGGAGCTGGTGCACGCCCAGGAGACCCGGCGCATCCTCGATCGCCTGGTGGGCTACACCCTCTCGCCGCTGCTGTGGAAGAAGGTGGCCTGGGGCCTCTCCGCCGGGCGGGTGCAGTCGGTGGCGGTGCGGCTGCTGGTGCAGCGCGAACGGGCCCGCCGGGCCTTCCGCAGTGGCAGCTACTGGGATCTCAAGGCCCAGCTGGAGCACGCGGGCAGTGGCTTCGAGGCGAAGCTCAGCCATCTGAAGGGCGAGCGCATCGCCGGCGGCTCCGACTTCGACGAGACCACCGGCGGCCTCAAGAGCGGCAGTCGGGTGAAGCTGCTGGCGGAGGAGGAGGCCCGCCACCTCCAGGCCGCTGTCCAGGCGGCCCCCTGGACCGTGGCGGAGGTGGAAGCCAAGCCCACCACGCGCCGCCCGGTGGCTCCCTTCACCACCAGCACGCTCCAGCAGGAGGCCAACCGCAAGCTGCGCCTCTCCGCCCGCGAGACGATGCGGGCGGCCCAGGGCCTCTACGAGCGCGGCTTCATCACCTACATGCGCACCGACTCGGTGCACCTCAGCGACCAGGCCATCCAGGCGGCCCGCAGCTGCGTGGCCCAGAAATACGGGCAGGACTACCTGAGCCCCTCGCCGCGCCAGTTCTCCACCAAGGCCCGCAACGCCCAGGAGGCCCACGAGGCGATCCGCCCGGCGGGGGAGAGCTTCCGCGCCCCGGCCGACACCGGCCTGGAGGGCCGGGACCTGGCGCTCTATGAGCTGATCTGGAAGCGCACGGTGGCCAGCCAGATGGCCGAGGCCAGGCTCACGATGCTGGCGGTGGAT